>NZ_JBHVWM010000005.1:0-479485 GCF_042882245.1 Leifsonia sp. NPDC058230 | reverse complement strand
CGCGCCCCCCCCCTCTCCCGCCGCCGCCGCCGCCGGCCCCCCAGCGCGGGTGCCGGCGGCGGGCGCCCGCCCCCCCCCCCCCGCGACTCGACGGGCTATCCGGCCCGGCGGCGGGTTCGGCGAGCGACGAGCGCAGCGCCGAGGAGGGTCAGCACCGTGCCCCAGGCGGCGATGAGCCAGCCGTCGATGGCCGATCCCGTCTTCGCCAGGATCGCCGGCGGATCCGTCACGACCACGGCAGCGCAGGAGCTGTCCGGATCGTCACCACAAGCATCGCTGACGAGCGGAGGTGTCCACGGACCGACGGGCGGAGTGGTCACTGTCGCCCGGTTCACGAAGTCGCCCGCGTCCGCGAAGGACAGCGTCACCTGCAGTGCGATCCGATCGCCCTTCTGGAGCGCGGAGATCGGCCAGGTGACCACACCGTTCGTCTCGATTCCGCCCGCGCTCGACGAGACGTAGGTCGATCCCGCGGGGAGCGTGTCCACCACGTCGAAGTCGGTGGCATCGAGGGCTCCGACGTTGGCGACGGCGATCGTGTACGTCACCTCACCCCGCTGATCGACGGCTGCGGTGTTCGCGGTCTTCGCGATCGTGAGCTGGCCGAACTCGTAGGTGTTGGTGATCGTCACGATCTGCGCGCTCGGCACGGCGCCTCCGACTCCGGCCGGGCCGATGGCCACCGCGCCGGTACTGATGGAGCGTCCCGCCTCGCCGTAACTGCCCGGGGCACCCGCCTCGGCGACCGTGCAGTCGGCGCCGACGGGGATGCCGTCGATGCGCACTGTGTATCCCGTCGCCTTCGCGAGCACCGACGTCGCCGAGCTCCCCAGGTCGACCGGCGCCCCGGCGACGGTGCACGCGACATCCGCGAGGAACTCGTCGGGCGCCGCCGAGACCGCGCTGCCGGTCAGCAGCTTGTCGATCTGCAGCGGACCGGTCGCCAGCGTCACGCCCGCCTTCACGGGTGCGCGCCGCACCTCCCCGCCGCCGGTGAGAGCGGCGGTGGCGCCGAACTGGTTCCAGGCGAACGAGGCGGAAGACGCGATCGAGACAGGGGCTCCGTCGGTCTCGGTCGCCGTCGCCGGTCGGTTCACCGTGCGATACCGCGCGGTGACGATCCCGCCTGCTTCGAGCGTGTGCGTCGCGGTCGTCGAGAAGTCCATCGTCACGCGGATGCCGGTGACGGCCGACCAGTCGCCCGAGGCGGCGAACACGGTCGAGTCGATCCACTCGGCGGCGACCGGATGCGCGTCGCAGGTCGGGTCGGTCGGCCACGCGGTCGTGCCGGTCGAGGTCAGGCAGACGGAGTCCGCCGTCGTGACCTGCCAGGTGACCGTGGTTCCGGCCGGGGCGTCGTACGAGAGTCCGTAGGTCGGGTCGAACACCGGGCGGTAGGTGGATCCTCTGGAGGAGCCGGTGGCGAGCATCCGGTCACCCGTGTGCGGCAGCGGCTCGACGAAGACGAGGGAGTCGTAGGTCACCGTTCCGCTGTTGATCGCGCGCACCCGCCACTCGTCCGTCGCGCCGACGACGGTGTTCGCGGCGCACGGACTGGTGTAGTAGCCGTCGACGTCGGGGGTGCAGGTCGCTGCGGGCGCGCTCGGGTTGACCGCGCCGCTGACTGTGCGGTTCACGACGTCGCCCTTCACGCCCTTGACCGTGAACAGCGACGGGCCTGTCACCGGCTGCACGAAGTTGGTCGTGCCGCACTGGTTCGCGGCGAGCCCGCTGAGCGTGCCCTGACCGTTTCCGGAGGTGTTCGTGCACGCGATGAGAGTCTGAGCAGTGGTCACGACCAGCTGGTTGGTGGCCCGCTGGGTTCCGGACAGCCCGGGCTGCAGCACCAGACCGATCCCGATCGTGAACCGTTCGCCGGGCGACATGCGCGCGCCGCCGGCCGGCCAGGTCAGTGTCAGCCTGCCGGTGCCGGCGTCGAGGGCGACCGCCGGTGACAGCGAGAGCGTTCCGCCCGTCGTAGTGCTGAACGCCGGCGCCTCGCCGTCCCAGGCGAGGGATGCGGGCAGCGTGTCGACGAGGTCGGTCACGTCGAGGTAGCCCGTGCCGGTGTTGGCGAAGGTGACGGTCCAGGTGTTCGGGTCACCGACGCTCACCGTGTGCGTGTTCCCGGCGGGGGTCTTGGCGACGTCGAGGGAGAACGTACCGGGAAGCAGCAGGATGTCCGCGGTCGCGTCGTCGACCGCGTCGGCGAACACCGCGGGATCGTCGGTGCGGTGCGAGACCGCGGCGACCGTGTCGCTCAGCGTGGACGGGAACGCGATGGCCGAGCCGTCGCGTGCGGCGTCGAGCAGCTGCACGCGCAGCACGGCGCGGGCGGTGTAGTCGTCGGGCACGGCCATCCGGCTGAACAGCCCGCCGTCGGCCCGCATGAACACGAAACGGATGCCCGTGACCTGGTCGAGCGCGATCGTCGGCAGGGCGGCCGTCGCTGCCGGAGTCCCGGCGATCCAGGTCGCGCTCCCGCCGGTCTGCACGTCGACGCGAACCTGGTCGGCACCCGCCGGCATGGTCACGTCCGCGGCGTTGAAGGCGGTCAGCGTGAAGTTGTTCCAGAAGGCCTGGTCGTCATCCGTCACGGTCAGCTGGTTGGTGGCGACGGATGCGCTCCCCTGCGTGGCCGTGAGGGTGACGGCGACCGGGTTGTGGCGGTCGCGCTCGAGAAGGCTCGGCACCGAGAAGGACTTGGCCGCCGTGACATCGAGCACACCCGTGGTGAGGGTGAGGTCGGCGTCGTCGCTGTCGCTCGGTCGCGACTGCTGACCCGAGGGGTACAGCACCGGGTCGTAGCTCTGGCTGAACGCCTCCGTGTCGATGTGGATCGCCGTCACATCCTGGTCGGGATCGCTGCGCTGCGTGACGCGCACCTGCGTGCTCAGCGTCATCGTCAGCGGGGTGCCCGAGACGATGGAGCCTCCGTCTGCGGCGGGGTCGGTCCCCTGGTAGACGACGCTCACGCCGACGACGTCGAGCAGATCCGCCGGCGACAGTGCGGCTGCGGCGGTCATCGTGACGACGCTCGTGCTGAGCGTGCCGTCGGCGGCCCGGTGCCAGAGCGTCACAAGCGAGGCGTTCGCATCCACCTGATCCGCTGGAACGGAGAACGTGATCTTGGTGAGGTTCAGGCGCTCGTATGGACTCGTGTCGGTGTAGGTCTTCCCGGCGAACGGATCGGCCGCCCAGGCGGAGGCATCGGAGACGCAGTCGCCCATGGCACCGGTGGCGCAAGGCGACGGATCGGTCACGCGCAGGTAGGAGGCGCGCGAGGAAGAGCCGTTCGTCGCGACGACGGTGAAGTCGTTCCGCGGATAGTCGCCCGGGTCCACATCCGTGGACTTCGGCACGACGATCGTCGACCGTGCGCTCGTCTTCGTCACGTTGACGACGGGCGGGTGGTCGATGAGCGAGACGTTGTCCTCGGCGCCGACCGGACCGACCGGGCTGCCGTTCTGCACGCCCGAGACCGAGCTGCGGTTCCAGATCGCGCCGGCCTGGGTGTCGTTGAAGGTGCGGTGAGAGGTCACCCACGGATCCGAGGGGGTGGTGTCGACGCGGACGACGTTGCGCAACTGCCAGACGAGACCGAAGGAGCGCGTCTCGGTCGAGGAGACGGTGGCGATGCCCGAGCCGACAGGCGCGGTCAGCGCATCCGTGCTCGCGCGCCTCGCCGCGTCATCCGGTTCGACCGTGATGCGCACGCCCGTGGCGGTGGCCGACTCGGCGTCGGTGAGGGTGTAGCCCGCGAATCCGGATGCGGTCATCCAGTCGCCAGAGGGCTTCGGCACCGGCGTCCAGGCTCCGTTCCGGTAGAGCTCGATCGCCGTGACCTGATCCCAACGGAGAAGCGGCTGCGAGAGGAACGAGACGGGGGCGATCCGCTTCAGATCGAACGCGTTGAAGATGGTGGTGGCCGGTTGATCGGGGTTGCTCGCGGGGTCGCTCACGACGACGGAGCTGTAGCCGGTATCCGTCACACCCCAGTCGAGCACCGTGCCGGCCTGTTCGCCCGACTGCGAGTCGAGGATGTCGACCGAGCCGGTGAGGTCGGGCTTGGTCCACTTCTTCGACGCACCCAGTGATCCGTTGTCGCCGGAGTGCGTGACGATGGAGCCGGTCGCCGTTGCCGTAGCCTGGGTCGTCTTCACGCCGGGGCCGGCGGTCGCGTCTGCGGTGCCGAGGTTCTCGTAGACGCTCGGTGCCGCATCCGGAACCGACGTCGGCTGGCCGTCGGAGCGCAGAGTGGCGCGCGCCTGGAAGGTCACCGCCGGCGTGACCGGCGTGCCCTGGGCGAAGCCGTCGGCCTTCGTGAAGATGAAACGCACGCCGGTGATGTTCGCGATATCCGCTGCCGGGAACGTGGCACGGAAGATCTGCGCTGTCGCTCCGTCGCCGGCCGGGAGGGTCGTGTATGTCGTTCCGCCGTCGGTCGTGTACTCCACCTGAAGCGTCGCGCCGAGCGGCACCTGGGTGGGCGCCACGGCGATCGGGTTGAAGGCGTTGAAGAAGTCGCCGGCCGTGCCGTTGCGCCACTCGTCCGCGACCGTGATCGTGGTCGGCCGCACATAGGCGGAGTCGGTGGAGGTGGTGGTCGGCAGTTGGGCGACGACGGTCGCACCGGGGGCGACGGCGCCACCGGGCTTGAGCGACTTCGACAGGACGAGCTTGATCTCCGGGTAGAAGATCGTGAGCGGTGCGGTCGCGGATGCGGTTGCAGACCCGGCCGCGTTCGTTCCGCCGACCCCGAGCGTGTTGGTCACACCGACAGGGTCGCCGTCCACGGCGACGAAGTCGGAGGTCGGGGCGATCGCGAACTGCGCGGTGGCGGTCACACCGGCAGCGATGGCGCCGGTGTACTGGAGCTCGAAGCCGGTGAGGTGCGCGCCGGAGACGGCCGGGGCGGGAACGATCGGGGTTCCGCCGTTCGCGACCGGATCGGTCACCGGGGTTCCGGCCGAGAAGTACCAGACGATGCTCGCGCCGGTCGCGCCCGTCGGGTACGAGAGCGGGGCGGAGAACCCGCCGAAGGCGAGCGTGTCGGTGAAGTAGCCGAGGTCGCTGAGCGTCAGCGAGCTCAGCGGCCCGTTCGAGCCGTTCTTGCCGGTGATCGTCGCGGTCGCGGTGGTGCCAGCCGGGATGCGACTGGGCGAGATCGTCTTACCCGCGCTGACCTTCACGTTCAGCGCGCCGATTGTGTACGGCGCCTGTGCCTGCTTGGTGACGACGGCCTGACCCGGAACCGCGACAGAGCCGGACACCTTGTTCGTGACGGTGGCGCCGCTGACGAGGGAGGCGTTGCTGATGCGGTTCGTCGCGCGCTGCACGACGTTCACCGGAACGTCGGCCGCGCCGCCGACGGCGATCGTCGCGCCGGTCGAGCTGGTGAAGGTGAAGCGGAGGCCTGCGATATCGCCGGCGTTCACGCCGGCCGGGAGCTGGATGCCGGCCGCCGATGTCGGAGGACCGGTCGCCCAATGCCACGCCGTGGCGCCCGCGTTCGGCACGTAGGCATCGACCTGCACCGTGTCGGCGCCGGCGGGAAGCGTCACAGCTCCGAACCCGGCGAAGTCGACCACCGCGAACGGGTTGGCCGCGTCGAGCGTCGAGGCGGAGTCGTCGGCGGTGACGGGATCCTGAAGCGTGAGGCTGCTTGCGAGCACGTTCGAGGTGTTCTTCACCGTGAGATCGACCGTCGACGCCGTGCCCGGGGCGAACTGCTGGTTCGCGGGCGTCCAGGTCTTGCCCACCTGCACATCCGCCGCCACCGGGATGCTGACGGTCACGTCGGCCGTCGACGTCACCGTCGGTGCGGTGGACGAGGTCGCCGTCGCCGTGTTCGGAACGGCGACATCGTTGGAGGTCCAGGACGGCGTGAGACTCTGCGGAGCCTTCAGGGAGACCGTCACCAGGTACGTGCGGCCCGCGCCGATGCCGACACCGCCGGCCTCGAGCGCCTGTTCGAAGGTCACCTCGAGCAGGCAGTTCGCGCTGACGGTGGTCGAGCATCCGGTGAGCGTCTTCGTGGCCGGCTGGGAGGCCGGAGTCACCGAGGTGCCGAGAATTTCGAACCCGTCGAACTCTGCCGGAAGGGGATCGACGAGCTTGGCGTCGGCGCAGTCGTTGTCGTCGCAGCCGACCTGGATCGCGTACTGGAACTCGTCGCCGTTCGCGATCGTGACCGCCTTGACGTCGTTCACGGTCTTCTCGATCGTGAGCGAAGCATCCGCTGCGTATGCGGGCACTGCGAGCACGGTGCCGCCGACGAGGGCCACGACCAGGGCGACCGTCACTGCGCCGAAGCGCTTCAGACGCCACTTGGCGAGCGGCCGGGAGTCGCGATGCTTTCCTCTGGTTCGGTTCTCAGTGCGGTTCGGGTGATTTTGGGCAGGGGGGAACGCAAAAAGGGTCACGAATTCGGGTTCTCGGGTACACGGAGGTCGGGGTAACACCCGCGAGGAGAGGATCGGGTGAACCCTCTCAGCGAGTGACTCCCGGTTAGGGTCCCGGGAGTTTCCTCTGTCTTTCCTTTATATCGGCCGAGCGGTCGGGACTGGAAGGGTCTGTGTACCCCACTTTGTGGTGACAGTCCTCCAAATGGAGGACATAAAAAGGCCCCTCTCCGAAGAGAGGGGCCCGGTGTGCCGAACGTCTCAGGCGACGACCTGCACGTCCTTCCAGAACGCGACGTAGCCGCTGTAGTCCTGGCCGACGCGATCGAACGAGCTCGGGTACGGCGTGGGATAGCTCCACGCACGATCCTGCAGCAGCGCCTCTCCATCCTTCACGGAGAAGTACTGCGCCTCACCCTTCCACGGACAGGTGTAGGGCGTGGTGCTCTTCTCCAGGAACGCGGTGTTGACGCTCGCCGGCGGGAAATACCAATTGCCTTCGATGCGGACGAGCTCCGATTCGGGCGCTTCGGCGATCACGGTGTTGTTCAGAACAGCTTTCATAGATCAAAACCTCCACGAGCGCCAACGTGGCGCTCCGGCCGATCATTCCGAAGCTGTCGGCGCTCGCAGCACGCTCACAGAAGTCTCGGTGTCGACCCGGCCGAGCGGGGCGAGTTCGGCCGGCGTGCGACCGGCCGCGACCTGCTCCTGGCCCGAGACGGATGCGGTGAGCAGGTGAGCGACCGCACCTCGCAGTCCCGTGAATGCGGCGCACGCGACGGCGGCCTCCGGCGACGCGTAGTCGATGCCCGCCACGGCGAGCGCGTCGATCACCGCCCCGGCGCCCAGCTGGTCCTCGGCAGTGAAGCGGAGAGCTCCCGTCGGGGTCACCGCTCCTGCGGCCACGATCGAGACCATTGCACGACGGCCGAGGCGCACCTGCTCATCGAGAATCCAGCGCGCGACGGCGGATGCCGTGCTCAAGCCACCGGCGACGACGGCGGTCGAGGCGGGGAGCACGGCGAGGAGGGACGCGATCGGGGGCTCCTCGGCGGGCAGGACGTCGACCCAGACGACGATGTCGGCGTCCTGTCCGACCGTCGCAGCGCCGTCGACGCCCCAGTCGAAGCGGACCTGGTATTTGGTCTGCGCGTGCGCGGAGGTCTGCGCGTGCTGCGTGTTCTGAACTCGGGGCTGGGCGGTCGAAGGCTCGGTCACCGGGCCATCGTAGCCCGGCCGGAGCGACCTCTCGCGCGCGGGTCGTCCGGTGACGGCGGCCGCATCTGCTGCCGGATCACGTCGAAATCGTGCCGCGAGATCTCGATCACGCCGCGGCGGAGCTGGTAACCCCAGTTCGGATTGTCGCGAGTGAACTCGAGCACCGGCAGGAGGGGCCGGATGGGCGCCGAGACCGCCTCGTGCTCCCAGTCGACGCGGCGGCGCCATGGCAGGAAATCGCCCGCCGGACCGCGCATGGTCGCACCCTGGGTGGCCTGGAACACCTCATCATCGGCGATGCGGCCGATCGCCGTGAACTCCCGGAGCGGGTCGCCGTCGGGGTACGAGGTCTTCGGAGAGTAGTAGACGAAGCCGTCGGCCGTGTTCATCCGCGCCAGGGGTGCCTTCGCGCCGTGGTTCACCTGCGCGAACCCGCCCGCGACACCGCGCAGCACGTGCTCGCGCTGCACGACTCCGAGCCAGAACCGGATGGGCATGCTCCAGTTGTAGCGCATGCCCCCGTCACGAAAGACTGTTACCCCCGACCTCGACACGATCGCGGCACGGGCAGAGGAGGCGAAGTGGCGCGAGGAGGCGGCCGGGACGCGCCGTTCGCGGCCGAGACCCGTCAGGCGATCGAGGCCGTCTGGCGCATCGAGTCCGGCCAACTGATCGCGGTCCTGTCGCGGCTGGTCGGCGACGTCGGGGTGGCCGAAGAGCTGGCTCAGGATGCGCTGGTCGCCGCCCTCGAACAGTGGCCGGAATCGGGTGTTCCCCGCAACGCGGGCGCCTGGCTCACCGCCGTGGCCAAACGCCGCGCGATCGACGGCTGGCGACGGAAAGAGCGTCTCGACGACCGCTACACGCAGCTCGCCCACGACCTCGAGGCCGAGCTCGGCACCGACGATCCTGCGCTGGCGGTCGAAGAGCCCATCGACGACGACCTGCTGCGCCTGGTCTTCGTGTCCTGTCACCCGGTGCTCACGAAGCCGTCGCGTGTCGCACTCACGCTCAAGCTCCTGGGCGGGCTCTCCACCGACGAGATCGCCCGCGCCTTCCTGGTGCCGTCGGCCACCATCGGGCAACGGATCTCCCGCGCGAAACGCACCCTCTCGGAGGCGCGGGTCCCATTCGAGGTGCCCGAGCGCGCCGAGTTCCCCGCGCGCCTCGGGTCGGTGCTCGAGGTCATCTACCTGATCTTCAACGAGGGGTACTCCGCGACCGCCGGGGAGGACTGGATCCGCCCATCCCTCTGCCATGAGGCGCTGCGGCTCGGCCGGGTGCTCGCCGAGCTCACCCCGCAGGAGCCGGAGGTGCACGGGCTCGTCGCGCTCATGGAGTTCCAGGCGTCCCGGCTCGGGGCGCGGACCGCGCCGAGCGGGGAGCCGGTGCTGCTGCAGGATCAGGACCGGGCGCGTTGGGACCGCATCCTGATCGGACGCGGGGTTCGAGCGCTCGCCCGCTCGGACCGTCTCGCTCGAGGACGGGGTCCGTACGCGCTGCAGGCGGCCATCGCCTCCTGCCATGCGACCGCCCCCAGCGCCGATGACACGGACTGGGAGCAGATCGTCTCGCTCTACGGCGCTCTGGCCGAGGTGATGCCGTCGGCCATCGTCGACCTCAACCGGGCGGTCGCCGTCTCGATGGCCTCGGGCCCCCAGGCGGCCCTCGACGTCGTCGACGGCCTCGTGCGCGAGGGCGCGCTTTCCGGCTACCACCTGCTCCCGAGCGTGCGGGCCGACCTCCTCTTCCGGCTCGGCCGCACGCCCGAGGCCCGCCAGGAGTTCGAGAACGCCGCCGCCCTGACCTCCAACCTGCGCGAGCGCGCCCTCCTGCTCGCCCGCGCCGCGGACTGCTGAGCCGCCTCCGCGGGACGCCGAGCTCCCCCGCCGCACGCTGACCGTCTGCCGCTGAAACCATCAGCGGTCTGGAGGGCGGGAGACGGATGCGCGAGACTGTGGAGATGCGCGTGCTGTTGAAGTTCGTCCTCGACTGCGACCCGGATGCGGCGTGGCGGGCACTTCAGAGCCCGACCGCGTTCCGCGAGGTGGCCATGCCCTGGATCGACGTGCTTCCCGAGAGCGGCACGCTCCCCACCGTGTGGGGCACCGAGGAGCACCGCGTCCGCGTGCGCGCGCTTGGCGCCGTCACCGTCGGAACGCAGGCGATCCGGCTGAACGCCATCGGCTCGCGTGAGCCGGGTGTGCGCATCCTGAGAGACAGCGGCGGAGGCACGAGCGGCCTGCTCGCTGCGATCCCCCACCTCGACCACCGGATGGCGATCGCGCCCGACCCCGCCGGGCCCGACGCCGATGGCCGGGTCCGCACGCTCTACCGCGACAAGCTCGAGGTGCACGCGGGCATCGTGACACCGATCGCCTGGTACACCCTTTGGGCGTTCTGGCAGTGGCGGGGACTTCAGCTGCGCCGCCTCGCACCGACCTGGGCGTACGATCCGCCGCCGCCGGAGGCGCCCGTCGACGCACCACCCATCGATTCTGAGCATCCCGAGACCACGGAGGACCCCCGATGAGCACCGACATCCCCGCCACGACCGGCTCCCGCGCCGTCACCGCCGTACAGACCGCCGACTGGCGCCGCCGCGTCTTCGGAATGTACGCATCCGTGCGCCAGCTCGCTGCGACCGACCCGGCCACCGCCCACGCGCACTGGATCTCCTGCCGCAACGACCTCTTCTCGTCGCATCCGGCGACCCCGCTCCTGCCGGAGGACCACGTCGACTTCACGGGACTCCCGGTCGTCCCGTACGACCCCGACTGGCGGTTCGAGGTGCCGATCGTCGCCCCCGCCGAGCCGCGGCGCATGGACGTGGACACCGGCACGGACGGCGTGGTCCCGTTCGAGCTGCTCGGCACTGTGCGCATCCCGCTCGCCGGCACGCTCGACGTCTGGCGGCTCACATCGTACGCGGGCGGACTCTTCGTACCGGTGAAGGATGCGCTGGCTGCCAAGCCCGGGGGAACGTACGGCGGCGGGCGCTACCTCATCGACACCGTCAAGGGCGCCGACCTCGGCATGGACGCATCCGACGGCGAGGCGACCCTCGTGCTCGACTTCAACTTCGCCTACAACCCCAGCTGCGCATACGACCCCGCGTGGGCGTGCCCGCTCGCGCAGGCGGGCAACACCCTCCCGATCGAGATCCCGGTCGGGGAGCGCTACACCCTCGGCCACTAGCCTCCGCGAGCCGGCTGCGTCAGCGCGTGACCAGTGTGAGGCGCTGGGTCGGGCGGGTCATGGCGACGTAGAGGGAGGCGGCGCCGCGCGGGGTCTCGCCGGCCAGCGCATCCGGATCGGCGAGCACGACAGCGTCGAACTCCAGGCCCTTCGCCTCGTAGCCGGTGAGCACGGCGATCGGACGAACGAGCCCGGATGCGCCCCGCGCCGCCAGCTCACCGAACCGCTTCGCGACGGCCTCGGCCACGGCATCCACCTCGGATGCGGGGGCGATGACGGCCAGCGTTCCACTGGAATCGATGTCCCGGTCGGCCTGAACGGCATCCGCGACCGCTTCGGCCAGGGGCGACCGATCGGCCGACACGCGCCGGATGGGCCAATCGCCCTCGCGCACCGCTCGCGTCGGCGTGATCGGCAGACCCGCCTCCTCGGCCATCCGCTCGGCTTCGCGGGTGATCTGGGCGGGCGTGCGGTAGTTGACGGTCAGCTCCTCGAGCCGCCACGCATCCTTGAAGTGCGGGGTGAGCGCCGACTCCCAGCTGGTGGCGCCGGCGGCCGAGGCCACCTGGGCGATGTCGCCGACGATCGTGAACGACTTCATGGGGCTCCGCCGCACGAGCACTCGCCACTGCATCGGCGACAGCTCCTGGGCCTCGTCGACGACCACATGACCGTAGGTCCAGGTGCGGTCGGCGGCGGCACGCTCGGCGGTGGTTCCGTTGTCGACCTGCTCCGCGAATCCGTCGGCCAGCTGTTCGGCGCTGACGAGGCCTTCGACGCCCATGTTCCGGATCGCCGCACGCGCGTTCTCGAGGTCGCGCTTGCGCTGGCGGTCCCGTTCGCGGGCGCCCGCATCCGGTTTGCCCGGGAACGCCCCGAGGAGCTCGGCCGCCTCGTCGAGCAGGGGCACGTCGCTCACGGTGAACGGCTCCGAGCGGTCGCGGCGCAGGGATGCCCGCTGCGCCTCGGTCCACCGCGGTGTCAGCTCCGCGAGCCACGACGGCCGTGCGAACAGGTCCTGGATCAGCTTCTCCGGCGTCAACGGAAGCCAGGCGGTGTTGAGCATGACGCGCACGTCGTACGAGGTGCGCAGGTCCTCGCGCAGCACCTTGAGGTCGGCCTCATCGATGGTCGAACCCCGCGCGCGCAGCTGCGTCGCGAGCTTCTCGGTGAGCTCGCTGAGTGCGTGCTTGACGAACGTGACACGCGCCGCGTTGTGCTGCTTTCCGCCCCGCTGCGCCCGAGCGATCGCCCGGGCGATCAGGTCGGGCTCGACGACGAGCCGCTCGCCGTCGATCTCGACCGTCTGCGGCTCGGCGGGCACCTTCTGGCGCGATCGGACGGCCCGCGAGAGGAGCCGAGCCATCTGCGCGGAGCCCTTCAGCCGCGCCGCGACCGGCTCGTCGTCGGCCGCCGCCTCGACGCCCGGGAACAGCTCCCCCAGCGTCTGCATGACCACGCCCGTCTCGCCGAGCGACGGGAGCACGGCCTCGATGTACCGCAGGAAGGCGACCGACGGTCCGACGACGAGCACACCGGATGTGCTCAGCCGCTGCCGATTCGCGTACAGCAGGTAGGCGGCCCGGTGGAGCGCCACAGCGGTCTTGCCGGTTCCCGGGCCGCCCTGCACGACGAGGGCGCCGCGGAGGTCGGAGCGGATGATGCGGTCCTGCTCCGCCTGGATGGTCGCGACGATGTCGTGCATCCGGCCGGTGCGCTGCGCGGTGAGAGCGGCGAGCAGCGCACCCTCTCCCTGGATGACCTCGGTTCCCGCGTCCTCGCCGTCGAGGAGCGCCTCGTCGAAGACCTCGTCGTCGACGCGGGAGACCTGGCGGCCACTCATGGTGAGGTGCCTGCGGGCGCGAACGCCCATCCGCTCGCTCGCCGTCGCCTGATAGAAGGCGCTCGCCTGCTGCGCACGCCAGTCGATCAGCAGAGAGCGCTGCTCTTCGTCGCGCAGGCCGATGCGGCCGATGTAGCGATGGGCGGTGCCGTCGACCGGATGCTCGAGCAGCAGCCGGCCGAAGACCAGGCGGGAGTCGACCTCCCGCAGCTGGCCGAGCTGATCCTCGTAGAGGCGGGCGAACGCGTCGCGCTCGCTTCGCGCCTGATGGTTGCTCCCGACGCTCTCCCGGCGTACGCGGGTAAGCCTCTCCTCGGTTTCGACGCGGAGTGCGTCGAGTCGGTCGTACAGCCCTGCGACGACGCTGCGCTCACGTTCGAGCTCGGATTCCAGCACGCAGACCACCCTCTCGATCCAGGGCCGATAGTCTACGACCTCCAGCCTGGAAGGCGTTCAGAGCCCGATCCTGTAGAGTGGTGGTACTTGCGAGTCCATGAGGGACTCCCTGCGTCGCAGAACGCACCTCGCGCCGCGCCGGGCATCCGCCCCGCGAGCGTCGACTTTTTCTACGGCGAACGATCGTGCCACACGGCACCTTCGCCATTTCCACCCCGAACACCTCGGCACCGACATGTGCTGCGGATGCGGGGTCTCGATGCCTGAAAGGCACCACACCCTTGTCAGATCAGACTTTCTCCACCCTCGGCGTGCCCGCGCCGCTCGTCGCCGTTCTCGCGGCCGACGGGAAGACCGAACCGTTCCCCATCCAGGCCGACACCCTGCCCGACACCCTCGCCGGGCGCGACGTGCTCGGCCGCGGCAAGACCGGCTCCGGCAAGACCATCGCGTTCGCGCTGCCCATGGTGGCGCGCCTCGGCGGCAAGCTCGCCGGCGGCAAGCGACGCGCCGGCCGGCCCCTCGGCCTGGTGCTCGCACCGACCCGCGAGCTCGCCACCCAGATCTCGGCCGCGATGCAGCCGCTCGCCGACGTCTACGGCCTCAAGTCGACCACTATCTTCGGCGGCGTCAGCCAGCAGCGGCAGGTCGCAGCCCTCAAGGAAGGCGTCGACATCGTCGTGGCCTGCCCCGGCCGCCTCGAAGACCTGATGAAGCAGGGCTTCGTCTCCCTCGACGCCGTCGAGATCACCGTGCTCGACGAGGCCGACCACATGGCCGACCTGGGCTTCCTCCCCGTCGTCACGCGCATCATGGACAAGACCCCCAGCGGCGGACAGCGCCTGCTGTTCTCGGCGACGCTGGACAACGGCGTCGACAAGATCGTCAAGCGCTACCTGCAGAACGAGGTGCTCCACTCGGTCGACGAGGCCACCAGCCACGTCGACGCGATGACCCACCACGTCTTCGAGGTCGAGACCCTCGAGGGCAAGAAGGATCTCGTCGAGAAGCTCGCCTCCGGCCTCGGTCGCCGCATCCTCTTCACCCGCACCAAGCACCACGCGAAGAAGCTGGCCAAGCAGCTGACCGCGTCGGGCATCCCCGCCGTCGACCTGCACGGCAACCTCTCGCAGGTCGCCCGCGACCGCAACCTCGCCGCCTTCGGTGCCGGGGATGTGCGCGTGCTCGTCGCGACGGACGTCGCCGCCCGTGGTGTGCACGTCGACAACGTGGAGCTCGTCGTGCACGTCGACCCGCCCATGGAGCACAAGGCGTACCTGCACCGCTCGGGCCGTACCGCCCGCGCCGGCAGCGCCGGAGATGTGGTCACCGTGATGCTGCCCAGTCAGAGGTCGGACGTCAAGACGCTGCTGCGCAAGGCCGCGATCAACGTTCAGCCGCAGAGCGTCGAGGCCACCTCGGCTCCGGTCGCACGACTCGTCGGTGAGACAGCCGCGTACGTGAAGCCGGTTCCGCGCGAGGAGACCCCGCGCGGCAACGGCGGCGGCGGTCGCTCGCAGGGCGCGAACGCCCAGCGCAAGCGCGCCTCGCGCGACGGTCGCGTCGAGGGCGCCGGCAACGGAGGTCGCTCCGGCGGCCGCGGTGCCGGTGGTCGCAACGGCGGCGGCAACGGCGGGCGTGACGCAAGCGGCAACGGCCGCGACGGCGCCGTCGGCGGCGGCCGCAGCACCGACTCGGGAGCGGGGCGCACGCGTCGCGACCGCTCGGGCCGCCCCGCTGCAGCGTCCGGCGGTGCCGCGTCCGGCAGCACCGGTCACGGCTCCACGTCGAAGGGCACGTCCTCGCGCGGCGGTAACTCCGGTCACGGGTCCGGCAACGGCCTCCGTGTCGGCAGCCTCGTCGGCGGCAGCACCCAGCGCGGAAACGGCTCGCGCCGCGCCCGCGGCTGACACCCGGCAGCTCTAGAAGGCGCGGGATGCACGACCCCTCGGTCGCGCATCCCGCGCCTTCGTCGTCGTCAAAGATCATTCTGAAGGCTGGTGTGACGGTACTCGCGACGGAGGACGCGCGATCGGACGCCCTCGTAGGGTCGAAGAATGATCTCTCTGCCCTCCCGGCCGCGCTCTGCGGCCGGTCCGCTCCTGATGGTCGATGTCGATGCGATCGCGGCGAACACCCGTTTGTTCGCCACCCGCGCGGCGGGAGAGCTGATAGCCGTCGTGAAAGCGGACGGCTACGGTCACGGCGCCGTCACGGTCGCACGCACCGCACTCGCGAACGGGGCGACGCAGCTCGGTGTCACCAGCATCGATGAAGCGCTCGCTCTGCGGCGGGCCGGGCTGACCGCCCCGATCATCAGCTGGCTCAATCATCCGGCGGATGCCGACTTCCAGACCGCTGTCGACCACCAGGTGGACATCGCCGTGCCGAGCATCGAGCACCTGAGTTCCGTCGCCGGCGTGCGGGGCGTTGCACGTGTGCACCTCCATCTCGATACCGGGATGGCGCGAGACGGTGCCAGACCGACGAGCTGGATCGACCTCTGCCGTGCGGCGGGGGATGCTGAGCGCCGCGGCGCGATCCGGGTCGTCGGGCTCATGGGACACCTCAGTGACGCGGATGTGCCCGGAGCGCCGAGCAACGAGAGCGGCCGCGTGATCTTCGACTGGGGAATCGATGTCGCGAGGAGGAGCGGCTTGCGTCCGCGCCTCCTCCATCTGGCCGCGACGACCGCGACGCTCAACCTTCCCGGAACGCACTTCACCGCCAGCCGCGTCGGCGCCGGGCTGGTCGGCATCGATCTGTCGCGCTCCACGCGGCTGGCCGTGCCGATGACGCTGACAGCCCCGATCGTCGGAGTGAACGCCGTGTCCGCCGGCACCCCGGTCGGTTACGGCGGGGAATGGATCGCCCCGCAGTCGACGCGGCTCGGGCTGGTCGCTCTCGGGTACGCCGACGGGTTGCCGCGAAGCGCATCCGGTCGTGCCGAGGTACTGGTGCGCGGGCGCCGCCACCCTATCGTCGGGCGCCTCTCGATGGACCAGTTCGTGGTCGACCTCGGCGAATCCGGAGCAGGGGTCGGTGAGCTGGTGACCGTGTTCGGTCCCGGCTGCAACGGCGAGCCGACGATCACGGAATGGGCGGGGTGGTCCGACACCATCGACCACGAGATCGTTACCAGGATCGGCAGTCGGGTGAGCCGTGATGTCGTCTCCTCGTCGCTGTACTCCGGAGCGATCGCATGAGCCGCCTCACGGTGGCGGTCATCGGCGGTGGGCGCAACTCGGAGCACGACGTCTCGCTCGCCTCCGCCGCGGCTGTGGTCGACGCCCTCGACCCGGAGCACTACGACGTCGTACCTCTCACGATCGACCGAGACGGCGAGTGGAGGGATGCGCGCGGGGCGGTTCTCGGGTTCGGGTTCGCGATCGAGGTTCTGCGCACCAGTGACGTCGTCATTCCGATGGTGCACGGGCGTCACGGGGAAGACGGCACACTCGCCGCCGTCTGCGAGCTCGTCGACACGCCGTATGTCGGTTCGGGGGTCGGCGCCGGCGCCATCGGGATGGACAAGCACGCCACGAAACTGTTCGCCCGTGCGGCCGGGGTTCCCACCGCCCCGGGCGTGCTGCTCGACCGGGCGACGGCCCACGCCTACCGCTTCCGCCATCCGGTCGTGGTCAAACCGAGCGCGGCCGGCTCCAGCATCGGGGTGTCGCTCGTGACGGATGCCGCGGAGCTGTCAGCCGCCATCGACACGGCTCTCGCCGTCGACGACCGGGTGCTCGTGGAGGATGTCATCGTCGGCCGCGAGATCGACGTGGCGGTGCTGCGCCGAGCGGATGGATCGATCATGGTTCCTCCACCGCTCGAGATCGAAGCCGACGGTCTGTTCGACCACGTGACCAAGTACAACGGAGAGGCCGTCTTCCAGGTGCCGGCGGCGCTCGACGATGAGACGCGCACCGAGCTCGAGGCCGCAGCCGTGCGGATGTACGACGCGCTCGGCTGCTCCGGCGTCGCGCGGATCGACTTCTTCGTCACGGCCGACGGGCCGGTGCTGATCGAGGTCAACACCTCCCCGGGGTTCACCGGTCAATCGCAGGTGCCGCGAATGTTCGAGGCGGCGGGGATCCCGTATCCCGCGTTGCTCGACCTGCTCATCGACGACGCCATCGCCGCCTGCCGTCCGCTCGTCAGGAACGCGAAATAGGGATGCACGTGCGGCTCGCATCCACCTGGGTGCCGGATGTCGTCGCCGGAGCGCTCGTGCTGCTGCTCGGTCTGTGGGAGGCACTCGCCACGCTCGAATCCGGGTACCACGAGAGCTTCTCGCCGTGGCTCATCGTGATCACGATGGCGGTCGCGGTGACGCTCGTGCGACGTGCCGGCTGGTGGTCGCTGGGCATCCTGTGGGTCCTGCTGGTCTGGCAGGCGGCCGTGGTGACAGACATCATGCTGGTCGAATCGGCCGTCGTGCTCGTCGCATTCGGGCTCGCACGGTGGGGGTCGAAAGCTCTTGCATGGGTCAGCGGACTGTCGATCCCGATCGCCACATGCCTCGCGCTCGGCTATATCACCCTGCTCATCAACGGCATCTGGGGCACGCGGATCGCACGCAACCTGTTCGTGCCGCTCGTCGACGGGGAGATCCCCTGGCCGCTGGTCGTGACACCGATGATCGCCGGGGTGCTCGGGCTCCCCTGGCTGGCAGGTCTCGCCCTGCGCATCCGGAAGACGGCCGTCGCCTCGCGCCTGTCCCAGTCCCACGCCGAGGCCGATGCCGTGAGCGCGCGCCGGGAGCGCAGCCAGATGGAGGAGATCGCGATGCTCCGTGAAGCCCAGGCCCGACTCGCACGGGATGTGCACGACGTCGTGGGCCATTCCCTCACCGTCATCCTCGCCCAGGCGGAATCCGCCCCGTACCTCGATCGCACCGACCCGGATGCGCTCACCCGGGTCATGGCGAACATCGCCGCGTCCGCGCGATCCTCATTGCGCGAGGTGCGAGCCGTGCTCGCCTCGCCCGACGGGTCCGCGCACCGCAGCGACCTCGACGCCCTCATCGATGAGACCCGGGCGAGCGGCAACCACATCTCTGTCACCGACGACGGTGACCCTCGGCCACTCCCACCTGAACTGTCGGCCGTCGCCTTCCGTGTTCTCCAAGAAATGCTGACCAATGCCATCAAACACGGACAGCGCGGCACTGCCATCGCCGTCGCCCGCGACTGGGACGACCGCCTGCGCGTCACCGTGACGAATTCCATCGACTGCGAACCTTCGACCGTTCCGTTCGCCGGGAACGGGATCGGCGGGATGCGCCGCCGGCTCGAATCCGTGGGCGGATCACTCGCTGTGCAAGGCCCGTCGGCGGACGGCGGGCACTTCACCGTGACGGCCACTCTGCCAGTGCGCGCGCACCGGCCACCGGAGCTGAGCGCCCGATGAGCGACATCCGCGTCCTGCTCGTCGACGACCAGGATCTCTTCCGCGAGGGTGTGCGGGTGATCATCGACGCTCACCCGGGCATGGAGGTGGTCGGCTCGGCGCGGGACGGCGCCGAGGCGGTCGAGCTGGTGGACTCCCTCTCGCCCGACGTGGTGCTCATGGACATCCGGATGCCCGAGCTCGACGGCGTCGAGGCCACCCGGCGGATCTACGCGCCGGAACGCATCCAGAGCAGACGCGATCCGGTGCGCGTGCTGGTGCTCACGACGTTCGACCTCGACGATCGCGCGGCCGAAGCCATCCGCAACGGTGCCAGCGGGTTCATCCTCAAGGACACGACACCCGACATGCTCATCGATGCGATTCGCACTGTGCACACCGGCAACGCCGTGCTCGCGCCGAACGATCTCTCGACCCTGCTCGACGGGCAGTTCCACGCACCCGCTCCTGTACCGGCCGCGTTCGGCACTCTCACCGAGCGGGAACGCGACGTCTTCGGAGCGGTCGCTCGCGGTGCATCCAACGCCGAGGCCGCGGCAGCGCTGTTCGCCAGCGAGTCGACGATCAAGACGCACGTCGGCGCGATCCTCAGGAAGCTCGCCCTGCGCGACCGCGTGCAGCTCGTCGTGTTCGCGCACGAGCACCGCCTGATCTGAGGGTCCGACCCCCTCCTCCGGGATGACGCGTGCCGGTACCCGAGGCGGAGGGGAACCGTTCGCAGTGCCGATTCGCGAGAGAGGCGGGAACGCGAGGCTGGGATCAGACCTGAAAGGACGTTCCATGCATCGCCGATCTCTCCCCCTCGCCTTCGCTGCCGGAGCCCTCGTGCTCGCGCTCGCGGGATGCGCAGCCGCCAGCGCGACCGGCGCGACCGGTGCGACGGGTGTGACCGCACCTCCCGTCTCCGACTCCGCCGAGCTCGGCCCGGAGGACGGCTACATCGCGCTCGGCGACAGCGTGAGGCTGACCGACGACGTGCCCGCCGTCACCAAGCTCGACAGCTCGCTCCGGGATGCGCTCGAGCGGGCCGATGCGGCAGCGGAAGCGCGTCACGTGGAGATCACCCTCGTCGCCGGATGGCGCAGTGCACGGTTTCAGCAGTACCTCTTCGACGAGGCCGTCACGAAGTACGGCAGCACGGCGGAGGCGAGCCGTTGGGTCAAACCGGTCAACGAGTCGCTGCACCAGCAGGGCAAAGCCGTCGACATCGCGACGGCGGACGCCATGGACTTCCTCTCCCGCTTCGGCGGCCCGTTCGGACTCTGCCAGACCTACGCGAACGAGTCCTGGCACTTCGAGCTCACGGCGGACTCCGCGGGACAGTGCCCGCCGCAGCTCCTCGACAGCACCGCCGGATGATCGCCCGCGAGAGGAGGGGGCTCAGACGAGCCGGCCGACGGATGCGAGTGCGGCCTTGAGCAGCACGCCGCGACCGCCCTCCATCTCCTCTGCGATGCTGGGCGAGATGGCCTCCTCCGGGCGCATCCAGGTGAGCTCGAGCGCATCCTGACGCGGCTCGCACGTTCCGGTGACGGGGATGACGTAGGCGAGCGACACCGCGTGCTGCCGATCATCCGTGAACGGGGTCACTCCCGGCATGGGGAAGTACTCGGCCACCTGGAACGGGATCGGACTCGCCGGCAGCTGCGGAAAGGCCATCGGACCGAGGTCTTTCTCCAGGTGACGGAAGAGAGCCTCGCGCAGGGTCTCGCCGTACATGACGCGGCCCGACACCAGGGTGCGGGTCATCTCTCCGACGGCGTTCGCCCGCAGCAGCACCCCGACCTCGGTCACCTGGCCCAGCCCATCCACTCGCACCGGGACGGCCTCGACGTAGAGCAGCGGAAGGCGGCGACGCGCCTGCTCGAGCTCGATGTCGCTCAGCCACGCGGGCCCCTCCTGGGGCATGTCGTCGGGCGACGGATCGTGGCTCGGGTCTGGGGTGCGAACACTCATGCACTGATACTACGGAAGTGATCCTGCGGCACGGGCTTCGCCGGCGCATCCGTGGAGAAACTCGCCGAAGGTGAGGTTGCGAGGAGAGTGAGGCGGGAGAATGGGAATCCGACCCCCGACCGCCAGGAGACCGTGTGCCGCTGCCCTCGCCTGACCTCACCATCGACCGCGATGCCGTGCTGTGGTCCGCCTCCGAACGCGACCGCGCGGGACGGCCGCTGCTGGTGCTGATGCACGGCTACGCGTCCGATGAGGCCGACCTGTTCGGGATCTCCGCGTATCTCCCGCTCGAGCCTGTGATCGCATCCGTTCGCGCGCCGATTCCCGAGGGACCCGGCTTCGCCTGGTTCTCGCGCTTCACCAACGTTCCAGGGGATCCGTTGGCGGCGAACGCCGACGCGGCCGCGCGGGCACTGCTCGAGTGGCTCGACGAGCAGCCGCCGACGCCGACGGGCCTTCTCGGCTTCTCGCAGGGCGGTGCGATGGCACTGCAACTGCTGCGACTGGCTCCGGAGCGCTTCGGCTACGCGGTTCAGCTGTCCGGCTTCGTCGTCCAGGGCGACCAGGCGGGGGATGCTCGCCTCGCCGCGAACCGCGTCCCCGTCTTCTGGGGCCGCGGCACCCTCGACGAGGCCACCCCGGTGTCGTCGATCTCCCGCACGACCGAGTGGCTCCCCGAGCACGCCGATCTCGACGCCCGCATCTACGAGGGCATGGGCCACGCCATCTCCTCCCGCGAGCTCGCGGACGTCTCGGGCTTCATCCGCCGTCACCTCCCCGCCACCTGAGAACGCGGGCACGGGTGTCGGCCGTCGGGGAGAGGATAGAGGGATGAGCGATGTGCTCGACCGGTTCTCCCCCGCGACCCGTGAGTGGTTCAGCGGGGCCTTCGCCGCGCCGACGCCCGCCCAGATCGGGGCGTGGGATGCGATCTCGCGCGGCAAGCACGCCCTCGTCATCGCACCGACGGGATCGGGCAAGACGCTCGCCTCCTTCCTCTGGGCGATCGACCGTCTCGCAGCGAGCAACGAGTCCGGCGCCCCGAAGACCCCGGGCACGCGCGTTCTCTACATCTCCCCGCTCAAGGCCCTGGGTGTGGATGTGGAGCGCAACCTCCGTGCGCCGCTGGTCGGTGTCACGCAGACCGCGAAGAGGCTCGGCGCCGAGCCCCCGCACGTCTCGGTCGGCGTGCGCTCCGGCGACACCACCTCGGCGGACCGGCGAGCGCTCGTGCGAACTCCGCCGGACATCCTGATCACCACGCCGGAGTCGCTCTTCCTCATGCTCACGTCGTCGGCGCGCGAGACGCTCGCCACCGTGGAGACCGTCATCGTCGACGAGGTGCACGCCGTCGCCGCGACGAAGCGGGGCGCCCATCTCGCCCTCTCGCTGGAGCGACTGGATGCGATGCTCGACAAGCCCGCGCAGCGCATCGGGCTCTCGGCGACCGTGCGCCCGCCGGAGGAGGTCGCCCGGTTCCTCGGCGGCCGTGCCCCGGTCGAGGTGGTCTCGCCCGAGTCCGGCAAGCGGTTCGACCTGACCGTGGTCGTGCCCGTCCAAGACATGAGCGAGCTCGGCACCTCGACCTTCGCCAGCGACAACGACGACGGCTCGCCGCAGACGGGCTCGATCTGGCCGCACGTCGAAGAGGCCATCGTCGACCGCGTGCTGGAGCATCGATCGTCCATCGTGTTCACGAATTCGCGGAGGCTCGCGGAGCGGCTGACGGCGCGACTGAACGAGATCTACGAGGAGCGCATCCTCGGCGGCGCCCCGTTCATCCCGGCTGACGGCGTGCGACCTCCTGCCGAGCTGATGGGCGCATCCGGTCAGACCAGGGGCTCGCGCGAGGCCGTCGTTGACGGGCCCGACTCGCTCGTGCTCGCCCGCGCCCACCACGGCTCGGTCAGCAAGGAGCAGCGAGCCCTGATCGAGGACGACCTCAAGTCGGGTCGCCTGCGCTGCGTCGTCGCGACCTCGAGTCTCGAGCTCGGGATCGACATGGGCGCCGTCGACCTCGTCGTGCAGGTCGAGGCTCCGCCCTCGGTCGCGAGCGGGCTGCAGCGCGTCGGCCGCGCCGGGCACCAGGTGGGGGAGGTGTCGCGGGGCGTCGTGTTCCCGAAGCATCGCGCCGACCTCATCCACTCGGCGGTGGCGAGCGAGCGGATGGTCGCCGGGCTCATCGAGACGCTGCGGGTTCCCGCCAACCCGCTCGACATCCTCGCGCAGCAGACCGTCGCAGCAGTCGCCCTCGAATCCATCGACGCGGACGACTGGTTCGACACCGTGCGGCGCAGCGCACCGTTCGCCACCCTGCCGCGCAGCGCCTACGACGCCACGCTCGACCTGCTGGCCGGGCGCTATCCCTCCGACGAGTTCGCCGAGCTGCGACCTCGTGTCGTCTGGGATCGCGACACCGGAACCATCACCGGCCGTCCCGGCGCCCAGCGCCTCGCCGTCACCAGCGGCGGCACCATTCCGGACCGCGGACTCTTCGGCGTGTACATGATCGGCGAGAAGGCCAGCCGGGTCGGCGAGCTCGACGAGGAGATGGTCTACGAGTCGAGGGTCGGGGATGTCTTCGCCCTCGGCTCCACCAGCTGGCGCATCCAGGAGATCACCCACGACCGGGTGCTCGTCACACCCGCGTTCGGTGAGCCGGGGCGGTTGCCGTTCTGGAAGGGCGACGGATTGGGCCGGCCGGCCGAGCTGGGGGCCGCGGTCGGTGCGTTCATCCGCGAGGTGAGCAGTGCATCCGCCACCGACGCCGAACTGCGCTGCGTCGAGGCGGGGCTCGACCAGTGGGCCACGAGCAACCTGCTGTCCTTCCTCGAAGAGCAGAAGACGGCCACCGCGCACATCCCGACCGATCGCACCCTCGTGGTCGAACGGTTCCGGGACGAGCTCGGCGACTGGCGCGTCGTGTTGCATTCCCCGTACGGCATGCAGATCCACTCGCCGTGGGCACTGGCGGTGCAGGCGCGGGTCCGCGACCGCTACGGGATCGACGGCGGCGCGATGGCGGCCGACGACGGCATCATCGTGCGCATCCCCGACACCGAAACCCAACCGCCCGGCGCCGAGCTCTTCGTCTTCGAGCCCGAGGAGCTGGATGCGCTGGTCACGAGCGAGGTCGGCGACTCGGCCCTGTTCGCCTCGCGCTTCCGGGAGTGCGCCGCCAGGGCGCTGCTGCTGCCGAAGTACAACCCGGGCAAGCGGTCCCCGCTCTGGCAGCAGCGCCAGAAGGCCTCGCAACTTCTCGATGTCGCCCGCAAGTATCCGAGCTTTCCGATCATCCTCGAGACCGTGCGCGAGTGCCTGCAGGATGTCTACGACCTCCCGGCCCTCGACGAGGTGACCAGGCAGATCGCGCAGCGGCGCATCCGGCTGGTCGAGGCGAGCACCGAGACCGCATCGCCGTTCGCACGGTCGCTGCTGTTCGGATATGTCGCTGCGTTCATGTACGAGGGCGACAGTCCGCTGGCGGAGCGGCGGGCGGCGGCGCTGTCACTCGATGCCGGTCTGCTCGCCGAACTGCTCGGGCGGGCGGAGCTGCGCGAGCTGCTCGACCCTGTCGTGATCGAGCGCGTCGAGAACGAACTGCAGCGTCTCGCGCCCGACCGGCGCGTGCGCGGAGTCGAAGGAGTCGCCGACCTGCTCCGGATGCTCGGGCCGCTCTCGGTCGAGGAGGTCGCCGAGCGGCTGCAGGGCGAGCCCGGTCCGCTCCTGGCCGACGCCGCCGACGGGGACGAGCAGCCGGCCTCCGCTCCGGCGGACCGGGCCGTGGCATCCGCTCACCTCAACGCTCTGGTCGACGCCAAGCGCGCCCTGCCGGTGACGATCGCAGGAGTCGAGCGGTACACGGCGATCGAGGATGCGAGCAGGCTGCGCGATGCCCTGGGCGTTCCGCTGCCGATCGGTGTCCCGTTCGCGTTCATCGAGCCGGTCGACGATCCGCTCGGCGACCTGGTCAGCCGGTTCGCACGCACGCACGGTCCGTTCACCTCTGCCGACGTCGCCGAGCGGTTCGGGCTCGGCGCCGCGATCGCCAGCGATGCATTGCGCAGGCTCGCTCACGAGCGCCGGGTGATGGAGGGCGAGTTCCGCCCGCACGCCCACGGGTCGGAGTGGTGCGACGCGGAGGTGCTGCGCCGCCTCCGCCGCATGTCGCTCGCCGCACTTCGGCACGAGGTCGAGCCGGTCGACACCCCGACCCTCGGACGCTTCCTGCCCGACTGGCAGCACATCGGCGGCATCCTGCAAGGGGTGGATGCGGTGGCGTCGGTCGTCGAGCAGCTCTCCGGCACCCGGATTCCCGCGTCGGCCTGGGAGTCGCTCGTGCTGCCGAGCCGGGTCACCGACTACAGTCCGGCGATGCTCGACGAACTCACCGCGACCGGCGAGGTGATCTGGTCGGGCGACGGCGCCCTCCCGGGATCCGACGGCTGGGTCAGCCTGCACCTCGCCGAAGCCGCACCCCTCACGCTGGGGCCGCCGGCGGAACACGAGACCGACGAACTGCAGCGCGCTGTGCTGGCAGCGCTCTCGCGTGGCGGCGGCTACTTCTTCCGTCAGCTCTCGGATGCGCTCGGTGCCGAAGCAGGCGCCCCGGTCGACGACACCGCCCTGGTCACAGCGCTGTGGGATCTGGTCTGGGCCGGGCTGATCACGAACGACACGCTCGCTCCGCTGCGGACGCTGACCGGCGCATCCGGAGCCCACAAGCGGCCGAAACAGGCGCCGCGCTCGCGCATGTATCGCGGGCGCGCGGCGGCGCGATCGGCGATGGTCACCCGGATGGGTCCGCCCACCGTCGCCGGACGCTGGTCGCTGCTCCCCGACCGCAATCTCGACGCGACCGTGCGGGGGCACGCCACCGCCGAAACCCTGCTCGACCGCTACGGCGTCGTGACCCGCGGATCGGTCATGAACGAGGGGGTGCCCGGTGGATTCGCGCTCGTCTACAAAGTGCTGAGCGGGTTCGAGGAGACCGGGCGCGCCCGCCGCGGCTACTTCGTGGAGACCCTCGGCGCCGCCCAGTTCGCCACCGGAGCGACCGTGGACCGGCTTCGCTCGTTCGTGCTCGATCACACCCAGGATCCCGACTACGCGGCCGTTGCCCTCGCCGCCACCGACCCGGCGAATCCGTACGGCGCAGCACTCCCCTGGCCGGGTGTTCCGGGCGAGGCGGGAACGGGCCACCGCCCCGGGCGCAAAGCGGGCGCCCTCGTCGTGCTCGTGGACGGCGCACTCACGATCTACGTGGAACGCGGCGGCAAGAGCCTCCTCTGCTTCGCCGACCAGACCGTGCCCGAGGCGGAACCGGCCCTGCGGGCGGCCGCGCGAGCGCTCGCCTCCCTGGTCACCCGCGGCCGCGTCGACAAGCTCGCCATCGAGACGGTGAACGGCGGGTTCGTGCTGGGCTCGCCCTTCGGCGACGCGCTCGCGGAGGCCGGCTTCCTCGCCACTCCGCGCGGCCTGAGGCTGCGCACATGACCGACCGGATGCGACATCCCCGGTCGAGCGCGGCGGTCTGATGCCCGAGGGGGACACCGTCCACCAGACGGCACGGCGGCTGCACGCGGCGCTGGCCGGGCGCACCCTCGTCGCCAGCGACTTCCGGGTGCCCGCGTACGCGACCGTCGATCTGGCGGGCGAGCGGGTGGATGAGGTGGTCAGCCGCGGCAAGCACCTGCTGATTCGGGTCGGCGAGGTGACCATCCATAGCCATCTGAAGATGGAGGGCTCCTGGGAGGTGTACTCGCCGGGGCAGCGCTGGCGGCATCCGGCGTTTCAGGCGAGGGCGGTTCTGCGCACCGAGGAGACGAGCGCCGTCGGGTTCCAGCTCGGCCTGCTCGAGGTGCTCCCGCGCGATCGCGAGGAGGAGGCGGTGGGCTACCTCGGCCCCGATCTGCTCGGAGAGCACTGGGATGCGGACGAAGCGGTGCGCAGGCTCGCCGCGCATCCGGATGCTCCGGTCGCGGTGGCGCTGCTCGACCAGCGCAATCTCGCCGGTATCGGCAACGTGTACGCCAACGAACTGTGCTTTCTGCGCGGGATGCTGCCGACCCGGCCGGTGTCGCAGGCCGACCTCGCCGCGACAGTCTCGCTGGCGCACCGGCTGCTCACGGCCAACCGCGACCGCGTCGTCCGGGTGACGACCGGGGACACCCGTCGGGGCCGGTCGACCTGGGTCTACGGGCGGCGGGGAGAGCCCTGCCGCCGGTGCGGTACGCCGATCCACCGCTCCGAACTAGGTCGCGTCGAGGGCGAGGAGCGGGTCACCTACTACTGCCCGAACTGCCAGACCTGATCGGGACGGGATCGTGAAGGAGGCGGGGCGCTCCACCCAGCGCCCCGCCTCCTTGTGTGCGCGAACTCTGCGTTCAGCGCCGCGGCCGGTCAGGCGGCCGCGTCCTCGGAGGCCTCGTCCTGCGCGTTGCGCACGCCGGCCAGCGCCGTCGACCACGACTCGAGCTGGTTGAACAGCGGGGTCAGGGCAGCCTCCTGCTGCGGGGTCGCCTTCAGCGACCAGTTCTCGAAGTCGTGCGCGAGGCTCAGTCCGACGTGGGCCGAAACGGTCGCGACCTGCAGCTGCGACAGCACGAGACGCAGGTGCTCGACGGCTCGGGCGCCGCCGAAGACTCCGTAGCTCACGAAGGCGGCTGCCTTGTTGTACCACTCGGCGCCGACGTAGTCGATGGCGTTCTTGAGCACGCCCGAGGTGCTGTGGTTGTACTCCGGCGTGACGAAGACGTAGCCGTCGAACTCGCCGATCTTCGCCGCCCACGCCTTGGTGTGCTCACCGGCGTACTGGCCGGCGCCGGCGGGCAGGGGCTCGTCGAGGTGAGGAAGCTCCCAGTCCTTCAGGTCGACGAGCTCGTACTCGACGCCCTCGCGCTGTGCGGCGTGCTCGTTCACCCAGCGTGCGACGGCTTCGCCGTGACGCCCCGGCCGGGTGCTGCCGATGATGATCGCGATCTTCGTCATGAAGAGACCTTTCGTTGGTTTGGTGACGTGTCACCATGCCCGAACGTGTCGACGGTGCGATCCATTCCCGGCGCGAGACGATCCGATGCGCTCCCGGAGGCGGCGCGGCGCGCGTCAGTCGCGCACGCCGACCGCGAACGTCCGACGGAACGGGAACACGGTTCCGTGCGGGCCGGCTGGGTACGCATCGCGCAGACGCGCGCCGAGCTCGGCTTCGAAGTCCGGCCCGTCGTCGCCGAGCGCGCTGAGCACCGGCCGCAGGGCTGTTCCGCGCATCCAGTCGAGCACGGGGTCCGCACCGGGGAGCACCTGCAGATACGTGGTCTCCCACGCCGTGGTGCGATAGCCCGCATCGAGGAACGTGGCGAGGTAGTCGTCGGGCTCACCGACCGCATCCTCGTGCCGGAGCACACCGTCGAGCCGGTCCCTCCACCGCGGACCCGCGGCGGTCTCACGCAGCAATCGGTGCGACGCTGCCCCGAAATTGCCCGGAACCTGCATCGCGAACCACCCTCCCGGCGGGAGCGCCTCGAGCCAGCGCGGAAGCAGTTCACGGTGGTTCGGCACCCACTGCAGCGCCGCATTGGTGATGACGACGTCGTCGGATGCGCCGGGCATCCAGGCGCCGATGTCGAGCTCGTCGAAGCTCAGATTGGCGGGCGCGTCGTCGCGTGCGCGCGCCCGTGCGAGGATCTCCGGCGAGGAGTCGAAGCCGACGACCTCGGCGTCGGGCCAGCGGCGTGCAAGGGTCTCCGTCAGCTGACCCGGCCCGCATCCGAGGTCGACCACCCGGCGGGGCGAGTCGGCATCGATCCGCGAGACGAGGTCGAAGAACGGTCGCGACCGTTCGACCTGGTAGCGGTCGTAGCTTGCGGGGTTCCAGAGGGTCGCGGGCATAGCGTTCCTTCGCTGACGGCGCCTGTGCTTCACGTCGAGCCTAACCCGACGGTAGGCTCGACGCCCGAGCGAAAAGGGGCACGGATGGCGAGGCCAGAGCGCAGACGACCGGACGACACCGAGCTCCCCGACGACGCGACCGAGGAGGAACGCCGCGCGGCCGGCGATCGGCTGCGCGAACGCATCTACGCCACGTTCACGGCCCTGGCGGTGCTCGTCGCACTGGGCAGCCACGCCGAAACGCCTCGCGCCGGCGACGTGCTGTGGACCCTGGTGATCTCGGTCGCGGGCGTGCTGCTCGCCGGCCTCGCCTCCGATCTCATCTCCCACATGATCGTGCACAACACCTTGCCGAGCTCGCGCGAGTTCCGGCACATGGTGGCCGTCGCATCCCGTGCCCTCACCGTTCTGGGCGTGCCCGCCATCGCGCTCGGGCTCGCCGCGTTCGGCGTGATCGAGAACGGAACGGCGTTGAGGATCTCGCTCATCGCCCTGATCGTCTCCCTCGCCGTCATCGCGCTGATCGCGGTGAGGCGCACCAGACTGAGCTTCGGCAAGCGGCTGCTCGCCCTCGGAGCCATCGTGGCGCTCGGCGTCGCGGTGATCCTTCTCGAGCAGCTCGCCCACTGACCCGGCGCGCTTCGCCGATACCCGCTCCCGGCACGGGTGGCATGGGAGGATGGCATATGCCCAGCGCATTCCCGAAACCCGATCCGCGGAAGCTGACAGAGCAAGAGGACGAACTCTTCTCCACCTTCTACCGGATGCGCCGCGGCTTCGACCGTGCGCTCGACGCCCAGCTGCAACGCGACGCCGGCGTGTCGATCTCGGAGCTCGAGGTGCTGATGGCGCTCGTGCGCTCCCCCGGTCGAAGGCTGCGGGTGCGTGAGCTCGTGGCGGTGACCGGCTGGGAGAAGAGCCGCGTCTCGCACCAGGTCACCAGGATGGAGGCCCGCGGTCTCGTGGACCGGCAGGAGTGCTCCGAGGACAAGCGGGCCAGCTACATCCACCTCACCGGCGAAGGCCGGCGAGTCGTGGTGCGGGTGCTGCCGGAGCACACGGCGACGATCCGGCGCATCCTCTTCGATCCGCTGACCGACGAGCAGCAGGCAGACTTCCTGGACATCTCGCGCCGGATGCTCGCCGCCATCGAGGACGAGCCGGGCGCCTGAGGCCGCACTGCCTGCGCTGCCGGACCAACGCCGTCCGCCGGTCAGTTGATGCAGACCGTGTCGCTGTAGTTGTGGGCGGGCGAGCTCGGCGTGGGCGTCACGGCGGGCGCACCTCCGGCCGGCGCACCGGCGGTCGGCGCGGCGGGCATGATCCCGTCCTCGCCGAGCACCACGGTGACGCCCTTGACCGACGCGGTCTCCTGAACGGTCGCTCCGGGCAGGAACGCCGCGACCGCCTTGGCCTGCGCCTCCTGCCCCGCTGGGTACTGGATGACCGTGGTCGCGCTGGTGTTCGCATCCCCCGGCGTGCCCGTCGTGAAGCCGGCCGCCGCCAGGGTCTGCGTCGCCGCGGTCGCGGCACCGTTCGCGCTGCCGCCGTTGAGCACGGTGACGGTCGTATCGGCGGGCTTGGCCGCGGTCGCCTTGTCGTACGCGCTCGGACTCGGCGGGCTGACGAGGCTCTGGATGAACGCTGGCATCGCGGCGGTGTCGACCTGGACGATCGAGAGGTTCTGGCCGTTGACGCGGATCGTGGGCGTGCCGGAGATCGGGATGGTCGCCGACTGGATCTTGCCGCCCGTCAGGCCCTGCAGCTGGGCTGCGAGGGAGAGGAAGTTGAGTCCGGGGTCTGTCTCGAGCGAGCCGCTCACCGCATCCAGCACCTTCGTGAGCTTGCCCGGATTGAGCAGGGTGCCGGCCGAGAGGAACTTGCGTGCCTCGACGGAGAGGAAGTACTGCTGGCGCACGACCCGGTCGAGATCGCCGCGCGGCAGACCGTGGCGCTGACGCACGAACGCGAGCGCCTGGTGCGCGTCGAGTGTCGACACGCCTGCCGGGAAGACCGCTTGCGAGTACGGGTCGTCGACCGCGTTGTTCAGGCACACCTGAATGGGGCCGAGCGCGTTCGCGATGTCGTAGAAGCCGAGCAGCGAGACACGCACGTAGTGGTCGATCGTCAGCCCGGTGAGGTTCTGCACGGTCTGGATGAGCAGCTGCGCGCCGCCCGCCGGGTTGCTGTTTCCGCCGCCCATGGAGAACGCGGAGTTGAGCTTGTTCATGCCGTGACCGGGCACCTCGACCCACGAGTCGCGCGGAAGCGAGATGAGGGTCGCGGACCGGCCGTCGGCGGGGATGTGCAGGATCATCATCGTGTCGGTGTTCGTGCCTCCGCCGTCTGCGGTGGTGCCGAGCTGGTCGAGTTCGGCCTGCGACGCGTTGTCGGGACGGTGGTCGTCGCCGACGAGCAGGATGTTCTGGTCGGTTCCGTCCGCATCCGTCGACGGCTTGTTCGACTGGGAGATGGCGTCGACGTGCTTCACGCCGTTGACAAAGCGGAAGTAGCTGTACGCCGCGTATCCGCCGACCACCACCAGCACGACGGCGAGGCCGAAAGCCGTCCAGCCGAGGATTCGCTTGGTGCGGCTGCGGCGCTTGCGCGGCTTGCCTGGGCCGCCGGGTTCCCCCGGTCCGCTCCCGCCGTCGTCGCCGCCGTTGCCGCCGTTGTTGCCGCCGCCGTTGCTGCCGAAGCCGCTGCCGAAGAGATCGCCCACGCCACCAGCAGCACCCTGCGCAGCCGCCTGCCCACGCCCATCCGCCGGGCGCGTCGCACGCACGGGCCGCCGCGGGTCGCGCTCGGGAACGCGGCCGAAGATCTCGGTGGCCGGCTCCCGCTCGTCGCGGGGCTCGTCAGGTTGGGGAAAGCTGGGGCGTCGCACACGCAAACGTTATTGGGCGACGCCTGCGAAACGACTGGCGAACCCGGCGTTTCCCGACGAATCGTCAGGGGGCTCTCAGTCGAACATCCGCCGGAACACGTTCGTGTCTGCGAGATCTATCAGCTCGTCGCCGCGGCCCGACATGATCGTGCGCAGTGCGTAGAGCGTGAATCCCTTGACCTGCTCGGCCGTGATCGCGGGCGGAATGGACAGTTCCTGCCGCGCGACGACAACATCCACCAGCGCAGGCCCGTCGTGCTCGAACGCCGCCCGCAGCGCACCCTCGAGGTCGCCGGGCTTCTCGACGCGCTGGCCGTAAAGCCCCACCGCCGTCGCGACGTCGGCGAAGTTCGGATTGTCGAGCCCCGTGCCGAAGTTCACGAATCCGGCGGCCTTCATCTCGACCTCGACGAAGTTCAGCGAGGAGTTGTTGAACACGACGATCTTCACCGGCAGCTTGTTCTGCCGCAGCGTGAGCAGCTCCCCCAGCAGCATCGCCAGGCCGCCGTCCCCGGCGAGCGCGACCACCTGCCGTTCCGGAAACGCGGATTGCACCCCGACGGCCTGCGGCAGCGCGTTCGCCATGCTGCCGTGCGAGAACGACCCGATCAGCCGACGCGCTCCGTTCATGCGCAGGTAGCGGGCCGCCCACACCACGGGCGATCCGACGTCGGGGATGAACACCGCATCCTCGGTGGCGAGCTCGCTGATCAGGCGGGCGAGGTATTGGGGGTGGATGGGCGTGCGGTCGCGATCGTTCACGGCCAGCTCATCGAGGCTCTTGCGCGCCTTCGCGTAGTGGGCCGTCGATGCGTCGAGGTGCTTCGTGTCGTTGCGGTCCTTGAGGAGCGGGAGCAGCGCATCCACCGTGTCCCGAACGCTGCCGACCAGCCCCAGGTCGATGGGGGTGCGCCGGCCGAGCTGCTCGCCCCGGATGTCGACCTGGATGACCTTCGCCTTCGACGGATAGAACTGCTGATACGGGAAGTCGGTGCCGAGCATGAGCAGCGCGTCGCAGCTCTCCATCGCCCGGTAGCCGGATGAGAACCCCAGCAGCCCGGTCATCCCGACGTCGTAGGGGTTGTCGTACTCGATGAACTCCTTGCCGCGCAGCGCGTGGACGATGGGCGCCTGCAGCTTCTCGGCGATCGCGAGCAGGTGGCCGTGCGCTCCCTCGGTGCCGGCACCGCCGAGGATCGTGACCTTGCGCGCGGAGTTGAGCAGGTCGGCCGCGGCCTGCAGCCCGGACGCTTCGGGCCGGGTGATGCGCGGCGAGTAGGTGATCGCCGCCGATGGGCGCCGGCCGACGGAGTCCTTCAGAAAGACCTCGCCTGGAACCACGATGACGGCGACGCCCCGCCGTTCGATCGCCGTGCGCATCGCGATCTCGAGCACCCGCGGAAGCTGCTCCGGCACACTGACCAGCTCGCAGTAGACGCTGCACTCGCGGAAGAGCTCCTGCGGGTGCGTCTCCTGGAAGTAGGTGCTCCCGATCTCCGCCTCGGGGATGTGCGCGGCGATCGCGAGCACCGGGACCCGGTTGCGGTTCGCGTCGAACAGACCGTTGATGAAGTGCAGGTTGCCCGGTCCGCAGCTGCCCGCGCAGACGGCCAGTTCGTTGGTGAGCGACGCCTCCGCGCCGGCGGCGAACGCTGCCGCCTCCTCGTGGCGCACGTGCTGCCACGCCACCGTTCCGGCCCGGCGCAGCGCATCCGTGAAGCCGTTGAGCGAGTCGCCGGGGAGGCCGTAGACCCGTTTCACTCCGGCGTTCTCGATGATCTCGACGATGGTGTCGGCGACGGTCGGCATGGAGACCTCCTGGCAGTGGTGGGGGTGGACGCCTACGAACTTACGCCCGCCACTGCTCATCGGCACCCCTCTTCCATTACGGTGGGTGGTAGCCGTTTCCGGAGGGGGGACACCGGGGACGAGGTTCAGCCCGGAACCGACCTCAGGAGTCGTCCCGCATGGTCAAGCAGGCTCGTGCTCAGCTCACCAGAGAAGCCATCGTCGCGGGCGCGGCCGCGGTCTTCGAGCGTCAGGGATACGGCAGCGCTTCGATCGCGGACATCGCGACCGCCGCATCCGTCACCAAGGGCGCGCTGTACTTCCACTTCCCGTCGAAGGACGACATCGCCCGGGCCGTCATCCAGCGCCAGCACGAGATCTCGTTCTCTGCCGGCACCGCCATCATGGAGCAGGGATACCCGGCGCTCGAGACGATGATCCGGCTGTGCGCCGGCCTCGCGGGCCAGCTGCTCAGCGACCGGATCGTGCAGGCGGGCATCCGTCTCACAACCGAGGTCTCCAACTTCGAACGCCCTGTCGCCGACCCCTACGAGGACTGGCTGGCCACCTTCGAGACACTCACCAGCCGCGCCATCGACGAGGGCGATGTCGACCCGCGGGTCGAGCCCGCGATCCTGGCACACTTCATCATCCCCGCTTTCACGGGGGTTCAGCTCGTGTCGGAGACGATGACCGGCCGCAAGGATCTGCGCGAGCGCGTGCAGCAGATGTGGGCGATCCTGCTGCCGGGGATCGTGCGGGCGGAGCGGTACGAGGCGCTCAAAGGGCTGCCCGAGTTGATTGCTGCCGATCGCTGACGGGCAGCCGCGATCACGCAACTTGAGCGCAGCAGGGACCGAGCGATCAGTTCAACGCACCAGTGAGCAACTTCTGGGCCTCGATGAACTTGTGCTGGAGGATCGATGGATTCTCCGCCGCGAATGTGGGTCGGATGGGAAAGCAGATCAGTGGCGCGGTCGAAGCTCCCGGACGAAGCCTCACCTCGAGGCTGCGAATTCTGCGCAGGCCGAGCCTTCCACTACCAACAGTCATGCGCTCCACGAGCGGTGCGGCGATGAACACGCGAACCTGCGGGTCGTTGACGCCTGCAAAGAATCGCAAACCATCGGGCGATGCATCCATGACCCCGTAGCGGACTCGGGGAATCGGCCCGGTCGGAGCGGCTGGTTCCCAGAGCCGTTCGTCTGCTGCGAACAGGATCTGGACACCATTTCGATTGCGTTTGCGGACCTTGCTGAGCATGCGACCTACAGCCGCGGCGAAGCTCAGATAGATCACCAGCACGACTACAACTGCCAGGAACAGGCCGAGGAACGTGGATGCCGCAAAGCGTGATCCCGAGCCGTACAGCCGCGCGATCTGGGACACCGACGTGATTATGAGGACGATGCCCACCAGGCAATAGAGGGCGATCCTTGCCGAGAGTCTCATTTGTTTGCCTCCCGGCTTTGCCAGTAGTGGATGCTAGACCGGTGATCGCTGCGCCTGCTTCCCCGCCGAACAGCAGCGTAACGCCCGCCGCACCGAAGGTGAGACCGGCAGGGGTGAACGTCTGTAAGGCAACCCGTTGATTCGGTCACGACATCCGCGCTTCGCGAACCGGCACCTATTCGTGTCGGCATTCAGCTTCGTCCGCTTTTGCGCCAGGCCGGCTCTTCGCCCACTCCGTTTCGCCTGCAATGTATGACCCGAGTCGCCGGAAGAGTTTCTCCTCACTCGGGATGTTGAAGTCCGGCCGTATCCACGGCACAAAATCCAGCAACGATTCGTCGGAGTCGAAGAACTCGTACGCATCTTCGACATTCTCGATGCTTCGTGGGCGTTGATCTGAGGCCACAACGAGCGCTACAAGAATCCAATACCGTCTTGACTCCGCTCCACGTGGACTCGCAAGGCCCCTCGCGAGGACCTCAAACTTTTCGAGCTCGTCCGAAAGCAAAAGAGCAATCTGCTCGGCTGGTCCGCTGAGCGGAGCACCTTCCGCCATCTGTTGCGAGAAGTAGCTCACACAATCCGCTGGCGACAGAAGACCCCGGAGATATCCATACTTGATGTCCGACTCGCTCGGTGCGGCCACCTCGGTCGCTTTGCGGATCGTTACTGCTTCACTGACGTTCACGGCACTCCACTGAGACAACTTGCCTGTGGGCCAAGCAAGGTCGTAGTGCTGACGGAATCAATCCCATTGATCGGATCCCATTCCAAACTGCTAGTTCTATGTATGGATACGTGGCGGCGGGAGCTCATCTCAGGACGCCCAACCAGCTCCCGATCGCGACCAATACCCCGGCCGCAAGCACGCCGACTAGAGCTCCAAGGGGCGCTCGGCCCCTCGCCCACGGCAGCGGAATCTTGTACCAGGGAAGCTTGACCGGATCGCCGACCCACCTTTCTCCGTCGTGGTAAAGCCAGCGATTCACACCTGGGGTGTACCGATAGTAGCCGGGGATTGGAGATTGCGGGATGGCAGGAACATCCTCATCGGGCAGATCGTCTTGTGTCATTTCGTCCTCCAAAGCCAACGCCGATCCGCCAGAACCTCCGAGATACGGTGACGATGAGTGAGGCCCAGCACAAGCGAGCCTTCGGAGGCGATTCGCTCATCCCCTATCCCAACTCCCCAGTTCGGTCGTGGACGATTCCGCTGAACCGATCGTGAGACCCACAATCCTTGCCCGCGCAGCTTTGATGGCTTTGTGCCGCACCGGCCATAGGCCGAGCAGGCCCAGCTTTTGGACCCTCCACCTGAGTTCACGGTCTGTTCCGGCGACAGTCATCACCAGACTGGACTGCCGAAACCCGCGCTTCCGGGACTCCTCCACCACGATCGCCACCACCTCGCTCGCGGGAAAGCTGGCTGCCCGTTTCGGATCACGGATTCCACGCCAGACGGATATCGCTTCAGAATCAATGCTGAGCACGGGATTGGCCAAGCCGCGCCTCAGGGGCCGTGAGGCGTCCGCTAACGCGAAGCTGTTCATCGTTTCAAGGAAGTCTTCCGAGACGCGGGCGATGAAGACATAGGCGTCTGGCACATTCCGTTTCACCCGTGACGCCTCAGCAACTTTGACAACCGAGTAGATGAGCGTGGAGACGACGCAGAGGATCACCGCCCCCACAAGAACGGTGAGGAAGATAGCCAGATTACGACTGCTCCGATCAGGGGACTGCGCAAATTGGGCTATGAGTCGCACAGCTGCGCCACTCACTACCAGCAAGGATGCACCCGACAGCCAATAGGCACTACGCGCAGTTTGCCTGTCCTTCACGAAACCCTATCCTCGCTCGAAGTTCCTTTGATACTGCCATTCGTCATCACTTTGCCGCCAAGAGAACTGCGATGCCACCGACAATCATTAGGACCCCAATAGCGGCGATGAATATCCCGGCAACACCGACCCAGATCGGCGTCTGCAGCCGCCCTGCTGTCTCAGCAGTCTTGTGCCCGAACATCGCCCCCTGGGAGTCCACTGTCCAGTCGCGAATTCGTGCGCGAAAGATGAATACCAGAATGCCCAGGCACAGCGCTATCGGCCCGACGATAAGGTTCGGCAGTACAGTTCCCATGTCTCTTCCTTCTGCCACGCCTAGCCGCCGCCGGCGCTACATCCAACTTCGCACCCGCAGCGTAGCGGAATTCAGCGAGGCGATTCTTGATCTCAATTACTCGAGGCCGAGATTTTGCTTTCGAGCTGGGCAACCAATGTTCGAACGTCGGGCTTCGCTCCGAAGAAGCGCTCCGATTGGAGAACGAGCGTGATCGGAAGCGGATGGCTACCGTGAATCTCAACAGCCCTGCGAAAGGGCCTGTCGATGGCGGAGAAGCTCTGGATTGACACCCACGGAATGCTGAGGATCGCCACGGACGGAGATCTGGTCCATATCTTGACTTCTCTGTCGTCCGCCAGGACTGTGAGCGGCAAGGATGCCTGGTATCGGAGCGCTCCGGATACAAACGAAGGCACAAGCCTCTCGTATGACTTTCGATTCAGGTAGCCGCCGAATCGGGCAAGCGATTCAGCTGAGTTCGGCAGCGATTTTCGGCTCGCGGCGACGACTGAGAGATTCACCAGTCTGGCGAGAGCCACCAGCGCAACGAATGCGACGAAGGCGATGAGAGCCATCACAAGGTTCTCCGACGGCCGACCGTTTCCAGCGAAGAAGAGGACGCCGACGAGCACCACCATCGGAGCCAAGACAGCGAGAACTACTTGCGCGACGGAGAAGGCCCTGCTGAACGTAAACATCTGCACTCCTCCTGGGTTACCGTTCCCGACGAGGCGGCCCGGCCGGGCGCTCGCTATGCCGTGCTGTGAGCGTCTGACGCTCGGCGATGATCGGTTGCCTCTTGGTTCGCTGGTAGTTCGGCACGAGCGTCACCCCGATCGACGTCCTCGACCACCGCGACGAGTTCCAGCTACGCGCTACGCCTATCGAGTTGCACCAAGCACTATCGCAATAGCCCCGACCACGACGGTGAAAACGCCGACGAAGAGAAGATATCTGGAGTTGATGAACAACGGTGGCCGCACGTCGGCGCGTTGAGCTCGTATGATCAGCCACTCGGAAGCCATGGCTCGCAAAAACACCAGACTCACACCTGCGAGCACGAACCCAGCTCCGACGCACAATGCGATTGCGGCAAACGCCGTCATGAGTGACCCAACGCTGTGACGATCCCGCCGATGACCACACGGTGACTTTCTGCCGAAGGACGGCTGGACTCTGCAGGCGGTCCCAACTGAAGTGCGCAGTCTCGAAGTAGGCCCAAGTTGCTCATTCGGAGCAAACCTAATCTTCCTCCGTGCGCCGCCGGTCGCCGCCGTCAGCGTCTTCGCCCTGAATCGACGACGCGGCATCCGACACCAGTCGGTCCTCTTCTTCTTTCTGCTGGCCTCCCCGAATACGCAGAAAGGACCCACCAAACACGGTCGCAAAAGCAATCGGGCCCGTCAACCACGTCAATTGCAGTGCAGGAAGAATCAGTTGCACTGCGAGCACGCAGACGAGAAGCGCAGAGCCAGCAATGAAGGTGGCACGAGACCACGTTCGCAATTGGACGCTAGAAAATGCCCTTGAAGTACGCACCAACACCTCCGTGTGTCCGGCAATGTAGCCTGATGCAACCGAGTATTCCCCACGCGACATATTGCATGACCTTCGTGAGCCGGCGGATGGTTTCCAGTGGGTCCATTGAGCTGAACCTATCGACGTGCGTTACTGCAAGAAACCAAAGAATCGTGAGAGTTCGTACAGGAATGCGCCCAGAACAAGGGCCAACGCTCACCGGCCGGATGCGGAACACGACTCAGCAGACACGTCCGCCGACGCCGAAAAGGCGCCGACGGGGACCGTCACACCCCCAATCTGCGACGGTCGAGCGGCGTCGGCGCCCTCCCGAAAATGATACACGCAACCGGACGGACGGTATGTTTCAGCCGGTCAGCGCTCCCAGTCGACCTTGAAGCCCTCGGCCGCGCCGAAGCGTTCGAGGTGGCTCGCGAGAACGGTCTCCACGCGCTCGAGGGTCTCCTCGTCGTCGGCCACCGCCGTCAGCACGATCCTGCCGGGTTCGACCAACACGCGACCCTCCGCATCGCCGATGTCCAGCGCGTGGCCGTTGGGAACCTCTCGCGTCGTCAGCTTGGTGCTCAAGTGCGAGACGAGTTGTTTGGCCCAGCGTTCCGGGCGGTCGGTGCGCACTTCGGCGCGGGAGGAGAGCGCATATTCGTTCACCTGCCCCACGATACTCACCGGTCACCCGGCGTCGATAGGGTGGGCTCGTGCCCGAGACCTTTCCGGCGACCGCCGACTTCTCCGCCCTGACCAGGCCGATCACGATGGCCGAGGTCGCCGCGTACCGACGCGAGACACGAGCAAGCGGTGCGCCGTGGAGCCGCAACACGATCGCGGTGGTCCTCTGGACGGTGATCGGCGCGATGGTGGCCATCTTCGTCTTCATCCCCGTGTTCGCCTCCTTCGCGACCGGCTCGCCCGGGTCGTCCGCGCTCTTTCTGGTTGTCGCAGTGGTCGGCATCGCCGTGGCCGTGGCGCTCTCGATGCTGGCGTCGCGGACCAAGTGGGGCGGCTGGATGCGCCTCGACCGCTTCGCACGCGCCAACGGCCTGACCTTCACCCCGGTCACCGGCCCGCCCGCCTACGCCGGCGCGATCTTCCAGGAGGGGTCGGAGCGCCGCATCCGGGACCGGCTCACCGCCACGACCGGACGCTACTTCGACATCGGGAACTACGAGTACACGACTGGATCGGGCAAGTCACGTCAGGTGCACCACTGGGGGTACCTCGCTGTGCGGCTCGACCGGCCGATGCCGCACATCCTGCTCGACGCCAAGAGCAACAACGGACTCTTCGGCGCCACCAACCTGCCCGAGGTCTTCGCACGCTCGCAGCGTCTCTCGCTCGAAGGCGACTTCGACCGGTACTTCACGCTGTACTGCCCGCGCGAATACGAACGCGACGCCCTCTACCTGCTGACGCCCGACCTGATGGCCCTGCTCATCGACGAGGCCCAGGCGTTCGATGTGGAGGTCGTCGACGACTGGATGCTCGTCTACTCCTCGGCCCCGTTCCGCATGACGGATGCGTCCGTCGTGCGGCGGCTGTTCCGCATCCTGGCCACCGTCGGCAGCAAGACCACCGACCGGGCGGGACGCTACAGCGACGATCACGCCGGCGCCGAACCGGGGCGCTCGATCGCGCCCCAAGGCCGCCGGCTGCGGCAGTCGTTCCCGGTGCTGGGCCTCGTGATCGCGGCCTTCCTCGTCGGCTGGTGGCTGATCGACCTGTTCACGGCACGGTGACCGCGGCGCCCAGCTTCTCGACAGGCTCGCCGGTACACTGACATCGGGGATCGCCGGCCAGAACCACGGTGACGGATGCGGGGCAGCAGTGAGCACGAAACGCAAGAAAAAGCGGGTGACGCTTCTTCTCGTCTTCATCGACGCATGGTCGAGCGTGAAGCTCGCGTTCCTCGTGGCGTTCGCGCTGGCGGCCGTGACCATCGTCATCACGTTCCTCGCCTGGAACGTGCTCGCCAGCACAGGCCTCCTCGACACCGCCCGCGGTCTGCTCACCGACATCGCCGGCGCGCAGGGCTCCTCACTCCTCGACGGGATGACGTTCGAGAGCGTGATGGCCTTCACCGGTGTGGTCGCGTTGCTGGAGCTGATCATCGTCACCGCGCTCGGCGCCGTGTTCGCCGCCCTCTTCAACCTGGCCGTGCGGGTGACCGGCGGCGCGAAGGTCGGCTTCGGCAACGACTGAGCCGCAGCTCGCAACCGCAACGGTCGCGACGACGGGCGAGCGCGCGGCGTTCAGCGTGAAACGGCGAGCCGCTCCAGTCCCGTCACGAGCAGCGTCACGCCGAACTCGAACGCCTCGCCCTGGTCGACGCCGCCGTCGAGCGCATCCGGAGTCGCCCCATCGGCGAGCACACCGAGACTGTCGTACTGGAGTCGCTGCTGTTCGTGCGAGACGTGGCCGAGGATGAAGTGAAGCAGGGCGGTGGCCGCACGGTGAGCGGTCTCGTCGTCGAAGCCACCGGCAGCGATCGCTGCGCTGAGACGCTCCAGGGGGGCGGATGCGCCGAGCCCGAGCGCGAACGTGCTGGAGACCACCTCTGCCCCGTCGCGGTAGGCGAGCAGAGCATCCCGGAGCCCCGCTGACTCGGCGCGGGTGCGGGCGACCCAGTCGGCGTCGGGATCGACGGCGGGCGCGTGCTGCGCGACGATGCGGTCGGCCAGTTCGGCCAGCAGTGTCTGCTTGTTGGGGAAGTGCCAGTAGAGGGCGCTCGGCTGCACGTCGAGCGCGGCGCCCAGCCGCCGCATCGTGAGGTCGGGCAACCCGAGCTCGTCGAGGATGCGCAGGGCGGCCTCGGCGACGTCGTCGCGGGAGTGCCGCACGTTTCTGGAGTTCGCGCTTTCCGTTCCGGCCATGCCGTCAGTATAGTGAACGCAGTTCAGGTGAACGGTGTTCAGGTGAACGGCGTTCAAGAAACCTCCGGAAGCACCACAGAAAGCAAGGTTCCCCATGACTCGTCGACTGCGTATCGACGCCACCGACATCGCGCGGATCGCGGTGTTCGCCGCCATCGTCGCCGTGCTCGGACTGCCGGGCGGGATCTCCGTCTTCGGCGCGGTCCCGATCACCGCGCAGACACTCGGCGTGATGCTGGCCGGCGCGATTCTCGGCCCGTGGCGTGGGGCGCTCTCGATGCTCGTGTTCGTCGTGCTCGTCGCTGTCGGCCTCCCGCTGCTCTCAGGAGGGGCCGGTGGAATCGCCGTGTTCCTCGGTCCGTCGGGCGGCTACATCGTCGGCTGGATCTTCGGCGCCTTCGTCACAGGCGCGATCGTGCACGCCGGAGGCCGCAAACCGACCTGGCCGCGAACGATCCTCGGTGCGGTGGTCGGTGGCATCCTCGTCGTCTACGCGTTCGGCATCCCGGTGCAGTCGCTGATCACGCGGCTCCCGCTCGCCGAGACCGCGCTGCAGAGCACCGTGTTCCTGCCGGGCGACATCGTCAAAGCGGTCATCGCCACCGCGATCACCATGACGCTCGTGCGCGCGTATCCCCGTGCCTTCCGCTTCGCCCAGCGCCCGGCCGCGCCGGCCGTAAAGGAGGCGGCCGCAGACGCTGCGGTCGACTCCGAGCCCGGCACCCGTGTTCCGTGATGCCGCGCCGACGGATGCGGCGCCGCGTGAGCCGGAGGATGCGCCGATGAGCGAGCTCTCCCTCCGCGACGTCACCGTGAGCCTCGGCGACCGGGTCGCCCTCGACGGCGTGACCCTGACGCTCGATCAGGGGCGGATCGCCGTGATCGGATCCAACGGCTCGGGCAAGTCGACGTTCGCCCGGCTCCTCGGCGGCCTGATCGCCCCGACAGCGGGCGCGTTGAGCGTGCACGGTCTCGATCCCGTGCGGGATGCCGCTGCCCACCGCCGCCGCACCTCGTTCGTGTTCAGCAATCCGGACGCCCAGATCATCATGCCGACCGTGGCCGAAGACGCCGCCTTCTCGCTGCGCGGCGAGCGCCTCCCCCGCTCCGAGTCCGCCGCGCGCGTCGAGGCGGCACTCGCCGAGTTCGGGCTGGCGGAACTCGCCGCCCAGCCTTCGCACGACCTCTCGGGCGGGCAGAAGCAGCTGCTCGCGCTATGTGCCGCGCTCATCCGGAACCCCTCGCTGGTGATCGCAGACGAACCGACGGCGTATCTGGATGCTCGCAACAGCATCCGGATCGCCGACCACCTCCTCTCCGACGCGGCCGCTGCCGCCGGGCGCCAGCTGGTGCTCGTGACCCACGATCTGCGACTGGCCGCGCGGTGCGACGTCGCCGTGCGCTTCGAGGACGGCCGGCTGATCGACGTCGGCGAGCCGGCCGAGGTCGTGGACCGTTACGAGGTGAGCCTGCGATGCTGACGCTCTACCGGCCGGGAACCGGGTGGCTGCACCGCGCACCCGCCGGCCCGAAAGCGGCCGGGCTGCTCGTGGTCGTGATGGCCGTCTCGTTCCTGCCGTCGACGTTCTGGGCGGCCGCGGTTGCTGCGCTGGTCGCGACCGTCGGCTACCTCGTCGCGGGGCTCGGCTGGCGCGAACTCGGCCGGCAGACGCGCTCGGTGCGCTGGCTGATCCTCATCACGCTGACGTGTCAGCTGCTGTTCCTCGGCACCGAGGCCGCCGTGGCCAACACCACGCGGGTACTCGCCGCTGTGCTGCTTGCCTCCCTGCTCGTGCTGACGACGCGCGTGTCCGACCTGCTCGACGCGTTCGAGCGGGGACTCCGACCGTTCGCCCGGTTCGGGGTCGACCCGGCGCGCATCGCCATCGTGCTCGCGGTCGCCGTCAACACCATCCCGGTGCTCGCCCGCCTGGCGGCCGGCGTTCGCGAGGCCCAGCGGGCGCGGGGCGCCCGGGCGAGCCTCCAAGGGTTCGTGATCCCGTTCCTCGTGGTGTCGCTCAAGCATGCGGACGACCTCGGAGACGCGCTCACCGCGAGAGGCGTAAGGTGACCGGGATGCGCATCCACGGCCAGACGATCGACGAGCAGACCCGCTGCGTGCACTACGGCACGGCGGAAGACGTCATCGCGATCAAGTTCGCCTGCTGCGGCCTCTACTACCCGTGCCACCTCTGCCACCTCGAAGACGCCGACCATCCGGCGCAGCAGTGGCCCGTGAGCGAGCGCGACCAGCTCGCTGTCATCTGCGGGGTCTGCTCGACCGAGCTCACGATCGCCGACTACCTGCAGGTCTCCGGATGCCCGACCTGCGGCGCCGCCTTCAACCCCGGTTGCCGACTCCACACCCACCTGTACTTCCAGACCGCCTGAGGCTCTGCCGGCCGTGTGTCGGCGCGGGTCGGCCGTGTGTCGCCGCTGACTCGCGGCAGATCGACCTTCCCGGCCGGCGGGAAGGTCGATCTGGCGCGAGTCAGCGCCGTTGCGGGGCGGCGCCGCGCGCCGCGTCAGACCGCGAGCACGACCTTGCCGCGAGCGCGGCCCTCGGCGAGATGCCGGATGGCGTCGGCCGCGTGCGCCAGCGGGTAGACCGTGTCGATCGCCGGGTCGAGGCGGCCCGCCTCGACCAGGCCGGCCAGCTCCGCGAGATCGGTGGCGTTCTCCTTGGAGATCAGCCCGGACAGGGTCTGCTTCGTGAAGCCGTTGAGGACTCCCGCGAGCACCACCCGGCCCATCCCGCCGAGCAGCGGTCCGCCCGCCTCCCCTCCGACGAGGACCAGCGTTCCGGTCGGCGCCAGGATGCCGCGCAGCCGCGAGAGCCGCCGGTTGCCCGCGGTGTCGATGATCGCATCCCACTTCTCCGTGCCTGCTGTCACATCGTCCACGGTGTAGTCGATCACCCGATCGGCGCCGAGTTCTCGCACCAGGTCTGCCTTCGCCCCGCTGCACACGCCCGTGACCGCCGCCCCGAGCCCGGCCGCGAGTTGCACGGCGTAGCTGCCGACGCCGCCCGCCGCTCCGATCACGAGCACGCGCTGCCCGGCCTGCACGCCCGCGGCGCGCACCGCCTGAATCGCCGTGACACCGGAGATCGGCAGCGCGGCCCCCTTCTCGTACCCGAGTCCTTGCGGCATCGACACGACGTCCGGCTCCGACGCGACCAGATACTCGGCGAAGCAGGCCTCAGCGCTGCCGAAGACGTCGTCTCCGGGAGCGAAGCCGGTCACCGCAGCCCCGACGGACTCGACCCGGCCAGCGTACGCGAGCCCGCGCACCGGCTGCTTCGGGCCGCGCATCCCGAACCCGATCACCCGCATCAGGAGCGGACGGCCGGTCAGGAGGTGCCAGGTGCCCGCATCCACCCCCGCGGCCCGCACCCGCACCAGCACCTCGTTCGGCGCCGGCGTCGGGATGCTGAGCTCGGTCTCCTCGAGAACGTCGTACGATCCGTAGCGTCGTTGCGCGATCGCTCTCATCATCGTTATGCGGTCTGTCTCGTTCATGATGGTGCCTTTCGGGTCAATCGGGATACTGGAAAACGGAGTCGAGGGGAACCCCGAACACCTTGGCGATCTGGAACGCCATCTCGAGGGAGGGCGAGTACCGCCCCTGCTCGATGGCGATCACGGTCTGGCGGGTCACACCGATCCGGTCGGCGAGGTCGGCCTGCGTCATCTCGCCTGCCGCGAAGCGCAGCGAACGGATGCTGTTGGTCACCCTCGTCGGCTTCACCATTCGGGGAGTCCCGCGCGGTAGGCGACGAGCTTCGCGACGGATCCGACGATCGCCGAGACCACGAACCCGAGATAGACGACGTTGGCGATCCAGAAGTAGTCCGCCTGGAACACCGCGAGCAGCATCGCTCCGAGAGCCCCGATCACGACGAACGCCTGACCGACTCGGTCGCCGAACCATTTGATCTGCTTGTCGCGCAGGTCTGTTCGGTCGTTCGGTTTGGGCGATCCGATCGCGACGAGGATGCCTCCGATGATGCCGGCGACGATCGCGCCGCCGATCGTCCACAGCAGCGGCGGAACGTAGTCGACCTCCACGAGCGGCACCGTCGCGGTCTGCGACAGCACCAGGATGAGGTAGACCGTGTAGCCCACCACAGAGATGACGAGAAACGCCCAGGCGTTCTTCTCTTCGAATGACATCATGGCTCCCTGTAAAGAATTATTGACATGCTCAAGGTAAAACAAACGCGACAGCGTGTCAAGAATTATTTACTCGACGCAGAGAGCGCTCCCCTGTTCATTGCGGCCGCATAAGGAACTTCTCACCGGCGATTCCGCCCGACCCGAGCCGGCGCCGTCGATAATGAGCAGATGTCCGACTCGCCGTCCGAGCCAGGCGCGCGACCGCGCGTGCGGGTCTCGGTGCGGGTGCGCATCCTCGCGACCCTGCTGCTCGCCGCTGGAATCGGGATGGCTGTGGCCGGCGCGACCGCTTACCTCCTGCAGCGCGAGCGCGTGCTGGCCACCGTCGACGAGCGCCTCACGACACTGGTCTCCGACGCGAAGACCGTGGCGGCCGACTCGGGTGCGACCACGCTCGACGGAGTGATGACCGCGATCATCCAGCGCCTGCGACCGGGTGCGAACGAGTCGAGCCTCGCCATCATCGACCGGGCGCCCGCCCTCTCCCCCGGCGGCAGCGTCGACTTCCGGCTCGACGGCAATGCGGCCCTCGTGACCCGGGTCGTCTCCGAGACCGCGGACGGCGACGTCGTCCGCGGCACCGTCACGGCCGACGGCCGAACCCTCCGCTACATCGCCGCACCCGTGCAGGTGAGCTCGGATGCGCGCACCGGAAGCTTCGTCGCCGCCGTCGACCTCCAGGCTGAGCTCCGGCCGCTGACCGACGCGTTCACCACCTACGCGCTCGTCGCGGCCATCGCACTGGTGGCCGTGGGGATCGTCGGCTGGTTCGTCGCGGGGCGGCTGCTGCGGCCGATCCGTTCGCTGACGAACGCCGCCAACCGGATCACCGCATCCGACCTGTCCGAGCGCATCCCGGTGGCCGGCAACGACGACATCTCGCAGCTGACGACGACGGTGAACGGGATGCTCGACCGCCTCGACGACGCCCTCACCGCCCAGCGCCAGCTGCTTGACGACGTCGGGCACGAGCTGAAGACACCCCTCACGATCGTGCGCGGGCACCTCGAGCTGGTGGACGTGTCCGACCCTGCCGACGTGGCCGCATCCCGCGACCTCGCGATCGACGAGCTCGACCGGATGAGCGGGCTCGTCACCGACATCACCCTGCTCGCCGACAGCGGGCGCGCGGGCGGGTTCGACCTCGCGCCGGTGGATATCGCCGACCTGACCGACCGCATCCGGGCGAAGGCGGAAGCGATGGCCGACCGGGAGTGGGTGGTGTCCGAGCGTGCCCACGGCATCGTAGACGTGGACGCCGACCGCATCACCCAAGCGATGCTGCAGCTCGCGGCGAACGCCGTCGCCTACGGCGAAACGGCCGGCGGGAGGATCGAGCTGGGCAGCGCGCTCGACGCAGACGCCCCGGACGGCGGGCAGCTCCGGCTCTGGGTTCGCGACTTCGGTCCCGGCATTCCGCTCGATGCCCAGCAGCGCATCTTCGAGCGGTTCCAGCGCGGACCGTCGACACGCGGACGAGGTCCCGGCGGCTCGGGGCTCGGGCTGGCGATCGTATCGGGCATCGCGGCCGCCCACGGCGGACGCGTGACCGTCGACTCGCAGCCCGGCGAGGGCGCGACGTTCACGATCATCCTTCCGCTGACGAGAGGAACGACATGACCGGCATCCTCATCGCGGAGGACGAGGACCGCATCTCGTCCTTCATCGAGAAAGGGCTCAGAGCGGCCGGGTTCCAGGCGACCGTGGTCCGCACGGGTCCGGATGCGCTGAGTCACGCATCCACGGGCGATTACGACCTGCTCGTGCTCGACCTGGGGCTCCCCGGCCTCGACGGTCACGAGGTGATGCGGAGCCTGCGGGCGGGCGGGTCGACTATGCCGGTGATCATCCTGACCGCGCGGTCGTCGGCCGAGGATGTGCTCACCAGCCTCGAAGGCGGAGCGAACGACTACATGCCCAAGCCGTTCCGGTTCGACGAGCTGCTCGCACGCATCCGGTTGCGGCTCAGTGACGCCTCGAAGGTCGTAGAGACCGTGCTGGAGGTGGAGGGCCTCGAGCTCGACACCCGCACCCGGCGCGCCACCGCCAAGGGGAGGCAGGTGGACCTGTCGGCGCGCGAGTTCGCTCTGGCCGAGGAGTTCCTGCGCCACCCGGGGCAGGTGCTCAGCCGCGAGCAGCTCCTGAGCAGGGTGTGGGGATTCGACTTCGACCCGGGGTCCAACGTCGTCGACGTCTATGTCGGCTACCTGCGCCAGAAGTTCGGGGCGGAACGCATCGAGACCGTACGAGGAATGGGCTACCGACTCGTCTGAGTCGGCAGCCCATCCGGTGGTGCTGCGTCAGTCGTGGTTGGGGCCGTCGTCGTGACCACCGCGACCGCTGCCGCCGTGCCCGCTTCCGCCGTGGCCGCTGCTGTCGTCGCTGCCGTCGTGACGGTCTCCACCGTGGTCGTCGCCCGGCTCGACCTCACCGCGACGGTGGTCGTCACCGAGGTGCGGGTTGTCCTCCACGGTCGGCGTCGGGGACGGAACGGCCGGACCGGGAACGACCGGGGTCGTCGGCGCCACGGTGGGCGGGGTCGGCCGCGAGGAGTCCTCGGGCGAGGGTGTGGGGCTCTGACCCGACGTGGGGTCGTCGGTCGAGGTGCCCTGACCGCCGTTGTCGTCGACGACCTGGCTGCTCTGGTCTGCGTTGGCCGCGACCGCGAATCCGACCCCGCCCGCGATGAGGGCGGCCGTGACGACCGCGGAGGCGATGAGCTTTGAACGCTTCGTGCTGAGAACGGACATCGATCTTCCCTTCGTCTGCGCCGCGAGGGCGGCGGTTGGTGACTGGCTTCGTGCCATATCCCCACCCTCGCCGGTGCTTCTAAGACGATGGAAAGCCTGCGATGAGAGAGCTCTTAGCCGGCGACGACTCAGTCGTCGTCGCTGCCACCGCTCTTCCCGCTTCCGCCGCTATCGTCGCCGCCGCCGCCCTTGCCGCGGTTGCCGTTGTCTCCGCCGTGGTCGTCGGCCGGAACGGGCGTCGGATCGGGGACGACGACTGCTCCCGTGTCGGTCGGTGTCGGGGTCGAGCTCGGTGTTCCGGTGGGCGTCGCCGGACCGGTTCCCGTCTCGACGGACACACCGGTGACACCGACGGATTCGCCGGCCTGATCGGGCAGGCCGGTCGCCACGGCGAACGCCACACCGGCAGACGCGAGCACGAGCGCGACCGCGGCCGCTCCGAGCGCGAACGCCCAGCGCGATTGCCGCCTGCGCTGCTCCATGCCCGTTCCCCGTTCCGGGCGGGATGCCCACCCTTCCCCCCATTGTCCCCTGCGGTGCGACGGGCGGCACCGGGCGGGGATGAGAATGCTCTTATTCCGCGTCCCGCGAGCATTCATTCATGCCGCTGATGAATGGCAGAAGCGTCGTCTATTGGAGTCGATGAATAACCCTGCGTAGCATCGAAATCAGACATGAATGCACCTGACCTGAAGATCGAGATCGTCGTCCGCGACCACCTGGGCGCGATCGTCGCCCTGATCACCGACAGCGGCGTGGTCGACGCGACGACCGCTTCGTCCCAGATCTCCCGGGGCGAGGCACGCTACGTCGCCGGTCCCGATTCGTGGGTGCGCACCCCGGTGAAGGCGATGCCCGGCATCGGCGGCGGCTACCTCTTCGCCAACTGGGACGGCTCCCGGCGCAACAATCTGCACGACCTCGCTCCGGGCCGCATCCCGGTGCGCCTGCCCCTCCCGGCCGAGGCCGAGGCCGAGGCCGAGAGCGAGCCGCGTCAGCCCGGGATCCTCTCCACCATCCGCCGCGCCTTGCGTCTGTCGCGGCTGCGTGCGAACGGGACGCCGTGCCCGCCCGCATCTCCCGCGAGCTGCTGACGGGCCGCATCCCGCGCCCCAGCGCATCCCGGCCCCATCCTCGCCGAGTCGCGGCACATCGACCTTCCCGGAACTCGGGAAGGTCGATGTGCCGCTAGTCAGCGCGCTCGAGTCGTCAGGCCGATTTGCGCCGGCGGAACACTCCCACGAGCAGGAGCGCGATCCCCGCGAGCGACACGATCAGAGCGATCGCCAGCGGGGTGGTGATCGACGATCCGGTGGTCGCAAGGCCGGCGATGGACCCGTTCGCCGCGGTGACCGTGAGGGCCGTCGATCCGGTGACCCCCGACGTCAGTCCGGTGAGCACCAGCGTGTGAGCGCCCGCGGGGGTGCTCGCCGGGATGGTGATGCGCGCGCTGACCGTACCCGACGGGCTCGCGATGAGGCTGGCCAGTTTGACCGGGGTCGAGTGCAGCCAGACCTCGACCGTCTCACCCGCTGTGAACCCGCCGGCTGACAGCTGGAGGGCTCCGCCGGCCGAGATCGTGCCGACCGAGATCGTGACCGGCGTCGTCGCTGCGAGAGCGGTGCAGTCGACCGTCCCGGCCCGGAGCGCATGCCCGTCGTCGTTCGTGTCGTCGGACCAGAACGCCGGCTTCAGCCCGTTGACGCATTCCGCCTGCGGCGCCATCGCGAAGCCCTCGTTGTTGAGGTTCGGCATGCCCGCGGGCCGCGCGAACGCCTGGTCGACCGCGAACGTGCCCGCAGAGGCGCCGGTCGTCGCGATCGTCAGCGTCTCGACCTGGCCGCTGCAGGTGTCGTCGCAGACGGCCCAGAGCTTCTGGGTCTCCTGGTCGAACTGCAGTTCCATGACCCCGGCCATACCGCTGCTGATCGTGGCGACCCTGGTGAAGTTCCCGGATGCGGTGAGCGCGTATGCGTAGATCGTCCCGTTCGCCTCGGCGCCGACGAAGAACAGGCCGTCGCCGTGCCCCGGGTACGAGGCGGGCGAGTACGCCGAGCCGGTGTGCGCATCCGTGAAGCCATGCGCTGTCAGGTACGAGTCGGAGATCCACGTCACCGCTTCGAGTCCGAGGTTCGCGCCCAGCGGCGGGAGGTCCGCCGTGAGGTTCCACTCGGCGGTGGCGTTGAGCGAGGTGCCGCTCTGCGACGGGTCGAAGCGGAGCACCTCGGGCCGGCTCACCCCGCTGTCGGAGTTGTTGCGCTCCGTCGAGACGTAGACAGCGCCTCCGGTCACCGTCACGCCCTCGGAGTCGGGGTCGCCGGTGCCGTCCGGGTAGTGCAGCGCCTTGCCGGCCGCCCATCCGTTCGCCGTGTCCGGAGTCCAGATCGTGCCGTTCCAGACCAGGCGGAACAGGGTTCCCGGGCCGTTCTTGACCGCCCAGAGCACGCCCGGCGCGCTGGTTCCCGAGGGCTCGTAGAAGAGACCGCTCATGTTGCCGCCGAGCACGTTCGCGTCGTCGACGGTGTTCACGGCCGCTCCGCCCGGCCACACCGACGTCGAGACCTGGCCCGGGCACGCGTTGGCGGCACCCTTCGTCGAGGCGCTGGTCGTGGTGAAGGCGCCGGTGCCGTTCGGGCAGCGCCCGTACGTCGTGGCGGCGTGCGCGGTCCAGGAATACGAGTCGATCAGGGTCGTGCCATCGGGCGCGAAGAGGCGCGCCGAGTCCGCGCCGCCGAGACCGAACGACGGGTCGACGTCCTCAGCGAGGTAGCCGTTCGCGGCGATCGTCGAACCGGCCGGCAGCGTGAAGGTGTGCGAGTCGTCGTTGTCGCGCAGGATGTAGCCCGACAGGTCGACCGTGGACGTTCCGTTGTTGATGAGCTCGATCCAGTCGCCCGGCGTTCCGCCGTCGGACTCGACCTCGTTGATCTTCACCGGCACGCTGCAATCGTTCGCTGCACCCTTAGTGGAGGTGGTGCTCGCGAACGCTCCGCTGCCGTTCGGGCAGCGTCCGTACGTCGAGGCCGCGTGCTGGGTCCAGCTGTAGGAGTCGACCAGGGTCTGGCTCGCGTCGAAGAGACGCGCAGAATCCGGTGCACCGAGGCCGAAGCCGAGCGTCGACTCCTCGACCACGAAGTACCCGCCCGCGGCGATCGTCGAACCGGCCGGCAGCGGCACCTTGGTGTGGGTGTCGTCGTTGTCGAGCACCGACCATCCGGTCAGGTCGACGGATGCGCCGCCCGTGTTGATCAGCTCCACCCAGTCGCCAGGGGTGCCGCCGTTCGACTCGACCTCGTTGATCTTCACACTGGAGACCGGCGCCGCCGCACAGTCGTTGGCCGCGCCCTTCGTGGTGCTGACCGTGGTCACGAAACTGCCGGTCCCGTCGGGGCAGCGGCCGTAGCTCGTCGCTGCGTGGGCGGTCCAGGAGTAGGTGTCGAGGAGGGTCGTGCCGTCGGGCGCGAACAGACGCGCGGAGTCCGCTTTGCCGAGCCCGAAGACCGGGTCGACATCCGCCGCGTAGAAGCCTCCGGCCGCGATCGTGGTGCCGGCGGGGATGGGGAACACGTCGGTGTCGTCGTTGTCCTTCAGGATGTACCCGGATGCGTCGACCGGAGTCGCGCCCGTGTTCACCAGTTCGATCCAGTCGCCGGGGACGCCCTGGTCGGACTCGACCTCGTTGATCTTGAGCGCGGTCGAGACCGGGGCGGAGCAGTCGTTCGCAGCCCCGCGGGTCGAGGATCCGGTCGTCGTGAACGCTCCCGTGCCATCCGGGCAGCGCCCATAGGTGGTCGTCGCGGCCGCGGTCCAGGTGTACGTGTCGACCAGCGTGGTGCCGTCCGGCTCGAACAGACGTGCGCTGTCCGCGCCCCCGAGTCCGAATTCCGGGTCGACGTCGGCCACGTAGTAGTCGCCCGCTGCGACGATCGTGCCGGCCGGGATGGCGAATGTGTCCGCATCCTTGTTGTCGCGGACGATGAAGCCCGACAGATCGACAGGATCGGTCCCGGTGTTCTTCAGCTCGATCCAGTCGCCAGGCGTTCCGCCGTCCGACTCGACCTCGTTGATGACGACGGTGGGTGTGGCGGCTGCGGCCGGGGCGGCCAGGGCCGTCAACGGGGCCACGACCACCAATCCGGTGACGAGGGCGGCGATGAGGCCGCGCCTATGAGTGCGCACGCGTAGGTCTCCTTCTAGGGAAAAGAGGTGAGGGTCGCGCACCTCCATGCCGCGGGCGGCATCTTCGAGAACGGAGGTGCGATCTCCTGCAGCTTCGAGCAGCAGGACGAACGGCGCGTGAACGCGGCCCTAACGCCACCTGAACCACCGCGTCCCCCCGAGTCCGCGCATCCTGCCCCTCGGGTACGCGCGAAGTGCGGCGAAAACCGTCGAGTACGCGGAGAATTCGTGTACTCGGCGGGTTGTCGGCAGACTGGGGAGGTGAGTTCTTCGATCGTGTGGCAGGGCGAGATGGCGCCGGGCGTTCAGTTCGTTCAGGGGCCGGCCTCGAATTGGGTGGTGCTCGTGGGCGGCGGCGAGGTCGCGCTCGTCGACGCGGGGTATCCGGCCGACCTTCCGCTGGTCGAGGAGTCGATCAGGCGGGCCGGGGGCCGGCCGGAGGATCTGGCGAGCATCCTGGTCACGCACGGGCACAGCGACCACATCGGGTCCATCGCGGCCCTCGTCGAGCGGTACGGACCCCGCGTCTTCGGCCATCCTGACGAGCTTCCGAACATCACCAGAACCGAGCTGCACCAGATCGGCGTCGGCGACATCCTCCCGAGGGTCTGGAGACCGCGCGTCGCCCGCTGGACCGTGCACGCGATCCGCGCCGGCGGGCTGGGCGACGTCGGAGTCCGCACGGTTCAGCCACTCCCCGACGGCCTGCAGACCGTCGCCGGGCAGCGGATCGAGGCTGTGCCGATCCCCGGGCACACCCCCGGGCACACGGCCTACCTGCTTCCGGATGCGGGCATCCTGATCACCGGCGACGCCCTCGTCACCGCGCACCCCACCACGGCCGGCGCGGGGCCGCAGCTGCTCGCCCGGATGTGGCACACCGATCCGGATGCTGCGCTCGCCAACCTGCAGTCGATCGCCGCCATCCCCGCGCGGCTGATCCTCCCCGGACACGGCCCGCTGATCGAAGCGTCCCCGGCATTCGTCGTCGCGGAGGCGCTCCGGCGGACGCAGCGCTAGCCGCTGCCGACCGGCACCTGGCCCGCGGCCGCGCGCACCTCCGGCCGCTGCTACTCTGTGCCGATGACGCTGCCCTCGATCCTCGCCTTCGCCGGGCTCTGCGCCCTGCTGGCGCTCACACCCGGACCGGACACGTTTCTCGTTCTCCGGTACAGCCTGGTGCGGATGCGCGCCGGCATCGCCGCATCCATCGGCTCGGCGGTCGGCTCGCTCATCTGGGCCGCCGCCGTCGCCTTCGGTCTGGCGGCTCTGCTCGAACAGTCGGCGGAAGCGTACCGCGTGCTGAAGATCGTCGGCGGCCTGTACCTGGTCTACCTCGGGGTGAGCGCCTTCCTCGCCTCCCGCAAGGGTGCCGGCAAGCTCGAACTGGAGCCGCCGCGCGTGCGACTCCATTCGAGCCTGGCGGCCGGCGCCGTGTCGACGCTGCTCAACCCGAAGGTCGGGCTGTTCTTCCTCGCGGTGGCGCCGCAGTTCATCCCGCAGGACAGCGCATCCATCGGCAACACCATGCTGCTGGGCGCAGTCGACGCCGTCGTCGCGATGGTCTATCTCGCCATCGTGTCGGTTCTGGCGTCTCGCGCGGTGGTCTGGCTGCGGCGGCCGCGGGTCACGAAGACGCTCGAGCGGGTGTCGGCGGGCGTGCTCGCCGCGCTCGGCGTCGTAACGGTTGCGACGAGCGCCGAATAGCCCGACGCTGCCTGACCCGGCCGGCTCCGCTCACGCTTCGCGGCGGGACCTCCAGAGCAGCCAGATGAAGTAGGGCGCTCCGACGACCGCGGTCACCAGGCCGACCGGGATCTGCGCGGGCGCGATGATGGTCCGGCCGATGGTGTCGGCCACGCAGACCAGCAGGGCGCCCAGCACCGCGGCGACCGGGATCACGCGCGCGTGACGCTGACCGACCAGCGCCCGAGCGGCATGCGGCGCGACGAGCCCGACGAACCCGACAACGCCGACGGCGGCCACCGACGCCGCCGTCAGCACGACCGCCACGCTCAGCAGCCCCAAGCGGGCCGGCCCGAGACGGATGCCTAGCAGGCGAGGCGTGTCCGGATCCAGCCCGATCAGGTCGAGCTGCCGGCTCATGACGGCGAGCACGGGCAGGGCGCAGACGAGCACGACCAGCACGGGCAGCACCTGCGGGAACGTGCGGCCGTAGGTCGACCCGGAGAGCCAGACGAGCGCCTTGGCCCCGTTGTACGGATCGGTGAGCACGATCAGAAGACTGACGATGGACGACGCTCCCGCAGAGACTCCGACACCGATCAGCACCAGCCGGTTCTGCTCGAGACCCCTCCGCGCAGCCAGGCCGAACACGACGGCCGCAGCCGCCGCGGCTCCGGCCAGGGCGGCGCCGCCGACCAGCCAGAAGCTCGCGAGCGGGATGACCGTCAGCACAGCGACAGCGCCGACTCCCGCTCCCCCGACGACACCGAGGATGCCGGGCTCGGCGAGCGGGTTGCGCGACACCGCCTGCACCACGGCGCCAGCGACGGCGAGCGCCGCACCCGCCAGCAGAGCAGCAGTGACCCGCGGTATCCGGGTGTCGAGCACGAAGGTGACGACCCGTCCGGCCTGGCCGGTCAGCCAGTTTCCGACGTCGCCGAGCAGGAGGCGCGCATCCCCCAGCAGCGTCGCAGCGAGCACGGCGGCGACCAGTGCCACGCTCGCGACGACCAGCGTGAGCACGAACGCCCGCCGGCTGCGAAGCCGGGTGAACGCCGTCGTCGGGCTGTTCGAGCTCGTGTCGCGCGACCGGTACGCGAGCACCACGAGCACGACGGCACCCAGGATGGTCGTGACGATTCCCGTGGGAACCGAGACGCCCGCCTGCGCACCGAACACGGCTCGAAGCAGAACGTCCGAGCCCAGCACGACGAGGACACCGGCCACCGCCGACGCGGGCACGAACGCCCGATGCCGCATCAGCCCGGGGACCCGCGTCGCGACCAGCCGGACGATCGCCGGCGCACACAACCCGACGAATCCGATCGGTCCGGCGATCGTCACGGCGACCGCCGCGAGCAGCACGGACAGGATGACGGCGATGCTCCGCGTGAGGCGCGGGTCGACGCCGACAACGGCCGCCTCGTCGTCACCGAGCGTCAGGATGTCGAGGCGCCGGCCGAGGATGAGCAGGCCCGCGAGCGCCAGGAACGCGATCGGGGCGAGCTGCTCGATTCCCTGCATCCCGATCTGGGCGAGCGAGCCGTTCCCCCAGGCGAACAGTCCCGTCGTCTGCTGCGCGCGGAGGAGCAGGAGCATCCCGCTCAGACCGCTGAACGCGAGGGTCAGTGCCGAACCGGCCAGGACCAGCCGGATCGGGCCCGCGCCGGCGCGCGACAGACCGAGCACGACTGCGGCCGCGGCCAATCCGCCGAGGAAGGCGGCCCCGCCCGCCGGAAGGGCGGGCAGCGTGATGCCGAACGCCGCGATCGACACCACCGCGAGATACGCCCCCGCGTTCACGGCGAGCGTGTCCGGGGAGGCGAGCACGTTGCGCGACACGGATTGCAGCGCGGCGCCGGCTGCGCCGAGCGTGCATCCGACGACCAGCCCCGCCGCGAGCCTCGGCAGCCGGGAGGCGACGAGCACGGCGTCGGCCTGCGTGGAGCCGGATCCGGTCAGCGCGCGCCACAGCGCGTTCGGGTCGAGCGTCGCCGTGCCCTGGCCGAGGTGCACGACGGCCAGGACGCCCACCGCGAGCGCTGCGGCGATCGCGAGGAGGAGCATCCGGCCGCCGCGCGGCACCGCGAGCGTCGCGCTCGGGAGTGCGCGGAGCTCCATGCTCAGTCGGTGAGAGCGTCGACGATCGCGGCGATGTACTGCTTCATCGCCGCGGTGCCGCCGAACATCCAGATGCCGTCGGCGAGACGGTACGTCTGCCCGTTCTGCACGAACGGCAGCGAGTTCCACACAGCGTTGTCCTTGAGGCCGTCGGCGAACGGATCGCCGGCGTCTGCGTTGTTCGCGATGTAGGCGAAGCGCGCATCCCCGAGCTTGGTCAGGCCCTCGACATCCGTCGAGGCGAGTCCGTAGTCCTTGTCCCCGTCGAGCGCCCACGGATCGACGAGGCCGAGCTCGGTGTTGATGTCGGCGAGCAGCGAGCCCGTGACGTACGGGCGCACGGAGACCTGGTTGCCCTCCTTCCACCCGTCGGCGAACGCGAGCTTCGCACCGGCGAGCCCCGCCGCGGCGAGCTTCTGCTTGCCGTCGGCGATCGCCTTCTCGAACGCGGCGATCTCGCTCTTCGCCGCGCTCTCGGTGCCCGTGGCCTCGGCGATCAGGTTCACGTTGTCGATCATCTGATCGATCTGCCTGCTCGCATCCGCCGAACGCACGACGACGACCGGGGCGATCTTCTCCAACTGGGCGATGGCCGACTCGGAGAGGTCGGTCGTCGCCACGACGAGGTCGGGGTTGAGCGCAGCGACCGTGTCGACGCTCGGCTCGCCGCGTGTACCGATGTCTTTCACGCCCTTCGGCAGTGCGGCGGCGGTGTCCCAGGCCGTGTAGCCGGGGACGTCGGCGACCCCGACGGGATCCACGCCGAGCGTGACGAGCGTCTCGACGACGTTCCATTCGGTGCCGACGACGCGCTTGGCGGGACCGGCGAGCTCTACCTTCTCGCCGCGCGCATCCGTCACTGTGAGAGCGGCGCCGTTCGTGGAGCCGGCGGCCGGGGCTTCGGTCGTGCCGCAGGCGGCGAGCGCGAAGACCGCGGCGACGGCGATCGCGGAGGGGATCAGGCGTCGGGTGATCGGGCGTCTGGTCATGAGGGGAGGGGGGTCCTTTCGGTTCTGAGGTGATGGCTGCCCACAGGGCGGGTTCGTGGCATGCCGGTCGACGGGTTGACGTCGACCTCGATACGGATGCCGTACGTCTCGGTCAGTCGCTCGGGGTCGTACACGTCTGCTGCCGGTCCGGCGGCGACGACGCGGCCTGCCGAGAGCAGCACGACCTGATCGGCGACGGCGGCGGCCTGGTCGAGGTCGTGCAGCACCACGCCGATGGTCACTCCGTGGAGGTCGGCGAGGTCACGGATGAGGTCCAGGATCTCGACCTGATAGCGCAGGTCGAGGTAGGTGGTCGGCTCATCGAGCAGCAGAACGTCGGTGTCCTGCGCGAGGCAGCAGGCCAGCCAGACCCGCTGCAGCTGTCCGCCGGAGAGGCTCTCGACGCCGCGGTCGGCGAACTCGCTCACCCCGGTGAGTGCCATGGCCCGCTCGACCGCGAGTGCGGCATCCGCATCGACCCCGCGGAATCTCCGACGGTGCGGATGCCGGCCGAACCCGACCACGTCGCGAACGCTCAGCCCGGCGGGGGTCGGGCGGCTCTGCGCCAGGAGCGTGACGCACCGGGCGAACTCGGTGCGGGTCAGAGTCAGGGCGTTCTCGGGCAGCGCGTCGGCGTGCTCCAGCGTCACGCTTCCCGAACGCACCTTGTGCAGCCGCGAGACCGCCCGCAGGAGGGTGGACTTGCCGCTGCCGTTCGGGCCGATCAGCGCTGTGACCCGGCCTTCGGGCAGCACGAGCATGGCGTCGTGGACCACGTCGACGCCGTCGTAGGCCACGCGCATCGACCGGGCTGTCAGACCGGCCCGTCGGCGTTCGCCTGCCGGGTCATCGTCGATTCGATGGGGTTCGGGGGTCGGGATGCGGGGAGCCACAAGCCATGAGCTTAGGGCAGGCTAACCTAACTCCACAACTCCGATTTGAGGCAAGCCTTACCTAACCTATCGGCTGAAAGTCCCGCTGTCAGGACTCGCGGCGAAGCGGCGGCATCGTCGACCCGCGCACGACGAGCTCCGGCGTGAAGCTGACCTGCCGCTGGGGTCGCGTCGGATCGTCGGCCGTCTCGAACAGGAGCCTTGCCGCCGACTCACCGATCTCGTGGGCGGGCTGCCTGATCGTGGTCAGCGGGATGACCGCCAGCTGCGCGTCGTCGATGTCGTCGTAGCCGACGATCGCGATGTCGTCCGGCACCGACCAGCCGTCACGGATGAGCTTGTTGACGATCGCGATGGCGATCATGTCGTTCCCGCAGAGAACGGCGGTCGGTCTCGGCTGCATCGCCATGATGATGTCGGCCAGCTCGCTGCGCTCGCGCACCGTGCGACCCGACGCATCCGCGCGGTGCAGCATCTCCGGATCCTCACCGGCCGCCTTGATCGCGAGTGTCGCCCCCTCGAAACGGGCCTTCATGACGAGGTCGCCGCCGGGTCCACCGGCGAACAGCACCCGCTTGTGGCCGAGATCAAGCAGGTGCTTCATCGCGAGGAAGCCCCCCTGGTGCTGGTCGACCGACACCGAGGACGAGTTCAGCGCCATGCCCTCGTGCCCCAGCACGACGATCGGGGTGCCGAGGGACTCGAGGTCGCCGAGATCCGGGGGCTCAGCGGTCGCCGAAGCGATGATGAGTCCACCCACGCGCATCTCGGCGAGGTTGCGGACGTAGACGCCCTGGCGCACCGGATCACCCGCCGTGTCGCAGTACACGAGAACGTAGCCGCGGCTGCGCGCCACGTCTTCCACTCCGCGGGCGATCTCGGTGAAATAGGGATTCGCGGCATCCGGAACGAGGAGCCCGAGCGTGTGCGTGCGGTTGCCCCGGAGCGTTCGCACGGCCCGGTTCGGAACGAACCTGGTGTCTTCGATGGCGCGGTCGATCCGAGCCCGCGTCTCGGCCGACACCGTCTTGGTGCCATTGATGTAGTTCGACATCGTTCCGAGCGACACGCCCGCGAGGACGGCGACGTCTTTGATGGTGACGTTCTTCGCCATTGCCAACTCCCAATAGCTGGATGTCTATCGACCTGTGCCCACACTAGCCTGACGGACGGTTTCCTCCGGCGGGACCGCCTCGAGGCGCGCATCCGCCACCCCGAACACCTCCCGGACCATCTCGAGGAAGCCGTAGCCGTTGTGACTGTCGGGGAGGAGCGCAGACCCCTCGGTCCATTCGTTCCAGGCATTGATCGTGACAATCGGATGCGGTGGCCGGTGCCGCTCGAGGAAATCCTTCGCCATCGCCAGCCCCTCCCCGAACTCCTCCGGAGTGGGGTCCCAGGTGGGAGTCCACGGGTAGCGGCCCTGGACGAACTCGCGGCTCTGGTCGGTGCGCGGGGACGCATCCCAGCCGACCGTCACATTCGGATAGAACGGCACGGCGAGCTCCGCGGCGTATGCCTCGTACTCGGCGAATGCGGCATCCCGCAGCGCCTCGATCCGGGCGACGGGGAAGTCGAAGGAGCTCACATCGGCGTGGTGCACCCAGACGTACGAGGTCGCCGACAGGAAGCCGAGTCTCGGGATCAGCTGCGCCGGGTCGTCGAGCGCGATCGCCGTGGGCAGCACGCCGATCCCCCAGATCACCGCATCCAGGTGCACGCCGGCGAACCCTGCGCGCTTCGTCTCCTCGTCGAACCAGCGGAGAGCGCTCGCGGCCTCTTCGACACCGCCGAGCCCCAGGATCAGGTTTCCGAGCTCGTAGATCGAGAACCAGGGCCGGCCGTCGACGGTGAGGTAGTTCGGGCGGGAGAAGTAGGCGTCGATGACGTGCCGTGCCATCTTCTCGAACGCCTCACGATCGATCGCGCCGTCTTTCAGCCGGGCCGGCGAGTGGTTCGCAGGATCGTCGTGCGGAAAGATGTCGACGAGCTCGTGGTTCGCCCACATCAGGGCGAACTCCACGTCCTCGCCGTTCTCGGCGGCGAGCAGGCCGTCGTCGAGGCCGGCCTGCAGATACGATCCGTCGTCGTACCAGTAGTAGTCGACGAGGAACCCGTCGACGCCGTACTTCTTGGCGATGCTGATCTGACGTTCGGCTCCCGCCGCGGTCGCTTCGTCGAAGTATCCGTCGATCGGCACGCGCGGCTGCCGGTGCCCGTCGAAGCGCGGCTTCGCCGACTTCAGAAGGGTCCATTCGTCCCAGTCCTGGCCGAACCACCGCGCATTCCTCGGATCCTTGTGCCAGTCCGGGAAGTAGTACGCGAGTACCTTCGGTCGATCCATCGATGTTGCTCCTTGATTGTGTGGTGAGACGACGCTCATTTGACCGCCCCCGCGGAGACGCCGGCCCGGAAGGTCTTCTGCAGAACGATGAAGACGACGACGATGGGCAGGGAGATCAGGATGTTCGCGGCGAAGATCTTGGGAGTGTCGACGAGGCGTTCACTCTGGAAGTACGTCGGAACCTGGGTGAGCACCTGCAGATCCGTCGACTGGATGAACAGCAGGGGAAGCAGGTACTCGTTCCAGGCGGCGAGGAAAGTGAAGATCGCGATGACCGACAGGATCGGACGGCAGACCGGAACCAGGATCTGCCAGAAGAACTGCCAGGAGTTGGCGCCGTCCAACCGCCCGGCTTCGTACAGCTCGGCCGGCAGCCCCCGGATGTAGTTGGTGCCGACGAGCACGCCGAACGGAATCGAGATGACCGTGAGCGGGATGATGACCGACCAGTAGGTGTCGAGGAGGCCGACGGCCTGGATCACGTAATACAGCGGGACCACCAGCGCGATCGCGGGAAGCGCGAGCCCCGTGAGGATGACGACCGCTCCGACCGTCGAGCCCCGTGGCTGCAGCACGGCGAAGCAGTACGACGCGCTGAGCCCGAGGTACATCACGAGCACGACTGTCGACACCGAGACGATCAGGCTGTTGCCGAAGAACTGCAGGAACGGGGTGGTCGACAGCACGAGCGCATAGTTGTTGAGACCCTCGCCGGCGAGCGACTCCTTCAGGATGAGCACGAGCGGGATCACGAGCACCACGAGGGCGATCACGACGAGGATCTGACTGATCACCCGACCGGTCGGCTTCTGGAACTGGAACACGTCGCTACCTGCCTTCCCGGGTGGAGAGCCGAACCTGCAGAATCGCGAAGACGAGCGCGATCGCCACCAGGACGATCGACAGCGCAGCTCCGTAGCCGGCGTGGAACTGGGCGATCACCTGTCGATAGATGTAGCCCGTGAGCACCTGCGTCGTCGTGCCGGGACCGCCTCCGGTCGTGAGGTAGACGAGGTCGAACATCTTGAGCGCACTGATGAAGCCGAGCACGATGAGCACGATGTGCGATCCGCGGAGCATGGGCGCCATGACCATCCGGGTCATCTTCCAGGTCGACGCCCCGTCGATGCGCGCCGCCTCGAAGATGCCGCGATCGATCTGGCCGATCGCCGCGTCGTAGATCAGGAAGCTGTAGCCCGTGTACTGCCAGACATTGATCAGGATGATCACGCCGAACGCAGTCTTCGGATCGGCGAGCCACGGCTGGCTGAAGCCCTCGAGTCCCAGCCCCCTCAGGAGCTGGTTGAATCCGCCGTCGGGGGTGAGCAGGAATCGGAACGAGGTGGCCACCACGGCCGGCGCGAGCACGACGGGAACGAAGACCAGCGTGCGAAGCAGGCCGCGCAGGCGCACCTTGGTGCGCACGAGGATCGCGAGCCCGAGGCCGAGCACGAGTTGGATCGCCACCGTGGCCACGGCGAAGACCAGAGTGTTTCCGAGCGACTGCCAGAAGATCGGGTCCTGGAGGAGCTTCACGTAGTTCGCACCGCCGACGAAGTCCGTCGGCGCACCGACACCGGACCAGTCGAACAGCGAGTAGAAGGCGTTGGCCGCGATTCCCGCGTGGATGACGCCGATCACCAGGATGAGCGCCGGCAGCGCCCACAGGTAGTCCGAGACGCGCAGCGCACGACGCCGGCGCGGTGGGACCGGTTCCGCGCGCGGCGGCACCGAGACCCTCTGTTGCAGTTGGGTGGTCATACGTCCTCTTCTTCGAGTGCAGCAGTCTGCGGTGACCAGGGCGGGGGCGGGCTCCGAGCCCACCCCCGCCGTGTTCGCCAGCTCTTTCTACCGGCTGACCGACTTCGACGCCGATTCGACCTGCTTCAGTGCATCCGCGGGAGACGATGTGCCCGCCGCCACTGCGGAGAGCGCATCCCCGAGAGCCGTCGTCAGATCGCTGTACGGGATCTGACGCGCGCCGACCAGATCGGCGAGCGCCTCCTGCTGGCCCTCGATGTCAGCGACCTGGCTGGGGTCGATCACGTCGGTGGTCGCCACCTTGACGGAGGTGATCGCCGGGATGTTCCCGCCGGCCGCCTGGATCTTCTGGCCGCCACCAGCGGTGAGGAATTCGAGGAACTTGAACGCCGCATCCTGCTTCGACGATTTGGCCGAGACCGCGAAGCCGTTGTCCGGTCCGCCGAACAGCTTCGTGGGGTCGTCTCCCGTGACCGGCGCCGGGAAGGGCGCGGACAGGAACAGCCCGTCGATCTTCTTCGTCACGGTCTTCTGGGCGTCGACCTGGCCGGTCTTCGTCATCGTCGCGGGAGTGTTCCAGGTGCCCAGCGCGATGAACGCGGCCTTGTCCTCCATGAAGGTGGTCTGCGCATCCGGATACTCGGTCGCCGCCGTGGCGCCCGAACCGATGATGCCGCTGGTGAACAGCTCGGACCAGGCGTCCATCGCCTTCACGAACTCGGGGTCGGTCCACGAGGTCTTTCCATCGATCGCGTCGTAGACCTTGCCGGGGGCGATGCTGTTGATCAGCGCGAGGAAGACGTCGGTGTTGACCCAGGCGTCTTTGGCGCCGTGTGCGAGGCAGCCGACGTTGTTGGCCTTCAGCGTCTCGCAGACCGTCTTCCACTCAGCGAAGTCCGTGGGCACGCTGAGTCCGTACTGGTCGAGGATCTTCTTGTTGTAGTAGATGAGGCCGGCAGCCGACATGTACGCCGGAAGAGCCACCTGCTTCTTCTCGAACTGGAGCTGGCTGAGGCCCTCCTGGTTGAATTTGCTCGCCCAGTCGTCGCCGAGGTCTTTGGCGACCCGATCCTCCACGGGAACGGCGAGCGGGCCGAAGTTCGTGACGAGGTCGCCGGGCTGCACCTGGAAGACGTCCGGTCCCTTGTTGGAGGAGAGTCCGGGACGCAGGGCGGTGACGTAGTCGTTGTAGGCGTACTGCTTGTAGGTGACCTTGATCTTCGGGTTCGCTGCCTGGAAGTCCTTGATCACCTGATCCTTGTTGAAGGCGTTCCAGCCCCACCAGGTCAGCGACACCGGGGCGTCCGCGGCCGGCGCCGAGGACGAGCATCCGGTGAGGGCGGCTGCTGCCAGGGCGATGGCCGCAAGAACGGTGGCGCCCCGCTTTACTGTGCGATGCATTTGTCAAGCTCCTTCGCGTGACTCAATTGCAGGTGTGTGATCGTGCTGCCGAGAGTTGAAATGTTTCAACTGGTTTGTCACTCTAGAACCTTCATCGCCTCCTTGTCTAGAGAAAATCGGTGAATCATTTCAAATTCGGACGCCAGCACCGCCGGCCGCCGCTCTATCATCGCTGCTCTGCCGAACGCGCGTGCGCACCCACCGGCCGGAGGCAGGTCGCCTAGGCAACTCCGGCGCGAGATGGCACCCTAGATCAGGTGACCACCGCGCGAAAGATGGAGACGCAGATGAGTACCGCCACGAGCACCACGACGGAGTCGCCCGCACGGCACATCGGCGACAGCCACGACGTGATCAGGGTGCAGGGCGCCCGCGAGAACAACCTCAAAGACATCAGCCTCGAGCTCCCGAAACGCCGCCTCACCGTCTTCACCGGGGTGTCGGGCTCGGGGAAGAGCTCGCTCGTGTTCGGCACGATCGCCGCCGAGTCGCAGCGGATGATCAACGAGACGTACAGCGCCTTCGTGCAGGGCTTCATGCCGAACCTCGCCCGGCCCGATGTAGACGTGCTCGAAGGGCTGACAACGGCGATCATCGTGGACCAGGAGCGGATGGGCGCCAACTCCCGCTCCACCGTCGGCACGGCCACCGACGCCAACGCCATGCTGCGGATCGTCTTCAGCCGGCTCGGGCAGCCGCAGATCGGATCGCCCCAGGCCTTCGCCTTCAACGTCCCGTCGGTGAGCGGGGCCGGCGCGGTCACGATCGAGCGCGGCGGGAAGACCGTGAAAGAGCGTCGCAGCTTCACGCTCACCGGCGGCATGTGCCCGCGGTGCGAGGGCATGGGCAAGGTGAACGACATCGACCTCACCCAGCTGTACGACGACACCAAGTCGCTGAACGAGGGTGCGATGACCATCCCCGGATACACCGCGGACGGGTGGGGTGTGCGCATCTTCACCGGGTCGGGGTTCCTCGACGCCGACAAGCCGATCCGCGACTACACCGAGAAGGAACTGCACGACTTCCTTTACCGGGAGCCGGTCAAGGTGAAGGTCGGCGACATCAACCTGACCTATGAGGGGCTGATCCCCAAGGTGCAGAAGTCCTTCCTCTCCAAGGACCGCGAGGCCATGCAACCGCACATCCGCGCTTTCGTGGACCGCGCGGTCACGTTCACGACCTGCCCCGACTGCGGCGGGACCCGGCTCAACGAGGGTGCCCGCTCATCCCGGATCGACGGCGTCAACATCGCCGACGCGTGCTCGATGCAGATCAGCGACCTGGCCGAATGGGTTCGCGGCCTCGACGAGCCGACGGTGGCACCGTTGCTGACCGCCCTGCGAGAGACCCTCGAATCGTTCGTGGAGATCGGGCTGGGATACCTCTCACTCGATCGCCCGGCCGGCACCCTGTCGGGCGGAGAGGCTCAGCGCACCAAGATGATCCGGCACCTGGGCTCCTCGCTCACCGACGTCACGTACGTCTTCGATGAGCCGACGATCGGACTGCACCCGCACGACATCGAGCGCATGAACAAGCTGCTGCTGCAGCTCAGGGACAAGGGCAACACGGTGCTCGTCGTGGAGCACAAGCCCGAGGCGATCGCGATCGCCGACCACGTCGTCGACCTCGGTCCGGGAGCCGGTGCGGCCGGCGGCACGGTCTGCTTCGAGGGCACGGTCGACGGGCTCCGCTCCAGCGAGACGCTCACCGGCCGTCATCTCGACGACAGGGCGGCGGTCAAGGATGCGGTGCGCACGGCGACCGGAAGCCTCTCGATCCGCGGGGCGACGGCCAACAACCTGCGCGACGTCGACGTCGACATCCCGCTCGGGGTGCTCGTGGTGGTCACTGGTGTCGCCGGCTCGGGAAAGAGCTCGCTCGTGAACGGGTCGATCCCCACCGACGCGGGCGTGGTCTCGGTCGACCAGGGCGCGATCCGTGGCTCACGGCGCAGCAACCCCGCGACGTACACCGGCCTCCTCGAGCCGATCCGCAAGGCCTTCGCGAAGGCCAACGGTGTGAAGCCGGCACTGTTCAGCGCCAACTCCGAGGGCGCATGCCCGAACTGCAACGGCGCAGGCGTCATCTACACCGACCTCGGGATGATGGCCACCGCCGCGACGACGTGCGAGGTGTGCGAGGGGAAGCGCTTCGACGCCTCGGTGCTGGAGTACCACCTCGGCGGGCGGGACATCAGCGAGGTGCTCGCGATGTCGGTGGAGGAGGCCGAGGCGTTCTTCCGCAGCGGTGAGGCGCACATCCCGGCCGCGCACGCCATCCTCAGTCGGCTCGCCGACGTCGGCCTCGGCTACGTCAGCCTGGGCCAGCCGCTCACCACCCTGTCCGGAGGCGAGAGGCAGCGCCTCAAGCTGGCCACCCACCTGGCCGAGAAGGGCGGCGTGTACATCCTCGACGAGCCGACCACCGGCCTGCACCTCGCCGACGTCGAGAACCTGCTCGGCCTGCTCGACCGGCTCGTCGACGCCGGAAAATCGGTGATCGTCATCGAGCACCACCAGGCCGTCATGGCGCACGCCGACTGGATCATCGACCTCGGCCCCGGCGCCGGCCACGACGGCGGGCTGGTCGTCTTCGAGGGAACACCCGCCGACCTCGTCGCAGCCCGCTCCACCCTCACCGGCGAGCACCTCGCGGCGTACGTCGGCGCCTGACCGGTCACCCTTCCTGGGGCCGGACCGTGAATCCGAGCTTCGAGAAGCATGCGACTGTAGCCCCCGGATCGGCTCGCAACGGGGGGTCCCGTTCGGATCCCGTTACGGAACGCGCTCCCGACGTTCGAATGCCGCAAGGGTCGGTCGCGAGTCCTCCCCGCTGGATGAGAATTCACTCATGAGCAATGAACGCGGCTTCCAACGGAGTGAGCTCATGGCGATCGTCGACGTGGTGAGGAAGGACACATCGCGACTCAGCGTCGTCGTGCCCGACCTCATCCTCTACGACGGACGATCGCGCACGGGCACCACGACGAAAGCGAAGCAACTCGCCCGCAACGCGAATCCCCGGGTGAGCGGCGCTCCCCTGTTCGCACGGTTCGGGGATCGCTCGTTCCAGGTGGAGGAGCACCAGCTCGATCGTGCCGCCGCCGCCGTGCTCCGTGAGGTGCAGGCCGACGTGACCCTCCTCCTCGGCCGGGACTGGCCGCAACTCTCCGAACCCGCGGGCCCGGTGGTCACCCTCAAGCCGCTCCTCGACTCGCGCGGGCGAGGCGGATGGTTCGCGGGACTCTACGAGTGCTGCTCGCTCGGAGAGCTGGGCTCGGTGGTCGGCGACAAGGTTCGCTGGTAGGTCACGGCAGCGTCGACGTGATCGCGGGCTCGCTCGCGCAGCTCGCCAGAATCCGTTCGATCGCATCGTGCTCGGCCCGGGTGACCCACAACCCGTAGGTGGCTTTGACCGAGACCTGTCGTGCAACGTACGTGCAACGGAAGCCCTTTTCGGGCGGCAGCCAGGTCGCTGCGTCACCTGCGCCCTTCTTGCCGTTCGTCGGTCCGTCGACTGCGAACAGGTTCATCGGATCGTTCGCCAGCGCCACGCGCTGCGCCTGCGTCAACTGTTGCGCACCCGTCTCCCACGCGTTCAGGAGGGGGACGACATGGTCGATCTGCACCGCGGCCGACGTTGCACTGCCACGGACGAAGGCGATCGTCTTGCCGGTGTACGGGTCGTCGAGCGTGCCCGCCGTCACCCTGCATACGCCGGACTTCACGGCCGGGTGAAGGTCCCGCGCGAGGATGTCGTTGCGGGTGTCGCAGCCGTTGCGGTCGACGTCCAGCCACGCCGTGCCGAACTGTGCAACTCGGTCGTAGCCGGTCTTCGGTGCCCGTCCTTTCACCGGCAGCGTTTCGAGGAGGTCGAGCGCCCCGCCCTGCGTTGCCGAGCTGCCGGCGACCGGGACCGACGCCGAAATGGTCGGCGATGCTGAGACCGGCGTCGCCGGGTTCGAGTTGATCGCACCGAAGACGGCACCGCTCACCAGCGTCGCGACGACCCCTCCGGCGAGCACGCCGAGGCCCGCGATCGCGAGTCGTTTCGTTCGGGTGGGGCCCTTCCCCCATCCAGTGCGATGACGAATTGTCGGTCGAGGAGCGGCAGGAGGCTTTGGCGCGGGCACGTCGAGAGTCTCTCAGCAAACGGATGGCGGACGCGGCTCCCACTCCAGGTCACTGCCCGAACCCGCCTTCGGCCGTCACCACCTGCCGACCCGACCGTGGTGTCAGTTGATCGGTGCGATCATCCCGCCGTTCACGTAGATGGTCTGCGCGGTCACCCATCGCGCATCCGGTGATGCGAGGAACCGCATGACGGGCACGACGTCCTCGGGGTCGCCGATGTCGCCGCTGATGGTGAGGCCTTTCAGCCAGGCGATCGTCTGGTCGTTCTCGGCGTCGTAGAAGAACTTGGTCTTCTGCGGTCCGGGGGCGATCGAGTTGACCGTGATGCCACGCCCGCCGACCTCCTTCGCGAACGCTTTCGTGAACTGCTCGACGGGCGACTTGCTACCGGTGTATGCGGCATACGTCGGAGCCGTGAACGCCAGCTGGGTCGTGACCATGTTGATGATCCGTCCGTTGTCGGACATGCGGCCGTCCGCTTCCGCCATCAGGAAGAACGGGATCTTCGCGTTGATGAGGAACGAGTTGTCGTACTCCTCCTCGGTGGTCTGGGCGAGCGGCTTCCGAACGATCAACCCGGCTGTGTTCACCAGGATGTCCCAGCGTCCGAATCGCTCGATGGTCGCATCCACGAGCTTCTTGATCTCGGGGACCGTGGTGAGGTCGCCCTGATAGGCGAGGGCCTGCACTCCGAGCTTCTCGAGCTCCGAAACGGTCGCTGCCGCGTCGTCCGCACTGCCGGCCGAATTGTAGTGAACCACCACATTCGCCCCTTCTTCAGCCAGCGCTGTGGAGAAGAGCTTGCCGAGGTTCTTCGCCCCGCCGGTCACGATCGCGACCTTTCCTGTCTGTGTTCCAGTCATCGTCCTCGTTGCCTTTCGTCGTTTCTCTGTTGGTGGATGTCGACGTGGTCGCCGACGGTGATGCGACGTCGGACTCGTTCGACCCGTCACGGGTGGAAACGTGCGTGTTCCGGTGCGGACGCGACCGGCGGAAGAGCGACGATCCAAGCGAATCCTGCGCAGTGGGGCCGGGTCCGCGTCCGTGGCGCGGGGGCTGCGAGCTCGATGCCGACGTCGGAGAGCAGTCTCAGCCAATGTGGATGGTACCCCGCCTCGATCCCTTTGTCGCCGGGGATGCGGGTACCAATGGGGTAAGCAGGCGCTAGGGTTCGAGCGTGAACGTTCCGAACAGAGAGCGTGTGGCAGCGTCGCTTGATCAGCCACTTGCGCATGCAACGATGGACCAGGCCGCGTCGCGCTTCTGGCGGAAGTACGCGACGTTCTCAGGCCGTGCAGGCCGCTCCGAGTTCTGGTTCGCGTACCTCGTCGCCATCCTTCCGCTATTCCTCGGCAACGTCGTGCTACCGCTTCCGCTTCAGTTGCTCCCCGAAGCGGCCTACCGCATCGCATTGCTTGTGCTGTTGCTGGCCACGACTGGATACGCTGTCGCTCTGATCGTGCCGCTGCTGGCGGTCACCTGGCGGCGACTGCACGACGTGAACAGTTCCGGCGGCCTGCTCTTCTTTGCCCTCATTCCGGTGATCGGACCGATAATGCTGCTGATCAACCTCGCGGGAGCATCCGACCCCGACGGCGCACGCTTCGACGTTGCACGGGCCCCGGCGGCCTCCCGTCCAGCCGCAGAAGCTGACCCCCTTATGCCGGCCCAGCCTTAGAGCGGAAGAGCGCCCTAGGCTCGGAGGGTGAACGAATTGACCGGGGACTGCGTGTTTCTGCGCCCGTGGCGCTCGGAGGATGCAGCGTTCGTCTACGACCTCTATTCGAGGTGGGCGGTTCAGAGGTACATCGGGCGTGAACCCAAGGTCATGGAAGACCCCGAACAAGCTCACGCATTGATCAGGCGCCTGCGCAGCACCGAAGACCCGACTCTTGGCTATTGGGCTGTCGAGGCAGTTGCCACAGGAGAGCTCGTCGGTACGGTCATGCTGCAGGGCATCCGGCTTTCCGGTACCCAAGGCCCCTCAGACGAGATCGAGATCGGCTGGCATTTCCACCCGGATGCGTGGGGTCACGGCTACGCGACGGCTGCGGCGAAGCTCGTATTGCAACACGGGTTCGAGTCCGGTCTCGATCGGATCATCGCCGTAGCCCACCCCGAAAACCTTGCGTCGCATCGGATCTGTCTGCGGCTCGGCATGACAGACGAAGGACCCACTACTCGCTACTACGACACGGAGTGCGAACTGTTCACCGCCGCACCTCCACACGTACCCAACCGAGGCTAAGGCTGGCTACTTCGATTCGCTTCGGGTGGTTCTGTGGGCGCCGCAGCCGTGGATTCCGATGGGGTCGGATGCTCCTCGAGCAGGGCTTCGCGGATGATCCGTCGTGGATCGTATTGTCGCGGGTCGAGCTTCTTCCAGTCGATATCGTCGAATTCTGGACCCGCTTCTTCGCGGAGCCTGTTCTTTGCGTCCTCTGTGACCGTGCGCATCCGACGAACCCAGCTGCCTAGTGTTGCGGCCGCCGCGGGTAGGCGTTTCGGCCCCAGAAGGAAGGCTGCGATGACGCCGATGAGCACGAGTTTGTCGAAGGTCAGTCCAAACATGGGCGGATGCTCCTAGGCGATTGTGCCGGCGCTGAACGTGGGCTGGAGTTCGGCCCGCTTGAGACGTTTGTCGTGAAGAACTGCGACCCCGGCAGCGCCAAAGTACAGCGACACCATGGGCGCCGCGAGCAAGAACATTGAAAGCACGTCGGCAGCCGGAGTTGCGATAGCGCAAAAGATCGCGATGACGATGAGCGCAACCCGCCATGACGAAAGAATCGATTTCGCGCTCAGCACGCCGACAAAGTTGAGGAGAACAAGGAAAAGCGGCAAGACGAACGCGATGCCGACGGCGATGACCAACTTCATCACGAAGTCGAAATAGGTCTTCGCACCGATGATTGCGCTGTCTTGATTGGATGCGAAGCCCGTGAGGAGGGTCACGATGTGGGGAACGAGGAGCCACCCGCTGACCACGCCCACCGCGAACAGTGGAACGGCACTGAAGAAGAAGCCGAAGGCGTAGCGGCGTTCGCGGCGAGTCAGGCCTGGCACGAAGAATGCCCACAACTGGTAGAGCCATACCGGACTGGATACGACCACGCCGATCGTCAGTGCCATCTGCATTTTGAGGTCGAAGGCGCCGGTGATGCTGTCGTAGTTGAGCGCCGCCGTTCGTCCTTGCGTCTGAGTGATCTGCATGACGGGAACCCGCAATGCGTCCATCACGACATCGGATACGAACCAGCCTGCCGCCGAGCCGACCACAAGGGCCAGCGCTGCCCAATAAAGGCGTCTCCGGAGCTCAGCGAAGTGCTGAGCCAGCGTCATGCTCCGGTTACGCCCCTTACCGCGGGCTCGCCTCGTCGCTGTGGTCAACGGACTAGGGCTTGGACTCGGACGCGCTCACGTCATCATGGGTTGGCGTGCTACGTGCCTCGGGCACAGCCGGCCCCTTCTTCAGCTCGTCCACTTCGCCCTTGAATATGCGCATGGACTGCCCGACGCTCTTGGCGAGCGCCGGCAACTTCGGAGCTCCGAAGAGAAGCAGTACAACGGCCAGAATGATGAGCAGGTGCCATCCTGTTAGTCCACCGATCATGATGATCTCCTTTGTGAAGGTGTCGGGTGCTGCGCGAGAGAGTGCGTCAGCTGTTCTTCTTCCATGCGTCGATCTGCTTCTGCGCTTCTTTCTGGATCGCATCGATACCGGCCGCTTTGAGCTGGTTCACCATGTTGGGGACCCCGGTCGCCGGGTCGACCTGCCCGAGAACGCTCTGCGGCTTGTATTGACCGATCGCCGCTGTCACTGTCGCGATCTGCGTCTTCAGCGACGTGGTGTCGAGGTTGAAGCCCATGAGAGTGGAGATCGCGGCCGAGCTGTTCTGCCCCTCCTGCTGTTTCCAGAGCTGAGCGTCGGCCGCTTCTCGCGTGCGGTAGTACGCATTGAACTGGTTACCGAACGCCCAATCCTCGTTCGGGTTGTAAGGACTGGTCGAGGCGGTGACCCCGGCCGGAAATCCAACGACCCCCTTGGATTTGTCGATGAACTCCCAGTGCTTGCCTTCGATGCCGAAGCAGATCAGGTTGTACAACTCTTTGTCGGTATTGAGGAGCTCGATCCATTCGATCGCCGCTTGCGGATTCTTGCTCGCCGCATTGATCCCGGTCATCGTCGCATTGACGGATGCCGTCGACAGGGTCAGAGGATCGACGAGAGTCTTCTGCACGACATCGAACGGCCAGGGCGTTCCCCGATTCACTTGGTTGAATTGGAGAGCGATCTTGCCATTCGCCCAGGCCGAGTTGGCGTCGGTACCCGAAGGCGCCGTCGTCGCTGTGTACCCGGCGCGGGCCCATTTGCGCATGAGCTCGCAGGTCTCCTTGAACTCGTCCGTCTCGAACATGTTGAAGACTTTGAGATTCTTGTCGTCGGCCTTGACGGCAAGGCCGTACGTTTCCAGCGAACCGTCCCAGCCGTAGATCTCCGACCGGAAGAAGGTCGACCCGCTCACTTCGCTGTAGAGCGGCGTCACGTCGGGCTCGCCCTTCTTCACGTCAGCAAGGAAGGGGCCGAGTTGGTCGTACCGTGTGATCTTCGACGCATCGAGACCGTATTTCTCGGCGAGGTCGCCCTTTGCTACGAACCCCCACGTTTTCGGGAACAACTGCTGGTTGATCACTCCATAGACCTTGCCGTTGACCCGAACCGCGTTCCACCAACTCTCGGACATCGTGCTCTTGAGCGTCGGGGCACTCTTCGACAGGAGGCTGTCGAGGGCGAGCAGGTTGCCGTCGGAGACGTTCTTGTAATAGTCATTGAGCCAGGGAGCGGTGAAGAAGACGTCGGCGGCTGTTCCTGCCGCGAGGTCGAGGGGCATGCGTTGGCGATAGGTGGTGCTGTCGAGCGGCTCGAGCTTGACGGTGAACTTCTTGCCCCGCTTCTTGAGCAGCGCATTGATCGCGGTCTCGACCGAACCGACATCTTTGAGTGCCGATCCAGTGAAGAACTGGTAGCGGATGGTGCCGTTTGCGGCAACGCTCGTCGTTGCCGGCGCGCATCCTGCCAGCGCTAGTGTGGCGAATGCCGCCGTCGACAGGCCGGCGCCGAGAAATGCGCGACGCGAGACAGGTACCTTCATTGGAGCTCCTTTGCTGTGATGGATGGGGATGAGCGGGCCGAACGGACTATTCACGCACTCCGCCCAGGGTCAGACCGCGTACGAAGTACTTCTGCAAGAAGACGAAAGCGATGATCACCGGGCCGATTGCGAGAACAGCGATTGCCATGCGAAGGGACTGAACGGGGGTGTCTCCGACGCCGCCGAGCATGGGGTTGGTGGAGAAGGCGTCGATGTTCGACATGATCTTGTACAGCCACAGCTGTACGGGGCTGAGGTTCGCGTCGCTGATATAAAGCAGCCCGAGCCACCAGTCGTTCCAGTACATGAGCATCGTGAACATGCCGATCGTCGCGATCGCGGGTGTCGACATGGGCAAGACGACCTGGAAGAAGGTGCGCCATTCGCCAGCGCCGTCGACCCGCGCCGCCTCGATCACACCGACCGGCAGCTGCATGAAGAAGGTGCGCAGAAGGAGCACATTCCATGGCACGACGAGGTACGGCAGCATGAGGGCCAGGATGTTGTTCTGAAGGTGCAGATACTGGGTCATCAAGATGTATGACGGGACGAGTCCGCCACTGAAAAGCATCGTGAAGAGCACATAGAAGGCCAAACCTCGGCGCGGCCGGAAGTCTCGTCGCGAGAGCACATAGCCGAGCAGCGCCATGATCAGAACGGAGAAGGCCGTGCCCACGAAGGTGACGAATATCGAGACCGCGTAGGCCTGGATCAACTGACTCGGGTCGGTCAGCAGATATTGGTACGCGCGGGTGCTGAACTGTCCAGGCACGAGTGCGTAGCCGTTGTCGGCTATCGATTTCTCGGAGGAGAACGAGGCGGAGACCACGAGCACGAGCGGCGTGAGGAACGACATGGCGCACAAGAGCAGCCCGAAATGAATGATGAGCTGGCCGACTGTCGGCGCTTTGGCGGGAACGGCGACACGCTGCGTACGCTTGCGCCGTTTCGCGGGCGCGACGGTGGGAGGCGGATTGAGTATCTGAGTCATCTGTCTTCCTAGAAGAGTGCTCTGTCGGGATCATTGCGTCGTACCAGCCAATTGGCGATGATCACGAGTGCGAATCCGACGATGGCCTGGTAGAAGCCCGCAGCCGACGCCATTCCGACGTCGCCGAGTGAAGTGAGCGAGCGATACACGTAGGTGTCGATCACGTCGGTGGTGGGGTACAGGAGAGTGCTGTTGTTCGTCACCATGTAGAACAGCCCGAAGTCGGCGCGGAAGATGCCACCGACCGATAGCAGGAAGTTGATGATGATCAGTGGCATCAATGAGGGAATCGTGATGTGGCGGATCTGCTGCCATTTGCTCGCCCGATCGATACGGGCGGCTTCGTAGAGTTCCGGACTGATCGCCAGGATGCCGGCGGTATATACGATCACCCAGAAGCCCACGTTCTTCCATACGGAAACGATCGTGAGGATGGCGGGCCAGAAGCCCGGCTCGCCATACCAATTGACCTTCGGCAGCCCGACGAATTCAAGCAGGTGATTGATCAGGCCGTTCGCAGGATCGAGGAACGCCAGGGCGAAATAACTCACGACCACCCATGAGAAGAAGTGCGGGAGGAAGAGTACCGACTGGTAGAACTTGCCGAGCCACGCCCAGCGGTCTCGCACTTCGTTGAGCAGAATCGCGATCAGCAACGCCACCACGAGATTGGCCAGAATGAACAGCGAGTTCATGAACACCGTGTTGACTGTGATCCGCAGCGCGTCGTTCGTTGCGAACAGGTACTCGAAGTTGCTGAACCCGACCCATTGACTTCCGAACAGACCGGTCGACGCCTTGTAATTCTGAAAGGCGATGAGGAGTCCGGCCATCGGAATGTATTGGAATACGAAGATGACAGCCAGGGCGGGGAGCGCCATCCACCAGAGCGTGAGGCTCCTGCCGAAAAGGCGCACCCGCACGCTACCGGGGCGCCGACCTGCTCGCGGCGGTGTTGGTCGCAGGACCTGAGGTGCCGTCTCCTCTGGCGCGCCCGTGGTTTTCTCGGCCGCCACCGTCATGCGAGCGGGCCGAGTGGGATGAGAGGGACCACAATGTTCCTTACAGAATCGTCAAAACGTCGTCGTGCCAACGGGTCGTGCTCAATGGAGTGTATAGCTCGCAAAGGTATGATGTCTACTCTGTGACGAATGATATCCTAGACAGAATGATCCCCCGTCGCAGCCCGCGACGACGACAGCCGGGAGGCCCCTTGTGACGCTCCAGACAGATGACCGCACGCCCGCCGCGAGTGCAGGCCGCCTCGATCATCGCCTCAACCGACCGCAGAAGCTCGTCCCCGCAGTCGTCGAGGCGCTGGTCGATCGGATCACCTCTGGCGAGTTCCCGGCCGGTAGCTTGCTGCCCAAAGAGTCCGACCTCTGCGAACAGTACGGCGTGAGCCGCACGGTCGCGAGGGAGGCGTTACGCGTGCTCGAGGAAAAGGGTCTCATCAAGATTCATCAGGGACGCGGAACAATCGTGACGAGCATTGAGTCGTGGAACCTCCTCGACCCCCTTGTCATCGCAGCGCAGGTTCGCTTCGACCGGACTCTCGACACCCTCGACCAACTCGTCACCGTGCGCGCCGCCATGGAGGCCGAACTCGCCAGGATCGCCACCCAGCGCATGACCGACGAATTCAAGGACGACCTCACTGAGGCCCTCGGCCGGCTTGCGGACAGCGTCACTGTGGGCTCGTCGTTCGTCACGTACGACCACGAGTTCCACGACATCATCCTGCGCGCCTCCGGCAATCTGTTCGGCACCCGCATCGTCCACAAGGTCCACGAGTGGGCGGTCATCAATGCGACTGTCACCGATCCGGAACGCTTGCGGTCGTCGCTCGACGAGCACCGCAGAATCCATGACGTGATCCTCTCCGGCGATGCCGACGGCGCTTACGCTGCAATGCGCCAGCACATTCTCACGTCATGGGAGAAAACGCGCTCCACGATCCCGGTGGAGCGCGTTTGAACCCTATGCGATTGCCTGCTCCGGCAGCCGCTCCCATCCGATACCGGGCTCTTCGGGGGCGACGAGCTCCGCGGATGCCGTGAGCCGTGCATCCTGACGCACCGGATTCGTCGTCACCAGCGACTCGTAGTAGGTGGTGTTCGGTATCGCCATGCAGAGATGCTCGTTGGCGAGCCCGGCACCGTGGACTTCCGCCCGCATCTGAAAGGAGTCCGCGAGATGCGCGATCCGCATCGCGCCCGTGATACCGCCCTTGAATCCTGAACTCGTGCGCACCATGCTCGCTGATCCGCCCATGATGAAGTCGGCGACGTTGAGGTGCGCACCCTCCGTCACTTCTGCGACGAGCAACGGCACATCGACGCGCTCCCCGAGCCATTTGTACGATGTCACGCTGAACTCGCGCATGGGCTCCTCGTACCAGAGGTAGTCGACCTCACTCAGAGCACGACCCAGGTACACGGCGTCGTTCAGATCGAAACCGGCGGAACCGTCGAACATGAGCGGAAAGCCCGGTCCGACATGATCGCGCACAGCCTGCGACAACTGGGCATCGCGCCGGGCGTCACCCCAAGCGTGGAGCTTGACCGCCCTGTACCCGAGGTCAAGGCACTGATCGATCACGTCGAGGTATTCAGCGATCGACCCGAATGTCACCGTGCTTGCATAGGCGGGGATCGATCGACGGAATGTGCCCAGCAGACTGTGCACCGGCATCCCTGCAGCTTTTCCGGCCAGATCCCAGAGTGCGATGTCGACCGTTCCGAAAAGTGGCGTCGGCATGTATTCGAGCCTGTTCACTTCCCACATCCGGTGCCAGAGGTACTCGCGAGCGAGCGGATCCTGGCCGATCAGCTCGGTCGCGAAGTGCTTGTCGACCAGGTCTTGCATGCGCCGCGGGTTGTCGATCGCCGCGTAGCCGTCGATCCCCTCATCGGTCGAGATGCGCAGAAAGCCCGATTGCCCCACCCACGACCGACGCGGCAGCCCGTCTCGCCACGGCAGAGAGCTCCTCGTGGCGCTCGGGCCATGCTCGACCGTGACCCCCGTGATTCTCATGAAGCGCTGATCTCGCGTTCGACCATCGGGCGCAAGACGGACATCCAGCGGTCGTAGCCCTCATCGGTGAAATGGACACCATCCGTGGTCAGGGGTCCATCGAGTTCGACGCCGTCTGCCGAGAAGACGGGCCACACGTCGAGGTACCCGTGTCCGAACGCGTCGGCCAACGATCGATATCGATTGTTCAGCTCGCGCAGCGGAGCGGCCCATTGGGCCTGCCGCGGCGGCGCAGACTGCACGATGACCGATGCCGACGACTCGAGCCTGAGCCGCGCCAGAATCTGCGCGTACCCCGCCGCGATATCGATCGTGGTGAGATCGGGTTGTCCGATGTCGTTCGTCCCCAGCATGAGGACGACCAGGCTCGGTTCGAGCTCGATCACCGCATCCAATCGCTTGAGAACATCGGAGGCCTTGTTGCCGCCAATGCCGAAGTTGCGGGCGTCGAGCTCGGAGAACCACTCGTCCCATTTGCCCCCATACGTGAGGCTATCGCCCAGAAATACGACCGGTCCTGTCATTGCTTGCTCTCCTCTGTTGTGTTCGTCATCGGCCCAGCGCCGATGACGGATAGTGAATACACCTGTTCGGCCGTTCCGCCGAAGAACTGGTTCTGCTCGTGGTCCGACAGCTCCGCGGCCAGTGACGCGAGCGTCTCGAACACGGGTTGATAGCCATCGAAGGCAACCGTGATGGGCCAGTCGCCTCCATACATCAGGCGGGAAACACCGAACGTCTCGAGCGCGGCATCCCAGGCGGGGCGCGCGATGGCCGTCGTGAGCGAGCTACCCTCGGGCAGCGTGTTACGCAAACCCGACACCTTTGCGAACACATTGGGTCGCATGGCGAGACGAGCCAGCGCGTCGCGCCACGCTGTGCGCTTCGCTTGTGAGCGGTCCGCGAGGGGAGGCTTACCGAGATGGTCGAGGACAATCGTCAGCTCGGGGACGGCGTCCGCCAGCGCCTCGACATCGTCGAAGTGGCGCGGCCAAACGGCGGGCACGTCGAAAGCGAGCCCTCTTTCGGCCACGTGGAAAAGAGTGTCGCGTACCGATGCTCGCTCGAGAAATGAGTCACGGGTCGCGACACGGATGCCACACAATCGGTCATCGACACCCAAGGCGTCCAGCACGGCGAGTGACACTGCGGGGTGTTCGATCGGCAGCCACCCGACCACACCGGCGACCCACGGGTACCTGCGTGCGCACGCAAGCAGGAATTCCGTGTCCCGCGCGCTTTCATCGGCCTGGACGACTACCGCCGCATCGATGCCGGCACGATCCAGTTCGGCTCGCGCGTCAGCGGCGCTGAAGGTCGCATCGAGTGCACTTCCCTTGGCGATCCAGTCGTAGCCGCCATCAGTGCGATCCCAAAGATGGAGGTGCGCGTCGATCCTCCTAGACATTGGCGATCAGCTCGAGTTCTGCGAGACGCGTCCACAGCCCGTCGGGCACCGATGTATGCCATCGCTCGACATTCTGCGCGATCTGGGCGTCGTCGTCGGCACCGACGACGACGGCCCGAACGGCCGGATGTCGCTTGGCGTAGTGAATTGCTGCCGTCGGCAGATCGACCCCGAACTCGGCGCACACGATTGCTAGCCTCCGAGCCCGCGAGACCACATCAGGCGAGGCTGGACGATACGCATAGCGCGCGGAATCAGTCGGTGTTGTCTCGGCCAGAATGCCGGTATTGAAGACGCCGACGTTGACGACTCCGACGCCGTGGACGAGGCATAACGGAAGAAGCTCTCGCAGCGAAGACTGCTCGAGCAAGGTGAATCGCCCAGCGAGCATCACCAGGTCCAAAACTCCTGTTCGGACGGCCCCTGCGAGAACGTCGACATCCGTCGAGCCCACGCCGATCGCTTCGATCAGGCCTTCATCACGGAGCTCGACCAGCGCATCGATCGCCGTCTCTAGGGCGTTAACTCCGTCATCTGCGCCCTCATAGAAGTCGGGATCGTGAAGATACGCGATGTCGATACGCTCGAGCTCCAGCCGCGTCAGCGAGTCCGTGATGCTGCGCCGGATGCCCTCTGGCGAGTAGTCCCACACACGCTGCAACTCGCCGCCCGCATCGGGCATCAGCAGTCGCCCCACCTTGGTCGAAAGAATCAACTCGTCACGCGGGCGTGCGCGGAGCGCGCGACCGAGGCGTCGCTCCGACACTCCGAGGCCGTAATGCGGTGCCGTGTCGAAATAACGGATGCCGCACTCCCAGGCCCGGTCGACGAGATCGTTCGCCTGATCATCGGTCATTGCCGGAGCGCCGAGCGCGGCGGCACCGTATCCGATCGCCACGGGGCCAGGTTTATGCTCGCGCGTGCCGATCTCGATCACCTCAGTCGCCGCCGACATGGCATCCTGTCTTCCTTGACGGCCGATTTAGTGAGTCCGGCTGCTAACTCAACATAGATCTTATATGTGATGACACAGCATTGCCAAGCCCATGCGGGCCATCAAAGTTGGAATGCCCGCCCCGGTCACTGCAATCGAGCAGGATTCGAGAAGCGAAAGGCAGTACGCCGACTCAATACTGGTGTTAGCTCACAGACAGGAAGGAAACCAATGGCTACGACCACATTCAACAAAGAGGAAAAGGCCGCCATCAAGGCAGCCATCGCCGAGAAGAAGGCTGCGCAGGAGGGCGCGGACGCTGCGGCCGCGTGCGATGCTGCGATCGCCGCAATGACCGGGACCGACAAGGAACTCGCGGAGGCATTCCACCAGCTGGTCAAGGAGAACACCTCGCTGGCTGCGAAGACCTGGTATGGGATGCCGGCCTATGCAGACGCCGACGGCAAGACGGTCGTCGCCTTCAAGCCGGGATCGAAGTTCAAGATCCGCTACGCGACCCTCGAGTTCCAGCAAGCGGCGACACTGGACGACGGGAACCTGTGGCCGGTCGGTTTCGCTCTGACCACATTGGATGACGCCGACAAGAAGCGAATCGCCGCCATCCTGAGGGCGGCAGTGGACCATTGACCACGTGAACCCGGGGCCTCGTGCATGGGAAGATTGCTGGTTTCATCGCCCCATTGAAGCGCTGTCCCGGTTGGCTTCCCACTCCCGTCGCAAGGCGTAGCCGGAGCATCGGCGCGTTGCCTTCGAGCTCGTCGACCGACACGATGCCGGCGTGTGGGTCGCTCGCAACGGCGATCCACCAGGCCGCAGCACCCGGCGGCGCGTAGAGATTCGCATCCAGTCGTTGACCTACGGCGTCCTCGCTCAGTGTCGACGCGGAGTGGAAGGGCCAGACGCTCGCACTGAGGAAGTCGATAACACGGCCGCGATCGTCGGGCAGCACCAGCTCCCGCAGCTCGACATTCACCCCGCAACCCTAGCGGCACAGCGCGGGCTGCTCTCCGGTCGGGGCCATTATTTCCATTCGTCCTCAGGGATGCCGATGGAGAACTTGCCGATGACGGTTGTGCCGTCGGACTCGTAGACAGGGATGTAGCCGGTTCCTTGGAAGGTACCGAACTGCGACCTGAGCACGAATCCGTCCTTCCCGTTCGTGGCACGTGCGCCAATCAGTTGCGGGCACCCATCAATGTTGCATACCCCGTAGGTCTGGCCCTTTGCATTCTTGCCCCACGGCGTCATCGATGAGGTTGCGTACTGCCCGGTGACCGTCCATGTCGTTCCGGGGTCGGCCGTGATGGTGATCGACGTGCTGCCGGGAGGGGGGAGGAGCGCGTCCTTCATGTGCCACGGGTGGACCCGGCCCTGAGGATCAACTGAGCCACCGCCCGCGCAGTAGAACGTGGCGAAGCCGGGGGGACCGCTCTTGTCTTGTGGCACGGCCTTGATCGAGATCGTGCCCTGCGGGTTGCCGCATCGGACCGTGACGATCACCCTGGTAGCTCCCTTTGGCACTGGCCCGAGCTCAAGGGCGCCTGTCCCGGTGTGAGTCGTCGAGCGGACGCCGCCCACGGGAACGACGGTTGTGGAGCCCGGGAAGGCGTTGACAGCGATTGCCGCGCCGGTGGAAACGCCGGCGACCACGACCGCGGCGATGCTGATGGAGAGTATCCGAACGCGGCGCTGGTGACGCTGCAGACGGCTGCGCTTGGTTCCGATTGCAGCAAGTTCTCCTCGAACCGCGCGGGCGACATCCGGGTGCATTTCGGGCTCAGTCACGATGGGCTCCCTTCAACAATCGGACGGACATCGGGGTTGAGGTCGTGAAGCTCGACGCGGAGCCGGGTGCGGGCCCGGTGGAGACGCACCCGCGCGTTGGCGGCCTTCAGTCCGACTGTCTGCGCCGCCGCCGCGACTGGGAGTTCTTCCAGGACCGTGAGAACGAAGAGTGCGGCATCCACCGGCGCCAGCCGGCCGAGCGCCTCCGTGAGCCGCCGGCTCGTCTCCAACTGTTCGGCATCGGGGCCGGCCACGGACAGCGGATGAGGGATGTCGCGGAGCAGCGCCCGGTAACGCGCCGTGCCCCGGCGGGAGTTGCGCGAGAGGTTGACGGTCGTGACCAGCAGCCACGGGAGGACCGATCCGGAGACGAGAGGCACTGAGCGACGCTTGCGCCACAACTCAAAGAATGCCGCTGCAGCGATATCGTCGGCGTCGTGCACATCGCCCAGGAGGGCGAGCGCGCGTCGATAGACCCGGGCGTGGTGCAGGTCGAAGAGTGCGGCGAACGCGGCGCCGTCATCTCGACGCGCTCGTTGCCACAGCTCGTCCTCGTCATCCATCACATACATGAATGTCCGCCGCGGCCGCTTTTGTTACACGCGAGGTCGCAATTCATTGAGACCCCTTTCGGCGGCGAACCCGCTCAGCTCGGTCGACGGCGCACCCGATAGCGCAGGTGAAGCACCCGGTTGCCCTGGATCACCGCGTCGGGATCCTCCAGCACCTGCTGTGGGTGGGCCGTCCCGAAGTAGCGTTTGCCGGACCCGAAAACGACGGGTACGACGTCCATCCGCACCTCGTCGACCAGGTCCGCTGCAAACACCTGTCCACCGACGTCGCCGGCGGCGACCTCGACGATGCGGTCGCCAGCGAGCTCCTGCGCTGTGGCCACGGCTGCCTCGATGCCGTCGACGAAGCGAAACGGCGCCTCGGGGTCCCAGCCCGCAGGCTTCGGCCGGTGCGTCACGACGACCACGTGGTCGACCCCGCTCGGAGGCTTCCCGTCCCAGCCGTCCGTCATGTCGAAAACGTGGCGGCCGACGATCGTCGCCCCGATCTGGTCCCAGTACGGGCGGGTGTAGTCGTAGGACGCCTGCGACACCTTCACCTCGCCGCTCTCGTCCAACGGGACGTCACCGCTGAGCAACCAGTCGAACAGCGGTCCGGGCTGGTCGTTCTCGTCCGCGACGAAGCCGTCCACCGACACCGAGCCGTACATGACCACCGTGCCCACGGGGCTCTCCTTTGCTTTGGGGCCCCATATTAGCGAGTTGCGAGTCGATGCTTCTAGGCGACCGTCGTGGCCGCGACAGCCGGTGCATCCGCAGTCTTCTCGTCGGCGCCTTTGATCACCCAATACACGACCACCAGCGCGAGCACACCGACCACAGGCGCCAGGAAGCTGGCGTACGGCACGCCGAGAGAGGCGTGCCCGACCGAGAACACTGAGACGTCCCACAGTCCGTGCAGCAGCATCGCCCAGATCAACGACCCGGTCACCCGACGCACGATGTAGAACGCGGTGCCGGATGCGAATGCGAGGAGCACCTGCGGGAGTGTGCTGCTGAGCGGTGCCCCGAGGGCGGCATTGACGAGGTGCATCAGGCCGAAGAGGACGCTGGAGAGGAACCATGCCCATCCTTCGTGCAGCCGCGACCGGAACGCGGTCAGCACCAGACCGCGCGTCATGATCTCCTCGTTGAAGCCGACCAGGATGCCGAGCGAAACCAGCGCGAAGATGAACGACGCATCGAACTTCGACCAATCTGTGCTGAAGATGTTCACCAGAGCCACCACGGCCATGATGATCGGCACGAAGATCGGCCATTTGTGGTGCGAGCGCTTCCGCTCGAACAGCGCGGGCCGCCACCATCCCAGCGCCGACGTCGTGATCACCAGCAGCACAGCGGCGACGGCGAGATCGACCACCGCACCCTTCCAGGTCTCCTCTGCCGTGGCACCGATTCTGGTATACGGAACGCCCATCAGTTTCGTGACGAGGAAGACCACGAAGACGTAGCCGATCCAGATCACGAAACCCATCCAGAGACGAGGGTGGATGCGCATGCGTTTGCCTTTCCTAGGAGGAGACGGGGTCAGCCGAAGAAAATGCTTGTACGCCTTCGAACCTACCGGGCAGCGGCGTAATCGCAAGTACCTCGATCGGCTAGATACTTTCTACGGCGGGGACTTGACCGCAAGCTCGACCCGTAGGTGCTCGCCGGCCTGGAACGGGACCCGCTCGAGAACGCGTGAGCTCGTGGTTATGCTCGGCTGCGTCGCCTCCTGATCAGGACCACCACGATCACGATCGCTACAACGGCTCCCACGATCACCAATCCCAACCACCCAGGCGTCAGGACGGTAAGCGCCGTCGTGTCGTCGCACGACTGGCCGCTCGGCGGAGCTGTCGCGCACGAGGCCCACACGAGAAGCGGAGACGACATCATCATGCAGACAGCATGGCAGCCCGCCGCGACCCCGTACGCCGTGGCCTTCGATACACTGCGGCTGTGACCACCCCAAAGGCGCGGGATCGCGCGGCGAAAGATGCCCGGCGTGCGTGGACGACGGGCGGGATCCTGCTCATCGTGTCGTCCGTGCTCCCCCTCGCGGTTCCGGCGTCGGAGTTCTCCCTTCCGGGAGGCGGTCTCATTCCTTCAGCCTGCTTCTCGGCCGCGGTGCTGATCTTCGCGTTCGGCCTTCGCGGCTCCGGCAGCGTGACGGGGCGACGCCCTCTCGGAACGACGGCCCTCGTCGTTCTCGCCACCTGGACCTTCTTGTGGCCGTTCGCGGAACAGGCTCTCGTCGCCCCGCTCGTAATCGACGGAGCGACCTGGCTCACGCTCACGATCGGGTACACCGGCTCGCTCGTCACGTTCGCTGCCGCGCTGGTCGCCGCCGTGCAGATCGCCCGCTCCGAAACGATTCGCCGACCGTGGAACTGGGCACCCGGGTGGGCCCTCGCGGCCGTCACCGCCGTGTGGGTGGTCGGCCAGCTGATCTTCGCGAAGGCATCGTCTGGCGGCGACCTTTCGTTCGTGTTCTGGCTCAGCACCCTCGGCGGTCTCATCAACATCGCCGCCGTCCTCTTCCTCGGCGTCCTCGCCGTCGTTCTCGCGTACGGCTCGAGGCAGGCACGGACCGTGCCGATCTTCCGCTCGGACGAATGAGCCGACGGCGAACGTCATGATCGCGCACACACGTTGTGTGAATTAGCGCGACGCGGTCGCTGCCCGCGGGTGCCGGCTAGAGGAGCAAGTCGAAGACGCGGGTGGCCTTGTCCCAATGCTCGGTCTGCGGGTTCTTCAGCTTTTCGTCGAGGATTCGAAACGTCCGAGCCAGCGCCACACCGAGACCGCCGGCTATCTGCGGAAGCCTCTCCTCGGTCTCATCGCTGTAGGCGAGGTCGAGTGGAGGCCGCCTGGTCAGCTGTTCGAGGATCGCGTCCAACGACACGTCCTCATCGATCGCCTCGAACGCGTGGATGGATTCCTGCAGACCTTTCGTGATCGGCAGGTCCTGCGGTTCGATGATGTCGCGGGCGTTGGCCTTCGCGTTCGCCACGCCCCGCAGCAGCAGGTCGTAGATCTTGTCGTTGACGAACTCGTCGAAGCGCCGCACATCGTTCTTATCGATGTCGAGACTGGCGGCCTGGCGGAAAAAGCGTTCGAACTTGGCGATACCGAAAAGTTCCATGTGTCAGTGCTCCTGATGTGCCTGAATAACCCGTGGGAAGGCACAACGCTGTCAACGTACTCCGGCCACGCCGCGCGGGATACCTCTTGCGGTCTAATCGCGGGCGATGAATCAGAAGTCAGGTGCGTTCGAGCCCAGGTGACGATCTCTAAACTCGATCACATGGTCGACAAGCTCAGCGACGCCTACTCGCGCCGAGCGGCGGAATACATCGAACTCTTCGGCTCGATGAGCGCAGTGCATCCGTCAGATCGTCAGCTTGTGACGACATGGGCCAGCGGGATCAAGGGAAGCGTCATCGATGCTGGTTGCGGTCCCGGCCAGTGGACGAACTTCCTCGCCGAACTGGGGCTTCCTGCCCGCGGCACGGATTTGGTGCCCGAGTTCATTGAACGCGGCCGCGCCACCTATCCCGAGGTGCAATTCACGATCGGCAGCCTCGACGCCCTCGATGCCGTAGACGGTTCGGTTGGCGGGATTCTCGCCTGGTACTCACTCATTCACCACGAGCCCAGCGCGATCGCCGGCCCCCTCCTCGAGTTCAACCGCGCGCTCAAGTCCGATGGCACTCTGCTCATCGGATTCTTCGAGGGCCCGGTGGTCGAGGAGTTCGCTCATGCGGTCGCTCCGGCATACCGGTGGTCCGTGGACGACCTCAGCGGCGAGCTGACCGCGGCCGGTTTCGACGTGGTCGAATCGCACGTGAGGAAGACTTCCGGCCAGCGTTCGCAGGCTGCGATCATTGCACGACGCGGAGTCGCAGCCTGAGCGACGATGCTACTGACTGGGCGGGGTCAGCAGACCTAGCCGCATCATGATCGCGAATCGATCCGGTACGCCCCAGTGCTCGGCGATACGGCCGCCCTCGATTCTGGCGATATCGATGACCGTGAAGCGCACGGACAGACCGGTGGGCGGCCCGAAGAATGGGCCGGTATTGGTACCGGCGCCTTCGGCGCGCACCCAGATCACATCGTCGTGCTCGGCCCAGTCCTCGATCGAGAACTGAAGGTCGGGCAGCCCGGTGTGGACCTGTGTAATCCCCTGCTTGACCTTGGCGATCGCGGCGGCCCCTTCTCCGGAGAGACCGAACTGATGCTCGATGAGATCAGGCGAGCAGAGTTCGTCCACTACTTCTAGCCTCCCTTCTCCGAAACCCTCGTGCAGCATCCGCTCCATAACGCGAAGGGCGGTCGTTGGCGTCTGTTCGATTTGCATGATGACTCCTCGTAGCGGCGGACCGCAGTTGTGGTGCATTCGCTGCAGTTATACTGCAGTCGATGCAGCACTAGTATCGATCTCATGGATGCCCACGTCAAGACCCCTCCGTCGTCCTATCGACAGGAGCAGGCACAGGCGACGAGGGTCCGTATAGCGGACGCTGCAAAACGGCTGTTCGCACGGGACGGCTATGCCGTCACGAGCATCGATGCGATCGCAAGAGAAGCGGGTGTCGGCACGCGCACGGTCTACGCCGCGTTCGGTGCGAAGAGGGAGATCCTCAACCTCATCTGCGAGGGCTGGCTCGAGCGGGCCGACGCCAGGGCGCTGGCACGGGAGATCCTCGAGTTGCCGGATGCGGCACAGCGCGTTCGCGGAGCCGCGCGGTGGCTCACGGTGCTCTACTCGACCGACTTCGACGTCGTCCGCATCCTCGACGCGGCAATCGATGAAGACGCAGAGACACAGGTGATGCTGCGGTCGAAGTTGCGGGGTCGCAACCGGGTGATGGATGGACTCGTCGCATCGGTCGAAGGAGATCTGACCCTGCCGTTGCCAGAGGCTCAGGCGATCTACCGGGCGCTCGCAGCGACGGGCGTCTACGGCGAACTCGTGATAGGCGCAGGATGGACCCCTGCGCGGTTCGAGGAGTGGCTGGCCGCGACGCTGACCGCACAACTCCTCACGGTCGGCTGAACCCGAGGGCCCGCCGGACGGAAGTCCGGGTCTCCTGGCTGAGCGCCCGGGCCTTGTCACCCGGGGCGCTGCTGTGGAATGCTGAACCTCGTGATTCTCTAGCAGCGATTCCCTTCCTCCCCACGACCGTGGGTGAGTCGATCGATCCTGCGAACAAAGAGGTTTCATGTCTTCTTCAGATCCCACCATCACGCTCTCGGGCTTCACCATCGAACCGCTCGTCGTCCCGGTCAGCATCGACGCAGCGGATGCGGCGGACTTCATCGCCATGGCCGCGGTGCGGAGCGCCGTCGAGGCGGAGCAGCGCGGCCACGCCGGCGAGGTCATGACCGCGGCCGAACTGTTGCCGGACTGGAAGGACGAGTCGAAGCCCATGGCCGGACTCGTCGCCAAGGTCGGCGGCCGCGTCGTCGCGCGAGGGAATCTGGCATTGCCGGACGGTGCGGAGGAATGCTGGGGCGCAATCTCCGTCCTTCCCGAGTTCCGTGGCCGCGGCATCGGCTCGGCGCTTTACGGCGAGCTGGAGCAGATGGCTCAGGAGGCCGGTCGCACGACCATCCAGAATCAGACGACCTACCCGGCAGGCGTCGAGGGCGAGGCCGTCCCCGCACCAACCGGCTTCGGGTCGGTGCCGCTCGATCTCCCCTCGACCCGGTTCCTGCGACGTCAGGGGTTCTCACTCGAACAGGTGGGGAGTGTCAGCGCTCTGCCGCTGCCCCTCGACGCGGACGCGTTTTCCGCTCGCCTCGGCGAGGCGGTCACCGCAGCCGCCGGCTACCGGACGATCACCTGGCAGGGGCGGACACCCGAGGAGTGGGTCGAATCCATCGCGCTCCTGCGCACCAGGATGAGCACCGACGCTCCCAACGCCGGCATTCAACTGACCGACGTCTGGACGGCGGAGCGCGTCCGATCCGTCGACGACCTCTGGGCCGAAAGCCCCCGCGTCGCATTGACGTCGATCGTGGTCGACGAGGCGACAGGACAGGCTGTCGGGTTCACCGAACTCGACGTGTCGGCCGAGTCCGATCGGCCTGCCGAGCAGATGGACACCCTGGTTCTGCGCGAGCACCGCGGACGCCGACTCGGGATGCTGCTGAAGCTCACCAACCTCCGCGAACTGGCCGCCCGGTTCCCCGCCTGCGAACGCGTGGAGACGGTCAACGCCGAGGAGAACCGCCCCATGCTCGAGGTCAACGAGGCGATCGGCTTCGCCGCGACCTGTTTCTCCGCGCGATGGCGCAAGAACCTCGGCGGATCAGAGCGGGTCGCGACGGGCGCCGTCGCGTTTGTTGAATAGGTCGCAGCGTGAAGCTTGCTGCCTCCGCAATTCCCAGCGCTTCGGGAACGGCGTCTGACTGGTGGGCCGCGCCGCTCCCCGCTGAGGGGTCACTCCGTAAGATCGCGGCCACCGCTAGACCCGGGCAACCGTGACGGCAGCGTGGTGCTACACACCGCGGCAGGCGAAAATCACGATCTAGGCAACGCGACGAGGGCGGGTCGCCGGTCTTGTTTAATGTAATCATTTCGGTTACATTGGGTCCCGCCTGCGAAAGGGGACGACCTGATGTCGAACGAATTGCACTACGAAGTGAAGACTGAACGCCGAGAAGGCGTCACCCGAGATCTGCCGGAAGGCGACGCCGACCTGCGCTGGGTGGCGAACACCTCCACCCTCATCTGGGGCGAGCGCGACGCTGTCCTGGTCGACACGTTCACCACCGCCGAGCAGAACGAGCGCCTGATCGAGTGGATCCGCGCACACGGGAGGACGCTCACAGCGGTGTATCTCACGCACGGCCACGGCGACCACGCGTTCGGTGTCGGGGCGCTGCGCACAGCGTTCCCGGATGCCCGCATTCTGGCCACAGAGGGAACGATCGCCGAATTGCGCATCCAGGCCGAACCGGCGTACCTCGCCGGGTTCTGGGAAAAGCTGTTCCCCGGCCAGATCCCTACGGTCGAGTTCCCGCAAGCTCTCGACGTCGACCACTTCGACCTCGAGGGAAACGAGCTGAGCGTGATCGAGGCGGGCCATACCGACACAGAGGGAACCACCTCCCTCTGGGTGCCGAACCTCGGCTTGATCGTCGGCGGCGACGTGGTCTACAACGCGACGTACCCCTACCTTGCCGAGACGACCCCGGAGACTCGGCAGAACTGGATCGCTGCCCTGGAACGGCTGAAGGCGCTCCACCCGAGCTTCGTGGTCAGCGGACACAAGCAGCCGCAGAACGGCGACTCCCCGGCCGATATCGACGCGACCATCCAGTATCTTCAGGACGTGGACGAGATAGCAGGGACCTCGGCAGACGCCCTCGACTTCTACAGGCAGTTGCTCGTCAAGCAGCCGGGACGAACGAACGTCGGCTCCGCGTGGGCGACGGCGAAGCTCATCAAAGGGGCGCCGGTCGGCGGGCAAAGCGCATGAGCGCGAACTCCCGACTGACGCTCGCCATCCATTCGCTCGAATGGGTCGAACTCCACGCGAGGCTCAACGACGGCGCAGCGACTTCAGACGGCATCGCAGGCAGCGTCAAGACGAACCCGGTCGTCATCCGGCGGCTGCTGGGCCGCCTCAGAGAGGCCGGCCTCGTCGTCTCACAGCGCGGAGGGAATGCAGGCTGGGCACTCGCCCGGCCCGCCGACGAGATCACCCTGGCCGACGTGCGGCGCGCCCTCGACGACGGGCCGTTGTTCGGCCTGCACACCTCGCCACCGTCCGAGAACTGCCCGATCGGCCGCAGCATCCGGGCCACCCTCGGCGAGGTCTACCGCGAAGCAGAGCGCGCAGCCGACGAACAGCTGGCCACCGTCACCATCGCGGCATCTCTGGATGCGACGCTCGCAGCGTCCAACTACACCGTGGCAAACACCGCAACCGCTACGCCCTGACCATCCCACCGGCACAAGCGGCGATATGTGCACTGCCGACCCAACGACCCCAGGCGAAGCAGACAACCTGCCGTCAACGATGGAGTTGCTGCATGCGGAGGCGTTGACACGGGTACCGGCATGGCCATACGTTGGTGCCGTTCGCCCCAGACCCCGGCGCATCTGCAGATCCCGGGAGGCACCAATGGGAGAACAACCTTCGACACGCGCAGCCGGTGGCCCGCTGCCCACCCTCGACACGGCCGACACAATCGTCGTGACCCCTCTCAGCGCGGGTGTGTGGCGTGTATCCGACACCCGTTTTGCAGAAGACGACGCCCAATCGCTCGTCGGCTTCATCGAGCTGCGCGAATCGAAGGTGGAAGTAATGCTGATCGGCCACGGATTCACGTGGTCCGTCTTCTCGACCCTCTCTGACGCCGTCGTCTTCATGCGAACGGCCGGCGAGGTCCTCAGCGATGCCCGCAGCCACGGACCCTTCGCTGCGCTCTACAGTTCGTCCATACATTCCCGGGCTGCGGCGGTGGCGTCGTTCGGGTCGGCTGTCGCCACCGCACACTGAAGGCCCGGTCACTACGTTCGAAGCCCGCAGTGACCGGGCCGGTCGCATCGCCCCCGCACGAGCGTCAATAGGATCTGATTGCTCAGCCCCCTGGTTTTGACCCCGACGCGCATTGGTTTGGCACTGAACAGCACCGCGTCCCGCCGGTCACCGCCCTGGCACGAACGTGAAGGCGAACCAGTAGCGGGGTGTAGTGTCCGCTCTCTATCAACCCTCCTCGGGAAGACCTGATCAGCACTTGCATCTGTTTCTCCGGTGCACCCTGTGCTTGACTGATTGGATACCGGGTTTCCCAGCGAAGGGCAGCCGTATGGGAAGGCGTTCGATCCTCGCAGGTGGCGTGGCGGCGTGCCTCGTCACAGCGGGCGTGCTCGCCCCGGCTCTGGCGGCACATGCTGATCCGCCGACGGGCGGGTCGACGGTCGTGACCGAGACGTTCACCGGCGCCACGGTCCCGGACCCGGCCTGGACGGTGCAGGGAGACGCATGTCTGACCGGCGCAGCCTCGGGGTCGACGCCGCCGCCTGGCTCGGCGCAGATCCCGAGCGAGTGGTTCTGCTTCAGCAACCCCAATGGATCCGCAATACGATCGTCGCAGTTTTCAGTTCCGCCCTGGATTTTGCCGTGGGCTATATTGTCGCTACGGGATGCGTCGCTTCGATATTTCTTGGTGCGCTCCTCTGCTCCTCTTTGGGTCTGCGCTCTCCGGGACTCTTTCAGGAGGTTTGGCCGCCTACATGAACGGTGGCGACGTCATCGATGGTGCGAAAGCTTCCCTCCATAACCCGTTCTTTTGGGTAAATTCGCTTACGTCTGGAGCTCCTAGTGGCTACTACCCACACTGACCCATTGTTGCGACAGCGACGCACCTACACCCTCTTGATTTGGACAATTGCTGCGTTCTTGGCAGTGGTCGTCACGTTAGTGCTGATAGTCGTATCGACGGGAGGTCCGAATCTAGCGTTTCTTATCGTGATTTTTGCGGTCGCCGGCGGATGGGTAGTGGGAAAGCTTGTTGTGAAATTGCGTGCTCTGCCCAAGCGGGATCCCGACTCCACTCACCTGGCTAACAACATCAACGACGCAGACGCGTAAACCCTACGGACACTAGTGCTTACAGCATCCACGTCTCCGACGCCTAGGACGCGTCTCACTGCGGGACGGGGTCGGCGGTCGATTGTTGTCGTGGTGTGATTCACCTGGTTGCTTGATGCCGTCGCGCTGAGCATCGCGATCGGGTGGTCAACTGGCCGCGGGAGGTCGATGATCTCCGTCGCACGCACGGCACCCCGGTATTCGGATCGTCCATGTCCGCCCTCCAGCGCTGTGTACAGTGTCCGCATGTCTCATGAATCGGTCGCCGTCACGCCCATCCGCGTCGCTAGTCTCCTCGTTGGGGAGGACGAGAGGCTGCCGGTGTACGTCCACCTCATCGACCATCCGGAGGGGCGGATCCTGGTCGATACCGGGCTGACGCACCTCCAGCCTGCGGTGGCCGACATGGACCCGGACCTCGATCCCCTCGACCGGCACGACGAGCTGGACCTCGATAGCATCACCGCGGTGGTCAACACTCACCTGCACTTCGACCACTGCGGCGGCAACCACCTGTTCGCCGGTCGACCGATCTACGTGCAGCGGCAGGAGCTTGAGGATGCCCGCACGTTGGACGATTACACGATACCGGACTGGGTCGACGCCCCCGGCGTGCAGTACACGGCCGTGGACGGCGAGTACGAGCTGCTGACGGGCGTCCGGCTGCTACCTGCTCCCGGCCACACCCGCGGCTCCCAGATCGTCGTGATCAAGACGGGCGAGGAGCCGATCGTGATCGCCGGCGACACCGCGGTGTGGTTCGGGGAGCTCGACGAACCCAGCACCGACGGGCAGCGGCTCATCCTGTCCCTCCACCCCCGAGAAGTGGGGCTTGCACACGCAGACGAGCCTTGGCGACCGGCCGACTAGTCTCGCTACAGTTCTCGGGGTGACGACCAGGGCGAGGTCGTCAGGGCCACGGCACCGACCCTCGTGGGGGCGGATGGCTGGCCTGGGTTGTCCGGGCGCCCGGCTACTCGCGCCTGCGCTGGTCGGCGTTGTCGCGCTGGTCGTCGTCGTGTTGGTTGTGGGAGCGCACTCGCTGGCCTGGGTTGTCTGGGTCGCCCGGCTGCTTGTCGCCATTGGTGCCGTTGTCGGCGCTGTGCTGGTGGTGGCGCCGCTGGAAAAGTGGGCGGCTCCAATGAGGGCACAGAGAGCAAACGCGCCTCGCCGGTGTGCACGACACAACGCGGATCAGCTGATTGGCCCGCCGCTATCGCGACGGGACTCCCTACCTAGTCTCGCGACCAGCAAGTGCATGCACTTCCGGGTCTGCGCGCTCTGGCGATATTGGCCCGACCGTCCTCGGTGAACGGATCGACCATGAAGACCTGGCGCACAGATCCCGACCCTGCCCACGTCAGGTTTAGGACGACGTCGGGCTGATTTCAGTACCGCCGCAATGCGCTCTGGATGGTCCACCATACCTGGATACAGAAGTGCAATCGTGGCTGCGTCGAATGCAAGCTTAAGCGCTTGCTGAGCTGCCGTCGTCTCACGAATCCGTGCTGACCGTACGTGCACCTCGAACAGATGCATTCCAACGGTTTGCGGTGGCGCGAGCTCCGGCAGGGCCGCCAGAAGCGTGCTTACCGCCGCCGCAAGAGCGGATACATCCGCTACATAGTCGAGCGCTGTCCCGAGCGAACGCTACACCCCCGCAGCCCTTCCAGCCGACGAGAACTCAAAAAGAGTGGACTGACTCACGTCTGTGGCGGCCGCGATTCCATCGCACGACGCAGAGCCGACTCCACAGACAGAGCAAAACAAAGATAAACGAACCCCAGACCTAGCACATGGGAATCACGAACAACGGAGACGAGCGAAGAACCATCGCATAGACGATAGAGCGGATGCACGTAGGCACTTTGAAAAGTGGCTTCTAAAATCGCCGTCACAAAAGGCGTCGCGTGTAAACCCAGTTACACCCCCATCTCAGGCTCGTCGCCTCTCGAAGAGCCTCCAGGCTGTCTCACCTGCGCGCCGCCAGCGCGCCAATCGCTGTGCGAAATCGCAATTCATGAGTATGGGGACACTTTTCGCGATCAGACCGAGACTTACGCAAACTGGCCGCCTACGATCGGCAGCGTATCCAGCGGGCGCGCACGTCTGCAGCTATCGCCGCGCGCAACGAGGTACTAGCCGCAGAGCGGCGCGCCGCCGACGCGGTCGCTGCCCTGGAGAAACGATGGAGCAGCCGCGCCGACGCCCTCAAACTGTTGAGCAAGGTCGGACGGGCCATCGGTCTCCTCCGCAGCGAGGAGGACCAGCTGCGGACCCAGCGCGACGAACTCATCGAGGCGCTCCGCTCAACCGGCGAGAGCTGGAACTCTCTTGCATCCCGGACCGGTCTCAGCCGCCAGGCGCTCATCAAACGGCGCGCCGATGCCGGTGGTCGGATCTAGGGTTCAGCCATGGGAAGCATCACTCCCTACAACACGGCGGCGGGCCGCCGCTACCGCGTCCGCTGGCGCGCCCCAGACCACGCGCAGAAGGAAAAGCGAGGCCTGCGGACCAAGCATGCCGCAGAGATCTACCTAGCAACCGTGCAGACGAAGATCGCGACCGGCGAGTACATCGACCCGGCCCTGTCTCGCGCAACGGTCGGCGAGAGGCAGGAATCGTGGCTCAAGGCTCGCAAAGCCGCCATGAAACCCTCCGCGTACCGCCCGCTCGAGATCACATGGCGTCTTCACGTCGCACCTCGATGGGAGACCGTCCGACTAACCGACGTCGCCTACAGCGATGTTCAAGACTGGCTGACCGCCCTCGCGGAGAAGCGCAGCGCCACGGTCACGCTCCGCGCCTACGGCGTACTCGCCGGCATCCTCGACGTTGCTGTCCGAGACCGGCGACTGCCCAGCAACCCCGCACGAGGGGTCGTACTCCCCCGCAAGAACAAGAAGCGCCACGTGTACCTCTCACACAAGGAGGTCGAAGCTCTCGCGATCGAGTCACGGAGCCACGGCACACTGGTTCGGCTGCTCGCCTACACAGGGCTCCGCTGGGGCGAAGCCGTCGCTCTGCGAGTCGATAGCGTCGACGTCGAACGTCGCCGGCTCCAGGTCGACGAGAACGCGGTCATGGTCGGTGGCGACCTCGTTGTCGGAACACCCAAGTCCCACAAGCGCCGAAGCGTTCCCTTCCCCGAGTTCCTCGTCCGGCCGCTCGAAGAGTTGTGCGCCGGCAAACCCAGCCGGGCACTCGTGTTCGGCGACGGCTTCACACACCAGCGCCGACCCGACCAACGCAAGGGCTGGTTCGTCTACGCCAAGAGACGCTCCGGAGTCCCAGAGGACCTCACAATCCACGACCTTCGCCACACCGCTGCCAGCCTTGCGATCGCATCCGGGGCAAACGTCAAAGCAGTCCAGCGGATGCTCGGACACGCCTCAGCGGCGATGACACTCGACGTGTACGCCGATCTCTTCGACGACGACCTGGATTCCGTTTCGCTAGCTCTCCACGACGCCAGGGCACGATCGCTTTGAGTGGTAGTATCGAATTCGACACTAGTTGGAGGTGAGCCATGAGCATCCAAACTTCTCTCAAACAGGCGCGCGTTCGCGCCGGTCTTAGCCTCACCGACGCAGCCAAGCAGAGTGGCATCCAGCGTTCGAACATCGCCGCGATCGAGAACGGCCGCCGCGACCCCACCGCCTCCACGATCGAGAAGATCGCGCGCGCATCCCGCGTGCGTCTTATCCCCGTCAAAACCGACGGCCGCACTTCTGTTGCAGAGGCCTCCACCGTACTGGCCGATGCCGTTCGTCAGAACAACGTTAGGCGCGCTTATCGCGTGCTGGTGCAGGTCGCCGATGACCTCACCACACCCGACCCGGCAGATCGTTTCGTCCTCGCCATCGAGCCGCCGGCTCGCATCAGTCCCGAATGGGACGCGGCCCTTGCGGGCGTAACCGAATGGCGGCTCAACGAAGCCCGCCTTCCGCTTCCGAGCTGGGTTGCCCAAGAGCGCGGCAACCGGGGCTGGGACTGGACACCTCCTCTGTCCGCTGCCGCCGCCTCTATCCCGGTCAACCTCGAAAATGTCCCTGAGCCCCTTCGCGAGCGTGGCGTGCTCATCGAAGCCGACGAGCTGGCCAGCGTATGACGAACGCTTCACGCGGTCCCGCAAGGGCTGAATTCACGCGAGCAGAGATAATCGACGGCCTCCGCGATCTTGTCAGCCGCCTGCGCGGAATCGGACAGCCGTCACGGATCCAAATCGTCGGAGGCGCGGCCATCGCTCTCACTCTCAACGAGTACCGATCGGCAACCGTCGACATCGACGGACCTGTCACTCCGCCCGATGTTGTCCTTGCTGTGGCCAGCACGATCGCAGCCGAACGGAACTGGCGCGGCGACTGGCTGAACGACGCTGCCACACAGTTCCTACCGAGCGGCTACGGCCGTCCGGCAAGTTGGGTGACCATCTACGACGCCGACGGCGTGACCGTTCAGGTCGCGGATGCGGAGACGCTGCTCGCGATGAAGGTTTACGCGGCACAGAAGCGCGGCCGTCGAGAACTGGAAGACCTGGAAGTACTCATCCCAGCAGTCGGTCTAACAACGGTCGACGAGGTCGAAGACCTCTATGAGTCGTTCTACCCGGGCGACGAGCTGACCGAGCGGACGGCTTCTATCGTCCAGGCGGTTCTCGATCAAAACAGCCCGAAACTGCCGGTGCCTCCGCGCGCCGAACTCGCATAGCGGACCGGGAGTCTCAGAGCTGCGCCTCGGTGCCGCCGGCGTCGAATTGACGCGCAACGTCCGCATAGAAGCTGTGTAGTTCGACGAGCGGAACGACTGCGCGGGACACTGAGTTCGCATCCTGCCCTTGTTCCGAAAACGGTGGAGGGTAGAGGGACCAGCCTTGATCCAGTCCCAATGATCGGGTTTCGTCTTGCCAGTCGTCCCAGCGCAACGTGCCATAGAACTCCGGCAGCCCTCCGCCGAGCGCCCACGCGATGAATTCTGAATAGCCCCCGCCGATGCCGGACCACGCGAGCGTGTCAGGCCCCCAATAGCAAACCTCACCAGCGGCGACCCCGAGGCCACCACCATCAATGGCGAATCGACCACCTAGCGCATCGAACGCGACCACCAGATGCGACTGACTGGTTGCTCCGCTGCTCTGTTCTGCCAAGCCCGGCAGCCCAGGCGAGCCGCTACCGAAGATTCGCAACCACCTAGTGTCGAGCGCGAGGCCGCCCGCATGCGCGGCAATCGACCCCAGCGCGGACCGTTCCGTTAGCTGAAGCCCTTCCAATGCCGCCCGACCTCGAACTGGGTCCACAGGAAGAACCTCAACATCCACCTGGGCCTCTTCGATCCCTCGGAGGAGTGCCGGCCAGACGGATTCGTCAGCGTTCGACATGCATCCCCTCCCAGGTCTCCGTCATGCCGAGAGCGTACAGCCACCAGCTGTCGGGCGCCGGATGCTCGCCGCGACGCGAGGCTTCGTGCAGTTCGAGGCGTGGGCAAATCGTGGGCAAATGGACCATTCTCGAGCAAGCGAAAACCCCCGCATCCCTTTTGGACACAGGGATCGCGGGGGCTTGCACATGGCGGTACCGGTGGGATTTGAACCCACGGTGGGCTTTCACCCACACAACTTTTCGAGAGTTGCACCTTCGGCCGCTCGGACACGGTACCGGCGACTACATTACGTGATGCGATCGTCCCGCGCCAATCAGCCTGTCGCGGGTGCGGAGTAATATCTGGCGAATGGTCCCGAAGAAGAAGTTGGCTCTGTTCACGGCGGGTGTCTCGACCGCGGCCGTCGGCATCGGGGCGTGGGCCGGCATCCGCAGGGCGCAGGCGCGAGTCGCGCGCGGTCGGACGACCATCAACGAGACACTTCCGGTTCACTCGAAATGGTGGCGGGACACGGCCAACACCGAAGGCGAGCTGCTCTACGTCGCACTCGGCGACAGTGCCGCGCAAGGGATCGGCGCCTCAGCACCCAAGAACAGCTACGTCGGGGTGATCGCCGACCACATCCGCGCCACCACCGGCCGGACGGTTCGGGTGGTCAACCTCAGCGTCTCGGGAGCGACCGTCGCACTCGCGGTCGCCGACCAGCTGCCGCGCTTCGCGACCTTCCAACCCGACATTGTGACCGTCGCCATCGGAGCCAACGACATCGCCGCGTTCGAGCCCGACCTGTTCGAGGCCGGCATCCGCAAGGTCTTCGAGGCACTACCGAAGGATGCCGTCGTCGCCGACCTGCCTTGCTTCTACCTGCCGTGGAACGAGAAGAAGGTGGCGGTGGGCAATCGCATCCTGCGCAAAGTCGCCGCAGAACGCGGACTCACGGTGGTGCCGTTGCACGACACGATGAAGCGCGAGGGGGTCCGCGGGATGGTCACCCAGTTCGCCGAGGACCTCTTCCATCCCAACGACCACGGCTACCGGGTGTGGGCATCGGCGTTCCTTCCCGAGGTCACGGCCCGCGTGGCCGAGAGATTCCCGCGACGACCGCACACGCTCGAGAGCACACCCGCAGCGGATGACGAGCCCACCGCATCCCCTGCCCCGGAAGCGACCGCTACGAGCGCCTGACCGCTACTGGCGCAGTGTGCCCGGTGCGAGGTGCGACAACACCCTCTCCCACGCAGGGATCACAACGAGGTGGCCGGCGCCCGGGAACATCTCGACCCGCGCATCCGGCAAAGCCTTCTGATACCAGGCCGCGTGCGCGCTTCCTGCGATCGGATCTCCCCTGCCGCTGACGATGAGGGTCTTGGCGGCGACATCACCCAGCGCGAAGCCCCACGGGTGCGCGGTGTAACTCAGGATGTCCGCCGCCACTCCGTGCGCCCCCTGCCGATAGGCGTCGCGCAGCATGCGGGCCAGCCGGTCGCGCGCACCGGGCAGCCGCAGCACGTCGGCGTCCACCTGCGTATCGCCGATCAGGTCGAGCGGAACCGCGTCGTCGTCCTCGGCCGCCAGCACGGCGAGGGCCTGAGGCTGGACCATCGCGGTCAGCTGGGCGATCGCCGCGTCGGGTGGCAGCGTGGCGAGGCGATCGGACTCCGCTTGCAGCGGCGGATCGATCCACCGCACCTTCTCGTTGGGCGCCGGGGTGGCGATGAGGGCCACCCGGTCGACGAGATCGGGGTAGCGGGCCGCGAAAGCGAGGGCGACCCGGCCACCGGCCGACCAGCCGGCGATGCCGACCGTTCGGGGTCGCGTGATGCCGAGCTCGATCTCCTCCTTCGTCACCACCCGCAGGTATTCCGCGATGTCATCGGCATACCTCGTGATGCTCGGCCAGGTTCCCGGTGGCAGCGGTTCGGAGGAGCCGTATCCCGGCCGGTCGAGGGCGACGATGTGCACATTGCGGGTCGACGACACCGTGGGCTCGGGATCGAACATCGACGAGCCGGGCGCCGAGTGACAGAAGACGACGAGACGCTCGGCGGCCGAATCGCCGAACGTGGTGACGCCGACAGTGCGGCCGGACTCCAGGGTGAAGGTCAGATTCGCCATGCCGCCCATTGTGCTCTCGGCCACCGACCCTGGCTAGGACTTGTCCACAGGCCGTGCGACCTGGCGCCGGATGACGGTGGTCGGCCATACAGTGAGACCCGTACCGAGGAGGAAGCGTGGCCAAAGCGCAGCTGAACTACCGCTGCACGGAATGCGGCTGGACGACAGCCAAGTGGGCGGGGCGCTGCGGCGAATGCCAGGAATGGGGCACGGTCACCGAGGCCGCTGCGCCGACCGGGGTGCTCCGGGCGCTGAAGCCAGTGACCATCGGCGTCGACCGAGTCGCACGTGCGATCACGGATGTGCAGGCGGAGACCGTGAGGCACTGGCCGAGCGGCATCGCCGAATTCGACCGGGTGCTCGGCGGCGGCATCGTTCCGGGCGCCGCCATCCTTCTGAGCGGAGAGCCGGGCGTCGGCAAGTCGACACTGCTGCTCGAGGTCGCATCCCGAGCCGCCCGTGCCCGCTCTCGCGTGCTCTACGTGAGCGCCGAGGAGTCGGTGAGCCAGGTCAAGCTGCGCGCCGAACGAACCGGCGCCATGCACGACCAGCTCTTCCTCGCGTCGGAGACCGACCTCGCGACCATCGTCGGCCAGATCGACGCGCTCGACCCCCAGCTCGTCATCGTCGACTCCGTGCAGACGGTCTCCAGCTCCAACGGCGACGGGCTCGCCGGCGGTCCGAGTCAGGTGCGCGAAGTCGCGAGCACCCTCATCCGGGTCGCCAAAGACCGCAACCTGCCGGTGCTGCTGGTCGGTCACGTCACGAAGGACGGCTCGATCGCCGGCCCCAGGCTGCTGGAGCACCTGGTGGATGTGGTCTGCCAGTTCGAGGGCGACCGACAGACCTCGCTCCGCTTCGTGCGCGCACTCAAGAACCGCTTCGGGCCGACGGACGAGGTCGGCTGCTTCGAGATGACAGGTGACGGCATCGCGGAGGTCACCGATCCCAGCGGCCTGTTCCTCAGCCGCACCACGACCCCGGTCTCCGGCACGTGCGTGACCGTCGCGATGGAGGGCCGTCGGCCGCTCCCGGTCGAAGTGCAGGCCCTCGTCGTCAAGAGCACCGCACCCAACCCGCGGCGGGTCACCAACGGCGTCGACTCGTCGCGCGTGGCCATGCTGCTCGCCGTGCTGGAGCGCCGGGCACTGATCCAGCTGGGCGACAAAGACGTCTACGTCTCCACGGTCGGCGGCGTGCGCCTCACCGAACCGGGCGCCGACCTCGCCATCGCCCTCGCGATTGCGTCGGCCGCCAACGAGAAGCCGATCCCGCACACCCTCAGCGCATTCGGCGAGATCAGTCTCGCCGGCGAGATCCGGCCAGTCAGCAACGGCAAGCAGCGCATCGCCGAAGCCACCCGACTCGGGTTCACGACGCGCATCGACTCGAGCAGCCAGAGCATCCGGGAAGCGCTACGCCTCGCCTTCCCGGCCGCGTCGAGCCCCCGCGACCGCGAACTCGACGCCGCGTTCTAGCCCGCCGCTCGCCGCCAGCAGGAAGAATCGGCCGATTCGGCTCTGAATCTCCGTCGGGACGGACGACCCGCCGACCCGCTCAGCGAATTCTCCTGCCGAGCGTCAGCCGCGCGCCCACGCCGCCAGGTCAGTTCAGGATGAACTGCTTGGTCTCCGCCGACTCGATGCCCGCCACCGAGACCGACAGGTGGTACGAGGCGCCGCCCGCGGGAACCGGCTCGCGCGTGGCCTGACAGGTCGAAGGATCGGAGCGGGTGCGGTCCCAGTCGATCGGGGTCTGCGATGAAATGGTCTTGCCTGGCTCCAACAGAACTTCGGCGTCGACCTTCTCGGCCTGGCAGTCCGTCGACTTCCAGTAGACCTCCGTGCCGCTGGTGATCGTGAAGACCTGCTGCGACGTGCCGGCGTTGAGCTTGCACGGGACGGTGCCCTTGTTGGTGACCGACAGGGAGAGCTTCGGCATCTGGTCGGCCGCATAGCTCGTGGCGTCCGTGGTCGCCTCGACCGTCACATCCGCCGGCTTGCACGGGTCGCCACTCGCGGTCGTGGGAGTGGTGGGGATGCTCGTGCTGTCAGCAGCGGGCGTCGTCGTCGACTTCGGGGTGCCGGTGCTCGTCGGCGTTCCGCTCGAGGATCCGGGGCGCACGAAGATGAGCACGACGATGACGATCACGGCCAGGAGGCCGAGGCCGACGATGAGCCGGCGTCGCCAATAGACTTTGCTCGGCTGAGGGCCGACAGGGTGCTTGAACGTCGACATGCCTGCAGGATAGCCGCGCGGGCGCGGTAAGCCGTGGCAACGCGCTAGAGATGCTTCAACATACGTGTATTTCCAAGGGTGTTCGGCTTGACCCGTGCCAGATCGAGGAACTCCGCGACACCTTCGTCGTGCGAGCGCACCAGTTCCGCGTACACCTCAGGATCGACCGTCTCGTCGCCCATGTCCACGAATCCGTTGCGCTCGAAGAAGCCGACCTCGAACGTGAGGCAGAAGAGGCGACTCAGTTCGAGCTCGCGCGCATCCGCTTCGATCCTGGCGAGCAGCGCCCGGCCGACACCCCTGCCGAGCCAGGCGTCTGCGACGGCGAGAGTGCGCACCTCGGCCAGGTCGCGCCACATCACGTGCAGCGCGCCAACGCCGATCAGTTCGCCGTCGGCCGTCTGAGCGACCCGGAACTCCTGCACCGACTCGTAGAAGACCACCGCATCCTTGCCCAGCAGGATTCGTCGCTGCACGAGCGGCTCCACGAGTTCCCGGATGCGCGCCACGTCGCTCGTGCGCGCCCGACGGATGCTGTACACCGCGTTCTCACCACTCACTCTCCTAAGCCTACCGAGTCGCGGCAGATCGACCTTTCGGCGGCGGGGGAAAGTCGATCTGCCGTGACTCAAGGCCGGGGCGGGCCGGGCGCGCCCGCCCGGCCCGCACGCGAAAGCGGGGCCGCCCCCGAAGGGACGGCCCCGCTTTCGTGGAGGCGCTTACTCGCCGGAGGCGGCGAGGTCGGGCGTGACCGGCCCTGCACCGATCGCGGCCGTGGCGTTGATTCCGGCGCCGACGGGCTCCTTGCGGGACTCGGTGGTGAACACGAACTCGCCGTCCTTGAAGTCGACGTGCACGTGGTCTCCGGCGTTCAGCTCACCCTGCAGGATGCGCTCGCTCAGTCGGTCCTCGATCTCGTGCTGCACGGCGCGGCGCAGGGGGCGAGCACCGAGGGAGGGGTCGAACCCGACCTCGATGAGGTGCTCCTTGGCCGGAACGGTCAGCTCGATGGTCATGTCGCGGTCGAGCAGGCGGGTCGACAGGCGCTTGATGAACAGGTCGACGATCTGCAGGAGTTCGCTCTTGTTCAGCTGCGGGAACACGATGATCTCGTCGACACGGTTCAGGAACTCGGGCTTGAAGTTCTTCTTCAGCTCCTCCTTCACCTTGCCGCTCATCCGGTCGTAGCCGGTCTGCGAGTCACCCTCGACCTGGAACCCGACGGGGCCGCCGGTGATGTCCTTGGTGCCGAGGTTGGTGGTCATGATGATCACGGTGTTCTTGAAGTCGACGACGCGGCCCTGGCCATCCGTCAGACGTCCCTCCTCCAGAATCTGGAGCAGCGAGTTGAAGATGTCGGGGTGCGCCTTCTCGATCTCGTCGAACAGCACGACGCTGAACGGCTTGCGGCGAACCTTCTCGGTCAGCTGCCCGCCCTCTTCGAAGCCGACGAATCCGGGAGGGGCACCGAACAGTCGCGAGACCGTGTGCTTCTCGCCGTACTCCGACATGTCGAGGGAGATCATGGCCGACTCGTCGTCGAACAGGAACTCGGCGAGCGCCTTGGCCAGCTCGGTCTTACCGACACCGGTGGGGCCGGCGAAGATGAACGAGCCGGAGGGACGCTTCGGGTCCTTCAGGCCGGCGCGGGTGCGGCGGATGGTCTTGGAGAGGGCAGCGATGGCCTCCTCCTGGCCGATGACGCGCTGGTGGAGCGCCTTCTCCATGAACACAAGGCGAGCGGACTCCTCCTCGGTGAGCTTGAAGACGGGGATGCCCGTGGCCTGCGCCAGCACCTCGGCGATGAGTCCCTCATCCACCTCGGCCGTGGTCTTCACGTCGCCCGAACGCCACTGCTTCTCGAGGCGCAGACGCTCGCCGAGGAGGTTCTTCTCCTCGTCGCGCAGGCTGGCGGCCTTCTCGAAGTCCTGGTCTTCGATCGCGGCTTCCTTCTTGGAGCGCACCGCCGAGATCTTCTCGTCGAATTCGCGCAGCTCCGGCGGGGCCGAGAGGATCGACAGGCGCAGACGGGCGCCGGCCTCGTCGATCAGGTCGATGGCCTTGTCGGGGAGGAAGCGATCCTGGATGTAGCGGTCGGCGAGGTTCGCCGCCGCGACGATCGCGCCGTCGGTGATGGAGACCTTGTGGTGCGCCTCGTAGCGGTCGCGCAGCCCCTTGAGGATGTTGATCGCGTGGGGAAGCGACGGCTCGGCCACCTGGATGGGCTGGAACCGGCGCTCGAGCGCGGCGTCCTTCTCGAAGTGCTTGCGGTACTCGTCGAGCGTGGTCGCGCCGATGGTCTGCAGCTCGCCACGGGCGAGCAGCGGCTTCAGGATGCTCGCAGCGTCGATCGCGCCCTCGGCAGCACCCGCACCGACCAGGGTGTGGATCTCGTCGATGAACGTGATGATGTCGCCGCGGGTGCGGATCTCCTTGGTGACCTTCTTCAGGCGCTCCTCGAAGTCTCCGCGGTAGCGGGAGCCGGCGATGAGCGAGCCGAGGTCGAGCGTGTAGAGCTGCTTGTCCTTCAGCGTCTCCGGAACGTCACCACGGACGATCGCCTGGGCGAGACCCTCGACGACGGCGGTCTTGCCGACGCCGGGCTCACCGATGAGCACGGGGTTGTTCTTGGAGCGGCGAGACAGGATCTGCATGACCCGCTCGATCTCCTTCTCGCGGCCGATCACGGGGTCGAGCTTGTTGTCACGTGCAGCCTGGGTGAGGTTGCGGCCGAACTGGTCGAGGATCTGGCTTCCGGCCTGCGCGGTCGCCTGATCGTTGCCGCCGACCTGAACCTGCTCCTTGCCCTGGTATCCGCTGAGGAGCTGGATGACCTGCTGGCGAACGCGGTTGAGGTCTGCACCGAGCTTGACGAGCACCTGAGCGGCGACGCCCTCGCCCTCGCGGATCAGGCCGAGCAGGATGTGCTCGGTGCCGATGTAGTTGTGGCCGAGCTGCAGGGCCTCGCGAAGCGAGAGCTCCAGCACCTTCTTGGCGCGCGGAGTGAAGGGGATGTGGCCGGTCGGCTGCTGCTGACCCTGGCCGATGATGTCTTGCACCTGCTCGCGCACGGCATCCAGGGAGATGCCGAGGGACTCGAGCGCTTTGGCAGCGACACCCTCGCCCTCATGGATCAGGCCGAGCAGGATGTGCTCGGTGCCGATGTAGTTGTGGTTCAGCATCTTGGCTTCTTCTTGCGCCAAGACGACGACCCGGCGGGCTCGGTCGGTGAATCTCTCGAACATGTCTACTCCTCAGACGCGCTTGCAGGGGTCGCGTCGATACAAAGAGAGTAACCACCCGTGCCCCCCGAAACTGCCCCTGTTCGCCGTGGGCGTGACGGATGGACCTTCTTCCCAGGATCAGCCGGGCAGGCCCGGCAAGGTGAGGGTCGTGTCGGGGAGCTTGATGGACACATCCGATGTCGTGGTGATGCCGCTCGGCGTGGCGAACACGGTGGTGTGCGGCACGTAGTCGCGGGTGCACATCCCGCCGGGCGCCGGAGCGAGCGTCGCTACGAGCTGGTTGCTCGCCGCGACCGACACCGATGCGACCTTGGGCGGACAGCTCGAGCTGCCGTAGAGAGCGATTGCGAACTGGCCGCCGTCTTTCAGCCAGACCGCGAACGCGGCCCCGCCGGCACTGGATGCGGGCGCTTCCACCCCTTTCGGCTCGCCGCTGTACTCGTCGACGGGCTTGTGCGAGGTGGTGGAGCATCCGGCGAGCGCGAGGACCACCAGCATCACGCCGGCGGCTGCGAACGGGAGACGGGCGCGGACGGCGGGGCGTGTGATCTGGGGCACGCGACCATTCTAGGAAGGCACCTCGTCGGCCGGCTGAACGAGTTCTAGGATGCTCGTGTGAGCAATCTGGAGCGCGACCCCGCCGAACTCGTCGCCGGGGACACGGCCGTGATCGAGACGGGCACGATCGAGATCCTCGAGCCGCGCGACGTGCCGCTGGGCGGGCCGCGCGCCATGAACGTGCGGCGCACCCTCCCCCAGCGCAAGCGTTCGCTCATCGGCGGCTGGTGCTTCATCGACCACTACGGCCCCGACGACGTCTCGGTGAGCGGCGGGATGCACGTGCCACCGCATCCGCACACCGGGCTGCAGACGGTGAGCTGGCTGTTCGCCGGTGAGATCGAGCACCGCGACAGCGTCGGAAGTCACGCCCTGGTCCGGCCGGGCGAGCTCAACCTGATGACGGCCGGGCACGGCATCAGCCATTCCGAGGTGTCCACCGAGCAGACCACGATGCTGCACGGGGTTCAGCTCTGGGTGGCACTGCCGTCGGCCTTCCGGGATGCGGCGCCGTTCTTCGAGCACAAGGTCCCGGTCGTCGGCCGGATCGGCGACGCCGACGTGCGCACCTTCGTCGGTTCCCTTGCGGGCAGCGGCACGGATGCGACCGTATTCAGTCCGCTCGTCGGCGCGCAGCTGACCGTGCCGGCCGGCTCGACGATCGTGGTGCCGCTCGACCCGGCGTTCGAGCACGGCGTGCTCGTCGACGCCGGCGAGGTGGCCGTCGATGAAACCCCGGTGCCCGTCGCGCATCTCGCGTACGCCTGCCCCGGCCGGTCGACGCTCGAGGTGACCGTGGGCGAGACGGATGCGCGGCTCATCCTGCTCGGCGGCGAACCGCTCAGAGAGCAGATCGTCATGTGGTGGAACTTCATCGGCCGCAGCCACGACGACATCGTCGGTTCCCGTGCGCAGTGGCAGCAGGAGGTGATCGGCGGAGCCGACCCGGACGGGCGATTCGGTCACATCTCCGGATACGACGGCTCCGCCCTCCCCGCCCCCGAACTCCCCACGGTCAGGCTCAAGCCCCGCGGCTGAGCGCGCGGTCGCGCGACCGCGTGATCGCCTACTGCAGGGCGGACGTCAGCCGGGCGAGGTTGTCGAGCACGGTCGACCGAAGGGGCTGGCGCATCCACTCCTCCAGGGTGAGTTCTCGGCTCTGCTGGCGGTAGCCGTCCTCGACCTCGCGCATCTGATCGACGAAGGAGCGGCCGCGCACCATGAGCGAGACCTCCATGTTGAGCTGGAACGAGCGCATGTCCATGTTGCTCGACCCGATCACCGCGACATCGTCGTCGATCGTGAAGTGCTTGGCGTGCAGGATGTAGGGCTGCTTGTACATCCAGATGCGCACGCCCGCGCGGAGGAGCGCCTCGTAGTACGACCGCTGTGCGTGGTACACGAGCGCCTGATCGCCGATCTCGGACACGAACAGCTCGACAGCGATACCGCGCTGCGTGGCGGTCGTGATGGCGGTGAGCATCGACTCGTCGGGCACGAAGTACGGAGACGTGATGACGATGCGCTTCTGGGCGTAGTACAGCAGGGCGAGAAAGAGGCGGAGGTTGTTCTCGCCCTCGAACCCGGGCCCGCTCGGCACCACCTGCGCGTCGAGCGCGTCCTCCGTCAGCTCGGCGATGATCGGCTCGGTCTCGCGGCGCAGGAGCTCATCGGTCTCGCTGTACCAGTCGGTGATGAAGATGGCGTTCAGACCGGCCACGATCGGACCCTCGAGACGCACGATCAGCTCTTTCCACTTGAGTCCGCGCCGGATGTTCGACCGCTTGTTGTAGCTGCGGTCGATCACATTCTGCGAACCCATGAAGCCGACCTTGCCGTCGACGATGAGGAGTTTGCGGTGGTTGCGCAGATCCGGCCGCTGGTACTTGCCCTTGAACGGCTGAACGGGCAGCATCAGCTGCCACTTGGCGCCCATGTCGGTCAGGCGTCTGATCGTACGCTTGTAGTCGCGAGTCCGGTACGACGCGATGTGGTCGAGCAGCACCCGCACGACCACGCCGCGCTTCACGGCAGCTTCGAGCGCGTCGAAGAACGGCTTCGTCGTCTGATCGCAGGAGAGGATGTAGAACTCGACGTGCACGTAGCGCTGAGCCTTTTCGATCTCGGCGGCCATGGCCGCCAGCGATGCGTCGTAGTCGCCGTTGAGGCTTGCGCGGTTGCCGCCGACGAGGGGCATGGCGCCCAGGTTCCGGTTCAGCTCGACGACGGATTCCAGCCACGGCGGCCAGGGATGGTCGCGGCTCACCCGTTCGATGCCCTCGGTGCTCTCGATGATGAAGTTGTTGATCTCGGCCTGCTTCTCACGCCGGCGTTTCGGCAGCTTGTAGCTGCCGATGAGCAGGAAGAACAGCACGCCGATGTACGGGATCAGAAAGATCGCGAGCAGCCAGGCGGTCGCAGAGCTTGGCTTGCGGTTGCGCGGCACCACGATGACGGCGATCACACGGATCACGAAATCGACGAGAAGAGCCAGCCCTACGATGATCGTCGTCAAGACGGCAGCATCCACAGGCGTGAGTCCCTCCGACGACGGAAGCGGCACGCCCGGTGCGCGCCGCTATCGCTACCGTACCGAAGCACGGCTGCGAACGCGCGTTACGGCTTGTTCGGGAGCCCGCGGCGGGCGCGCTCCTCAGCCTCCATGCGCGAGTACACCTTGCGCTCGGTGCGGTCGGCGCGAAGGATCGCGCGCATGATCATCCAGAAGAGCAACCCGACGAGAACGGTCGGGGCCAGCGACCAGACGATACCTGCGACGACATCATTCATAACCCGATAATGGTAACGCCCCCAGCTGTGAACGGAGTTCATCACGCCACCACTCACCACGTTCCTCACGACCTGGCATTTCGACCCTGTCGCGTTCATCGTCATCCTCGGCGCCGCCGCGCTCTACCTGGCCGGAATCCTCTCGTTGCGACGACGTGGTCACCGATGGCCGCGCCGGCTGGCGGTCTACTATTTCGCCCTCGGGCTGGGCTCGTACGCCTGGATCTCGTTCGGGTTCCTCGGCGCATACAGCTCGGAGCTCCGCTGGGCGTTCACGACCCGCATCGCGTTGCTGCTCTTCGTGGTTCCCGCATTCCTCAGCCTGGGCAAGCCGATCGGTCTCGCCAGAGCCGCGCTGCACGGGAGGTCCCGCCGGGTCACCGATGCCGTCGTGAACTCGCGGATCGTCCGCCTGTTCGGAAACGCCATCTTCGCTCCGCTCTTCGCCTGCGCAGCCTTCCTGGTGTTCCTCAGCCCGGTCGCGGCCGTGCTGAGGGACAGTCCCGCCTCGGAGTGGATCATCACCGGGATCACCCCGCTGGCCGGCTTGCTGATGGTGCTGCCGATCGCGACTCACGCGGTGGTGCGAACGAGCTTCTTCATCACGATCGAGTTCCTGCTGGCCTTCGTCGAGATGCTCCTGGATGCGGTCCCCGGCCTGCTCCTTCGCCTCAACGACGGCGTGCTCGACCATGCTCCGGCCATCCTCGGACGGCTTCCGCTCTGGTTCCCGAATGCGCTGCACGACCAGCACCTGTCGGGCGATCTGCTCTGGTTCATCGCGGAGATCGCCGACATCCCGGTGCTGATCTTCCTGTTCGTGCGGTGGACGCAGAGCGATCGCCGCGAAGGCAAGAAGCTCGACGAGCTCACCGACGAGCAGATGGAAGAGCTCACGCAGGCGCACCTGCGCGCACGGCGATGAGGGCCGCGACCGCTACTTGACGAGCGGGAACAGGATCGTCTCGCGGATGCCCAAGCCGGTGAGCGCCATGAGCAGCCGGTCGATCCCCATCCCCATTCCGCCGGACGGCGGCATGCCGAACTCGAGCGCGCGCAGGAACTCCTCGTCGAGGCGCATCGCCTCGCCGTCCCCGGCCGCAGCCAGCTTGGCCTGCTCGACGAAACGTTCGCGCTGCACCACGGGATCGACGAGCTCCGAGTATCCGGTCGCCAGCTCGAAGCCCCGGATGTACAGGTCCCACTTCTCGACGACGCCCTCGCGTGAGCGGTGGGCGCGCACGAGCGGGCTCGTGTCGACAGGGAAGTCCATGACGAAGGTCGGGCGCACCAGGTCGCCCTTCACGAAGTGCTCCCACAGCTCTTCGACGTACTTGCCGGGGAGCGGGTGCTCGATCTCGATTCCCTCCGCAGCCGCGATCTCACGCAACCTCTCCACAGGTGTGGCCGGAGTGATCGCTTCGCCGACCGCATCCGACAGGCTGTCGTACATGCGGATCCGGTCCCATTCGCCGCCGAGGTCGTACTCGGTGCCGTCATCCCAGGTCACCACGTGCGAACCCGAGATGGCCTGCGCCGCATTCTGGATGAGCGTCTGGGTGAGTTCGGCGATGGAGTTGTAGTCGCCGTAAGCCTGGTAGGCCTCGAGCATGGCGAACTCGGGCGAGTGGGTCGAGTCGGCGCCCTCGTTGCGGAAGTTGCGATTGATCTCGAAGACACGGTCGATGCCGCCGACCACCGCACGCTTGAGGTACAACTCCGGGGCGATACGCAGATACAGCTCGGTGTCGAAGGCGTTCGAGTGCGTGACGAACGGGCGGGCGGATGCGCCACCCTGCATCACCTGCAGCATCGGGGTCTCCACCTCGATGAACTCACGCTCCGCAAAGGTCTGGCGCAGGCTGGCGACGGTCTTGGCGCGGTTGATGACGTTGGTACGAGCCTGATCGCGCGCGATCAGGTCGAGGTAGCGGCTGCGCACCCGGGTCTCTTCGCTCAGCTCGTTGTGCAGGTTCGGCAGCGGCTGGATGGCCTTGGCTGCGATCTCCCACTCGGCGACCATGATCGACAGCTCACCGCGGCGGCTGGAGATCACCTCTCCGGAGACGAAGAGGTGGTCGCCGAGATCGACGAGTTCCTTCCACGCCGCCAGCGACTCCTCGCCGACCGAGGCGAGCGACACCATGACCTGGATGCGCGTCCGGTCACCGGACTGCAGAACGGCGAAGCAGAGCTTTCCGGTGTTCCGCAGGTGCACGACCCGACCGGCGACGCCGACGATCACACCGGTGGTCTCGTCGGCCTGCAAGTGGCCGTACTCGGCCCGCACCGCGGGAATCGTCGTGGTGAGCGGAAGGGCGACCGGGTAGGCGCCGCCGCCGGGTGTCTTCGCCTCGGCGATCAGACGCTCGCGCTTGGCCAGGCGGACCGCCTTCTGCTCGCTGATCTCGTCATCAGTGAGTTCGGGCTCGGTGGTCTGCGCGTCCGTCATGTGAGTCTTTCGTTCGGTGGCGGGAGTCCGTCGGGGCGGGAGGCGGGGCGGGGCGGCGATCAGGGGATGCTGATGCGCTCGTTGTCGATGAGCCTGGTCGTTCCGAGCTGGGCGGCGACGAGCACGACGGCCGGGCCGCGGTACTCGGCGTCGACGCTCTGGAAGGTGTCCGGGTCGACGACCACGAGATAATCCAGCTTAACGGCTGGTTCGGCGTCGAGGGAGTCGCGGGCGGCCGCGAGCACCGCATCCACACCGCCGGCAGTTGCCGAGGCAGCCGCAGCGAGCGAGCGTGAGAGGGCGACGGCAGCCGTGCGCTGGGCGTCGTCGAGAAAGCGGTTGCGGCTCGAGAGGGCCAATCCGTCGCTCTCGCGCACGGTGTCGACGACGGCGATGGTCACGGGAAGATTCAGGTCTTGCACCATGCGACCGACGAGGTGAACCTGCTGGGCGTCCTTTTGGCCGAACACCGCCAGGTCGGGGCCGACGATGTTGAGCAGCTTGGCGACGACCGTGAGCATCCCGTCGAAGTGCCCAGGACGGATCGCGCCCTCGTACAGTGCGGCCACCGGACCGGCGACGACCCGCGTGTCGGGCGTGCCTTCGGGATACATCTCGGCGCCGCTCGGCGCGAACACGAAGTCGGCGAGCCCCTCGAGCTTCGCGACGTCGGCCTCGAGGGTGCGCGGGTAGCGATCGAAATCTTCGCCCGGGCCGAACTGAAGCGGGTTCACGAAGATCGAGACGACCACGATGCCGCCGAGATCCTTGGCCCGGTTGACGAGCTGCAGGTGCCCGTCGTGCAGGGCGCCCAACGTCGGAACGAACACCACCCGGGCATCCGGGGCGTCGGAGCTGCCCTCCCGCAATGCTTTCTCGCGCGCCGAAGCGATGCGCCCGCGCAGCTCGGCGATGGTGGTCACGACCTCAGGCATCTGCTCCCCTACGGCCGGCACCCCGGCGGGGCGCTCACGAAAACAGCCGGACATCCAGGCTACTCGCGCGGAGCGCCTGGTCCATCGTCATCAGCGTCGTCATCATCGCCGACGTCGACGCCGAGAGGCCCGAACTCGCCGAGCACGGCACCGGTGTCGAGCAGTGAGGGGGCCGACGACCGGGTGAGGGCGTTGTCCACGGCCGATCTCACCAGCGAACTGAGGAACGGGCCTGCGTTCTCGACGCCGATGTCGCGCAGGATGCCCGTGGCCTGGTCGACGATCGCCCGCGAGAACGAGGTGGCCGTCGCGATCGCCTCGGCGTAGGCGGCACGATCCGCTTCGGCGACGACGACGGGCTCCCCGCCCATCTCGACCACGAGCGCCTGGGCGATCGGGAGCACGGGTGCGGGTGCGGTCACCGCGAAGTAGCTCTCGGCGAGACGGGCGAGGTCGAGGCTCGTCCCGGTGAACTCGAGTGCCGGATGCACGGCGAGCGGAATCGCGCCGGCCGCCATCGCAGGCGCCAGCACCCCGACACCGTACCCGGGCGCGGTGTGGAGCACGATCTGCCCCGGCTGCCAGGTTCCGGTGGCCGCGAGCCCGGCGACCAGCCCCGGGAGTTCGTCGTCGGGAACGGCCAGGATCACCAGCTCACTGCGCTCGACGAGAACCGGGACATCGAGGATCGGAACACCCGGCAGCATCGCCTCGGCACGTTCCCGGCTCGCGTCGGACACGGCGGAGATGCCGACGATCGCGTGCCCCGCGCCGGCCAGTGCGGCTCCGAGCGTCGGGCCGACCTTGCCGGCGCCGACGATCCCGAGTCCGAGTCGTCCCGAACGCTGCATCACGATCCCTCTCGTTCGCTGTCGGAGGCGGCGGGCGCAGGCGCCGCCGTGGCCGCTGTGCTCGCCGTGGCCGCCGGAGCCGACGGTGCGACAGGCAGCTCGGGACGAACGTTCGGCACGGCGGTCGCGTCGAGCGACGCCCAGCGATGACTCCTGTCCGACTCCGCCGAGACGATCGCTCCCGCCGAGACCGTGTCGAAGAGAGCGACGCTCTGGTCGCGGTCGACCCCGGGCAGCCGCGGACGCACGGGCCCCGACACCGTGTGCAGGCGGGTGGAGGCGAGGCGCAGCATCCGGTCGATGGGTCCCTGCTCGATCTCGAGGCTCTGCAGGCGGGCGAGGGGAACGATGGCGAGGCTGCGCCAGACGACCCCTCGGCGCAGCAGGATGACGCCGTCGAGGATGCTGTAGCCGGTGCGCTGCCAGGAGAAGGGGCGGATCCACCGGGCGCGGCTCGGGCTTCCGACGAAGTCGTCGCGTCCCCGCGAGATCATGCCGGCGGAGATGACCGCGCGATGCTGTTCGGTGGCGAAGCCCGGGAGCACCAGCGAGAGCACGCGCGCGACGTCGTCGGCGTCGCCGACCGGAAGGATCGTCGTGTTGGCCTGCCCGGCGGCGCCCTTCTCCTTGGAATGTCCGGCGGTGTCGATGCGGATCTGCCACCAGCCGAACGGCCTCCACAGCAGCGGCTGCATCACCTCGACGGCGTGGATGCGGCCGGGAGGCAGCGTCTCATTGCTCGTGCTGAGCAGACCGAAGCCGACCCGCACTCCATCGGGGGTTCCAGCGATCGAGTAGCGGAGCGACTTCGTGAACCTGTTGACGTAGAAGCTGGCCGAGCCGATGAGACCCGGGAGAACGACGAACAGCAGCCAGTATCGGCCGGTCGAGGCGCCGACGATGAGCACGATGATGACGATGATGATGAAGATGGTGAAACCGCTCAGGATGAGCGACCCGAGCAGTCGCAGCGGCGGGATCTTGACGACCGACTGCGGCGGGGCGGCGTTCGGATCGAGCTCAGGCGCGAGGAATTCGTTGACGCGACGGTTCACCAGCCCGGAGACCGCTCCCGCAACTCCGCCGCTCGCGTCATCCACCCCCGCCGCACCCTGCGCGACGTCGGCCGCCTCCTGCTCGGCTGCCTTCACCCCTGAGGCCAGCCGCAGCACATCCGCCCGCAGCCCGTCGGCGAGCACCGAGCCGAGATAGCTCAGCTGAACGTTGGCATCGTGGCCGGCGACTGTGATGTCGAGTTTCGCGGCCCCGAAGATGCGGGCGAGCAGCGGGCGCACCACGTTGATGCCCTGGATGCGGTCGAGCCGCGCCTTGCGCTGGGTGCGGAAGAAGATGCCGCTGCGCACCTCGACCGCGTCACCCGTGATGCGGAAGGTGTGCATCCGCCACGACAGGTAGAACGCGCCGATGGCCGCGAGGAGCACCACCGCGACGGCGAGGAGAGCCCACCACTCCCAGCCCCGGTCGTAGATCTGGTCGATCGGGTCTCCGCTGTAGGAGGTCGGGGCGCCGATGAAGAAGTTGACGATGCGCTCACGCAGATTGGAGAGCACGAAACCGAGCACGGCCACGAAGAAGATCCCGCCGCGCAGCAGCGGTGTGGCCGGATGCAGCCGGTGCCACTCGCCGTCGGTGAACCGCTCGGCGGCCTTCTCCGATGCGCTCAGCGGGCCCCCCGGCAGGCCGTTCACAATCCCGCCCGCCTGCTCTCCGCCAGCTCGACGAGCCGGTCGCGCAGCTCCGACGCCTCCGCTTCGGGCAGGCCGGGGATGAGCACCCCGGTCGCCGCGGCGGCGGTGACGAACTTGAGGTCGGCGAGTCCGAGCATCCGGCCGACCGGCCCGCGGTTGATGTCGATGAGCTGCATGCGGCCGTACGGCACGGAGACGAAGCGCTGGAACATGATGCCGCGACGGAACAGGAGGTCGTCGTCGCGCATCCGGTAGCCGATGGACCTGGCGCGGCGCGGCGCGACGATGAGGCCGATCACGGTGATCACGACGACGGCGACGAGAAGCACCCAGCCCCAGTCCCAGCGGGCGACCAGCCAGAGGAAGGTCGCCGCGGCGGCCGCGATCAGGCCGGTGATGAGCGCGCCGACGATCACGACCACGACATACTTCGGCGACACGCGCTTCCAGTCGCCGACGGAGAGGTCAAGTCGAGTGGGCATGAGCGTTCTCCGGATCGTCGTCTTTGTCTTCCGGGGGGAGCCGGCACATGTGCTCTGCCACGAGTCCGGCGGCGAGCAAAATGGCCGCGCCGACCGTCGCCGTGACCGTGAACACGATCGAGGTGCTTGCCGGGATGACCGCACGGCTCAGCAGGTAGACCAGGAACCCGATCCCGCCTCCGGTGAGCAGGGCGCCGCTCAAGCTGCACGCCTTGGCGAGAACGACGACGCGCATGGCCTGGAACGGGTCGATGGGCCGCGCCGTTCTCCCTGCGCGGGGATGAGTGGCTCGCCGGATCGGCACCGCGAACGCGACCACGATCACCGCGATGGCGACGAGGGTGATCGGCAGGGTCAGCGGAGGGATGAAGACGGCGATCCCGCCTCCGGCCGCGGCCAGCTCGACGAGGAAGCCGACGACGGCTCCACCGACGGCGAGTGCGATCAGGGTCGTGGCCCTGGTGCGTTTCACGAGGCACCCCCGTCAGCCTGCGATGCCGGATACCGGGTCACGACGTCTGTTGCGCGGGCGGCGAGCGCCGCGACGGGGCCGTGCCCCGCGAGCACCGCATCCGGGTCGACGTCGAGCCACGGCACGAGAACGAAGGCGCGTTCGGCGGCTCTCGGATGCGGAAGGATCAGCCGGTCGTCGGAGGTCACCAGGCCGTCGAGGTCGACGATGTCGATGTCGAGCGTGCGGTCGCCCCAGCGCTCGTCACGCACCCGCCCGAAGTCGTTCTCGACGGCGTTGACGGCGTCGAGCAGGGCGAGCGGTGGGAGCACCGTGTGGATGCGTGCGACGGCGTTGAGGTAGGCGGGAGCGTCGTGATCCACCCCGGCCGGCTTGAGCGCCGGGGTCTCGTAGAGAGCCGACACCACCTCGACCCGGATGCCCGCCACCGCGTCGAGCGCCTCGAGCGCCGCGCGGATGGTCGCCTCCCGGTCCCCCAGGTTCGAACCGAGCGCGAGTACCCCGGGCACGCCCACCCGAAGCCGCTGAGGCTTGGGACGTACGCCGCCGGTCATGAGCGCTCCCTGAGGATGCGGACCGCGACGTCGTCGAAGGGCACCTCGATGGGCGCGTCCGGCTTGTGCACGGTGACCTCGACGGCGGTGACCTGCGGGTGGGCCAGCACTACGCCTGCGATGCGCTCGGCGACGACCTCGATCAGGTTGACGGGATCGCGGCGCACCGCATCCGCCACCTCGACCGCGAGCTCGCCGTAATGCAGGGTGGTCTCGACGTCGTCGCTGGCGGCAGGCGTGGCGAGGTCGAGCCACGCGGTGACGTCGATCACGAAGTCCTGCCCGTTCTCGCGTTCGAAGTCGTAGACGCCGTGGTGGGCCCGCACTCGCAGCCCGGTGAGGATGATCGAGTCGGTTCGGTGGGTCGAAGCTGGCCTAGTCATCGGTTCCAGCTTGCCATGCCCGGGCGACGTCGAGGGCGAGGCGGGTGGATGCGACATCGTGCACCCGCACGGCCCAGACACCGGCTTGGGCCGCGAGGGCGCTGATCACGGCGGTGGGCGCGTCCCGATCGACCGCGGATGCATCGTCGGGAAGGAGTGCGCCCAGAAAACGCTTGCGGGATGCGCCGATGAGCACGGGGTAGCCCAGCGTCTCGAAAGCGGCCAGGTTGCCGAGCACCTGCCAGTTGTGGTGGGCGTTCTTGGAGAAGCCCAGGCCGGGATCCACGATCAGCTTGGCGGGATCGATGCCGCGGCCGACGAGATCCGTGAGCCGGGCCGAGAGCTCGGACCGCACCTCGGCGACCGTGTCCGTGTACGTCGCGAGGGAGTCCATCGTGTCGCTCTGGCCGCGCCAGTGCATGACGACGTACTGGAGGCCGGTGTCGAGCACGGCCTGGGGCATCCCCTCATCGGCGAGGCCGCCGGAGACGTCGTTGATGATGGCGGCGCCCACATCGGCTGCCGCTCGCGCGGTCGACGCGTGCATCGTGTCGACGCTCACGGTGATCCCCCGCGCAGCGAGCGCCCTGATGACCGGCACGACGCGCTGCTGTTCCTCGACGGGGTCGACGCTGCGCGCTCCCGGACGGGTGGACTCGCCGCCGACGTCGATGATCTCGGCGCCCTCCTCGACCAGGTCGAGGGCGTGCGCGATGGCCGCCTCGGGCTCCAGCCAGAGACCGCCGTCGCTGAACGAGTCCGGCGTCACATTGAGGACGCCCATGATGAGCGTCACGCGACGTCACGCCCGATCAGGGCGACGATCTCGGCGCGCGCGGACGGCTCGGCCAGAGTGCCGCGCGAGGCGATCGTCACAGTGCTGCTGTCGGTCTGACGGGCGCCACGGGTGGTCACGCACTCGTGCTGCGCATCCAGGACGACCAGGACTCCGCGGGCGTCGGTGCCCTGCTCGATGGTCTCGGCGATCTGCTCGGTGAGCCGCTCCTGCACCTGCGGTCGTGCGGCGAGGGTCTCGATCAGGCGCGGGATGCGGCCCAGCCCGATCACGCGCTCCCCCGGCACGTAGGCAACATGCGCCACCCCGAGGAATGGAAGGAGGTGGTGCTCGCACACCGACCGGAAGTGGATGTCGCGCAGCAGTATCGTCTCGGCCTCGTGGCCCTCGAGGGGGACCGGATCGCCCAGTTCGGCGACCGGATCCCTGCCGACCCCCGCGAAGAACTCCTCGTACGCGTCGGCCACCCGGGACGGAGTCGTCTCGAGCCCGGGACGCGACGGATCCTCGCCGATGGCGGCGAGGATCTCGGCGACGGCTGCCTCGATGCGCGGACGATCGAATCCGGTCATGCGCGCTGCGGCTCTACGCGGTGGCCGGGCGCGGTTTGCGCACCGGGGCGCGCTTCGGCTTGACCGGCGGCTCGGAGTCGACGCCGCCGTCCACGGCGCCCGAGTCGATCGGGGCCTTGGTGCGGGGGTAGTCGATCGGCGGCACGTCGGAGAGCGGACGCTTGTCACTCGAGAGCCACAGGGGGCGCTCGGGCAGCTTCTCCACATCCTTGAAGATCTCAGCGATCTCGTTGTGGTCGAGCGTCTCGTGCTCGAGCAGTTCGGCGGCGAGCCGGTCGAGGATGGCACGGTTCGCGTTGATGACCTGCCAGGCCTCGTCGTGAGCCTTCTCGATGAGCGCACGCACCTCGGCGTCGACGCGCTCGGCGATCGTCTCCGAGTAGTCGCGCTGGTGGCCCATGTCGCGGCCGAGGAACATCTCGCCGTTGGCCTGGCCGAGCTTGACGGAGCCGATGTCGGCGCTCATGCCGTATTCGGTCACCATCTTGCGAGCGATTGACGTGGCCTTCTCGATGTCGTTCGAGGCGCCGGTGGTCGGGTCGTGGAACACGATCTCCTCGGCGACGCGGCCGCCCATCGCGTAGGCGAGCTGGTCGAGCAGCTCGTTGCGCGTCACGGAGTACTTGTCTTCCAGCGGCATGACCATCGTGTAGCCGAGGGCACGGCCACGCGGGAGGATCGTGATCTTGGTGACCGGGTCGGTGTGGCGCATCGCCGCGGCGGCGAGGGCGTGACCGCCCTCGTGGTACGCCGTCATCAGCTTCTCCTGGTCTTTCATCACCCGGGTGCGCTTCTGCGGGCCGGCGATCACACGGTCGACGGCCTCATCGAGAGCGCGGTTGTCGATGAGCTGGGCGTTCGAGCGCGCGGTGAGCAGCGCGGCCTCGTTGAGCACGTTCGCCAGGTCGGCGCCGGTGAAGCCCGGCGTCTTGCGGGCGAGCACTTCGAGGTCGACGGATGCGGCGAGCGGCTTGCCCCGCCCGTGCACCTCGAGGATCTTCTTACGGCCGAGCATGTCGGGCGCATCCACGCCGATCTGACGATCGAAGCGACCGGGGCGCAGCAGCGCAGGGTCGAGGATGTCGGGACGGTTGGTGGCCGCGATCAGGATGACGTTGGTCTTCGGGTCGAACCCGTCCATCTCGACGAGGAGCTGGTTGAGTGTCTGCTCGCGCTCGTCGTGACCGCCGCCGAGACCGGCACCGCGGTGACGGCCGACCGCGTCGATCTCGTCGACGAAGATGATGGCCGGCGAGTTCTCCTTGGCCTGCTGGAACAGGTCGCGAACACGGCTCGCGCCGACGCCGACGAACATCTCGACGAAGTCGGAACCGGAGATCGAGTAGAACGGAACACCGGCCTCACCTGCGACCGCGCGGGCGAGGAGGGTCTTGCCGGTTCCGGGAGGGCCGTAGAGCAGCACGCCCTTGGGGATGCGCGCGCCGACAGCCTGGAACTTGGCCGGCTCCTTGAGGAAGTCTTTGATCTCCTGCAGCTCTTCGATGGCCTCGTCGGACCCGGCGACGTCGTCGAAGGTGACCTTCGGCGACTCCTTGGTGACGAGTTTCGCCTTCGACTTGCCGAACTGCATGACCTTGTTGCCGCCGCCCTGCATGCCCGAAAGCATGATCCAGAAGAACACGCCGATCAGCAGCACGGGGATGAGGAAGCCGAGCGCCGAGAGCAGCCAGTTCGGCTGGGGGACCTCGTCGTCGAACCCCTTGCTCAGGTTGGCGCTGTCGACGGCCTTCACGATGTCTGGCCCGCGCGGTGTCACGTAGTAGAACTGCACCTGCTCACCGAGCGTCTTGTCGGCCTGCTTGAGCGTGAGGTCGACGCGGTTCTCACCGTCGACGATCTTCGCGCTAGCGACTTTGTCGTCTTGCAGGAGCTCCAGACCCTTCTGGGTCGACACCCCCTTGAACCCCGACATCGTGATCAGGCTCGAGCCGATCCACACGGCGACGATGGCAAGCACGATATAGAGGAAAGGCCCGCGGAAGATCTTCTTGGCGTTCATGGTGCTGCAAGGGTATCGCGCTGGGACTGTATGGCGGCTGCGTGTTCGCTTTGGGCGACACGAGCATCCGGGCAGGCGCTATTCAGCTGTAGACGGAAGGCGCGAGGATGCCGACGCCGCGCAGATTGCGGTACTTCTCTGCGTAGTCGAGGCCGTACCCGACGACGAACTGGTTGGGGATGTCGAAGCCGACGTATTTCACGTCGATCTCGACGCGCGCAGCCTCGGGCTTGCGCAGGAGGGCGACGATCTCGATGGACTCGGGGCCGCGGGAGTGCAGGTTGGCGAGCAGCCATGACAGGGTCAGACCCGAGTCGATGATGTCTTCGACGATCAGCACGGTCTTGCCCTGCAGGTCGGTGTCGAGGTCTTTGAGGATGCGCACGACGCCGCTGGAGGCCGTGCCGGATCCGTAGGAGCTGACAGCCATCCAGTCCATCGTCACGGGGATCTTCAACTCGCGGGCAAGGTCGGCCATCACCATGACGGCGCCCTTGAGCACGCCGATGAGGAGCACATCCTTGCCTGCGTAGTCGCGCTCGATCTCGCGACTCAGCTCGGCCAGGCGGGAGCGGATCTGCTCGTCGGTGATGAGAATCTCGGTCAGGTCGTCGTGAACGTCCGTGAGTTCCATGGGGGCGGTGCTGTCCTTACAGGTTGTCCGAAAAGATGAGCAGTCCGTTCTGCCTGACAACTCTAACGCCTGGCAGGCTGAGCGGTTTCTGCCCGTGCCAGTCGGTGATCAGCTCGGCGACCGCCAGCGTGTGCGCCCGGCTCAGCGACACCCCGAACTCGGCCGAGACCACCAGCCGGATGATCCGCTGTCTCAGCGCCGGCGGGTCGGCGGCGAGACCTCGCACGTCGAGCGCGACGGCGCCGTCTTCGGTCTGACTGACGAGTTCGAGCGCCCAGTCGAGGGCGAGTCCGTCGAGCGCCTCGTTGTCCTCGCGCAACTGGTCGGCCGTGCGCGCGAGCGCCTCGGAGACGCCGGGCCCGAGCTCGCGCTCGAGCACGGGGAGAACGGAGGCGCGAACACGCACACGCGCGTAGGCCGGGTCCTCGTTGTGCGGGTCGTCCCACGGCGCGATCCCGCTGTCGACGCAGAATGCCCGAGTGGTCTCCCGACGCACCGCGAGCAGTGGCCGCAGGAGCCGGCCGGTGTCGGGGAGCATCCCCTGGAGGCTGGTCGGTCCCGAGCCTCGGGCGAGACCGAGCAGAACCGTCTCCGCCTGGTCGTCGAGCGTGTGGGCGAGCAGGATGCGCTCCGCCTCGGTCTGGGCCAGTGCACGGTCGAACGCGGCGTGGCGGGCGGCTCGCGCGGCGGCCTCGGGGCCGGAGGCGTGCGCATCCACGCTCACCGTCTCGACGAGCACGGGGTCGAGGCCGAGCTCGCGCGCCTGCGCGGCGGCGCGCTCGGCGACCGCGGCGGAACCCGGCTGCAGATCGTGGTCGACGACGACGGCGCCCGCGCGGAATCCGGCGCGAGGGGCCTCGAACGCGAGGGCGGCGGCGAGCGCGAGCGAGTCCGCGCCGCCACTGAGGCCGACGAGAACCAGCGCGCCGGCGGTCAACGGATGCGGCCGGCGCGGACCGTGGTCATCGTGCGGGTCGGGTGCGGGCAGGGCAGCTGCGGTGGCGAGCGATTCGCGCACGGCGCGGCGCACGTCGGCGATCGGCGGAGTGAGGCGCGGGCGGCGCGACGACGGTGTCTCGAGCGGCGCGGCCGGGGGCGGCGTCGGCTGGGAATGGTCCGGTGAACCGTCAACGTGCATCCAGTAACGTTATTCCAGTCTTTTCAACACGAGGGAGAAACAGTCATGGCCGAATACGACGTCGTCGTAGAAATCCCCAAGGGAAGCCGCAACAAGTACGAGGTCGACCACGAGACCGGTCGCGTGTACCTCGACCGCGTGCTCTTCACGAGCTTCGTCTATCCGACCGACTACGGGTTCTTCGAGAACACCCTCGGGCTCGACGGTGACCCCGTCGACGCGCTCGTGCTGCTCGAGTACCCCGTGTTCCCCGGCGTCGGCGTCAAGGTGCGCCCGGTCGGCGTGCTCAACATGAGCGACGAGGCCGGCAGCGACGCGAAGGTCGTCGTCGTTCCCTACAAGGACCCGCGCTGGCAGCACATCCAGGACATCGACGACGTTCCGCAGCAGACGCGCAACGAGATCGAGCACTTCTTCACCCGCTACAAGGACCTCGAGCCCGGCAAGTGGGTCAAGATCGAGGGCTGGGGCGACGCCGCCGAAGCCGAGCAGATCGTGCAGGCCGGCTTCGCGAAGCTGGCGGAAGAGGGTCACTGACCCCGTCGCCGGCACCGAGCACACGAAGAACGCTCCCCGATCGCTGATCGGGGAGCGTTCTCTTCGTTCTCGGGGGCTCGCTATCCGGGTCGAGCGACCTGCTGCCAGGGTGAGCCCCAGACCGCCTGCTGCTTGACGACGTCACCGGTCTGGGGAGCGGCGATCATCTGCCCGTTCCCGATGTAGATGCCGACGTGGTAGAAGCTGCCTGGACCGCTGCCCCAGAAGATCAGGTCGCCGCGCTGACGCTGGCTGTACGGCACGATCTTGCCGCGGGCGGCGAGCGTGCGCCACTGGTCGTTCACCGAGTGGCTGCCGATATAGAGGCCTGCGTAGGCGTACGCCTTCATGGTGAGGCCGGAGCAGTCGAAGGTGCTCGGTCCAGCGCCACCCATCGCGTACGGCTTTCCGCGCTGGGCGTTCGCGTAGGCGATCGCCGTCTCGACGACGTTGCCGTTCGGCGGCGGCACCGGCGCTCCGTTGCCTCCGCCACCACTCGCCGGGGGCTTCGGGTGGGCTGCGGCGGCCGCCGCGGCAGCCTCGGCCTCGGCTTTGGCTTTGGCCGCTGCAGCAGCGGCCGCCTTGACCTTCTCGCCTTGCAGGTATGCCGCCTCAGTCGCAGCCGTCGTGTTCTTGAGCGTCGCCAGCTGTGCCACCAGCTCGGTGGACTTCGCCTGCTGGGTCGCGAGCGCGGCCTCGACCTTGGTCTGCGCATCCTCGGCCGCCGCCAGCGCGCTGCTCGCCTTGGTCGCGAGGTCTTCGCGGGCGGTCTTCGCGACCTTGGCCTGGGCGGTGAGCGACGCGGCGGTGTTCTTGTCGGTCGTCGCCTGCTCGTAGACCTGCTTCGACTGGTCGGTCAGCTTGGTCATGGTGCCGAGCTGGTAGAGCAGCTTGTCGGCCTCGGCCCCCGAGCCGCCGCCCTTCAGCATGAGATCGCCGGCGACGTTTCCGCCTCCGGATTTCGCCAGGTGGGAGGCCAGCAGGCCGGCACGCATCTGCGAGGTCTTGGCCTTCTCGGCCGCGGCGTCGGCCTGCTTGCCGAGATCGTCGGCCTTCGCGGACGCGGTTTCGAGCGCCGCTTTCGCCTCCAGGTAGGCCTCCGCCGCCTTGGCCTGCTGGATGCGCGCCGCATCCACCGAGGACTGCAGGCCCGTGATCAGGGTCGTGATGTTGTTCACCATCGCCTGCTGGTTGGCCTGACTGGCCTTGGCCTGCTGGACGTCGTTCCACGAGGGGTAGTCGACGGCGAACGCCGGAGGGGTGATGACGCCGATGGATGCGGTCACGACGCCCATGACGCCGGCGCCGATCGCGACGCCCGGGCGAATTCGGAATGCTTTCTCGTTGTCAGCCAAGAGGGGCCTGCCTTTGTCTCATGTACGGGATCCCGTCGATCTTGTTTCCGTTGATGCGCACCTCGTAGTGCAGGTGGCAGCCGGTGGAGTTGCCCGTGGTTCCGACGCGCGCGATCGGCTGACCGGCTCCGACGTGCTGGCCGTTGCCGACCATGATGCCGCCGTTGACGATGTGCGCGTATCCGGTCTGGACGCCGCTGCCGTGGTTGAGCAGCACGAAGTTGCCGTACGAGCCGTAGGGGCCGGCGTATTGCACCGTCCCGGCGTACGCCGCGTAGATCACGGCGCCGCACGACGCTCCGATGTCGATGCCCTGGTGGTAGGTGCTCCCGATGCCGCCGGGCGATGGCCGCGACCCGAATCCGTCGGTGATCGGTCCGTGTGCGGGAACGGCCCAGCCCTGCGGTCCGACGTAGCCGCCGGGGAGACCGCCCGAGCCCCGTGCCGCCGCCGCGGCTGCCGCCGCCGCCACTCCGGCCTGGTAGCCGGCGACGGTCTGCGCCGTCTTGTCTTGCAGGGCCGCGAGCTGCGCCTGCATGATGACGATCTGGGTCTGCTGCTCCGCCAGCTTGTCCTCGGCGGCCTTGGCGGCCGCAGTCGCGACCTTGAGGGCCGCCTCTGCTGCGATGCGGAGCTTCTCACGCTCGGCCTTCGCCACCTTGGCCTGCTCCGCGAGCGACTTCGCGGTGTTCTGGGCGGCCTTGGCGTCTTCGTAGACCTTGTTGGACTGCTCGGCGAGCCTGGACATGCTTCCGAGGTCGGCGAGCAGTTTGTCGGGGCTCTTGTCCGAGGCGCCGTTGCCGCTCAGGAACAGGTTGGCCGTGAGGTTGCGGCCGCCCGTACGGTAGAGCTGCGCTGCGAGCTTGCCGGCCTGCTGGCTCGCCGCCTCCGCCTTGGCCTGGCTGTCGTCGGCCTGCTTCTGGATCTGCTCGGCCCGGATGTTCGCTTCGTCGAACTTGGCCTCTGCCACCTGGAGTTCGAGTCCGCGTTTGACCGCCTCGGCCTGGGTGGCGGCGACCTCGTTCTTGAGCTGGCTGATTAGGTTGTTGATGTTGGTGACCTGCGCCGATGCGGCGGCCTCGTTCGCCTTCGCGTTCTGAACGTCCTGCCAGCTCGGATAGTCGGCATAAGCGGGGGCAGCGATCACGCCGACGGCGGCGACGACCGCGATGACGATTCCGGCGAGAGCCGCCCGTAGTCCACGTCGGCGCGCCACGGAGGGCCCGCGCGGGCGTGTCCGCCGGGCTTGGGGGGAGACCGTCTCAGTAGGTTTCATCGTTCCTCGAACCCGTCTGCTCGTGCGCGGCTTCAGTCGCATGAGTCACACGGATCCCGTTGTCAACGTCTGTCACTTTAGCAACAACAACTTTCTTAAGCCCAGTGTCGGCGGGCGAAAAGAGGTCGATCGAGAACGGGGGCGGCGTGTGAGAACACGGACGACCCGAGCGGTCGTCGATGCGAACGTATCCCGAGATAGGCTCGATTCCGTGGCGATTCGCTGGCTGGTCGCGGGATCGTCGACGGACTCGCGACAGCGCGCATCCGGGTCGCTGTACGGCGGCGACGTGCCCGGGCTGCACGACCGATTGGCATTTGTCCCGGGGATTCCGTATGCTTATGCGTCGGTGGTCATGCGGATCGCGGAAGCGTTTCGAGGCTGTCCGGCCCCATCGTTTAGTGGCCTAGGACGCCGCCCTTTCACGGCGGTAGCACGGGTTCGAATCCCGTTGGGGTCACTGGCACAACATATAATTGAACAGCTTCACTATGAGGCCCTGTAGCGCAGTTGGTTAGCGTGCCGCCCTGTCACGGCGGAGGTCGCGGGTTCAAGTCCCGTCAGGGTCGCCACGGCGCGAAGCCCTTCCGAGCGGATTTCCGCGAGCGAAGGGCTTCCGTCTAGAGGCCAGTCCTTCTGGCTTCGGCTCTGTAGCTCAGTTGGTAGAGCGTTCGACTGAAAATCGAAAGGTCACCGGATCGATGCCGGTCGGAGCCACTGGAACCCTCGCCTAGCTTCTACATGGCGGGGGTTTCTTGTTTCTAACAGTCGGTCACTCCGCATAAGCCCTGACTTCCGCGGCCCGGGTCGTCGCTACGGTATTGCGAAACGAGTGCGTCGACAGCTCCGGATAGCCGGAGGAAGCCGCGGCGCTAGGTGCCCGAAGCGAGCCAGGATACTCAGCCGAACAGGATCTTCAGGAGCCTCGGCGTGTAGGTCTCGGGTCCGGCGTTGTTCCAGTCCGACGCGAGCCAGATGCACCTCGTGAGCGCGGCTTGCTGCGTCGCGTCATCGACGTGACGCAGCTGAGTGGTGAGGAACGTGGTGCTGGGGACCGGTGGGAGGAGCCCAATCGCAGACCATGTCCGGATCGGTCGACAACATACCCGCCAGCGTCGGATCGTACGTGCCGTAACCTCTCGCGACAGGTCGCGATGTGCCCGGCCCGGACTTCCACGCCGGGTTGAGCACCAATGAACCATCCGGCGAAACGAACGTCTCCTGGCCGGAGAAGAGCACATCGCAGCTGGATGGCAGCCCATCGACGACATTCGGCGTTGTGGCAGGCGCGGGCGCGCTCGCCGGGCTCGAATTCCTTGATGGCGTTGGCGCGCTTGCGGCCAGCGTACTGCAACCCGAAAGGGCCAGAACCACGATGCAGACAATGGCAGACGCGGCAAGCTTCACACCGATGACACTAGCGGCGCGCTCCTGCAAGAAGCCGAAGCTCTCACCGGCGCCGGAGAGCCATCTGGTGAACGTGCACCACCAGGACACCCTGCGTTGACCCGTTGAAACCGCCGCAAGCGAAACGTGAGCCTGCGCACCCGCTGGCAGAGGCGCGAAGTAGCAGGCCGGTCAGACCAGGAACAGACCGTCGAGCAGCCCGGGGTTGTGTGCGTGCACGAGCACGAGGAAGACCACGGCGTCGAAGAGCAGGTGGACGGTCACGACGTACGTCAAAGACCGCGTGCGCTTGAAGATGTATGCCTGCACCAAGGCGAACGGGATCGTGAGCAGTGGACCCCAAGCCTGGTAACCGAGTTCCCACAGGAACGAGACGAAAACCGTCGCCTGGAGCAGGTTGGCCTGCCAGTCGGGGAAGTGACGTCGCAGGAGGGTGAAGACGATGCAGATGAAGAACAGCTCATCCCAGATTCCCACCGCGCCCACACCGACGAACAGCCGCGCGATCATTTCCGGGGTGTCCACCACCGGCCAGTTCATGTAGACGCCCGAGGTGATGAAGTAGAAGGGCAGAACGAGCCAGCCGATGGCCAGCACCGCGAACAGCCAGGTCCACTGGAACGCGGTCCAGCGTCCGCCGCGCCGCCACGGGAAGCGAATCGCGTGATCACGGAACACGAACCGCGACACGACGTACGGGACCACGACCGCGCCTCCCAGCCCCACTGCGAACCGCACGAACGCGACGTTGTCGAGCTCTGCCGCCAACGGAATGGAGCTGACGATCAGCAGTGCGAGCGCGATCAGCGACAGGTCGCGCACCAGACTCGGCGTGCGCGACCGTATGCTCTCGGGCTGCCAAGCGGGAGACGCGCCGGCGGTCTCGGCCTCGGCATCCGAGCGGGATCGCATGAGCCAGGCCGCGAGCAAGCCTGCCGCAAGCAGCGCCCACCCGATCCAGGGGATCCGCACCACGAAGAAGGCCGGAGCCGCGAGGCACACGAGGAACGCCGGGATCAGCCCTACCGACATCAAGGGGCGGGTGCCGAGAATGGCAGCGGTGTGAGCGGGCACGCCCTCAGTCTCTCAGTAGCGCTTGCGGCCGCGTCGCCTCGTAATCAGCACCACCACAATCACAGTCGCCACGACTGCTCCAACGATCACCAATCCCAACCACTTGGACGTCAGGACGACAAGCGCCGTCGTGTCGTCGCACCACGACTGACCGCTCGGTGGAGCCGTCGCGCACGAATCCATCAGCATGCCGACAGCATGCCAGCCCGCGGCCAGCAGTTTCCGTGAAGCGCAGACGGGGATCATCAGGTGATCGCCGCAGCTGGACGAGCAGCTCGGATCTGGAGATCCGAGATAATGGAGCGTGTCCTCCTCCGTCGAACGCCGCTCTAATCCCGTTGCCTGGGCCGCGTTCTGGTTCGCGCTGGCCGGCCTTGTACTCATGCCCATCCCGCTGTTCATCGGACTGCAACGGACGCGACCGTGACTCGGGAGGGACTGCGCGCTGAAGGATCCTCATGCGCTCTGAGCGGATGAAGCTCAGGAGCCGCTGTTGACGAGCCTCGTACGGACACTAAACTCGGCTTCACCGCCACGCGAGACCGGAGAAGCAGACGATGAGTGATGGCTCTGGACCCATCGATGCCGACGAGCTTCACGGCCCCGAATGGGCGGATTGGGAACCGCCGCGACAGCCGTCAACGGTCAGAGCCTCGCCGTCGCCGCAGGCCGGTTCGACAGGGGGCAAGCAAAGCTAGGACGTGTCGCCATGGTCATGGCGATCTGCGTTGCGGCGGTATCTGTGGTTTGGTCCGTGTTCGTCGGGCTTCTCGCAACCACGATCTACCAATACAACGACGTGTCACCTCAGAACGTGCGCGTGGGCTTCAACGCTCAACCCAACTCGCTCGCAGCAGGAATCCAGATCCTGCTGGGTTCAGTGTTCGGCATCTGGGCACTCGTCCAAGGAATCGTCGCGACCTCAACGAACCGAGGACGTAAGTTCGGGGTAGTGGCTATCATCGTTGCCGGCGCCGCGCCAGTCCTCAGCGTGATCGTATGGGTCGTATTCGGACTCTTCTTCGGGACCCACGTCACCCTGTAGCGAAGTAACAGCACTCACCCCCGTCCGGTACGGATCCCTAAACGAACGCGACGGGCGCACCCTGCGTTGGGGGGCTCGGTATCCTTTCCCGTGACCCAATTTGTCCGATTCTGTCGGCGATACACGTGAGAAGTGGCTTGGTCAGGAGGCCTAGGTGCGAGTTGGTGACTTCTTTGTCTTGATGCCGGACCCGGCCTCATGGGACAGCTCGTCAGAGATTGAGCAGCTGAACGAGGAACTGATCGAGCGCATAGCCCAAGGACCTATTGCGGAGGCGCCGGATATCGAGGTCGCTGTCGCCCTCGCGCGTCTCGCTCACGAAGAGTTCCAGGGCTACGGCACGGGTGGAGACCACCGCATCACGGACGAGCAATCCGGATTGGTCCTCCGTGCGTTGAAAGCCGTTCTGCGGAGGTTGAACATCGACTCGTTCAATCCGCCCTATAGGAATTTCGGCACCTTCTATAGCCACTGGCGGCGGGCGGGGGCAACTGGCAGCGGTGGATGGCAGGCTCGCCGCGACATCTTGGACGAAGACTTTGAGCCTCTTCATCAGTTGCTCGACGAGCGAGAGGCTGGCTCCATTGCATCCAGCCTTGCGGACCCCATCTCGCCACGCGGTAGTACCGGTTGGTCCAGGGTCGACGAGGAGATTTCTGAACTTCGCCGGCATTTCGAGAGCGCCAGCACAGAACAGGACTACCGCAATGTTGGGAACGATTGTGTCGCGGTCCTCGAGGCGCTGAGCGCCGCAGCGTATGACCACGCCCTGCACGGGCCGGAAGGCACCGATGAGCCGCCTATACCGAGCACCAAAGAACGCTTGAACAGGTACATCGAGGCGATGCTACCGGGATCCGAGAACGCGGAACTGCGCAAGCTCGCCCGAGCTTCAATCGAGCTGGCACAAGCCGTGAAGCACAGAGCATCAGGAGACCGGGTGGCCGCCGGTGTGGCCGCCGATTCGGTCATCATGCTCTCGAATCTCCTGCGCCGCATCGACCCGACCGCCTAGGCCGACACGAATGCCGGCATTTCGCCGTTCGGTGACGACGCTGTGATGCGGACGGTTTGCTCGCCGATCCTGTGATGCGCTCAATCTAGCGATGCGCTGTGAGAAGCTCACTGAGTTCGACACATCTAACGAGGGGTACCGATGGCACGGATGAAACGACCAGGCCAGGGAGATGTTGCGCCACCACCCGAATCCGGATACCCCAGCGCTGCCGACATTCCAACGTTCAAAAAACTGAAAGAACAGGCCGCCGGCCTTCGTGCTCTGCGATCTTCAAGCCCTCCCTCCGCAAGGAACTCAAGGATCTCGAGGCAGAGTTGGATCGCATGGTCAGATCGATCGACACCTTCTATGAAGTGGTTGGTGATCGGAACTGGATCTTCCACGGCTCCCTGAAGCTCGACACGCTCCAAGAACCTCTGGCGTCAGGCATGCCCGACCGGGTGGAGCAAGCAATCCTGGAGCAGTACGCAGATCACGAGACCATGAGATTTGCATTGATGCGGGCGAAGGCGGTCCCCGAACTCCGGCCCTATCGGCAGCTCCTCGACTATGCGCTGCGTGATTATCGGGAAGGGCGCTATTACGCCACCGTGCTCAGTTTGCTACCCGTCCTGGACGGCTTCGTCGCCGCGGTGAGCGATAACCGCCGCGGCTTGCACTCCCTGGAAGAGCAGAAGCTTATTGTCTGGAACTCGCTTGTGGCTCACCATCAGGGGCTTGCGTCGACCCAGCAGTCCTTTACCCGGAGCTTCAACACGCTCAATGAGGAGCCCCTCTTCGAGCTCTATCGCAATGGAATCCTCCATGGCAACTTCTCCAATTTCGACAACGAAATAGTTGCATCCAAAGCCTGGAACCGGCTCTTCGCGCTTCTCGACTGGCGAGAGGCGCGCATCGAAGCGTCCAAGCCGGCGCCGGTCGAGCCGACTTTGCTCGACTCTCTGAAACGAGTGGGAAAGCTGGAGGCTCAAAAGAAGGTTCTCAATGAGTGGCAACCGCGTTCAAGCTCGGTCGCGGAGGATGGGCTCTCCACGGTGGAGCGCGAACCAGTAGCACAAGCTGCGATCGGGCTTCTGGAGGCCTGGAAGAACCGGAACTACGGTGTACTTGCAGGGTGCCTTCACGAGTTCGGCAAGAAGCCAGCTCGCGGCGCATATATCGGACAGGTCCGCGAGCGGTTCGAACGCATCACCCTCGATAACTACTCACTCGTGAGCGTAGATATGCGCGGTGCCGGCCTGGGACATGTCGTCGTGGATCTATCAATTGATGGCGCATCGCGCGCCTCCGAGTTGCGGTTTCTGTACGTAGACGCCACTGGCTCCATCCTGCCGGAGAGCGACCCGCTCGGAACGTGGCTTAGTGTCGGCAACGACCCGGTCGGAATCGTCGGACGCACTTGGTGACCCATGTATCCCAAGCACAACCTGCACGCCCGTAAGAGGGTCGACCACCAGAACTCCGCTGCATGGCAAAGCGAGGGCTACGATTTCCCGCAACTCCCCGATCAAAGGATTCCCGTATACCTGTCCCACGAAAATGCCCGGTGAAGGGGCGCCAAACGAACCTACGGGTTCCGGCCTGTTTGCGGGTTGAAGCTCGCCGGGTCAACGCCGTCTCCTGGCATGCGCTGAACTCCGCCCCCGCTCGGCAGGCGCTGGGTCGTGTCTTCGGTCATCCGACCGGGCGGCGGCGCGTAGTCACTTTCGCGCCTGAACCAGCTAATGATCCGTTCGCGGATACTGTTCACGATTTGGAGACTACATCCGCGCGCCGCCTAGATTGTCCCGAAAGTCGAGACGGACAACTTCATCGTGGAAAGGGCACCGACCGTCCCTGGATCATGTCTCGCCGAGCCGGCTGATCAAGTTCCGGATTCACCCGGCTCATACGATCACGCCAGGCAGCAACTCGCCAGATTAAGACCGGGACCAATCCAGCCAGGCTGATCATCGCGAGCCAAAAACCCCAAATAAGCAGGTCGTGGACGCCGCTCTCGCCAACGCCGTCGAAGGTCGCCGCCCTCACCCAAGCTATTACCAACAGCGTCGATCCGAGCAAGAACATGGGGCCGAGGACGATTCCCACACACAACGTCACAAAGCCGGGAGTGAAGATTGAGCCATCATCGGTCTGATCCATGCGCCTCAAGCTAGCTCATCTCGCAATCCACCGCGACGTCGAACGAGGACGATCGACGGATGGCCAAGAACCCCGCCACGTAGGTTGTCCGTGGCACACCTCAGCAGAACGACTGATCGTTACTCGGCGCCAAGCAAGCTCATCACTGACTGCGCCGCGACGACGATCCCGATCACGACAACACCGCCAGCCACCGACGCGACGAAAGCGAGCAGGCCCCGGCGACTCCGCCGACCGGCCACCGTCCGGCGGTCGAACGACAGCGCGGAGACCTTGTCGATACTGGGGGCCACGATCGCCACGAAAGGCTCCTGCGGATCATCAGGCAGCCCATACGGCAGCGGCCGATCCGGGCCGTCGGCTCGGAAGATTCCGTCATCGCCCTCGCGCATCTCGATCATGATGCTCCCATGCCCTCGATATCGGAAGCATAGGACTGCCAAAGGCGCGACGCCAGGCGCACGCGGCCGGCGGACACTGGCCACGGGGCCAACTCCCTCGCGGATCCCGCCACTTAGATGGTCCCGAACCTCAAAACGGACAACTTCGTAGCCGAAAGACAATCTGTGAAGACGGTCGACATCTCGCGCTTTGCACGCCCAAAATGCTCAGCCTCATCTCACTTCAAGGGTCCTGTTTTGGGCGCCGAGAATCTCATTTCTCAGACCTATCGGCGTGAGCCTCGGTCGTGGGGAGGACGTAAAGGCAGACCCGTGCCCGCGGTAGCTAGCGCTCGTGCTGCGGCGACGACGACAAGTACCTGAACGCCTGCCCTCGCTGACGGCTGTCGTCGAGCAGTGGCTGACGTATCGGATCGTGGCGCGAAGGTTGGTGCCCGCCACTGCGATTCCCTACCGCGGGTTCGGCGGACCTTGCCAGTACCCACCCCGAATGCGGTTGTCGTACAGCACTAAGCGATCTGCGTTCTCAAGCGAGTCGCACACCGCCATCAGCCGGCGTTTTGCTGGGTCGAGATCCCATTGCACCAACAGGTATTTGTCCACGCCCTTACGGTCCGTGAACCGTTGGATGACCGCTTTGGGCAGCACGTTGTCGTCACGCATCACCAACCAGGTGTCGCGGTCGTAACGGATCGGGTACGGGTCCACACGAACATTAGAACATACGTTCGAATGTCGGGCTACCGACCATTCGTCGAAGAACTCGCGCCGTTTCGCGATGAGTGTCTCTTTTTGTCCTCGCCGGTAGCGTCAGCCAGGTGTGACAACAGGGCTTTTTTTGTGCCCTCGTTGCGGAGTGCGGTCGATCATGCGGCACCTGCGAGCGACAACAGAGACTGGAGCAGCGCGTTCGCGCCATTCTCGATATCGTGCCAGCTCGTGTCCTCTTCGGGAGTATGGCTCTTGCCGTTGATGCTGGGGACGAAGATCATGCCCGTCTGCGCTATCCACGCCATGTTCTGCGCGTCGTGCCCGGCGCCTGACGGCATGTCCATCCGCGTCAGACCCAAGCGGTCCACGGCGTCGGCGATCACGGTCCGCACGTGGTCGTCGAGAACGACGGGCTCGACCAACGCGTCCTGTCGCCAACTGACCGATATTCCGTGTGCATCGGCGACCGCGCGGGCTTCCGCCTCGATCGCGGCGGCGAGCTCGCGAAGCTTGGCGGCATCCGGGGAACGGAAATCGAGGGTCAGGTGGGCGATGCCCGGCACGATGTTCGCGCCGCCAGGCTCGACGGAGACGATCCCGCACGTGACGACCGCCGATACGTCGATTCGTGCTGCCAGCGCGGGCAAGCCCGTGAGGAAATCGGCTGCCGCGAGCAGCGCGTCCTTCCGCTTCGCCATCGGCGTCGTGCCCGCGTGGTCGGCGGCTCCGGCGAAGTCGACCTCGGCACCACCGATGCCGACGATCGAGGTGACGACACCGATATCGATCCCGTCGGCCTCGAGGTTCGGCCCTTGCTCGATGTGCAGCTCGACGAAGGCGCGTACGCTTCCGGGGTCGATCGCTGTCCTGGTCGCCGCTTCGAGGTCCCACCCGATTTCCGCGAGCCGGCCGACCAGGCTGTCCCCATCCCGGCCGTGGAGCTCACTCAACTGCTCCAGTGTGTATCCGCGGCGTATACCGACCGAGCCGAGTAGGTGATCGTAGTTGCCCTCCTCGTCGGTGAAGACGACGGCGCGCACGGGATGTGGCAGCTCGATGCCCGCTTCCGCGATCGTTCGCAGACACTCGAGCGCGGCGAGGGCACCCAGCGCCCCGTCCAGACGGCCACCGTTGGGGACAGTGTCGATGTGGGAACCGGACCACACGGCCGGCGCCGTGCCGTCGTCGCCCGGAGCGAGGACCACCATGTTGCCGAGGCCGTCGGTCTCGACCGAGAGCCGCGCCTCCGCACACCTCCCCAGGTACCATTCGCGCGCCCGGAGGTCGTCGGCCGAGAAGCTCGTGCGGCTGATGCCGCCGGCGGCCACACGCCCGATCCCGCCGAGCGTCTCGACGTCACTGCGCAGGCGATCCGCATTGATTCGAAGAGTCACCGCTCGTCCGTCCAGTCGGTTGTCTACGTGCTCAGACATCGCGCAGGACGCCGGCGCCACGGTAGTTGCCGAGGCCCAGGAAGGTCTCCACCCGCTGGACTCCGGGGATCTGCCAGATCCGAACCAGCAGCACTTCCTGAAGGTGTGCGTGATCTCGCAGCCGGAACTTTGCAATGAGATCCCATTGGCCAGTGACGATGTCGAGGTCCTCCAGCTCGGGCATCTCGACGAGATGCTCGATGATGACGCCCAGATCGGCGCCCGCAGCCGCTGTCATCGGTATGTGCACGGACATCGAGTAGCCGAGCGCCGCCCAGTCGAGGTCGAGCGTGTAGCCACGGATGACGCCCAGACGTTCGAGCCGCACCAGCCGTTCGCCGATCGCCGGCGCAGACAGTCCCACCTCGCGGGAGAGGGCGCGCTGCGACAGTCGTGAATCGTCGTTCAGCGCCTTCAAGAGCGCCACATCGACATCGTCGAGCGGCGCCTTGGCCGTCGGCCGCTGAATGATCTGGGCGAGTTTCGACGCTGACGCGAGGTCACCGGCGACCTCGGGATCGACATGCTGGTCGGCTGAAGTGCTCATCCGCTCTCTCTTCCTGATGCTTCCTGGCAGCCTAGTCGCGGCACGGTGAGGGGTCACTGCGTTCACCGCGCTGAGAACGCCAGGGCGGCGACGGCTTCGCTGATCCGGTCGACGCCCTCGCGGATGCTGTCCACGCTGTTCGCTATGGAGACGCGGACATGTCCATCGCCTCCCGGACCGAAGGCGGTGCCGGGCGCGACCGCCACGCCCGATTCGGCCACGAGTTCTCGGGCGAATGCGTCGCTGCGCAGGCCGGAGGCCGACACGTCCACCCAGAGATAGAACGCTCCATCGGGCCGGTACGCCGGAATGCCTCTCGCGTCCAGGTCCGCGAGCGCCACGTCCCGGCGATGGCGATACGCAGCCCTCATCTCCGCCACAGCTGTCTGTGGGCCGGTGACCGCCTCGAGTGCGGCGTACTGGGTCGGCATCGCCACGCACGACATCATCGCCTCGTGGGCGTTGGATAGCGTCGTGACCGACGCCTGAGGGAGTGCCAGATAGCCGATGCGCCACCCCGTCATCGCGTAGGTCTTGGAAAAGCTGAAGACGGAGATCACCGAGTCGCGCTCGTCGAAGACCGCTGTGGAGACGTGCTTCCGGTCGTACGTCAGCTCGTCGTAGCACTCGTCCGAGACGATCCAGAGCCCTCGGGCGTTCGCCCAGGCGACGACCTCCGAGAGCCGGGCCGGCTCGAAGACGGAGCCGAGCGGGTTGGAGGGTGAATTGAGCACGATCGCTCTCGTCTGGGGCGTCACCACGGACTCCAGTTCGGCGACCGTGGGCAGGTAGCCATCCTCTTCGCGGAGGCGGTATCCGACGGGCTGCGCCCTCAGCAGTCGGCACATCATGAGGTAGTTGGGCCAGCCCGGGGTCGGCACGAGGATGGCCTGCCCGGGATCGATCAACCCGGCGAGCGCGACGTAGATGCCCTGCACGGCTCCCGAAGAGACGAGCACGCGGCTCGAATCCACAGCGAAACCGTTGCGGGTGCGGATCTTCTCGGCGAGAGCTTCACGAAGCAGCGGGATGCCCGCCGTCGGGGTGTACTTGGTCAAGCCGCTCGAAGCGGCCCGAGCAGCCGCATCGACGATGTTCGGCGGGGTGGGGAAGTCCGGCTCGCCAAGCTCGAGACGGATGGTGCCTGGCCTGGCCAGGGCGAGATCCATGATCTCGCGGATCCCGGATCTGGGCATGGTTCTAGTGATATCTGGGATCTGCATTCGGGCTGTTTTCCTTCGAGGAGTCGGTTGCTGGAGCGCTCAGGACACTGGGCCGTTGAGCCGCGCCGTCCGTCTGATTCGCGCGCTTGCCAAAGCGGTGTCTGTCGTTGGTGCGGCTGCAAGGAGGGACTTCGTGTACTCGTGCTGGGGGGTGCGATAGATGGCCCTCTTGTCCGCGACCTCCACGATCTCACCCTGGCGCATGACGACGACCGTGTCGCTCATGTACCGGACGACGTGCAGGTCATGGCTGATGAAGAGATAGGCGAGCCCGTGCTGGGCTTGCAGTCGTTTCAGCAGCTCCAGGACCTGGGCCCTGATGGACACGTCGAGGGCGCTGGTGGGCTCGTCGGCGATGATCAGCTTCGGCTCGCTGGCGAGTGCTCGAGCGATGTTCACTCGCTGGCGCTGACCGCCGGAGAGCTGCATGGGGCGGCGTTGCGCATACCCCGCCGGCAGCCCGACGTCGTCCAGCAGCTGGGCGACCCGCTCACGCATCCGCTCGCGCGGAACGATGCGGTGCACGATCAGCGGCTCCGCGAGGATCGCGCCGACGGTGCGGCGGGGATTGAGCGAGCTCAGCGAGTCCTGAAAGACCATCTGGACGCCGCGTCGCAGCGCCGCCACTGACTCCTTGCTCTGGTCGACGGGTCTGCCCGAGAACACGATGCGCCCCGCGGTGGGCTTCTCCAGACCGACGATGGTGCGCGCAACGGTCGACTTGCCGCTGCCGGACTGGCCCACGATGCCAACGGTGGAACCCGCTTCGACCGCGAGGGAGACCTTCCTGACGGCGTGCACCGGGGTCCCCCGTCGGAACATGCCGCGCGGGGCGAACGTCACATCGAGGTCATCGAGCCGGAGTAGTTCGTCGGACATCAGGCGTCCTCACTTTCCAGTGCGCGCACGCTGGCGAGCAGCGAGCGGGTGTACGGATGCTGCGGCGCGGTGAACACGGACTCCACGTCTCCCTGCTCGACGATCTCGCCGAAGCGCATGACGGCGGTCGTGTCCGACATCCCGGCCACGACACTGAGGTCATGGCTGACGAGCATGAGCGCCAAGCCGAGGTCGGAACTGAGGTCATGGAGCAGCTCCAGCACTTGCGCCTGCACACTCACGTCGAGCGCCGTGGTCGGTTCGTCGGCGATCAGCAGCACTGGATCGCACGAGATGGCCATCGCGATAACGACTCGCTGACGCATCCCACCCGAGAACTCGTGTGGATAAGCACCCAGTTTCGAGCGGGCCGACGGTATGCCGACGCGCTCGAGCAGTTCGACTGCCCGGTCGTCGGCGGCCGCGCGAGACAGCCGGAGGTGCAGTCGGAGCGATTCACGCAATTGCGAGCCGATGGTCCGAACCGGGTTCAACGCCCCCAGGGGGTCCTGGTAGACGAGGCCGATCTCCTTGCCGCGGATCGGCCGCATGGCGCGGTCCCGTAACGGCAGAAGGTCCCGCCCGCGGAAGACCACCTGGCCGGTCACCTGCGTGCCGCGCGGCAGCAGGCCCATCACTGCAAGGCACACCGTGCTCTTGCCCGAGCCGGACTCGCCGACCAGACCGAGAGTCTGCCCGGCATCCATGTCGAAACTGATGCCCTTGACTGCGGCAGCGGACTCGGATGTCCCTGGGAACACCACCCGAAGGTCACGGACCGACAACAACGGCTCTGCCGGAGTCATGCTGCGACCTCGTCCGCGAAGAGCTCGTCTTCCGCGGTGAGCTCGTCGCGGAAGACCTCCCCGCCCTTCGCCACGAGCAGCACCTGACGCACCGCGGAGATGTTCGCCGTCGGGTCTCCCTCCACGAGGAGCAGGTCTGCGAGCTTGCCCGCCTCGATGCTCCCCAGCGTGTCGAGCACGTCGAAGTTCTCGGCCGCCGTCAGTGTGGCTGCGACAAGGGCCTGGCCCGGAGACATCCCGTACTCGACCATCAGCTCGAGCTCGGTCGGCAACTCGGTGTGCGGGTTGTGCGGTGTTCCGGCATCGGTGCCACATGCCACTCGCACCCCGGCCTCGACCATCGCCCGGAATCCCGCGACGGATGCTTCGGACTCCATGAGTGCTTTCTTGTAGACCCACTCGGGGATTTTGTCGCCGTTGGTGACGATGCGATTGACCGCAACCAGGGTCGGCACGATGATCGTTCCGCGCTCCAGCGCCAGCTCGATCGCCTCCTCGTCGAAGAAGCATGCGTGCTCGATCGAATCGAGCCCCGCGCGGATGGCGTTCTTCACCCCGGCGCCGCCGATCGCGTGGCTGGTGATGCGCTTGCCCGCGTTGTGCGCCTCGTCGACGGCGGCCCGCAGCTCGTCCACATGAAGCGCAGTCTGCAAAGGGCTGACACCAGCGGTGAGCACGCCACCCGTGGCCATGATCTTGATGAAGTCCGCTCCCGCGTGCAGCTCGGCCCTGGTCGCCTGCGCGATACCCCATGGGCCGTCGGCCTGACGTCCGATCGAATGACCGTGCCCGCCCGTCATCGTGATCACACGCCCTGCAGCTTTGACCCTCGGGCCTTTCAGGTATCCGGAGGCGACGATATCGCGCAGCTCGATGGCGATTCCGCCGATCGACCCGCAGTCGCGGACGCTGGTGACGCCGGTCATGATGGTCTGCTCGAGGTTGATCACCGCCTGCACCGCCCCGTACGTGGCCGAGTCGGTGAGGGCTCCACCGTCGTGGACTCCGTCTCCCATCAGGTGAACGTGGCCGTTGAACAGGCCGGGGAGCAGGGTGCGTCCGCGGCCGTCGCGCACCATCCATCCGTCACCTGCCGGCGGCGCCTGATCAGCCGGCCCGATCCAGTCGATGGTGTCGCCCTCGACGACGACGGATTGGTGCTCGATCCGCCGACCGGTGCGGGAGTCGAAGACAGCGACGTCGGAGATGAGGATGTGCGATTCAGACATGAGACTCCTTGCGGTGGGTGCGGTCGGGATTCAGTAATAGCGGTGCGGCGCGCGAGGGAAGACGTCGACCTGGGCCGGATCGTGGCCATAGACGAGTCGAGCGCCTTGCGCCTCGAGTTCGGTGAGCCGGCTGGCGCTCTTCCGCGCCTCCTCGGGGTCCGCCATCGCCTGCCAGTTCTCGAGGTCGAGATTGTCCTGCAGGTAGATCGCGTCGCCGCAGATGACCAGATCACCGTCTCTGCGCAGGTGCAGGACCACGGATTGATGTCCGGGAGCGTGGCCGGGTGTGACGACGATCTCCACGCCCGGCAGGATCTCTCCTCCCCCGTCGAGCAGTTCGTAACGCAGTCCCGGCACGTTCCAGTATTCGTTCGGGAAATGGGGGTTTCCGAGCGCGTGCTCGTAGTGTTCCCGTTGCGCGAAGAACGTCGCGTTGATGAATTGGAAGTTGTTGCCTGCGTGATCGAAGTGCAGGTGGGTGTTGATCACATAGTCGATCTGCGGTGGTTCGATGCCGAGAGCGTTCAGTTGCGCTGCGATGTCGTCCTCCGGCTGCATGACGGGGGTGAGCATCTCGGCGAAGTCCGTACCGGCCCATGTGGCATCCGGGTTGCTGATGTGAGCTCGGCTCATCCCGGTGTCGATGAGGAGGAGGCGCCCGCGATCGAGTTCTACCAGGTACGACGAGACCGGGATGCTGAACTTCTCATCGTGCAAGTGCCCAGGGGTGACGACCCCGTGCGCAGACCAGCAGGTTCCGAGAGGGAGGATCGTGAGCTTCATGGGTTCCTCACTTGGTCGGGATGAGTTCGGCGCGAGGCGCTGACAGGAGCTTCGCGAAGTAGTCGCCGAGGAAGTTGGCGATGAGGATGGTGACCGTGATCGCGAAGCCCGGTGCCGCGGAGATCCACCACGCCTGATCGAGGTATTCCGTTCCCGCGCCGAGATCAGCTCCCCACTCCGGTGTCGGGGGCGCGACACCGAACCCCAGGAAGTTGAGCGCTGCGGTCAGGAGCATGGTCCAGCCGATCGCGCTGGAGATCATCACGACGACCTCCGTCAGCACGACCGGGAGAACGTTTCGCACCATGACGCGAAGGGGCGAGGCGCCGACCACGATCGACGCCGCTATGTACTCCTCCGATCGCACCCGTTGTGTGGAGCCGTAGACGACGCGGGCGAAGACAGGGACGAACGACACTCCGACGGCCAGCACCGTACTGGGCACACCGGTGCCTCCGATCGTGATGATGATGAGCGCGAGGAGTAGACCAGGGAAGGCGAGCAGCACATCCATGGCCCTCATCGACACGCCGCCGCGCAAGCCGCCGACGTACCCGGCGAACAATCCGATGGGGACGCCCACCACCGCCGCCAGCAGGGTGCTCAGGCCGGCCATGAGGAGGGTCTGCCGGCCGCCCCACAAAACCCTCGACAGCACATCGCGGCCGAGATGATCGATCCCGAACGGATGCGCGAGGCTCGGGGCGCTGCGCGCCATGCCGACGGCCACGGTGGGCGAATCGGGCGCGATCACCGGCGCGAGCAGTACGGCCAGCACCAGCAGGACCGCGGCTGTGCACACCACCAGTCCGCCGATGTCGAGGCGGCGGGAACGCCGCGGTCTCGAGGGGGCCTTCACAGCCTCCACCACTTGCTCTACTGCGGATGTCACGATGCCCATGCCTTCCGTACGCGGGGATCGAGCATGCCGTGGCTGACATCGACGAGGATGTTGATGACGATGTAGCAAAGGGCGATGAAAAGGACGATGCCCTGGATGCTCGGGATGTCTTTCAGCTGGATCTGCGACACCAGGTAGTTCCCGATGCCTGGGCGCCCGAAGATGACCTCGGTAGCCACCGCGCCGGCCAGGAGGTTGCCGATCTGCAGGCCGATGATGGTGGTGACCGACGATGTGGCATTGCGGAGAGCGTGGCGTGTGAGCACATGCCAGTTCGAGAGCCCTTTGCTGCGGGCGACGATGATGTACGGCTGCTGGTACACGTCGATCAGTGCGCTCCGCAGGATCCGCGTGATGATCGCGGCGAAGCCGAGACCGAGCGAGAGCGCCGGCAGGATCAGCGCCGTCGGCCCACCGACGCCCAGGGCGGGCAGCCATCGCAGGTCGACGGCGAACAGCAGGATGAGCAACTGCGCGAGCCAGAAGTACGGAACCGCCAGTCCCAGAACGGAGAATCCTGTCGCGAGCTTGTCGCCGATCGAGCCGGGCCAGAATCCGCCGATGATGCCTGTCGGGACGCCGACGATCAGGGCGACGGCGAGCGCAGCCGCTGCAAGGTCGATGGTCGACGGCAGCCTACTGCCGATCTGCGCTGCGACCGTGCCGTGGGAGATATAGGAATAGCCGAGGTCTCCGCGCAGCAGCCCGCCCACATAGATGACGAATTGGGAGAACCACGATTGGTCGAGTCCCATCTGGTGCCGCACCTGCGCCACTCGCTCGGGCGAGGCGTTCGTCCCCATCAGGACGATCTGGGCCGGGTCACCCGGGATCAGCCTCAGGATGAGGAAGACCAGCACCACCACCCCGAACAGCACCGGGATGGCGACGAGCAGCCGCCTTCCGAGGAAGCGCGCCATCTCAGACTCCGTCCTCTCGCGCAGCGGGCGCGCCGCTGGCCGATCGTGCCTCGATCACTTGCCGACTCCTGCGTAATACGCGTCGCCGTCTGGCGTCGAAGCGAGGCCTGTGATCCCGTTGGTGACGTAGATCGCCTTGAGGTCGTACACCGGGATGAACGCGACCTGTTTGTTGATCTCCGTGAACACGTCAGCGAATGCGGCGGCCCGTGCTTTCGGGTCTGCAGTGGCGTCAGCCGTGTCGATCTTCTTGTCGAGTTCGGGGTCGCAGTAGTGCGACCAGTTGAATCCGCTTGCGACCTGCGCACAGGTGAAGACCGACTTGATCATGTTGGGGTCGAGTGACCAGAAGAACCAGCTGGCGGTGTTCGAGCCGCCCTGGTTGTAGGTCTGGCCGACCGTCGGGAACGCCTGGTCGCTGAGCTTCGCGGTGATGCCGACGGCGGCGAGTTGCGACTGGACGAGCGCCGACATGTCATCGAAACCGAAGTTGGCGATGTTGATCATGTCCACAGTGAGAGGCTGACCGTCCTTCACCCGCTTGCCATCGACCAGCTTCCAGCCGGCCTGGTCGAGGAGCTTGCCTGCCTTCTTCGAGTCGTACGTGAACTCGTCTCCCGCTTCGGCGTATCCCGGGGTCGCCTTGGTCACCACGCTGGATGCCAGATCGAACTCGCCCGCGAACAAGGTCGTGATGATGGACTTGCGGTCGATGGCGTGAGCGATCGCCTGTCGTACGAGGGGGTCGTTCGTCGGTGCCTTGTCGACGTTGATGAGCCAGCCGTACGGCATGCCCGCCGCATCGACCGTGGTGATGTGCTTGCCGGCCTTCTTGGCATCCACGACGTCTTGCGGATGCAGACCGTCGGCCACCTGGACTTCACCCGTCTTGAGGGCGTTGTTCTGAGACGTGGGACTCGTGAGGACACGGAAGGTGAGCGAGGCCAGCTTGGGTGCTCCGGTGCCGAAGCGCTTCGGCCCCCAGCTATAGTCCGGATTCTTCTTCAGTTTCACTTCGGAGCCGTTGGTGAAGCTGACGAAGCTGAAGGGGCCGGTGCCCACCGGGTGCTGGCCGAAGTCGGCACCGTACTTCTTCAGCGCGGTCGGTGAGGCGATGCCGAACTGCTCGCTCGCGACCAGTGTGTTGAAGGCCGGGTACGGGCTCTTGAAGACGACCTTGACGGTCTGCGCGTCGACCACGTCTGTCTCTTTGTAGGGACCGAGCGACGTCACGGCACTCGCCGACTTCGTCGCCGGGTCGGCGATGTGGTCGAAAGTCGCCTTCACCGCATCCGCGTTGAAAGGCGTGCCGTCCTGGAACGTGACACCCTCGCGCAGCTTGAAGGTGTACTCCGTCGAATCGGCGTTCACCGAGTATGAGGTGGCCAGACCAGGTTCGTAGTCGGTAGCGCCGGAGAAGCGCCAGATGAGGGGATCGAAGATCTGCGCATCCACCTTGATCGAGCCGACGAGCCCGGTCTGGCCGGGGTCGAGGCTGTCGGGGTTCTGGCTCAAGGCGACGACGAGGTCGGTCGGCGTCGCGACCGACGCACCATCGCTCGCCGCGCCAGCGCCTTCGGCGCAGCCGGCAAGCAGGGAGCCGGCAGCCGCGAGGGCGACGACGGACGTGACGAGTCGCACTGCTCTGCGTCGGGAGGACTGAGGCATCATGGACGCTCCTTGGGGATGGGGGTGTGCCTGGGGGTTGGGGTGTGAATTGAAAACTAGCCCGTGCGCATTTCAAACGGCAAGCGATCGCGTGTTTCGCTTAGCGAACGTTTTGTTTCAGACGCGTTACGCCATCGATGTTTCAATCCGAGCCTCGGGGCGGCTGACACCGATCTCACCGAGCGGGATGCGATAGACGCGGGAGGCCGTGCCGCAGAAGAGTTCGAACTGCTCAGCAGGGACGATGTGGCTGGTTGCCCGCCGATAGTGATCGAACGCCTCGGCGTAGGTGATCCCGCGGATTCCACCGACCGGGAAATCGCTGGCGATCATGCACCTGTTCGCGCCGAAGCTGTCGATCACATGACGGATCAACGGCGCCGCGTGCTCGAAATCCGGCTCCGGCAGATAGCCGTGCACCGATGACACCTTCATCACCACATTCGGCGCGGTCGCCAGGAGCACCACATCCTTACGCCAGTCCGCGAGCCCCTGCGGGCTCTGATCGATCGGACTCGCGATGTGGTTCACGACGATCGTCACCCCGGGGAAGGCATGAGCGAGCTCCACGACCTCGTCGGCCTGCCACGGGTAGATCAGGAGATCAAGCGCGAGGCCAAGCTCCTCGATGACGGGAAGAGCACTTCGCCAGGTCGCACGGCGACTGATCTCCGGCTCTGGCATCATCGTCTTTTCCGGGTCCGGGTTCCACGCGATCGTCTGCCGCACGGAGACCACACGATCGAACACGGCCTGCTCCCGGAGGATCCGCTCGGTCTCCGGTGTCTCGAAAGGCACCCCCGCCACATAGCGGGTGGCGAGCTGGTCGGACTTGTCGAGGGTCTCGAGCCACCTGGTCTCGTTCACCGGACTGTCGGCAGCGTCCCATAACGCCTCGATGTGCACGGAGGCCACGACGTTCTGGCCGGCGATGTCTTTGCGGTAATCGGCGAGCACATAGTCATGTTTGAGCGAGTCGAACAGGCCCTTAGGACCGAAACTGCCGCCGGGCATCAACCAGGGGTAGTGATCGCCATCCAAGTCCCACAAGTGGAAATGCGCATCGATGATCGGACCGTCGTACAGCTGCTCCGCGGCCGGGAGGGAATCGTTGTGATTTTGCATGGGGTAAGTATTTACAACGAATCGCTCTCAATTGGAAATGTTTACACGGTAGAAACAGAACATCTGGAAACCTCGAACCTATGAGAATCACCTCGGCACTGGCCACCCAAGACGCGTCCGAACCTCTCTGGGGCATCTGGTCGAACTATGCCGACCCCCGCGTCATCGGATCGCTCGCCTCATCCGGCGTTCCGTGGATCTGCATCGACGAGCAGCACGGCTATCCGCCGGACGATCTCGCCGCCTCGGTGGCCGCGGGAGCCTCCCACAGCACCGACGTTCTCGTCCGGGTTGCGTGGAACCGCCCGGAGCTGATCGGCCGCGCACTCGATGCGGGCGCCAGTGGCGTCATCGTCCCCATGATCCAGGACGCGGCCGAAGCCGAGGCCGCCGCCCGATCGACCCACTACCCGCCCTCCGGCAGCCGCAGCTTCGGGCCCGGGAGAAGAGCGTTCGGCATCGACACGGGCTACGGCGTGCCTCCCCAAGGCGCCGGACCCCTCTGCCTCGTGATGATCGAGTCGGCCGACGCGCTCGCGAACGTGGACGCGATCGCCGCCACAGACGGGGTCGACGGCATCTTCGTCGGGCCATTCGACCTCTCACTAGCGCTCGGCATCAGCCTCGAGGAGCTGCTGTCCGACCGCTCGGAATCCGCCCCTCTGAGCCGGATCGTCGCGGCGTGCCGCCGGGCAAACATCATCGCTTCCGGATACGCCGGCGCCACGAAGCGCGCGGGCGTGCTCGCGAGTCACGGCCTGCAATTGATCGCCGCGACCACGGATGACGCGATCTTGCGGGAGGGGTACACGCGACTGCAGCACGAGCTCGCCGGCGCGTCTCCACGGTGACAGCACGATCGTGAACTGCTAGGGGCCACTGTCCCGTTTCCAGGCTTCTATTGGGAGCGGAACCTTTTTCTGCGTTGGTCCACTATCGCGCCGCGGTCAGTCGCACCAAGTCGTTCGCCGAGCGCAACACTGGACGAGCGCTCAATGCCTCCACATCGCTTGCGTGCACGCCGGCGACGATGAACGTGTGCGATCGACCCGGGAGCACTGTGATCAGCGCGCTGTCGACTTCGCCGGCTGCAGAGATGCGATCGGGGAACAAGCACAGGTCGCGAATGAGGGTCTCGGCCGTGACCGTTACCGCTATGTCTCCGCCGATCCGCTCTGCGCTAGCGGTGAAACGAGCTTCGGGGAGCGCGAGCTCACGGTCCTCCTCGAAGAAGTAGTGGGCGATCTCACCGGATGCTGTCTCTGCGACGAGCAGTTCCGACCTGGTGTCCACTGATTCCGCCACCAAGGAAGGGAGCGCCAGCCGAGCGCTGCCGAAGCGGTCCACAACGAGGCGGGCCGAGAACGAGGCGAGCACCTCTCCCGCGAACGTCATCCGCCGCACGGTGATCGGCTCGCGCCAGGTGTCTCCGCCATCGTTCACGCCGACGACATCGAGCCCGTTGGCGCTCGGCTGGATCGTCAGCAGGCGTGGGGCATAAGCCGATCTCAGGGCGTACCAGAGCGGCTTCTTGCGACCATCACCGTCGACCGCCGCCCACGAGGTGACTGGCCAGCAGTCGTTGAGCTGCCACACGATCGTGCCGAAGCATCGGGGGCGAAGCGACCTGAAGTGCTCGATTCCGAACGCGACGGCCCGTGCCTGGTTGAGCTGCATTGCGAAATGCCAGTCGTCAAAGTCCTCCGGCACATCGAAATGCGGAGCGAGTCCACGCTCCAGCTTGCCGTTGCCGTCGTTCGCCTTCTGGTGGTGCAGCATCCCGGGAGACGTCGCGCTGAGCGGACGGTCGCTCACCGATCGCTCGATCGTCGAATACGCCGCCGGACCCTGCCAGCCGAACTCCGAGACGAATCGCGGGGCGTAATCGCGGTAGACGGTGTAGTCGACCTCGTTCCAGACGTCCCACACGTGCTTGAGGCCGTGCGTATCGGCGTTCGGATGCACATCCATCGTTCCCGAATACGGGCTGCCTGCCCAGTACGGGCGGTTGGGATCCCCGTCGGCCACGATCGCGGGAAGGTCTGTCAGGTAGTAGCCGAGACCCCACGTCCGGTCGCCGATCAGGCCCTGCCAATCCCAGTCGAACCAGCCCCAGATGTTCTCATTGTTGCCGTTCCAGAGCACGAGACTCGGGTGCGGAAGCAGGCGTTGCACATTGTCGCGCGCCTCGGCTTCGACCTCCGTCGCCAGCCGTTCGTCCTCCGGATACGCCGCACAGGCGAACAGGAAGTCCTGCCACACGAGGATGCCGTACTCGTCACAGAGGGAATAGAACAATTCGCTCTCGTAGACGCCGCCTCCCCACACACGCAGCAGGTTGATGTTGGCGTCGACGGCTTGCGTGAGCCGCTCGCGAAGCCGCGCTTCAGTGACGCGCGGCAAGAAGCAATCGTCCGGAATCCAGTTCGCGCCGCGGATCGGGGTTGTCGCCTCATTGATCATGATCACGAACGCAGAGCCGATCTCGTCCGCGGAGGTGTCCAAGCGCAGACTCCGGAAGCCGACACGGGACGTCCACCGATCGACGCAGTCGTCCCCGCGGCGAAGCTCGACCGACACGTCGTAGAGCGGCTGACTCCCGAGCCCGACGGGCCACCACAGCTCAGGGTTGTCGACGAGCACTTCCATCGTTGCGGACTGGGATCCCTCTTCGATTCTGCGGAGACTGCTGGCGTGACCGACTGCGGCGACCAGTTCGAGCGCCTGGTCGGCCGGTTCACTCAGTTCCACCTGCAAACGCACGGTACCGGCGGGACCGGCCACAGTCACGTGCGGGCTGACGGACGCGAACCGCGGCCCGGTTGCCGAGATGAGGGTCGCATCCCGCCAGATACCGGCCGTGACCAGGGTGGGGCCCCAATCCCAGCCGAAGTTGCACGCCATCTTGCGGAGGTAGTTGAAGGGTGCCGGATACGCGTTGGGAAGCGCGCCGATGCGCTCGCGCTCTTTCTCCGCCACGTCCCACGCAGAGTCGAACCGCACCTCGAGAGTGTCCGTGCCCGTGAGGAACTCCGTCACGTCGAACTCGTAGCGTCGGTGCATGTTCTCGGTGTGCGCGACGACTGCGCCGTTGACACTCACGGTCGCCACCGTGTCGAGCCCGTCGAATGCGAGGACGACGGTCTCCCCCTCCGCCGGCTCCCGATCGATCGCTCGGCTGTAGATCCAGCCGGCTCGGCCGATCCAGTCGAGGGTGAGTTCGTTCAGGTCCAGATATGGGTCGGGGATGAGCCCGGCCGCGAGCAGGTCGGTATGCACGGTGCCCGGAACGGAGGCGGGGATGGGCAACGAGTTGCGGACATGCTCGGGGACTGCAGCGTTCGTGGGGCCGTCCGCGAGGGAAAGCGTCCAACCGGTGGTGAGCGGCGTACGAGTGATCATCGGCGACCTTTCGACGGGGTGGGAATGTCGACACTATACCGGTAAAGTACCAGCATGTCGTTGTTCGCCGAGAACGCACGAGTGCGATCAGTGTGGTGCGCGCCCGGAACTCTCGCGCTGCTCCAGCTGCGGCGAAGAAGGGTCGTGTTCATCGAAGACGAACCCCTCGTCGCCCGTGCGCGGCGCCGATCCCACATCGAGCACCGCCCTGGCCGTCACTCGGCCCAGTTCGACGACATCACGCCTCAGCGACGTGAGACGAGGTCGCACCACATCGCACAGGATGGAACCGTCCCAGGCGACGAGGGAGACATCTTCGGGCACGCGGAGACCGATGTCCCGAACAGCGTCGAGTCCGGCGACCGCGAGCAGATCGGTGTCGAAGACGAGCGCCGTCGGCGGTTCGGGCGACCGCAGCATGCGTTCGGTCGCGGCTCGTCCGGCCTCGGGCGAACCGTCGGTCGTCTCGAGCATCCCCGACATCCCCGATCGGGCGAGGGCGGCGGCGAATGCCTCACTGCGCTTCACTGTGTACCGGAACTCCACCGGCCCCGTGATCCGTCCGATGCGTCGATGGCCGAGCCCGTGCAGGTGCTCGACCACCTGGGCGACGCTCCCCTCGTCGTCGCTGCGCAGCGACACGAAACCCGGCTCGGGTCCGCCGAGCAGAACGGCGGGCAGCCCGAGTTCGCGCAGCAAAGGGATGCGCGGGTCGTCCGTCAAGAGGTCGGTCACGACCACGGCGTCGACGCGGCGCTCCGCGGCGAGCGTGCGATACAGGGAGAGCTCGTGATCGGGGCTGGAAGGCACCTGCAGCAGCAGCGAGGTGGAGCTCTCGGCCAGGTGCTGCTCGATGCCGGTGATCAGCTGCATGTAGAAGGTGTCCATGGCCAACTGCTGGGCGGAGCGGGCCAACACGAGCCCGATCGCACCCGCGCGGTCACCCGACAGAGAGCGCGCAGCCGAGTTGGGTCGCCAGCCGAGGTCTGCTGCTGCGCGTTCGACGCGTGCGCGTGTCTCCTCGGAGACTCCTGGCCGGCCGTTGAGCGCGAAGGACACCGCCATCTTCGAGACTCCGGCTCGCGCTGCCACGTCGGCGATCGTTGGACGGCTGCTGCGCTTGGCGGGCATCCCATCAGGGTAGCGGTAGCAGCGCGGACCATCTGCGAAAAGGAGGCCTGTAGCCTGTGAGCACAATGGATGCAGCCAACACCGACAGCGGTGCGGAGCGCCCCGAGACCCGTTCAACCGCAGCCCAGATCCGTCACGCCGAAATCCTCGACATCGTGCGCAGGGAGGGGCGGCTCGACGTCGCTCCGGGCGCGGCCAGACTGGGCATCACGCCCGAGACGCTGCGTCGCGACCTGCGAGCGCTGGAGCGCATCGGGCACATCCGGCGCAGCTACGGTGCCGCTTTTCCGGTGGAGAGCAGTCGCTTCGAGACCCCACTCGACTTCCGCGAAAACGCCAACTCGGAGGAGAAGGCACGGATTGCCGACGCGGCTGCCGGTCAGATCGGCCATGCTCAGACGATCTTCATCGACGAGGGGTTCCTGCCTCAGCTGGTCGCCCGGGCGCTGCCGGATGACCGCCCCCTCACCGTGGTGACCGCATCGCTCCCGGCTGCGAACGAGCTCGCTCAGCGACGCGAGGTGGAGGTGTTCCTGCTGGGCGGTCGCGTACGCGGGACGACGCTCGGCACGGTCGACCACTGGGCGACGACGATGCTCCAGTCCTTCGTGATCGACCTCGCGTACATCGGCGCGAACGGCATCTCGACAGAGCACGGGCTGACGACTCCGGACCCCGCGGTCGCGGCGGTGAAGCGTGCTGCGGTCGCAGCGTCGCGACAGCGCATCTTCATCGGAACGCACACCAAGTTCGGCGTCTCGAGCTTCTCTCGCTTCGCTGAGATCGGCGAGTTCGAGAAACTCGTGACCGGAGAACAGCTTTCGCCGCATCGCGCGCAACTCTTCTCCCAGTACGGCCCGAAGGTGCTGCGAGTCTGACCAAGAGCATGGAGATCTTCGATGCCCGCAACGCAGCGCCGGACACGCTCCGAGCCCTCCTCGGCACAACCGACTAGCGGCGCGGCCAATCGATCGCGTCGAGATCGATCACGGTCGGCTCGCCTTCTGCCCACGCGATCGTGACGACGGCCTTGTCGATCGTCACCCGCACCGCAGCGAGATCGGCGGGCGCCTCCGAGGCGTCGAGCGAGGCGAGCGCCACCAGCAGAGTGTCCTCGAAGACACCGTCGTCCGAGCGGCCGAACAGCTCGGGCACGAGCGCCACCCGACCGTATGCCGTTCCGTAGGTGGCGCGGGCCGCATGCGCCTGGGTCCATCCGATCACGGACCGCAACTGCGACGTCAGGGGTTCGTCCGTGACGTTGTCGGCGGTGGCGGCGACGAGGGTGGCCGGGTGTGCTGCTTCGATCCGCGACGACAGCACTTCGGGCGTCTCCGCTGCGACCGCCCAGCCTGCGAGGCGGACGGGCGTGCGCGGCGGCACACCGACCAGCCGATGGATGCGCACTTCGGCCGCGCCGCGGGCAGCCGTCACGCTCTCGATGCGGCAGGACGGCAGCACCGGGCCGTTCGATGCGGACGGGCTGGCGTCGAAAGGCGAGTAGACGGTGAAGCGCGGCGCGTGCCACGATGCGATCCAGTCGTCGCCACCACCGACTGCGTAAATGCGCCGTCGCACGCTCCATACGCCGCGGATGAGCAGCTGAAGATCGTTGTCGCTCGGGTTGTGCAGAGCGGTCGGTCCGGTGCGGGTCGAGTAGGCGAAGCGCGCGTAGAGCGGGTTGGGGGCGCCTGCATCGGCCTCGAACGGCTTGATCTGATCACTGCCGTGGTTGTGGACTCGTACGAGGCCGTCGGCCGCGGTCGCCTGGATCAGTTGCCCGGCTGGAACGAGCGAGCGCACGTAGTCCGTGGTGTCAGCCTCGAGCGATTCCTCCGTCGCCGTCCACAACGCGTGATCGGCAGGAAGCAGCAAGGCTGCGAAACCCTTGGATGTCCAGTATGGCGACCCCGGGCCCGAATACCGCTGTACGGTCGGCTCGTGCGGACCGTGCCAGCCGAGGTTGAGGATGCCGTCGGTGGTGGCGCCGCGCTCGAGGAAGTAGCGCAGGTCGGCCGATAGGATGCGTCGCGACTGCCCGGGGTTCAGCGGCGTGAACCCGGTGACCTCGCCCATCGCCACGGCGGCGAGCGTGGCCATCCGGTAGGTCATCGAACGACCGACATAGGTCGGCGCTCCGTTGCGGTCGAACGTGCGGGCGAACGAACCGAGGAACTCCTCGAGACGCGGGCCGAGGCGGTCGAGCAGCGCCGAGTCACCACGCAGCCGGGCATGCCAGATCGGGTAGAAGTGGAGCGCCCAGCCGATGTAGTGATCGAACGCCTCCCCTTCGCCGTCGCTGTACCAGCCCTCTCCCCGGTACCAGCCTTCGATGAGGGCGAGGCCGCGCTCGATTACATACGCCGTCTGGTCATCGGCCCGACCCACTCCCTCGAGGAAGCTCGCGATGGTGAAGGGGAAGAGGTACCAGTTGTTCGACGAGGGCTCCTGATCGATGGCATGACGCAACCAGTCGGCCACGCGATCCTGCTCCTCGCCGGTGAGCGTGTCCCAGGACGCCTCGCGGGTGAGGTGAAGACTCAGAGCGATGGATGCCGCCTCGACGTGCGGCTGCCCGTCGCGGCCGATGTGACCGATGACCGGCCACGAGTCTTCATCGTCGGAACCGACTGTGCGAGTGCCTTCCACGACGCCGGCGACGTAGCGGGACAAGTGGCCGTGCGGATCCCGACCCTCATTCCCCACATGGAGAAAGGCGGCAAGCAGGAAGGTGCGGGCGAATCCCTCGATTCCATCGGTGCGGATCCCCTGCTGCGATGGGAGGCCGGGCAGATCGATCCGTGCCCCGTGCGGCGAACTGAAACGAGCCGCCGAGAGCAGGAGGTCATCGGCGGCGGCGACCCAGTGTTCACGGGTGAGTCCGGTGAACGGGCTGAGTTCGCGGTTCTCGGCGGGGACCTTCACCCGGGTGAGAGCGGCGGCGAAGCGGTCGATGGGACCGAGAAAGCGGTCTGTCACAGTGTTCCTTGTCCTTCGGTGGTGAAAAGTGGTGCGGCCCAATCGTGCGCCGCGACCAGTGCTGCGTCGAGTGGCGGCAGCGTCGGATGCCATTTGCGCTCCCACTCGAGAGCCAGCCAGCCCGACCAGTGCGCAGCGTCGAGGGCGGCTGCGAGCTGGGCGACCGGATAGGAGCCGTCCCCGAGCGCCACGGGCACCGGGTCGGCCAGGCTGCGCTCATCCTTGATCTGCAGGTGCGCCAGCCAGGGCATCAGATCAGCCAGGGATTCGGCCGGGGTCTCGCCGTGCGACCAGCTGTGAGCAGTGTCCCAGAGCACGCGAGCCGGATTCTCCGTCACGGTCGCGTCGGCAGCCTGCAGGAAGCGCGCCAGGCGCCGGGCGGAGGAGTGCGAGTCGTGGGTCTCGATCAGCACGGGGATGTCGGAACCAGCCACGCGGGAGAGACGCTCGATGGCGCGCTCCTCACCTGGCGTCAGGGCGTCTCCAGCAACGGCGTCCTCGTCCTTCATGAAGACACGGACCCCTCCGGCGCCGAGTCTGCGAGCCAGGTCGAGGTTCCGGTCGAGATCGTCGTCGACGTCATCGACGGAGCACAGGCCGACGTAGGAGGCGACGCAGAGCACTTCGACCCCTTCGTCGCGGAACGCGCCGCCGATCTCCGTTGCCGCCGCGGCGCTCAGTCCGACGTTCACGACCTCGTCGGCAGCGCTTCGCAGTTCGACTCCGGGGGCGCGTCCATCCTGCGCGAACCGGATGATCTGCGCGACGGTCGCACCGGAGCAGCCGAGGGTGGAGAATCCGAGCCGGCGGCTCATCCCTTGATCCCCGAGTTCGCCAGTCCAGCGATGAAGTAGCGCTGCCCGAACACGAAGAGCAGGATCATCGGGAGCACGGCCAGGGTGGAAATGGCCATGAGGAACGGCCATTGCGGTTGCCCGGATGATGACTGGGCGAATGTCGCGAGGCCGAACTGCAGCGGTCTCAGATCTTCCGAACTGGTCGCTACGAGGGGCCAGATGAAGCCGTTCCAGGCCGACTCGACATTGAACAACGCGATGGTCACGAAGGCCGGACGCGCCAGCGGCGCCATGATCCGGAAGAAGATCGCGATCTCGCTGAGTCCGTCCATTCTGGCCGCGTCTGCCAGGTCAGCCGGCAGGGAGACGAAGAACTGCCGTGCCAGGAACACGTAGAGCGGAGCCGAGATGAACGGGATGATGAGCGCCCACCAGGTGTTGATCCAGCCGGTGCCTCCCTGACCGAGCCAGTCGTTTCCGCCGGCGAACGGTACCGAGCGCACCACGATGAACAAGGGCACGATCAGCACCTGGAACGGCACGCCGAGTAGAAGAATGAAGTAGGTGAGGATGCCGCCTTTGAACCGCACCGGGAGCTGAGCGAGCGCATACCCCGCGGCCGTGGAGATGAACAGCAACGGAATGGTCTGAGCGACCACCACGATCAGGCTGTTGCGGAAGTACATGAGGAAGGGCGCTGCATTGAATGCGTCCAGATAGTTCTGCCAGTGGAACTCCTTCGGCAGCCACGAGAACGAGCTCACCTCGTCGAGAGACTTGAGGGAAGTGAGGATCATCCAGATAAACGGCACGACCATCAGCAGACCGCCGAGGCTCAGCACGACATAGAGGAGGACCCTCCCCGGAGTGACTGCGGCCTTCGGCCGATGACGTTCGACTCCTCGACGGGGCGCTTCGGGTGTGACGAGGGCGGGAGTGGCTTCGGTGATCGTCATCAGAGCTCCTTGCGATCGCGCTGGGTGAGGCGTCCGAGGTAGATCATGATGCCGACGAAGACGAACATGATCACGGTCTCCGCCGAGGCGTAGCCGATCTGCAGACGCGAGAAGGCGTTAGTGAAGATGTCGAAGGTGAGCACGTTCGTGGCATTGGCGGGGCCGCCCTGCGTCATCACGTAGACGAGATCGAAGACCTGGAACGATCCGGCGATGGAGGTGACCAGCACGAAGAACTGCACGGGGCGAAGCGCTGGCCAGGTCACGTTCCAGAACAGCTGCCAACGATTCGCACCGTCGAGTCTGGCGGCCTCGATCAGCTCCTGCGACACTCCCTGGAGGGCGGCGAGGTAGATGATCATCTTGGCACCGAGTCCCTGCCAGATGCCGATCAGCATGAGCGCCGGAAGCGCAATGTCCGGGTCTGTCAGCCACCCGGAACGACCGATGCCGAAGAAGGCGAGCACCTCGTTGGCGAGACCGCTCGACGGATTGTAGATCCAGAGCCACACCGTTGAGACGGCGACCGCTGAGGTGACGACGGGGATGTAGAAGAGCGTGCGGAAGAGTCCTCTCGCCCTGATATGAACGTTGAGTCCGAGCGCGATCAGGAGGGCGACCGCCATGCCGACCGGAACGACCACGAGCGTGTACGCGAGCGTGTTCAGCAGTGCGGTGCGGAACGTGTCGTCCTGAAAGAGCTTGATGTAATTGCCCAGCCAGACCCAATCGCCTTGGCCGACCACCCGGGCGTCCGTGAATCCGAGCGTGACGACGATGATCGTCGGCAAGGCCATGAAGATCACCGAGTGGATGAGCGCTGGAATCAGCAGGATCCATCCCGCCTTCGCCTTCGCGCGCGAGACACCCGCCAGCCTGGGCGAGGAGGGTCTGCGAGGTTCCGCGACCCGGCCGGTCGTGGTCACGGGTACCGCGGGGATCGTGGTCGTCACGTGATCTCTCCTTCGAGTCCGATGAGAACGGTGCCGCGGGCGGGACGGGATCCGCCCGCCCGCGACGGGGATGGACGTCTAGCCTTCAGCGACCTTCTTGAGCGCTTCGAGCGTCGACTTCGCCTCGGCTTTGCCCAGGATGACCTGGTCGAGTGACGGGCCGAACTTGGCACGGAAGTCGAGGAACGTCGGTCCGCCGTACTCGAACACGCCTTTGTCGAGGTTCTTGAAGGCGAACGACGAGGCCGGGTTCGATTTGACGAACGAGCTGTCGCCCGCATCCTTGTTCACAGGGACGCCCACGTCGATCTTGGAGATCTCCTCCTGGATCGTCGGATCCTGGAATGCCTTCAGCATCGCGAGGTCGGCGCCCGTGTACTTGGAGCCTTCACCGATGGCCGCGATGCGACCGCCGACGTACTCGACCTCCTTCTTGTCCTTCAGATTGAAGTACACGAGGTCTTTGCACTTGTCGCCGATGCCGCCCTCGCCTGTGCCGCAGTCGACGTATGGGCCGGTGAAGCCCATCGCCGCCTCGCCCGTCGTGACGAGCGCCGTCTTGGCGGAGTTCTGATAGCCGTAGGTGGACGACTTGTCCACCGAGATCATGTCGTGGATCAGGCTGAGCGCATCGACGCCCGCGTTTCCGGCGAACGTGGGCTTGCCCTTGGTGAACTCCTGAGCGCCGAGCGCACCCATGAACGCCACGAACTGCTGCCGGTAGTTGCTGGGCGGTGCCCAGAAGTCGAATCCGGTCTGGGTGATCGTGCCCGAGCCGTCGCGGATGGTGAGCTTCTTCGCGTCGGCGCGGAGCTCATCCAGTGTCTGGGGCGCCTTGTTCGGGTCGAGTCCAGCCTTCTCGAACGCACTCTTGCTGTAGGCGAGCACGCGCGGGTTGGCGACCACCGGGACTGCGTACACGTCGTTCTCGTACAGCATCGGATCGACGAAGCTCGGGTAGACGGTCTTCTCCAGCGTCTTCTCGGTAATACCGAGTTTCGTAAGGCTCTGAATGGCGTGAAGATCGGCGAGCGGCTGCACCCAGCCGATGCCGGCGCTGATGACGTCGTAGTTCTGGCCGGATGCGAGAGAGGTCGAGATCTTCTGGTTCAGGCTGTCGTATGGGACGAAGTCCGATTCGACCTTGATGTTCGGGTACGTCTTGTGAAAGATGTCGACGATCTTGCCGAACACCGATTGACCGACATTGTTCGCTGGAAAGTTCGCGACGAGAACACGGATGGTGCCCGTCTGGTTCTTGTCGCCGGTCGCCGACGGAGTGCCCGAGTTTCCCGAGCATCCGGCCAGAGCGAGCGCGGCGGCGACGGCAATCGCCGTGAAGCCGAGTCTCTTCTTCATGCTGTGTGACCTCCTTGTCAGCTCACCGCACACCGGGTAAGCGCTTTCTCCATTGCAGTCGGCTCCCCACCGATGGGCAACGGACAGTGAGGCCCACGTGGTGCACGGTTCAGGTCCGTTTCACCGCGAGGTCGTTTTCGACGTGCTTGGGTAGTGTCGGAAAGTCCTGCGCTCACGATCGACGGAGACCCGATGAGAATCATTTCTTGGCTGGACACCCTGGGCAATGCCCTGCTCCTCCAGCTCCTCTTCCTCGCGTTCTCGCTGCCCGTCATCACTGCGGCGCCGGCCGCGATCGCGTTGCAGCGCCAATTCCGTGACCTGTGCCAGGGCGAGAAGACGGGGATGCGCAGCTACGCTCTCGAGTTCGTCTCGGCCTGGCGAGCGGCGTGGCCGATCGGAATCCTGTTCCCACTCGCCGCGGTCGGGTTCGCTGTCGGGATCCCGTTCTGGTACTCGAGCGGATCATGGCTCGGAACGACCGCGATGGTCGTGCTCATCTGCTTGGCCGGACTCGCCTTGGCGTTCTGGCTGGCGTTTCTCTGGGCCGCCGACAGCGACCGTGCCACCTCCCGCTCGGCCTGGCGCGCCTGGGCGGCAGCAGCGGCAGCAGCCCTGGTGCAGCGCTCAGGTCGCGTTCTGTGGGGTCTGGTGCTCCTGGTCACCTGGCTCGCACTCGCAGCGTTCTTCCTGCCCGCACTGCTGGTCGGCGCGGGGCTGGCGCCGGCCGCGATCGTCTACTGGACGCTCAGCGGACGACCGACCGACGCGGTGGCCGACGGTCAGGCCAGGCGGTCGTAGTTCGCTTCGTTCACCTCGAAGCGCAGGCCGACCCCTGAGGCGAATCGCTCGATCTCCTCGACCACGATCGCACCCTGAGTGCGTCGAGAATGCGTGGTGACCGCGCCGATGTGCGGCGTCAGCATCACGTTCGGCAGCGACCAGAGCGGGTCGCCTGCCGGAAGGGGCTCCACGTCGAAGACGTCGAGAGCCGCACTGATCCGGCCGGAGCGAAGCTCCGCCACGAGCGCAGCCGAATCGATGATCGCGGAGCGGGCGGTATTCACGAACACCGCCCCATCCTGAAGAAGGGCGAAACGCCCTGCCGTGAGCATCCCCCTCGTCTCGTGGGTGACGGGGGCGTGCAGCGCCACAACCGGACACGACGCGAGCAGGGCATCGAGCTCGACCAGGTCAACGCCCATGTCTCTCGCTTCGGCGGGATGCAGGTACGGGTCGGACACGACGACCTCAGCACCGAGCGCGGTCACCAACTCGATGTACGAGCGTCCGACGCGGCTGGCGCCGATCACACCGATACGCGTACCAGCGATCGTGCGTCCGAGCCCGAAGCCGAGAGCGCCCGACCAGTCCCCGTGAACCATCCGCCGGTCTACGGCGTACAGCCTGCGAAGCAGGGACTGCGTGAAGAAGAGGGCCAGCTCGGCGACGCTGGTCGCCATACCGGCCGCCGCCTGCGTCACACGCACGCCGTCTGCGACCAACGTCTTGGGCACCAGCCAGCGGACAGTGCCTGCGCTGTGGGCGATCAGCTTGAGCCGGGCGCCCTGCTCGAGGGTCGCGGGAAGCGCCGCCGACCCCCATCCAGTGACCAGGATGTCGGCATCGAGGCGTTTGAGATCGGGGACCCTCGCCGAGCTCGCCCTCTGAACATCGGCCACACGATCAAGCCTCATCAGCGTCTGCACATCGAATAGATCGTGCTCGAGCTCGGGGCTGAGATCGAGGAGCAGTCTCGGACGCGTCATTGGTTCCCCTTCACAGAAGTCGCATCAGCACGACACAGCGACTGCTGGTCGGAAAGCGGTTCCCGCCTAGAGTAGGCAGGCCCGCAAAGGGGCCGCAATCAAGCTATCGATCACCCGAACCCTGCGGGCGCGGCCACGGCTGATTCGGGCACGAGCGAGCCACCACTCTTGGGATGCGGACGTACGTTTCGTGTCCGTTCCTGCCTCAGACCCTCGTTCGCGCGCCCGGTCCGAGGGACCTCACGAGGTCGCCGTGCGGTGCTCCGTGGCCAGCCGGCGGTAGGTGGCCGCGTTGCGGGCGATCGACGCGATCTCCTCATCCGTCAGCGTGCGCCGGACCTTACCGGGCACCCCGGCGACCAGGGAACCCGCTGGAACGACCATGCCTTGGGTGATCAGCGCCCCTGCCGCTATGAGGGAGCCGGTGCCGATCACCGCACCGTTCATGATCGTTGCACTCATGCCGACCAGCACGTCGTCCTCGATCGTGCAGCCGTGCAGCACAGCATTGTGTCCGATGGAAACCCTCTCGCCGATCGCGAGAGCGGCACCGGGGTCGACGTGCGCGGAGACGTTGTCCTGCACGTTCGAGTCGCGACCGATCGAGATCGACGTGTTGTCCGCGCGCACCACCGCGCCGTACCAGATGCTCGCGCCGTCGGCGATCGACACGTCCCCGACGACAATGGCGCCTGGGGCGACCCACGCACCCTCGGCCACGAGCGGCGCGCGCCCGCCGGACAGTTCGACGATCAGGGCCCTATCGCTCGCCGTCATCGCGTGGCCGCTTCATCGTCCGGGAGGGGAAGACCGTGCCTGCGCACGACGGTGGCGTCGAACGAGCGCTCGCCGTGCACCGCGAGTTCTTCGAGCGCAGCCTTGGGGTCGCCGGCCGCTACGAGCTCGAGCAGACGACGATGACGGCTGACGTGTTCGAGCAGGTTCTCATGGAAGCGTTCGCGGGCGATGAGGTTGCGGGACATGCACAGCAGCACCTGCTGCTGAACCGAGCCGTAAATCTCCTCGAGCCGACGATGCTCGGCTATCCGGATCAGTCGCGAGTGGAACGCATAGCCGGCCTGAACGAGGGCGCCACGGTCTTCCAGACGGGCGAAGCGCTCCATCTCCTCCAGCGCCTCGCGTGCCGGTTCGAGCAGCTCGGGGGTGCGCACGGGGATTCCGAGCTCGAAAGCTGTCCGCTCGAGTGCCGAACGCAACGTCAGGATCTCATAGACGTCGTGGTCGGTGAGCGTTGCGACGAAGGACCCGCGACGGGGTCGCGTGAACACGAGGCCCTCGTTCTCCAGGAGGCGAAGCGCCTCACGGAGTGGAGGCCGGCTGATGTCCAGTTCTCCGGTCAGTCGTTCTTCATGCAAGCGCTCGCCCGGCTGAAGTTCGCCCGCGAGGATCCGGTTGCGGATCGCCTCCACGGCGAGCTTGACCAAACTCGGCGACTCCAGCCTGTTTTCGCTACCCGCGTGCTGAGCTCGCAGGTCGGTGATCTCGCCCATGGACCCTCCCGGCCATTCTGCGGCGACAGATCTGCGCCGACGAGGCTCACACTATCTCAGAAATTGCCTCTTGCAGAAAGTAGTTTGTATCTTGTAGACATTAGTCAAAAGGAAATCACGTCAGCCCCACGGGGCATCGCACATTCCCACCACTCAGAGTCGAGGAGGACCTGTGTCAGTCAACCCGGATAGAACGGTCGCGTTGGTCGGCCTCGGCAATCTCGGGCGAGCGATCGCCGCGCGGTTTCTGGAGCGCGGCTGGCAGGTTTCCGTGCTCGACAGGGACCTCGGACGTGTCGAAGAGCTGACGAGTCGAGGCGCACGGTCCGTGGACGCTGCTGGTCTCGCAGACAGCCGGTTCGTCTGTTTCGCGGTCCCCGACGACGCCGCCGTTCGCGATGTGCTCGACGGCGGCCTGCGAGAGGCGCTGACGTCAGAGAACACGATCGTGGTGCACAGCACGGTGTTGCCGGAGCGCGCGCGGCAACTGGCGGAGCTGGTCGGCGACGCTGCCTTTCTGGATGTGCCCGTCTCCGGCGGCGCCGAGCGCGCCGAGAGCGGCGCGCTCACACTCTTCGTCGGCGGGGACGAGCGAGAGATCTCCGACGCGGACCCGCTTCTCACCGAACTCGGGGATCAACGGTTCGTGCTCGGCGGCGTCGGTACGGCGTCGGCTGCGAAACTCGCGCACCAGCTCATCCTGTTCTCATCCCTCGCCGGAGTGCACGAGGCGCTTCGCCTCACCGCTGCATACGGGGTGGCCGATGATGCTGTGCTCGAAGCAGTCAACACCGGTCTGGCCGACACCTGGGCCGGGCGCAACTGGGGCTTCTTCGACCGGCTCACCGCGGAGTACGAACGCGCAGGGGTACCCCGCTCAGAACGGCCGTACCAGAAAGATCTGCTCGAAGTCGTGGACGCAGCCCGGTCCGCTGACATCGACGTGCCGCTGGCGCGTCTCCTCTCGGAGTCGCTCCCCGGTGTTGTCGAGCAGCACGCAGCCGACTGGGCGAAGAAGGAAGGTGCACTCCGATGACAGCATCAACCGCACTCATCAACGAGCTGCCCGGCATCGCAGGCGGTGCCAAACGGCCAGGCCGCGTCAAGCGCGGACTGCTGCAGAAGCGCGAGGGTCGGACGGCATTCCTCTTCCTGCTCCCCTGGCTGATCGGATTGATCGGGCTGACCCTCGGCCCGATGATCTACTCGCTCTACCTGTCCTTCACGAAATACAACCTGCTGAGCGCGCCTCAATGGATCGGGATCGACAACTTCGTGAAGATGACGCAGGACCCGAGGTACTGGGAATCGGTGCGGGTCACCCTGGTCTACGTCGTCATCTCCGTACCGGTCGTGCTCATCGTCTCGATGGTCGTGGCTCTCATGATGAACGCGAGCATCAAGTTCATCACCGGCTATCGCGCGCTGTTCTACCTGCCGTCCCTGCTCGGCGCGAGCGTCGCGATCGCCACGCTCTGGCGCCAGATCTTCGGTGACTCGGGACTGGTGAACAACGCTCTAGCCGCCCTCGGCATCCACCACGGCAGCTGGATCGGCGACCCATCGAGTGCGCTGGGGGTGATCATCAGCCTGAATGCCTGGGCATTCGGCTCGACGATGATCATCTTCCTGGCCGGGCTGCGGCAGGTGCCTCGAGAGTTGTACGAGGCGGCCTCGGTCGACGGCGCCGGTCGGTTGCGCCGGTTCTGGAGCGTCACGCTACCGAGCATGAGTCCGCTGATCTTCTTCAGTCTCCTTCTCGACACGGTCCACGCCTTCCAGGCGTTCACCGGCGCCTACGTGATCAGCGGCGGCAACGGCGGACCGGCGGACTCCACGCTGTTCTACACGCTCTACCTGTACCAGCAGGGCTTCACCCAGCTGAACATGGGCTACGCGAGCGCCATGGCGTGGGTGCTCGTGGTCGTGCTCGCCGGATTCACCGGATTCCTCTTCTTCACGGCCAAGTACTGGGTCCACTACGGAGATCGCTGATGACCACTCTGACAACCGACCGACCGCCGGCAGCGAAACAGGGCAAGCCCCCGCTCATGGCGCGGATCGTGCGCAAGCCGAAGAACCGCGTCGCCGTCACCATCGCACGGCACGCCGTGCTGATCGTGATCCTGATCGCCATGCTCTATCCGCTGCTCTGGATGGTCGCCGCCTCGTTCCGTCCGAACGACGAGATCTTCAAGAGCCTCGGCATCTTGTCGACCAACTACACCCTCGACAACTACAAGAACGGCTGGACGGGGAACGGAGCACTCAACTTCTCGCAGTTCTTCCTGAACTCGCTGATCATCTCGGCTCTGTCGGTCGTCGGAAACCTGATCGCGTGCTCGCTCACCGCCTACGCGTTCGCTCGGATGGAGTTCCCCTTCAAGCGCATCCTCTTCGCGCTGCTGCTCGGGACCCTTCTGCTGCCGTATCACGTCACGCTCGTACCGCAGTACATCCTGTTCAACCAGCTGAATCTGATCAACACGTTCGCACCGCTCATCGCGCCGCACTATCTCGCGACCGACGCGTTCTTCGTGTTCCTCATGGTCCAGTTCATCCGCGCCCTCCCCCGCGACCTCGACGATGCAGCAAAAATCGACGGGGCCGGGCACTGGGGGATCTTCACCCGCATCATCCTGCCGCTCGCCCTGCCGGCCATCGGCACGACGGCGCTGTTCACGTTCATCAACACCTGGAACGACTTCCTCGGGCCGCTGCTCTACCTCAGCAACAGCCAACTCTGGACGGTCCCGATCGGACTGAACGCGTTCCTCGACGCCACCGGCGGCCAGAGCTCATACGGCTCCCTGTTCGCCATGGCCACCCTCTCCCTCGCACCCCTGGTCGGCTTTTTCATCGCCTTCCAGAAGCTGCTCATCGAGGGCATCGCTACATCCGGAATCAAATGAAAGGTACGGCAATGAAGCTCACCAAGAACGCCTTCCCTGCTGTAGTTGCCAGCGTCACAGCAGCGCTGCTGCTCGCCGGCTGCTCCAGCTCCGCGCCCGCGCCGTCCGCCTCCGCGGGCAAGCCGAGCGGCAGCATCCAGCTCAGCTACTGGGGTTCATCCACTCGTGTCGCCAAGTACACCAAGATCGACCAGCTCTTCGAGGAGAAGTTCCCCGGCACCACCGTGCAGGCCTCAGCGGGCGACTTCGCGACGTACTTCGACAAGCTCAACGTGCAGGCGGCCAGCAAGTCCCTTCCCTGTGTGACGACACTGCAGACCCGGCAGCTCAACGACTACACCACCAACGGGACCATGAAAGACCTCGACCCTCTGGTGAAGTCCGGTCAGATCGACGTCAGCGACATCCCCAAGAGCGTGCTCGACACCGGGCGTGGCCCGGACGGCAAGCTCTACATGATCCCCTTCGGTGTCGCGTGGAACGCCGACACCATCAACGGCGCCATCGCGAAGAAGTACGACATCCCACTGCTCAAGCAGGGCTACACCTGGGATGACTACGGCGCCTGGCTGAAGGATGCGGCCTCCAAGCTGCCCGACGGGATCAAGGCCACCGACGACCAGGGGCAGGACGAGCCGACCTTCTCCGCGTACGTCATCTCCAACGGGCACGACATGTTCAACGACAAGGGCAAGATCGGCTTCTCCAAGTCAGTGCTCCAGCAGTACTGGGAGATGTGGCAGAAGTACTCCAAGGCCGGATACACCACCACCCCGCAGCAGAACGCGGAGGAACCGGCCCAGCTCGAGCAGTTCGATGTGACGCTGGGCAAAGTGCTCAGCGAGCAGACCGCCGGCAACGCGCTTCCCGGCATCATGGCCGCGGCGCCCACAGCAGACGTGACGACGATGGCCTTCCCCACGGGCAAGTCCGGGCTCGGCAACATGTTCTTCGTCAGCGGCTACTCCATCCCGGTGAGCTGCTCGAATGTGACCACCGCGGCCGCGTACATCGACTTCTGGACGAACAACGACGACGCCTCCAACGCGTTCGCCTCTGACAACGGTGCCGTCGCGAACTCGCGGCAGCTCAAAGACCAGATCGCAACCGCCACCGGTGGTGTGAAGACCGTCCTCGAGCAGTACCAGTACATCCTCGGCGAGAAGGTGCCCGCGCAGACCATCCCCTCCGGCTACAACGCGGTCTTCGAGCAGTCGTTCCTGCGGAACTACCAGGACATCGCGTTCGGACGGAAGACAGTGAAGCAGGCGGTCGATGCGTTCTTCTCCGAGGCGAACGCGAGCCTCGGCACTAAGTGACGGACAAGGGATGAGCGACGAGGAAGGCGAGGAACAAGTGATGGACAACCGACAGAAGAGCGCGGACAGCAGTGGGCGCGGAGCGCTCGACGGGGTGCGCGTGCTCGACCTCACCCAGGTGATGTCCGGTCCGTTCTGCACGATGATCCTCGCCGACCTCGGCGCGGATGTGATCAAGATCGAGAATCCCGACCACGGCGACCAGACCAGGAAATCGTGGGGCTATTCAGTCGTCGGTGACGACAGCAGAGCCTTCCTCTCGCTCAACCGCAACAAGCGCAGCGTCGTACTGGACCTGAAACAGGAGACAGGGCGCGAGCTCTTCCTGGAACTGGCGAAAACCGCGGATGTGGTCATCGAGAACTTCCGCCCCGGCGTGGCCGAGCGGCTGGGAGTGGGCTACGAGGCGGTGAACGCCGTGAACCCGAGCATCGTCTACGCGAGCATCTCCGGTTTCGGCCAGACCGGTCCGTACGCCGCCTATCCCGGTTACGACCTGATCGCGCAGGCCATGACCGGAGTGATGAGTGTGATGGGGGAACCGGACGGGGCGCCGATGAAGTCGGCCATTCCCTTGGCCGATCTCGGCTCCGGGATGTTCTGCGCCATCGGCATCCTCGCCGCGCTTCTCGCTCGTGGTGACGGCGACGAGGGCCAGTACCTCGAGACGTCGCTGTTCGAGTCGGCTCTCGCGATGTCGGTTTGGGAGTCGACCGAGTATTGGTCGACCGGAGAGAGTCCTAAGCCGCTCGGCTCGGCGAATCGCATGTCGGCCCCGTACCAAGCGCTCGCCACGAGTGACGGTCACCTGACCATCGGCGCGAACAACCAGAAGCTGTGGCACATCCTGTGCGCAGTGATCGATGCGCCCGAGCTCGAGCACGATCCGCGGTTCGTAGACAACAACAACCGGATGGACAACCGCGCCGACCTCGTCGCGGAGCTGGAACGGAGATTCGTGCGCAAGACCACCGACGAGTGGGTCGCGCTGTTGCTCGATGCCGGTGTGCCTGCGGGACCGATCCGCAACTACGAGCAGGTCCTCCGGGACGACCCGCACGTCAAGGCGCGGCACATGGTGACGTCGTTCGAGCATCCCGTCGAGGGAACCACCTCAGTGCTGGGGCCGGCGATCAAGCTGTCCCGCACCCCCGCCCGAGTCGTCACCCCGCCGCCCCTTCTGGGTCAGCACACCGACGAGGTTCTCGCGGAGCTGCGCAAACCTGTGGAGCGACCGGCATGACAGGCGAGATCACTCTCACGGTCGCCGACGGCGTCGCGCGGGTCGGGCTGTCGAACCCGGGGAAACGCAACGCGTTCACCTGGACGATGTACGACCAGCTCGAGCGTTTCGCGCGCGAGTTGAGCACGCGCGATGATGTGGCGGCCGTGGTGTTCCGGGGCACTCCGGAGGACGGCTTCGCGGCCGGCACCGACATCCGTCAATTCACCGACTTCCGGTCGGGCGCCGATGGCGTCGACTACGAGCGGCGTGTCGGCTCGGTGCTCGGTGCAGTTGCGAGCATCCCGGTTCCCACGATCGCGGCGGTCGAGCTGACGGCGGTCGGGGCAGGGCTCGCGCTAGCGGCCACCTGCGACATCGTCATCGCAGAACGCGGCTCGCGCTTCGGCGCACCCATCGCCCGCACGGTCGGCAATTGCCTCCCTGTTCCGGTCGTGCGCCGACTTCGTGACCGGATGGGCGCCGGGCACGCGGATGCGATGCTCCTGACCGCCCGTCTGGTGCCTGCAGAGGAACTTGCGCCCTCGGGCTTCCTGTCGCTCTGCGAGCCAGGGACGCTCGAACCGGCCGTCGCGGCCGTCACGAAGCGGATCGTCGGATCGGCCCCGCTCACCCTTCGCGCGCTCAAAGAACTCGGGCGGCGGCTGGATGCATCCGTCGAGATTCCCGACGACGCCGACGTGCTCGAGCAGTGCTACGGAAGTGCCGATTTCGAGGAAGGCGTCACCGCCTTTCTCGAGCAGCGTCGGCCCGAATGGAAAGGACACTGATGGCGACCATCGACGCCCATCATCATTTTTGGAAGACCGATGCTCAGGAACAACCCTGGCGGACTGCCGCGCACAGCGCGCTCGAGCGAGACTTCGAGCCGGCCGACCTGGTCGCCGAATTGGACGACGCCGGAGTGGATCTGACCGTCGTCATGCAGTCCGTCGACGAGCCGGCCGAGAACGATCGCCTGGCGGAGTACGCCAAGCACCCGCGCGTGGCCGGCATCGTCGGCTGGGCGCCGATTCGCGACCCGCGGGCCGTGGAGGCCGAGCTCGAACGGGCCGCCGTGCCCAAATTGCGTGGCGTGCGCTGCCTGATCGCCGACGATCCGCTCGATTGGCTGACCACGCCGGACTCGCTCGCACTGTTCAGGGACCTTGCTTCGCGCGGCCTCGCCTGGGACGTCGTCCCGATCACCGCCGCACAGACCCGGCGCGTGATCGAACTGGCGAACGCGGTGCCCGAGCTGCGACTGATCGTCGACCACCTCGGCCGACCGCCCCTCGACACTCAGGGCTGGGAGCCGTGGGCGAGCAATGTCTCCGAACTCGCCGCCGCTCCGGGCGTGGCGATGAAGGTGTCGGTCGGCATCGATGCACTCACAGCCTGGAACGGCTGGGATTCAGAGGTGCTCGACCGCTATGTCGAGCACGTCTGCCAACAGTTCGGAGCCTCGCGCCTGATGCTCGCGAGCAACTGGCCGGTCATCCTGCTCCGCGCGAGCTATGGGACTGCCTGGCGCGACCTCGGGCGCATCGTCGCCCGTCACCTGCCCGACCCGGGTCAGCAGGAACAAGTGTCCGGGGGGACCGCCGACCGGTGGTACGCCCTCGGCGTCGAAGCGCTCACAAGCTGAGCCGAAACAGAACACGGAAGAGAGAACAATGACGATCACGAGTCCGACGACGACCTTCGAGAAGGCCGATGCGTCCAACCTGTCCAGCCTCTACCAGCACCTCCGCGTCGTGGATGTCGTCGACGCCCTCGACGGGATCGGATACTTCAACATCGGTCTGATGGATCCGGAGGTCCGCCCGCTGTGGAGCGGCATGAAGTTCTGGGGCGAGGCGGTCACCATCCGTTGCGTGCCGTCGAACAAGCCGATGTGGAAGCTCGACACCACAGAGGACATCGTCAGCGCGCACGCCATCTGGTTCGAGAAGAACCCGCCCGCGCGACTGCCTGACAACCTGAAGCCCGGCCATGTCGTCGTGATGGACGCCGGCGGCGGTCCCGAGGTCGGCTTCTGGGGTTCCGAGAATGCGATGGGGGCCGTCGTGAACGGCGCCGTCGGCATCATCACCGACGGCTACTGCCGCGACACCGGCGAGGTCGAGCTCCAGCGCACGCCGGTCGTCGCCCGTCACCGCGGCCGCACGATCATCCCGGGCCGCATCCAGGCCATCGAGACGCAGGGCACGATCGCCTGCGGCGGGGTGCAGGTCAACCCCGGCGACATCGTCGGTGCCGACGACGACGGTGTCGTCGTCGTGCCGCAGGAGGTGGCCGAGGTGGTCGCGCTGCACGCACGCGCGATCCTCCTCGCCGACATGCGCGCACGCCGCGAGAAGTACCGCGCCCTCGGCAAGACGATGGACGAGACCGTCGACGTCGAGGCGATCGAGGCGTACTTCGGCGACCTCTGAGCCGAGTTCCGAGTCACCACGGCCGGGGTCCGCTCGGACCCCGGCCACTCTCACGATCGAGAAGGACCATGGCACATACATCATCGTCGCCGCTGCGCGACAGCCTCCTGCCCGATGCGGCCGACGCCACACTCGTCGGCCGTGTGATCGACCCCGTCACGGGCCACCCGTGCGTGGTCGCCGTACGCGGCGATCGACTGGCCGACATCACTTCGCATGCCCCGACCACGGCCGATCTCCTCGACCGCACCGACATCATCGAGTTGGCCAGGTTCGCCGAGCCGGACCGCGAGTGGGATCTGGAGACGGTCCTGCGGTCGAGCATCGACCGTGACACGGACTCGGTGCGACTCCTCTCGCCGTTCGACCTGCAGGTCATCAAGGCTGCCGGGGTGACATTCGCGACCAGCATGCTGGAGCGGGTCATCGAGGAGCGCTCGAAGGGCGACCCTGCCGGCGCCGATGCTGTGCGCGCGAAAGTGATGTCCGCGATCGGCGGCGCTCTCGATGGCGTGCGCCCCGGTTCTCCCGAAGCCGCGCAGGTGAAGCACGTGCTCGTCGAGGCGGACCTGTGGTCTCAGTACCTGGAGGTGGGGATCGGGCCCGATCCGGAGATCTTCACGAAAGCGCCTGTGCTCTCGTCGGTCGGGGCGGGAGCGCAGGTCGGTGTTCTCGAACGCTCCACCTGGAACAACCCGGAGCCTGAGGTGGTGCTCGCAGTCACGTCTCGTGGCGAGATCGTCGGCGCCGCTCTGGGCAACGACGTGAACCTCCGCGACTTCGAGGGTCGCAGCGCACTTCTGCTCGGCGAGGCCAAGGACAACAATGCCTCCTGTGCAATCGGCCCGTTCGTCCGGATCTTCGACGGAGGGTTCGACCTCGACGACGTGCGGGCGATCGACGTGGCCCTCACGGTCGAAGGTGCCGATGGATTCAGACTGGCGGAGACGAGCTCGATGTCGAAAATGAGCCGCGACCTGACCGACCTCGTCGCCCACGCGTTCGGCCCGCACCACCGCTACCCCGACGGCTTCGCCCTGTTCACCGGGACACTCTTCGCTCCGACCCAGGACAGGGGGGCGCCCGGTCTCGGCTTCACCCACCATCGCGGTGATGTGGTGCGGATCTCCTCCCCGGAGCTCGGCAGTCTGGTCAACGAGGTCACGACGGCTGAGGATGCGCCGGACTGGACGTTCGGCATCCGTGACCTGTTCCGCTCACTCGCCGCACGTGGACTGATCGGGGTGCGGTCGTGACCGCCGTGGTGGTCACCGACCAGGCCTTCGGTGGCGTCGACAGGGAGCGCGCGGTCGCCGAGTCACACGGCGTCGACTTCGCGCATCACCAGGTGCACACCGAGGAAGAGACCCTCACGGCCGTCGCCGGCGCATCCGTGGTCTTCGTCAACTTCGCCCCGATCACCCGCTCGGTACTGGCGGTCCTTGCGTCCGGCGCAGTCGTCATCCGCTACGGCATCGGCTATGACAACGTGGATGCTGTCGCAGCGGCAGAGCTGGGAGTGGCGGTCTGCAATGTGCCCGACTACGGTGCCGACACCGTCGCCGACCACACCGTCGCCCTGATCCTCGCCAGTCTGCGCAAGGTCAGCCGTTACACCGACACGATCAGGACCGCCGGATGGGTCGCGCCTGCTGAGCTCGGGAGCATCCGCGGCTTCGCCGAGACCACCATCGGGCTGGTCGGCACGGGTCGGATCGGCCGCGCTGTCGCGCAGCGGCTGCGGCCCTTCGGCTTCCGTGTGATCGCCCACGACCCCTTTGTCGATGTGGATGCACTGCGGGCCGACGGAATCGAGCCGGTGTCGCTCGATCAACTGCTCGCCGAGTCGGACCTGGTCTCGCTGCACGCACCGCTCACCGAGGCCAACCGCCACCTGCTCGGCGACGAGCAGTTCTCGGCGATGCGCGCCGGGGCGATGGTCGTGAACACCTCGCGGGGGCCTCTGATCGACGAGGAGGCTCTTGGCCGCGCTCTCGATGACGGCCGGCTGGGTGCTGCCGCCCTCGACGTCTTCGAGGAGGAGCCTCTCCCTTCCGACTCGCGGCTTCGTTTCCTGCCGAACGTGCTCCTCACCCCGCATGCCGCTTTCTTCTCCGACACCTCCCTGGCCGCGCTGCAGCGGCTCGCCGCGGAGGAGGCCGACCGCGCCCTCTCCGGAAAGCCCCTCCGCTGCGCGGTTGTGCCACCCAGGAAGATTGCCGTATGACCACCACCGGAACATCCATCGACCAAGCAGTCGCCAAGGCCGACGAAGCTTTCGAGCTCGCACGGGCGGTGAGTCCCGCGCGACGGGCCGGGTGGCTGGAAGCTCTGGGCACGGCCCTGGAGGCGGACCGCGAAACGCTCGTCGCACTCGCTCATGAGGAGACGCATCTCCCCCGCCCCCGACTCGAGGGCGAACTGACCCGCACGGTGTTCCAGCTGCGCCTGCTCGCCGCCGAGGTCGCCCGCGGAGAGCATCTGGACGCGACCGTCGATCACGCCGACCCGTCCTGGGGCATGGGCGCGCGACCCGACCTGCGCCGCGTCAACCGGCCGCTCGGCGTCGTCGCTGTCTTTGGCGCTTCCAACTTCCCTTTCGCATTCTCGGTTCTCGGGGGCGATACCGCGTCAGCGCTGGCTGCGGGATGCGCCGTCGTTCACAAGGCGCATCCCGACCACCCGCAACTCGCGGAGCAGACCGGCACCCTGGCCGTGAGGGCGCTCGCAGATGCCGGCGCGCCGGATGGTCTCTTCGCGCTCATCGCGGAACGTGACGCAGGGTTCCCCCTCGTCGAGCATCCGTTGGTCAAGGCGGTAGGTTTCACCGGCTCGACCTCAGGAGGCCGTGCGCTCTTCGACCGAGCCAACTCGCGTCCCGTTCCCATCCCCTTCTTCGGCGAACTGGGGAGTACCAATCCCGTGTTCGTGACCGAAGCCGCCTGGGCGGCACGGGGAGCGGATATCCTCCGCGGATACGCAGCATCGGCAACGCTGGGCATGGGACAGTTCTGCACGAAGCCCGGCTTCCTCGTGCTGCCTTCCTCTGCCGACGGAGCCGGCGACACCCTCGCTGAGGCCGCCGCCCGAGCGCCGAGCTTCGGCCTGCTCTCCGGCAGACTGACCGACGGATTCGCCGACGCCGTCGAGGCGTTGCTGCACCGGCCGGGCGTGACCGAACTGGCCAGGTTGCCCGAGGGCGACGGCCCTGCGAGCGTATTTCTCACCCTCTCCGCACACGAGGCGCTCGCCGACCCCGAGCTTCTCGAGGCCGAGATGTTCGGTCCGGCGAGCGTCGTGATCCGAGACGCCGACGCGCGTGATCGCGAACGTATGGCCGCCGCGCTGACCGGTCAGCTGACGGCCAGCATCTGGGCAGAGCCCGGTGACGATGTCGCCGGACTCGTCGCCATGCTCGAGACCAAGGCGGGTCGCATCCTGTTCAACGACTGGCCCACGGGAGTCACCGTGAGCTACGCCCAGCATCACGGCGGCCCCTATCCGGCCACGACAGCCCCGGCCACTACATCCGTCGGCACAGCCGCTATCCGGCGCTTCGTCCGTCCGGTCGCCTACCAGGGATTCCCCGACGATCTGTTGCCGCCGGAGCTGCAGGAGGACAATCCGCTCGGCCTGCACCGGCGGGTCGACGGCGAGTGGCTATAGGCGACTCTCCCGTCAGGGCTGATGGGTGATGGTGAGCTCGGGCGCACTGAACGGGAACGGGAAGATCAGGGTGCCTCCGCCGGTGAGGGCGTCCAATGGCACGAGCGACATCCAGACCAGGCCTATCGCCGCCGACACGACAGCGAGCGCCACGATCACGATGGCGGCGCGGTCCAGGAGGCGGAGCGCCTCGTGGACCGTGGACGCGCGGCGGGCGACCCTTCCGATCGCGACGAACAGGATGACCGCGAGCGCTGCGTACACGCACCAGCTCGGCCGCAGCACGAGGTTGGCACACGTGCCCTGCACCATGTCACCCGCGTCGGTCGCCTCCCCGCTGGAGCACGTGGCGACGCTTCCCGTGCTGAGAACGGTGTAGAGAGCGGCGGCCACGGCCGTCGTAATCAGCACCCGGCGCAGTCGGACCAGGATGGGACCAGCAGGAAGCTTCGAAAGCTCTCCGGCCTCGACCGCTGAAGTCCCCGTCGTCGTCATTTCGTAGCCCCTCTCGCCTGCAACGTGTTCATCTCAGTCGTTGACGTCATCGGCGGCGCGTTCATCCGAACATGGTCTTGATCATCTCGTTCGTGTAGCCCTCTGGGCCGGCGTTGTACCAGTCGGACGCCAGCCAAACGCCGTCCCGGAAGTACTGGGACTCACCGACGAGCGCTCCGTTGCCGTCAGGCGCGTTCATCACGCACAGGTCGCCGCCCAGGTAGGCGTTGCACGCGGCACCGATCGTGGCCAGGCGTGCCAGCGCAGCTGCTTGCGTCGTGCCGTCGACGTGTCGCACCTGTGTGGTGAGGAACAGCTCGGACGGGCCGGCCGGCGGCGCCCAATCGCAGATGAGGCCGGGTGCGGTCGAGAGCGTGCGTGCGAGGTTCGGATCCCACGACCCGTAGCCGTTCTCGACGGAGCGGACAGCGTCCGGCCCGGACTTCCAGGCTGGGTTCAGTGCGAGGGCGCCATCCGGGGAGACGAATTCCTGCAACGCTGGAGAGTACAGGGCGTCGCAGCTGGTCGGGAGCCCGTCCGCGACCGCCGGAGTTGACGTCGGTGCCGGCGTCGCACCGACGGCCTGTGCCGGCGGCGGAGTCTGCCCCGTGGGAGGCGGGGCTGTGCATCCGGCCAGGGCAAGCCCTGCGGCAAGCAGGACGACCGGTAGGAAGCGCCTTGAGCGCTGGTGGTTTCGTGCACTTGCTTCAGGCCTTTTCTCAGCACTCACTGCGTAGTCCCCCTCTTTGCGGAATGCGGCGTCGCGCGGATCGCCAACTCAGATGCGCTGAGCAGGATCCTATCCGGCTCCCCTCACGCAGCTGATCGCTGCGCAAAGGGCCGGCGACGCATGCGTGACCCGTAGACATCGTTGACCCGTATGATATTTCAGACAATCATGGTTCCAGGGCACGCGACTGAGCGGTCCGAATTTCAGGAGTGCACGATGAATCCCTTGGTCCCCACACCGCTCGACGTGGTGATCATCCTTGTTTCCGCCACCGGGCTTCTTGCGGTGACCGTCGGTTTCATCACGCTGCTCTGGCTCATCCTGGTTCCCAAACGACGTAAGCAACTGTCGCGGATCCTCTTTCGATCCCCGCGGGGGTCGGTCGCGGGCTTAGCCTGACAGGCATGACGAGCGCGACGACGAGCATCCGGAGCGACATCCCCCGCGCGGGAGTGCAGGGGGTCGCGGGCGGACTTCTCCTCATGGGCTTCTTCACTGTGCTCTGGGGAAGCTGGGCCACCGCGGGCGTTCCACTCGCTGCAGGCATCGCGATCTCCGTCGTGTTCTTCGCCTTCGCGCTGGCCTTCATCGTCAACGGGATCCTGCTGTTCGTCGCGGCTCGGCGGTTCCCCGTCGTGCCGACGGATGAGCGCCGCGCGAAGACCCGCAACATCGGCGCCCGCTTCGGAATCATCTTCGGAATCGAGGGCGTGCTGATCGGTGTGATGAGTGCGATCCTCGGGGCCACCGGGAACGACGAGTACATCAACGGCGCGATCGCCGTCATCGTCGGTCTGCACTTCCTTCCGCTCGCCCCCGTGTTCGACCGCACGATCGACTACTACATCGGCGGGTGGGTGGTGCTCGCGGGGATCGTCGGCATCGTGCTGATCGCAACCGGAGCCGTCACTGTGGAGCAGTCCTGGACGATCGTCTCGCTCGCGACCGCGGGAGGCACCACGGTGTACGGGATCTACATGCTGCTGGAGAAGCGTCGGCTGGTGTCGGGCGCGCGCCATTCATAAGCGGCGCCCCTGAATCGATCGCACCCCACTATTGGACAGACGCGGCGCCACGGATGAAAGTGGTCTCATGTCCTACGTACCGAACCCTGACCGCTATGACCGGATGCTCTACCGCCGCACGGGCCGCAGCGGGCTCGACCTTTCCGCACTCTCGCTGGGCCTCTGGCAGAACTTCGGCGACGACCGCCCGTTCGAGACGCAGCGGGCGACGGTTCTGCGCGCGTTCGACCTCGGGATCACCCACTTCGACCTCGCCAACAACTACGGTCCGCCCTACGGCGCGGCGGAGATCAACTTCGGACGCCTGCTGCAGAACGAGCTGAAGCCGTACCGCGACGAACTGGTCGTGTCGTCCAAGGCGGGCTGGGACATGTGGCCCGGACCGTACGGGCAGGGCGGCGGCGGACGCAAGTACATGCTCGCAAGCCTCGACCAGTCGCTCCAGCGCCTCGGACTCGACTACGTCGACATCTTCTACTCGCACCGTCCCGACCCGTCGACGCCGCTGGAGGAGACGATGCAGGCGCTCGACACGGCCGTGCGGTCGGGCAAGGCGCTCTACGTCGGCATCTCCTCATACGGTGCCGCGGATGCGCGGCGCGCCGCCGAGATCCTCGACGGTCTCGGGACTCCCCTGTTCATCCACCAGCCGTCGTACTCAATGCTGAACCGCTGGATCGAGAACGAGGGACTTCTCGACGCCGCCGGCGACCTCGGTTTCGGGGTGATCGGCTTCACTGCTCTGGCCCAGGGGATGCTCACGGACAAGTACCTGGGCGGCGTTCCGGCGGGGTCGCGGGCAGCCCAGGGCGGCTCGCTCGATCAGGGCTGGCTGACCGACGAGGCGCTGGGTCACATCCGGGCGCTGAACGACATCGCTTCGGCTCGTGGCCAGTCGCTGGCGCAGCTTGCACTGGCGTGGGCGCTGCGGGACGACCGGGTCACGTCCCTGGTGATCGGCGCGAGCAGCGTTGCGCAGTTGGAGCAGAACGTCGGCGCTCTCGACAACCTGACCTTCACGCCGGAGGAGCTCGCCGCGATCGACGAGCACGCGGTGGACGTGGGCGTGGACCTGTGGGCGGGGGCGCGGCGCGGCGAGCTCGGCTGACTCCGCCGGACGCGGAGCCGATCAGGCCTCGGGGGCGTCCTCCAGCGGCTGGATGAGCTCGGGGCCGTCGCCGGTCACGGGGCCGACACGGTCGAAGACCAGATCGCCGGCCACCGGGAGGGCGGCGCGCACCGCCTCGTCGACCAGGGCCTGATCGCCGACGATGGTCGGGTCGACCCAGTGATCCCACAGCTCACGGGGAAGCGGCACCGGATTGCGGTCATGGATGTCCTCGAGGGTCTGCACCGCATCCGAGGTCAGGATGGTGGCGGTCAGGTGCCAGCGAGCGGGGTCGTCGCGGGAGAGGGCCGGGTCTGCCCACCAGGCGTAGAGGCCCGCTAGGCCGAGCAGCTCGCCGTCGGCAGCGTGGATGAAGTACGGCGTCTTCTTCTTGGTGACCGGATCGGTCTGCCACTCGTAATAGCCGCGGGCCGGCACGATGGCCCGGCGAGAGGCGACGGATGCTTTGAACATCGGCTTCTCCGCGGCGGTCTCGGCCCGGGCGTTGAAGGTCGGCACCTTGGTCTTGAGCTCCTTGGACCAGGACGGCACCAGCGACCAGCGCGCCAACTCGAGCCTGCGCACTGACGGCTCGTCGTTCTTCTTGCTCTCGAGGAAGATCGGGATGGGGTCGGTCGGCGCGATGTTCCAGCTCGGCCGCCAGTCGCGGAAGTCGCCGCCCTCGGCCACGAACTCCTGGATCATGTCGTCGGTCTCTTTGTCCATTGCGAAGCGCCCGCACATGCAATCAGCCTACGACCGACCACCGACTCCATCGGTGTCCACGTCCGTATACGCGGTCACTGCACGATCGAGGGCGACCAGGCGTGCCGGAGGAACATCGTCGGCCCCGCGCTGCCGTCGGCGGGGATGGACCAGATGTTGCTGTCGCCGACGGTCTTGGCGTCGGGCATCCCGTAGAGCAGGGTCGAGTCGTCCAGCCAGAGAGCCTGGTCGTCGACGTTGCCCTTCGTCGGCAGCAGAGTCTCGGTTCCGGTGGCGAAGTCCAGCACCGCGAGCGACCAGGTCGGCGTGCCGGAGGTCGAGTCGCGCTTCTTGTACGCCACCTTCGAGCCGTCGGGCGACAGCGACGGGCACTCTGCCGTGTCCTTGATCGCCACGAGCGTGCGACCGCGCAGGTTCCCCCGCACCAGCCAGGTGCGGTTGTTCGATGCCGCAGTGGCATAGAAGGTGTTGTCGTCGGCGGCGAAAGTGACTCCCCAGAAGTTGCGATCCACGGCCGTCACCTGCTGACCGTCGACCAGGAAGGTGAAGTCCTCGAGGTTGCCGTAGTCGATGCCGTTGACCTGCGAGATCGTGGTCTGCGTCGAGAAGCCGACCGTGCCGTACGAGGCGCCGGTGACGAACGATGTCTGGGCGACCAGGCGCGAGTCGGCCGAGATGCGGGTGCGGCTCGGGATGCCCGGCAGCGGCCACGACTTGAGCTCCTTGCCGGCCGCGTCGTAGAGCGTCGCACCGAAGCTGGTGACGACGCCGCGATCGATGTGCAGGCACATCTCGTTCTCCTGCGTCGCGTAGACCCGGTCGCAGGCGAGCTTCGTGAGCGACCGCGCTCCCGAGGGGTCCGCGAGGGGGACCGAGGCGACGAGTCCGTACCCGGCACCGGATGCGGTGTTGCGGAAGACGATGCGGGGGCCGCTGGCCGCCGTGGCCGGGGCGTCCGTTTCGACCTGGCTCGGCGCATCCGCGCGGCTGCGGTAGTCGACGAAGGCGTATGCGCCGTATCCCATCGCTCCGCCGAGCAATGCGACCGTGATCGCGGTGATCAGCCAGAATCGCAGACGGCCGGTCATGAGGCGGTGCGCACGCGGAAGAAGCCGCGCAGCAGGTAGGCGACGATCGGGATGACCACGGCGAGCGCCACGGAGGCGATGATCATCGCATCCGTTCGCCCGACGGTGAACCAGAGGACGCCGAAGCCGACAGACGCGATCAGCCGGGCGAGCGCGACCACCGTCTGGGCGGCGGCGATGCCGCTCGCGCGGCTCTCGACCGGGGTGCTCTCGCTGGCGAGTGCCGCGAGGATGCCGTCGGTCGCCGCGTAGAACACGCCGAGCAGGAGGAGGCAGACGATCGTGAGCGGGGCGCCCGCCACGGGGAGGGCCGCGCAGATGTAGGTGGCCAGCAGCGCCAGGTGACCGAGCACGAACACCCGCGCGCGGCCGATCTTGTCGGAGAGACGTCCGAGCGGGATGGCCAGGGCCAGGAAGGCGATGTTGGTTCCGACGTAGAGCAGAGGGAACCACTCGGCCGCGAAGGCGCTGCGGCTCTGGAGAACGAGGTAGATGAATCCGTCGCCGATCGTGAGCAGACCGAGCAGCCCGGAGACGAGCAGTACGCGGCGCAGCCGCGGGTCGGTGAGCTGACGCCAGCGGAACGGCGCCTTCGAGCCGCCCGCCTTCGCGCGCTCGGCCCGCGGGCGCTTGTTGGGGACGAGGATGCCGAGCACGGCCACGCCGAGGATGGCGCAGGCGAGCGACACGACGAAGACCGTGTGGTATCCGTCGGGGATGAAGAAGAGGATGAGGAAGGCGAGGAGTGGTCCGACTGCGGCGCCGACGGTGTCGAGCATCCGGTGCACCCCGAAGGAACGACCCAGGTTCTTCGGGGTGGACGACGCCGAGATGAGCGCGTCGCGCGGAGCCGTGCGCACGCCCTTGCCGATGCGGTCGATCGCGACGATGGCGGTGATCGCAGCGAAGCCGCCTGCGAAGAGCAGGCCGATGCGGGCCACGGCCGAGACGCCGTAGCCGAAGAACGCGATCCACTTGGGCTGGTCTCCGCGGTCGGCCGCCCAGCCGCCCGCGATGCGCACGATGGCACTGACTCCCTGGTACAGGCCGTCGATGAAGCCGTAGGCGATGGTCGAGAGCCCGAGGACTCCCGTGATGTAGAGCGGGAGAATGGCGGCGACCGACTCCGAGGAGATGTCGGTGAGCATGCTGACGATGCCCAGGGCCACGACGACCGACGAGACGCGGGTGACCGCCACTCGCGTACGGGAGCGGTCCCCGGATGCGGGTGCCTGTGCATCCGTCTCGACGTCGGACTCGACGTCCGGATCGGCGACGGACTCGGCGGACTTGCCGCGATCGGAGAAGGAGAGGTACACGGGATCAGCCCTTGACCGTGAACGTGCCGAACACGACGTAGGTCGTTCCGCCCGATCCGGGCGTCGCCGTGACCGTCACCGAGTTGGCACCGCGGCTGAACGACACGGCGGTCGCGCCGTTGAGGGCGGGCGACGGGGTGTCGTACATGCCGTAGTTCGCGAGCGCCGTGCGGTAGAACGCCACCACCTCGGTGACCTCTGCGTCGGTCTTCGCCGTGAGGGTGACCTGGAGGTGCGTCTTGTCGGAGGCGACCGAGCTGTTGCGGATCTTCGATCCCGGTGCAGCAGGGAGGGCCTTGGCGGGATAGCCCTTAGCGAGCGCGCCGACGGCACTGGCCGACTCGGGTAGTGGCGCGCTCACCAGCTCGGGGAGGACCTTGCTCGCCGGCAGGCCCTGCGTCGCTTCGCCCGGGGGCTGCACCTCGGTGGTGAACCGCTTGCCGTCCGCGGGCGGAATGGCCGCGTCCGTCGGGGGCGCGCCGGTGCCGGGGTCGGCTGTCGCCGCCGACGGGGGTGGCGAGGCCTTCTGCGTCGGCGTCGACGATGACGATGACGGGCCGGATGCGGTGGTCGCGCCGCCGACCGGAAGCTGCGTGAGCACGAAACCGCCGACCGCGATCACCAGGGCGGCGGTCAGGCCGCCCATGATCAGCATCTTGGACTTCATCATGACGCCACCTCCACAACGGAGATGAGCTCGTCGCCGACCTCTCGGTATGCCGCTCCTGTCAGGGGGCACCGCAAGGTTCCGTCCTCGGCGCGTCGCAGCGGGACGCCGGCTTCGCCGACCCAGCCGATGCGACGCGCCGGGACTCCGGCGACGACGGCGTGATCGGGCACATCCTTGGTCACAACGGAACCTGCAGCCACGAGCGCCCACCGCCCGATCGTCACAGGAGCGATGCACACCGAGCGGGCGCCGATAGAAGCGCCCGTGCGCACGGTCACGCCGACGGCGTGCCAGTCGTCCGCTGACTTCAGCGAACCGTCCGGGTTGATGGCCCGGGGAAACTCGTCGTTGGTGAACACGACGGCCGGCCCGACGAACACGCCGTCTTCGAGCACCGCCGGTTCGTACACGAGCGCGTAGTTCTGCAGCTTGCAGTTGTCGCCGACGATGACGCCCGGTCCGACATAGGCGCCGCGGCCCAGGATGCAGTCGCGGCCGATCCGGGCGCCCTCGCGTACCTGCGCGAGATGCCACACCCTGGTGCCGTCACCCACGTGAGCGTGGGCGTCGACATCAGCGGTCGGTGCAATCCGTGCACCGTTCGTGTTCTTCGTTTCAGTCATGAGCGTCGCCCCCAGGTCGTCGCGTCGGGTGGTTCGGTGGGCGCCTAGTAGGCGCCCGTGGGATGGAGGAGCACGCGAGCCGTGCGCCAGAGGATCACCAGATCGCCCGTGAGCGACCAGTTCTCCACGTAGTAGAGGTCGAGCCTCACGCTCTCCTCCCAGGAGAGGTCGGAGCGTCCGTTCACCTGCCACATCCCGGTGAGACCAGGCTTGATGTAGAGGCGGCGGTGGACGTGCGTCTCGTAGCCGTCGACCTCGCGGCGAAGCGGCGGGCGGGGGCCGACGAGACTCATGTCGCCGACCAGCACATTCCAGAGCTGCGGCAGCTCGTCGATCGACAGCTTGCGCAGCACCTTCCCGATCTTGGTGACGCGGGGGTCGGCCTTCATCTTGAAGAGCACGCCCGCGCCCTCGTTGCGGGCGCGAAGGGCCGCGAGACCGGCCTCAGCATCCTGCACCATCGAGCGGAACTTCAGCATGCGGAAGGTGGAGCCGTTGCGGCCCACCCGCTCCTGCCTGAAGATCGCGGCACCGGGGCTGTCGAAGCGGATCGCCAGCCCGATCACGAGCATGAACGGGAGAAGGATGAGCAGGGCCGTCGCCGAGACCACGACGTCGAGCATCCGCTTGAGCACGTGCTTGCCGCCCTCGAACTGCGGGATCTCCACGTGGATGAGCGGAAGACCCTCAACCGGACGGAAGTGGATGCGCGGACCCGCGACATCCGTGAGACGCGACGCGAGCACGAGCTCGGTGGCGGTGCCCTCGAGGGCCCAGCCGAGGTTGCGGATGAATCTGCTCCCCCCGCGAGGCTGACCAGCGACGATCACGGTGTCGACGTTGAGACCGGATGCCGCCGCTGTGATCCCGTTGAGGTCCCCCACTACAGGGAGATCGCCACCGGCCACGGCGATGTTGGTGAGACCGACCTCGTCGATAGCTGCGCCGACCACGTTGTACGCGGCGCCCGACTTCTGCCGGATCTGAGCGGTGACGTACTCGACATCGTCTGCGCTGCCGACGACGAGTGCCCGGGACAGGTAGTGGTCGAACCGGCGCTGGCGGAGGAGCCACTGCCGCCACAGCCAGCGGCTGCCGATCAGGCCGACGGCTCCGATCGGGAGTGCCAGCACGAAGTAGCCTCGCGCGATGTCGACCTTGGCGATCAGGAAGGCGATGGCGAGGATGCCGAAGGTGAGAGCGCTGGCACTCGCCACGCGCTTGTACTCGGTGGGGCCCATCCCGATCACACGCGGGTCGCGGGTGTGGCCCGCCGAGAGGGCGATCACCCAGGTGCCGGCGATGAGGATGGAGATCAGGAGGTAGCCGACCGGGAAGCCGGAGATGTTGGTGGCGACGTCGTCGGGCCCGAACCGCACGACGAAGGCCGTGGCGATGGACAGGACGATGATGACCGTGTCGGTCACGCGGAGCTTCGAGCGGTAGTGACGCGCCCAGGTCTGCGATTCGCTCCGGCGGGCGACCGCGTGCGGGCCGACGCTGTTTGCGCCCTGTTCAGAGCTGCGGAACGGTCGCCGGCTGCGACGCGGAACGTCTCCGGCGATGGATCGGGGGCGAAGGACGGTCATGATCGCGCCCTCCGCGTGGACTCCCAAGAAGCAGAACCGGCGACGGCTGGGGGAAAGCCGTGGTCTCGAACGGCTTCGCCGCCGCCGGCCCCGATTGTGGGATCTGCCACCTGGGGAGGGGTCCACGCTCCGCGCTCATGCGCTGGCCGTGCAATTGCGCAACTGATCACGGAAGGATCCCCCTGCTTCATCGGGTTTCGACAGGTGCATTTCAGTAGATCGGTGCGTCTCTCGGTGAGACCGGGTCAAAAGTGATTGTTCCTCACCTATCTACAAAAATGAGAATACATCACTAATGTTGCCTGACGACCCCCCTCTTGGGGGGCCAAGCGTCGTCCCGGGGGTCAGTAGGCGAGCGGGTGGCTGCTCAGGCCGGCGACGGTGGCGATGGACGCCGCGATCTCCAGGGCACTCGTCGCAGCTGGCGAGGGAGCATTCAGCACGTGGACCTGTCGCGGGGCGGACTGGATGACGAAGTCGTCGGCGAGCGAACCGTCCCGCCTGATCGCCTGGGCCCGCACTCCGGCACCCGCTCGGACGATGTCGGCGGTCCCGAGCTCGGGAACGAGCCGCGCCAGACTCCGGGCGAAGACCCTCTGCGACAGCGATCGAACGACCTCGGCCGCGCCGGTGCCGAGGTTGTTCCGCGCCATGCGCAGGAATCCCGGATAACCGAGCGCGTCGATCGTGTCACGGAGGTTGACCGTTCCCCAGTCGTACCCCTCCCGGGCGAGCGCGAGCACGGCGTTCGGGCCGGCATGCACTGTTCCGTCGATCATCCGCGTCAGATGCACGCCCAGGAACGGAAGCTCAGGATCGGGAACCGGGTAGATGAGCCCGTTCACCAGATCGCGCCGCTCCGCCTTCAGCTCGTAGTACTCACCGCGGAAGGGGACGATGCGCACCTCGGGCTCGACCCCGGCCAGGGCTGCGATCCGGTCGGCATGAAGCCCCGCGCAGTTGATGAGGAGATCGGCTCGCACCTCGCCCCTGCTGTGGAGCACCCGCACGCCCTCGTGGTCGGCGAGGATGCGCTCGACCTTGGCGCCGGTCAGCAGGTCCGCACCGTGGATGGTCGCGAGTTCGGCGAGCTTCCGCGTGACCGCCGGATAGTCGATGATGCCGGTGGACTCGACCCGCAGCGCACGGACGGCGCTCACGTGCGGCTCGTACTCGCGGGCCTCGTCCGCTCCGATCAGCCGTGACGGCACTCCGTTGGCGACAGCCCGCTCAGCGAGGATCATCAGGCGCGGGATCTCCTCGTCGTCGACGGCGACGATCAGTTTGCCGGGCACGCTGTGCGCGATCCCGTGCTCCTGCGCGAACTCGACCATCGACCGGTTGCCGGCCGCGCACATCCTGGCCTTCAGGGAGCCCGGGGCGTAGTAGGGCCCGGCGTGGATGACTCCCGAGTTGTGGCCCGTCTGATGTGCGGCCCAGGTCTGTTCCTTCTCCAGGAGGGTCACCACGTGCCCGACGCGCGACAGTCGCTCTGCGACGGCCAATCCGAGGATCCCGCCGCCGATGATCACCACCGACTGACTGAGCACGTGTACCCCTCCAAATGGGTATGGAAGTCCTGATGTTAGCCCCGATCCAGTATAAGTGAGGATTTTTCACCCTCGAATTGGGGGGCGCCGGAACCCGATGACGCGGTAGCTTAGTACCGGTGATATGAGCAATCTTCACTTACTGAGTACGCGAACCGCTCGTGGCGCGATGGTCTCCGCGCACGGTTCTCGAAAGAGACAACTGGTCGACGTTTCCGAACAGGGGGAGTTTCCGTGAGCAACCGTGCTCCAATCCAGGCACCCGAGGTCCTCGAGCGTGTGCGCACCTACAGCGCACTCGCCCAGCGCGGTCTTCCTGCCTCGTACATGGCGGACACCGCCGAGTTCAGCCAGACGGTTCGAGGATCGCGGACGACACCCGACTCGAGCGAACTCTGGCGAGAAGGACGCAACCTGCGCTACGCCGCGATCGTCGCCCTCGGCCTCGCATCGCTGACCGGATCCGCCCAGCAGTCGATCCTGCGAGGTTCCACGGCCGCCGACCTCGTCGCCGCAGCCCGACCGCGCGCAGCCGTCTCCACCGACCCCGGTGCGATCGCACTCGTGGCCTGGGCGACCGCCGAAGTCACCGGAGAGCCGGACGACGACCTCCTCGCACGGCTCAGCCGGCGCCTGACCGACGGGCACCCACTGCCGACGGTCGACACCGCGTGGATGCTCACGGCAGCGGTCGCAGCGCTCCAGGCGACGGCGGGGGCGGCGCCGCACGCGAGGGACATCGCGCGGGTCGCCCGCAACCGGCTCCTGGAGGCCCAGGGAGAACAGGGCATCTTTCCGCACGCGCTTCCCGCCGGCTCCCTCGGCCGCTTCCGTGCGCACGTCGGCTGCTTCGCCGACCAGGTGTACCCCATCCAGGCTCTGGCACGGCTCGCCGCCTACGACGGCGATGAGACGGCCCTCGCCGCAGCCAACCGCGCAGCTGAGCGCATCTGCGCGCTGCAGGGAGACGCCGGCCAATGGTGGTGGCACTACGACGCCCGTCACGGGTCCGTCGTCGAGGGCTATCCCGTCTACAGCGTGCACCAGCACGCGATGGCGCCCATGGCGCTTCTCGACCTGGCCCAGGCAGGAGGCGACGACCACTCCGACTCCATCGTTCGCGGCCTCGAGTGGCTCACGACGCATCCGGAAGTCGACGAAGAACTCGTCTCCGAGGACGAGTCCCAGATCTGGAGGAAGGTGGGCCGCCGAGAGCCCGCCAAGGCGGCGCGCAAGCTCTCCGCCGTCACGACATCGATCAAGGCGGGCTGGCACCTGCCGGGAATCGACACCCTTTTCCCCGCGAACCAGATCGACAGGGAGTGCCGCCCGTACGAGCTCGGCTGGCTCGTGTACGCGTGGCGACCCGTCGAAGACACCATCGAGGAGACGTCACGATGACCTCCACCTCCGCCGGCGCCGGCGACACGACCCGCGGCGGGCAGCTGCTCTACGGCCTCGAACTCGACGCGCTCACCATGGACGAGGTGCTGGAACGGGCACGAGTGTCCGTCGCCTCGAGACAGCGGTACCTCATCGGCGTCGTCAACGCGGCGAAGATCGTGAAGATGCGGCACGACGAGCTGCTCCGCGACTCGCTGATCGAAGCCGACGTGCTCGTCGCCGACGGCCAATCGGTCGTGTGGGCGAGTCGCCTCCTCGGCCGCCCGCTGCCCGAGCGGATCGCCGGCATCGACCTCTTCGAACGACTGCTCAGGTCAGCAGACCGGGAAGGGCAGTCGATCTACCTCCTGGGTGCGAAACAGGATGTGCTCGACACGCTGGTGTCGCGCATCCGGGCCACCTACCCCCGCCTGACGGTGGTGGGAAGCCGGAACGGCTACTTCTCCGACGACGAGTCGGCCGATGTCGCCCGTGAGATCGCGGAGAGCGGCGCCGACATGCTCTTCCTCGGCATCACCTCGCCGAAGAAGGAGATCTTCCTCGCCCGGTTCGGCGACGAACTCGGCGTTCCGCTGCTTCACGGCGTCGGGGGATCGTTCGACGTGATGGCAGGCGTGACGAAACGGGCCCCCGCCTCCTGGCAGAACGCGGGGATGGAGTGGGCCTATCGGCTGCTCCAGGAGCCTCGGCGCATGTGGAAGCGGTACCTGCCGACGAACACGGCGTTCATCGCCCTGACCGCCCGCGAGCGCTGGCGCCCGACCGCCGCGTTCACCCTCGCACAACCGACACAGAGGTCTCACAATGGATAACACGTTCACCGGCAGAGTCGCGATTCTCGGACTCGGCTACATCGGCCTGCCGACCGCGGTCGCGCTCGCGACACGGGGAATCGAGGTCATCGGCGTCGACATCAACGAAGCGACGGTCGAAGCGGTCACCCAGGGCCACGTTCCGTTCGTCGAACCCGATCTGGCGATCGCGGTCAGCGGCGCCGTGAGCGTCGGCCGTCTGACGGCGACGACAGAGGTTCCCGAGGCCGACGCCTTCATCATCGCGGTGCCGACGCCGTTCCAGGACGACCACACCGCGGACCTCTCTTATATAGAGGCCGCGGCGGGACAGATCGCGCCCAAGCTCCGAGCCGGCGATCTGGTCGTGCTCGAGTCCACGTCGCCGCCCGGGACCACCGAACAGGTGAGCCGCTGGCTCGCCGAGCTGCGGCCCGACCTGCGCTTCCCGCACGAATCGGAGGGCCTGCCCGACATCCACGTCGCACACTGCCCCGAGCGGGTGCTGCCCGGCCGGATCATGATCGAGATCGTGACCAACGACCGGGTGATCGGGGGCATCACCAGGCAGTGCGCCGAGCGGGCCGCCGCTCTCTACCGGGTCTTCACCCAGGGCTCCATCCTGACGACGGATGCGGCGAGCGCCGAGATGGCGAAGCTGGTCGAGAACGCGTATCGCGACGTCAACATCGCCTTCGCGAACGAGCTGTCCCTGATCGGCGAGCGGCTGCGCCTCGACGTGTGGGAGATCATCCGGCTGGCCAACCACCACCCGCGGGTCAACATCCTCTCCCCCGGTCCGGGCGTCGGCGGTCACTGCATCGCGGTGGACCCGTGGTTCATCGTGGGGGCGGCACCGGATCTCGCACGCCTGGTCCGCACTGCCCGGGAGGTCAACGACTCCAAGCCCCTGCACGTCGCCAAGCAGGTGATCGAACGCGCCTCACGTTTCCGCAACCCGACGGTCGCCTGCCTGGGACTCACGTTCAAGGCCAACGTCGACGACATGCGGGAGAGCCCGGCGGTCGATGTCGTCGAGGCGATCGCGAACGCCGAGCCCGACCTCGACATCCGGGTCGTCGAACCGTTCACCCACTGCCTGCCCGCCCAGCTCGAAGGCCGTCCCAACGTGCGGTTGCAGTCGGCGTCGGATGCGATCGACGAGGCGGACATCCTCGTACTGCTCGTCGACCACGAGCAGTTCAAGGCCATCCCCAAGACTCGGCTCGAGGGCAGGGTCGTGTTCGATACGCGGGGCGCGTGGCGCTAGTGCCATGACGGTCACGGAGCATCCACCACGAGCGTCGGGCGTGCTCGTCGTCGTCGTCACGTACAACAACGCCGAACACCTCGACGCGCTGCTGCAGTCGATCCTGGCCCAGGACATCGCTGTGCCCGCCCGCACCGTCGTCGTCGACAACGGCTCGTCCGACGAGACGGTGGCGATCGCGCGGCGGGAGGGTGTCACGGTGATCGAGACCGGGGAGAACCTGGGCTACTCGGGAGCCATCAATGTGGCCCGCGGCCAGCTTCGGCCGGGCGAAGCACTCGCCGTGCTGAATCCGGACCTCGTCGTGAGTGCCGGCGCGTTCGATCGCCTGCTGACTGCTCTCGACGACCAGACGGTCGGGATCGCCGTACCGCAGCTGCGGAACGGGGACGGGAGCCTCTATACGAGCCTCCACACCGAGCCGACCGTCATCAACGCACTGGGAGAGGCCCTCTTCGGAGCGCACCTCGCGAACCGGCCGCACTGGCTCGGAGACACGCTCCGTCGCGCCGACGATTACGCCCGGGATCGTGACGTCGCGTGGGCGAGCGGCGCAGCCCTGTTGGTGGCGCCGGACTGCGACGCCCAGGTCGGATCGTGGGACAGCGAGACCTACTTCCTGTACTCGGAAGAGATGGACTACGCACGACGCACGCGCGATGCCGGGTACCGCATCCGGTACCTTCCGGAGGCCGAGGCGATCCATATCGGAGGCGGTTCAGGCCGGTCGCCTCGCCTGGCGGCGCTGCTGGAGGTGAATCGCATCCGCTACTTCTCAGCGCATCACTCGCGCCTCGCGACGGCGCTGTTCCGCTCGGCGGTGGCGCTGCAGTACCTCGCCAGGTCGTGGAAACGGGAGAACCAATTCGTGGCGCGCGTCGTCTGCACCCGGTCGCTGTGGGCGACCCTGCCTCCCGCGCTCGAACCCCAGCAGCAACCGGCCGCGCCGGCCGCGCCGCCTATGCCGACGGCGTGAACGATTCCGGTCGGGGACCGAGGCCGAAGAAGTACTCGACGGCGCCGAGGATGCGGCGGGCAGCGAGCCCGTCTCCGTACGGGTTCACCGCGTGCGCCATCGCCTCGTATGCGGCGCGGTCTGTCAGCAGCTCCGTCGCCTCCGCGACGATCGCCTCCTCATCGGTGCCGATCAGCCGCACGGTGCCCGCCTCGACCGCCTCGGGCCGTTCGGTCGTCTCGCGGAGCACGAGCACCGGCTTGCCGAGGCTGGGCGCCTCCTCCTGAACTCCGCCGCTGTCGGTGATGACGATCGTCGACGCGGTGAGGAGGAACGCCATGTCGACGTAGTCCACCGGTTCGGTGACGATCACGTTCGCGAGACCGGCCAGCGGGGGCAGGAGGGTGTCCCGAACGGTCGGGTTGAGGTGGGCGGGGAGCACGAACATCGTCTCGGGAAAGGCCGTCGACAGCCGGGCGATCGCGCGCCCGATGTTCGCCATCGGCTCGCCCCAGTTCTCCCGGCGGTGGCTGGTGATTAGTACCGTGCTCTTCGACTCGGCGACACCGGCGAGCGCGGGGTCGGTCGCCGGGAGGTGACGGGCCGTCACGTCGAGCAGTGCGTCGATTACCGTGTTCCCCGTCACGTGGATCGACTCGGGGTCCACTCCTTCGGCCAGCAGGTTCGCGCGCGAGGTGGCGGTCGGCGCGAGGTGGAGGGAGGTCAGGGATGTGGTCAGCCGGCGGTTGATCTCCTCCGGAAACGGGTTGTACCGGTCACCGGTGCGCAGCCCCGCTTCGACGTGGGCGACGGGAACCTTGGCGTAGAACGCCGCGAGTGCGGCCGCGAAGACGGTGGTGGTGTCGCCCTGCACCATGAGCAGATCCGGACGCTCGGCTTCGAGGATCGGACCGAGCCCCTGCACGATGGCGGCGGTGATCCCGGCGAGATCCGGCCGGTCCTTCAGAACGTCGAGGTCGTAGCGCGGTTCGATGCCGAACAACCGGTTGACCTGGTCGAGCATCGACCGGTGCTGGCCGGTCGCGACCACGATTGTTTCGATCTTCTTCGACGACTCCAGCGCGTGCACGACCGGGGCGAGCTTGATCGCTTCGGGCCGGGTTCCGGATACCACCAGTACTTTCGGCAAAGCCACACCTCGGATCTTCTCTAATCTGAAAGGAAATGGCCGGTCAGATGGGTAATTGCTGACGAGTCAGGAGCGTTGACGCCCGCCCTTCGCGGGCGGGGCTTCCCGGCCGATTCGATCCTATGGTCTGGGTTGGCATACGTCACGGATGGATCGTCGCGAAGTACATCGCCCGCGTGTCGCGACCCCCGTTTTGGGGACTTTTGCTCACGTTGATCATGTATGCTCCCCGGCAAGAGGTGCGGTAACTTGGGTGCCACGCTCTGTCCAAGGGGGTTGGACGGCTGTTTCGAGCCATGTGCCCTGTTCCTTCCGTACTCCATCACAACCGAGTTACTGGAGATCTATAGATGAGAAGTCTGCCTGCTGCCCACCGGCAGAAGACGCCCATCCGTCCACGTCGAATCGCGTTGATCGGCGCTATCGCGGCTGCGGCCGTGGTCGGCGCAACCGTCCCGATCAGTGCATTCGCAACCGCAGCGGTGAACAACGCCGCTGCCCAACAGACAACGGCGAGCGCCGAGACCCTCTTCGGGAACTCCGCACCCGCTTCGGCCAAGGTCGATCCCGACCGCAACAGCGTCGAGCTCGGTACGAGCTTCACGGCGTCCGTCGCCGGCAAGGTCGTCGGCGTCCGCTATTACAAGACCGCCGAGAACAAGGGGACCCATGTCGGGAACCTGTGGGACAGCACGGGCAAGCGCCTTGCGACCGCGACGTTCTCGTCGGAGTCCGCTTCCGGATGGCAGTCGGTGCTGTTCGAGAAGCCGGTGACCGTCACGCCGGGTCAGCGCTACGTCGCGTCCTACCTCGCGCCCGCCGGTCACTACGCGGCAACCGTCGGGTTCGTCCCGCCGGCGTCCGCTTCGAAGTACCTCTCGACTCCGCGCGAGAGCGGCGTCTATTCGTACGGCAAGAAGAGTTCGTTCCCGGCCAAGACCTGGCAGCACTCCGGCTACTGGGCCGACGTGCTGTTCGCGCCGGCCGACGGTTCGTCGACTCCGGGTGGTCCGACCACTCCGCCGACGACACCGCCGACGACGACTCCGCCCACGACGCCGCCGACGACCACTCCGCCCACGACGCCGCCGACGACCACTCCGCCGACGACGCCTCCCACCACTCCGCCGACGACGACGCCGCCCACCGGCCCGTCCGACGGTTCGGGGAGCACGGCGTTCGCCGGGGCGAGCAACACCGGCCCCAAGGCTGCGGGCTTCAACCCGACGCAGAAGTACACCGGTCCGATGACGATCACCAAGAGCGGCACCGTCATCACGAACCAGGTCATCCCGGCCGGACTCGTGATCAGCGCTGACGATGTGACCCTGCAGGGCAACATCATCGCCGGCCCGACGGACATCTCGTGGGACCAGGCGGCCGTTCAGGTCACCGGTAAGAACGTCAAGATCGTGGACAACGAGATCCGCGGCAATTCGGCGACCGATTGGAAGCAGACTCCTGTTTCAGGCCTGAAGCTCCAGGGTGCGAACCCCGACTTCGAGCGGAACAACGTCTACTGGATCGGCGGCGACGGCGTCAGCGTCTGGGGTTCGGATGCCCGCATCATCGGCAACTGGGTGCACGACTTCGTGCTCCGTGACGGCGTTCACTACGACGCCGTGACCTACCCCGCCAACCCGTCGGTCACATCCCCGGGCCTGATCCAGGACAACACCATCGAGCTGTGGGTCTCGGCCGGCATGACCGCGTCACTGTCGTTCCCCGACACCGCGAGCAAGATCGTCGTGAACCACAACCTGCTCGCCGGTGGCAACTACACCATCATGAGCGGTGGCGGCGGGATCACGATCACGAACAACCTCTTCTGGACCAAGTTCTCCAGTAAGGTCGGACTGTACGGAACCAATGCCCATCTCGGAATCGTTCCAGGAGTCACGTGGTCGAACAACGCGTACACCAGCGACGGGGTGACGGTCGGCGCTCCCGTGAAGCGCTGACTCCCCCGGCCTCCGGAATTCCGGAAGCCGACCATTCAGTTCGCATCGCCTCGACGGTTGAGTCCGTCGAGGCGATGCGTGCTCTCTGGGAGGGTATGCGCGTCGACAATCTCGACGCGAACATCGACTATTTCCTCACCGTCGCCACGCACCTGCCCGGCACGCTGAGCCCTCATGTCGTGCTCGTCGAACGGGCTGGTCGCGATCCCATGATCGTCGTCGCCCGCCTCGAAGAGAGACGGTTCCCGGTCAAGGTCGGCTACCGGGAGCTCGTGCGGCCGCGGCTCCGGTCGATCGTCGTCGCGTTCGACGGGATCCTCGGCGCGGAGACGCCCGCAGACCTGGAGACGTGCGTCGAGGCCCTCGGCGAATCACTGCGTGGCCGCGGGATCGACGCGGTCGTGCTTCAGAAGGTGGCGGTCGATTCGCCGGTGTTCGAGGCGGCGGCGCGGCTCGGGCGCCGGTCGAGGCTCCGCGGTCTTCCGTCGGCGACGCGCTGGCTGCTCGACCTGCCCGACAGCATGGAGGCCCTGCTCGAGCGCCGGTCCGCCAAGGCCCGCAAGGAGACGCGCTACGAAGAGCGCAAACTCTTGCGCACGTACGAGGATGACGTGCTGGTGGAGCGACTCGATCTCGGCCCCCGCGATCGCCTGCGCGCCGACATGGAGGCCGTCGCCCAGACCACCTACCAGCGTGCGCTCGGTGTCGGGGGCGGCGAGAGCGGCCTGGACGACGCGCTCACCGAGCTCGGCCTGGACAACGGCTGGCTGCGGGTGTGGATGCTCTACCTCCGTGGCGTGCCCGTCGCGTTCTGGAAGGGAACGGCACAGGGTCACGTCTTCGCCACCGACACTCCGGGCTACGACCCGGCGTATGCGAAGGACCGCGTCGGCACCTACGTGATGCACGCGATGCTGGCCGACCTGTGCGCCGATCCCGCCATCACCGTCGTCGACTTCGGGCACGGCGATGCCGAGTACAAACGGCGCTACTCCACCCGCAGCGTCGAGCAGCAGGACGTCGTGCTCCTCGCGAGGCGACCACGGCCGGCGATGGTCGGCGGCTTCGTGTCGTCGACGGCGGCGGTCAACCGGCTGGCGTATCGGCTGCTCGGCAGCACCGGCTTCGCGGCCCGGCTGCGTCGACGGTGGCGCACTCGGCTGTCGACGTCGAACCCGACACCAGGCTCGACCACGACACCCACCTCAGCCTCGGCGCCGACCGACGAGTGATCACGCGCGCGAGCGGTCGCGCGCATCCGTGAAGAGCTCGATCATCCGGCGCCCGGCGGCGTCCCACGTGAGGTCGGCCGATGCCGCGATGCCCGCCGCGCGCATCCGGTCCCGCATGGCGCCGTCCCCGCGCAGCTGAGACAGCTGGGCCGCCAGCGCGTCGACGTCGCCGGCGTCGTGCAGCATCCCGTCGACGCCGTCGGTGACGTGCGACCCCGACGCCCGCGACACCAGCGGGATGCACCCGGTCGCGAGCGCCTCATAGGTCACCAGCGCGCTCCCCTCCTCGACCGAGGGCAGGAGGAGCACATCGGCCGATCGCAAGAGGTCCGCCGTGTCCGAGACGAACCCGAGCGTGCGCACGCCCGGGTCGTCAAGCTCGGTGCCGAGGCGCTCCCGATAGCCCGGAGCGAACCGTCCGGCGATCAGGAAGACGCCGTCGACGCCGGATGCGCGCCACGCCTCGAGTGCGTAGTGCAGCCCCTTGCGCGGCTCTGCCGATCCGAGGAAGAGTGCCGTGAACGGGCGGCCCCCGCTGTCGTCCCTGCCGACGGCGTCGAAGCCCGACGGGTCGTATCCGTACTGGTGGCGCGCCAGCTTGGCGGCAGGCACCCCCTGGGCCAGGAAGGACTGCTCGACGTGCTCGGACGGCACCAGGATGAGCGCGGCAGCGTCGTACTCCGCACGTTCCCGGTCCAGGCGGCCCGCATCCTGGTGGTGCGACTGCCCCTTCGGGATGGGGACGCCGATCCGCGCGGCCTCGGCTTCGGCGACGGCGTAGGCGGCGGCCGTGTGCGAGTTGGGAGCCTCACGAGTGCCGAGGATCCCCTGCTCGTGCGCTGCGCGCAGTGTGCGCAGCGCTCCGAGGGGCCAGGCGTGCACGACGTCGAAGTCGCCACGGCTCACCATCGAGGCGACCCGGCGATCGTGGAACCGGAAGGCGCGTTCGACGGACCCGAACGCACGATGCGGCAGCCGCCGGCCGAACACGACCAGCGTCTCCACCGCGCCGGGCAGGTCGGTCCCCGGATGCACGGAGGTCGCCACGACCGTGACGTCCGCACCGGCCGAACGGAGCGCGCGGACCTGGTTGAGGGCGGTGACCCCGATGCCCGGCGCGCCGATGGCGTGGGGGAAGCTGTAGAGGATCCGGAGAGTCATTCCACGGTGGCCCATCGTCGACGATCGGGATGGGCGGCCGCCCCACTGGCTCGTACCCCCACTGTGCGAACAGTGTTTCGTGTAGCCTGAACGCGATCCTCCCGGAAGGGTTCCATCATGGCATACGAGTCCCCCTCGGCGACGGTCGTGGTGCCGGCGCACAACGAGGAATCCGGGCTCCGGCGTTTGCTCCCCGCCCTCCTCGGCTCGGCCGAACCGGGCGAGTTCCGGGTGATCGTGGTGTGCAACGGATGCACCGACGGGAGCGCCGACGAGGCCGCCCGGCACGGCGACGATGTCGAGGTGATCGAGCTCGCTGAGGCGTCCAAAGCGGCGGCGCTCGAAGCAGGCGGAGCGCTGGTCGAGTCGTTCCCCGTGGTCTACGTCGACGCCGACGTCGCACTCGACGCGACGAGCCTCAGGGCGCTCGTGTCGTTCGTCGGTCACGAGGGAATCGTCGCGGCCGGCCCGGTGCGACGTCAGGACCGCGCCGGGGTGTCGCTCGCGGCCGGCTGGTACTACGACGTCTGGGAGCGACTCCCCCAGGTGCGCACCGGTCTCTTCGGGCGCGGAGTGATCGCGGTGTCCGAACAGGGTTTCACCCGGGTGCGCGCGCTGCCGCGCTACATCTCCGACGATCTCGCGTTCTCCGAGGCGTTCGAGCCGTCGGAACGGGGGATCGCCGAAGATGCGGTGGTGACCGTGTGGCCGGCCCGCACCTGGCGCGCGCTGCTGAAGCGGCGCATCCGGGTCGTGCAGGGCAACCGCGAGCTCGGAAAGGACGGCTTGGTCTCGGATTCCGCGTCGACCGGCATCGGCGACCTCGTCGCCTTGGGCCGCGCCGAGCCGCGACTGATCCTGCGGCTGCCCGTCTTCGTCGCGACAGCGGTCATCGCGCGCGCGGCCGAGAGGATGCGCCGGGGCGACCGCTCCACCTGGCATCGGGACGAGACGAGCAGGACCGCATGAGCCGAGGGGGGTCGGCCGCCGAACGGGGCGGTTTCGGAGGGCAGTCCTGGCACGGGCTCATCGTGATCGCGTCGAGCACGTCGTGGGATGACACCTGGCTGTCCGAGAAGCACTTGGCGATCCACCTCGCGCGGCTCGCTCCGGTGCTGTTCGTCGACCCTCCGGTCTCGGTGCTCACGCCCCTGCGCAAGCCCGCTCTGCGGAGCTCGACGACAGGACCGCGGCTCCGGATGGTCGGACCGAACCTCGCGAGACTCACGCCCCTCACCGCCCCGGGCATCGGCCGACCCGTTCTCCGAACGGTCGCCGAGGTGGTCACCCGGCGGTCGATCGCGAACGCCGTGCGCCGGCTGGGCGTCACGCCCAGAGCGCTCGTCGCCGCATCGCTCGACGACGTCTTCGGTTCGTGCCGAGCGGATGCGAAGGTCATCTACGGAACGGACGACTGGATCGCCGGTGGCGAGCTGATGGGCATCTCGACCAGCTGGCTCCGCCGCCGCGAGCGCCGGCAGTTCGGCCAGGCGGACGTGGTCGTCTGCGTGTCCGACCGTCTGAAGGAACGCTGGTCGCCGCTCGCGAAACGCATCGTCGTCGTTCCGAACGGTTGCGACACCGACCGCTTCGCCGACCTCGATGCGGCACCGGCCGCCGCCGACGTGGTCCTGACCGATCCGATCGCCGGCTTCGTCGGCCACCTCTCCGATCGCATCGATCTGGCCGTGCTCGAGGCGGTCGCGGAGACCGGTGCATCCCTCCTGCTCGTCGGACCACGACAGCTGACCTTCGATGCCGAACGGATCAGCGCCCTGATCGCGCGCGAGAACGTGCAGTGGGTCGGCGCCCAACCCTTCGAACGCCTGCCGTCGTACATGCGGCGCATCCGGGTGGGACTCACGCCGTACACCGACACCGATTTCAACCGGGGCAGCGATCCGCTGAAGACCCTCGAGTACCTGTCGGCCGGAAAGCACGCGGTGGTGAGCGACCTGCCGAGCACGCGGCGCATCCCGAGCGGTCTCGTCGACATCGCGGACAGCGCTGAGGCCTTCGTGCGGCTCACGCTCGACGCGCTCGCACAGCCTCCGGATGCGGACGCCGAGAATGCGCGCCGCGCCTACGCGGTGAGTCAGAACTGGGACGCCAGGGCGCGCGAGTTCCTCGCCGCCATCGACGGCTGATCAGACCCCGCTGGGCACCCGGACCCGGGGCCGGGAGCGCGGCCGCTCGGGCTGGATCGAACGGGCGCCGACCTCGAGGCTCTGCTGCTTCGGACCGAGCGTCCCCATGAGCGCCAACGTGATCAGGATGCCGAGGAGGGCCGTGGCTCCGACGGCTCGCACGCGGCTGCCGCCGGCGACGGTGAGCTGCGGCTCGAGCGGATTGAGGTTGACCCGCACGCGATTCGCCGCGGCGACGCCTTGGGCGTCCTGCACCCGATCCAGGGTGGCGCGCACGTCGGCCAGCGCGAGAGCCATCTGTCTGCGCGCCTCGGCGGGAGTCGATCCGACCGCCTGGATGTCGAGGAACGGCTGGTCGAAGCGGTACTGCCACTGGCCGCCGCCGTTCGGCTGCTGCACGGCGTAGCCATCGCGGACGCCCTCACCGGCGAGCGTGACGCCGTCGGAGACCGTCTGCGCCGCTCCGTCACCGCCCTCGACGGCCCGGGCGACGACCCCGGCCATGTCGATGAGCGACTGCGACGTGTTCGTGTAGGCATTGAGGGGCACGGATGCGGGCCGCAGCACGACGACGTTCACCTGCGACAGATAGACCGGCTGCGCGTGACTCACCCAGGCGACCGCGAGGCCCGTGAGCAGCACGCAGCAGATGGTCAGCAGCTTGCGCTGGAAGGCCACGGTGAACAGATCCCACACGGTCATACGATCCCCCCCTCTTGGGCGTCAAGGTTGTCACGGCACATAACATAGACTAAACCTCATCTTTTGGAATAATGCTCATCTTTTAACCGTGTGCTTGGGAGGACGCCGGTGGATCTCTTCGAAATCGTTCGTGCGGCCGGTCGCCGCTGGTACGTGCTGGTCGCCGGTCTCATCCTGACCGGCGGGCTGGTGATGGCCGTGCTGCGGATCATCCCGCTGACCTACGACGTGCAGTCATCGGTGCTGCTCCTGCCGCCACGGCAGACCGCGTCGGCCAACGGCCCCGTCACCGACGGCGGCAATCCGTTCCTCAACCTCGGCGGCCTGGATGTGGTCGCGGGGGTTCTCTCCAAGTCACTGATGGACTCCGCCTCGGTGGAGAGCATCGTGCCCAAGGGTTCGCACGCGGAGTACACCGTGGAGCCCGACCCCTCCGTCTCCGGCTCCGTGCTCGCCGTGACGGCCTCCGACCGCACGCCCGCCGGCGCGTTCTCGACGCTCGACAGCGTGCTCGCTCTGACCACGACCCGGCTGAAGGCCCTTCAAGACGAAGTCAACGCGACCGGCGGAAGCCAGGTGCGGCTGATGGTGATCACCGACAACACCGTCGCGGAGCCGAACACGTCGGCGCTGGTGCGCACGCTCATCGTCGTCGTCGCGGCCGGACTCGTGATCACGGCGCTGCTCGCGATCTCGGTCGATGCCCTCCTGCGACGCCGGAAGACCCGCAAGGCGGCCCGCCTGGCCGCACGGGAGGCGGCGGAAGAGGACTCCGCGGCGAGCGCCGTTCCCGACGCCCGCGCGCCCTCCGGCAAGCGAGCGAGCCCGGGCAGAACCGCGCGGCCCGCAAAGCCCGCGACCTCGGGCAAACGACGACGGCCCGCTGAGCCGGCGGTCTCCACCACGGCCGACGTCGCGCGCGAGCCGGTCGTCGCCGAACCTGTGGAAGCCGAAGCCGCGGCCACCGAACCCCGCTTCGACTTCGACGACTTCGACGATGCAGTCGACGACTCCGTGGAGTTGTCCGACGATGTCGCCCGCGACGACGACGATGCGGACCTCGTCGCAGACAGACGGTGACGGTTCGACGGTGAGCAGGGTGGCGCTGACGTCGCCGACGGTTCAGGAGGGCTCGCGGCTGGATGCGTCCTGGCTGCTGACGGGCTACGTGCTCGTGCTCCTGCTCATTCCGGCGAACCTCACGATCTCGGCGCTCGGTGCCGTCGGAACTCCGGCCCTGCTCGTCGGGCTGGCCGCCCTCATCTGGTGGGTGGGCGCGCAGATGAACCGGTCGATCGCATCCCTCAGCCCACCCCAATCGGTCCGCCGTGCGATGCTCGGCTTCACGCTCGCCGTGCTGATCAGCTACGTCGTCGCGACCATGCGGCCGATCGACGGCCTGGAGCTGAACTCGGCCGATCGCGGGCTGCTGCTGATCGCATCCTGGCTCGGAATCGTGCTCCTCGCCTCTGACGGCCTCACCACGACCGCGAGGATCGAGCGGCCCCTGCGCGTACTGGTCATCGTCGGCGGCATCATCGCCACGATCGGCATCCTCCAGTTCTTCACCGGCAAGGCGATCGTGGATGTGATCCAGATCCCGGGGCTCACCCCCAACACCTCCCTCACGAGCATCTACGGCCGCAACGGCTTCAACCGGGCCGCCGGAACATCGACGCACCCGATCGAGTTCGGCGTGGTGCTCTCGATGATCCTTCCGCTCGCGCTGCACTTCGCGTTCGCGGACACCCACCGCAGCAAATTCGTGCGATGGTTCCCGGTGGCGGCGATCGCCTTCGCGGTGCCGATCACCATCTCACGCTCCGCTCTGGTGGGCGTGGTCGTCGCACTGGCGATCCTGATGCCGATCTGGCCCAAGCGCCGGCGGCGGATGTCGTACGCCGTGATCGCCGCGATCATCGTCGCCGTGTACGTCACCATTCCCGGGATGCTCGGCACCCTGACCCGGCTCTTCACCGGCATCTCGGAGGACGGCAGCGCGGCATCGAGGACCGACAGCTACGCGCTCGCGTGGGAGTTCATCAAACGATCCCCCGTGTTCGGTCGAGGACTCGGCACGTTCCTGCCGCAGTACCGCATCCTCGACAACCAGTACCTCGGACTCCTCATCGAGGTCGGCATCCTCGGCACCGCCGCGATCCTGACGCTCTTCATCGTCGCGATCCTCACCGGTTTCGCCACCCGCAAGATGTCCTCCGACCCGGTCATCCGCAGTCTCGCGCAGGCGCTCGCGGCGATGGTCGCCGCCGGTGCGTGCAGCTTCGCCACCTTCGACGCGTTCGGTTTTCCGCAGGCATCGAGCCTGGTCTTCTTCGGCGTCGGCTTCATCGGCGCGCTGTCGAACGTGCTCAAACGCCAGACGCTCGCGGCGGCCGGGATCACGAATCCGGCTCTCTCGGCGCGACCGAAGCGCTCCAAGCGCTCGAAGCGCAGAAGCGCCCGCTAGCCGACGGCGTCGAGGAGAACCTCGACCACGACATCCTGCTGCTCGGCGGTGAGATGCGGATAGATCGGCAGCGACAGGATCTGGTCGGCGGCCCTTTCGGACACCGGGAAGTCCCCGCGCCCTCGGCCCAGACCGGACAACGCCTCGGTGAGGTGGAGCGGCGTCGGGTAGTGGATCCCCGCTCCGATCCCCGCCTCGTTCAGCCGCGCGAGCACGCGGTCCCGCTCCTCGACGCGCACCACGTAGAGATGCCAGACGTCCTCGTTTCCCGGTGCCGAGCGCGGGGTTGCGACGGCGGAGCCTGCGAGGAGCTCGCTGTACCGCTGCGCCGCGGCCACGCGCATCCGGTTCCACGCTGCGAGTCGCCGCAGCTTGGCCCGCAGGACGATCGCCTGCACCGTGTCGAGCCGTGAGTTGAATCCGACCGCCTCGTGCACGTACTTGGTGCGGCTGCCGTGCGCGCCGAGCAGCCGGAGCTTCGCAGCGGTGTCGTCGTCGTTCGTCGTCACCGCTCCGGCATCACCTGCCGCTCCGAGGTTCTTGCCCGGGTAGAAGCTGGTGCCGGCGACGGCGCCCAGCGTGCCTGCCGCCTGTCCGAATCGTCGGGCGCCGTGGGCCTGGGCCGCGTCCTCGACGACGGCCAGGCCCGCCTCGGCCGCGGCTGCGAGCTTCTCGACCGGAGCGACCTGCCCGAAGAGGTGCACGGGAACGACCGCCCGCGTGCGCTCCGTGATCGCAGCGACGGCGAGCTCCGGATCGATGAGCAGATACTCGTCGTCGACATCCACGAGCACCGGCGTCGCACCGATCCTCATCACGGCCTCCGCCGTGGCGATGAAGGTGTTCGCGGGAACGATCACCTCGTCGCCGTGGCCGACCCCGACAGCGCGCAGCGCGAACTCGAGCGCGTCCGTGCCGTTGCCCACACCGATGCAGTGGCGCGCGCCGATGAACGACGCATACTCGCGCTCGAATTCTTCGACCTCGGGACCGCCGATGAAATGCCCGTTCGCGTATGCCTCGCTCAGCGGGCCGGCGATGTCTTCGGCGATCTCCGCCTGCTGTGCCCGCAGGTCGACGAGGGGGATTGTCATCGAGCGTTGTCCTTCCGTTGTATTCCGACGCTGGACCGTCGCAGCACCACCGTTCCGGTGCCGTGCTCTGGCCGATGGTCGACGAGATCGAATTCGCGTCCGGCGATCAGGTCTTCAAGGATCCTCTGACCCGATGGTTCGTTGACACCCTCCATGATGATCGTCGCCGCCCGTCCGAGCGCGACCGAACCGCCGAGCAGGGCGGTACCGCCCGAGGTGACGAAGTAGAGCGAGGTCTGGTCGTCGACGCGGGCGTGTGCGTCCGGCTCGGAGTCGGAGGGGAACGTCGTCACTTCGCGCACGGCCGGATTCTCCAGCAGACCGCTCCTCACCGCGCGAGCCGATCTGCTCCATCCGTCGTTCCCGAGCACGATGACCGCTGTCGACACGGGCTCGCGCTTCGCGTAGTCGCCGACGAACCGCGACCAGGGGTCGCTCGTGAGGCGTCTCTTGAGGGGCGAGAGTCGTGCCCGCACCCAGCGTTCCGCCGTCGACCGCGAGTCGCCCTTCCGGAGGCGGGCCAGTCGCGCCTCGACCCGGAAGCGGCCGCGCCAGCCGGCGCGCACTGCCGGCAGCGGCGCTGTACCGCTCTCAGCCGACGAGGTCCCGTGCTGCTCCGACAGCCGTGCTGCAGGACCGGCCTGCCCGCACGCCCGCAGCATCGCCACGAGCCGGAGAGTCCACTGTTCATCGGTGGAGTCGGGCGGCGGGCAGACGGATGCGCGCGGGCGCGCGCCCGGGTCGCTCACCTCCGCGCCGGTCAGCGCTGCGACGGCAGCGCGCACCCGATCCAGCTCCGGATGGGACATGCCCGGATACTTCTCGGCCGCGATTCGGGCCGCCGCGAGATCGCCGGCGCACAGCAGCATCCGGAGCTCCGTCGCCCACTGCACCGGGTCGGGCTCGGCGGCACCGTACGTCGACGACGCCTTGATCGCGCGGGAGACCCAGTCCTGGGCGGCGGCGGGGTCGCCCCGGAGAAGACCCGTGAACGCCAGGCCGATGGCCGCTTCGGGCATGAAGTAGTAGTTGATGCAGCGCAGGAAGTCACGCTCGGCGGCGGCGATGTCTCCGCTGTCGACGGCCTCCCAGCCCTGCGCGAGCAGCACCCGGTCGGGGCCGGAACCGACGACCCTGCCGGTCAGGAGATCCGTGTCGGGCGTGGCGAGCTCGAGGCGGCCGTCGGGCCAGGTCTGCCTCAGCCGGACTCCGGTTCCGTGCTCGCGCACCAGCTCGAACCACTGCCGCACCTGATCGCGCTTCGCGACGGTGTGGCGCTCGTGCACCAATCGGTGCCCTGCCAGCGTGATCCGGTCGAGGTCGTCGGGGTTGCGCAGAAGCTGGTCGAGCTTGTCGACGACATCGGACGCGTCGGCGAAGACGCAGTTCACCATGTCCTCGAATCCGAAGGCCTCCACTGCAGCCGTGCGTTCGGTGACCAGGCAGGCCATCGAAGCCGGGATCTCGAGGTGCTTGCGCACCAGATCCCGGGAGATCGTGCCGCACGTCGGCACGAACACGCTCGAATTGAGCAGCCGCGCGTACTCCTCGCCGCGCACCATCCGCTCCGTGCCGCGTGCCTGGCCCCAGCCGAAATGGGGCATCGTCGTCGTGATGAACTCCGGGGTGACCGCACGGCTGACCGCGTTCCGCCACGGATAGTGCCAGGCCTGGCTCCCGGTGAAGAGGACGGGGATGTTCTTGGGCAGGCCGTAGTCGTGGAAGACCGCGGGGTCGACGGCGTTCGGCCAGACGAAGAGCCTGTCCGCGATCTCGGGCGTGTACTCCGCCATCGACATCGAGGTCGTGAAGAACCAGTCGACGTTCCAGCGCGCCATGTCGGCGACGAATGCGGCGCGTGACGAATCGAAGGCGTCCGCGTGGAGGAAGCCCAGCTTGGGGATCTCGGGATGGCTGGTGGTGTTGCTGATCGACCGGTCGCCCGCATAGACACCGGATTCGAACACGCTGAGGTCGGGCTGGTACGCGTCGCAGATCCGGCCGTAGTCGCAGTCGCGGTCGATCACGACGATGTCGAAGAACTGCTCCAGGGTCGCCAGCTGCTCGCTCACGTGCCCTTGCAGGAAGGCTGGGAGGCCGGGCCGCGTCCAGCGGAAGTAGACCATCCTGGGCTTGGCGCCCGCATCCGTCGTCGTCATGTGCGCACCGGCTTGCGGGCGAGGAAGCGGAGAACCGAGTCGTAGCCGCCGAGCACCGGCGCCAGCTTCGCGGTGATGCGGGAGGGAAGGTGCTCACGGATCATCGGGAGCGCGACGACCAGGTACGCGAAGAGCCCGGCCGTGCCCCCCACGGCGAGCCTGAGGAAGCTGCCGTCGAGCGAGAACATCGCTGCGTACGCGACCGCTCCGCCGAACAGTGCTGCGAGGATGGGCGCGGCAACGGCCTTCAACAGGAGCCGCGGAGCCGACCGGAGCACCGGCCTGAGCGTGACGAGGTACATCGGAACGACGATGACCACGATGACCACCACATGGGCCAGGGCGGCCCCTTCGATGCCCATCCACTGCACGCCCAGCCACATCGCGACGAGCAGCGTGCCGAGCCAGACCGCCTGGATCATGAAGACTCGTCCGGTGCGGCCGACCCCGACGAGGAGGTTCGACAGCAGCAGGGACACCGCGAAGATCGCGCCGTAGACCGCCAGTATCGCAAGCACCGGGCCGGCCTGCGTCCACTGGGGTCCGTAGAGCACGGCGATGATCTCCGACGAGAGCACTGCGGTCAGCGCGCCGACCGGGAAGGCGACGAGGGCGACCAGCCGAACCCACCGTGACAGCGTCTCCCTCAGCTTGTCCGGCTCAGCGCGCAGTGCCGACAGCGCGGGCATAGCGACGCCGTTGATCGTGCCGGCCAGGGCTGCGGTCGACCATGAGGCGACGCTGAAGGCCAGGGTGTATATGCCGAGGAGCGCCGGACCGAGAAGGTTTCCGATGAACGCGAAGTCGGCGTTGAGCAGAAGGTAGTTGAGCAGGTTCGCTCCGGCCAGCGGCAGACCGAATCCCAGCACGACGCGTGCCTGCAGCTTGTTCCAGCGCGGCGAGTACCACGGGCGGGCGGCCCAGATCACGTACGCCCCGGTGATCACCTGCGCAGCCACCCGCGACCAGGCGAAGGCCAGGGCGCCGTCGCCGTTGATGGCGAGAACGACGAGGAGGGCGTTCGACGGGACGAAGGCGATCGCCGTCGCGGCGAAGAGTCTGCCCTGCCGGAAGTCACGGGCGAGGAGGGCGTACGAGACGGTCGTCAGCGAGCTGAGGAAGACGCAGATCGAGAGGATGCGGATCGCCGAGTCCGCCTCGGGCGCGCCGAGGGCGGCGGCCAGCGGTTCCGCGAACGCGGCCATCGTCGTGGACAGGATGACCCCGCTCGCCATCGACAGCAGGGTGACCGTCGGCGCCGCGAGCGACACGTCGACATCCCGTCGCAGGATGCAGGCCGAGAGTCCCAGCTCGCCGAACGACGAGACGATCGTGTAGACGAGAGCTGCCACGGTGAAGACACCGAAATCGTGGGGCGACACGATGCGCACGACCACCGCCATGACGGCGATACCGGCCACCCGCGTCACGAGGGTGTTGATCAGGCTCCAGGTCGCACCGTGACTGAGCCTGCGCACTTTCGACGGCGGCTCCTGGTCGTTCGCGTGATGATCCTGCTGCTCGGCCTTGCGCATCGTCATCGTCCGACCGCGTTCCGGCCGGCGAGCACGAGCGGCGCAGCCGGCACGCCCACCCACGTCTCCCCGGACGGCACGTCGCCGAGGACGACCGAGCCCATCCCGATGATCGCGTCCGGGCCGATCGTCGTGCGCTCACGCACGCCGGCGTTCATCCCGATGTACGCCCCCGTTCTCACGAGAACCGTTCCTCCGAGCGCGACCCCTGCAGCGAGGGTGACGAAGTCTTCGACCACATCGTCGTGCGTGACGGTGACATGCGGCATCATCACCACGTGACGACCGATCGTCACATCCGCGGTCAGCACGGTGCCGGCGAGAAGGATGCTCCCCCGTCCGACCTCGCAGCCCGGCGGGATGCGCACCGAGTCGTCGATCAGAGTCGCGTAGCGGTCGTCTCGCACGCCGATGAGGCCGAGACGTTCCACGACGCGCCGCCGGCCGGCGCCCGAGCCGACGCAGACGAGGAGGGCCGTGCTGAGCTGAGCGGCCAGCTCGGTGCCTCCGAGCACGGGCGCGCCACCGACCATGGTTCCATGCAGTTCGGGGTTGTCGTCGAGGATCCCCACGACGTCGAACGTGTCCTGGTCAGCCGCGATCACCTCTCGCGACAGGCCGCTGGCGGCGATCAGGACGACATCGGTCACGCTGCACCTCGCAGCGCGGCGGCACCCCTCAACGCCTCGACGACCCGCTCCTGTTCCCCCTCGGTCATCTGGTGGAAGACCGGGAGGATGATCGAGTTCTTCGTGAGACGCTCCGTCACCGGCAGTGCGACCCGGCCGGTGTCGACGTTCCGGTACGCCGGTTGCAGGTGGGAGGCCATGATTCCGCGTCGCGCGGAGATGTCGGCTGCGGCCAGTGCCTCGAGCACACCCTCGCGGCCGGTGCCGAACGACGGCTCGACCTCGACCCAGTACGACTGGAAGTTGCTGGTGCCCCAGGCGGGATCGCGGACCGGGCGCAGACCCTCGATGTCCGCGAGCTGCCTCGCGTACTCTGCAGCGATCTCGCGGCGACGGGCGACGATCGCGCCGAGCCGGCCGAGCTGCACGATGCCGATCGCGGCTTGCAGGTCGGTCATGCGGTAGTTGAAGCCGATCTCGAGATACTCCTCGGCGGGTGGGAGCACGCTGGCCTGCCGGTCCTTCGCCGAGATGCTCATGGCGTGTTCGCGGAGGTGCCGGGCGCGCGCGGCCCAGTCCGGGTTGCTCGTGGTGAGCATCCCGCCCTCTCCCGTGGTGAGCAGCTTGCGGGGGTGGAACGACCACGCCGCGACCTCTGCCCCTGCACCGACCGGGCGGCCCTTGTAGGTCGAGCCGGCGCCGCAGGCGGCGTCCTCGATGACCGTGATGCCCAGGGGATCGCAGAGCGCCCGGATGGAGTCGAGGTCGACAGGAACACCGCCTTGATCGACGGCGATCACCGCGCGGGTGCGATCGGTGATCGCTGCCGCGACCGTGTCGGCCGTCAGATTGCCCGTGGTCTCGTCGACGTCGGCGAACACCGGATGCGCGCCCACGTACGTCGGCGCGTTGGCCGTGGCGATGAAGGAGAAGGACGGGACGACCACGTCGTCGTCCCGTCCGACACCGGCCACCACGAGCGCGAGGTGGAGCGCGGTGGTGCAGTTCGACGTGGCGACGGCGTCGGACGCGTCCATCGCCGCCGAGAATTCGTCTTCGAAGCGCGCGACGCGAGGACCCTGGGCGACCCAGCCCGACTCGATGACCTCGGTCACCGCGGCGATCTCCTCCTCGCCGAGCCAGGGCTTCATGACGTTGACGCGGTTCATGAAGCGACCAGGGTGCGACCGGCGGCGATCTCCTCGCGGAGCGGGGCCCACCATTCGACGAGCTCCCGCAGGCCGGTGGTCAGCGGGACCTCGGCGACGAAGCCGAGATCTTCGCGCGCGGCCGACGTGTCGGCGAGCCGCCGGGTCACGCCGTTCACGGCCCGCTCGGGCCCGTGCTCGACGCTGAGGTCGGAGTCCATGGCCTCGAGCAGCGCCTCGGCCAGCCCGAGCAGGCTGGTCTCCGTGCCGCTGGCGATGTTGTACACGCCCTCGGTGAGGTCGCTCGCTGCGGCGAGCAGGTTGGCGCGTGCGATGTCGCGGGTGAACACGAAGTCCATCGTCTGGAGGCCGTCGCCGAAGATCAGGGGCGGCTTGCCGTCGGCGATGCGTTCCATCCAGCGGACCAGCACCTCCGTGTAGAGGCCGTGCACGTCCATCCGGGGTCCGTAGACGTTGAAGTAGCGCAGGGCGACGTAGTCGAGCCCGTTCATCGCGCGGAAGCTGCGGAGCATCCCTTCGTTGAACGACTTCGCGGCACCGTAGAAGGTGTCGTTGTTGTGGTGATGGTGGCGTTCCGGTGTCGGGAACTCCTCGGCCAGCCCGTAGACGGATGCGCTGGACGCGCTGATCAGCTTGCCCACGCTGTGCTCGACCGCCGCCTCGTACACGTTGAAGCTGCCGTCGACGAGGACCTCGAGCGCCAGCCGGGGATCCTCGGCGCACTGGGTGATGCGGATGGCGGCCTCGTGGAACACGAGGTCCTTTCCGCGGGTCACGTCGTGGACCAGGTCACGGTCGCGCAGGTCGCCCTCGACGAGCGTCACCCGTCCGGATGCGAATGCGTCGGCGAGGTTGGCCGTGCGGCCCCGCACGAGGTTGTCGAGCACGTCGACGTGTGCCGCCCCGGCCGTCAGGAGCTGGTCGACGATCTCCGAACCGATGGTGCCGGCACCGCCGGTCACCAGGACGTTCGCGCCCTGCAGTGTGCTCATGACAGTCCTCCCACCAGGATGCGCTCATCGAACGGTGGCACGGCGGCGCCACCCAGGTCAAGACTCCGTGTCGCGCCCTCGAGAACGGCGAGGACCCGCAGGCCCGCCTCCCCGTCGGTGCGGGAGGGACGCTTCTCGTGGATGCTCGCCGCGAACTCGGCGGCCATGGCTCCGAGCGCCTCGCGCTCCGGCAGGGCGGGCGACCAGGTGTCGCCGAGCCGGTACGAGATCGTCGCAGCCCTGCGGTCGGCCTCGTCCCGGTTCTGAAGCTCGAGGTCGACTCCCCGGTCGTAGACGCTCAGGCGCTGCTGCGGGTTGAGGTCGTCCCACACGAGGGTGCGACGCGTTCCGCCGATGATCATCTGTCGGATCTTGGTCGGGCTGAGCCAGTTGACGTGCACATGGGCGATCGCACCGTTCTCCAGCGGGAGTGTCAGGTAGCCGATGCACGATTTTCCCGAGCCGAGCGGATCGGCGCCCTGCGCCGAGACGGACAGCGGTCGAAGTCCGCCGGGGAGCACGAAGTCGATGATCGACAGGTCGTGCGGCGCGAGATCCCAGAACACGTCGACGTCGGGCTGGATGAGCCCCAGATTGATCCGGACCGAGTCGATGAAGAGGATGTCGCCGAGCGCGCCCTCATCGATCAGCTCGCGGATCTTCAGCACGGCCGGCGTGTAGCAGTACGTGTGGTCGGCCATGAGCACGAGCCCCTGCTCAGCGGCGAAGGCGACCATCTCCTGGCCGCGCTCCCCGGTGTCGGCGAGCGGCTTCTCGACCATCACGTGCTTTCCCGCGGCCAACGCTGCCCGCGCCACCGCGTGGTGGGTGCGGGCGGGCGTCGCGACCGCCACCGCGTCGATCTCGTCCGACTCCAGCAGCTCGGCCAGGTCGGTGACCACCCGCGCGCCGCCGACCTTGTCGGCGAGCGCTTGGGCGCGGTCCCGGTCGAGGTCGCAGATCGCGACCAGGTCCCAGTCGGGGCTGCCACGGAAATTGCGGGCCAGATTCGGCCCCCAGTAGCCGGCGCCGACGACGGCGATCCTCAGCTTTTCAGTCATCTCTACTCCCCCAATGGAGTTGTTGTGCGGGGCCGGTTGGTCGGAGGCCCCGACGGTTCATCCGCCGTTACGGATTTGGCTTGAATGCGACATCGATCCAGAAGTTCGTAGTCGTCGGGTTCGACGGGAAGTCCCCGCCGTACTGGTAGACCCCGCCGGGCGCGAAGGTCGACAGCGGTCCGTTGGTCACGACGTTCGCGAGGCCGCCGGACGTCACCGAGTACCAGCCGACGTTGCTGTGGTAGCTCGCGCGGTACTCGACGCCCGGCACGATCGCGATCGGCTGACTGAATGTCGCGGTCTGCCATCCCGAGGCCGTCTCATTGGCGAAGGTCACCGCGGCCAGCTGCTGTCCGGTCGCCGACCAGAGGTAGCCCTGGTGCACGCCGGTGTTCTCGACTCCCTTGTAGAAGCGGATGCCGGTGATCGTTCCGGCCACCGAGGTCGTGAATCTGACTCCGACCTGGATCTCGTTCGAGTCACCCCATCCGGGCACGTCGGGAACGGCGTTCGCCGCGAAGATGCTGTCGACGTCGACCGTCGGCGGGGCGGCCGTCGTGGTGAACGACCACGAGCCTCCGGTGATGGTCGCCCCAGGTGCCGTCACGGATGCGGTGATGGCCGTCGACCAGGGCAGGGGTGTCGTGGGTGTGAACGAGACGACCTTGGTCGTTGCGTTGTAGCTCGAGGTGCCCGCGATCGAACCGCCCGGTCCGCTGAGCGCCAGCGCGGGCGTCGAGCCCGGGTCGGCGGACAGCGTCGCCGTCACCGTCACGGTCGGTGCGACATTGGTCGCACCCGAGGCGGGGGCGGTCGAGGTCACCGAGACCGGTGCGGGCGGCGGCGTCGTCGAGGGGGTGAACACGACGTCGACGAAGTAGTTCGTCGCATTCCACGTGCCGTTCGGCATCGTTCCGCCCGAGCCGTAGACGAACCGCCCGTTGTTGACCGTTCCGGCGGTCAGCGGACCGCTGGTCTTGGCCGTGGCGAAGTAGTTGCTCGTGAACGAGTAGTTGCCGTTGGGCGCCAGGTAGGACACGACGTAGGTCTGACCCGCGGTGATCGCGACAGGCGTTGCGAGCTGCGCGGTCTGCCATCCGGAGGCCGTCTCATTGGTGAACGTCACCGTCGCCAGCCGGGTGCCGGTGCTCGACCAGAGCGAACCGGTGTGCGTGCCCGTGTTGGTCGTGCCCTTGTAGAACCGGATGGCGTTGACCGTTCCCGACTGAGAGGTCGTGAACGAGGCGCCGAGTTCGACGGAGGACGAATCGGTCGTGGCTGCGGGCGTCACCGGGTTCTCCAACCCGAAGAGGGAGTACGTGACCGGCGCTGCTGCGGTGTGCGTCGTGAACGACCAGTTCTGGGTCGGCAGCACCGCCCCCTGGCTCGACTTCACTCCCGTGACCGAGACGTTGACGACGGCACCGGCCGGAAGCGCGGGGCTCGGTACGAAACTGATGGTCTTCGCGTCGGCCGACAGGTAGGTCGTGCCGGCGACGGGAGAACCGCCGCTGCTCACGGCCACGTTGTACCCCGCGACCACGGGTGCGGAGAGCTGCAGCGAGATCGTGGACGAGGTCGCCACACCGGTCGCACCGTTCGCGGGGGTCAGGTTGGACGCCGTGATCGACGCGTTCGCGCGGTTGAAGATGACGTCGACCATGTAGTTCGTGGTCGAGCTCCCGTCGGGGAACGAGTCGGAGTAGCTGAACGCGCCGGCACCGGTTCCGGCGGAGAGCGGCGAGTTCGTGATGCCGCTACCGCTGTACTGCCCGGCGACGGTCGAGTAGAACCCGGTCGTCGTGCGGTACGAGACCACATACTTCGCGTTGGCCGTGATCGCGACCGGACTGCTGAACGTCACGGTCTGCCATCCGGACGTCGACTCGTTGGTGAAGGTCGCGGTCGCGAGTTGCGCACCAGCCGCCGACCAGAGCGCTCCGACGTGGGTACCCGTGTTGCCGGTGCCCTTGTAGAAGCGCATCCCGGACACCGTGCCGTCGACCGAGCTCGAGAAGGTGACACCGAGCGTTACGGGGTTGTCAGCGACCTGGAGGGTGGTCGGCACGGTCGAGTCCGTGAACAGGCCGCACGGGCACACTCCTGGCGCGGGATCGGGATTGACCGTCGTGAAGCTCCAGGTCTGCCCGCTCGTCAGAGTGAACCCGGAGGTGTCCGTCGCTGCCATCGTGACCGAGTAGACGGTGGATGCGCTCAGCGCGCTCGTCGGCGTGAACGTCGCGACCCGGGTCGTGGCGTTGTACGAGACGGACCCGGCGACCGTCGATCCGGTCGGGTTCTTCAGCGTGATCGAGACCGACGACGGGACGACCGGCTTGGAGAAGGTCGCTCCGACGGTCGACGACCTCGGCACGCTCGACGATCCGGCGATCGGGAATTGGCCGGTGGCCTGGAGCGGGGAGTTGTCCGTCGTCGTGAAGACGGCGTCGACGAAGTAGTTGGACTGCGCGAAACTGCTCGACGGGTACTGGCCGATCGCGGTGTTGTAGACACCGGCCGGCGTCGCACCGAAGCCGCCTGCGACCGTGAGCGGGGCAAAGGTCAACCCTCGGTACGACCAGTAGAACTGCGTCGCCGCGTAGTGCCCGTTGGGTGCCGAGTACGACACCGTGTACGTGACGCCGGCCGCAACCGGCACGACCGAGGTGAACGCAGCGGTCTGCCATCCCGATGCGGTCTCGTTGGCGAAGGTCACGTTGGCGAGACGGGTGCCGTTGGAGTCCCACAGGGAGCCCGTGTGCACGCCCGTGTTCGCAGCGCTCTTGAAGAAGCGGACTCCGGAGACATAGCCGCTCTGCGACGGCGTGAACTTGAGGCCGAGCTCGACGGATGAGGTGTCGCCCGCATCCGGGGTCGCCGGGACGATCGAGCCGAAGGCGCTGTACGGCCCGGTCACGGTCACCGCGCGGCTCGTCGGCGTCGACGGATAGTTGCCGCTGTCGTCGGTGGCGCGCACCCTGAGCGTCTGCGCACCGACGCCCTGCTGGCTGTAGGTGTACGTCCACGCGGTCGTTCCCGTCGCGGGGTGCCAGGTGGTGCCGTCCGTCGAGACCTCGACGCCGGCCACGACTCCACCCGAATCGGTGGCCGTGCCGGTGACGGTCACCGACGCGCCGTTGGCGATCGATGCCCCGGCTGCGGGCGAGGTGATGACGGCCACGGGCGCGGTGCGGTCGGTGCTCGCGGCGGATGCCACGAGTCCGGATGCGAGCGTCGCGGGCTGGGCGCCCATGTCGGCGAGCAGGTTCACCTGAGCCTGCTGCATGCGAACGTCGGCCGGCGGTCCGTCGCCGTCGTGGTTCTGGTCGAGACCCCACGCCCACTGGATCGTGCCGGCCGAGAACACGAGGGCTCCGCTGGGCGCGCGATACAGAGTGACGTGGTGGGTCGTCGTACCCGGTTCCGTCTCATTGCCGAAGTCCTGCAAGTACTGGGGAACGGGACCGACGGTCGTCGACAGGTCGATCAGTCCGGCGGGCCGGAACCCGTTGTCGATGTCCTCGTTCGACTCGTAGCCGACGGTGCTCGGCGCGAGGGCGGTCGTCGCTCCCGGGGCCATGGAAGTCAGACTGGTGTTACGCCACATCCTCGTCTTGCCCTGGGCAGAGTTCACCGTCACGGCGAGGTCACTGAAGTTCGACATGTACATCGTGCCGGTGAGGCCGTTCTCCGGAAGCCCTGCGCCGTTGGCCTGGGATGCGAATCTCGGGTCGCGCCAGGTCCCCGTCCATTGCGCGGTCGGGTCGATCTTCGCGTTCGCCCAGGTCTCCTTGTACGAGACGAGCGTTCGGTAGTTGGTGGGGGTTCCCGCGACGGACGGCTCGTAGCGCGTGTGCCAGTACATCTCGTTGCCCGAAAGGAACTGGAGGTTGACGCCCGCGTCCCGCGCGGCGGTGACATTGGCGCGCTGCGCAGCCGACCAGTACTCGTCGTGCCCGACGGAGAGGAACACTTTGTGGTTGAGCAGCTTGGAGCCGTACCGGTCGGTGTCGACACCGCTGAAGTACGAGACGTCGTACCCGTTCTTCTCGAGGAAGCGCACCATCGGGTATTCGTTGCTGAAGTAGAAGTCGCGGCCGTCGTTGTTGCCGCGGGTCACCATCGGGCGGTTGTAGCTGATCTTGTACGCGCGACCGTTCGCTGCGCCCTGATAGAAGTCCGATCCGCCGTAGGTGTTGTACGCCTCCCAGGTCGGGTCGGAGGTCTGGAACAGCACTGCGGAGTGGCTGGAGTCGTTGCGCACGACGAAGGTGATGTGACTCGAGTCGCCGTTGTCGGTGCGGGTCAGCAGCGCGAGGTAGACGCCGGACACGACATCCGTCGGCACGTTCCACGACGCCGAGACGCCCCAGTTGCCGCAGTCGGTCAGCTCGGTCGTGGCGTCCCACAGGCATTGGGGCTGCACCTGGGGAAGCGTCGCCGACGGCGTGACGTCGGCGATCTTGCGGGCGCCGAGACCCTGGTAGTACCCGGTGCGGAAGATCTGGATCGTGTACGCCCGTGCGGTCGTGTCGACCTTGAAGCTGATGGTGCTGCCGACATTGACACTGATGTCGGTGGAATAGCCCTGGATGTCGCTGTCGCCTGCACCGTTGATGTCCCAGACAGAGGGATCGGTGCCCGGGAGCGCGTTCTCGCAGACGATCGGATTGGGCGCCGTACCGCAGCCGCCGGCCGCGCTCGCGGACGGGGCGACGGCCATGAGAAGCCAGGTGACGAGGATGATCACCATCAGCCCCGCAGTAGCCACGATGGGCGTCGACCGATACCCTGACGACCAGGCATGCAACTGGGACCTCTGAGCATTCCTCACATCTGAGAGATTCTCACATATAGGCCCTCGTTGCATACCCCCTAAAAGGGGACGCGGGGGTGTCTACCCCGCTTTCGGCTCGCGGAATCAGCCCGCGAAGCGATCGGTGGCCTCGATGAGCGCATCGAGGATGCCGGGCTCGTCGAACGCGTGCCCCGCATCCGGGATCAGCCGAAAATCCGCCTCGGGCCACGCTCGGTGCAGCTCCCAGGCCGTCATCGGCGGCGTGCAGGCGTCGTAGCGACCCTGCACGATGACGGCGGGGATGCCGCGCAACTTCTCCGCATCCCGGATCAGCTGCTCCGGCTCGAACCAGCCGAGGTTCATGAAGTAGTGGTTCTCGATGCGGGCGAACGCGACCGCGTACTGCTCCTCGGTGAAGGCCGCGACGACCTCCGGCCGCGGCAGCAGGGTGATCGTCGACGACTCCCACCGCGACCACGCGACGGCGGCCGGACCGTGCACAGCGGGGTCGGGATCGTTGAGCAGCCGGCTGTACGCCCTGATGAGATGCCCGCGCTCGGGCGGCGGCACGGGCTCGAGGAATCCCTCCCACAGGTCGGGGAAGAGCGCCGCTGCGCCACCCTCGTAGAACCACTCCAGCTCCGCGGGGCGCAGGGTGAAGATGCCGCGCAGCACGAGCTCGGTCACCCGGTCGGGATGCGTCTCGGCGTACGCGAGTGCCAGTGAGCTCCCCCAGGAACCGCCCAGCACCATCCACTGCTCCACCTCGAGGTGCTCGCGCAGCTTCTCGATGTCGGAGACCAGTTTCCAGGTCGTGTTCGCGCTCAGATCCGCGTCGGGATCGCTCGCGTGCGGGAGGCTCCTGCCGCACTGCCGCTGGTCGAACAGCACGATCCGGTACCTCTCGGGGTCGAAGAGGCGCCGCTGATCCGGGTTGGTCGCACCGCCCGGACCGCCGTGCAGGAACACCACCGGCTTTCCGTCCGGGTTTCCGCTGGTCTCCCAATAGAGCAGCTGGTCGTCGCCGACATCCAGCATCCCGGATGCGTACGGCTCGATCTCAGGGTAGAAGGTGCGCATGCCCAGAGCATATGGGCCCGGATACCCTCGTGTCCCGCCGCTCCCCCTGACCGGCGCGGCGCAGTACGGTGTGGGCGTGGATGCGTTCGCCACCGACTTCCCCCCACCGCACCTCGTACTCGAGGTGTGGACGCCCTCCTACCTGCCCGCGTGGAGCTCCCGTCTCGCGGCGGCCGCCGACTACACGCTCACCGGCGGCGGGCTCCGGCTCTCGATCTCGCCGGGGCACCCGCGCTGGTGCGCGGACACGCACGAACCTGCGCTCCGCGTCTCCGCGGTGCAGAGCGCGAACTGGTCGGGACCGGTCGGCAGCACGCTCGCACCGGCGCCGTTCCGGGAGGGCCTGACCGTTCGGGAGCAGCAGCCGACGCAGCTCGGTCTCGTGCGCCGATACGGTCGCGTGGAGGTCGACGCCCGTGCCCGCATCGGGCCGCGTTCGATGTTCTCGGCCTGGATGATCGGCCTCGAAGACCGGCCGGAGCGCTGCGGGGAACTCTGCTTGGTCGAGGTCTTCGGCGACGGCGTGCGGGCGACCGACTCGGGGCCGTCCGCCGGCATCGGCAGCGGCGTCCACCGGTTTCGCGACCCGGCACTTCCCGAAGACTTCGCCGTGCTCGACACCCCGATCGACGTCGCCGAGCTCCACACCTACGCGATCGACTGGCGGCCGGATGCGGTCGACTTCTTCCTCGACGGCGCTCCCACCCGGCGCGTCGAGGCTTCACCCGACTACCCGATGATGCTCATCCTGGGCGTCTTCGACTTTCCCGCGAGCACCGCGCCCGCCGACCCGGAGACGCCCAGCCTCACCGTCGCGGGGGTGCGCTGGTTCTGACGTTCCTTCTGTGTGCCTGCCGCCGCGATCCTTCGGAATAGGCTGGCCGCGTGACAGAACACAGCTCCGCATCCGACCGCGCATCCCGTACACCCCGCGCATCCCGTACGCCCGTCACCGTGACCGTCACCGGAGCGGGCGGCCAGATCGGCTACGCCCTGCTCTTCCGCGCCGCCTCGGGTCAGCTGCTCGGTCCGGACGTGCCGGTCGACCTCCGGCTGCTCGAGATCCCTCAGGGCCTCTCCGCCGCCGAGGGCACCGCGCTCGAACTCCAGGACGGCGCCTTTCCGCTCGTCAACGGGATCGCGGTGACCGACGATCCGAGAGCGGCGTTCGACGGAGTCAGTGTCGCGCTGCTCGTCGGCGCCCGCCCGCGCGGTCCCGGCATGGAGCGGGCCGACCTGCTCGAGGCCAACGGGGCCATCTTCGGTCCGCAGGGCGAGGCGATCAACGCGGGCGCCGCATCCGACGTCCGGGTGCTCGTCGTCGGCAACCCGGCGAACACGAACGCCCTGATCGCCAGCGCGCACGCGCCGGATGTTCCGCCGGAGCGGTTCACGGCCATGACCCGTCTCGACCAGAACCGCGCGGTCGCGCAGCTCGCCGCCAAGCTGGAGGTGCCCGTGTCGGCGATCGACGGGGTCATCATCTGGGGAAACCACTCGGCCAGCCAGTACCCCGACCTCTCCCACGCGACCGTCGACGGCCGCCCGGCGACCGAGCTCGTCGACGAGGACTGGCTCGCACGCGAGTTCATCCCGCGCGTCGCCAAGCGCGGCGCCGAGATCATCGACGTGCGCGGCGCGTCGAGCGCGGCCTCCGCCGCCAGCGCCGCCATCGACCACGTGCACGACTGGGTCAACGGCACCGGCGAGCGCTGGACGTCGGCGGCCATCGTCTCCGACGGCTCGTACGGCGTGCCCGAGGGGATCGTCTCGTCGTTCCCGGTGCGGTCGGTGGGGGGCGAGTGGCAGATCGTGGCCGGCCTCGAGATCGACGCCTTCTCGCGCTCCCGCATCGACGCATCCGTCGCCGAGCTCCTCGACGAGCGCGAGGCCGTGCGCGCCCTCGGCCTCCTCTAGCCGCCCGCGCGGCCAAGGAGGGGTCGCAACACGCCGCCCCACCCGTTCCGGAGACGGCGCGTCGCGACCCCTCGTTGGCGCGGGCACCCCGCGGCTTCGAATGCACGCCCGCTCACACGAAAGGAGGTGTCGCAACACGCCGCCCTACCCGTTCCGGAGACGGCGCGTCGCGACCCCTCGTTCGGTGGGAGGGCCGGGCAGCGGTGCGCAGCAGGGACCGCCCGCGCTAGCGCTTCTTGGGCTTCAGGCTCTTCTCGGCGACGGGCGCGGTGCCGGAGGCGCGCTGCTGCGCGTAGTACTCGCGGGCCTCCGCCTGACGCTCGGCCTCAGCGCCCGTGGCGATCTTGGCGCGCACGAGCTCGGGTCCGTAGCCGAACGCATCCACGAGGTCGACGGCGTGCGGCCGGATGCGCGTGAGCAGCCGGTCGATGTACGCCGACACCGCCTGGGCGCGCTGCGGCGACAGGCGGCCGTGGATGACGTACCAGGCCAGGTGCTTCTCGATCAGCCCGAAGCCGAACAGGTCGCGCAGCCAGGTGAGCACCTGCTTGGTCCCGGCATCGGGAGCCTGCTCCAGCGCATCCGTGAACGCCTCCCACTGCAGCAGTTCCGCATGGGCGCGGGCCGCCTCGATCAGCTCGTTCTGCTGCGAGTTGAACAGGTCGGCCGCCGCCTTCTTGCCCAGTTTGGATGCGGGGCGCAGCCGGTTGGCGACCTCGGCGATCATCGTCTCGACGCGGTCGGTGAGCAGCTCGCGCTGGGTGGTCGCGTCCTGCAGCCAGTTGACCGAGCGTGCGGTCGAGCCGAAGTCCTTGACCGTCTGGGCGACGCTGCGCAGTCCGGTGCCGTGGTAGGCCTTGCCCGCCGCCTGGGTGACGACGTAGCGGGCCATCGCCCCCGCATCCGCCTTCGCGAACTTGCGGCTGTAGTCGGTGAGCAGACGCTTGGCGACGAGCTGGAGCAGCACGTTGTTGTCGCCCTCGAACGTGACGTACACGTCGAGGTCCGCGCGCAGCGAGGTGAGCCGGTTCTCGGTGAGGAAGCCGGCGCCGCCGCAGGCCTCGCGCGCCTCCTGCAGGGTGTCGAGCGCGTGCCAGGTCGAAAGCGGCTTGAGGGCGGCCGCGATGGTCTCGAGATCCTGGCGATCGGTATCCGTGTCGGTACGACCGCTGAACACGTCGTCGAACTTGTGCAGGAATACTTCGTGGGCGAAGCTCCCCGCATAGGTGGTGGCGAGAAGGGGCAGCAGGCGGCGCTGGTGACGCTGATAGTCGAGGATGACCTCCTCGTCGGTGTCGCTGCCCGCGGTGAACTGGCGGCGCTCGGCGCCGTAGGTGATCGCGATCTTCAGGCCGATCTTCGCGGCGTTGATCGCGGAGCCGTCGAGCGAGACCCGGCCCTGCACGAGCGTGCCGAGCATGGTGAAGAAGCGACGTCCGGGGCTGTCGATCGACGACGAGTACGTGCCGTCTTCGGCCACGTCGCCGTACTTGTTGAGGAGGTCGGTACGGGCGACCCTCACGCCGGTGAAATGCAACCGGCCGTTGTCGATGCCGTTCAGGCCGCCCTTGATGCCGTCGTCCTCGCCGCCGATGCCCGGCAGGAAGTCGCCGTTCTCGTCGCGGATCGGAACATAGAACGCGTGCACGCCGTGGTTGACGTTCTTGGTGATGAGCTGGGCGAACACGACGGCGGCGATTCCGTCTTTAGCGGCGTTGCCGAGGTAGTCCTTCCACGCCCCGCGGAACGGGGTGTCGATGACGAACTCCCGCGTCTCGGGGTCGTAGGTCGCGGTGGTGGCGACGGATGCGACATCCGACCCGTGCCCGGTCTCGGTCATAGCGAATGCGCCGGGCACGTCGAGCGACATGATGCCGGGGAGGTACTTCTTGTGGTGGTACTCGGTGCCGAGCTGCAGCACCGCGGCGCCGAACAGGCCCCATTGCACGCCGGACTTGATCTGCAGCGACGGGTCCGCCGCCACGAGCTCTTCGAAGCCGGCGATGTTGCCGCCGTTGTCCTCGCCGCCACCGACGCTCTTCGGGAACGCGCGGTGCACCTGACCGTTCGCGACGAGCAGCTTGAGCTGCTCGAACGTGCGCGCCCGCTGATCGGCGAGGCTCAGACCCTCCACCTTCTGCATCTCGGGTCGGCTCGACAGCGCGCGGGAGGCGAGTCGCGCCTCCGCCCACTGGCCGAGCAGCTGCCGGCCGAGAGCCTCGATGTCCACGCGCGGCGCAGCACCTCGCGGGGCGCCGGGGCCGGTGGGTGCGGGTGCCGTGGCGGGCACAGCGGACGACGTAGTGGTGGGCACAGCGGTATCTACCATGAGCGTTCCTCTTCGATCTCGCGGGGATCTTTTCACGGTACGGCCCTCGGCTGGGAAGAGGAAGTCGTCGGTGCGCGGCCTACAAACGGGCACCGGATGCGTCGCCGCCCGTTTGCGGAATGCTCCAATTCGAATCCCTGGGATTGTGCGCGTATCGACAACGCGCAATACTTAACCACATGGTTGAGCTTTCGGCGACGGCGGCGGACGAGGTGGACGCCGTGTTCCACGCGCTCGCCGACCAGACGCGCCGCGAGGTCGTGCAGCGCCTGCGCGGCGGAGAGGCGACCGTCAGCGACCTGGCCCATCCGCATCCGATGAGCCTCGCGGCGTTCGTGAAACACCTGGCCGTACTCGAAGCCGCCGGCCTCGTGCTCAGCACCAAGCGCGGGCGCACGCGGTGGTGCCGGCTCGCTCCCGCGGCCCTCCGCCCGGCCGAGGAGTGGATGCGCGCTTACAGCGAACTGTGGAACTCACGGCTCGACTCGCTCGAACGACACCTGGAGGAGCATCCATGACCAGCATCGAGATCACTCGCACGCTCCCGGCCGGCCGCGAGCGCGTGTGGCGCGCCTTCACCGATCCGGCCGAGTTCGTCAGCTGGTTCTGGCCCGCCCGGTTCGAGAGCACCGGCGACGTGGATGCGCGTGTCGGCGGCGCCTGGCGTCTCGTCTCCGACGTGACCGGCATGGGCCTTTCGGGAGTGTTCGCCGCGGTCGAACCGCCGGAGCGGCTGGTCTTCACCTGGCGGTGGGACGGCGACCAGGAGGAGACACTCGTGACCCTCACGCTGGCTCCCGGTGCGGGCGGCGGGACGGAGCTGACCGTGCTGCACGAACGCTTCGCGACAGCGGAGGACGCGGAATCGCATGGGCAGGGATGGGCGGACTGTCTCGATCGGTTGCCGTCGGTGGTGTGAGGCCGCGGCCTGGCGTCCTCACCTCCAAAGAACTGTTTGACAGTTGCGAGTGAGGCGGGCAGGATAGGCGGGTGAGTGACGAACGGGGTGAGCTGCGCGGGATGCGCGTGCTCGCGCATCCATTGCGGCTCCGGCTGCTCTCGCTGCTGGGCGGCACCGCCCTCAGCGCGGCCGAGGCGGCGCGTGCACTCGACGACACCCAGGCCAACGTGAGCTACCACCTGCGGCGGCTGCACGAGGCCGGACTGGTCTACGTCGCGGAAGAGGTCCCGATCCGTGGCGGCCGGGCGAAGCGGTACCGGCACGATCCGACCAGCGGCGAAGGGCTGACCTCGGGCGATGGCGGGCTGCAAGCACTCATGGGGGCGATGGCCGCCGAGCTGACGCGCCGCGCATCCTCGCACGCCGAAGGCACTCCGACCGCGTTCACCGACGCCGAGTTCTGGGTTCCGGATGGGGCGTGGCAGCGCGTGATGGAGCTCGTCCGCGAGGCGGGAGTCGTGCTCGCCGACGCCGCCGCCGCACCGGGGGCGCCTGGCACGCGTCCGGTGGCCGCCACCCTCGCGCTCTTCGAGCTCGCCGCCCCCGGGCCCGCCGCGGCGGCCGGGCCCGCCGCTGCGTCTGAGTCGCGGCAGATCGACGTTCCCGACGGCCCGGAAGGTCGATCTACCGCGACTCGAGCGACGACGTGAGCGCACGGAAGGCGCGCGAGGCCACCGCGCCGCGCGAGGGGTACGCCGATGTGCTCCGGCTGCCGCACGCGCCGCGGCTCTTCGCGTCGGCGCTGCTCGGGCGGCTGTCGTACGCGACGGTGACCCTGTCGCTGCTGCTGAGCGTCCAGACGGCCACGGGGTCGTTCGCTGTCGCCGGCGCCGCGACCGGAACGTTCGGCGTGCTCAACGTCATCGCCTCGCCGTACCGGGCGCGGGCGGTCGACCGGTTCGGCCCCACGCGCGCGCTCCTGGTGATGGGAACTCTCTTCGCCGCCGCGCTCGCCGGCATCGCATCCGCGTGCCTGGCCGGCGCGGACGCCTGGCTGCTGGTCGTGCTCGCCGGGATCGCCGGACTGTTCGCTCCCCCGCTCGGGTCTGCGATGCGCGTGATCTGGGCGTCGATCGCTCCCAGTCCCCGGATGCTCACCCGTGCGTACAGCCTCGATGCGGTCGCCGAAGAGGTGCTCTTCACGACCGGACCGCTGCTCGTCGGGCTCGTGCTGCTGTTCGCGACGCCCGTCGTCGCCCTGTACGGCACGGCAGCGGTGGCGTTCGTCGGCACGGCGCTGTTCTCGCTGGCGCGCACGGTTCGCGAACGGCCGCCGGCCGCATCCGTCACCCACCCCCATGAGCGACCGCTGCGGCAACCGGGGTTCTGGATCGTCCTCGTCGCCCTCTCGGGTGTCGGCGTCGTTCTCGGAACCGTGGAGACGGCGGTGCCCGCCTTTGCGACCGAGCGGTCGTCCGCAGCTCTCGCGGGCATCCTGCTCGCCCTGCTGTCGGCCGGGAGCGCGGTCGCCGGCCTGGTCTACGGCCACCGCACCTGGCGGTCGTCGCTGGCCGTGCGGCTCGTCGTGCTCAGCGTCGCTCTCGCCGGAACCAGCGCCCTCGCGGCCGTCGCCGGCAACGAACTCACGCTCGGATTCATCCTCGTCGGCGTCGGGGTGTTCCTCGCGCCGAGCCTGATCACCGGATACCTGCTCGCGGACGCCCTCACCGCCGAGCACGTGCGCAACGAAGCGTCGACCTGGATCAACACCTCCGTCAACACGGGCGCAGCCGCCGGCGCGGCGCTGGCCGGCATTCTCGTCGACCGCACGACGACCTCGGTCGCGTTCGCCGTCGGTGCGGCGATCGCGGTGGTCGCGACACTGGCCGCGGCCTCCCGGATGCGGTCGGTGCGCGCCGCGGTCGTGGCACGCGCGGCGCCGGGGCCGGGGTCGGGTCCGGGTCAGGGGCCGGGCGACGAAAAGGCCCTCCCCGAGGGGAGGGCCTGAGCGCGGTGTTCGTGGCTTGCGCCGGCGCCTACGCGGCGCGGCGGGAGCTAGCGCGGGTGTCGCCGCGACCTGCGCGCGGGTTCCGCGGAAGCGGGGCGGCAAGCGACGCGCGGGCGGCCGCCGCGCCGCGCAACTCGAGCACCGTTCCGGCGGGGATCTTCAGGTCGCGATCGATGCGCATCCCGTTGCCGACCATCACGTCAGGCCCGAGCTTCGCGTTGCTGCCGATGCGCACGCCGCTTCCGACCACGCTGCCTGCGCCCACGTGCACGTTGGCGCCGATGAACGTGCGGTCGCCCACGGTCACGCCGCGGTCGATCCAGCTTCCGGCACCCACATACGCGTCGAGTCCCACCCGGGCTTCAGCCTCGACGTAGGCCGTCGCGTCGATGTACGCCGACTCGGCCACACGGGCCGTCGGTGCGACGAGGCCACGCCCGTTGGTGTGCCTCTTGTACTTGATCACGGCGCCGGTCTCGTCCTCGAGCTCTTCGATCATCCTTGCCATCGCATCCTCCTTCGAGATCGTCGCGGAAACGTTCATTGGGATAACACAAGGGCCGGAAAGAAAATTCCCTGGCTGCCCTGGAGAACCACGACCGTACATCGTCGCATTCGTACCAGACACGGGGTTCTGATCGGAGGATGATCGGGGTATGGGAGAACACGAGACGATCTACGTCGAAGACGCAGCCGCCTGGCGGGAATGGCTGGTCGCGCACCACGACGAATCCGCCGGAATCCGGCTCGCCCTGGCCAAGAAGGGGTCCGGACTCCCCAGCCCCAGCCACGACGAGGCGGTGCAGGTGGCCCTCTGCTTCGGCTGGATCGACGGCCGCCGCAACGCCCTCGACGAGACCCACTTTCTGCAGACTTTCACCCCGCGGAGCGCGCGCAGCATCTGGTCGCAACGCAACCGCGACCTCATCGCAGTGCTCATCGAATCCGGTGAGATGACAGAGGCGGGGATGCGCGAGGTCGACCGTGCCAAGGCCGACGGCCGGTGGGATGCGGCCTACCAACGCGTCTCCGACAAGACCCTCCCCGACGACCTCGAGGCCGCACTGGCCGCGCATCCGGAAGCTGCTGCGTTCTTCGAGACCCTGAGCAGCCAGAACCGGTTCGCGATCGTGTTCCGCACGACCAACGCGAAGCGGCCCGAGACCCGTGCGCGCCGCATCGCCGACTTCGTCGCCATGCTCGAGCGCCGCGAAACCGTCTACCCGCAGAAGTCGGCGGCGACGGTGGCGCCGGAGCGGCTCGGGCAGGGTGAATAGGGGGCGCATGGGCTCGCGCAACGTCGGAGATTTCGCGAATGGGGCCGGCGTTTCGTCCGTCTGAACGGTGAAGTCAGGGCGGCTCGGGCGATTTCTCCGACGCCGCCGCGCGGCGCTGGCGCAGCACGCGCGCAGCGCGCGCAGCGTCAGGCGGCGGCGACGACTCCGAGGAGGGCCTCGCCGTAGGCCTCGCGCTTCTTGGCACCGATGCCGGTGATGCCGTCGAGCTCGCCGAGCGTGGCCGGGCGGGCGCCTGCGATCGCGCGCAGGGTCGCATCGCCGAAAACGATGTAGGCGGGGACGCCCTGGGTGCGCGCCTCCTCGGCTCGCCAGGCTCGGAGCGCTTCGAACAGGGGCTGGTCGGCGGGCGCGAGGTCGGCGGATGCGGTGCTGCGCGACGAGCGCGGCGCGCGTTCCGGCCTGTCGGGCTCGCGGCGGAGGATCACGGGCCGGGCGCCGCTCAGCACGGTGGCGCCCTCGGGCGTGAGGGCGAGGACGCCGTATTCGCCCTCTGTCTTCAAAAGCTCCGAGGCGAGGAGCTGGCGTACGACGCCGCGCCACTGACTGTCAGTGAGGTCGGTGCCGATGTTCCAGGTGGCGAGGGCGTCGTGACCATACTGGTCGACTCGGGGCGTGCGCTTGCCGCGGAGGATGTCGATGAGGTGACCGGCACCGAAACGCTGGTTGCGTTCCCGCTGCAGACGCACGACGGTCGAGAGCAGCTTCTGGGCGGGAACGGTGCCGTCCCAGCTCTCGGGCGGCGTGAGGCAGGTGTCGCAGTTGCCGCACGGCTCGGCGCGCTGGCCGAAATAGCCGAGCAGGTTCACCCGGCGGCACTCGACGGTCTCGCAGAGTGCGAGCATCGCATCCAGGTGCTGAGTCATGCGGCGCCGGTGCGCGAGGTCTCCCGGCGAATCGTCGATCATGCGGCGCTGCTGCACCACGTCGTTGAGACCGTAGGCGAGCCAGGCCGTCGACGGGAGGCCGTCGCGGCCCGCGCGGCCGGTCTCCTGGTAGTAGCCCTCGACGGATTTGGGGAGGTCGATGTGGGCGACGAACCGCACATCCGGTTTGTCGATGCCCATGCCGAAGGCGATGGTCGCGACCACGATCACACCGTCTTCGCGGAGGAAGCGCGACTGCGTCGCCGCGCGCGTGGCCGCATCCAGGCCCGCATGGTACGGCAGCGCCTTGAGGCCCCGAGCACTGAGGAACTCCGCGGTCTTCTCGACGGTGTTGCGCGAGAGCCCGTAGACGATTCCGGCATCGGTCGGATGCTCTGCGGTGATGAAGTCGACCAGCTGCTTGCGGACCTCGGACTTGGGCACGATGCGGTACTGGATGTTCGGCCGGTCGAAGTCGGCGACGAACTGCGCTGCGCCCTCGAGCTTCAGGCGGGAGGTGATCTCTTTGTGGGTCGCCTCGGTCGCGGTGGCCGTGAGCGCGATGCGGGGAACGTCGGGCCAGCGTTCGGCCAGCTCGGACAGGGCCAGGTAGTCGGGACGGAAGTCGTGCCCCCACTGGGAGACGCAGTGCGCCTCGTCGATGGCGAACAGCGCGATCGTGCCCCGTTCGAGGAAACGCTTGGTCGCCTCCGACGACAAGCGTTCGGGGGCGACATAGAGGATGTCGAGCTCGCCGCCCAGGTACGCCCGCTCGACGCGCGAGCGCTCTGCGCCGTCTTGCGTGGAGTTGAGGAAGGCGGCGCGCACGCCGACGGCGAGGAGCGCATCCACCTGATCTTGCATGAGGGCGATCAACGGCGAGACCACAATGCCGGTGCCCTCGCGCAACAGCGACGGGATCTGGTAGCAGAGACTCTTGCCGCCACCGGTCGGCATGAGCACGACCGCATCACCGCCGCCCGTGAGCTGCTCGACGATCTCGGCCTGCTGACCGCGGAACGAGTCGTAGCCGAACACGGTGTGCAGGGCCTCGGCTGCCGACTCGAAGAGCGGGCGGGCAGCGCGCACCTCGGCCGGGGCGGAGGAAGGCGCAGAGGACGAAGCCCGCGCGGCACGGCGAGCGCCACCCGACGGCGCCCCGGATGCGGCGGCCGCGTCAAACGCGCCACCGCCGAAGTCGACATGGCCACCGCGGTACGTGTGGTCGGCGTAGTCGGGGAACGGCGGCTCGTCCTCCTCCGGCGGCGCATCGCGCTCGTCGGGCTCCCAGGGCAGTTCGGCGTTCCAGCTCATTCCTCGATCGTAACGAGAGCGACCGACCCCCGCTGACCCGACCGCCGGCCTGTGGAGAGCCACACCCGTGTGGAGGAGCACGCGAAGGGGCCCGGACCGCCTCCGGTCCGGGCCCCCACGTCAGCAGCGCGCTGCTACCAGAGCAGCACCGGGAAGGGGAGCGTCGACGAGCCCTTCACCGCATCCGAGCCGCCGTAGACCGCCGTCAGCAGGTGGAAGCCCGCCTTCAGCTTCGGCAGGGTGACCTTGGCCTTGCCGCCGTCGCCCGCCTTCAGGGTGACCGTGGCGACCTGCTTGCCGCGGTCGAGGATGACGACGGTGCCGGTGGCCTCGACGCCCTTCTGGGCGAGCACGGTCACCGTGTAGGTCAGCTGCGAGTTGTGGCTCGCGAGCACCGTGTTGGCCCAGCCGAGAGTGACGCTCGAGACCTTGGTCGCCGGCGGGGTCGCATCCGCGACCGTGATCGGCACCGACACCTTCGTGTCCGTTCCCGGCACGGTGATCGTCAGCGTCTGAGCGCCTGAGACACCGGTCGGGATCGTCGCCGTGACGGACGCGCGCCCCACCTCGTCGGTGGTGGTGACGATGGCCGGGTCGATCGTTCCGGTGCCGACCACGGCATCCCCGATCGCCAGGGAGACGGTCGTCGGCTGGGTCGCCGTGTCGCTGAAGAGCAGCGACGACAGGGTCACGGCCACGCTCTCGCCTGGCTGGTACGCGGTTCCGGATGCCGGCGCCGCCAGCTTCACACCGACCGCACGCTGCGCCGAGTCCGGCGTGGCAGTGGGGTTGGCCGTGAAGTAGTCGACCATCGACTGGAGGTCGATCTTGCCGGAGTCCGCTTTGCCGCTGCCCTGACCCAGAGTGGTGAAGTTGTCACCACCGGAGGCGAGGAACGAGTTGACGACGACCTTGTGGGTATCGGTGTCCTGCACCTCGGTTCCGTTCAGGTAGACGTGCGTGATGCGCGAGCCGGCGGCGGCCGTCGGGTCGTACGTGTACGTCAGGCCCGCGGAGACGCCGAGCTTGAGGAACGGACGGCTGGCCGCGGCGGGCTGCCACTGCTCCTCCAGCGCCTGCTTGAGCTGCGCTCCGGTCAGCGTCTCGGTCACCAGGGTGTTCGCGAACGGCTGCACGGATGCGGCCTCCTGGTAGGTGACGTTGCCGTCCGCGTCGTTCGGTCCGGTCGACGCGAACTTCAGGTCGGCACGCAGTCCGCCCGGGTTCATCAGAGCGATCTCGGCGCCCGCATCCTGGGTGGCCCAGAGCTGCACGTCTGCGACGAAGTTGCCGAGGGTGGACTCTCCGCCGCGGTTCTCCGAGCCGTCGGCCTGCCGGGCGCGGTTGAAATCGCCCGTGATCTGGCCGACGGAGACGGAGCCGAGCTGCGAGGCGACCTTCACCGCATCCGCGACGATCGCTGCCACGGCCGGGTCGGCCGGGTAGAGCGGCGCTCCGGCGGCGTCGTTCAGAGGCAGCAGTTCGCTGCTGAACGACTGGATCGTCTTCGTCTGCGGGTCGACCGTGAGGGCGATGTGCCCGAGCTTCTCGCCGTACTGGCCCGACTGGATGACGGGACGGGTGCGGTCGGTGCCTGGGATGGCGACCCCGTGCGTGTACGCCTGGTGCGTGTGCGCCGAGACGATCGCGTCGACGTCGTCGTTCGCTCCGTTCACGATTGTGCCGAAGGCCGAATCGTTCGTGGAGTCCGCGAGCGCCGGGGTGGCCGCGCCCTCGTGCACGAGCAGCACGGTCACATCCGATTCGCCGTTCGACGGGTCGCCGTCGCGCAGTTGCAGTGCGACCTTGTTGACCGACTCGGTGACGTCGCGCACGTCGATGCCCGAGATGCCGGCCGGCGTGACCAGCGAGGGCAGCTCGTTCGTGACCGCGCCGATGAAGCCGATCCGGATGCCTCCGACGTTCTTGACGTAGTACTGGTCGAACGTCGGGGTGTCGGTGCCCTTGTCGAAGATGTTCGCCGCGAGATACGGGAACTGCGAGCCCGGGATGACCCGGTTCCGGATGTCGGACACGCCCTGGTCGAACTCGTGGTTGCCGAGCGAGCTCACGTCGAGCTTCATCGCGTTGAGCGCGTCGAGCGTCGGCTTGTCCTTCTGGATGAACGACGTGAACGTGGAGGCGCCGATGTTGTCGCCCGCCGACACGAACACGGTGTTCGGGTTCTTCGCCCGGAACTGGTTCACCGCGCCCGCGAGGACGGCGGCTCCGCCGGAGGTCGCACTCGACTCGAGGCGGCCGTGGAAGTCGTTGATCGCCAGCAGGTCGATCGAGACGGGGGCGTCCTTCTCGGCGAACCCGATCTTGATCGGGTTGTGGTCGCTCGCGCGATACGGGGTTCCCGCCTCGGCGGCGCCGAACGCATAGCTGCGGTCGGACCACTCGTTGGCGTTGATGTCCCAGACACCCGCGCCGGCCACGCTTGCCGCCAGCTCCGGCGAGGCCAGGGCGTGGTCGAGCGAGCCTTGTTCGCCGTCGAAGCTGTACGTGTACTGGCCCGCGGCCTTGGCCGACACCAGATCGACCAGACCGGCCGAGGTGAAGACGTCGATCGGGTCTTCCTTCGTATACGCGTTGAAGTCGCCGAGCAGCAGGACGTTCTTGCTGCCGCTGGTCTGCTCCAGCTGACCGACGAGGCCGAGCACGCTCTTGGCCTGCGCGACGCGGTCGGCGTTGAAGAGTCCCTGGCCGTCGGCCGGTTCCGTGCCCGTTCCGCTCTTGGACTTGAAGTGGTTGACGACCACGCTCATGGTCTTGGATCCGGCTTTGAACGTCTGCGCGATCGGCTCGCGCGCGTTCCCCCAGACGGACTCGTCGATGACGGTGGTGCTGTCGCCGACGCGAGTGACCGCTGCCTTCTTGTAGATGATGGCCGTGGTGATGACGTCGGTGGTGTCGACGGCGTCCACGAGCGCGGCGGGCGTCGGAACGTAGGCCCAGACGTCGGAGCCGGCGGCCACGTTGAGTCCGGAGACCAGGTCGGCCAGCGCGGTGTCGACGGGCTTGCCGAAGTGGATCGAGTTCTCGATCTCTTCGAGCGTCACGATGTTCGCGCCCAGCGCGTTGATCGCTGCGACCTCCTTCGACTTCTGCAGCTGGAACTGGGCGGCGGTCTTCGCGCCGCGTGCCAGCGGGTTCTCGCTCTGCAGGGTGGTGAAGTAGTTCTCGACGTTGAACGAGGCGACGGCGAAGTCGCCGCCGACAGCGGGAGCAGCATCCGGTCGCGGGTTCGTCTGCTCGAACGTCGGCTTGAGGTTCGCCGGGCTCGCGTCGTTGATCGGAGTGGTCGGCTGCAGACGCCAGTCGTCGAAGCCCCAGTTCAGCACGTACGGTGTGGCCGGGAAGTCGACCTTGTCGCCGTTGCGCACCACCACATCCTTGGTGAAGTACGGCTGGTCGCCGGGGTGGTCCTTGTTCGCGATCTGGATGTTGTAGCCGTCGTCGAGCAGGATGCGGTCGGCCAGGTTGGCCTTCGCGATCACGTCGGCCGCATCCCCGGGCCGCTGCGTCTCGGTGCTCTTCACGAGCGGAGCGTCGCCTGCCGAGAGCCAGAGCGTCCCGAAGTTGTAGAGCTCGTGGCTGGAGGCGAGCTTGTAGGTGCCGGTCGGCTCGACGAGCATGCTCTCGTACGCCTCGCGGTCGGTGCCGCGAACGGTGTCGGGCAGCGGCGTCGCGGCCGGCACGCCGACACCAGCGGTGACGAGCTCGACCGCTCCGGCGGCGGATGCGGTGATCTGGGTCAGACCGAAGTACTCGCTGACCGTTCCGGTGACGGTGATCAGGTCACCGATCGCCACGGACGGGTTGGCGGTGTTGAGGTAGACGAAGACGCCATCGGAGACGCCGGGGGTCGCATCCGTCGCCCCGCCGCTGCCCTGCGTCTGGAGGTAGATGCCCTTGTAGCCGCCCACCCGGTGGTCGGCCGTGACGATGCCCTGCACCGTGACGGTCGCATTGTTCAGCGGACTGACGTCGCCGGTGCCCTGCACCTCGGCGATGGTGTTCGTCGGTGTCGCGGCGAGCGCCGGCGAGACCGTGAGTGTCGCGAAACCGAGCGAGGCCGCCGTGACGACGGCCAATCCGGCGGCGATGCGGCGGAAGGAGCGGGCGGACGAGCCGCCATCCCCCCTGCCCGAGGGCACAGGTGTAGCTGAGCGTTGCTGCATAATCGGAAATCCCCTTCACGATTCAGTGCGATGACGTCACGCGTTCCCATGGCCGATGCTCCCTCGCGCCGGCCACGCGTGTCCCCCCTTCGGGGGCACACAGGGGAGACTATAGGTGGGTGCCGACCATGCCCGCCAGGGGGCCGCGCAAATGTCTCGTGCTCTTAAGTTGGCGGTAACCGCCGCGGACCGCGCTGCTACGATCGGCCTCACACCCCGGCTCTGGGAGGAGACATCGTGCGTCGCTTGATCGTCACGGAGTTCATCACGCTCGACGGCGTCGTCGAGGCTCCGGGGGGAGAGATCGGGCATCCGCACTCCGGATGGACGGTGCCGTACGGCACGCCGGAGCTCTTCGAATTCAAGCTTCAGGAGATCCTCGACGCCGATGCGCTGCTGCTCGGACGCAAGACCTTCGAGCAGTTCGCGGAGGCCTGGCCGGTGCGAGACGGCGAGTTCGCCGACAAGATGAACACGATGCCGAAGTACGTGGTCACCCGGCGCACCGACGAGCTGGGCTGGAACGCATCCCGTCTCGGCGACGACGTGCGCGCCCGGGTCGCCGAGCTGAAGGCGGGCGAAGGCGGGCCGATCCTCGTCGCCGGGAGCGCGACACTGGTTCGCTCGCTTCTCGTGTGGAGTCTCATCGACGAACTGCGGCTGCTGACGTACCCGGTGATCGTCGGCGGCGGTACCCGGATGTTCCCCGACGACCGCGGCAGGGCGGCGCTCGAACTCACCCGGCTCGACCGATTCGACACGGGCGCCGTGCTGCACGTCTACAGCTTCCGAGGCTGATGCTCACCGCGATCATCGGGCTCGCCAGCGCCCTCGTCTACGGCTCTGCCGACTTCTTGGGCGGTCTCGCGGCCCGCCGCATCAGCGCTCTGCGAGTCACCGCCGTCTCTGCGTTCGCGGGACTCGCCGCGCTGCTGGTGGCGTCTCTGTTCGTGGGCGGCCGGTGGTCCGCCGGCGCGGTCGGCTGGGGTGCCCTGTCCGGTGTGACGGGAGCCATCGCGATCGCGCTGCTCTACGCCTGCCTCGCGCTCGGGCCGATGAGCATCCTGTCGCCGCTGACGGCGGTCGTCTCCGCGGTCGTGCCCATGACCTGGGGGCTGCTCGGCGGAGACACGCTCGCTCCGATCGGATACGTCGCGCTCGGCATCGCCCTCGTGGCCGTGGTGCTCGTGGGGTTCGTGCCCGAGAAGGGGGCGGTGCGGCCGAGTCTGCGCGGCATCCTGATGGCCGTCGGATCGGGCGCGATGATCGGCGCGTTCTTCATCCTGATCGACCAGACGCCGGACGACTCCGGGCTCGTGCCGCTGCTGGTCAACCGCGCTGTCTCCGGAACGATCATGTTCGCGGCGGTGGGCGTGGTTGCGGTCGCGGCCCGGCTCCGGCGGACGCGCACGGCTGCACTGGTCGGCGCGGGCGGCGTCGCGGTCGACGATTCCTCCGCGCGTCCCGGACCAGTGGTCTCGGGATGGCGTCCAGGGCTGCTGCTCGCGGTCGCGTGCGGGTTCGTGGATGCGGCTGCGAACGTGCTGCTGCTGATCGGCATCCGGATCGGCGAGCTGAGCGTGATCTCGGTGCTGACGGCGATGTACCCGGCCGGCACGATCATCCTCGCCGCAATCGTGCTGCGCGAGCGGATCGCGCCGGTGCAGTGGGTGGGACTCGTGCTGGCGCTGATCGCAGCCGGGATGCTGGCCGTCGCCTGAGCGGTCGCGGGCACCAGCGCGGTGCGACGGCCCTTGTTAGGGTTGCCTTACCTCATCTACTCTGGAGGAACCCTCCCCCCGACGCGCGCGAAACGGCCCATGAAGAACACCAGCACCCGCCTTCTGCTCACCTGCGCCGCGATCGGCGTCGCCGGGGGAATCGTCTTCTCGATCAGCGCATACGTCTCGGGCACGCTCGCCGCAGCCGCACCGATGTTCTACGGCGCGGTCATCGGCGTGTACTTCCTTCCGGGTGTGATCGCGCAGGCTCTGCTGCGGCGTGGCGGTGTCGCGCTGATCACCTCGGTGATCGCTGGACTCGTGTCGGTGCCGTTCCAGCCGATCGGATTCGCCGCGGTGATGGCCGCCGGGTCGATCGGACTGCTGCAGGAGCTCCCGTTCGCTGTGACGCTCTACCGCTATTGGCGCGCCTGGCTGTTCTACGCCGCGGTCACCGTGGCCGGCCTGGTGTTCGGGTTCGGGGTGTTCATCGCCCAGGGGGCCGAGCAGAGCCAGCCGTGGGTGCAGGTGGTGCACATCGGGCTGTTCGTGTTGAGTCCCATCCTCTTCACCTGGATCGGCCGCGCCGTCGCCGCAGCGCTCGACCGCACCGGCGTCGGTCGTGGGCTGCAGCTCCCCGTCGTGCGGCCGCGCCGTCGCCGGGACACCGATGTGCTGTCGATGGTCGCCACCGGCGCCGCAGGCGTTCCGTCCTCACGCTGAGGCGACCGTGACCGACCCGGCGGCGCTGTCCCTGCGCGGGGTGCGCATCCGTCATGAGGGCGCGGAGGCGTGGACCCCCGACGGCGTGACGCTCGACGTGGCACCCGGCGAGGTGCTCCTCGTGCTCGGGCCGAGCGGATGCGGCAAGTCGACGCTGGCGCTGGCTCTGAACGGGCTCGTCCCGCATGCGGTGCCGGCCGCCCTCGAAGGCACGGTGCTCGTTGGCGGGCTCGACACGAGGGAGGCGCGGGTCGCCGAACTGAGCACGCGGGTCGGCATGGTGTTCCAGGATCCGGATGCGCAGCTCGTGACCGCGACCGTGCTCGACGAGGTCTGTTTCGGGCCGGAGAACCTTCTGGTGGCGGTGGCCGAGGTGCTGGCGCGTGCCGAAGGGGCGCTGCGTGCGGTCGGGCTCTGGGAGCGGCGGGACGATAATCCGGTCACGCTCTCGGGCGGCGGCAAGCAGCGGCTGGCGATCGCGTGTGCACTGGCGCTGGACGCTCCCATCCTGGTGCTCGACGAACCGACCGCCAATCTCGACCCGGCCGGGGTGGAGGAGGTGTACGCCGTGCTGCGCGAGCTCGTCGCTGCGCCCGCCGACGCGACCCGGCGCAGCATCGTGCTGGTCGAGCACAACCTCGACGCCGCGATGGGCATCGTGGACACCGTGGCGGTGCTGGATGCGGCCGGCCGGCTCGTCGCCCACGGTGCGGCCGACGAGGTGCTGCGCGAACGGGCGGACGAGCTGCTCGCTCTCGGGGTGTGGCTGCCGACGGCGACACTTGCCGCGCTGCGCCTGCGCGCCGCGGGCGTGGCTCTCGCCCCGCTCCCGCTGACGGTCGCCGAACTCGCCGCGGCCCTCGACCGCGTGCCCGCGCCCGCGCCCGCGCCCGGCCTGCCGGGGCGTGAGTCGCGGCAGATCGACCTTCCGGGCGCGCCGGAAGGTCGATTCGCCGCGAGTCGAGCGGATGTGGCGGGCTCGAGCGCGGTGCGCGTGCGCGGCCTGAGCGTCAGGCGCGGCAAGCGCGAGGTGCTGCGGGACGTGTCGTTCGAGGTCGGGCGTGGTGACTTCGTGGCCGTTCTCGGCGCGAACGGGGCCGGGAAGACGACACTCGTGCAAGCGATCGCGGGGGTCATCCGCCCACCGCGCGGCACCGTCGAGGTGGGCGGTCTCGACCCGTCTCGCGCATCCGTGCCGGAACTGACCGAGGCCGTTGGGTTCGTGTTCCAGAATCCGGAGCACCAGTTCGTTACCCACTCGGTCGCCGACGAGCTCGGCTACGGCCTGCGGCTGCGCACGACGCCCGACTCCGAGGTCGCGCAACGCGTCGACCGGATGCTCGCAAGGCTCGGTCTGCTCGCTCACCGCGACGCGCATCCCTTCCTCCTCTCGGGCGGGCAGAAGCGCAGGCTCTCGGTCGGCACAGCCCTCATCGCGGGCGCCCCCGTTCTCGTGCTCGACGAGCCGACCTTCGGGCAGGACCGCGAACGCGCGACCGAACTCCTCGCCACGCTGGCCGAGCTCAACCGCACGGGCACCACGGTCGTCATCGTCACGCACGACCTCCAGCTGGTGGCCGAGTATGCCAGCCATGTAGCGATCCTCTCGGAAGGCCGGCTGGCCGCGTTCGGCGAGACCGCGGACGTGCTGGCGGATGCGGAGACCCTCGGGCGTGCCGGGCTGCGTCCTCCGCCGCTGGCACGGGCGTTCGCGGGTCTTGCCGCGCATCCGGAGTGGCACGGGATCACCCGGCTGGCAGACCTCCCGCAGGCGTTGGCGGCCACGGCACAGCCGACCCCGGCACAGCCGACGACTCGCGATCGGGGACGCCCGTGAGCATCCTCACCACCGATCCGTACGCCGGCGCGACGACGGCCGCTCCCGGCCGCTTTCTGCACCACCTGAACCCGTTGGCCAAGATCGCGGCGGTGCTCCCGCCGATGGCGGTGCTGCTGTTCACACGCGACCGCTTCACACCGCTCGCCTTCATCGTGCTCGGGATCGCGCTGATCCTGATCGGTGCGAGGGTGCGTGCGGCGATCGTGGTCGGGCTGCTCGTGGTGCTTCCGGCGATCGTGCTGGTGATGGGGGTGAGCTTCGGCTTCTGGGTGGATGCGTCCCGGGTCGAAGACCAGCGCATCCTGTTCACCGTCGGCGCGTTCGACTACACCGCCGGCGCGTTCGCGGTCGGCCTCGCCACGTCGCTGAGGCTGGCGAGCCTGGTCGTTCTCGCGCTGATCGGCGGCCTCACGACGACCGGACCCGACCTGGCGCGCTCTCTCGTGCGACAGCTGCGCGTTCCGTACCGCGTCGGCTACACCGCGATCGCGGCATACCGTTTCATCCCGCGGTTCGCGACCGAACTGGCGCTCATCCGGCAGGCGCAGCGGGTTCGCGGGGTCGCTCGCGGTCGTGGCCCGATCGCGGCGACGCGGCGGGCGTTCGCGGCGGTGGTCCCGTTGCTCGCGTCGTCGATCCGGCACGCCGACCGGATGGCGCTGGCGATGGAGTCGCGGGCGTTCGGGGCGCATCCCACCCGCACCGAGCGGTACCCGACGCCGTGGCGGATTCGCGACACGGCCTTCGTCCTGCTGTTCTGGCAGGTCGCGGCGGCGATCTTCGTCGCCGGGGTCGCGGTCGCGCCCTGACGGGTCAGTTCGTCCGGTCGGTCTCGGGCGAGTCCACGCGTGCGGCCGCCTCGAGCGCAGTGAGCGCCTCCCGGATGCGCGCGACCTGACCGTCGTCGAGCTCGGCGAGGATCGCGGTCACCGTGTGGGCGCGGTCGAATCGGGCACGGAGGAGGAGCTCGTTGCCCGCATCCGTGCCGACGACGAAGAACGAACGACCGTCGTCGGGGTCGGGCTGCCGGGTCACGAGGCCGCGGGACTCGAGGTCGGTGACGACCCGGGTGATCGTGGGCGCGGCGACGATCTCGATGGCCGAGATCTCGCTCGGCCGCAGCGGCCCACGGCGCACGATCGTGGAGAGGGCGGAGAGCTGGCCGTGGCTGAGGCCTCCGGTCGACGATCGCATCCGCCGGTTGAGGCGGCCGACGGCGAGGGCCAAGCGTCCGGCGAGGTCGTCGTCGTCGTCGGCGAACACCTGTTCCTGCCGGGCCTGGCGCCCGTCGCCCGTCACCATCGACGTCTCCCAGAACTACGCGCGGCTCGCACCGACTTCCTCGCTATCCACTTCGGCGACCGCCCCATCGACGATCGTGTCCTCATGAACATACTTGGATCCGCCTGCGAATGAGGCGATTGCTCCGATGATGGACATGATCGCGGCGGCGAGGAAGACCACGACGAGTCCATCGTGGAACGGCCCGGAGATGAGTTGGGGGAAGAACTCCTTGCCGACCAGTGCCGCACCGTCGACATGCGGACTCGTGAGCACGCCGGTCGGACCCAGCAGGCTCTGGATCGGGTTGTAGCCGAGGAAGGCCGCGAACAGGCTGCCGACCGGTGGGGTCTGGCCGATCTGCGTTGCGATGTCCGTGGGCACGCCGTGCGAGGTGAGGCCGTTGGTCAGCGCCGCGGGAAGCGTCGTCGCGAGGCCGGCGATCATCAGCGAGAAGAAGATGCCGATCGAGAGCGAGCTTCCGGCATTCAACGCGACCCCGGCCATCCCGGATGCGGACCCGCGCTCGTTCGCCGGCACACTGTTCATGATCGAGGTGCGGTTCGGCGACGAGAACAGTCCCGAGCCGATGCCGTTGAGCCCGGTCAGCAGGGCGAACTGCCAGTACTCGAAGTTCACCGGGATGAGCAGGAGGCCGATGAAGGTCAGCCCGACCAATGTGAGCCCGACCGTCGCGAAAGCGCGGGATCCGAACCGGTCGGAGAGCGCCCCGGAGATCGGGCCCGCGATCAGGAAGCCGATCGTGATCGGGAGCATGTAGATGCCGGCCCACAGCGGTGTCGATTCGTAGCTGTAGCCGTGCAGGGGCAGCCAGATCCCCTGCAACCAGATGATCAGCATGAACTGCAGACCGCCGCGTCCGATCGAGGCGAGGAACCCGGCGAAGATTCCTGACGAGAACGCCCGGATGCGGAACAGCCGCATATCGAACATCGGCGACTTCACGCGCAACTCGATGAGCACGAACGCGACGAGCAGCACCAACCCGCCGATGATGGATCCGAGAACCCAGGGATTGCCCCAGCCCTGCGTGCTGTCGCCGTAGGGCTGGATGCCGTAGGTGATGCCGGTGAGCAACGCGATGAGGCCGATGCCGAACGTGACGTTGCCCAGCCAGTCGATGCGTCCCGGGTTCTTCTGTCCCACCTCGTGCAACGACTTGTACGACCAGATGGTGCCGAGGATGCCGAACGGCACCGAGACGAAGAACACCGCGCGCCAATCGATCTCCGCGAGCACGCCGCCGACGATCAGGCCGATGAAGCTTCCGGCGATGGCGGCGACCTGGTTGAGGCCCAGCGCGAAGCCGCGCTTGTTCGCGGGGAACGCATCCGTCAGAATCGCGGTCGAGTTGGAGAAGAGCATGGCGCCGCCGATGCCCTGCACCAGCCGCCAGACGATCAGCCACATGGCCGCCGTCCCGCCGCTGAACGGGTCGAGGCAGAGTGCGATGGCCGCCACGGTGAAGACCACGAAGCCCAGGTTGTAGATCTTGACGCGACCGTACTGGTCGCCCATCCGCCCGAACGTCACGACGAGTACCGCGGTGACGAGCATGTAGCCCATGAGCATCCACAGCAGGTAGCTGACGTTGCCCGGTTCGAGCGGGTTCAGCTTGATGCCGGTGAAGATCGCCGGGAGGGAGATGATGACGATCGATGCGTTGATCGTCGCCATCAGCATCCCGAGCGTGGTGTTGCTGAGCGCCACCCACTTGTAGTGCGGGTGGTCTTTGTTGAACATGCCGGTGCGGGCAGAGGGGGCCAAGGTCGTCCTTCGATTCACGGAATTCACATCGGTTGCGTGTGTAGTTGCTTTATATGCATCAACTATATATCCGTGTGACGCCGGTCGAGCGACGAGCTCTGCGCGCACCGCTGGTAGCGGTGGCGCCCGGCGTCAGAACCCTTCTGGTGCCCGTGGCGTGTACGGCAGCTCGAGACGATCGATCTCCTCCGGCGACAGCACCACGTCGACCGACGCCACCGCGTCTTCGATGTGCCGCAGCTTCGTCGCACCGACGATCGGAGCCGTCACTGCGCTCTTCTGACGCACCCACGCCAGCGCCACCTGCGCCCGGGAGACGCCACGCTCCTCGGCGACTGCGGCGACCGCCTCGACAATGGCGCGGTTCGACTCCTCCGTGCTGCGGTAGAGCGTCTGCCCGAACCGGTCTGTCTCCGAGCGGCCGGTGGTTGCACCCCAGTCCCGGGTCAGCAGACCACGGGCGAGGGGCGACCACGGGAGCACGCCGACGCCCTGGTCCTCGCAGAGGGGGTGCATCTCCCGCTCCTCTTCGCGCTGCACCAGGTTGTACTGATCCTGCATCGACACGAACGGCGTCCATCGGTTCGCCCGCGCCACCTCCTGCGCCTGCGCGAACTGCCACGCCCACATCGACGACGCCCCGATGTACCGGGCCTTGCCCGCGCGCACCACGTCGTTCAGCGCCTCCATCGTCTCCTCGATCGGTGTCTCCGGATCCCATCGGTGGATCTGGTAGAGGTCGACGAAGTCCGTGCCGAGGCGGCGGAGGCTGTGATCGATCGCCGACAGGATGTGCCCGCGCGACAGTCCCGCATCGTTCGGACCGGGGCCCATGCGCCCGTGGACTTTGGTGGCGATGACGACATCGTCGCGCTTCGCGAACCTGCCGAGCGCCGCTCCGACGATCTCCTCGCTGCTGCCGTCGGAGTAGACGTCGGCCGTGTCGAAAGCGGTGATTCCGGCCTCGAGTGCCGCCCGGATGAACGGCTCGCTCTCCTCCGCACCCAGCGACCAGGGATGCGCACCGCGGCCCGGTTCGCCGAAGCTCATGCAACCGAGCACGACCTCCGACACCTTCAGACCGGTACCGCCGAGGTTCACGTATCTCACGAGGGGTCCTTTCACTGGATGGCTGTCTCGTCAGTCTAGGGAGCACGCATCCCTCGCGCCTCTGGGCCGGCAGCGATATGGGTGTACCCTTCGAACGATTGAGTAATCCTCATAACATCCGGTGGAGAAGACCGATGCCGTACTTCAGCGATCCGCGCCGCGAATACTTCAACGGGGATCCCGCAGCCGAGGTCGGCTCGTTCGCGTGGACCCTCTACGACGATGTCGGAACGCTCGTGCAGATGCGCTTCGAACTGTTCCCGGGGGATCTGGAGGGTGCCGACTTTCCTCCGCGTCAAGGCTTCGACGAGTTCCTCGAGTTCCTCGGGCCCGCCTGGGATGCCGTCCTCTCGACTCGCGAGGAATTCGTCCTGCAGATCCTCGAGCTCGATCCGCTCCGGCTGGGCAGCTACGGGCTGACCGGACCGGAACTCGCCCTCAAGCTGGCCAGCTGGCAGGCGTCGAGGGACCTCCTGACAGAACTGCTCCGCCGGTTCGGCGAGGGCGAGGAGCCGCAGGAGGAGGAGCGCCCGCCGTCGTCGCGCATCCGGCCCGCCGAACGGATCCCGTGGATGCAGCGCATCGCCAACCGGTTCCCCGCGCTCAGACCGATCCTCATCACCGGCAAGGTCGGGCTGGAACGGGCGGACGTCGCCCTCGAGAGTCTCGTGAAGCTCGCGCCGCTCGGCGACCGGCTCGTCGAACTGAAGAAGATGGTCGAGTCGGGACTGGGAGAACTCGCCGACCGGATGGAATAGTCGGGGCTACTCCGCCGAAGTTTCCTGCGCGCTCTGCAGCAAGAGCCGGCGCATCGCTGCGAACGCTTCGTCGGAATCACGTGTCTGAATGGCGGTCGCGACAGCGGTGTGCTGCGAGAGCGCGGCCGGGTGCGGATGCTCGGGTCCGAGGCCGTGCGCCAGCCGTCCGGTGAGGAACTCGCTCACCAGCGACTCGAGCCGGCGGAACATCGGATTGCCGGAGGACGCGAGCACGAGCGCGTGGAAGCGCACATCCAGCTCCAGGAATCCCTCGCTGTCGCCCTCCTCACTGGCGGCCCACATGCGGGCTGCGAGCGCGACCAGTTGCGCCGCCTGCTGGGCGGAGGCTCTGGTCGCGGCCAGTCGGGCCGCCTCGGGCTCGACGGCGACGCGGAGTTCGATGAGGGATGCGACCTGCTCGGCACGGTCGGGCGACTCCATCCGCCAGCGGATCACCCGCGGGTCGAAGAGGTTCCACTCGTCGGGCGTCAGGACGACAGTCCCCACGCGGCGCCGCGAGATGACGAGCCTCATCGATTCCAGAACGCGAACCGTCTCCCGGGCGACGGAACGGGAGACGCCGTACGAGCGCTCGATCTCGTCGAGGGTGATGACCGTGCCTGAGACCATCCGCCCCGCGCAGATGGCGGCCCCGAGCTGGTCGAGCACCTGGCCGTGCAGCCCCGGAAGCGACTGCAAGGGGAGCCTAGTCGGCGACATGACGGGAGCCTTTCGCTCGGGGGCGGGAGGGGGCGGCAGCCTGCTCAGAGGAGGCCCGCCCGCTCGTACGCCATTGCCGGGACCTGCGTGGCGAGCTTGCCGCCGCTGACGTCGACGAGCGTGCCGGTGATGTAGCGGGCGGCGTCGCTGGCGAGGAACAGCAGGAGATCGGCGACGTCGGTCGCGTCTCCCCAGCGGCGGAGCGTGAGCGTGTCGAGGAGTCGGGCCTGCGCCTCCTCGGGCAGCCCGGCGAACCCGTTCATCGCGGTCGGGATCATGCCGGGCGCGTATGCGTTCACGGTCACGTCCCATGGTCCGAGCTCACCGGCCAGCACGCGCGAGAACTGCACCACCGCGGCCTTCGAGGCGGCGTACGCTGCGCTCCCCACGCTGGGCACGATGGCCGCGAACGACGCCGCGTTGATGATGCGCCCGTGCGTGCTCTGCTTGAGATACGGGATGGCCGCCTGGCACATCCGGAAGACGCCGGTCACATTCACGTCGAGACAGCGGCCGAAGTCGGTGTCGCTGAGCTCCTCGACCGGGCCGTCGACGTTGATGCCGGCATTGTTGACCACGACGTCGACGCCGCCGAACGCCTCGGCCACGTCGGCCAGGGCACGCTTCACCGACGCCGAGTCGGTGACGTCGCAGGCGAACGCCGACGCGCGTCGGCCGGCGGAGCGCGCGCCCCGCGCGAAGTCCTGCGCTCCGTCCACCGCCACGTCGAGCGCGGCGACCGCGGCGCCCGCATCGCTGAAGCGCTGCGCGATGGTCCTGCCGATGCCGCGCGCGGCGCCGGTGACGACGACGACACGGTCTTCGAGTCCCCACTCCATGGCTTCTCCTCCTCGGATGATTATGCATACTATTACAGCGCAGTAGCCGTTTTAGTGTGCCTTATTCGAGGAGGCTTCGTTCGTGAGCGAATCACCGGTCATCTGGATCACGGGAGGCGGAAGCGGCATGGGCCGCGCGTCGGCCCTCGCGGCGGCGGACGCCGGCTGGCGAGTGGCGGTGAGCGGGCGCCGCCAGGAGGCGGTGGAGGCGACGGCCGCTGCGGTTCGCGCGGCAGGCGGCGAAGCGCTCGCCATGGCTGTCGACGTCACGGATGCCGAAGCGCTCCGGGAGGCGCATCGCAGCATCGTCGAGGCGTGGGGTGCTGTCACCGGGCTCGTGCTCGCGGCCGGCCGTAACGCGCCGCGACGCACCTGGGCCGACCAGTCGACGGACGAGTTCGCCGCCATCGTCGACACCAACCTGACGAGCGTCGCGCGGGCGATCGAGCTGGTGCTTCCCGGCATGCGCGCCGCAGGCACGGGGAACATCGTGGTGGTGTCATCCCGTTCCGCGTGGCGGTTCTCGCCTGGCGCCGGCGTCGCCTACATGTCGAGCAAGGCCGCGCTCGGGATGCTCGTGGCCTCCCTCAACGACCAGGAGAACGTGAACGGCGTGAAGGCGTGCCACCTGTGCCCGGGTGACGTGGACACGGACTTCCTCGCGCTGCGGCCCACGGTGCCGGATGCCGACCAGCGCGCGACCATGCTGACCGCCGACGACGTCGCGCGCACGGTGCGTTTCATACTCGACAGCCCGCGGCACGTGCGGATCGACGAGCTCGTCATCACTCCGATCGGACAGAGCTGACGAGACGCTCCGCGGCCGTCGACGCGCGCTCGACCAGGCGGGTCGAGAGCACGAGCGATGCCGGCTGCTCCCCCGCGATCGCGTTGAGCAGCAGGCGCACCATCTCGGAACCGATTCGCGCGAACGGCTGCTGCATCGTGGTGAGCTGCGGAACCGACTGGGTCGCGAACACCGAGTCGTCGAAGCCGCCGACCATGACGTCCTCCGGCACTCGCCGGCCCGATTCTTGCAGGACGACCACGGCACCGGCGGCCATGGCGTCGTTCGCCGCGAAGACCGCGTCGATGTCGGGGTCGCGTCGCAGCAGCTCCCGCATCGCCTCCTCGCCGGCCTCACGGCGATAGTCGCCGCTCGCGACGAGTCGCTCGTCGTAGAGGTCGCCCATCCCGCGGCGGTACCCTTCGAGCCGGCCCACGCCGCCCGGAGTATCCGCCGGGCCCGAGATGAACGCGATTCTGCTGCGGCCGTGGCTGCGGAGGTGCTCGACCATGGTGCGCGCACCGACGACCTCGTCGACGGAGACGCAGCTCAGCCGCCCCTCGAATCCGAGCGGCTGTCCACTGGCGACAACCGGCACTCCGGCATCGAGCAGGCTTTCGACGAGCGGGTTGCCGTAGTGCGACGAGAAGCCGAGGAGCACACCGTCGACATGGCCGGCGGTGATGTAGTTGAGAGCGCGCGATTGCTCTTCGGGCGAGCCGGCGACGATGAGCACCAGCGACAGGTCCTGCTCGGCCAGCGCCCGACCGGTCTCGCGGACGAGCGTCGCGAAGTTGGGGTCTTCGAAGAGCACACGCTGCCCCTCGGTCAGCAGGAACGCGACGGTGTTCGCCCTGGACATCGCGAGATTGCGAGCGTGGGGGTTCACCCGGTAGCGCGTCTTCTTGATCGCTGCTTCGACCGCTGCGCGCGAATCGGGACTGACCCAGTGCCCGCCGTTCAGCACGCGTGACACTGTGCCCTTGGACAACCCGGCCGCCTCGGCGACATCGGTGATCGTCGGGCGCTTAGACTCGCGCTTCATCGCAACAGCGTACCGCGGAGGGACGCGGGAGAACCGCGATCGAGACCCTGTTCCGCGGGTTCCGCACGGTGCACTCCCCGGGGCCGGTAGCCCAGCGACGCCGATTCGCCGAGCAGCTCCGCGAGCGTCCAGATGATCGCCAGCCACATCTCTGTGCCCTGGAGTCCCGGCTCCTGCTCCGGCGAGCCGGACGGCGTCCCCGCGGCGAACGGCATCCCCCTGCCGTCCTGCCAGCGCCCGAGCGCAGACTCGAGCTGGGCCCGAGCCCATTCGGTCGCTTCCCGCGTGCGGTGGTCGGTCTGCTTCCCCAGGAGCCACAGCGGATGCGCGACATCGAGCACATTGCAGGCGTTCTGGACGCCGTCCGCGAACCAGCGCCCGTCCTGCGCATGGTCGAGCAGGGTGTCGATCGTGCGCTCGGCGTGCGGAACCGGGAGTCCGAACTGCGCGTAGGAGCCGCGCGTCAGTCGGTAGTAGCCGTTGACGGCCTGCAGCCAGCCCTGGTCGGCCGAGGGCGGGGACCAGACACCGGTGCCTGCATCGATGCGGCTGGAGAGCCAGCCGAACAGCGCCTCCAGGCCGCCCGGCTGTCCGGATGCTCCCCTCGCGCGGTTCCAGTGGGCTGCCGTCGCCCACGCGTCCACCCATGCCCCGCAGGCCCAGCCGTCGCTCTGCCAGTCGAGCGCATCCAGAGCGGCGCACAGCTCGGCGGCACTCAGCTGGGAGACGCCGTGAACCGGATGCGCGAATCCGGACCGCAGGAGATCGAGCGCATAGCCCACCGAGAGCACGTGGTACGTCGCGTCACCCATTCCGAACACCGGTGCGTCCGGCGACCCGAACTGAGCGACGAGCCCGGTGGCCTCGTCCTGGAGGCTGCGCAGGCGCATCCGGTGCTCGTCGGCCGCGAGCTGCGCTGGCACGCTGCCCAGGAGGAGGTCGGCGAGCTCGACGGCATCGCAGTGCGCCCTGACCGTCGTCTCCGCACCGGGACGATCGACGTAAGCGCCTCCGCCCGAGGCCTCGAGCAGCCAGGATCGAGCGATGACGTCGCGGGCCTGCCGCCGCGCGCTGTCGCCGAAGCGCTCCAGTCGCGTCCGAATCGGAACGGCCCGCTCTCCGGTGCTCCGCCGATCCCGAACACGCCGTGCCGGATTGCCGGCCATGATGCTCCACGGCTCGACGTCCCTGGTCACCACCGCACCGGCGCCGATCACGGAGTGCGCGCCGAGGTGAACGCCGTCGAGCACGATGGCCGACGAGCCGATCCAGACGTCGTCGTCGACGACGATTCCGGCCGAGCGGGTGGGCTGCGTGTGGATGGGCGACTCCACACCGGTCGAGTGATTGAAGCCCAGCACGGACGCGTGAGCGCCGATCCTCACACCGCTCCCCAACCGCACGGAGCCGCGGACGACCGCGTACGGGTTGACCGTGCAGTCGTCGCCGGCGATCAAGTCGTGGGTGACATACGACCCGGCGGCGAGGTAGCAGCGGTCGCCGAGCTGCAGCCGATCCACACCGAGGATGGCACGGGGCGAGATGTACACATCCCTTCCGAACTGCGCACCGCCTTCAGCCAGCGCTTGCTGGATCGCGAGCTGCTCGTGCCGCTCGCTCTCGGTCGGCTCGCTCCAGTAGAGCCAGGGTGCGGCATCCAATCGGTCGGACATACCAGTCGCACTCATGCCCGTCGCTCAGGCCTCGTCGATCAGCTTGCGGATCTGATACTCGTGCACCGCCTCGGCGCCGCCCTCCGACCCGTACCCGCTCTCCTTCACCCCGCCGAAGAAGGTGTCCTCCCCTCCGAGCGAGAAGTGGTTGACCCCGACCATCCCGACCTCCAGCGCACGGGGCACGAGTGCGGCGGTGCGGGCCGAGCCCGTGAACACGTAGGCGGCCAGCCCGTACGGCAGACGGTTGGCCCGCGCGATGACCTCGTCCGTGTCGGTGAACGGCGCGGTCAGAGCGATCGGTCCGAACGGCTCCTCGTTCATCGACTGCGCATCGTCGTCGACGTTCGCGATGACGGTCGGCGCCCAGAAATGGCCGATGCCGTCCAGGGCACCGCCCGTGACGACCGAGGCGTTCCTCCCGGCGGCGTCGACGATGAGCCGCCGGACGGCATCCAGACGCCGCACGTTCGCGAGCGGCCCCATCTGGGCGCGTTCGTCGATGCCGTCCGCGACGACGAGCCGTGATGCGGCCTCGCTCAGTGCGCCGACGAACTCGTCGTGCACGCCCTGGTGGACGTAGAACCGGGTCGGCGAACCGCACGACTGCCCGGCGTTGTGGAACTTGCTGCCGATCGCCTGCTGCGCGACGGCGACCGGATCGACATCGTCGAACACGATCACAGGCGCGTGACCGCCCAGCTCGAGCATCGTGCGCTTCGCCCCTGCGCTCGCGAGTGCGGCGATGTGCTTGCCGACGCTGGTCGATCCGGTGAACGAGACCTTGCGCACCACCGGCGAGGCGATGAGGTGCGCGGATACGCGGGCCGGCTCCCCGAAGACGACGTTGACCACACCCGCGGGAAGGCCGGCGTCGACGAGCGCACGAGCGAGTTCCACGGCCGATGCGGGCGTCTCCTCGTCCGGCTTGATGACCATCGTGCATCCCGCGGCGAGCGCGGCCGCGATCTTGCGGGCGGGGACGATCAGCGGGTAGTTCCAGGGCGTGAACGCGGCGACCGGGCCGATCGGCTCGACACTCAGCGTGACGCGACGGGTCGCTCCGTCGATGGTCGACGTTCCGAACGAGCGCTGAGCCTCGCCGGCGAGGAAGTCGATGATGTCCGCGGAGAATGCGACCTCGTCCCGCGACTCACGGAGCGGTTTGCCGTTCTCCAGGGTCATCGCGGTCGCTATGGTCTCCGTCCGCTCGCGCAGCAGGGCTGCCGCACGGTGCAGAACGCCCGCCCGATCGCGCGGCGAAACGAGGCGCCACGTTCCGAACGCGCGTCCGGCCGCCGCCAGCGCGGCGTCGAGCTGCTGCTCGTCGGCGAGAGGGACGTTTCCGAGAATGGACAGCGTGGCCGGATTCTCGACCTGGCGGCTCCCGCTCCCACCGGTCTCGACCCACCGTCCGTCGATCAGCATGGCCAGCTGGGGGTACCGCCGGTCCGTCGCATCCGTCGAGCTGTCTGTGCTGTGAAGTTGGATCGACATCGTTCCTCCGTCTACGTGCTCTCACGTTGTCTGCGGTCTTCGCTCATGATACTCAAACCGGTTTCAGGATGGCAGACATACATTTGCACCAGTCGCTTCTCGCCCAGTGATGAAAGACACTGAGACCGGTAACAAGACCGGTAACAAGCTAGGTTGTCTGCATGACTTCTGGCCGAATCCCCGCACTGATGACGCTCGACCCTGTCTGGCAGCCGAAGCTGTTCGACAGCTCCGCCCGCGAGCGGCTCTCGGCGGTGCTGGACCTCTCTGATGCGCCCGCCTCGGCCGCGCAACTCGAGCGTGTCGAAGTGCTGATCACCGGCTGGGGGAGCCCATACATCGACGACCGGGAGCTCGACGCGATGCCGCGCCTGCGCGCCGTCTTCCACTCCGCGGGCACGCTGCGAGGGATCGTCGCTCCCTCCGCGTGGGAGCGGCAGCTTCTCGTGACCAGCGCGGCCGACGCCAACGCGATCCCTGTCGCCGAGTACACGATCGCCATGATCCTGCTCGCGGGCAAGCGCATCGACGATGCTGTGCGTCGATTCCGGCGCACGGTCGATCTGGAGGCATCCCGATCGGGTTCCGCGGGGAACTTCCGCACGACGGTCGGCATCGTCGGCGCCTCCCGGATCGGCAAGCGGGTGCTCGAGCTCCTCGAAGCGTTCGATCTGGAGGTGCTCGTCTCCGACCCCACCCTCGACGAGGGTTGGAACTCCACGAGCGCTCGGCTCGTCGAACTCGACGAGTTGCTCGCGGCGAGCGATGTCGTCAGCCTGCACGCCCCGCTCCTCCCCCGGACACGAGGGATGATCGGTCATCGCGAGCTCCACATGATGCAGCCGGGTGCGACCCTGATCAACACTGCTCGCGGCGGACTCGTCGACCACGCGGCCCTCGCGCAGGCCGTGGCCGACCACGGTCTGCACGCGGTGCTCGACGTGACCGACCCGGAACCGCTGCCTCTCGACCATCCGCTCCGCCACCTGGATTCCGTGATCCTCACGCCCCACATCGCGGGCGCCGCAGGGAACGAAGTCCACCGGCTGGGCGAGTCGGTGGTCGACGAGGTTGAGCGGTTCGCCGCCGGGCTGCCGCCGCGCGCCGCGGTCTCGGCGGCAGAGCTCAGCACGCGAGCCTGAGCCTCGACCGCGGCGACGGTTTCAGATCCGGTCGAGAGCGACCTCCGCCGGGGGCACGTGCTCGTCGATCGCGTTCCAGAATCCGGCCGGGATGTCCACCTCGGCGAACGCGACGGCCTCCTCCCAGCGTGCAAGCCCGGAGACGCCCACGATCGAGCTGTGCACCCGCGGGTCGCGCATGCTGAACTGGATCGCCGCCGCGGCCAGGGGGACGCCTGCCTCCCGGCATACAGCGGCGATGCCGTCGAGCGCGCGTTGCGTCAGCGGATGGATCGGCTTGTAGCCGTACGAGCCCTGGAACCGGGGATCGCCGGTCAGCACGCCGGCGCCGTACGGAGCTCCGTTGGTCACTCCGAGATCACGGGAGGCCGCCGCATCCAGGAGGGAGTCGGCGGAACGGTCGAGAAGCGTCCACCGATTGTGGGTGACGAGCGCGTCGAAGAGATCGGTCTCGACGAAACGCTGCAGCATGTCGACCGGGCCTCCGGAGATGCCGATGGCGTCGGTAAGACCCTGCTTCTTCATCTCGACGATCGCCTCGACGGCACCACCGGGCCTCATCGCGGCCTCGAACCCGATGACTTCGGGGTCGTGCAGGTACAGGACCTGCAGCCGATCCACTCCCAGCCGGTCGAGCGACTCGTGGACGGAGTCCCACATCCGGTCGCCGTCGAAGCGGTCATCGGACATGTCCCGGTCGAGCTTGGTCTGCACGACGAGACCAGAGGGAACGCCGCCGGCCCGAGCGATCGCAGCTCCGATGGTCGGTTCGGACAGCGCTTCGCCGTACATGTTGGACGTGTCGATCAGGTTCGTCTCTAGGCGGCCCGAGAAGAAGCGGTCCGCGATGTCGGCGAGCCGCCGCTCAGCGTCCTCCTGCGTCTCGTCCTTCCGGCGGGGGCCCCAGGACCCCGTGCCGATGGCGAGCGGCGTGACCGCGACACCGGTCCGTCCGAATGGGCGCTGCTGGTCGAGCTTCATTTCTTCTCCTGTTGTTTCTCGGCGATCGGGTAGCGGACGAAGGCGAAGCGCCTGCCATCCGGTGCCCAGCTGTTGACGTTCATGGTTCCCTGTCCGCCCAGGAACCGGGCGAGCTCATGCTGCTCCGAGCCGTCGGGCCGCATCCGCTTCAGTACGACGGGGACGTTCGCCTCGTGGCCGATGGTGCCGGGCGGGAAGCTCAGGAAGGCCACCCAGTCGCCCGACGGAGAGGCACGGGGGAACCAGTCGGAGGTTTCCGCCTCGGTGAGCCGCTCGACGGCGGTGGCGTCCGGCCGCATCCGGTACAGCTGCATGTGCCCCTCGCGTCGCGCATCGAGTGCCGCGTTGAAGTACAGCCAGCGCCCATCCGGAGCATAGTCGCAGCCGATGGCGTCGACGTCCCACTCCGTCAGCCGGTGCTCGGTCCCGCCCTCTGCCGGCAGGGTGTAGAGGTCGTTGGCGAACGGGCGGCCCGGACGGACGTCTGCGCCCGTGAAGGAGAGGGTCACGCCATCGGGTGAGATGCCCTGGAGGAAGTAGCCGAAGGGCCGGTCCTGCTCGCGGGTCAGACGCCGGGGGACGCCGCCGTCGAAGGGGACGGCGAAGAGATGTCCGCTCACCTCCGAGGAGGTGTAGATGGTCGCGCCGTCGGGCGAGAACACGTGATCGTTGTTGTGGTCGTCCAGCTCACCGGTCTCGATCCGCTCCACGACGCGATCGGACAGCCGGAGGCGGAACAGGCCGCCCCCGGAGTTGTAGACGATCCACTCCCCGTCCGGGCTCCAGTTGGGCGCCTCGATCACCTGTTCCGCTGAGCGGTGCAGCACGTCGACCTCGCCGGTCTCGACGTCGATCTCGCAGAGCTCCGACTCCTGACCCGGCAGCAACGACCGCCAGTTCGCAGAGGTGAGGATGCCGCTCATACGCCGGTGCCTTCGACCGGAAGCCGGCTCACCCTCACGGAACCGGCGGGCACGATTCCAGCAGCGCCGACGAGGACCTCCCCGTCGTCGGGAAGGGGGACGTCTTCTTCGCCGTGGTTGATCCGGATCACGTAGGCCGCGTCGTCACCGTGCCTCACGACGGTCTCGAGGGACCCGTCGCCCGTCTCGGCGACGATCCGAGCTTCACGGTAGGCGCCGGCGAGCACCGCGGAGAGGTCGTCAAGGCCGAACTCCGTCGAGAGGTACCACGCCGACCCACGTCCGTGCACCCGCCGGGTCACAGCCGCACCTCCGGCGGAGGGACCGTCGACGAAGTGGGACACGACCTCGGCATCGTCGATCTCGATGTCGTCGGTCCAGATCCGCCCGTGGGTACCGTCGGAGAGCTCGACCGTCTCGTCCACGCGCAGCGGCCGGTACTCGGGGATGCGCAGGCCGAGCAGCTCGCGCAGGTATCCCGGCGAGGCTCCAGCCGGAACCGCGTCGTTCTCATCGACGATCCCGGTGAAGTAGCTCACGACGAGGGTTCCCCCGCCTTCGACCCACCGGCCGAGGTTGTCGGCGGACTCCCGGGTCACCAGGTAGATGCCCGGAGCGATCACGAGATCGTACGCGCTGAGGTCCGCGGACGGATGCACGAAGTCGACCCCGACGCCGTCACGCCACAGCCGGCTGTAGAACGTCTCGGTCTGACGGCGCGTGCTCAAATCCGCACTGGGACGCCAATCGAGCTCGAGCGCCCAGTTCGACTCCCAGTCCCACAGGATCGCGACGCGGTTGCGCACGCGGCTTCCGAGGAGCTCCGACAGACCGCCGAGTTCCGCGCCCAGAGCGGTCACCTCGCGGAACACGCGGGTGTCGGGTCCACCGTGCGGCACCATGGCCGAGTGGAACTTCTCGGCGCCCGAGCGGGAGGCGCGCCACTGGAAGAACATGATGCCGTCGGCACCGCGGGCGAAGTGGGTCATGCTGTTGCGCCGCAGCTCGCCCGGAGTCTTGGCGAGGTTGCGCGGCTGCCAGTTCACGGCGGAGGTCGAGTGCTCCATGAGCAGCCAGGGCTCCCCACCGGCCAACGAACGGGCGAGGTCCGCATCCATGGCGAGCATGATGTGGCGGTCGGAGCGCTCCGCCGTCAGATAGTGGTCGTTCGAGACGATGTCGACCTCGCGGGCCCAGCGCCAGTAGTCGACCGCGGGGCAGCTGCTCGCCATGAAGTTCGTGGTCACCGGGATGCCCGGCGAGAGCTCGTGGAGGATGTCGCGCTCTCTGCGGAAGCACTCGCGCAGGGCGTGGTCGCTGAACCGGGCGAAGTCGAGCCGCTGGGCCGGATTGATCGCCGTCGCGGTCTGGCGGGGAGCGTCGATCTCGTCCCACTCGCCGTAGTGCTGACCCCAGAAGGCGGTGCCCCACGCGGCGTTGAGCGCGTCGAGCGAACCGTACCGAGCCGCCAGCCACACGCGGAACGCGCGCACGGAATCGTCGGAGTAGCACTCGGAGATGGGGGCGCCGTATTCGTTGTGCACGTGCCAGAGCCGAAGCCCCGGGTGCCTTCCGTATCGTCGGGCCAGCTCCGTGGTGATGCGGGTCGCCGCCCTGGCGTAGTCGGGTGAGCTTGGGCTCGCCATGCCGCGGGATCCGAAACCGAGCGGAACGCCGGACCGGGTCACGGGTCGCGCCTGCGGGTAGCCCTGCCAGAACCAGGCGGGAGGCGATGCCGTGGGGGTGCCGAGGTCGATCGCGATGCCAGCATCCGTCAGCAGCTCAAAGACGTCATCGAGCCAGCCGAAGTCGAACACGCCCTCCTTCGGCTCCAGCAGCGCCCAGGAGAAGATCCCGATGCTGACCAGGTTGACGCCCGCCTCCTTCATCAGGCGCACATCCTCCTCCCACACCTCGCGAGGCCATTGCTCCGGGTTGTAGTCGGCGCCGAAAGCGATCCGATCCGTGCCCGGCAGCCAACGGGCCGTCGTTTCCGCGCTCGGCGATGGGGTCGGGCGGGTGATGTCGATGGTCATGCTTCCTCTTCTGTTTCCGCTCCCATCGGGAGCGGAGGATCGTACGGGGCTCGTGAGCCTCAGGTGGACTGGCGGACGACGAGTTCCGCCGGGAGGGTGATGGTCGCAGGCACGCCGCCGGCGACGAGGTCGAGCAGCAGACGCACGCCTTCTGCGCAGATCTGGTCGAAGGGCTGGCGCATCGTGGTCAGACCCGGCGACGATGTCGAGGCGATGTTCGTGTCGTCGAAGCCGGCGACGGCGACATCCGTGGGCACCCGGTAGCCCGCGGCGGTGAGCACGCTGAGCGCTCCCGCGGCCATCTGGTCGTTGGCGGCGAAGACGGCATCGAGATCGGGGGTCCGTCCGAGCAGTCGTTGCATCGCTGCCGCACCGCTGCGCGGCGACCAGTCACCTCGATCGACGAGGTTCGCGTCGAACTCGTCACCCAGCACGGCCTGGTAGCCGGCCAGCCGGCCGACGCCGCCCGGGGTGTTGTCCGGTCCCGAAATGAACGCGATTCTCGACCGTCCGCGATCCCGAAGGTGCTCGACCATCCGCCGGGCGCCGTTGAAGTCGTCGCTCGCGACGCTGCCCAGGGAGCGGGATGCGCCGACCGGCGGACCGAACGCCACGATCGGCACTCCGGCGCCGACCAGCTCCGTCACGAGCTGACTGCCGCTGTGCGACGAATAGGCCAGCAGCACGCCGTCGACGTGGCCCGACGTGATGTAGTCGGCAGCACGCGCCTGCTCGGCGGCCGTTCCGGCGACCAGCACGACCAGCGACTGTCCGCGTCGGGCCAGCGCCTGCGCCGCACCGCGCACGAGCACAGAGAACACCGGGTCGTCGAACAGGGTGTCGGTCGGCTCCGTCAGCAGGAAGGCGACGGAGTTGGACTTGTTCGTCGCGAGACTCCGGGCGTGCGGATTCGGCTTGTAGCCCGTCGACGTGATCGCATCCCGGACCGCGGACTCCGCTTCCTCGCTCACCCAGCGTCCGCCGTTGAGGACGCGTGAGACGGTCCCCCGGGAGACGCCCGCCAGAGCCGCGACCTCGCGGATGGTCGGGCGTTTCACGGATGGCTGGGTCACGGAATCCTCTTCTGTTCTCGGAGTCGACGACGGGTCAACGGACGGCGCCGGCGCTCAGATCGACGCGCCAGTAACGCTGCAGGATGAGGAACAGAGCGATGAGCGGGATGATCGAGACCAGGGATCCGACGATCACCGTCGTATACAGCGCTGGTTGCGAGGCCCCCTGGTTCAGCATCGTGTACATGCCGACGGTCAGCGGGAACAGGCGATCATTGCCGAGCATGATGTACGGCAGCATGAAGTTGTTCCAGATGCCGACGAACTGGAACAGGAAGACGGTGACCAGGCCGGGGAGCATCATCGGCACGCCGATCTTCAGGAAGGCGTAGAAGTCGCGGGCTCCGTCGGTGCGCGCGGCTTCGATGATCTCGTCGGGTACCGAGGCACCCGCGTAGATGCGGGCGAGGTAGATCCCGTACGGGCTGATGATCTGCGGCAGGATCACCGCGAGATAGCTGTTCGTGAGCCCGAACTTCGCCATCAGGAAGTACTGCGGCACCGCCAGGATGATCCCGGGCACGAGCACACCGGCGAGCAGGATCGAGAAGATCAGGGCCTTGCCCCGGAACCGGTACTTGGCGAGGGCGTAGCCACCCATCGCCGAGACGATGGTCGAGAGCAGCGCACCGATGCCGGCGATGATGAAGGTGTTCAGCATCCACGTCCAGTAGATGCCCCCGCCGTAGTTGGAGAGGTCGGCGATGTTCTTGAAGAGGGACAGACCCGGGGTGAAGGTGTTCGTCGAGAACAGTTCGGCCTGGCTCTTGCTCGACGCGATGAGCACCCAGATGACCGGGATGAGGCAGTAGAGCGCTCCGAGGAGGAGCACGATCGTCGAACTCCAGCTGACGCGGAAACCAGCCCGGGCGTCCGTCCCTTCGCGTTTGGGCCGGGTGCCGGCGATTGTCAAAACGCTCATCGCGCTTCCCCCTCTCCCGCGAATGCGCGGCGCTGGATGACTTGAAGGACGCCCCAGGAGAGGGCGAAGATGACGATTGCGATCACGATGCTCGTCGCGGCCGCGGTGTAGAAGTCGTTGCGGATGAAGGCGTCCCGGTAGACCTTCATCATCGGCGTGAAGGTCGTCGAGATGGAGTTGGTGAGAGGACGCAGAGTGTTCGGTTCGTTGAACAGCTGAAGGGTCGAGATGAGCGAGAAGATCGCCGTCAGGATGAGCGACGGAACGATGATCGGGACCTTGATCCGCAGCGAGATCTGAACCTCCGACGCGCCGTCGAGGCGCGCGGCCTCATACAGCTCGGTGGGTATCGAGCGCAGGGCCGTGTACATCACGACCATGTTGAATCCCACGCCACCCCAGATGCCGATGTTGGCGATCGCGAAGATGACCGAGTTGCCCTCGAGGATGCTGGGCACGTTGAGGCCCATCGCCTTCGTGATGCTGTAGAACGGGCTCGTCCCCGGCAGGTAGAGGAAGCCCCAGATGAGGGACGCGATGATGCCCGGCACGGCGAAGGGCAGGAAGATGGCGATCCTGCTGAATCCGCGAGCGCGACTGCGACGGGAGTCCAGGATCAGTGCGAACAGCAGCGCGAGGCCGAGCATCACGGGCACCAGGATGACGCCGTAGATCAGGATGCGGACCGCGCCGGCCAGCAGGTCGGGGTCGGTGAGCGCGCTGACGTAGTTGCTGAAGCCGGCGAAGACCTCCTGTTTCGCGTTCGGCCCGAGACCGAGCCCGACGACGTGCGACTTGAGGAAGCTGAGGTAGATCGTGTAGATGATCGGGGCCGCCATGAACGCGGCGAAGAGCACGATCGCGGGGATGAGCATTCCGTATGGGGTGAAGCTGGCGCGTCGACGACGTGGTGACGAGGTCAGTCCGCGCTCGAGCGAGCCAGAGACCCGGCGAACGGCAGTGTCGGCCATCGTGAACTCCTTGAGGTAGAGGGTGCCGGAGGGCGCGCGTGCGCCCTCCGGCACCGACATCGGGTGCTACTTGGTGAATCCGGTGGACTTCAGATCGTCCGCCGTGGTCTTCTGCATCGACTCGAGAGCCAGGGTGAAGGCGGCAGCGGTCTTGGTCTCGACGGCCTTGCCGAACGCGTCGTTGAACGCGCTGTAGGCGACGTTGACGTTGGGGCCGTAGGTGAAGGGCTTCGTCGTCGCGTTGATGTCGCCGATCTTCTTCCAGAAGTCGGGGTCGTCAGGGAAGAACGCCGGAGCAGCCGACAGTGCCGGAGCGGCAACCTTGGTCGCGGCCGCGTACAGTCCGCCGTCCTTGACCAGCGACGTCACGCCCTCCGTGCTCGAGTCGAGCCAGGTGACGAACTCCGCCGCCTCCTTCGGGTGCTTGGACCCCGTCGTGACACCGTTCAGCGATCCACCCCAGGTGCCGGTCGCCGGGCTCGCCGCATCCCACTGGGGAAGCGGCGCCATCGCCCATTTGCCGGATGTGTCGGGCGCGTTCCCGAGCAGGACGCCCGGACTCCACGCGGCACCCACCCAGCCGACCTGACCGCCGGTGTTCAGCGCGTTGTTCCATTCAGGCGTGTACTGCGGAGTGTTGTCGATCACTCCGGACTCGACCAATCCGCCCCAGAACGCGGCGACCTTCTTCGTCGCGGCGTCGTCGATGTTGACGGACCACGAGTCGCCCTTGACCGACCACCACGACGAGCCCGCCTGCTGGGCGAGTCCCTTGAACTGCCCGGCGTCCGCCGACGAGAAGGTCCCGAGGAACTGCGCGGGGTTCGCGTCGTGGATCTTCTTCGCCACCTCGGCGTACTCGTCCCACGTCTTCGGTGCCGTCAGGCCGAGTGAGTCGAAGATGTCCTTGCGGTAGTAGAACTCCATGGGCCCGGTGTCTTGCGGGACTCCGTAGACCGCGTCGGTTCCGAGCGTCGCTCCTGACCAGTCGCCCTCGGAGTACTCGTTCTTCAGGTCGGCGGGAACATACTTCGAGATGTCCGCGAGCACGTTGTTCGATACGAGGGACGGCACCGTCTGGTACTCGGCCAGCGTGACGTCGGGGAGCCCGCTTCCCGCCTTCGCGGCGGCGAGCAGCTTGGTGACCGACGGGTCGCCCTGCGCGATCTTGATCTGTCGCACCTGGATGTTCGGGTGGGACTTGTTCCAGATCGCGACGGTCTTGTCGATGTTCGTGGACCAGGACCAGAAGGTGAGGTTCACCTTGCCGCCGCTGTCACCGCCACCCGGGTCGCTTGAACATCCTGCTGTGAGGAGCGCAGCGGCGACCACTGTGGCCGCAAGCGCGCCTTTGATGAATGTGCGCATAAATCCTCCATTGGATTTTCTAGTCGGTGCGCCTCGGCACCGACCCTTTTGCCACGGCCCACGCAGGTTGCGGGCCCGGACACTGGGACCGTGCACAGTTCCGGTCGCACGTCGGCTGGGTAATCTCTTCGGTGCGCCGGGCACAGCCCCATTTGGTGTGCCTCAGTATATTTACACTGTAACCGGTTCGAGTCAACCTCTCAGGCCAACGCAGGCATCGTATTCCCCGAAAGTGAACCACTGGAGAACGAGACTGTAACCGATCACGGGTTTGGGGTAGTGTTCCGAGTCAAGCGCCAAAGGAGGCCATCAGTGAAACGCAGTGATTTCCCATCCGACTTCGCCTGGGGAACGGCGACCGCCGCCTACCAGATCGAGGGATCGACGACCGCGGACGGCCGCGGCCCCAGTGTGTGGGACTCCTTCGTACGAATTCCCGGCGCGATCGCCGACGGCAGCACAGGCGAGGTCGCCGACGACCACTACCGGCGGTGGCCGGAAGACCTCGAACTGATGAGCGGCCTGGGCGTCAACGCGTACAGGTTCTCGATCTCCTGGACCCGCATCCAGCCCGACGGCACCGGCCCCGCCGATCGCCGCGGCCTCGACTTCTACCGCCGGCTGGCCGAGGCCTGCCTCGCGCGCGGCATCGCTCCGTGGGTCACGCTCTATCACTGGGATCTGCCGCAGGCACTCGAAGACCGAGGCGGCTGGCTGAACCGGGACACCTCCGAGAGATTCCGGGACTACGCCGGCGAGGTCTACACCGCACTCGGAGACGTGGTCACCGACTGGATCACCCTCAACGAACCGCACGCCGCTGCGTTCGCCGGATACTCGGGCGGGGTGCACGCGCCCGGGCTCCGCTTGGGCGACGGCGCCGCCGCACGTGCCGGCCACCACCTCCTGCTCGGTCACGGACTCGCGCTCCGCACGGCCCGCGAGCTCCTGCCCGCCTCTGCCCGCGTGGGGATCACCCTCGACATCTGGCCGATGCGGCCGGCGTCATCGGCTCCGGAGGACGTCGCCGCGGCTCGCCTGGTCGACGGCGGGCAGAACCGGTTCTTCCTCGATCCCGTCCTCGGTGGCGGCTACGACCCTGAGGTGATCGCCGCCTTCGGAGAGTCGGACTGGTTCAACGCGCTCCCATCCGAAGACGCCGCTCTGATCTCGGCGCCCGTGGATTTCGCGGGCATGAACTACTACGGAGCGCGATCCGTCAGCGCGGCGCGTCCCGACCTGATCGAGGCCGAGGGAGACCAGCCGGGCGGCGAGCTGGCCCGGTTCGTCGACGACGGGGCTCCCAAGACGCAGATGGGGTGGCCCATCCACCCCGAAGGACTGGTGGAGGGGCTCCGGATGTTCCACGAGCTCGCGCCGGACCTGCCGTTGTACGTCACCGAGAACGGTTCCGCCTGGCCGGACGAGCTCGTCGACGGCGCCGTCGACGACGTCGACCGCGAGCGCTACCTGTTCGACCACCTGAGCGCGTGCCGCGACGCCGTCGCCGAGGGGATCCCGCTCAAGGGCTACTTCGCCTGGACCCTGCTCGACAACTTCGAGTGGCAGTTCGGCTTCTCGCGTCGATTCGGACTGTTCCACGTCGACTACGAGACCCAGCAGCGCACCATCAAACGCAGCGGCCGAGCATACGCCCGGCTGCTCGGGGGCAGCGCGGGAGCGTGACCCGGCGGGGCCGGCCAGCGCCCGCTACACGAAGAAGCTCGAGTACGGCTCCCCCGCATCCACCCGCAGAGCAAGGCCTCCCGCGCCGAGAAGCGCAGCGTCGCCGCCGAGGATCGCCGGGCGCACGGCCACGGTGGAGAACGGTGACGGGAGTTCGGCGCGCAGCCGGGATGCGAGCGGCGCCGTGAAGAGCTCGCCGACGCCGGACACCCCGCCGCCGAGCACGACGACGCCCGCGTCGAACAGCGTCACGGCGGCGGCCAGTGATTCGCCGAGCTCCTCCGCAGCTCTCCGGATCACCTCTGCCGCCACGACGTCGCCATCGCGCCCCAGCCGGGCGATGTCCCGCAGCCCGCGGGATCGGCCGGTGAACTCGAGGTAGGTGCGCTCGATTCCCGGACCGCTGGCGAACGCCTCGACGTGGTCGATGCCGCCGCACGAGCAGACCCGGCGGCGCGGCGACACGATGCGCACATGCCCGACCGATCCGGCCATCCCGGATGCGCCGCGCACCACCCTGCTTCCCGTGACGGCCGCCCCGCCGATGCCGGTGCCCACCGCGACGAACAGGAACCGGTGCAGGTCTGCGGCGCCGCCCGACCAGAGCTCGCCCAGGGCCGCGGCGTGCACGTCGTTGACGACGATCGCGTGGGCGTCGAGCCTGCGCTCGAGCCCCGCGGCGGCATCGGTTCCCGCCCAGCCGGTGAGATGGTCGGTCGCGTGCACGACACGTCCACGCTCGTCGAAGGCGCCGGCACTGCCGACGCCGAACCGGTTCGGCCTGATGCCTGCGGCCGCCGCCACCCGCGAGGCGAGCTCCGCGGCGGCGTCGAGGATCGCATCCGGGCCCTCGGACGCGGGCGTGGACACCTCGGAGCGATGACTGAGACGTCCCCGGCGATCGACGACGGCCGCCGCGATCTTGGTGCCGCCGATGTCGATGCCGACGGTCGCATCCGCCTCAGGGGTCGCCGGTGTCGACGATGTCACTCCCGGGACCGTCATCGACGTCGGAGCGAGGCCGCGACGAACCGGCGTGTGATCGCGACGGGGTCGGTGATCGCACCGCCGACGACGACCGCGAAGGCCCCGGCGTCGAAGGCCCGGGCGACATCGTCGGGTGCGGCGTACCGGCCCTCGGCCAGAACGCGCACACCGCGAGCTGCGAGGTCGGCGACGAGTCGGACATCCGGGGCGGGACCGCTGGGCGAATACGGCGTGTAGCCCGACAGGGTCGTGCCGACGAACGTCGCACCGGCCTCCCACGACTGCATCCCTTCGTCGAACGTCGAGACGTCGGCCATGAGCGGGGCGCGCGTCGCGTCACGGGCGCGGTGAAGGCGGGCAGGGATGTCGTCGAAGACCTCGCTGGTCGCATCCACGGCGACGATGTCGGCGCCGGCCGCGACGAGGCCGAGAACCTGATCGTCGGTCACGGTGATCACGCTACGCCGCTCCCCCTGCTGCTTGTGCAGGCCGATGATCGGCACCTGCGTGAACTCCCGCACCGCCGCGATGTCGGCCGGAGCGTTGACCCGCAGGGCGACGGCGCCGCCCTGCAGAGCGCTCGCGGCCAGCCGTGCGATCGTCGGGGTGTCGCGCATGGGCGATCCCGTCGACGCCTGGCACGAGACGATCAAGCCTCCGCGCAGGGTGTCCAGCAACGACCCGAGGGCTCCCTCGGTCTGCTCTTCGCTACTTGAGTGCGCCAGCACTGATACCCCCTACGAAATAGCGCTGGAACACCACGAACAGTGCAAGCGCGGGAATGGTGAAGAGAACGGATGCGGCCATCAGCGGCCCCCACTCGACGTTGTGCTCGCCGAAGAAGGAGTACAGCCCGATCGAGAGCGTGTACTTCGACTGGTCGTTGAGATAGATGAGCGGATTCAGGAAGTCGGTCCACGCCCAGACGAACTGGAAGATCGTCGCCGTGATCAGCGCCGGCCGCGCCTGCGGCAGCACGATCGACCAGTAGATGCGGAACTCGGACGCTCCGTCGATGCGCGCCGCCTGCAGGAGCTCGTTGGGAACCGACATGAGGAACTGCCTGATCATGAAGATGAGGAACGGTGTTCCGAAGAAGGCCGGGGCCACGAGCGGGATGATGCTGTTGGTGGCCCCGAGCCCGTTCCAGAGCAGGAACAGCGGGATCATCGTCACCTGCGGCGGCAGCATCATCGTCGCCATGACGATGATCAGCAACGGCCGTTGACCTCGCCAGCCGATCTTGGAGAGCGAGTACGCCACGAGCGGGGAGGCGATGAGCATCCCGAGAACCGAGAGCCCCGCGATCACGATGGTGTTCCCCAGGTACTGCCAGAACGGGATCTGCTCGAAGACCGCCGCGAAATTGGCGAGCGTCCACTCTTTCGGCCACAGCGACGGCGGCGCGCTGAAGATGTCGTTCGGCAACTTGAACGCCGTGCTCAGCATCGCGAGGAACGGGAAGACGAAGGCGAGGGTCAGCACCCAGACGAGCACGTACCGACCGGTCGAGCGCCCGGGCCGGCCACGTCGGCGTCGCGGTTGCGGCGCATCCCGGCGGGTCGCGGTTGCGGTGCGGTCGACGTCCGTGCGCCGGCGGGTCTCAGTCGCGTCCAGAACCATAGTGAACCCATTTCTTCGACGACCAGAGGAGGAGGAGCGTGATGACGAGGGTGATCAGGAACAGCACCCACGCCATCGCCGAGGCGTACCCCATCTTCAGGAAGACGAACGCATTCTGATAGAGGTACATCGCGTAGCTGATCATCGATTGCCCCGGGCCGCCGCTCGCCTCGTTGAGCCGGGTCTGAGTGAGCAGGTACGGCTGGGTGAAGATCTGCAGGTACGCGATCACCGTCACGATCACCTGGAAGAGCGTGACGGGCGAGACCGTCGGCCAGGTGATGAAGCGGAAGCGCTGGAACCACCCGGCGCCGTCGAGTTCGGCGGCCTCGTACTGCTCGGCCGGAACCTCTTTGATCGCGGCGAGGTAGATGATCATCGTTCCGCCGATGGTCCAGAGGCACATGAGCAGGATGGCCGGCTTGCCCCAGTCGGGCTGTTCGAGCCATTCCGGCTGAGGCAGATGCAGCAGCCCGAGGAAGTAGTTGACGAAGCCGTACTGCGTGTTCAGCAGCCAGCGCCAGAGGTAGCCGCCGACCACGACGGGCACGATCGTCGGCAGGTAGACCAGCGCCCGGTAGAGGGGCTGGCCGCGCACGGGGAGGTTGAGGAAGTGCGCGCCCGCGATCGAGATGAGGATGGTCAGCGGCACACCGAACACCGTGAGGAACAGCGTGTTCCACAGCGACTTCCAGAACGTCGTGTCCTGCATCATGTGGGCGTAGTTGTCGAGGCCCACCCAGGCCGGCGCCTGGAACAGGTTGAAGTTCGTGAAGCTGTAGGCCGCGGATGCGATCACCGGCCAGACGATGAACACCGCGGCTCCCACGATGAACGGCGACGCGAACGCCAGACCCAGGAGGGTCTGGCGCCGCGCCACGCGGTTGGCGGTCTTAGCCTGCATCGTACGACTTGGCCTTGTCCGCCACGGACTTCATGGCCGCTTCCGGGGTGGCGACGCCGCGCACCACATCGTCGAAGGCGGTGCCGAGATCGGTCGCGTACTCGGCGCTGTACGGCTGGCTCGCCAACGCCTTGGCGTTCTCGCCGGCCAGCACTTTCAGCCAGGAGTCGAAGTTCGGGATGCTGCTGTACGCCGAGTCGGTGAGCAGCGACGTCTTCGACGGCAGGTTGCCGAGCGCCAATGTGAAGTCGGTCATCGGCTTGTCTCCGACGATGTACGCGAGGAACTTCGCCGCCTCGGCCTTGTGCTTGGAGTTGCTCGGGATGAACAGCGTGCTCGTCGACACCTGGGTGGTGCCTGCCAGCTCCTCGCTCGCCGCCGGGATGTCGATGACCCCCCAGTTGAGGTTGGGCGCGACCTTCGGGATGTTCACCGCCTGCCATTCGCCGTCGATGACCATGGCCTCCTTGCCCGTGTAGAACGGGTCCTGCGCCGACATGTACTGTCCGAGCCCGCTGGTGAACGAAGCGATCTTGTCGGCACCGAACTTGTCGGTGAGCGTCGAGGTGTACCAGTCGAGGGCTTCGATGTTCTTGGCGTCGGTGGGAGACGGGGTCTTGCCGTCCTTGCCGTCCCAGGTGCCGCCGAACGCGTAGCCGAGGGTGGTCAGCAGTGTGGAGGTCGACGGGTTGCCGAGGCCGATCTGGGTGATCGCGCCGCTGGCGTCGGTCACGGTGAGCTTCTGGATCGCCGTGGCCAGTTCATCCATCGTCGTCGGCGGCTCGACGCCCGCCGCGGCCAGCAGATCCTTGTTGTACATGAGCTGCTGGGTGTGCACGGCGATCGGCAGCGCGTAGGTCTTGCCGTCGAACTTCATCTGCTCCATCGATGCCGGGGCGAAGTCGCCCAGATCGACCTTGTCGGCCTTCAGGTACTCGTCGAGGGGAGCGAGGATCCCCTTCGACGCCCACGAGCCGACCGTGTTGCCGAAGTTGTCCGAGATGTCGAAGCTGCCGTTGCTCGACGACATCGAGGTGAGCTGCTTCTGTGCGTCGGGGCTCGAGACACCGACGACCTTGATCTCGCTCTGGCTCTTGTTGAAGTCGGCGATCACCTTTTCAAGCGCCTTTGCTTCCTCGCCACCCCAGAGGTAGGAGAAGGTGATCGTGGTCGGTCCTGAGCTCGCCGCGCCCGAGCATCCGGTCAGGGCGATCGCGGCGACCGCGACGCTCGTCAGCGCGGTGACGCGCAGGCCGAGCCGCCGTCTGGTGCTGCTGGTTTTCATGGGTGTCCTTTGGGTGTGTGGGTTTCGGGAATGGAGGTTGCTTGTCAATTGGTGTACTCCATTTTGTCAAACGATGTCAACCAAATTCCTAAAACTCGCCAGCACTTGCGTAAAACAGGTCGATCATCCCTAAAATGGGCTTCACCAATTCATCGAAGGGATGCTGCACGGAATGGCGGAACAGCACACCAAGTCGGAGCGGCTGCGGCAGCACCTGGTCGAGGTGATCGATCAGGGGCTCGAGCCCCACTCCAAGCTGCCACCCGAACGCGAGCTGGCGACCGAGTTCGACGTGAGCAGGCTCACGGTGCGCCGCGCGCTCGACCGGCTGGAGCACGACGGGCTCGTCTATCGCGTGCAGGGCGCCGGGACGTTCGTCGCCGCCCCGCGCATCGCCAAGTCCGTCGAGCTGACCTCGTTCAGCGAGGACATGCGCGCGCGAGGGCTCGAACCCGGCTCGTCGATCCTCGTCAGCGAGACCATCCCGGCGGGTGCGAAACTCGGCGCCAAGCTGCGCCTGAGTCCCGCGCACGAGCTCTTCCACATCCGGCGCGCCCGCACCGCCGACGGCGAACCGATGGCGCTCGAGGACTCCTACCTGAATCCGGAGCTCTTCCCCGGCCTGATCGACAACGTCGGCAGCGATTCCCTCTACCGCATCCTCGAGACCGACTACGGGATGCGCATCGAATGGGCGGAGCAGAGCATCCACGCCAGCGTTCTCGAGCCCGAAGAGGCGGCGATCCTGCATGCGCCGCCGTTCTCGCCTGCGTTCTACGTCACCCGCACCAGCTTCGACGCGAAGGACCGAGCGGTCGAGTACGCGGAGTCGACCTATCGCGGCGACCGGTACCACTACGAACTGCAGATCCACCGCTCCCGCTGAGCGGTTCCAGCTCCGGCCCCACTCCATAGGAAAGCGACCATGCGCATTGCACTCGTCCCGCTCGACGAACGCCCGGTGAACGTCGACATCCCCCGTCAGGTGGCCGCCATCGCCGGCGTCGAGCTCGTGCTCCCGCCCGCCGAGGCCATGCCGGCCTTCCGCCGGCCGGCGGACATCGGCGCGCTGCACGCGTGGCTACGGGATGTCGTCGACGACCCGGCCACCTCCCATCTCGTCGTGTGCGTCGACACCCTCGTGCACGGCGGCATCATTCCCGCGCGGATCACCGACGACTCGGTCGTCACCGCGCTGCGGCGCCTCGACCTCCTGCGGGAGCTGACCGCGGCATCCCCCGCGCTCGTGGTCACCGCCGCGTCGCTCATCATGCGGGCCAGCAACTCGTACTCGAACGTCGAGGAGCCGCCGTACTGGAAGGACTACGGTCGCGAGTTGCACGCACTCGGGGGCGAGCTGCACCGGATGCTCGAGACGGAGGTGACCGCCGGCGAGCGCGCCGCCTCCGCCGTGGAGTCGAGCATCCCGAGCGAGGTGCGCAGCGACTTCGAGCGGCGGCGGCTGCGCAATCACATGATCAACCTCGCCAGTCTGGGACTGCACGAAGAGGGAGTCATCGAGACGCTGGCGCTCACAGCGGACGACACGGCGCCGTACTCGGCGGGCTCGGCCGAGCAGGTCTGGCTGCGGCACTGGACGCGTGCGCTGCCGAGCGGTCGCTCCGTGCTGATGTACCCGGGCGCCGATGAGGTGGGCGCCGTGCTCGTCGCGCGCGCGATCGCAGCCGTCGCCGGCTCGCCCCGTTGGGCCATCGTGTGCGGCGAACCCGACGGCCTCGACCGCGTTCCCAACTTCGAGAACGCCCCACTGCTCGACAGCCTGACCCGTCAGATCGTGGCATCGGGCGGACGGGTGGCGGAAGCGGGCGAGACGCCCGATCTCGTCGTCGTGGCGCACGCCCCCGACCCGGCACGCGGAGACTTCTTCGGCAGCCGCCCCGATTCCGATCCGGCCGCCACCGAACGCACGGTGGCCGCGGTGCGTGCCGCACTGGACTCCGGTGCCGGAGTCGCCCTGGCAGACGTGCGCTTCAGCAACGGCGGCGACCCCGACCTCGTCGACCGGCTGGCCGAGGAGGGTCTGCTCTTGCGCCTGTGGTCGTACGGGGGCTGGAACACCGCCGGCAACACGATCGGCGCAGCGGTCGCCCACGCGGCCGCCGGCTGGGCCGGTCGCCGACTCGGGACCCTCGACGAGACGGAGGCCCGGCGCGCATTGCTCATGCGCATCCTGGACGACCGGGCATACCAGAGCGGCACGCGGCTGGCGATGCACACCGACGAGTTCGGCGGCAGCATCGGACCGGTCGCACCGGACGCTCAGCGCTCGGCCGTCGCCCGCATCCGGCGCGAACTGCAGAGCTATCTCGACGGCGTCACCGCTCCGAGCGCGCCCTGGAGTGTCGTGGACGTCGAGCTGCCGTGGGCGAGGAGCTTCGAGATCGGCCTGGTTCTCGAACCCGCCTAGCTCGCGGGAAGCAGCTTCGTCACCTGCGCGTCGACCACCTTGCTCAGTCCCGCGCTGAACGTCGCCGTCATGTGGTGCGAGTCGCGGTAGACGAGCGTGCTGCCGATCACGGCCGGGCAGGTCGTATCGCAGAAGTAGCCGACGAAGTCGACGTAGGTCGCACCCTTCGCGGCCTGCTCCACCGTGCGCACCTCCTTGTTGATCGCCTCGACGGCCGGCCGCGCACACGCGGCCGCATCCTTGAGGTGCGACGAGAGGCAGACCGAGGGCGGCGTCCCCATGTCGGGCGTGTCGGAGAACACCGCGACCTTGGACGGCGAGAGCGCACGAATGGTGGTCTGCAGTCCCTTGCTCCACGCGGAGGCGAAGCGGGTGTTGTCGGCGCCGAGGTCGGCTCGACCGTAGTTGGCGAGCACCACGAGCGCCGGAGGCTGAGCGGTGAGCCGCTTGATGACGCCGGCTCGCCACGTCGTGCATTCCGTGTACGGCGCATCGTCGCGGAGCACCGAGAGGGTGACCGACGGGCACGAGCTCTTGGTGTTCACGTCGAGCCTGATCTGGCCCGCATCGGCCATCGCGGCGAGCGCGGGATACCACTGGGCCGCGTGCGAGTCGCCGAACAGTGCGACGACGGGAGCGGCCTGGTTCGTGCCGACCAGGCATCCGCTCGGATCCGTCGACCCGAAATCGCGGTGGCAGCCGTTGGCGTAGATCGCCGGGTTGTCGTCGGCCGCCCCCTGCAGCGTCGGTTTGAGGTTCGACGGCACGTACGCGGTGCCCTTGGGCAGCAGACCCGCGCCGCTCGACGGTGCGGCCGCCTTGTTCGTGCTCAGCGACGTGTTGCTCGTCAGCACCAGAGAGCAGGCACTCAGAGCCAGCACGGCGACGGATGCGACGAGACCGATCAGCAGCGAACGGCGCGGCCGCGCATTCGCCCAGAAGTCGGCCGTGCGTGCCGGGTTCTCCACGGTCACGTACAGGAAGTGGGCGACCGGGATCGCGGCGAACGCGATCGCCAGCTTGACCTCGGGATGCAGCGGCTCGTTCAGCCCGAGCGCAGCCTGTGCCAGCTGCAGCATCGGCCAGTGCACCAGGTAGAGCGAGTACGAGATCATCCCGAGCCAGAGCATGGGCCGGAGGCTGAGTAGCCGGGCGGGGCTCCACGCGTGCCGCGCGGTACAGCCCGCGATGAGCGCCGCCGCGGCGAGCACGGGCAGCAGCGCGTTAACCCCGGGGAACACCGTGGTGTCGTTGTAGACGGCGGCGAGCACGAGGAGGCCGGCGAGACCGGCCCATCCGAGGATGGCGACGAACGGGCCCCGCACCCAGCGCGCGCCCTTGGTGAGCAGGAAGGCCAGAAGACCGCCCACTCCGAGCTCCCAGGCCCGAGACGGCAGCGAGAAGAACGCCCACGGCTGCGACTGCCCCAGCAGCCACACACTGAACGCGAACGAGGCGACCACGAGCACGATCATCAGCACGAACAACCCGCGCCGCGACCGGCGCGCCAGGAGGAATCCGACCGCGAGGATCGCCGGCCAGAACAGGTAGAACTGCTCCTCGATGCCGAGCGACCAGTAGTGCTGGAACATCGACGGCGTCGTCGTGGCGAGGTAGTTCGTGCCCTCCACCGCGAACCAGTAGTTCGGAACGTAGAGGGCCGTCGCCAGCGCATCCTGCAGCACCGTCTCGCGCTGCAGCGGCGCGACCCAGAAGAGCGACGCGACCACGGTCAACCCGAGCACGACCATCGAGGCCGGCAGGATGCGCCGCACCCGGCGGGCGTAGAAGTCGGCGAAACTGATCTTCGACCTGCGCTCGAGCTGGCTGAGCAGGTGCCCGGTGATCAGGAAGCCCGACACGACGAAGAAGACGTCGACGCCGATGTACCCGCCGGGGACGAAGACGACGCCGGCGTGGTACACCAGCACCAGGAGCACCGCGATCGCTCGCAGTCCCTGGATGTCGGGCCGGAAGCCGCGCGATGTGCTCGTGCGCTCGCCGGTTCCGGCGCTTGCGCCCGCGGGCGTGCTGGTGCTCGTGATCGTGCTCAATGCTTCTCCCAGATAACAGAGCTCGGCCTCGGGGGGCCGGGCTCGAGGTGTGCCACATGGGTAAGCGGCGGGCGACGTTCGAGTACTTCAAACTCTGCCACACCGACCACCCCCATTCGGGGGCGAACACGGTTGTTTACAGAATGTTAACGAGAGCTGCTCGTCAGGATGACCAGTTGCTGGGTCGCTCGAGCACCACCAGGTCGAGGTCGAGCGCCGTGGGCCGTTCGGCGCTACCGGTGAGCCGCGGCCCGCACACCACTGACGGCCGCAGCGACTCCGGCGTCCCACGGCATGCCGTGCCCGGGGAGCACCCACTTCGCCTGCACGACCTCGTTGAGGTGGTCGAGCGACGCGAGCGCCTCGTCGGGCTCGTCGGTGAACGGCGCGGGCTGCGGCCCACGCTCTCCGGTCAGCACGTGCCGAGTGGTCAGGGCATCGCCCACGAACACCGCATCGACGGCAGGAACCGAGACGGCGATGCTCCCCGGCGAGTGGCCGGGCATCGAGATGACCCGCGGCGAGCCGGGGAGGTCGAGGACCTGGCCGTCGTGAACGGGGACCACTTCCTTCAGATAGGTCGTGCGCAGTCCTCCCTTGCGGGTGGAGTAGCCGAGAAAGCGGAGGGTCGCTCCCAGCTTCATGTGGCCCCACGCGGGAGACGTCTTCTCCTCGCCGCGGGCGCGTGCCGCATCCGCTTCGTGCACGTAGATCGGCACACCGTGGTCGCGGCGCAGGCGCTCAGCGAATCCGACGTGGTCGGAGTCGCCATGGGTCAGGATGACGCCACGGATGTCGTCGACACTGCGGCCCATCGCCTTCAGCTCGGCGAGCAGGTCGTGCCAGTTGCCGGCGAGACCGGCGTCGATGACGGTGATACCGCTCTCGTCTTCGACGAGGTAGGCGGCGACGAGGTCGGAGCCGATGCGGTGGAGTGAGGGTGCGAGTTGCATCATGACGTCTTTCGAATCGAGGGCCGGGAACCGGATGTTCGAGGTATGATGGCTACGATACATAGCTATGATGGCTAACGTCAATAGCCAGATCGTCGAGAGCAGGGAAAGGCCACCATGCCGACACCGGACCGCACCTCCCTCACCGAGATCGTCGCCGCCGGCACCGCGATCCTCGAAGCGGGCGGCCTCGACCGTCTCACCATGCAGGCCGTCGCCGAGCGGGTGGGCGTGCGCGCGCCGTCCCTCTACAAGCGAGTGCGCAGCCGAGATCATCTCATCGCGCTCATCGCCGAGCAGACGTTGCACGACCTGACGGAGCAGCTCGAGGCTGCCGCCGGGCTTCCCGGCTCCGACCCGCGCGAGAATCTGCGCGCCGTCGCCAGGGCATTCCGCTCGTTCGCCCGCGACCGTCCGGACTCGTACGGGCTGGTCTTCTCCCAGCCGCGCGAGATCGCCAACCCGTCCGAAGCCCTGCTGGCGTTCGCCAGCAAGCCGGTGCTCGACGTCGCGGCGGCGCTGGTCGGTCCGGACGACGCCCTCGAGGCCGCGCGCACCGTCACCGCCTGGGCGACCGGGTTCATCTTCCTCGAGCTGGGCGGGCGCTTCCGCCTCGGCGGCGACGTCGAGCGGGCCTTCGACTTCGGTGTCGACCTGCTCGCGGACGGCCTGCAGGCGGCGAGCAAATCGCATCCGGAACCTGTGGCACGCTGAAGGGATGCACGTTCTCGACAACACCGCGTGGAATGCGCTGACCGGTGCTCACGCTGCGTTCGCGGTCGGCGACGACCATGCCAAGCGGTACCGCGCCGACGTCTCCCCGTTCGCCGCGGTCGCCGACCCGGCGGACCCGCGGGCGTGGACGCACCTCGCGCAGCTCGTCGGGCCGGGTGAGGTCGTCGGCGTCTACGCGCCCGGGACGCCCGCACCGCGCGAGGGCTGGCGCACGGTCGGAGCCTACGACGCCCTCCAGCTCGTCTACACCGCAGACCGCGCCCCCGTGACGCCCGATACTCCGCTCGTCGAGCTGGGCGACGCCGATGTCGCCGAGATGACCGATCTCGTCGAGCGCACGAAGCCGGGGCCGTTCCTGCCGCGCACGATCGAGTTCGGCGGCTACCGGGGCGTGCGCGTCGGCGGGCAGCTCGCAGCGATGGCGGGTCAGCGGATGCGTCCCGACGGCTGGTGCGAGGTCAGCGCGGTCTGCACCGATCCCGATTTCCGCGGACGGGGCTATGCCGCCCGGGTGATGGCCGCCGTGATCGAGGACATTTTGGAACGCGGCGAGCGCCCGTTCCTCCACGTGGAACGCGCGAACGAGCGGGCGGTCTCGGTGTACGAGAAGCTCGGGTTCGAGCGCCGCAGCGACACGAGCATCCTGGTGCTCGAACGCCTCTGACGCCGAACCGGCCGAGTTCGGCTACATCGTGTCGAGGATTCCCACGAGCTGCTCGAACGTCGTCATGGGGTTCAGGATGGCGAACCGCGTGTTCGGTCGTCCGGCGTGCGAGCTCGGCGTGACGAACGCCCGCTGCTCGGCGAGCAGCCGCGCAGACCAGTCGGCGTAGTCCGCCCGCGACCAGCCATCGCGCTCGAAGACCACGACGGAGAGCTGGGGCTCCCGCACCAGGCGGAACCCCGCGCGCGACTCGATCTCGCGGGCGATGTCCTGCGTGAGTCGGAGCGACGCGGTCACCGCATCCCGGTACGCGGCGGCACCGTAGGTCGCGAGCGAGAACCAGAGCGGCAGCCCGCGTGCGCGACGGGTGAGGTGCGCGGCGTAGTCGGACGGACTCCACTCCGCGGTCTCGGTGAGGGTGTCGAGGTACTCGGCGTGCTGGGTGTGAGCCCGTCGGCCGGCCTCCGGATCACGGTAGATCAGGGCGCAGGCGTCGAACGGTGCGAACAACCACTTGTGCGGGTCGACGATGACGGAGTCGGCGTGCTCCACCCCGGCGAAGCGGTGCCGAACGAGCGGCGAGAGCATGCCGGCCAGCCCGTAGGCGCCGTCGACGTGCAGCCAGAAACCGAACTCCTCCTTGAGGGCGGCGATGGATGCGACGTCGTCGACGATCCCGAAGTTGGTCGATCCGGCCGTGGCCACGACGGCGAACACGGAGTCGCCGTGCTCCTCCAACGCGGGGCGCACGTTCTCGCCGGTGAGCATCCCGCCCTCCGAGGGGACGACCGGGACGACCTCGATGTCCATCACCCGCGCCGCGGAGGCGATCGACGAGTGCGCTTCGGCGCTGCAGACCACGCGCCAGCGGGCGGGCTGCACGGCGCCGACCGTTTCGAGTTCGGCACGGGCGTGATCGCGGGCGGCGACGAGGGCGGAGAGGTTGCCGAGGGTGCCGCCCTGCACGAAGACCCCGCCGGCCGTCGACGGCAGCCCGAACTCGCCCGCCAGCCAGGAGAGGACCTGGTTCTCGGCGAAGACAGCGCCCGAGCCCTCGAGCCACGACCCGCCGTACACGGCGCTCGCGGAGACGACCAGATCGAAGGCGGTCGCTGCCTTGGTCGGCGCTGTCGGGATGAACGAGAGGTACTGCGGGTGGTCGGTGGTGATGCAGGCCGGAGCCAGCACGTCGGCGAAGAGGGTGAGTGCGCGGTGCGCGCCGATTCCGTCTTCGACGATCGTCTCGCCCGCCAGCCGCGCGAGCTCGGCCTCCGGCAGCGGGCCGTCGAGCGGGGTGTCGGTGCTGAGGATGCGCTGCCGCGAATACTCCAGCACCAGGTCGACGAGGTTGATCGTCTCGTCGGACACCTCGTGCATCCGGGTCGCGCCCGCCGCCTGCTCTTCGTCTGCGCGCATTGTCGCGCCTCCCTCTCTTCAGCCCGGCCAAGACTCTCACACTCCCCAGAGCGCATCCACTCGCGAGTCCTCACAAAATCGCCTGAAAACGGCCGAGTCCACGGAAAGTTCGTGGACTCGGCTGTTACTACTTGAGGAGTCGGGCGGCCGCACCAATAAGGGGGCTGTGGTTGAGTAGCGGAATGACCACGACGGCCGTCTTTCTGAACGGGACCGTCGGCGTCGGCAAGTCGACCGTCGCCGACGCGCTCGGCGCCGCTCTCAGGGCCGAGCGCATCCCGCACGCGGTCATCGACCTCGACGAGCTCCGGCGCGGCTGGCCGTCACCGCCAGGGGACCGGTTCAACACCACGATCGAGCTCGCCAACCTGCGCTCGGTGGCCGCGAACTACATCGCCGCCGGCGCTCGGATGCTCGTGCTGGCTGGGGTGCTGGAGGAGACGGCGATGGTCGAGCGCTACCGCGAGGCGCTGGGCGCATCCGTGTCGCTCACCGTCGTGCGGCTGACCCTCGAGCCCGCCGAGGCCGAGCGCCGGCTCCGTCGACGCCACGAGAACGACCCCGACGGACTTGCATGGCACCTGAACCGCTTCGCCGAGCTCGACGGCATCATCGACGCCGCTCGCTTCTCGGTCGCCACGTTCGACACCACCGCTGATTCGCCCGCGCTCGTCGCCGAGCGCATCCTCAGAACGGTGAAGGACGCGGGATGAGGGACGAGGGTTGAGCGTCTTCAGCGTATGTTCACCCGTGTCTTTTTCCTCTCGGCGGCGCCGCACGGCAGGATGAGGTCATGACGACTGATCTTCACGCGGTGTACCGCGACCTGCACCAGAACCCGGAACTCTCGTTCGAGGAGACGCGGACGGCCGCCATCGCCGCGCGCCACCTCGAGGGCGCCGGATTCGAGGTGCTCACCGGCATCGGACGCACCGGTGTGGTCGGCGTGCTGCGCAACGGCGAGGGCCCGACCGTGCTGCTACGTGCCGACATGGATGCGCTGCCGGTGCTCGAGGACACCGGCCTCGACTACGCGAGCGTCAACGTCGGGGTGATGCACGCCTGCGGCCACGACGTGCACGTCGCCGGCCTGATCGGCGCGGCGGAACAGCTGAGCGCCGAACGCGGGGAGTGGCGCGGCACGCTGATCGCACTGTTCCAGCCGGCCGAGGAGGTCGGCGGCGGCGCGCAGTCGATGCTCGACGACGGGCTCTACGAGCGCATCCCGGTGCCGGATGTGGTGCTCGGCCAGCACGTCGGCCCGGCTCCCGCAGGCGCTCTCGGCGCCCACCCCGGCCCGGCGTTCGCCAGCGCGGACAGCATCGATATCACCGTGTACGGCCGCGGGGGCCACGGTTCCCGTCCCGAGACGACGATCGACCCCGTCGTGCTCGCGGCGTCGATCGTGCTCCGGCTGCAGACGATCGTCGCCCGTGAGATCGCACCGCGGGACACCGCGGTCGTGACGGTCGGACGGCTGGTCGCGGGGACGAAGAACAACATCATCCCGAACCACGCAGAGCTCGGATTGAGCATCCGGGCCTACAACGAGGACGTGCGCACGCGCGTGATCGCGGCCGTCGAACGGATCGCGCGGGCCGAATCGGCGGCATCCGGTGCACCGGAGCCTCTGATCGAGTACGCGGAGTCGTTCCCAGTGACCGTCAACGAGCCCGCGGCGACCGAGCGCACGAGCGCCGTGTTCCGGAAGGCGTTCGGCGAGGCGTCGGTGCTGGACCCCGGCCAGGTGAGCGGCAGCGAGGACGTCGGGCTGCTCGCGACCGCGGCGGGCGCTCCCCTGGTCTACTGGATCCTCGGAGGAGCCGACGCGCAGACCTACCTCGCCGCGGCGAGCGCCGGAACCGTCGAGACCGACATCCCGTCGAACCACTCCCCGTTCTTCGCGCCCGTGATCGATCCGACGATCGACCGCGGCGTCGCAGCCCTGGTCAGCGCAGCCCGGGAGTGGCTCGGCTGATGAGCGTGCGCGAGCTGCGGGCCATCGCGGCCGACGGGGTCGTCCTGGCCGGGTCGCTCTGGGCTCCGGATGCGCCGGTCACGCCGCCCGCGCTGCTCGCCATGCATCCCGGCTCGGGCGCGTCCGACCGGGACAACGACGTTCTCTTCCCGCCCATCCGCGAAGCCGTCCTGCAGCTCGGAGTGGCCGTCTGCACCTTCGACAAGCGCGGCGTCGGAGGGTCGGGCGGCTCCTGGCTGACGGCGGACATCGAGACGCAGGCGGCCGACCTCGCTGTCGGGGCCGCGGCGGCGCTCGACGCACTTTTCGTGGTGGGGGAGGCGCCCGTTCCCCGTTTCGGTCTGTTCGGGCACAGTCAGGGAGGCTGGGTCGCGCTGGCGGCGGCCGAGCGCACGGGCGCCGACTTCGTCATCACCAACTCCGGACCGGGCGTCACCCCGCGCGACCAGGAGTCGTACTCGACCCGCACCCATCTGGACCGGCTCGAGCTCGTGGCCGAGCGGGAGACGGCGGCCGCGGCCACGTTCGACGAGTTCATGCTGATGCTCTCCGACGGCGTCCCGTTCGCCGAGGCCGAGGCGTGGATGCGCGACCCCTCGCGCCGCCGCGCCTTCGAAGACCTCGCCGACGCCGGAGCCTTCGTTCCCGACAGCGAGGACCTGTGGGCATTCGCCGCCACGATCATCGACTACGACCCGGCCGAGTCGTTGCAGCGGCTCCGGGTTCCGCTGCTCGCCCTGTTCGGTGCCCTGGACGCGGCGGTCCCGGTCGACGTGAGCGCCGAACGCTTCCGCGCGCTCGTGCCGCCCGGACTGCTCTCGCTGCGCGTGATCGCGGAGGGCGACCACCGCATCCAGGTGCCGGGAACGGACACCTTCGCGCCCGGATACCTGGAGTCCCTCACCGCATTCGTCGCGGAGCGCCTCCCGTCGTAGCGGTCCCGATGGGCAGCGATCCGGGCGATCGCCGGAGACACCCGTGCCCTCCCCGGGGTCGGGGAGGGCACGGCCGCGCCACGCACATGGCGCTCAAGGGGATGCGCGATCGGGTCGCGCATCCCGGCTCAGGGACGCACGGGGGCCTCCGCGACGATCTCGAACCCTCTCGTGAGTAATGTCGCATCACGGGAGGAGGGACCGACGAGCAGTTCGAACCCTCCGGCCTCCACTCGGCGGGTTCCCGTGGCGTCCACGATCGAGCAGTCGCGCACGGGGAGCTCGAAGCGCACCCGAGTCGTTTCGCCCGGTTCCAGATCGACCTGGCGGTAGGCCTTCAGCTCCTTGTCCGTCCAGCTGACGCTCGTGACCGTGTCGCGCACATACACCTGGACCGTCTCACGGACCGGACGTCCGCCGGTGTTGCTCACGCTGACCTCGGCGACGATGTCCTCCTGAGCACTGAGCTCGGTTCGCACGATAGTCAGGTCGGAGTACTCCACGGTCGTGTACGACAGTCCCTCGCCGAACCCCCACGCAGGCTCCTGGGTGAGGTCGGCGTACCGGTCGCCGTGCTGCCCACGGATCTGGTTGTAGTACGTCGGCTGCTGGCCGACGTGCCGGGCGAAGGAGATCGGCAGGCGACCGGAGGGTTCGATGCGACCGGCGAGGATCTCAGCGATCGCCTGACCACCCAGCATGCCCGGATTCGCTGCCCAGATGACGGCGGCGGCATTCGCAACCGACGGCGGCAGCACGAGCGGCTTCGAGGCGAGGAGCACCACGACGATGGGCTTCCCCGTCGCGATCATCGCGTCGAGCAACGCGATCTGCCCGCCGATCAGCTCGAGTGTCGCGGTGGAGCGGCCCTCGCCGACGAGCTCGATCCGGTCGCCGACCACAGCGACCACCACGTCGGACGCCTCGGCGGCGGCGACGGCTTCGTCGATCAGGGCGGGATCCGGGGCGCACGGCACGACCACGTCGGGTCGCGGTTGCCCGTCGGGGAACGTCTTGCCGCTCGGGTCGTCTTCAAGCGTGAGGATGTCCGCGCCCCGGGCGTGCAGAACGCTCCAGCCGTCGATCCCCCGCAGACCGTCGAGCACGGTGGTGATCATCTCGCGCGGCTGGCCGTCCAGCCATCCGGCCTGGCCGGATCCTCCTGCCCAGTCGCCGAGCTGGCTCTGCGCATCGTCGGCGAGCGGGCCGACGAGCGCGACACGGAGGGGCGCAGACTCGAGCGGCAGCGTCCCGTCGTTCTCCAGCAGCACGATCGAACGCCGCGCGATCTCCAGGTTCAGCTCCGCATGCGCCGCGTTGCCGACCACGGCGTCGAGATCAGCCGCAGGGAGGCGGGGATCCTCGAACAGTCCGAGGTCGAATTTCAGCGTCAGGATCCGGGCAACGGCGGCGTCGAAGGCGTCCTCGGCGAGCATCCCCTGCGCGACCGCCTCGAGTGCTCCCTCATAGAACATCGGCGTGGTCATGACCATGTCGTTGCCGGCCTTCACCGCGGCGGCGGCGGCGTGCGCATAGTCGGGCTGGATCTTCTGCTCCCAGACCATGCGGCCGACGTTGTCCCAGTCGGTGATGAGCGTTCCGGTGAACCCCCACTCCCCGCGCAGCACCTCGTTGAGCAGCCAGTCGTTCACTGTGATCGGCACACCGTCGGTGCTCTGGTAGCCGAGCATGAAGGTGCGACATCCTTCGCGCGCCACCCGCTCGAACGGCGGCAGGAACCAGCTTCGGAGCTTGCGTCTGGAGATGTCGGCCTCGCTCGCGTCGCGGCCGCCCTGCGTCTCCGAGTACCCGGCGAAATGCTTCGCCGTCGCGAGGATCGCCGTCGGATCGTCGAGCCCGTTTCCCTGATAGCCGCGCACCATGGCGCTCGCAAGCTCGCCGATGAGGAAGGGATCCTCGCCGAACGTCTCGCTGATCCGTCCCCAGCGGAGGTCCCGGGCGATGCACAACACGGGCGAGAAGGTCCAGTGCACACCGGTCACCGCGACCTCTTCTGCGGTGGCGCGGGCGACCCGCGCGATCAGGTCCGCATCCCACGACGCGGCCATCCCGAGCTGGGTGGGGTAGATCGTTGCGCCCGGCCAGAACGAGTGGCCGTGGATGCAGTCCTCACCGACGAGGAGGGGGATCCGCAGCCGGGTCTCGGCCGTGAGCCGATTCGCCTCCAGGATCCGCTCCGGGGACGTGTGCAGGATGGAGCCGACGTTGCGTCGCAGGACATGGTCGCGCAGGTCGTCGCGCGCGTCGAGCTGCAGCATCTGCCCGACCTTCTCCTCCACGCTCATACGTCCGAGGAGATCAGCGACGCGTTCCGCTGTCGTCAGCGACGGGTCCTGGTACGGAAGGCTTCCGGACGCGAGAACCGGGGATGCTGATGGCAGAGTCGAGGTCATTCGGTCTTGCTTTCCAGTTCGTGTCCGGCCGGAGGGGCCGCGATGGGATCCGCGCGCACCTGGGTGACGGCGGTGTTGATGTTGATGCCCTTGCGCTTCATCGCCCGGGCCCGCTCGCCGGCCGAGCGCAGACGCGGGTTGACGTATTCGTCGATGCCGAAGTTGATCAGCGACAGTGCCACACCGAGCAGTGCGATGCACAGGCCGGCGGGAACGTACCACCACCAGTAGTCCGGGAACGCGTTGTTCTGCTGCGCCCAGAACAGGATGGTTCCCCAGTTCAGATTCGACACCGGGATGACACCGATGAACGCGAGCGTCGTGAGACCCAGGACCGCGGCCGTCATGGTGCCGACGAAACTCGACGCGATGATCGCCAAGAGGTTCGGAAGCATCTCCACCAGGATGATGCGGTGCAACGGTTCACCGTTCGCCCGCGCGGCCTGGATGAAGTCACGGTTGCGCAGCGACATGGTCTGTGCGCGCAGGACGCGCGCGCCCCAGGCCCAGCCGGTCAGACCGAGCACGGCGGCGATGAGCCACAGCGGCGGATCCTCGAACTGCGAGGCGACGATGATCATCAGCGGCAGTCCCGGGATGACGAGGAACACGTTCGAGACGGCCGACAGCGATTCGCTCTTCCAGCCACGCAGGTAGCCGGCGGTCACTCCGATGATGATCGCGACCACCGTGGCCATGAACGTCGCCAGGAACCCGACGACGAGGACGCCTCGCGTTCCGTAGACGAGCTGGCTGAAGACATCCTGGCCGATGTGGGTCGTGCCCAGGAGGTGCTGGAACGAGGGCGGCTGGAGGGTCTGGTCCAGGTGCTGCGCGTTGGGGTCGTACGGGGCGATCCAGGGGGCGAAGATCGCGACGAGCACGAAGACGCCCATGATGATCAGGCCGGCCGCCGACTTGGGGTTGCTGAACATCGCGAGCGAGGCTTTCAGCTGCGACCAGAAGGTCGTCTTCGTGGGGCGCTGGCGGCCGGCGGCCGCGACGGCCATGGTCTCTGGAGCGCCGACGCCGATCGGCTGCGCGAGCGTCTGCGATTCCTGGGCGGGGGTTGTCACGATCAGGCCTCCGTCTGACGGGTGCGGGGGTCGAGGATGGCGTAGGCGATGTCCGCGAGGATGTTCGCCACCAGCACAGCAAGGACCAGGACGAGGAAGATGCCCTGCATCAGCGCGTAGTCCTTCGCGCTGGTGGCGTTGAGCAGCAGCAAGCCGATTCCGGGGTAGGAGAACACCATCTCCATCACGATCGTGCCGCTGACGATGAAGCCGATGGCGAGGGCGAAGCTCTGAATCTGCGGGAGCACCGCGTTGCGGGCGGCGTAGCGCCAGAGCACGCGACGATCCGGCATGCCCTTGGCCTGCGCGACGGTGATGTAATCCTCGTCGAGCACGGTGAGCATCATGTTGCGCATGCCGAGCACCCAGCCGCCGACCGAGACGATCACGATGGTGATCATCGGGAGCGCTCCGTGCGAGATCACCTGGCCGATGAAGTCCGCGTTCCAGCCGGGTTCGACGCCCAGTTCGTAGGCGTGCCCGGCGGGGAACCAGCCGAGCGTCGTCGAGAACACCGCGATCAGGATCAAGCCGACCCAGAAGTACGGCACGGTGCCGAGGAATGTCGTGACCGGGACGAACACGTCGAGACGTCCGCCGCGCTTCCACCCGATCACTGCACCCAGGCTCGTGCCGACGAGGAACGAGATCACGGTGGCGAACCCGACGAGCCCGAGCGTCCACGGCAGGGCGGAGGCGATCGCGTCGCCCACCGGCGCCATGCCCGTGGAGATGGAGACGCCCAGGTTGCCGTGGAAGAGCATGTCCCAGTAGTTGACGTACTGCTGCCACAGGGGCACCGACGTGTCCAGGCCGAACATGATCCGGAGCGCCTTCTCGGCATCCGGGGTCAGCTGGCCCTGGCTTCGCGCCATGTACGACGAGACGGCATCGCCCTTCATCATGCGGGGCAAGAAGAAGTTGATCGTGATCGCCGCCCACAGGGTGAAGGCATAGAAGGCCACGCGTCCGCTGATGAAACGCCAGGGGATGCGCCTGCCGCGGCGCTCGGTCCTGCTGGCCATCGTCCCGACCAGCGTCGGATCGACGGAGTTCGCGACCATGGACGCGGCGTCCGCCGGCTCCTGGTCCGTGTTCGTTGCAGTTTCGGCGCTCACAGTGCACCTCCTGGAGTCAGTGCCATCGCACCGAAGTGCTTCTCGGGGTCGGGGGACGCACCGCGAAGCTCGCGGGTGTACGGGTCCTGCGGACGGAGGATGACATCGTCCGCCGGTCCGTGTTCGACGATCCTGCCCTGATTGAGCACGATGATCTCGTCGCTGAAATGCCGCGCAGTCGCCAGGTCGTGCGTGATGTAGAGGACGCCGAGCCCTTCTTGGCTCTGCAGCTCGGCGAGAAGGTTCAGCACCCCGAGGCGGATCGATACGTCGAGCATCGACACCGGCTCGTCGGCGACCAGCAGCGCTGGACGCGATGCCAGCGCGCGAGCGATGGCCACCCGCTGACGCTGACCACCGGAGAGCTCGTGCGGACGCCGGTCGATCACGGCATCCGCGTCCAGCCGCACGCGCTGCAGCAGTCGCCGCACCTCGTCATCGACCTCCTTGCGCGGAACCACATTGTCCAGCCGCAGCGGCCGCTCGATGTGGTGGCGGATCGAGTGCGAGGGGTTCAGCGAGGCGAACGGGTCCTGGAAGACCATCCGGAGCTGCTGACGATACTTCCGCAACCGCTTACCGGACCGCGGGATCGGGGTGCCGTCCAGCAGCACCTCCCCGCTGGTGGGGGTCTCGAGCTGCGTGAGGATCTTCGCGATCGTCGACTTGCCGCTGCCCGACTGTCCGACCAGTCCGATGGTCTGCCGAGGGCCGAGCGTGAAGCTCACGTCGTCCAGGGCCTTGAGCTGCCCTGCACCGCGCACGTTGTAGATCTTGGTGACGTTTTTGAACTCGAGCGTGGTCATCGTACGACAACCCCTCTCTCGCCGGTGAGGCGTGGAAACGACTGGAGCAGCTTGCGCGTGTACGCGTGCTGGGGGTTCGTCCAGATCTGGTCCGCTTCGGCCAGCTCGACGATCTCGCCTTCGCGCATGATCGCGATGCGGTCGCTGATCTCCAGGAGCAGCGGGAGGTCGTGGGTGATGAAGACGACGGAGAAGCCGAAGTCGTGGCGGAGCTGGGAGATCTGCTTCAGGATCTCGCGCTGCACGAGCACGTCGAGGGCGGTCGTCGGCTCGTCCATGATCATCAGTTGCGGGCGAAGCGCAAGGGCCATGGCGATCATGACCCGCTGGCGCATACCGCCGGAGAGCTCATGGGGGAAGGAACGCCGGCGCTGAGCGCCCACCTTCACGATCTCCAGGAGTTCGATCACCTCAGCGCGACGCTTCGCCCGGCTCATCCCCGGGCGGTGGACCAGGAACACGTCCTCGAGCTGCGAGCCGATGGTGGCCACCGGGTTGAGAGCGTTCATGGCTCCCTGGAACACCATGGAGACCTTGTTCCAGCGGAACCGACGCATCTCCTCCGCGTCGAGGGAGTTGATGTCGATGTCGTCGCCGCTTTCGTCGTGGAAGACGACGCTGCCACTGCTGATGACGGCCGGAGGCTTGAGGAGGCGCTGCACTCCGTAGGCGAGCGTCGTCTTGCCGCACCCGCTCTCGCCGGCGAGGCCGACGATTTCGCCGCGCTTGATGTCGATGGTGACGTTCTTGACCGCCTCGACCGGCGGATCCACGTCGTACACGACCGAGAAGTCGCGCACAGAGAGAAGGGAGTCTGTCATGGGGATGTCGCTTTCACGCTGACCGCGGACCGTCCGGGGTGGACACGGGCACAGAAGCCCGCATCCACCCCGAACGCGTAGGTTGCTTACTTACTTGCTCGCCGGCTTCAGGTTCATGATCACCTGGACCGCCGAGGGCTGCGTCGGGTCAGCCGTCGCGTACTGGTTGCTCTCGCTGGGCCATCCCGTGAACTTGCGGGTGTTGTACTCGGCCAGCTGCGGGTGGGTACCGATCGGGATCGCCGGGACGTCCTCCACGAAGATCTTCTGCAGCTTGTTCAGCGCAGCGGTCCGGTCGCTGTCCTCGGAGGCCTGTGCGTACTCCTTGAGCAGCGCGGTCGCCTCCGGGTTGTTGTAGCGTCCGAAGTTGTCCGAGACCTTGCCGTCGGCGGCCTGATCGATGTAGCTGCTGTTCATGACATCGTCGTAGATGTGCCACGGGTTCGAGCCGGAGCCGGTCCAGTGCAGGACCGCATCGAAGCTGCCGGAGGCGACGTTGGCGAACCAGGTGTCGGCGTCGGGCGTTGCGACCTTCGCGTCGGCGCCGAGCGTGCTCTTGATCTGCGTCGCGACCAGCTGGATGCCGGTGACGTAGTCGTTCCAGCCCTGCGGGTCCTGAAGAGTGAAGGAGACCGGGGAGCCGGACGGATCGATCAGAGCGCCGTCCTTCCAGGTGTATCCCGCGTCGGTCAGAACCTTCTTGGCGCCGTCGACGTCGATCTTGAAGGTCTGGTCCTTGTACTCGGAGGCGATGTACTGGTCACCGGTCGGCTGGGGGATGCCGGTCACATTCGTCAGTTCCGGTCCGGCGTTGCTGCGCGCCTTCTCGGCGTGCGCCTTCCGGTCGATGACCATGTTGACGGCCTTGCGGAACGCGACGTCGTTGAACGGAGCCTTCGTCGTGTTGACCACGATCATGTCGGGGCTCAGAACGTTGGCGCCCCAGAACACGTTGTGCTTCGGGTCCTTGTCGACGTAGTTCTTCTGATAGTCGGTGATGAAGATCTGCGCCCAGTCGGTCTCACCGCTCTGGAGAGCGCGGAGCAGGCCGGTGTTGTCGTTGTACTCGAGGTACTTCAGCTCGCCCACGGGGGCCTTGCCGCCCCAGTAGTCGGTGCGAGCCTTCAGCACGACGCCCTGCGATGAGAAGGTCTTGATCGTGTACGGGCCGGTGCCGATCGCGTCCTTGACCGCGTCCTTCGACGGGTCTGCGATGCCCTTCCACTGGTGCTCGGGAACCATGGCGACCTGCAGCACGTCACCCTGCTTGACGAACTTCGACTCGCTGAAGTTCAGGACGACGTTGTCGCCGTCCTTCTTGACCTCGGTCAGCTTGAGGCCGCCCAGGTCGAGAGCCGGGGTGTTCTTGATCAGGTTGTACGTGAACACGATGTCGTCTGCGGTGAAGGGCTTGCCGTCGCTCCACTTGACGTTCGCGCGCGGTGTGACCGTCAGCTGCGTGTAGTCGGAGTTCCATTCGACCTTCGAGGCGAGCCACGGGGTCGTCTCGTTCTTGCCGACCGGGTTGACGATCGCGAGGGGCTCGTAGATCATGCGGTCGTAGCCGAGCGACATACCGGAACCGGTAGTGATGAACGGGTTGTTGATCTGGGTCGCCAGGACGGCCGCGCCGTCCGGCTTCGCGACGGTGAGAGAGCCGCCGCTCGAACTGCTCGTCCCGGACGATCCGTTCGATGAGCAGCCGGTGAGCGCGAGTGCGCCGATGGCCACGATCGCGGACGCCGTGATTAACGTTTTCCTAAGCCTCATTGCTTCTCCTTCTGGCGGGCACATTCGTTGTGCCCTCTGGTGCGGGATGTCGGCTGACACTAACTTGCTTACTGGTCTGAAAGCAAGTTGGTCTGAGGTTACTGAGTGGTAAGCTTCCACGCAAGCGGCACAAAGGAGAGGGCGGCACGGATGGTCACGGCGGGCGACAGCACGAAACCTCGCCCCGAGACCGCGCGCAAACGCAAGAAGATCCTTCGGGCGGCGATCGAGACATTCGGCACCAAGGGGTCCGCCAACGGCACCCTCTCCGACATCGCCGAGCAGGTCGGGATGACTCACGCCGGCGTGCTGCACCACTTCGGATCCAAGCAGAATCTGCTCCTCGAAGTGCTCGAGTTCCGTGACCAGGACGACGTGGCACACCTTGACGGCCACCACATCCCCGGCGGTCCCGCACTGTTCGCACACCTCGTCGACACCGCGTTCCGCAACTCGCTGCGCCCCGGAATCGTGCAGGTCTACACCGTGCTCTCCTCGGAATCGGTGACCGATGATCACCCCGCGAAGGCATACTTCCACGAGCGGTACCGCACCCTGCGCCTGGAGATCGACGAGGCGTTCCGCGAACTGTGCGCGCAGGAGAACGTGAGCGACCCCGACACGATCGACAAGGCCGCCGCATCCATCCTCGCGGTCATGGACGGACTGCAATTGCAGTGGCTGCTCGACCCCGCGGCTGTCGATCTCGCGAAGGCGAGCGAGTTCGCCATCGAGGCGATCGTGAACGCTGTCCTGCAGCCGGGACCGACGGTGTCTTCGTACGTCCGCACGACCTGAAACGAAGATGGCCGCGTCCCACACAATCCGCGCCAAGCGCGCTGCCGCCGACCGGGTCGCGAAGCCCCAGGCGCGCACCGCGGCCACCCGCAAGCGCATCCTGGATGCCGCCATGGCGGTATTCGCGAACCGTGGCTTCAACAACGGCTCACTCATCGAGATCGCCGAACAGGCCGGGATGACCCACGCCGGCGTGCTCCACCACTTCGGCACCAAAGACCAGCTGCTCATCGCCGTGCTCGAACACCGCGACCAGGTGGACGTGGTGAACCTCGAGGGGCAGCATCCCCCGGTCGGTAGAGAACTCCTGGACCACCTCGTCATCACCGCCCAGGTGAACATGACCCGCGCCGGGATCGTGCAGGCGTACGCCGTGCTCTCCGCCGAGTCCGTGACCGAGGGGCACCCCGCGCAGGACTACTTCCGCGAACGCTTCATCGGCCTGCGGGGCATGGTCGCGGAAGCCTTTCGTGAGGCCGCCCCGGCCGACGTCGAAGAGGCGAAGCTCTGGCAGGCAGCGGCGGCCGTCATCGCCGCGATGGACGGGCTCCAGGTGCAGTGGCTGCTCGAACCGGATGCAGTGCAGATGACCGAAGCGGTGGCGGCGGTCATCCCCGCGATGGTCCTCTGGCTGAACACTCCGGGCTGAGCGAGTGCACACCCCTGAGGCCGATATCCACGTCGACGACGCGCTCGTCGCTCGTCTGATCTCGGCACAGCATCCGGATCTCGTCGCACCCCTCCGACTTGTCGCCGACGGGTGGGACAACGAGATCTTCCGACTCGGCGACGACCTCGCCGTGCGCATCCCCCGCCGCCGGGTCGCCGCCCAGCTGATCGCCCACGAGCAGGAGTGGTTGCCGCGGCTGGCCCCGCAGCTTCCGGTGCCGGTCCCCGCTCCGGTGCGGAACGGGGCGCCGAGCGACGAATTCCCGTGGCCGTGGAGCATCGTGCGCTGGGTCGACGGGGTCGACGGTGCGGATGTTCCTGGCGCGGCCCGCGCATCCGTCGCCCGCCCGCTCGCCGAATTCGTGGCTGCTCTGCATACAGCCGCGCCCGCCGACGCACCGCACAACCCGGTGCGGGGCGTGCCGCTGGCCACGCGTGACGCCGCGGTGCGCTCGCGGCTCGAGCAGCTCGCAGAGCGAACCGATGTGTCGGGCCCGACCGCCCACTGGGAGCGCGCGCTCGCCGCCGAGCCCTGGGACGGGCCGCCGATCTGGCTGCACGGCGACCTGCATCCCGGAAACCTGCTGCTGTCACCGGATCGCCGGGCACTGGCGGCGGTGATCGACTTCGGCGACCTGACCGCCGGCGACCCCGCCACCGACCTGGCGACCGCCTGGCTGACCTTCGAGCCGGATGCGCGCGCGCTGTTCCGCGCACGGCTCGACGAACTCCTTCCCTCCGATGACGACACCTGGGCGCGGGCGGCCGGCTGGGCCGTCGCGATGGGCTCGGCGCTCGCCGCGCACTCCGACGACAACCCCCGCATGGCGTCCCTCGGCACCCACGCACTCGCGCAACTCACCTGACCGACGTCGCGTCGCGACACTGATCGCAGCCCACAAGAAGTGACCGCTTAACGCGCGAGTCGCGCCGAATCGACGTTCCCGGGGCTCGGGAAGGTCGATTCGACGCGACTCAGTGCGTTTGTTACGCGCCGGCCTGCGCGAGGTCGGTGAGCAGCTGGTCGCCCGGCATCGCCGGCACGAACTCGGCCTCGATCTCGGCGCGGCCGAGCAGCTCGGTCATGCGGCGCTGACGCTGGCGCGGGATGAGCGTCACGACCGTGCCCTGCTTGCCCGCGCGGCCCGTGCGGCCCGAGCGGTGCAGGTAGGTCTTGTACTCATCCGGCGCGTCGGCCTGGATGACCAGGTCGATGTCGTCGACGTGGATGCCGCGAGCAGCCACATCCGTCGCCACCAGCACGTTGACCCGGCCGCTGGTGAGCTGACCGAGGTTGCGTGTGCGGCGGGACTGGTTGAGGTCGCCGTGCAGGCTGACGGCCGGGATGCCGGCGTCGTCGAGCTGGTCGGCGAGCATCTCGGCGAACGCACGGGTGCGGGCGAAGACCAGGGTCTTGCCCTCACGGTCGGCGAGCTGCTCGATGATGGCGGCCTTGTCGCGGTGCTCGATGACGAGCACGCGGTGGTCGATGGTCGAAGACGCCTGGTCTTCGCCGGCGACCTCGTGCACGCTCGGCTCGGGGAGGAACTCCTCGACGAGCTGGGCGACACCCTTGTCGAGCGTGGCCGAGAAGAGCAGCTTCTGGCCGCCCTCGGCGGTCTCGCGAAGGATGCGCTGCACCGGCTCGAGGAAGCCGAGATCGCACATGTGGTCGGCCTCGTCGAGCACCGTGATGACGACCTCGCTGAGGTCGAGACGACCCTGCTCGATGAGGTCTTCGATGCGGCCGGGAGTGCCGATGACGATGTCGACTCCGCGCTGGAGCGCGCCGACCTGACGCGCCTGGGGCACGCCGCCGTAGATCTGGGTGGTGAAGAGTCCGACGCTGCGGGCGATCGGCTGCACCGTGCGGTCGATCTGCAGTGCGAGCTCACGGGTGGGGGCGAGGATGAGGGCGCGCGGCTTGCGTCCCATCTGGCGCTTTCCGCCCGACTTGCCCGACTCGGCCCAGAGGCTCATCAGTCGCTCGACGAGCGGCGCGCCGAAGGCGATGGTCTTGCCGGAGCCGGTGCGGCCACGGCCGAGCACGTCTTTGCCGGCCAGCACATCCGGGATGGTCGCAGCCTGGATCGGGAACGGGCTCGCCGCACCGAGGTCGGCGAGCGCACGCTCGATGTTGCCTCCGATGCCGAGGTCACCGAAGGACACGCCCTCGACATCCTTGGCCTGGATGGCGTCGGCCTCGAGGCGCTCGAGCACGACGTCGGCTTCGGGAGTGAACGCGCCCTTCTCGTCGCGGTTCGGGTAGAACGTCGAGTTGCCGTCGCGGCGGGGAGCGCGGTCGCCGCGGTCGTCGAACGAACGACGCGGACGGTCGTTTCCGGCGTCGCGACGCGGGGCGCGGTCGCCGTCGAACGAACGGCGGGGACGGTCGTTGTCGAACGAACGGGCCGGACGGTCCTTGTCGAACGAACGGGCCGGACGGTCGTTGTCGTAGCTGCGACGGGGTGCGCGGTCGCCATCCGGCGAGCGACGCGGGCGGTCGTTGTCGAACTCGCGGCGGGGAGCGCGATCTCCGTAGGCCGGACGCTCGCCACGGGCGGGACGGTCATCGAACGAACGACGCGGACGGTCGTTGTCGAACGAACGGGCCGGACGGTCGTTGTCGTAAGAACGACGCGGACGGTCGTTGTCGGCGTCGCGACGCGGAGCGCGGTCGCCCTCGAAGGAACGACGCGGACGGTCGTTGTCGAAGCTGCGGGCGGGGCGGTCGTTGTCGTACGAACGACGCGGACGGTCGTTGTCGTACGAACGCGGAGCGCGGTCGCCGCGGTCGTCGGAGGACCGACGCGGACGGTCGTTGTCGTACGAACGTGCCGGACGGTCGTTGTTGTACGCGGGGCGCTCGCCGCGGGCGGGACGCTCACCGTTGCCGGTGCGGGCCGCGCCGCGTTCGCCGCGGGACTCCCACGTGCGTGCGTCCTTGCCACGGGGCTCCCAGTTGGGTCGCTCCTTGCGGGCGCCACCGGTGCCGGCGGCATCGCGCGAGCCGTAGCCCTGACGCGCTGCGCGGTCTTCGGTCGTCCAGCGCTGCTTCTTGGGCGCTTCGGCGGTCTCTTCTGCGCGGTAACCGCGGTGGCCGGGGCTGCGGCTGCCCGACTTGGGACCGCCCTTGCGTGCGCCGGCGGCTCCGTGCTGCTTCTTGAATCCTGGCATGGTTGCTTTCCTGGGTTGTTCTCGTGTGCATGGCACAGCGCATGACCCGCTGAGGTCATGGTCTGGGAGAACCCGGGCAGTCTTTGGCCGGGGCCGTTCACATACAGTGATCATTCGCCCGCCTATTGGCGACGAAACCGGCCCACCTGACTTACAAACCCATCCGCACAGAAAAGCACGGTGTCAAGAGCCGACTGATCTACGATACAGGATCCAAGCTGGGAATGGTCGGGGATCTTTCAGCCGGTCCGCGCGGGCCCAACCAGGGGTATAAGTGGGTAATGAACTCCGACCCCGACGCGATCGTCATCGGCTCCGGCCCCAACGGGCTGGCCGCCGCCGTCACCCTCGCCCGCGCCGGACTCTCGGTTCGCGTCTACGAGCGAAACGCGACAGCGGGCGGCGGGATGCGCACCGAACCGATCACGCTCCCGGGTTTCGTGCACGACATGTGTTCGGCCGTGCATCCCCTGGCCTTCGCCTCCGGCTTCTTCCGGCGGTTCGGGATCGAGAAGCGCATCCCGTTCATCGTGCCGACGGCCTCGTACGGGCACCCGTTCGACGGCGGGCGCGCAGCGCTCGCCTATCACGACCTCGAACGCACGGTCGACGGTCTCGGCGAGGACGGCCCGGCCTATCGGCGGCTGCTCGGTCCCCTCGTCGCCCACGCGGATGCGCTCGCCGAGTTCACCGGATCGCAGGTGCTGCAGGTTCCGCGCCATCCGATCACCGCGGCCCGTTTCGCCCTGACGATGCTGAATCAGGGCGGTACCTGGTGGAATCGTCCCTTCCGTGGCGAGGAGGCCGCCGCACTGCTGACCGGGGTCTTCGCCCACTCCACCGTGCCGCTGCCGAGTCTGGCCGGCGCGGCCGCCGGCCTCACGCTCGCCACCTACGCCCACGCGCGCGGCTGGCCGATCCCGGTGGGCGGCAGCCAGTCGATCGCGGATGCCCTCCTCAGCGATCTCGTTGCGCACGGCGGTGAGCTGATCACCGGCGTCGAGGTGACCACCCTCGCCGACCTGCCGTCGGCACGCGCGATCCTCTTCGACACGGGCGCGGAGGCGGCCGTCCGCCTCGGCGAAGACCGGCTCTCTCCCCGCTACATCCGCAAGATCTCCCGGTTCCGCACCGGGAACGGCGTCGCGAAGGTGGATTTCGCGCTCTCCGGTCCGGTCCCCTGGGAGAACCGCGAGCTCGCCGAGACCGCCACGGTGCATCTCGGCGGCACCCGGGAGGCGATCGCGCGTCAGGAACGCGAGGTCGCATCCGGCCGTCACAGCACCGACCCGTACGTTCTGGTGTCGCAGCCGTCGCTGTTCGACGAGACACGTGCCCCGGCCGGCAAGCACGTGCTCTGGGCCTACACGCACGTTCCGGGCGGGTCGGCGATCGACCAGCAGGAGTCGATCATCCGCCAGATCGAGCGGTTCGCGCCCGGCTTCCGCGACCTCATCCTCGCCACCTCGTCGCGCACGGCCGTGGACATGCAGCGGTACAACCCGAACTACACGGGCGGAGACATCTCGGCGGGAGCTGCGACCTTCCGTCAGCTGATCGCCCGGCCCGTGCTCTCCACCGAGCCGTGGCGGATGCCCGGCCGCGGCCTCTACCTGGCCTCCGCTGCCGCCGCTCCGGGACCGGGGGTGCACGGCCTGCCCGGCTACTACGCCGCTCGCAGTGCTCTTCGCCACGAGTTCGGGGTGAACCGGATGCCGTCACTGGCCCCCGACGAAAGGATGGAGCAGTAGCCATGTCCGTCAACCTGCGCCGCGTCGCCTGCACACCCGAGCAGATCTTCGTCGTTCTCGCCGATCCGTGGGTGTACCCGACCTGGGTGGTCGGCGCGTCCCGGATGCGGGCAGCCGACACCGGCTGGCCCGAACCCGGCACCAAGCTGCACCACTCGATCGGGGTGTGGCCGTTCGTGCTCAACGACGAGACCAGGGTGGACACCTGGGATGCGCCCCACCGGGTCGTGCTGGAGGCCAAGACCCGGCCGGTCGGTCGCGAGCGCGTCATCATCGAGGTCGAGCCGCAAGGCCACGGGTGCCTGGTGCGCATCGAGGAGTACGTGCTCTCGGGACCGTTGCTGCTCATCCCGCAGCGGCTTCTCGATGTCGTGTTCCACATCAGGAACGCCGAGACGTTGCGCCGGCTCGCGCACGTGGCGAAAGGCCGCGCGGCGGAGGCTCGTGCCGCAATGGGTCGTGCCGTGGAGGGTCGTGCCGCAGAGGGTCGTGCCGTGGCATCCTGAGGGGTACCCTCTTCGCATGTGCCGGAACATCCACACCCTTCACAATTTCGAGCCCGCCGCATCGAATGACGAGGTTCACGCCGCAGCACTGCAATACGTGCGCAAGATCAGCGGAACGTCGAAGCCGTCGAAAGCCAATGCCGAGGCCTTCGACCGAGCCGTCGCCGAGATCGCCCACCTCACGCAGCACCTTCTCGACGACCTGGTGACGACCGCGCCGCCGAAGAACCGCGAAGAGGAGGCCGCAAAGGCCAAAGAGCGCTCGGCCCGCCGCTTCGCCGCCGCCTAGCCCGACCTCGGCTGTCACGAATCAGAGCGACGGCTGGTCATAGCTGGTGACACGAAGAAGGGACCACGCCATGACCATCCTCGTCACCGGATCGACCGGAACGCTCGGAACCCCGACCCTCGCCGCTCTCCGCGCGGCCGGACACGACGCACGCGGCCTCAGCCGCAGCGGCCGCGACGGCTCGGCTGTCGGCGACCTGTTCACGGGCGCGGGAGTCGCCGACGCCTTTCGCGGAGTCGACACCGTCGTGCACTGCGCGCAGTCGCGCGGCAAGAACGACGTCGCGATCGCACAGAACCTGATGGCAGCGGCGGAGACCGCCGGGGTCGGCCACCTGGTGCTGATCTCGATCGTCGATATCGACCACATCCCGATGCCCTACTACCGTCAACGCCTCGACATCGAACGCGTGGCGCAGGCATCGAGGGTGCCGCTGACGATTCAGCGGGCCACCCAGTTCCACACGCTGATCGACCAGCTCTACCGCGCGCAGAAGTATTCGCCGGTGCTGCTCGCGCCGGGCTGGCGCTGCCAGCCGATCGCGGTCGAGGAGGTGGCCGGCCGGCTGGCCGAGCTCGCCGCCGGTGCACCGCACGGCCGCGTTCCCGACATCGGCGGACCCCAGCAGCGCACGATGCTCGACCTGCTGAACGTCTGGAAGAAGGCGACCGGAAGCCGCCGACCCGGTCTGAACGTGCGCCTTCCCGGAAAGATGTTCGCCGCCTACGACACGGGCGCCGGGCTGGTGCCCGGGGAGCCGTTCGGCCGGGTCACGTTCGACGACTACCTGGCGCAGAAGTACGCCGGAGCAACTGTTCGCTAGCGCACACTTGAACCATGAGCATGGAGCAGATCCTCGACATCATCCGCTCGTTCGACGGCGTCCTGGAACTCGCACCCAGCGCGGGCAGCGAGTTCCCGGAGGTCGCGTGGGGAGACCACTTCTTCTACTACGCCCCTGACGGGAAGGTTCCCCAGAACGTCCAGCCGTACGCGACCATCGTCACGAAGGACTATCCCGACGACCGGGAGTCGGACCTCGACCCGGATGGCCGATGGCGACTCAACATCCACGTCGGCCAGGAGAGGTTCACCGAGCTCACCGGCGAAAACCCCCGCGACCCGGTCGCACACGATTTCAGCGAGGCGGACACGATCATGCCGCATCCGGTCTACGGGCCGCTCGGGTGGGTCGCCGTGGTGAACCCGGGCGAACGCACGACCGCCACCGTCGTCGAGCTGCTCCGGGCCGCGCACGAGGACGAACGCCGTCGGGTGGAGCGCCGGTCAGCCGGCAGTTGAGCCTCGGCGGGTGAGCTTCTGCGGGTTCAGCACGATGTACACGCGCTCGATGCCACGATCGGAGACGTCGATCGTCGCGAGGGTCACCGGCTCCCCGTCCCGGGTGATGTACGCGGCGTCCGAGCCGTTCCATTCGCCGAAGTCGACGTCGATGCCCTGCCCCGACTTCTCGGTGACCCCCGTGAGGAAGCGCGCGATCCGCAACGCGCCCACGACGGGGATGCGTGCGGCCGTCACCACCCCTCCGCCGTCGGAGTAGCTCACGGCATCCTCGGCGAGCAGGTTTTCGAGGGCGGCCACATCGCCGGCGCGGGCCGCCGCCAGAAAGGCGCGCAACAGCCGGTCGTGCTCTGCTCGGCCGACCGGCCGGCGTCGCTCGCTCTCGAGGTGCCTGCGGGCGCGGGTGGCGAGCTGGCGCGCGTTCGCCTCGCTGGTCTGCAGCACCTCGGCGATCTCGCGGAAGCCGTATCCGAAAGCCTCCCGCAGGATGTAGGCCGCCCGCTCCGTCGGAGTCAGTCGCTCCAGCAGCACCAGCACAGCCAGCTCCACGGCCTCGGCGGTCTCTGCTCCGAGCGTCGGATCGGCGCCGGTCTGAACGGGTTCGGGCAACCACGGCCCGATGTAGGCGACCCGCGTCGCCTGCACCGAGGTGGCGGCCGTGATGGCGAGCCGGGTGGCGATCGTCGCGAGGAACGCGGCGGGGTCGCGCACGGCATCCCGGTCGGTCTGCTGCCAGCGGAGCCAGGCATCCTGCACGACGTCCTCGGCGTCGGCGACCGTGCCGAGCATCCGGTAGGCGATGCCGAACAGGCGCCCCCGAACGGCGCTGAACGCAGCGATACCGTCGTCGCTCTGCGTCGTCTGCATCCCCCAACGCTAGCGAAACATTCCCGACACCTGCTCGCGCTACGGTGGATGCGTGCCCGCCGCCATCGCCATCGAACCTCCCCGCACCGCCGAGATCGAAGAGCTCCTGCGCCTCGGCGACGAGTTCACGCTCGCGCTCTACCCGGCCGACAGCTGCTATCTGCTCGACGTGAGCGAGCTCGAGGCGCCCGGTGTCACGGTGCTCGTCGCGCGCGATGCACCCGGCCGCGCGGTCGGCATGGTCGCCGTCGTCGAGAAGGGTGACGGGACGGCCGAGCTGAAGCGGATGTTCGTGCACGAAGACGCACGCGGGCAGGGACTCGCCTCCGCACTTCTCGCCGACGCGGAGGCCGTTGCCGCCGTGGCGGGAGTCGCGACGCTGCAACTCGAGACCGGACCACGGCAGCACGCGGCGATCGCGCTGTACGAGCGACGCGGGTACGAGCGCATCCCGAACTTCGGGTCGTACGTCGGCGACCCGCACTCGATCTGCTACGCCAAGCCACTCGGTTCGGTCGCCGCCTAGCTCTCGCCGGGCGGGGCGGCGGCTGCCTAGGGGTCGCAACCCGCCGTTACCTGCGGTAGTCAGGCGGCGTGTTGCGACCCCTCATCCAGAGTCGGCGGTCAGCGCGACCGTCGCCTGACAGGTCGGCGGCCGTCAGCTGCCGCGGATGCGGCGCGACAGCTCCGCCGCCGCCTCGCGCACGCGTGAGGCGAGGGCCGGCCACTGCTCCCGGGGAACATTCTCGCGCGGGAATGTGATCGCGATACCGGCCGCAGGCCAGCCGGCGTGGTCCCTTACGGAGACCGCGACGGATGCGAATCCGGGCGTCACGTCGCCGTCTTCCGTCGCGAATCCGGCGTCACGCGCATCCCCCACCACACGCTTGAGCTCGGCGTACGAGTGCGGGCCCGCGCCTGTGCGGTCTTCGAACGCGCTCGCATCCGGATAGAGCGCCCGCAGCTGCCCGGGCGGAAGCGTCGCGAGGAGTGCGCGCCCGCTCGCCGTGAGGTGACTCGGCAGCCGCACTCCCACATCCGTGATCAGGCGCGGCCGGCGGGGTGCGCGCTCCTCGACGATGTACACGACGTCGCGGCCGTGCAGCACTGCGAGATGGCCGGACTCCCCGAGTGCATCGACCAGTGCGGCGAGGATGGGCCGGCCGAGCCTGCTGAGCGGCTCCTGCCGCGAGAAGGCCGAGCTGAGCTCGTAGGACGCGACCCCGAGACCGTAGCGTTTCGCCTCCGGAAAGTGGAGGACGAATCCGTGCTCCATCAGCACCGCCAGCAGATGATAGACCGTCGACCGGGGCAGCCCTAGTGCGCTCGCGATCGTCGCGGCGGGCACCGGCCCCCGCTGCGCGGCCAGGTGCGCCAGAATCCGCAGTGTGTTCTCCGCCGCGGGTACCTTGCTCATCTGCGACCCCTCATCCGGATCCGGGTCCCTGTGTCTGGGATACCGGACGGAGAAGAGTCTACGGGTGCGGCGCAGCGGCGCGGCAGAGTGTGGGATGAGGTCATGCTCCTCACGAAGAACAGCGTGCTCGTCGGCGCACGGCCCCTCACGGTCGCGGATGTGGTCGCCGTCGCCCGCCACGACGCCCCCGTCGTGCTGGACCCGACGTCGCTCGAAGCCGTCCAGGCCTCCCGCGCGATCGTCGAAGCCCTCGCCGACGACATCGAACCGCACTACGGCATCTCGACCGGATTCGGCGCGCTGGCGACCACGTTCATCCCCGCCGACCGCCGCGCTCAGCTGCAGGCGAGTCTCGTACGCTCCCACGCGGCCGGCTCCGGTCCCGAGGTCGAGCGCGAGGTCGTCCGTGCCCTCATGCTGCTCCGCCTGTCCACCCTCATGACCGCGCGCACCGGCGCGCAGCGCGTCACCGTCGAGACCTACGCCGCCATCCTGAACGCCGGGATCACGCCGATCGTCCGCGAGTACGGGTCGCTCGGATGCTCGGGCGACCTCGCCCCCCTCGCCCACTGCGCGCTCGCTGCGATGGGCGAGGGCCAGGTTCGCGTCGGGGCAGCGACCGACGGCCCGGGCACCCTGGCCGAGGCGAGCGACGCGCTCGCTGCTGCCGGCATCCCGCCCGTCGTGCTCGCCGAGAAGGAGGGACTCGCCCTCATCAACGGTACCGACGGGATGCTCGGCATGCTCTCGCTCGCCCTCAGCGACCTCGCCGCCCTGCTCTCTACGGCCGACATCGCCGCCGCCATGAGCGTCGAGGCCCTGCTCGGCACCGACGCCGTCTTCGCCGACGACCTCCAGCGCCTGCGACCGCAGCACGGTCAAGCGCTCTCGGCCGCCAACCTTCGCACCATGCTCGCCGGATCGCCGATCGTCGCGAGCCACAAAGGTCCGGAGTGCACCCGGGTTCAGGATGCGTACTCGCTGCGCTGCGCCCCCCAGGTTCACGGCGCCGCACGTGACACCCTCGCCCACGCGAGTCTCGTGGCCGACCGCGAGCTCGCATCCGCCGTCGACAATCCGGTGCTCACCCTCGACGGCCGCGTCGAGTCGAACGGCAACTTCCACGGAGCCCCCATCGCGTACGTGCTCGACTTCCTGGCGATCGTGGTGGCGGATGTGGCGAGCATGTCCGAGCGCCGCACCGACCGGTTCCTCGACCAGGCTCGCAACCAGGGCCTCACTCCGTTCCTCGCCCACGAGGTCGGCGTCGACTCCGGACTGATGATCGCCCAGTACACGGCCGCGGGCATCGTGTCGGAGCTGAAGAGGCTGGCTGCGCCCGCATCCGTCGACTCCATCCCGTCGTCCGCGATGCAGGAGGACCATGTGTCGATGGGCTGGGCGGCGGCCCGCAAGCTGCGCCGGGCGATCGACGGCCTCGGCCGCGTTCTCGCCATCGAGGTCATGACCGCCGCCCGCGCCGCCGACCTGCGCGCGCCGCTCCTTCCCGGACGCGCGACCGGCGCCGTCATCGCCGAGGTTCGAACGGCGGCCGCCGGTCCGGGCCCCGACCGCTACCTCTCCCCCGAGATCGAAGCCGTCGTCGCGTTGGTACAGTCGGGCCGCATCCTGGCCGCTGCCGAATCCACGACCGGCCCCCTCAACTGACAAACGCAATCGAGTCCAGCCGAAATCCCCTTTCCGAGCCGCGTATGAGGGGACTTCGTCTGTACTCGATGACAGAACCGAAGGAGAGAAGATGCAGGGAGCACGACCGGTCCGCGCCGCGCGCGGAACCGAGCTGACCGCGAAGAGCTGGCAGACCGAGGCGCCGCTCAGGATGCTCATGAACAACCTCGACCCCGAGGTCGCCGAGCGTCCCGACGACCTCGTCGTCTACGGCGGCACCGGCCGCGCCGCCCGCAGCTGGGAGGCCTTCGACGCGATCGTCCGCACCCTGCGCGACCTCGAGGACGACGAGACCCTCCTCGTGCAGTCCGGCAAACCGGTCGGGGTCTTCCGCACCCACGCCTGGGCCCCGCGGGTGCTCATCGCCAACTCGAACCTCGTCGGCGACTGGGCGACGTGGCCCGAGTTCCGCCGCCTCGAGGCGCTCGGACTCACGATGTACGGCCAGATGACGGCCGGCTCCTGGATCTACATCGGCACCCAGGGCATCCTGCAGGGCACGTACGAGACCTTCGCCGCGGTCGCCGCCAAGAGGTTCGGAGGTACCCTCGCCGGCACGGTCACCCTCACCGCGGGCGCGGGCGGGATGGGCGGCGCGCAACCCCTCGCGGTCACGATGAACGAGGGGGCGGTGCTGATCGTGGATGTGGACGAGTCGCGCCTCCAGCGCCGCATCGACCACGGCTACCTCGACGAACTCGCCACCGACATCGACGACGCCGTCGCCCGCGTCCTGTCAGCGCGCGACGAGCGCAGGCCGCTCTCCGTCGGTCTCGTCGGCAACGCCGCCACGGTCTTCCCCGAGCTTCTCGCCCGCGGAGTCCCCATCGACATCGTCACCGACCAGACGAGTGCGCACGACCCGCTGAGCTACCTCCCCGTGGGTGTGACTGTCGACGAGTGGCACGATCTCGCCGCCGCCGATCCTGCATCCTTCACCGACCGCGCCCGCGCATCCATGGCCGCGCACGTCGAAGCGATGGTGGGATTCCAGGATGCGGGGGCAGAGGTCTTCGACTACGGCAACTCCATCCGCGCGGAGGCGAAGCTCGGCGGCTACGGTCGCGCGTTCGACTTCCCCGGCTTCGTGCCCGCGTACATCCGTCCCCTCTTCGCCGAGGGCAAGGGGCCGTTCCGCTGGGCGGCGCTCTCCGGAGACCCCGCCGACATCGCGGCGACCGACCGTGCAATCCTCGAACTGTTCCCCGACGACGAGCACCTGCGCCGCTGGATCACCGCCGCCGGTGAGAAGGTCCACTTCGAGGGGCTGCCCTCCCGCATCTGCTGGCTCGGCTACAAGGAGCGCCACCTCGCCGGCCTCCGCTTCAACGAGATGGTCGCGAGCGGCGAACTCACCGCCCCCGTCGTCATCGGCCGGGACCACCTCGACTCCGGGTCCGTCGCCTCGCCGTATCGCGAGACCGAGGCAATGGCCGACGGCTCGGATGCGATCGCCGACTGGCCCCTCCTCAACGCCATGCTCAACACCGCATCCGGCGCGACCTGGGTGTCGATCCACCACGGCGGCGGCGTCGGGATCGGGCGCAGCATCCACGCCGGACAGGTCGTCGTCGCAGACGGCACCCCGCTCGCGGCCGAGAAGATCGAGCGCGTACTGACGAACGATCCGGGCACGGGTGTCATGCGTCACGTCGACGCCGGCTACGAGCGGGCCGCCGAGGTCGCCCGCGAGCGCGGCCTGCGCATCCCGATGCAGGAGGGCTAGGGATGCTCGCTCCCGCCACGACGCTCTTCACCGGTATCGGCCAGCTGGTCACCAACGACCCCGCGTTCGCCGCCTCCGCCGGAGTCGAGCGTCTCGGCATCGTCGACCATGCGGCGATGCTCGTCGTCGACGGCGTCGTGCAGTGGGCGGGCGCCGCGTCGTCGCTGCCTGTTGCGGATGCGGCCGCGCTGGCCGTCTCGGACGCCGACGTCGTCGACCTCGCGGGCGCCGCGGTGATCCCCGGTTTCGTGGACAGCCACACCCATCTCGTCTTCGGTGGTGACCGCGCGGCCGAGTTCGAGGCGCGTATGTCCGGACAGGCATATAGCGCCGGCGGCATCCGCAGCACCGTCGCGGCGACACGTGCGGCAACGGATGCGGAGCTCACGGCCCGTCTCGACACGTTCGTCGCCGAGTTGCACGCTCAGGGCACCACGACCTTCGAGATCAAGAGCGGCTACGGCCTGACCGTGGACGACGAGGCCCGGCTGCTCGCGATCGCCCGACGCGTCACCGAGGACACGACCTTTCTCGGGGCGCACGTCGTGCCGGCCGAGTTCGCAGCGGATCCGGACGCCTATGTCGACCTCGTCGTCGGCGAGATGCTCGACGCCTGCGCGCCTCACGCCCGCTGGATCGACACGTTCTGCGAGACCGGGGCCTTCACGCCGGAGCAGTCCCGCCGCATCCTCAAGGCCGGCGCGGCCCGGGGCTTGGGTGTGCGGTTGCACGCGAGTCAGCTCGCTCCCGGTGCGGGCATCCGGCTCGCCGTCGACCTCGATGCCGCCAGCGTCGACCACTGCACCTACCTCACCGACGACGACATCGTCGCCCTCGCCGGATCGTCGACCGTCGCCACGCTCCTCCCCGGCGTCGAGTTCTCGACCCGCCAGCCGTATCCGGATGCGCGACGCCTGATCGACGCGGGCGTGACCGTCGCCCTCGCCAGCGACTGCAACCCGGGTTCGTCGTTCACGTCGTCGATGCCGTTCTGCATCGCCGTCGCCGTGCGCGACATGGGGATGACCCCGGCGGAAGCCGTGTGGTCGGCGACGGCCGGCGGCGCCGCGGCCCTCCGCCGCACGGATGTGGGGCACCTCGCGCCGGGCGCTCGGGCAGACTTCGTCGCCCTCCGCGCGCCCGGCTACGTGCACCTCGCGTACCGGCCGGGCGTGCCGCTCGCCGCCGGCGTCTGGCGCGCCGGCGCCCGCCTCGCGTAGCAGGTCGCGTCGCGCGCCCGCGCGGCGCGCCGCGCGCTGACCAGCGCCGAGTCGCGGCACATCGACCTTCCCGGCCCCGGGAACGTCGATTCGCCGCGAGTCGGGAGCGCATCGGGCGCCGGGCGCCGAGCAGAGCGCGCTCAGCGCTGCGCGACCCCGGCGGCCGCCTCGAGCACGCACAGCGCCGTGAGGCGTACCGTGCGTCCATCCGGGGCGTCCGCCGTCGCGTCCACCTCCGCCAGGTCGAGCGATCGCACCGAGGGATGCGCCGCCGCCACCCGGGCAGCGCGCCGCAGCTCCCAGGCCGCGAGGCCCCCGGGCACGGATGCCGGGCATCCGGGCGCCACCGATCGGTCGCACACGTCGACGTCGAGGTCGACGTGGATCGGCCCGCCCGCCGACCCCGCGATGTCCAGGGCCTCCGCCATGACATCGTCGATCGGGCGCCGGTGGAGCTCGTCGCGGTGCACCACCGTGATCCCGTAGCTCGCCGCCCGCCTCGCATACTCCGGCGAGTTGGCGAAGTCGGCGATCCCGATCTGGACGATCCGGCGCCCGTCGAGTCCGGCTTCGACGAGGCGACGCACCGGGGATCCGTTGCTCACTCCGTCGCGGAGGTCGTGGTGCGCGTCGAGGGTGATCAGCCCGGCCGTGGGCAGCTCCTCGCCCCAGGCCCCGAGGGCCGCGGGCACGGTGAGAGCATTGTCGCCTCCGACCGCCACGACGAGGGATGCGCGCGCCACTGCATCCGCCATCGCCGCGATGGCACGCCCCTCACCCTCGGGGTCGTCCGGCTCCTCCACGTCTCCCGCGTCGGTGAGCACCAGGTCGGATAGCGAACGGACGTAGCGTTTCCGCCCCGACCTGTCCGGCGGCGCGAACTCCGCGTAGTACCGCAGCGCCGCCCGCACGGCGGCGGGCGTCGAGCCCGCTCCGCTGGGCGAGAGGGAGGTGCGCCAGGTCGGGATGCCGAGCAGCGTGAGGTCGATCGGCTCGCCCGGTTCGATCGTGTCGGGCGATGGCCAGTCGCCAGCGCGCGGCCAGAGGGGGTCGACGGACAGCGGGCGGGAGCTCATACGCCGACCGTAGCAACGCCGCGCGTCCGCGGGAACAGTTGGCGTGCATCCGTTGTCCGGTATCGCGGACGCCCAACGGGCCCTAGGATCGCGACATGGATGCTGCGCCCGCCTTCGTCGAGATCGCCGCCGAGCTCGAGGGAGCCGGCGCGGTGACTGCGAAGATGTTCGGCCATCCGGCGCTCAAAGTGAACGGCAAGGTGTTCGCGTGCGAGTTCTACGGCGCGATGGCGTTCAAGCTCGGCCGCGAGACGAGCGTGCACGCTGAGTGCATGCTGCTGCCCGGCGCCGTCCTGTTCGATCCGTCGCGCCGAGACAAGCCGTTCCAGGACTGGGTCGAGGTGCCCGCCGCCAGCGAGGACCAGTGGCCGATGCTGGCCCAGGCCGCACTCGACCACGTGGTCAACGCGCGGGCCTGAACCCGGCCTCACCCCGGCCGAATGCGACGGACGCGACGAACGCCCGGTCGATCGACCGGGCGTCCATCACGGTTCCGTGCTTAAGGCCGCGTCCCCACGGGCTCGGGTGCGCTCGGCTCGGGCGAGCCCGGCGCGGGCGCATCCGGCCCTGCAGCCCCTGCCGTCCCGGGTCCGGACGCACCGCCGTCGCCGTTCGCCTTCGTAGCCCGGCGCGCATCCCGTCGCTCCTTCAGTCCTTCGACGAAGTTGTAGAGCGTCGGCAGCACGATCAGCGTGAGCAGTGTCGACGACACCAGGCCGCCGATCACGACGATCGCCAGCGGCTGCGAGATGAACCCGCCGTGGCCGGTCCAGCCGATCGCCATCGGGGTGAGCGCTGCGATCGTGGCCAGCGCCGTCATCAGGATCGGGCGCAGACGACGCGAGGAGCCGTGCGCCACCGCGTCGGAGACGGACATCCCCCGTCGCCGGTACTGGTTCACGAGGTCGATGAGCACGATCGCGTTCGTCACGACGATGCCGATGAGCATCAGCAGACCGATGAGCGACGCGACGCCGAGCGGGATGCCCGAGATCACCTGCAGCGCGATCGCACCGGTGGCCGCGAACGGTACCGAGACGAGCAGCAGCAGTGGCTGCCGCAGCGACCGGAACGTCGCCACCATGACGATGTAGACGATGAGGATGGCCGCCAGCAGTGCGAGCCCAAGCTGCGAGAACGCATCCGACTGGCTCGACGAGACGCCGCCGATCTTGGCGGTCGCGCCCGCAGGGAGGTCCACTGAGTCGAGTGCCTTGGTGACGTCGGCGTTCGCGGTTCCGAGGTTGTCGGTGCCCGGAGTGGCTGTGACCGTCGCGGTGCGCAGACCGCGCTGCGTGGTCACGGTCGACGGGCCGTTCACATCGGTGACGCTCGCCAGACTGTCGAGCCGTACCGGCCCGGCGAGGGTCGGGATCTCCAGGGCGGACAGCGCCGCCACGGTGGTCGGCGGGTTGGGGCTCTGCAGGTAGATCTTCAGAGTCGTGTTGTCGATCGCGACCGATCCGACCGTCGTCGGCTGCACGGCCTGCGAGACGAGACCACCGACGGCGACCTCGCTGAGCCCGGCCTCGGCGGCCTTCGCCCGGTCGACCTTCACGGCGACGTACGGCAGCGAAGCGCTGAGGTTATCGGTGGTCTGCTTGATCGAGCCGAGCTTCTCGATCTCGCCGGCCACAGCATCCGTGGCCTTCTGCAGATCGGCGTTGCTCGTGGCCGTGATGTTGACCTCGATGTCGTTGGAGGCACCGAACCCGCTGGACGATGAGACGGTGATCTCACCCTGGTCCTTGATCTTGGCGAGTTCGTTCTCGACCGTGCTCTTGAGCTTGTCCTGGTCGGCGTCGGGATCGGTGGTCACGGAGTAGGTGATGCCGCCACCGCCACCGGTGAACGCGTCGCGCAGGGCGCTTCCGCTCGAGCCGATCGACAGCTGCACGATCTCGATGCCTTCGGTGTCGAGCAGCACCTGCTCGACCGGCTTCGAGGCTGCGTCCTCGGATTCGAGGCTCGTGCCCGGCGGGAGGGTCTGCGAGATGGTGAGCGTGTTCTGCCCCGACGACCCGAGGAAGTTCGTCTTCATGAGCGGGAACAGGAACACGGTTCCGACGAGCACCAGCACCGCGATCAGCATGGTCGAGACCGAGTGCTTGAGCGTCCAGTGGATGATCGGAAGGTACCCGCGCTGCAGCCTCGACGGATGCTCGAGCTCGTCTTCGCCCGCGGCCACGGCCTCGTCGATCGACAGGTGGGAGGCGTCGGAGACGGCCTCTCCGCCCTCGTGCTTGCGCGCCTTCGGCGGACGCAGGAACCAGTAGGCGAGCACGGGCACGATCGTCAGCGAGACGAGCAGCGACGACAGCAGCGCGATCGTCACGGTCACGGCGAACGGCCGGAACAGCTCACCTGTCACGTCGCCGACGAACGCGAGCGGCAGGAACACCGCGACCGTGGTGATCGTGGATGCGGTGATCGCGCCCGCGACCTCGCGCACGGCCTTGACGATGGTCGATGCCCGATCGACTCCGGCGACGAGTTGTCGTTTGATGTTCTCGATGACGACGATGGAGTCGTCGACCACGCGGCCGATGGCGATCGTGAGCGCGCCGAGCGTGATGATGTTGAGCGTGTATCCGGTGGCCTGCATCACGATGAACGTGATGAGAACGCTGGTCGGGATGGAGATGGCCGTCACCAGGGTGGACCGGATCGACATCAGGAACACCAGGATCACGATCACGGCGAAGAGCAGACCGAGCAGCCCCTCTTCGGTGAGCGAGTTGATCGACTGCGTGATGAACGGTGCCTGGTCGAACACGACGGTGATCTTGGCGCCGTCGCCGATCTTGGTCTGCAGTTCGTCGATGAGGTCGTTGACGCCCTTCGACACCTCGACGGTGTTGGCCGACGGGAGCTTGGTCACGGCGATGGTCAGTGCGGGCTTGCCGTCGACGCGCGAGAGGGAGGTGGTCGGGTCGTCGGTCTCCTGGACGCTCGCCACCTCGCCGATCGTGGGCGTGGGCGCAGGCACGGCGGCCTGGGGAGCGCCCGCGGCGGCACCGGATGCGCCCGCACCCGCGCCTGCACCGGCGCCTGCTCCGGCGCTCGCCGATGCCGACCGGATGAGCGGCAGCGACGCGATGTCGGCGACCGACCCGAGCTGGCTGCCCGACTGCACCGACAGCGTCTTGCCGTCTTCGGTGATCGATCCGCCCGGGACGAGCACGCCGTTCTGCTGCAGCGCATCCTTGATCGACTGCGTGGAGAATCCGGCAGCGGCCAGCTTGGCCGGGTCGGGCACGATCGTGATGCGCTGGCCGATCTCGCCGACCAGTTGAGCGTCATTGACGCCTTGTACGTCTTTGATGTCGGGCAGCGCGAACTTGGTGATCTGCTCGCCGAGGGTCTTCTGGTCGGCACTTCCCGTGACCGCGAGCTGGATGACGGGCAGATCGTCGATGCTGCCGGACACGACCTGCGGGTCGACCCCGTCGGGGAGCGTGGGCTTGATGCGGTTGATCGCCTGGTCGAGCTTCTGCTCGGCCGTCGCCAGGTTGGTGCCGTAGGTGAACATCACGGTGATCAGCGACTGGTTCGTGCTGCTGACGGCCGAGGTGCTCTCGAGGCCCGGCACGCCCTGGATGGCCGTCTCGACCGGTGTGCTCACGTCGTTGTTGACGACCTCGGGCGATGCGCCGGGGTACGAGCTGACGACGGCCACCTGCGGAAACTGGATGCTCGGCACGAGCTCCTGCTTGAGGTTCGTCAGTGCGAGCCCGCCGAACACCGCAGCCACGATCGTGACCAGCGCGATGAGCGCGCGGTTCTTCATACTGAGGACGGCGAGGAAATGCACAGGCGTACCCTTTGCGGATCTGGATGGGAGGGGTGCGACGCCATCGCCGCCTCAGAAGTATCTCAGTGCAGCCTGTGCAAATTCCTCATGCCCAGGTACGACTTCCGGGTGCGGGCTGCGCCCGCCGCAGTGCGCGTCTCCCGGCAGCCAGCCTCTTTCGGCGAGCGACCGGTATACAAGGACCACCAGGCTCTTCTCAGCGTGCAGATGTGCGGAGCCGACCCGGACGACCTTCTCGCCCACGGCCTGCAATCGGGTCGTTCGCACGAGGTCGCGCTGCCACTGGCCCCGGTCGACTCGATGGTGGTCCCCCTCGTATTCGACGATCACCCGCTGGTCGGGAAACCGGAGATCAGGGCGGGCGAGAAACCGTCCGTCCGGGCCGCGCAGGTCGACGTTCACATCGGGTGGCGGCAGACCCGCCTCGGCGAGGATGACCCGGAGGAGTGACTCCTGGGGCGACTCCGACCGCTCGTGCATCAACGCAAGGGCGTGCCGGGCGCGGGCGGCCCCGCGGGAGCCGGGCGAGCATCCGGAAGCCCGGAGCTCGTCGGGCGTCGACCGCCGGGACCTCCAGTGGACGATCGCGTCGCCGAGAGCGACCAGCTCACGAAGGCTCAAGGTGTGACTGAGGTCTGCCCAGGTGCGGGCCGCGGCGGTCATGAGCATCCCGCCGACCCGTGTTAGGTCGCGTGGGCCGAGGAGGCTGCGGTGCGAGTGGACGCCTGCGATACGTGGCGGCCGACCCGGTGGGGCGACCGTCAGATGCAGCTCGTCCCGGATGCGCCACGGGACCGGCAGCCCGTGCATCCGTGCGGCCGTGGTGTGCGAAAGCGCGGCGTCGGGCCGGCGAGCCACGAGCGCCCGGCACCGCAGTGCGAAATCGTCGGCGTCTTCTGCCGTCGCAGGGATGCGCGCACCGCGGAACGGCACCGCGAGGTCCTTTCGCCGCAGGCGCGACGGCTCGACGCCGGCGGCGAGCGCCTCACGAACCGTGAAGGGCCGCTCGGCCAGCTCCCCCGGGAGTTCGGTTTCCATCCGCACACCCTGCCACGCCGGCCCACCTGCCCGCAGAAGTTCTCCACAGCCCCCTCCGTCCCGGTGCCGAGATGCCGGTTTCTACCGTTTCCGGGGTCCGAAAACCGTAGAAACTGGCATCTCACCGGGCTAGGCGGGGTGGGTGGGTGGGTGGAGGGAGGGGCTGGGATGGGATGGGGCAGACGGGGGTCAGACGACGTCGGCCAGGGACGCGGGGTCGGGGTAGGGGATGGGGGCGTGCAGGGAGGTGGACCAGGTGCGGGCGAGGGCGGCGAGAGCGCGCGCGGTCTCGTCCTCGGAGTACGTGATCGGGATGCGGAGGAAGCGTTCGAAGGCGCCGTCCAGTCCGAAGCGCGGCCCCGCAGCGATGAGGAGGTTGTGGCTGCGGGCGCCGAGCGCGAGGGCCGAGCTCACCGGGGCGCCGATGCCGACCCAGGCGGCGAGGCCGCCACGCAGCTCGGGCACGGTCCAATCGGGGAAGTGCGATGCGAGCAGGCGGCGCACGGATTCGCGACCCGCCCTCAGCTGCACGCGCCGCTCCTCGAGGATCTCGCGCATCTGGGGCAGCATCCGGGCCACCACCAGCTGCTCGAGGATCGGCGTGCCGAGGTCGGTGGCCGGCTTGGCCGCGATCAGCTTGCGGATGAGCGGACGCTCCGCACGGATCCAGCCGATCCGAAGCCCGCCCCAGAGGCTCTTGCTCGCCGAGCCGATCAGGATCACGGGCGCGTCGCCGGCCTCGCGCACGCCGTATGCCGCGATCGGCAAACGCTCGCCGACCCGGTCGATGTCGAGCTCGGCGGTGGTCTCGTCGCCGACGACGATCGTGCCCTGCGACGCAGCGGCGGCCAGAATCCGGATGCGCGTCTCAGGCGACATGGATGCACCGGTCGGGTTGTGGAAGTCGGGGATCAGGTACGCGAGCGCCGGGTTCGTCCGACGGATGCTCTCTTCGACGGCCTCCACGTCCCACCCGTCGGAGAGCTCGTCGTCGCCGACAGCGTGCGGCCCGGCACCGGCGGCCGGTGCGGCCGTCACGGTCACCGGCACCAACCGCGCGCCGGCCAGCCGAAGGGATTCGATCGCGTGCGGATACGTCGGCATCTCCACGAGGGCGCGATCGCCGCGGCCGAGGAAGGTGCGCGCGATCAGGGCGATCGCCTGCTGCGCGCCGACTGTCACCAGGATCTGTCCGGCCTCGGTCGGCAGCCCGCGCTCGCGGTAGCGCGCGGCGATGGCCTCGCGCAGGTGCGGCAGTCCGACCGGGTCGTAGCCCGAGTCGGGCAGAAAGTGCGGCAGCTCCTCAGCGGCGGCCCTGGCGGCGGCGGGCAGGGAGGCGGCGGCGGGCAGCGCGGCCTTGGTGAAGTCGAGCATCCCGTCGCCGCCGATCGGGGGCGCCGCGGTGAGCACCGGGCCGGGAAGCCTGGCGAGGCTGCCCGAACCGCGCACGCTGTCGACGAAGCCCGCCTCGCGCAGCTCGCGGTACGCGGCGGTGACCGTGGTGCGGCTGAGCGCGAGGTGCGCGGCGAGGTCGCGCTCGGCCGGCAGGCGCGTGTCGATCGGGATGCGGCCGTCGAGCACGAGCAGACGGATGCGGTCGGCGAGCGCCTGGTAGTGCGCACCGTCGCCGCGCCACTCCCCGAGCAGCGCATCCAGGGATCGGGCGGTCAATTGTGCGTCAGCCATCAGGCCACCTTAACCGAATTGGCATCTTGATGTAAGGCCAATCATGGAATTGGATGGATGAGTGACCACCGGACTGCTCCTCACCCGCCGACTCGTGCAACTGCTCCTCGGGCTCTTCGCCTACGGGATCGCCATCGCGATGATGGTGCAGGCGGGCATCGGGGTCTCCCCCTGGGACGTGCTCGCGCAGGGCCTGTCGATCAAGACCGGATGGGCGTTCGGGCTCATCACCAACATCGTCGGACTCGTCGTGCTGCTGGCGTGGATCCCGCTGCGCCAACGTCCGGGGCTCGGCACCGTGCTCAACGTGCTCCTCATCGGGCCGGCCGCGCAGCTCGGACTCGCGCTCATCCCGCGGCAGACGGAGCTGTGGGCTCAGGTGCTGCTGTTCGTCGGCGGCCTGCTGCTCCTCGCCGTCGCCACCGGTCTCTACATCGGACCCAAGATGGGCCCCGGCCCGCGCGACGGACTCATGACCGGGCTGCACGCCCGCACCGGCTGGCCGATCTGGGCTGTGCGCACCGGCATCGAGGTGACCGTGCTGATCATCGGCTGGATCCTCGGCGGCAACGTCGGAGTCGGCACGCTCGCCTTCGCGCTGCTGATCGGGCCCCTGTGCAGCCTGACGCTCCCCTTCTTCGCGATCCGGCTTCCACAGACCGCTGCAACGGTCGCAGCCGAACGCGAACTCGAGGGCACGGCCGAGCCGGATGCGGGCCTCGAAGCCGAGCAGGATGCCGCGCGTTTCGACGTGCGCGACGGCATCCTGCTCGAGTCCGACTCCGGCGCACGCTCCCGGGCGCACCGCGCGGCCAGCAGCAACGTCCTCCGCGACCACCAGCCCGACGCGCCCGCTCCGGCCGCCGCCGCCGCGGCCCGCGCGGCCGCCGCGCCCCGCGCATCCGGCCGCCCCGCCTTCACCATCGCCACCTACTGGCTCGACGACCGCCTCACCGGCCGCGCCTGACCTCGGCTACAGGTTGCGGTCTGCGTAGACGCGGAGGGCGTCGCGCACGAACGCGGCGCCGGTCTCGCCGCCGTAGTTCGCCGCGAAGCGCGGGTCGGCGACGTACATCTCGCCGAGGCCGGTCAGGTACGCCCTGGTGGGCCCGTTCGCGTCGCTGCCGGGTGTTCCGGGTATGGATGCGAGCCACTCGAAGTGCCGCTGCGCGAGACCCTGGGCCTCGTCCGAGCGCGGGGATGCTCCGCTCGCCGACGCCGCGATCCAGTCGTCAGCGAGCCGCTTCTGCAGCTCCTGCCACTCCTTGCGCTCCGCCGGTGACTTGCTGCGCCACCAGGCGTCGCTCTTCGCGTACGCCTCCTTTCCCCAGCGCTCCTCGACCTCCTCCTTGTAGCGGGTGTGGTCGAATCCGTCGAGCATGTCTTCTGCCATGATCTGTTCACCTCCCTCCATCGCTGTGATCGTCGACTCGACCGACGCGATCTGCCGCGCCAGCCGGGCTCGCTCATCCCGCAGCCAGGCCAGGTGGTTGCGCAGAGCGGGGGCCGCATCCGTCTGGTCCTCCAGCACGTCCGCGATGGCCGGCAGGCCGAGACCGAGGTCGCGGAGGAGAAGGATGCGCTGCAACCGCACGAGGGAGGCCTGGTCGTAGTACCGGTAGCCGTTGCCGCCGATGCGGCTGGGTGCGAGCAGCCCGATGTCGTCGTAGTGACGCAGCGTGCGGCTCGTGGTGCCGGCCAGGCGGGCGATGTCCTGAATCGACCAGTCCATCGTCGTCTCCTCTCTCGCGGGGTGGTGATCCCACGGTAGAGGTTGACGTCACGTCAAGGTCAAGTCCCGCTCAGCGCTTGGCGCGAGCGGGCACCTTCCTCGTGTCCCCCGGCTTCTTCTCCGGAGTGGTGCCCGACGTCGTCGGCGGCACACCCGATCCCGTCGGCAGTGTCGGCGGAACCGCAGGCGTCGGCGACTGGCCGGCCGAGACCGGCGTGCCCGATCCGGTGCCCGCTCGTCCGAGGTGCCCGTGGCTCGCGTGCCCCGTGACCTTCGACGCCGGCTCCAGGGGACGCCGCGCGACGGGACGGATCGGCTCGCCGCGGCGATCCTGACCCGGCAGCGGGCGCGAGCGCCGTCCGTAGATGAGCGACGACGAGTCCAGCAGCCACGGGACGAGCGCGACCGTGACGCCGTGGCAGAGCATGAGCTGTTGCCGGATGCGGTTGGCCCGGTGGTTGTGCAGCAGCGACTCCCACCAGTGGCCCACGATGTACTGCGGGAGGTACACGGTGACGACCTCGGATCCGTGCTCCTCGCGACGATGCTTGAGGTACTTGATCAGCGGGATCCCGAAATCGCGGTACGGCGATTCGATGATCGTGAGCGGCACGTGGATGTTCTGCTCGATCCACTGTTTCTGCAGCCGTTCCGTCGCTTCGTCGTCGATGGAGATGTTCACGGCCTCGATGGATTCGTGCCGGGCGGCGATCGCGTAGTCGAGGGCCTTCAGCGCCGGCTTCTGCATCTTGCCGACGAGCACGATCGCGTGGTCGCCCCGGCTGCCGAACGTGGTGACCGGGTCGACCTCGATCTCCTTCTCCACGTCGCGGTAATACCGGTTCACGCCGAGCATGAGCAGGAAGAGGACCGGCATGAAGATGAACACGAGGTACGCACCGTGGGTGAACTTCGTGATGGTCACGACGATGAGCACGACCGCGGTGAGAAACGCTCCGAAGGCGTTGATGCAGAGGCTCCGGATGATGCTGCCGCGGTCGCCGGGTTTGACGGTCCCCGAGCGCAGCAGCGTGATCCAGTGCCGCACCATGCCCGACTGGCCGAGGGTGAAGGACACGAAGACGCCGATGATGTAGAGCTGGATGAGCTGGGTCAGGTTCGCCTGGTACACGAGAAGCAGGGCCAGTGCAGCGAGCGCCAGCAGGATCATGCCGTTCGAGTACACGAGCCGGTCGCCGCGGGTGTTCAGCGATTTCGGGGCGTACGAGTCACGGGCGAGCACGGAACCGAGCAGGGGGAAGCCGTTGAACGCGGTGTTCGCGGCGAGCAGGAGCACGACGGCGGTCGCGGCCTGCACGACGAAGAAGAGAAGGGAGTTGTTGCCGAAGGTGGCCGCGGCGATCTGGGCGATGAGGCTTCGTTGCGGCGAGGTGGCGCACTCCGCCCAGCCCTGGAGGTCGCAGGGATTCTCCGCGTAGTGCACCTGGCTGATCAGAGCGACCGCGGTGAGGCCCGCGAACAGCACGATCGCGATCCCGCCCATGAGGGCAAGGGTCTTGCGGGCGTTGGCGATCTTCGGGGTGCGGAACGCGGGGACTCCGTTCGCCACTGCTTCGACACCGGTCAGCGCGCTACACCCGCTCGAGAAGGCGCGCAGCAGGAGGAGGATCATCGCGGCCTGCCCGAGACTGGCGGAGTTGACGGTGAAGCCTGCGGATTCGGCGACCGGAGCATCCCCCAACGCCGTGCGGACGAGCGCGGTCACGATCATGATGAAGATCGACGCGATGAACAGGTACGTCGGGATCGCGAACGTCTTGCTCGACTCGCGCACGCCACGCAGGTTGACGGCAGCGATGAGGATGACGAACAGCACGGCGAGCTCGACGCGGAACTGGCCGAGGAAGGGCAACGCCGAGATGATGTTGTCGACCCCGGATGCGACCGAAACGGCCACCGTCAGCACATAGTCCACGAGCAGAGCGGACGCGACGACGAGTCCGGCCTTCTCGCCCAGGTTCTTGTGGGCGACCTCGTAGTCGCCGCCACCCGACGGGTACGCCTTGACCAGCTGGCGGTAAGACATGACCACCGTGACGAGCAGGAGGACGACGCCGGCGGCGACCCACGGCGCGAACGTCAGGAACGCCAAACCACCGAGCAGCAGGATCATCAGGAGTTCCTGCGGGGCGTACGCCACACTCGACAGTGCGTCGGAGGCGAAGATGGGTAGGGCGAGGTGCTTCGGGAGTAGCTGTCCTTCGAGTTTCTCACTCGGAAGCGGGTCGCCGATCAACCACCGCTTCGGGGATCTCCCCTCATTTGTCACGAGGGATGACACTACTACCTGCCAATGCACTGTCAAGTCGGCGCGTCGTACGCCGGAAAACGTTGCGCATCTGTAATAGATAGTCTTCTCGGGCAGTTCGCTGTGCTGGCGGGGGCGCAAACAGCAGCGCGCCCGACCCTGAGAATCGGACGCGCTTTCGCTGTGTATTGCTGTGACCCACTTTTTGGGGCCTCATCTGCGATTCAAGGCCTCCAGCACGGATGCCCGCACGCGCGCGAGCTCCAATTTCAGCATGGGCACGATGTCGTCTGAGAGGCGACCCCGGGCGGCCTCCGAGCGCAGGTCGGTGCGAAGTTGCTGCCGGAAGTCGTTCAGAGCCGCTTCGGCCTCGCGCACGGCGGCGTTCGAGGTCTGCCGCGCATCCCGCACGTCCTGATCGATGTTGATGGTCGGGGCGGCGCGCCTGGTCTCCCTGGCAGCCGACGCGAGGTCCGCGCGCAGGCTCCGCATCGCCTCGTGCACGCCGGCGCGCACTTCGTCGGCGAGACGGCGCACCGAGTCCGTGACCTCATCCTCGATCGCGTCGAGCTCGTGCTCGCGCTCGGCGAGCTCGGCCCGGCCGGCGTCGGTGATGGCGTAGACGGTCTTGCGCCCGTCGGTCGTCTTGGTGACCAGCCCCTCCTCCTCCAGCTTCGCCAGCCGGGGGTAGATGGTGCCGGCGCTCGGGCTGTACGTGCCGCCGAACCGGTCGCTGAGCGCCTGGATCAGCTCGTAGCCGTGCTTGGGCGACTCGTTGAGCAGGCTGAGCAGGTAGAGCCGGAGGCTGCCATGCGCGAAGACGGGGGTCATGCGGATGCTCCGCTCTGCTGCCCCGAGGTCGCATCCGCCGGCGCCGTGCTGCGCAGAACCGCGATGTTGCCCGAGACGGAGTTGACGTTGATGTCGACCCACGAGCCGTTGAGAGAGCCGGCCGTTCCGGTGTGGGTGCGGCCCGGGCTCGAGTTGATGAAAGCGTTGTCGAGCTGCATCTTGCCGGACACAGTGTTCACGCGGTAGCGGGCGCCGAGGGCTTCCGGGATGCGCACGGTCAGGTCGCCCGAGACCGTGTTGCTGGAGATCTCGTCGGGTGTTCCCGTGATGTCCAGCATCACGTCGCCGGAGACGCCGTCGACACTGAATTTGCGGATCGCGCCGGTCGCGGTCACATCGCCCGAGACGCTGTGGGCCGAGATCTTGCCAGTGTGGTCGCGAACGGAGAGCTCTCCGCTCACGCTGTTCACCTCGATGTTCCCGATGAGGCCGTCGACGACGAGGTCGCCGGAGACGGTGCTGAGCTTCGCGTCGGTCTTCAGCCCCGAGACGAGCGCGGTAGCCGAGACGATCCCGAACTTGAGCGCGACCTCGCGCGGGACCAGCACGCTCACGTCGGCCTTGGCGTTGCTGACCATCGACCGGAACACCTCGATGAAGTTGTCCCAGCGCAGCTGCGGGTGGTCGATCTCGAGCTGGTCGCCGTCGACCGTGATCTTGAGGTCACGACCGGCGACGGAGTGGACCTCCACCCGTGCTCCCGGCTCGTCGTGACCGATGATGTCGATCTGGCCGCCGATGAATCCGACCTTGAGCGAGCGGACCAGCTCGACGTCGATGATCCTGCTCTCGCCGGGCTGAATCAGCCACTTGTCCTGTGCCATTGTGGGCTCCTGTTGCCTGTGTGCGGGCGTGCGCTGTGCGCATCCCTCGGTGATTCACGATATATCGCGTTGTTGACAAGGATCACGCTATATCGCGTTTGCCGATCTGGCAAGCCCGGGATGCGGATCCCAGGCATGATTCAGGGTCGCGTCAGGGTTCCCCCCGAGTTCATGCGGCCAAGCGGCGCGGGGAGCTAGGAGCGGGACCGGCGGCGCGGGCGTCGGAGCCAGGGCTGCAGCATCCGGGTGACGAAGGGCAGCAGAACGTACGTCATGATCGGCGTCAGACAGAGGGTCGTGATCAGCACGGTCGCCAGCGGCCAGAGCTGGTGCCAGCCCGGAACGAGGAAGGAGGTCAGCGTGGTGAAGGCCAGCGAGAGCGGGAAGAAGCCCAGCCAGATCGTCACGGCCTGCTTCCACCGTGGGGGCGCGGAGGCGACTCCCGGCTGCGGCTCGTCGAACCAGCCCTCGATGCCCGTGCGGCGCTCGACGCGGGCGACCTCCACCAGCTCACGACCCTCGTAGAGCCATCCGGCGCGGTCGTCGGATGCCTCCCACGCGTCGAGCGTTCGGGCGTCGGCGAAGCGGTAGAGCATGTGCCACTCGTCGGAGTCGTGGCGTGCGCGAACCCAGCCCGACCCGAGGAACCCCTCGTGTTCATTGGCGAGGTTGACACCCGACTGCACCCAGCGAGTCACCTCGGGAAGTCGCGAGTGGTCGACTCGGCGCGTGATGGAAACGGTGACGGGGAGGCGCTGCGCTCGTGGCGCCTGCGCGAGAGTCTCTTGTGGAGGCATGCCTCAATTCTCGCCGATCTTCGTTTCGCAGAGGTTTCAGTGGCCGGCGGCGATCACCGGCGGCCCGTCGCGCACCACCAGGCGCGGTGCGACAAGGCGATGCCGAGGGTCTGTGATCGCCGCTCCCGGGTTCATCCTGCCGCCGTGCGCTCCCGTGAGCAGTTCGAGAACACCCGTCGCCACCTCGTCGAGCGGTTGCTCGACGCTGGAGAAACCGATCGACGCGGCGACCGGGGTGTTGTCGTAGCCGATCACGGGGATGCGGCCGCCGGTCGCCATGAGCGCGCCGAGAGCCAGCGAGTCGCTCGCGCAGACCACCGCATCGATCGTTCCGGCGGCCGCCTCGAGGCGACGCAACGCGTCGGCGCCGGAGTTCACGCCGTCTTCGGCGGAGACGTCGAGGGTCTCGAGCGTGGCGTCGGAGAGGCCGCTCCCGTCGCGCATGGTCTCGAGCCAGCCGCGGCGGCGGTCGTCGCCGGTGCCGGAGCCGGCCGGCCATCCCAGGAACCCGATTCGCCGCGCACCGGTGGCGAGCAGGTGCGTGGTGGCTTCGCGCAGGCCATGCCGTCCGTCGACGTCCACCCAGAGATGCTTCGGGTCGGCCATGTCGTCGATGCCCCAGGGGCGACCGAAGGTCACGAAGGACTGGCCGTGCTCGATCAGCCATTCGGTGCGCGGGTCGCCGTGGAAGGTCGACGTGAGCACGAAAGCGTCGACGTCGGCACCCTCGCTCAAGCGCTGGAACTGCCGGATCTCGTCCTCGGGATCGGCGGCCGTGAACAGCAGCACGCGCAGGTGCATCGCGTCGGCCTGTTCGGTGAGCGCGTGCAGGAACCGATCGAGGATGGAGCCGGAGATGCCGTCGACAGTGCCCGGGTCGAGCCGGATGCCGATCATCGAGCTCTTCTGCGTGCGCAGTCGTCGGGCGGATGCGTGCGGCCGGTATCCGAGTTCGGCTATCGCGGCCTCGACCCGCTCCCGCGTCTCCGGTCGCACGACCGCGGGGGAGTTGAGCACGTTCGAGACGGTCTGCCGCGAGACGCCCGCCGCGACGGCGACGTCTTCGACGGTCGGGTGAACACCCATGTCGCCTCCTCGGTCACTTCGACTTGATCGTTCAAAATACTGCACCGACGATACCGCCGATGGTCACGCTGACAGTTTCCCCAACAGGTTGACACTCCGCGAACAGGGTGGTTATCGTAGGGACGCCTATCGTTTGATCGTTCAAATTGTAGCCTGTATCGATCACTTTGAACGATCAAATACCTTCGCGACAGGCCACCTGGCCCGAGGGGACGGGCACCACCACCAAGGAGAACACGATGCAAAGAAGCAGAAAACGGTGGCTCGCCGCTGCCGCAGTCGCGGCGGCAACAGCCCTCACCCTCAGTGCCTGCGGTTCGGGATTCAGCGGAAGCGGCAGCAGCTCGTCGAGCGGCGCGCTGACCTCGTCGAACAAGCCCCTCACCGTCCTCATCGGCTCGAGCGGTGACGCCGAGACCAAGGCCGTAACCTCGGCGGTCGCCGACTGGTCCAAGACCTCCGGCACGAAGGCGAGCGTCATCCCGGCGACCGATCTCAACCAGCAGCTGTCCCAGGGCTTCGCCGCCAAGAAGCCGGCCGATGTGTTCTACCTCAGCACGGACGCACTCGCGGGCTACGCCTCGAACGGGTCGCTGCTCGCCTACGGCGACATGCTCAAGAACAAGAGCGACTTCTACCCCGCACTCGTCAACTCGTTCACGTTCGACGGCAAGTTCTACTGCGCTCCGAAAGACTTCTCGACCCTCCAGCTCGTGATCAACAACGACCTGTGGAACGCGGCGGGTCTCACCGCGGCCGACTACCCGACCACGTGGGAGCAGCTCGAGGCCGTCGCCAAGAAGCTGACCACCCCGACTGTCGTCGGCCTCAGCACGAACAGTGAGTACGCACGGCTCGGCGCCTTCATGGTGCAGGCCGGTGGCAACCTCATGAACGACGAGAGCACGAAGGCCACCGCGAACAGCGACGCCAACGTGACCGCGCTGACCTTCGTCAAGAAGCTTCTCAACGAGGGTGTCTACAAGTTCGCCAAGGAAGGTCTCGGCGAAGGTGACGGCGGCCAGGCGCTCGGATCGGGCAAAGCCGCGATGACGATCGAAGGCAACTGGGTTCAGGGCGAGCTCTCGAACGACTTCCCGAACGTCAAGTACACGGTCGTTCCGCTTCCCGCCGGCCCGGCCGGCAAGGGAACCCTGCAGTTCTCGAACTGCTGGGGCATCGCCGCCGACAGCCCGAACCAGGCCGCCGCGCTCAAGCTCGTCGAGCAGCTGACCACCCAGGACGACCAGCTGGCCTTCTCGAAGGCGTTCGGCGTCCTGCCGTCGATCAAGTCCGCAGCCGAAGACTGGAAGAGTGCCAACCCGACCCTGGTCCCGTTCCTCGACGGCGCGAATTACGCCAAGGGCGTTCCGACCGCGAAGGGCTCGGCCGATGTCGTCACCGACCTCAACTCGAAGCTGACCTCGCTGTCGACGAGCGATCCGAAGACGATCCTCGATTCCACCCAGAAGAACCTCGAGGCGATCCTCAAGTAGGGGCTGACCACACATGACCACGACCACGAGCCGGCCTCGCCTCTCCGCCAGACGCCGCGCCAGCGGCATCCGTCGCGGCGAGGCCGCCTCGGGCTGGATCTTCACCGCCCCGATGCTGATCCTCCTCGGGCTGTTCCTCGTCATCCCTGTGCTGATGGCGCTCTGGGTGAGCGTCTCCGACTGGAACGGAAACGGCAGCCCGCTGTCGTCGAACGTGCACTTCACGGGAACGACCAACTACCAGGCCCTGCTGACCGGCGGCGGCCTGGCCGAACAGGACTTCGGCACCTCGCTTCGCAACAACGCCTGGTACGTGGTGCTGGTCGTCCCCCTCCAGACCGCCCTCGCGCTGTTCCTCGCGGTGCTCGTCAATCGGCAGATCCTGCGCGGCCGCGGCTTCTTCCGCACCGCGTTCTACTTTCCATCGGTGACCAGCTCGGTCGCGATCACCGTGCTCTGGCTGTTCCTCTTCAACGCGAGCGGTGCGGTGAACGCCGTGCTGGCGTGGTTCGGTGTGAACGGCCCCAACTGGTTCAGCGAGCCGAGCGGCATCATCCATGACCTTCTCGCAGCGTTCGGCATCACGACCGGTCCGCCGGCGCTCACCGACAACACCCTGCTCGGCGTCTCGTACTGGGACTGGCTCGGCGGGCCGTCGGTCGCGATGTCGGCGTTCATCGTGATGGCCATCTTCACCACGAGCGGCACGTTCATGCTCGTCTTCATCGCCGCACTCCAGAACCTGAGCATCGAGGTCTCCGAGGCCGCGATGGTGGACGGGGCCAACGGGTGGCAGCGCTTCTGGCGCGTGACCCTCCCCCAACTGCGCCCGACACTGTTCACGGTGCTCACGCTCGGACTGATCGGCGGCTGGCAGATCTTCGACCAGATCTACACCGGAACGCAGGGCGGCCCGGCGAAGACGACACTGTCGCCGGCCTACCTCTCGTACCAGGCGGCCTTCACGAACCAGCAGTGGGGTCAGGGCGCCGCCATCGCGTTCATCCTGTTCGTCATCATCATCGTCTTCACGCTGTTCCAGCGCTGGGTGCTGCGCGATCGCCCGGTGTCGAAGCGGCGGATGCGGCTTTACCAGGTCGCGCAACCGAAGGAAAGCGGAAAATGAGCATCGCATCGGAGAGGGCGGCGATCGCAAGCGACACCGCGAACCCTCTCGACACGGGAGCTGCAGCCGGGCGACGGCCGCCCACGTCGGGACGCCCAACATCCGGGCGCAGGATGTCGGGCGGTCGCGTCGCAGCGACCTCAGTGCTCTACGCCGTGCTGGCCGTCATCGCGATCATCTACATCTTCCCCTTCCTGATCCAGATCGCCACGTCGTTCAAGACGAACGCCGAAGCCACGTCGACACCGCTGTCGCTCTTCCCGAACACCTGGACGACCGCCGCCTACCAGTCGCTGTTCCAGAACTCCGACTTTCCGACCTGGTTCAAGAACTCCGTCATCGTCACGGTGTTCGTCACCTGCGGCCGCGTGTTCTTCGACTCGCTCGCCGGCTACGCCCTGTCGCGACTGCATTTCCGTGGCCGCAGCGTGATCTTCGCGGGCCTCATCGCGGTCATGGCCGTTCCCGCGGTCGTGCTGCTGATCCCGAAGTTCCTCGTGCTCAACCAGATCTCGCTGTACGACTCGTACGCCGGGATGATCCTCCCGCTGCTGGTGGATGCGGCGGGCGTCTTCATCATGAAGGGCTTCTTCGAGTCGATCCCCGTGAGCATCGAAGAGCAGGCCAGGATCGACGGGGCGGGCACCTTCCGCGTCTTCTGGTCGGTCGTGCTGCCGATGGCCAGGCCCGCGCTGGTGACCATCATCATCCTGTCGTTCCAGGGTTCGTGGAACGAGCTGTCGCACTTCATCGTCTCGGCTCAGAACCCCGCCCTCACAACGCTCACCAAGGGCGTCGCGTCGCTGACGGCCGGCTCGCTCGGGCAGGGCAACCAGTATCCGCTCAAGCTCGCCGCAGCCCTCATCATGACCATCCCCGTCGCCGTGATGTTCTTCGTCTTCCAGCGACGCATCATGAACACCAGCGAAGGCGCGGTGAAGGAGTGACCGCCGCGACACCGACCATCGTCGCGACGTGCGGCGGCCTGAACCCCGGGAGCTGGGCCGACGCGACCTATGGGCCGCTCATCCGGCACGCGGTGACACTCGCCGATGTGAAGGGACGGGCGCCGCGCGTCGCACACGTCAACACTGCCGGCGGCGACCAGCGTTCGGTCGAGGGAGCCGAGCTCGAGGCCGCGCGCGCCGCGGGCGTGGAGGCGAGCCACATCCGGTTCTTCCCCCACCCCAACATCGAGAACCTGCGCGAGCACGTGCTCAGCCGCGACGTGATCTGGGTGAGCGGGGGCAGCCTCGTCAATCTGCTCGCCGTGTGGCGTGCCCACGGACTCGACCTGATCCTGCGCGAAGCGTGGGAGGCGGGCGTGGTGCTCGCAGGCGGGTCCGCCGGTGCTCTGTGCTGGCACGAGGGAGGCACGACCGCTTCGTTCGGACCGCAGATCGAGGCCGTCCCCGACGGGCTCGGTCTCGTGCCCGGCTCGCTCGGCGTGCACTACGACTCCGACCCCCGTCGTCGCATCGCCCACGAGGCGGCCGTCGGATCGGGCGACATTCCTCCCGGCTACGCCCTCGATGAGGGTGTCGGGCTGGTGTACTCCGGCACCCGGCTCGTCGACGTGGTCACGGAGCGCGACGGGCAGCACGCCTGGCGCATCGACGAACTCGATGGCCGCGCGGTCGAGACCCGCATCGAGCCGCGGCTTCTGCCCGGGTTCGATGCGGTCGGACCGGCCGCTCCGACGACATCCCCATCCCATCCCCAACCCACCCTCGAGGAGGCGTGAACGCCACGATGACCGCACCGCTCCAACCCCTACTTCACGACAGCGTGGTGGTGCTCACCGCCCCCAGCCAGGCCTGGTCGACGGCTGACGGCACTGTCGACGGCCGCGGCATCCACGGCTTCTACCACTCCGACGTGCGGGTGCTGAGCGAGATCGGGCTGAGAGTCGGTGACGCGGAGACCGAGCACATCGCAACGGGGGGCCCGGATGCGGCCACCGCGGTGTTCACGTCGCTCGCCCGTGGCGTCGACGACGCCACCGCCGATCCCCGCGTGCGCGTCGACCGGATACGTGAGGTGCGCGCGGGCGCTCTCATCGAGACCATCACCGTGCGCAACGCGTTGCGCGCACCGATCCGTCCCCGCGTGGCCGTCTCTGTCCGCGCCGACTTCACCCCCATGCAACTGGTGAAGGCGGGACTGACCGGCAGCGAGCATCCGGTCGCCACGGTCGCCACCACCGACGGCGTCACCTTCACCTCCGGCGCGATGACGGCGTCCCTTGTTGCGCCGGGCGCGGGGATCGAGACCGGCGACGACTCGGCCGCTCTGCTCTGGACTCCCGAGATCCCGGGCCACTCGTCCGTCACGCTCAGCTGGCGGATCGACGTCGAAGACCCGTCGGCCGTCGTCGCAGGCGCTGCACCCTCGGCCGAGTGGTCCGCGTTCACCGCCGCGACCGGCGACTCCCGGCTGGCCGCCTGGCTGAGCCGGGGTCTCGCCGACCTGCAGGCTCTGCGCATGTCCACCACGGAGCGGCCCGACGACATCTTCCTGGCCGCGGGCGCACCGTGGTTCTTCACCCTGTTCGGCCGCGACTCGATCTGGGCGGCCCGGATGCTGCTGCCCCTCGGCACCGACATCGCCGCGTCCACCCTGCGCGTGCTCGCGGCCCTCCAGGGCACGGAGGTCGTGAACGAGACGGCGGAGCAGCCGGGCAAGATCATGCACGAACTGCGACCGGCGACACTGACCCTGCCCGGCCGGGGAATCGTGCTCCCCCCGCTCTACTTCGGCACCGTGGATGCGACCGCCCTCTGGGTGAACCTGCTGCACGATGCGTGGAAGTGGGGCATGCCGGCAGCCGAGGTCGAGCCGCTGCTCCCCCACCTCGAAGCGGCACTCGCGTGGATGCGCGACTACGGCGACAGCGACGGCGACGGCTTCCTCGAGTACGTCGACACCACCGGCCACGGGCTCGCGAACCAGGGCTGGAAGGACTCGGGCGACTCGGTCCAGTGGCGCGACGGCACGCTCGCCGATGGCCCGATCGCGCTGTGCGAGGTCCAGGCGTACGCCTACGAGGCCGCCGTCGGCGGTGCCGACCTGCTCGAGGCGTTCGGCCGTCCGGGCGCGGACGGCTGGCGCCAGTGGGCGGCCGACCTGAAGGAACGCTTCGCTGCTGCCTTCTGGATCGACGACCCCGCGGGAGCCTACCCGGCCATCGCGCTCGACGCCGCCAAGCGCAAGGTGGACACCGTCACGAGCAACATCGGCCACCTGCTCGGCACGGGCATCCTCAGCGCCGAGCAGTCCGAGCTGGTGGCGCGGCGCCTGGTCTCGCCCGAACTGAACTCCGGCTACGGCCTGCGCACCATGTCGAGCGACTCGGCCGGCTTCTGGCCCCTCAGCTACCACGGCGGGTCCGTCTGGGCCCACGACACTGCGATCGCGATCAGCGGCCTCGCCCGTGCTGGTCACGCTGCCGAAGCGGAGACGCTCGCCGTCGGGCTCCTCGCCGCCGCCGAGGGATTCGACTACCGGATGCCCGAGCTGCACTCCGGCGACTCCGCGGCGGACACGTCCACGCCCATCCCGTATCCCGCCGCGTGCCGGCCGCAGGCCTGGTCGGCCGCGGCATCTGTCGCGGTGCTCAGCGCGCGCCTCGGCCTCGCCGCCGACGCCCAGTCGGGAACCCTGGACGTTGCGCCCATCCCCGGTGTCGGGACGATGGCGGTGAGCGGTCTACGATTCGCCGGCGCCCCGCTGTCCCTGTCCGTCGACGCGGACGGCCACGTGACGCGCGCCTGACCGACCGCGCGTCCGTCTCGTGCGAAAGGTCGCGTCAGAGTTGCGCCATGATCTGGCGGGCGATGACGCGGCCTGCACGGTTGGCGCCGATCGTGCTCGACTGCGGGCCGTATCCGGCCAGGAAGATGCGGGGGTCCTGCCAGGATGCGCCCGACTCGACGGTCAATCCGCCCGCCTTCTCGCGCAGCTTCAGCGGGGAGAGGTGACGCAGCTCGGGCCGGAATCCGGTGGCCCAGATGATCGCGTCGGCCCGAGTGAACGACCCGTCGTCCCACCGCACGCCGTTCTCCTCGATGGCGCTGAACATCGGACGCTCGACGAGGATGCCACGCTCCACACCCGCCGCGATCCGGCGCGTGCGCGGAACTCCGGTGCCGCTCACGATGCTGGGAAGCGCCTTGCCCGCGCGAGCCGCCGCATCCTGAGCCGCCACGGCTGCGACGCCGCCCTCGATCGTGAGCTCCGACTCGTCTTTGAACTCGACGGGTCGCCGCGTCGCCCAGGTCACCTGCGCAGCGACGTGCTCGAGTTCGAGCAGGAACCCGATCGCCGACGTCCCGCCGCCCACGACCACGACGGACTGGCCCGCGAACTCCTCGGCGGACAGATACGACGAGGTGTGCACATGCCTTCCTGAGAATGTGTTCATGCCCGGGTAGTACGGAACGAAGGGCGCGCCCCAGGTGCCGGTGGCGTTGACGACGACCCGGGTCGCGGTCTCGCCGAGCGTGTGCTGCACCATCAGGTCGGCGCCGCGGTCGAAGACGCTCGTCACGGTGACCGGCCGCTGCACCTGCAGATCGTAGTGTTCCTCGAAGCGGCGGTAGTATCCGGCGACGATGTCCTTGGCGGGAAGCGACCTGTCAGCCGTCTCGAAACTGATGCCCAGTTCGGCCATTCCCGGGAGGTCGTTGACGTGGTGGGCGCTGCCCAGCTTGAGTGCGTCCCACCGGTGCTGCCAAGCCCCGCCGGTTCCCGGACCCCTGTCATACAGGATGAAATCCACACCAGGGGTAAGCTCGAACCGCCGCAGATAGTAAGCGACGGCGAGGCCTGCCTGGCCTGCTCCGACGATCACCACCTGGGTGTCGGTCCTGGTCGTGGTCACGCGCCCATCCCATCATCCAAGCCTGTGCGTGAACTCGGGGCGCCTGAGGCCCCACATGCTAAACTAGCGGTTAGTTTTCACTGTTCCTGTTCGGATTCCCGGGTGGCTCATTGCCCACCCGGCCTGGCACCGTTAGGGGGTCACGCATGGGGCGCGGCCGTCAAAAGGCAAAGCACACCAAGATCGCGCGGGAGTTGAAGTCATTCAGTCCCGACGTGAACTATGACGCGCTCGAGCGCGAACTGACAGGGCACTCTCACCACGACGACCAGTACGCCGCGTGGGCAGACTACGAGCCCGACAAAGACGACCGGTACCAGGACGACTACGAGGGCCAAGACCAGCCGAAGCGCGCCTAGCGCTCGACACGGGTCGGCCGGCTGCTACAGCCAGCCCTTCTCCGCGGCTATCGCTGCCGCCTCGGAGCGATTGCGCGCGCCCGTCTTGCCGATCGCGCTCGACAGGTGGTTCCTCACCGTGCCCTCGCTGAGGTAGAGCGTGCGTGCGATGTCGGTGATGCTCCCGCCACCCGCGGCGACCGTGAGCACCTCGGTCTCGCGCGGAGTCAGCGGCGAGACGCCCGACGCGAGCGATTCCGCGGCGAGCGCCGGATCGACGACCCGGAGTCCGGCAGCGACCCGGCGCACCGCATCCGCCAACTGGCTCGACGGGGTGTCCTTGACGACGAATCCGGATGCGCCCGCCTCCATCGCGCGCCGCAGGTAGCCGGGACGTCCGAACGTCGTGACGATGAGAGACCGGCAGGCCGGCAGGCTCGCGCTCAGCGCGGCGGCGGCCTGGATGCCGTCGAGGCCGGGCATCTCCACGTCGAGCAGGGCGACGTCCGCAGCGTGGGCGCGTGCCGCATCCACGACCTCGTCGCCACGGCCGACCTGAGCGACGACCTCGAGGTCGGGTTCGAGGTCGAGCAGCGCCGCGAGGGCACCGCGGACGAGCGCCTGGTCATCGGCCAGCAGCAGCCGGATGGGTCGGGTCACGCGTTCGCTCTCCGGACTGTCAATCGCATTCCGCCGTGCTCGCTCGCCCCGACGAGCACCCGGGCGCCGACCTGGCGCGCGCGGGCGGTCAGGCCGTCCAGCCCGTTGCCGCGTCCGGCGGGCACGAGCGCGCTGTCCGCGAATCCGGGGGCGCCGACCGTGCCGACCCCGCCCATCCCGCGCCCATCGTCTTCGACCTCGAGAGTGTCGGGCGTGACGGTGACCCAGCAGTTGCGGGAACCGGAGTGCCGGATCACGTTGGTCACGCCCTCGCGCAGCACCCAGCCGAAGAGCTCGCGGAGATCAGGGTCGACGTCTTCGCCGTTGCGTGGAAGGTGGGCCTCGATGTCGGCCGCAGCGAGGCTGGCCTGCGCGGCGGCGAGTTCGGTCGACAGGCTCATGCCTCGGTAGCCGGCGACCGCGGCCCGCAGGTCGGCGAGGGCCGAGCGGGTCAGGCGTTCGATGTCGGCGAGTTCGGCTTCGGCACGCGCCGGGTCGATCGACACCAGGCGTCTGGCCAGCTCGGACTTCACCGTGACGACGGTCAGCGAGTGCCCGAGCACATCGTGCATGTCGCGGGAGAATCGAGCGCGCTCGTCGACGACCGCCAGGCGTGCGACCTCGACCTGTGCGGCGCGCAGTTCGCGCACGGCCTTGATCTGCCGATTCAGGCCGAACATCATCGACGCGACCGAGAAGGTGACGATCGACGAATAGGCGGCTCCGTCGGTGAAGCCGGTCAGCAGTCCGTAGACGATCGGCGGAAGGATCAGGGCGACCGTCACGGCCGCCATCACTGCGAACTCTTCGAAGACCGCGCCGGCGACGACGGCGACCAGCGCCCAGAGCCAGAAGGCCGTGCTCCCCATGAGGAGGAAGAAGACCATCGACCCTGCCCAGAGCGCGGCGACGGCGAGAACCCGGGTGCGGAGCCGTGTGCCCCAGGTCAGCGGCGCCAGAACAGTGAACGCCGCGTAGAAGACGAGGAGCAGCACGGTCGTGCCGAGCTTCACCAGCAGGCTGGTGGGAGCGCTCCAGAGTGCGAGGAGGGTCAGCACCTGGTAGGCGAGGCCGAAGAACGCCCCGACGTACCAGCCCCGTGCCTGCGGCTCGAAGATGCGGGCACGCGCCCGCGCCCAGCGGCTCTCCCCCGCTGAGGGTCGCCGGGCGGCGTCAGCGGGGCCCACATCCATGGCATTCACTGTAGCCCGGCGACCGACCTCGAGCAGTCTCATCAGCTGCGGGCCGCATCCCGCCGGTAGCGCCAGACGATGAACGCGGCGAGTACGACGGTCCAGACGAGGAGCACCACGGCCGGGGTCAGGATGTCACCGTTCTGGTGAGCGCCCATCTGACCGATGCGGTTCAGCCAGTACGAGGGCACGATCACGGCCACGTCGGCGACCCAGGCGGGGAAGATCTGCAAGGGGATCCAGAGGCCACCGAGCACGGCCATCCCCATGAACACCGCCATGAACAGCGGCTGGGCGTATTCGGGCTTCGCGAACTGGCCGATCAGGATGCCGATCAGCGCGAACGGGATCACCCCGAGCCACAATCCGAGCCCCGCGGTCAGCCAGTTGGCGAGCGGCAGATCCGAATGGAAGAGGATGCCCGAGACGCTGAAGATCACCACGATCGAGACCAGCGCCATCAGCATCGAGGCCACGAGCTTCGACAGCAGGTAGCCCGTGCCGCTGAGGGGCGTGAGCCGCAGCTGGCGGTTCCAGCCGATCGACCGCTCGGTGACGATGTTGAAGGCGAGCGAGAGGGCTGCCATCATGCCGCCGTACCCGGCCACCTGGATGGTCGTCACGGCGATCCACGGCAGCTTCGTCACGGGATCGGTCTGACCGCTCGCCCCGAACGCACCCCCGAAGGCGACGAGCATCACGAGGGGAACGGCGAGGGTGAAGATCATCGAGCGGGCGTTGCGGATCTGGCGCAAGGACTCGAGTCCGAGGTAGGCGATGCTCATCGTGCGGCTCCGTTCGAGATGCCGGCCGCCTGGGGTGCGGTGCCGGATGCGGCGGGTGCGGCGTCGGCGAGCGTCGCCGCGCCTTCGGTGAGGGCGAGGAACGCGTCATCCATCGTGTGCGCGGTGACCTCGATGTCGTGGATGTCGTCGTGCGCGGCGAGCAGCGCACGAAGCGTCGCATCGGAGTCTTCGCTGACGATGGTGAGCTGCTCGGCCCGATGGTCAACCGAGCGGACGCCCGGGAGGCGGCGGAGCGCATCCTCGACCGCGGATGTCCACGCGAAGTCGAATCCCGCCCGGATGCGCCGGCCGGAGACGACCGCCTTGACCTCCGTCGGTGTGCCGTCGGCGACGACGCGTCCAGCGCTCAGCATGACGATTCGGTCGGCGTAGGTGTCGGCCTCGTCGAGGTAGTGGGTGGCGAAGACGACGGTTCGGCCCTCATCCGTGAACTCCCGCATCGACTGCCAGAAGGTGCGGCGCGCATCGACGTCCATGGCGGCGGTCGGCTCGTCGAGGAAGAGGAGGTCGGGGTTGGAGACGACCGCGACCGCGAACCGCGCCCGCTGCATCTGGCCGCCCGAGAGCTTGCTGACCTTCTGCTTGGCGATCTCGGTGCACCGCGCCCGTTCGAGCGCCTCTGCGACGGTCAGCGGATGCTTGTGCGCAGCGGCGACGAGAGCGACCGACTGCGCGACGGTCAGGGTGGGCAGCAGCGCGCCGCCCTGGAGCATGGCGCCGACGCGGCCCTCCTCGATGGCGGCGCGTGGGTCGCCGCCGAAGAGCTCTGCCCGTCCGGTGGTGGGGTTCGCGAGCCCGAGGGCGAGGTCGATCGTCGTCGATTTGCCCGCGCCGTTCGGACCGAGGAGGGCGACGACCTCGCCGGCGTTGATGGCGAGGTTCACCCCGTTGACCGCCTGCAGGGAGCCGAAGGACTTCCTCAGATCGGTGAGCTGGATGGCTGGTGTCTGATTCACCCTCTCAGCGTGCCCGGATGCGCACTTCCGGGCGAAGAGCATCCGTCAGGGATGCGGAGTGACATTTGTCACGCCCTCACGCCTCACGCCTGCGCGTTGCGCGTGCTCCCGAATTTGAAGAGACCGAAGACGCCGAGGATGCCGCCGATCGTCAGCAGGGCCGCTCCGAGCATCACCACGAGGTCGCTCCCGGTGGTGGAAGACGGGGCCGTCGCGGTCGGGTCGCTGCCCGGGAGCACCGAGTCTGCGGCTCCGCCGCCGGTGCCTGAGCGACCGGACCCGGCGATGCCGCCCGCTCCGGACCCGGCTCCCGTTCCCGCGTCTGCGTCCGCGTCCGGGGATGCGGGAACCGCGGCGAGCGTGACAGTCGCGCCAGCCGCATCCACGGTCGTCGTCGCTCGCTGAAGCAGCACGAAGAAGGTGGACTCCGCCGCGCCGGCTGCGCGAGCGGCCACCGGGATGCTGATCGTGGCCGCGAGTTGGCCGTCGGCGAGGGTGACGGTGCCCGCGCTGGCCGTGTAGTCGACACCCGCGGTCGCCGTGCCGTCGGTCGTCGTGTAGTCGACCGATGCTGCTCCGATTCCGGATGCGCGCGACACGGTCACGAAAGCCTGGCGCTTGTCCGCCGAGAAGCCGCTCGGTACCACTGAGAGAGCGCCGGTCGCCGGTGACACCGAGATGTCCGCTTGCGCCTGTGAGCCGAGAAGCGGAGAGCCCGTGACCGGAACGTACGTCGCCGAGATCGTGTGGGCACCACCTTGGGTCGGCGTGGAGACGACGGCCCGGGCGACACCGTTCGCGTCGACGGCGACCACGGTCGGGCTGCCGGAGTCGATCGCGAAGGAGACGAGACCGGCGTCGGGCGCGTTCAGGAACATACGGGAGACCGAGGCGGAGAGGGTGAGGAAATCACCGGAAGCGGCGGCGGCCGGGGCCGACAACGCGACCGTGGTGAACGTCGAGCAGGCGGGCGCGGTCGGCCCCTGCGCATCGGCTCTCGCGAGGTTGCCGCCGATCACCCAGAAGGAGCTGCCGCCGTTGTCGGAATTGATCGTGATGCTGAAGGTTCCGTGATGCTCGCCGGGGAGGAAGGTGGTCGGCTGGCCCCGATCCGGCGAGCCCGGTGTGATGAAGTTCTCGGTGGTTCCAGCCCTCGTCGTCACCGGGACGCTCGAGTCGTTGCGGTAGCCGAAGACGATCGTGCGCGCCGTTATGCCGCTCTCGATGGGACCGTCGACGACGCAGTCGACGAGCGGCGTGACGGTCGCGCCGGGCGGGGCGGTACGCGGGGACACCGGCGCGGCGGAGGCTGCTGCGGCCTCCGAGAGAACCGCGACACCGCCCAGCGACAGCCCGAGAACGACGACGCCGGCAGCCGCTCGGAGGCCGGCATGCAGACGTGTCACACGCGCGAGTCTAACGGCCGAGGGCCGACCATCGCGTCTACCCATTGGGGTGACACGCCCTGCGGGTGTTGCAGTGGTGGGAGGGCTCGCTGCCGAGAGGGTGACGCCTACTCGGCGTAGGCGCCGACCAGGCGGACGGCGCCGCCATCGACGCCCTTGGCGCCCTGCTCGAAACCGGCGAGGTCACGGGATGCGGTCGACACGGTTCCGGCGGTCCAGGCGTGGATGCCCTCGGCCTCGACGGCGGCGATGACTGCCGCAGCCTTGTCTGCGGCGACCACCGCGAACATCCCGACACCCAGATTCCAGGTGCCCTCGCTCGATTCGAGCGTCGAGCCGGCGAGGTCGCTCAGGATGCGGAAGACCGGGGTCGGCGACCATGTGCTGCGGTCGACCTCGACCCACGACCCGAGCGGGAGCACGCGGGCCAGGTTCGCCGCGATGCCACCGCCGGTGACATGGCTGAGCGAGTGGATCGCGCCTGCCAGGGCGGGATCCTGCAGGACCTTCAGCAGGGGTGCGGTGTAGAGGCGGGTCGGCTCGAGCAGGGCCTCGCCGACCTGGCCGCCGAACGAGTCGGAGCGGTCGGTGAACCCGATCCCGTTCTGCGCGAGGATGTGCCGCACGAGCGAGAAGCCGTTCGAGTGCAACCCCGACGACGCGAGCGCCACGACGACGTCGCCGTCGCGCACACGGTCGGCTCCGAGCACCGCATCCGCCTCGACGGCACCGACGGCGGCGCCGGCCACGTCGTAGTCGTCCGGCGCGAGGAGTCCCGGATGCTCGGCGGTCTCGCCACCGACGAGAGCCGTTCCGGTGGCCTCGCACGCACGCGCGATGCCGGTGACGATCTCCGCGATGCGGGCCGGGACGACCTTTCCGCACGCGATGTAGTCGGTCATGAAGAGCGGCTTGGCGCCGACCACGATGATGTCGTCGACGACCATGCCCACCAGGTCTTGCCCGATGGTGTCGTGCTTGTCGATCGCCTGGGCGATCGCGACCTTGGTGCCGACGCCGTCGGTGCTCGTCGCGAGCAGCGGGTGATGGAACGCCTTGAGCGCCGAGACGTCGAACAGCCCGGCGAAACCGCCGACGCCGCCGAACACCTCAGGGGTGTGGGTGCGCGACACAGCGGACTTCATCAACTCGACGGCGAGGTCGCCGGCGGCGGTGTCGACACCGGCCGCGGCGTAGGAGGCGGAGGAGGATGCGGGCTTTTCGGTCACGGAACAAGGCTACCGGGCTCGCGGAGCGCGGGCGCGCGGCGTTCACGCATCCCGGCCCGCGGGGCTACTCCGGGCGGCCCGGGTCTCCGAAGGCCGGGTTCAGCACCGACTCGTACTCCGCATCCGGGCCGGGGTCGCAACCGTCGGCGGCGGCGACACCCTCGGCGGGCGACTCGACCCCTCCCGGGCGCTCGAGGAGGTTCTTGCCGAGGTGGTGCGCATCCGGAAGGTCGATCGGATAGATGCCGGTGAAGCAGGCGGTGCAGAGGCGTTCGCGAGGCTGCTCGGTGGCGGCGATCATGCCGTCCTCCGAGAGGTAACCGAGGCTGTCGGCGCCGATCGACTGGCGCACCTCGTCGACCCCGAGACCGGTGGCGATGAGCTCGGCGCGGGTGGCGAAGTCGATGCCGTAGAAGCACGGCCAGGTGATGGGCGGGCTCGAAATGCGGACGTGCACCTCGGCTGCGCCCGCCTCACGGAGCATGGAGACGAGAGCGCGCTGGGTGTTGCCACGCACGATCGAGTCGTCGACCACGATCAGACGCTTGCCCTTGATGACCTCTTTGAGCGGGTTCAGCTTGAGCTTGATGCCGCGCTGGCGGATGGTCTGCGATGGCTGGATGAACGTGCGGCCCACATACGAGTTCTTCACGAGACCCTGGCCGAACGGGATGCCCGACGCCTGCGCGTAGCCGATCGCCGCGGGGGTACCGGATTCGGGGGTCGGGATGACGAGGTCGGCCTCGACCGCGTGCTCCCGGGCCAGCCGGCGGCCCATCTCGACGCGGGCCTCGTGCACTCCGCGTCCGGCGATGGTCGTGTCCGGCCGGGCCAGATAGACGTACTCGAACACGCATCCAGCGCGGCGCTCTTCGGCGAAACGCTGACTGCGGAGGCCGTTCTCGTCGATCGCGATCAATTCGCCCGGCTCGACCTCGCGAACGAAGCTCGCTCCGACGATGTCGAGTGCCGCGGTCTCGGATGCGACCACCCAGCCGCGCTCGAGCCGGCCGAGAACCAGCGGCCGCACCCCCTGCGGGTCGCGGGCGGCGTAGAGGGTGTGCTCGTCCATGAAGACGAGGCAGAACGCGCCGCGCAGGTGCGGGAGCACGTCGAGCGCCGTCGCTTCGAGCGTGTGGTCGAGGTCGCCGGTGAGCAGCGCGGTGATGACGGCGGTGTCGGTCGTGTTGCCGCGCGAGAGCTCGCCGTCGAGTGCCGGGTAGCGGTCGTGCGCCAGCTGCATGAGTTCGGCGGTGTTGGTCAGGTTGCCGTTGTGGCCGAGGGCGACGGTTCCGCTCGCCGTGCTGCCCAGAGTCGGCTGTGCGTTCTGCCAGGTGGATGCACCGGTCGTCGAGTACCGGCAGTGGCCGACCGCGATGTGGCCCGACAACGAGTTCAGTGCGTTCTCGTTGAACACCTGCGAGACGAGACCCATGTCTTTGTAGATGAGGATCTTGCTGCCGTCGCTGGTGGCGATGCCCGCCGACTCCTGCCCGCGGTGCTGCAATGCGTAGAGGCCGAAGTAGCTGAGCTTCGCGACCTCTTCGCCGGGTGCCCAGACTCCGAAGACGCCGCAGGCATCCTGCGGGCCCTTCTCGCCGGGGAGTAGATCGTGGTTGAGAAGACCGTCGCCTCTGGACAAACCGGTGAACCCTTCAGTCGGGATGTTTAGCTCTCGATGGATTTGTGGGTATCGGGTGCGTCTTCGATGCCGGGGGTCTCGTCGCGTGCGACGTTCTCCTCGGGCTCAGCCGACACCGTAACTCTATCGGCCAGGACGGTGCGCGCCTTGCGGGTGCTCCTCCGGTCGATCAGCAGGGCGACGACCGCCCCGATCGCTACGCCGACGACCCCGAAGAACAACAGCAGGAAGCCGAAGACGGCCGAGCGGTCGTAAGTGGGGTTCTCCGGGAAGGCGAACGTGAGGATGAGCGCGACGACTGCGAAAACGAGGAACCCCGCGAGCATGAATCGCGCATACCGCGGCGTACGCTTCACGCGCACCGAACTCTCGGTGACCGTGCCGTGCACCTCCGGGTCGTCGCTCATGAGTCCATTGTCCCTTAAGGAACCTGGGAGCGGATGCGCCCCCGTCACGAGATCCCGCCGACACGGAGGGGCAGCAGACCCTCGAGGTCGGCGCGCTGTCCTGAGGCGTGCACCTTTCCGGCCGCGACGGCTTGCGCCCAGGTGCTGCCGCCGGTGGCGAGGGCGAGCCAGGTGGGCGCATCCGTCTCGATCACGTTCGGCGGGGTCCCGCGCGTGTGGCGCGGCCCGGGGATGCATTGCACCGCCCCGAACGGCGGAACCCGCACCTCGACGGTGTTGCCGGGCGCGCGCTCGGCGAGGAGTTGCAGCAGGTAGCGCACGGCCGTCGCCGTGGTGTTGCGGTCGGCCCCGTCGCCGAGTGCCGCCCGCACTGCCGACTCACCGTCCGCATCCTGGATCTTCGCCCGTGCCATGGCTCCATCTTCCCAGCCCCCGCCGATTCCGGGTTCGGGCCGATCGGGCAGGGTCCGCGGCGGCGGCCGTCCTCTAGCATTGTTCGCGTGAAGATTCTGGTGCTGGGTTCGGGCGCGCGCGAGCACGCCATCGTCACGTCGCTGCTGAGTGAAGAGGCGGCGCACGACATCGTGGTCGCCCCCGGCAACGCGGGAATCGCTCAGGATGTGCGGGTCGAGCCCGACCTCGATCCGCTCGATGGCATCGCAGTCACCGAGTATGCGATCGAGAACGGCATCGAACTCGTCGTGATCGGGCCGGAGGCTCCGCTGGTCGCGGGCGTCGCGGATCCCCTGCGAACGCGCGGGATCCCGGTCTTCGGCCCCGGCAAGGTCGCCGCTCAGCTCGAGGGCTCGAAGACGTTCGCCAAGCGGGTGATGGATGCAGCGGGCGTTCCCACGGGACGCGCCGTGCGCGCATCCACTCTCCTCGAGGTGGAGGAGGCGCTGGACGCACTCGGGGCACCGTATGTCGTGAAGGCCGACGGTCTCGCCGCCGGCAAGGGCGTTCTCGTCACCGAGGATCGCGACGACGCGGTCGACCACGCAAGCCACTACCTGGAGCAGGGCAGCGTGCTGGTCGAGGAGTTCCTCGACGGCCAGGAGGTCTCGCTCTTCCTGGTCAGCGACGGTCACACCGTGCTGCCGCTCGCACCCGCACAGGACTTCAAACGCCTCCTCGACGGGGATGCGGGACCGAACACCGGCGGCATGGGCGCATACTCCCCGCTCCCCTGGCTCCCCGAGAACTTCGTGGACGAGGTGATCGACACCGTCGCGATCCCGACGGTGCGCCAGCTGGCAAGGGAGCAGACGCCGTTCATCGGTCTGCTCTACTGCGGTCTCATCCTCACCAGCCGTGGCATCCGCGTCATCGAGTTCAACGCCCGGTTCGGCGATCCGGAGACGCAGGTGGTGCTGCCCCGCATGGTGACCCCGCTCTCCGAGCTGCTGTTCGCTGCCGCGACCGGGTCGCTCTCCGCGCAGCAACGTCCGGAGTTCGCCTGGGACGTGACCGTGACCGTCGTGCTCGCCAGCGAGGGATACCCGGAGGCGCCGATCACCGGCCGCCCGATCACCGGCCTCGACGAGGCTGCGGCGGTGCCCGAGGTGACGATCGCCCACGCTGCGACGGCCCGGGATGCGCAGACCGGCGAACTCGTCGCCACCGGCGGCCGCGTGCTCAGTGTCGTCGCCCGTGGAACCACCTTCGCCGAGGCCCGCTCGCGCGCCTACGAGGCCATCGGGAGGATCGGCCTCGAAGGGTCGCAGTACCGCACCGACATCGCCGCCGGCGTCACAGTCTGAGGTGAGCGATGGCCGGCGAGGATGAGGACGGCTGGTCGTCTGTAGCCGGCGAGTGGGCCGAGCTCTGGGGCGGCTTCGCCGACCCCGCCCGCCGAGCCGTGATCGCCGCGACCGGGATCGGCTCCGGCTTCCGGGTGCTCGACATCGGCTGCGGTAGCGGTGAGCTACTCGCCATGCTCGACCGGCTCGGCGTGGCTGCCGCAGGCATCGACCCGGCGCCGGGCATGGTGGCACTCGCCCGCACGAAAGCTCCCCGGGCGGATGTGCGGCTCGGGTCGGCCGAGTCGTTGCCCTGGCCCGACGGCGGCTTCGACGTCGCGTGCGCGTTCAACGCCCTGCAATTCGCCGAGGACACTCTCGATGCGGTCGCGGAGGCCGTTCGGGTGACGAAGCCCGGCGGTCTCATAGCTGTCTGCAACTGGGCTGAGCGGAGCCACAACGACATCGACACGATCGAAGCCGCCGTCGCCGCGGCGCACGGCGATGAGCCCATCCCCGACGGAGACCTGCGCCCCGCTGGCGGGCTCGAAAGCCTGCTCGCCGAAGCCGGCCTCGAGGTCGTGGCGGCCGAGCTCGTCGAGGTTCTGTGGACCGCACCAGACGACGACACCCTCGTCCGCGGTGTGCTTCTGGGTGAGGATGCGGCCGGTCAGGCGGCCGGCGCCCCGACGGTTCTCGAAGCGGCCACGCCGTTCCGGGTCGCCGGGGGCGGATACCGGCTCAGCAACGCGTTCCGGTTCGCGGTCGCCCGCACGCCTGCCTGACGCGCCGCGTCGACAGTGCCCCGCGGCCGTGCCCGGCTCAGTCGAGCAGGCGGCCCAGGAAGGCGTTGCGGAACGTGGCGGTCGGGTCGAACTCCTCGACCAGCTCTCGGAAGTCGGCGAGCTTCGGGTAGAGACCCGGAACGACCCCGGCCCGGTCGAGGAACACCTTGCCCCAGTGCGGACGCGCGCCCAGCGGGAGCAGAGCATCCTCGAGCGCAGGAAGTATCGCCTCGACTCCCGCCTGATCCCGGAACCAGGTGAAGTGGAGTGCCACGACGTCGGTGCCGTACGCCGACGACAGCCAGAGGTCGTCGGACGCGACCGTGCGGATCTCGCTGACCTGCAGCAGCGGGGCGATCAGCGGAGCGATGCCGCGCACGGCTTCGATCGCCTCGACCGCACGCGTGCGCGGCACGAGGTACTCCGACTGGATCTCCTCGCCGTTCGACGGGGTGAACTCGAACCGGAAGTGCGCCAGCCGCTCGCTCCACGGGCCGTAGACGCCGAGCTGCTCGGTCGTGTTTCGCACATCCATCGTCGGGATCATGTGCCGGGGCTCGATGAGCGCGCGCGCTCCGAAGAACTCGTCCTGGGCAGCGGCCTCGCTGCCCGCGCGCTCCTTGAGCCAGGCGAGGCTCACCGAATCCTCGTCCCAGGTGGTGAAGAGGGAGACGCTGTACGCGGCCGACGTGATGTCGTCGAGGTGGCCGGTCACCGCATCCCACGGCAGCTTCTCGAACAGCCGCTGGCGCACCTCGAAGCTGGGCTCGATGTCGAGGGTCACCTCGGTGACGACGCCGAGCGCACCGAGCGAGACGACCGCCCCTGCGAACTCCGGATCGGTGCGGGTGAGCTCGACGGTCTCGCCGTCGGCCTTCAGGATGCGCAACCCGCTGACCGCCTTGGCCAGGTTGCCATTTCGGTCGCCGGAGCCGTGCGTCGCAGTGGCGATCGCACCGGCGACAGAGATGTGCGGGAGTGAGGCGAGGTTGTGCAGCGCCCAGCCGGACTCCTGAAGCACCCGGGCGACGTCGCCGTAGCGCACGCCGCCGCCGACGGTCGCCGTGCGCGCATCCTCGTCGACCCGGATCTCGGCCGGAAGTCCCGCCGTGCTCACGAGGAGTCCGGCGTCGTCGGCCAGGTCGTTGAACGTGTGGCGCGAGCCCAGGGCCCGCACGGATTCGGCGCCGACCACGATGTCGCGCAGCTCTCCGATGCTCGACGGGCGCGCGATGGGCGCCCCGTACTCGAAGTTGCCGGCCCAGTTGCGTTCGCCCACGGTGGTCCTTCCTCGGAAACCTGTCGTCGTACCAGTCTGACAGCTAATGTGAACGTGCACATCGCTGATCGACCGGATACGTCGAGTCTGCACCCGCCAGCGTCACTCGGGGTCGGCGCGGTAGCCCGGATGGCCGTCAGGGCCGAGACCCGATCCGGCTGCGAGCTTGGCCAGCAACCGCGAGAGGGCGACCTGTTCGTCGTGGTCGAGCGGGGCGAGCACCTCCGTCTGGTGGGCTTCGGCGATCGCGCGGAGGCCGGCGAGCACGGCGCGACCTGCATCCGTCAGCTGAAGTTCGTAGTTGCGGCGGTCCTTGGGGCTCCGGATGCGCTCCACCCAGCCCGAGCGCTCCAGCTCGTCGACGAGAGCGACCAGCCGGCTCGGAACGGTGCCCAGGAGAGTGGCGAGTTCGCGCTGGCTGATGCCGGGGTTGCGGCCGAGGGCGCGGAGCGCGCCGGCCACGCGGGGAGTCAGCCCGAGCTCGGCCACGCCGGCTGCGAAGCGGTCGGCGGCGTGCGCTCCGAGCTGGGTGAGCAGGAAGGCCGTGCGCGGGCTCGGCCTTGCGGGGCGGGGAGCGGGGGCGGCTGCGGTCACGACATCAGAATAGCGCTTGCGCGGAACGATTACAAAGTGTAATCATTACGGGTATGAACGCTACTACGACGACCGGGCGCCGCGCGGGCGGCCCCCACCTCGGAGCGCTGGCCATCGCGTCGGCGGGCCTCCTCGCGCTGTCCCTGATCCTCGGCGCCGTGCTCGCCGGAGGCACGGGCTTCGTCTCCCCGTTCGCCGGAAAGGATGCGGTGGCCGCGTTCGCCCAGAGCGACTGGCTCAGCATCCGGATCTCCGCCGTCCTGACCTTCGGCTCGGCCGTTCCCCTCGGCATCCTCGCGGCCAGCGCCTTCGCCCGTCTGAACCAGCTCGGCGTCCGGGTCCCCGGCCCGGCGATCGGCTTCTTCGGCGGCGTGACCGCATCCATCCTCCTCATGGTGTCCTCGCTCGCGAGCTACGCCCTGAGCCGCCCCGAGATCACAGCGGACGCGTCCGTCGCCCTGGCCCTTTCGTTCCTCGCCTTCGCGGCGGGCGGTGTCGGCTACGCCACCGGCATCGGTCTTCTTATCGCCGGCATCGCCGTGCCGTCGCTCATCCTGCGCCTACTCCCCCGCTGGCTCAGCTGGACCGGCCTCGTGATCGCAGCGCTCGCCGAGCTCAGCTTCCTCTCCCTCGCCGTCGAGTCCCTGCAGTTCCTCCTGCCGATCGCGCGCTTCGGGGGCATCGTCTGGCTGATCTTCGCGGGCTTCCTGCTCCCGACCGACCGCCGCGAGGTGCGCGACCGTGAGCAGGTGACGGCCTGACAGGCGGCCGGAGGTGGCGCATCCGTCGGTCTAGCATGGACGCGTGACCACCTCCCCCACCCTCCCCGGCTTCACGCACGTCTACTCCGGAAAGGTGCGCGACCTCTACGTTCCGTCGGGCGCGACCGGCCTCGACGACACGGATGCGGTCCTGGTCGTGGCGAGCGACCGGGTGAGCGCGTTCGACCACGTGCTCGAGCCGGGCATCCCGAGCAAAGGCGAGCTGCTGACGACGCTCAGCCTGTGGTGGTTCGACCGGCTGAGCGATGTCCCGAACCATCTGATCCCCGACCACCGGCTCGTGGGCGACCGGGTCGTCGAAGAGATCCCGGATGCGGTGGCGGGCCGGTCGATGCTGGTGAAACCGCTCGACATGTACCCGATCGAGTGCGTCGTGCGGGGCTACCTCACCGGCAGCGGCTGGGTCGAGTACCAGGAGTCGCAGAGCGTGTGCGGCATCCCCCTGCCGGCCGGACTGCAGAACGGCGACCGCCTGCCCGAACCCATCTACACCCCCGCCTGGAAGGCCCCGCTCGGCGAGCACGACGAGAACATCAGCTTCGAGCGCACCGTCGAGCTCGTCGGGCTGGAGGTGGCCGAAGCGCTGCGCAGCCTGTCGCTGCACGTGTACGCGCGCGCATCCGCGATCGCCGAGAGCCGCGGGGTCATCATCGCCGACACGAAGTTCGAGTTCGGCGCCGACCGCGCGACCGGCGAGATCACTCTCGCGGACGAGGTGCTCACCAGCGACTCGAGCCGCTTCTGGGATGCTGCGACGTACGCATCCGGCACCACCCCGTCTGAGCGCATGGCCAGCTTCGACAAGCAGATCGTGCGCGACTGGCTCGCCGCCAACTGGGACAAGACGGGAACGCCGCCCGAGCTGCCGTCCGACATCGTCGAGCGCACTGCCGCCCGCTACCGCGAACTGCTGGGGCGCCTGACCGGCGACTGATCAGGCGTGCGAACGACCGAGAGCGCCGAGGAACGCCGCAGCCACATCGGTGAGGCGGTGTGGCGGGTGATCCGCCGTGACGGGATCAACGCCGTCAGCACCCGCGCGATCGCTGCCGAAGCGGGCATGGCGCTCGGCTCGTTGCGGCACTACTTTCCGCGGCAAGCCGACGTGGTCGAGTTCGCGATGCGGCTGGTGATGGAGCGGACGACGGCGCGCATCCGGGGGCTCGGCGGCGTGGCCGGCGACGGCGCGGACGCCGACGAGGGGCTCCCGGATGCGCTGCTCCTGCTCGAGCAGTTCCTCCCCCTCGACGACGAACGGCGGGAGGAGGCGGAGGTCTGGCTCGTGTTCGCCGGAGCAGCCCTCTCCGACCCGGCGCTCGCGCCCGTGAAACGCGACTCGGACGCCATCATGCTCGACAACATCCGGTGGGTCGTCGAGAGGCGGTCGCCGTCCGGAACCCCCTCCGCCCGACTCGACCTCGACGCCACGCGGATCCGCGCGCTCATCGACGGGCTCGCCTCTCATCTGGTCGGACCCTATCCGGCCGTCACGGCTCAGGATGCTCGTGCGATCGTCGCCGCCGAACTGGACACGATGGCGCAGGCTCGGCGTCGCTGAGAGCCGTCACAGAAATATTTCGCGCCGATCGAGCATTGAAATAGGTATGCCTGAACTTCTCTCGGCCGACACCTCCATGGGCGCGGTGACCCTGCTCGTCGCCGACCTCGACGCGATGACCGCCTACTACCGCGACGCCGTCACGCTGAGCGTGCTCGCCGCCGAGGGTGGCCGGGTGATCCTGGGGAGGGATGCGACCCCCATCGTGATCCTCGAGTACGCGCCCGAGCTGCGGCACGCGTCCCCGCACGACGCGGGACTGTTCCACACGGCGATCCTCTTCGACAGCGAGGAGACGCTCGCCGCCGCCGTGTACTCGGTGGCCAGCCGGGCTCCCGGAACGTTCACCGGGAGCGCCGACCACCTCGTCAGCAAGGCCTTCTACTTCACCGACCCCGAGGGCAACGGCGTCGAACTCTACTGGGACCGCGACCGCTCGCAGTGGAGCTGGGTGCACGGCCGGGTCGAGATGGCGAGCCTGTACCTCGACCCCAACGCCTTTCTCGGCGAGAGTCTGACCGAGCGGGCCACCGCATCCGTCGAAGCGGGCGATGACAGCCGCCTCGGAACGGCCGTGGTCGGACACGTCCACCTCTCGGTCGGCGACGTGGCCTCCGCGCGATCGTTCTATGTGGACAAGCTGGGCTTCGAAGCGACAGCCGAGCTCGGCGACCAGGCGTTGTTCGTGAGCGCGGGCGGCTACCACCATCACATGGCGATGAACACCTGGAACAGCCGGGGCGCCGGGCGCCGCCGGCTGGCCCTCGGGCTCGGCCAGGTGGAGATCCGGGTTCCGGGCGCAGACGACCTCGGCGAGCTGACCGAGCGGATGCGCCACTACGGCATCGAAGCCAGGGACGACGGGCGCTCGGTCGCCTTCGACGACCCGTGGGCCAACACGGTGCGCGCGGTCACCGGTTCGTAGCGCGCACTTCGTAACGCAGACTTCAGCACGGAGAAGCCCCGCCCGGCCGTGGATGCGGCCGGACGGGGCTCCGTCGTTGTTCGGTCAGTCGACCGGAGTCGCGTGCAGTCCGTGCGGCGGCTGCTCGTTCGGCGCCAGGTCGGTCGCGGGCGCGACGTCGGCCGCGTGGCTGCCGTGCTGCACCGCATCCACCGGCACCGGAGCGGCATGCGATCCGTGGGTCGTAGCGGCGTCTGCACCGGATGCGGTACCCGCGGCAGCGGCGGGCACGGCGTTCGGTCCCCACGCCGGCGGCTTCGGCTTCGCCCAGAACGCGACGATGATCGCGCCGAGGAAGGCGACCGCGGCGGGCAGGAGCAGCGCCTCAGACATGGCCTGCGTGAATCCGGCGTGCAGGAAGTCGGGGAGCACGGTTCCGGTGGCCGCCTCGCTGGGGCTGGCCCCGCCGGGCGCCTTCGGCAGGTCGACCGCGAGGCGCCCCTCGATGAGGGCTGCGATCGACGCGGACCCGAGCACGGCGCCGACCTGACGGGTGGTGTTGAACACACCGGATCCTGCACCCGCCTGGTTCATGGGCAGGTTGCGGGTCGCCGTGGTCGAGATCGGTCCCCAGACGCCCGACATCGCGATGCCGAGGAGGGCGCTCGGTGCGAGCAGCCACCAAATCGACACATCCGGAGTCAGCAGACGCGAATACCAGAACAGGGCGAGCGCGAACAGCACCAGGCCGGTGGTCGCGAAGTAGCGCGGGTTGATGCGGTCGATGAGCTTGCCGACGAACGGCGCGAGCACGCCCGAGAACACGGCCATCGGGGCGAGCATCAGCGCCGAGTCGGTCGGGGTGAGGCCGCGGACCGTCTGGAAGTAGAACACGAGCGGCAGGGCCATGCAGGTCACGGCGAAGCCGACCGTGGTAATGGCGCCGTTCGAGAGGGAGAAGTTGCGGTCGCGGAACAGCTTGAGCGGAAGCAGCGGCTCCTTCTTGTTGTACCGCTGCCACACCACGAACGCGATCAGCACCACGATGCCGGAGATGATGAGACCCCACACCGAGATCGGTCCGACGATCGTGCCCCAGTCGTACGTGCCGCCCTCCTGGATGCCGAACACCAGAAGGAACATGCCCACAGCACTCAGGATCACCCCGATGATGTCGAAGCTGTGCGAGTGCGTCGGCAGCTTGGGCACGAGACGCATGGCGAGGATGAAGGCCACAATGCCCACCGGGACGTTGATGAAGAAGATCCACTCCCAGCCGAGACCGTCGACGAGCACGCCGCCGAGCAGCGGGCCGATCAGGGTGGCGACGCCGGCGACCGCGCCCCAGAGTCCCATGGCCGCACCGCGGCGGTCGGGCGGGAAGATGCGGGTGATGACGGCCATGGTCTGCGGCGTCATGAGCGCAGCACCGAGGCCCTGCACGACGCGGGCTGCGATGAGCATCCCAATACCGCCGCCCGGCAGCACGCCAGAGAATCCGCACCAGGCGGAGGCGAGCGTGAAGATCACGAGGCCGATCAGGTAGAGGTTCTTCGGGCCGAAGCGGTCACCGAGACGTCCGGTGATGAGCAGGGGAACGGCGTACGCGAGGAGGTATGCGCTCGTCACCCAGATGACGGCGTTGTAGTCGGTGCCGAGGTCGAGGCCCTTCATGATCGCCGGATTGGCGACCGACACGATGGTCGTGTCGATGAGGATCATGAAGAACCCGATGACCAGCGCCCAAAGCGCGGGCCACGGCTTCAGTTCTTTTTCCATTGGAGTCTTTTCTCTTTCAGTGTTTCTTCTCCTCGGACCAGGACAGTACGCCCGATTCGAGGTCGACGATGAGGGAGTCGAGCCAGGTCACTTCGACCTCGCGCAGGGCCCGGCTGTATTGCACGTTGATCCAGTACTTGCGGGGCAGTTCCTTCGCTTCGAGATCGCGGATGCCCGCCTCGATGAATTCGAGATCGGCACGGAGGAGCGAGACACGATTGCGCAGGAGCTGGATGACGGTCTCCACGGGCAGGTTGTGCGATTCCCCGAGGGCGAGCGGGAACTCCGGGTACTCGTTGACCGGGGTGGCGAGGATCTCGGTGACGCGCTCGCTGAGCGCCAGGCTGCCCGGCTCGGTGATCTCGTAGGTCGTGCGCTCGGGCCGGTTGCCCTCGCGCTCCGTTCCGGTCGCCCGCACCAGACCCTGCACCGCCAGGCGATCGACCGTGTGGTAGAGCGAGCCGGGGCGCACCTTGACCACCCGATCCTCCGAGCGCTGCACCAGTGTCTGGTACATCTCGTACGGATGCATCGGCCGCTCCATGAGCAGCGCGAGGGCTGCCACACCGAGCGGTGTCAATGGGGCGAGGGGCGGCATGGTGCTGAGCTTTCGATTGGTGGGTGGGGATGCGCCGGGATGCTCCGGCTTGATTATTCCACTTGGAATATACGGGGTGGGCTAGCCGGAAGTCAAGGGACCAGTTATGAATTTCGAGTTGTCGTTCGCGTTATGAAGCTGTGACATTGGGGTCTACAGATGTATGAGCACTCGAGCACGCAACAGATCTGAGCCCGGAATCGAACGAAAGCCATACTCCCGCCGCGTGCTGCTTGGAGCATGCGGGGTGGTGCTCGCACTCACGCTTGCAGCCTGCGCTCCCGGTTCGCCTCCCGAGGGCGCCTCGAGTTCGACGCATTCCCTCGCAGGACTGCCCGTGATCACCGGCGAGGTGCTGGGCAAACCCGACACGAGCAACCCCAAGGGGTTCCAACTACAAATCCGCTCGAAGCAATCCGAGCCTCTGGCAGAAGCGATCAAAGCTCTGAAAGCAGGCAAGTTCGAGGTTCATTCGGTGACATCGGACGGTCTCGGCGCGACAAGCAGCAAGTACTTCGTCGCGGTGTCTGTTCGCGACGGTGTCGTCAATTACTCGTTCGCCTCGCGGTAATCGCCTCACGACATCGGTCAAGCGGCCCACAGGTGCGGCGGGCCAGAGGCGGCCCGCCGCACCGGAGCGTGTCGCACGTCCCGTGGCACCTCTCCCCCACGATCCATACAGAAGACCCGAGCAGCAATGAATGACCCACGACCGAACCAGAGCGTCTCCGACGGAACGCTCGTGGAACGGGCCCGAGCAGGCGATGCGTCCGCGTATGGAGAGCTGTGGGTTCGACATGCCCAGGCGGGGCGCGCAGCGGCGAAGTCGATCACTTCGTCGATCGATCCCGATGAACTCGTGAGCGAAGCCTTCACTCGGATCTGGGAGACGACGAAGAGAGGCGCGGGCCCCACCAAAGGGTTTCGGCCGTACCTGATCGTCACGATTCGCAATCTCGCAGCACGCTTGGGTGCCAAGGTCAGAGAAGCACCGATCGACTTCGCCGATGATCTTCCTGATGAATCAACCTTGGACGCCGAAGCGGATCGCGCGCTCGATCGCGGGATGAGCGCCAAAGCCTTCGCGACCCTCCCGGCACGGTGGCAAGAAGTCCTCTGGTACTCGGAGGTAGAAGAGTACGATCCCGCAACCGTCGGAAAACTGATGGGGATCTCTCCGGCGGCCGCCGCCATGCTTTCCTTCCGCGCCAGGGAAGGGCTTCGACGCGCGTGGGTACAGGTCCACATAGCGTCGTCGGGCGATGATCCAGCGCATTCGTGGACCATCGAACGGCTCGGTGCGCGCACGCGAGGCACGCTCACCAAACGCGACCGCGATCGGATCGAAGCCCACCTCGCCGAATGCGAGGCATGCACGGCTCTGGCCTCGGAGGCAGAGAACATCAATTCCAGGCTCGCCCTGGTGCTTCTCCCGCTGGCGCTCGGGGCTGTGGGCAGTCTTGGATACCTCGCCGCCATCCGGAATGGGGACCTGCGACTGGCCGACACGGCCGCCGCTGTTCCGATGAGCTCCGATCCCGTTGTATCAGCACTCGATTGGGGCGCATCGTTAGGGTCCAGCTTGTCGCTGGTTTCGCCGAAGTTGTTGACTGGCCTCACAGCGGGGGCCATTGTCGCAACCATCGCCGCTGGAGCTTCCACCTGGGACCACCGTGGGCAATCGCAAGCATCGGTGTCGTCGATCGAGCACGAACCGCGCGACCAAGGGAGTCCGCCGTCGGGCGACCCGACGTCGTCCGAGCCATCACATCCGAGCATCCAGGGCTCAGAACGGCCGCCGACGGAGCAGACGCTCGTTACAGCCGGTGAACTCAGCGTCTCGATCGACAACGGCCCAGACCGCACGTTCTTCCCGATCCTGTCGGGCGCCGGCCCAGCTTCTGCGGTCGTGATCGTTCGCGATGGATCCGTGGAGCTCAGCAGGGTCCAGGCTGACGACAAGGGGCGGTGGAGCACCGGCCAGATCGAATCGACGGCGAGAGAACTCGAGGTCCATCTTCAGGCTGACAGGTCGACTGCCATCCGCGTGCCGAATCACGTGGCGTCACCAACGCTCGAGGTACGCCTCTTCGACACGCACACGAGCGTGAGTGTGGTCGGAGTGCCCGGGGCGCACTTTCAACTCCGCACTCGGTCTGACGCCGATGTCCTGGCCTCTCGATTGGATGCAACCGGCGAATGGCGCTCAGACTTTGCGGTTCGGGCATTCGATGCGTCGTTGAGCGGACGGTATGCGGTGGGAACGAGAGCCGGACCCTGGGTTCATAGCGATTCGACGCCGATCAAGGACAGCGAATGAGGAGTGGGATGACCATCGTGCAGCGTGCTGGACTAGCCAGAATCATCAAGGTCGCCGGTAGCGTGACGGCGCTTGCGATTGCCATCTCGCTCATGGAGCCCGACCAATCCTCTGCCGCTCACACGCCGCAAGCGACCGGATCGCTCGAAGTGACGACCGGCACCAGGGTCGCCGACGGCGTTGCGACGCACACTGCGACGGTGAGCTTGACGACCCACCAGGGCAAGCCCATCGCCAGACGAGCCGTGGTCATTCAACTGCCTGGCCAGCGACCCGTTCACGTCGAAACTGATCGTGGCGGTAACGCACGGGCCGGCTTGACCTCGACGATCGCTGGGATGCAAACGGTGTCGGCGTACGCGATCGGTGTACCGCGATTCGAAGAGCGGCGCGTCGAATTCATCGCGGGAAGCCCGAGCGAGAAGGCATCCGCACTGTCGCACTCCGGCGGATCGCGGCCCGCGGATGGCAGAGCACGACATCGCGTCGAAATCCAGGTCTCTGACCGCTTCGGCAATCCCGTAGCGGGAGTGGATGTCGACATATCGTCCACGCCGGGAGCGATACTGAGCCATCACCGCACGAAGACGGGAAGCGGGGGAACCGCGCACGTTGACGTGGCTTCGTCCGTTGCCGGCGACTTCGTTGTTGCCGCGCGATGGGGAACCATTCCGCTCGGCGACGTCGAGGTGAGTTTCCACGAACCCTCCGTCGATCCTGAGCGCTCGTCGCTGTCCGTTGCTTCCGACGTGGTCAGCCACGGCGACGACCGAATCTACCTCCTCACCGCCCGCGTGCTCGATGTGTCTGGAAATCCGAAAGCGAGCGCCCGCGTTACCTTCCACGCAGCGCCGGGGCTGGTCCTTACCGCGAACTCCGCGCTCACCGACTCCGACGGCATCGCCACGACGACAGCAGTCGCAGCCACCGGTAACACGTATTTCGTGAGCGCCGCGGTCGGCGGAGAGCAGCTCGCAGCTGTTTCCGTACCGGGGATCGGGTTAAGAAGCACGTAGCGGACCACGTAGTGCTACGCATCCCTGTATTCCGGCGTTTGCGGACACTCAAGGCATGGGAAGCAGATACTGCGAGAAGCCGGATAGGTCCGAGAACGATGGCCTTCCTGTTCGAGTTGGGGGCTCGTCCTCATCGGAACCGGAGTGGTACCGTCGCGATGCCGAACTCCTGGCACGGGCACGAGGCGGCGACAGCTCGGCCTATGCCGAATTGTGGCGACATCATCACGCCGCGGCGATCCGCGTAGCGAAGCGATACAGCCGATCCCTGGATGCGGAGGATGTCGCGGCCGAAGCGTTTGCTCGAGTCTTCGCTGCGATGGACGCCGGCGCCGGACCGAAGGTGTTCCGCCCGTACTTGATGGTGACCGTTCGAAACGTCATTTCGAGGTGGTCACGGCAGGAGTCTCGGATACCGACGGTGAGTATCGACGCAATCGAGGACAGCCCGATGGAGCAGGGCGCCGATGTCATCGACCGGATGAGCGCTGCCGACGCGTTTCGATCGCTACCTCCACGATGGCAACTGGCGCTCTGGTACAGCGAGGTTCAGGGGTTCGGTGCATCAGAGATCGGTGAGCTGCTCAGGATCACGCCTTCGGCGGCAGCGATGTTGACTTACCGTGCTCGACGCGGATTGCGCAAAGCGTGGGGATCCGACGATAAGCCGGAGCTAGCCGGCTAAACCGAGGTCGGGTGCGTCGAGCGCGAATACGTCTCGCAACGCACGTCGCGCTGCATTCCACCCTCCGAGACCGTGAACCCCCGGCCCGGGTGGCGTTGCGGAGGAACACAGATAGGTTCCCGGAATCGGCGTGGCCCACGGGTTTAGTGACAGCACCGGGCGTTGGATCAGCTGCCGCATCGTGGCCGCGCCACCAGAGATGTCTCCCCCGACATAGTTGGGGTTGTATCGGGCGATGTCACGCGCCGTCTGACTGCTGTGCGCGAGGATCAGATCGCGGAAACCGGGAGCATATCGCTCGATCGTGTCGGTGATGGTGGAGAACTGATCGAGGTTCGAGCCCGCCGGGACGTGAGCGTACGCGTACAGCGTGTGGCTACCGGTGGGTGCTCTACCCGGGTCGAAGCGCGTTGGCTGCGAGATGAGAATGAATGGCTCTTCCGCGTGGCGTCCTCGTGCGATTTCGCGTTCGGCGATTCCGACGTGAGTCGCCGTTCCTCCGATATGGATCGTGCCTGCGCCGGAGAGCTCTGGATGGGTCCACGGGACCGGCCCGCTGAGCGCGTAGTCCACCTTCGCGACTCCCGGTCCGTATTTGAAGGAGGCGAGTTGGCGGCGATAGAACCCCTGCAGCTGGCCGGAAGCCATCGACATGAACTGCCTGACGCTGGTGTCGAGCAACACACACGGAACCGTGCTGAACTCGTCGAGCGTGTCGACTCGGGTCTCGAGCACGAGTTCTCCGCCGTGCTGGTGCAAATCCTGTACGAGAGCGTCGGTGATCGCTTGGCTTCCGCCGATGGGTATCGGCCACCCGCCTGCGTGCGCGTGCGCTCCGAGCGTGAGTCCGACAGCGGCCGCCGCGAGTGAGGGGACGGGCTGGATGGCATGAGCGCCGAGTCCGGCCAACAGCGCCGGGGCGATCTCGCCATGAAACCCGTGTGCTGTTCCGGCTGCTTGGCGAAACACAGCCAGCCCGAAGCTGAGCGCGAAGCCCAGCTCGGGAGGGACCCGCAGCAGGTGTTCGGCTGTGAGGTTCGAGAGTGCGTCGATGTTTCGAACGAGCGGCTGCATCATGTCGCGCCACCTGCGACCGTCGATGCCCAGTTGCTCGACGGTGCGCTCGAGGTCGCGATAGGCGAGCCCTGTCTCCGTCGGCGTGATGTGTGCGTAGGAGAGCTCCGGGCTCACCAGGGAGACCCGTTTCGCTAGTTCGAACGCTGTGAAGAAGGGTGAGGCGAGCGCCATCGGGTGCACCGCGGAGCAGATGTCGTGGGCGAATCCGGGAAGCGTTGCCTCGGACGTGCGGGCGCCGCCTCCCGGTTGGGCGGCCTGCTCATAGACGACGACGTGGAGGCCTGCTCGTGCCATCGTCACAGCTGCGGCAAGTCCGTTCGGTCCGCTGCCGACGACGACGACGTCGGGCGTATTGCTCAACTCGACCTCTCGCGCGTGGTGCTCCGTGTGCCGTCCCACGCTCCTCGGATCGCCCCTTGAACCTGTTGCCACGTGGCATCGCGGATGAAGATGCAATCGATCGCGATCATCGACAGGGAGAACCACGGCAGGCCCATGAGGATGGCGATGCCGAGATGGAAGCAGAGCATCACGACAAGAGCGAAGATCCGGGTTCCACGGCGAAGCAGCAGCAGCGGGAACGAGACCTGGACCAGCAAGGTGAGGACGGTGGCGAACGCAACGGCGGGCGCCCAGCTCGTCACGAGGTCGCTGAGTTCTGGCCACGGTGCGAACTGAGCCACATGCAGGGGGTCGTAGATTGCTGTGCCTCCCGACCACGGTGTTCCTCCGGCCTTGTAGAGCCCTCCAGCCACGTAGACGAAGGCGACTTGGCACGCGAGCGCGACGATCGCGAAGTTGTGGAAGATGTTGGTGAACCACTCCGGAAGGACGCGCTGGAACCGCCACCATCGAACTATCGGGTTGCGCGACGACCGGATACCCGATCGTTCGGTGAACTTGCGTCGGCGTCGGGCGTCGAGGGACCACCTGTCCGCGGGAGCCGCGAAGAACATCACGATCAGGGCGATCCTGACGAGGTTGTCGCTTTGGTCCTGCACGTAGTCGTTCGTCTCGATGATCGAGATCCACAGCACGAACATCCCGATCGTCGCCAGTCGTGTGCGGTAGCCGAGGATGAACAGCACGGCGAACACGATGCAGGCGACGTACATCGCGGTAGACAGGGCGGGATACGGGGCCGCTGCCAGGTACATTCCGAACGGCCAGATGCTCACGAAATCACTGGTCGGGTTCTGCAGTTGCCCCGTCCAGGCCATACCCGCGCCGAAAGTGTAGAACCGGGTATCGAAATTGGTCAGCAGCAGACCGAGTATCGCTGAGCCGAGGAGAATACGGGTTCCTGCCAGACCATAGGTCGCCTTCTTGCCGTCGACGATCCAGCTCTCCCCCTGTGTCGAGAGGGTTGTGATTGCGCTCAGGATGGTGGAAACGATCGCGCCGGCGAGGGAGCCGAGCATTGACAGAACTCGGCGCAGCACAGATGGGCGGTGTGAACCTTTGCCCGAACGATCGGGGCTGTCTTCGATTTCTGTCGTTTCCGGCTGAAGTGTGGTTGTCATTTCTTGACAGCCTCCTTGTAGTTGCGCAGGAAGACGTCGGCGAACTCCTGTTCGGATTGCCCGGGCATCACGATCAGGCCACGCCATCCGATCGGCGCGAACTGGAGCGCCGGCTTTTGCGCCCCCGGAGTGTGCCGATCCTCGAAGGGGATGATGTTCTGTCGGCTTGCTTGGTATTGGACTCGAATCACTGAGTCCCCCCAGATCGCTCGTGCGACCTGGACCGCGTAGGCGTCGGAGTATCTCTCCTGGACGATGTATCGCACGACCGCGTCGGTGTTCTGGTTCTTGTTCTCCTCGTTGAGCGCCACCTGCATCCGACCGAGCCAGTCATCGCCCTTGAAGTAGTTCAGCTCCGCCACCTTTCGCTGTGCTGGCGTCAGCGCATCCCATGCTGCTTTGAGCGATGAAGCTTGCTTGAGGCCGAGGTTGGCGGCTCGAGCGGGAAAGAGTGTGTGATGGGACATTGCAAGCTCGACGTCGGTCGCGGCAACCCAATCGGTCACGATCTCGTTTCCGGATTTGTCGGCCAGGACCGCCCTGACGTGGAACCGGTAGTCGCCGTTGATGGGCGCCGGCGCGAAAACGCTCCAGCTCTGCCCGAACCACGGCAGCATGTACGAGCTCAGCGCATTGCCCGGTATCAATTCACGCAGCGGCGTTATGGGCCCGATCCAGAGAAAGCTCGCGAGTACATGCCAGGCGGTCACCAGCGCCGCCCCGCCCAGGACGATCCGCATGACGAGCGTGCGTGGTCTCCGTGCGGGCGCCTTGGCTTCCCGGTCGCCCGATGGTTTGGATCGTGTCGTTGCTGGAGCTGCTGTCACATCTGCCTCCTCGGGCCGGGAAGCGGCCCTCTATCGAGCCCATGGGTTTTTACGGGCCTCCAAGAACTCAGAGTCAAGAAGGCCGCGCTCATAACGACATCCCCGCGAATACGACCTTCTGAGCAGATATCGGGTGGCGAGGACGCCGAATCCCGCTGCAGTGGCGCCGACGGCCGCAATGACGAGCGGCGTTGTATCTGTGCCGGTTTGTGCGAGACGTGCGGGTTGCGTGGGCTGGCCCGCAGCGTTGCTCGTTGCTTCCGTCGGGCCGTCGGGGGTCGGTGAGGGAGCCGGCGTTGGCGTGACCGTCGGTGTGGGCGCGGGGGTGCCTTCGCCTGCACCGCCGGATACGGGACGGGTGACGAAGTTGAACCACCGGGAGTTGCTGGTGGAGTTGGTGGCGGTTGCTTCGGCAGCGAAGGTGAGCGTCGAGTCGGTGTCACGTGTGTCCGCGGCCAGTGTGAAGGAGCGGATCACATCGGCCGGTGTGGGGCTGGTGAACGTGACGGTGATCTCGTCGGGCGTGCACGAGTGGATCACGATGTCGGCATCGCTGGTGGGCTGCAGTCGATCTGAGGGTTGGTGGGCTGTGGACCCCGGCGGGGTCTGGTGTTCGAAGAAGGCGATGCTGTCGCACCTGAGGATGCTGGTTGCGTCCGTCGGACGGAAGGTGACGGATTGGTCGAGCCACGGGCCGCGAGGCGTGTCGATTCGCCAGCTGATCGCCTCCTCGGCAGTGATCGTGCCGCGGTCTGAGTCGTTCCAGGTGCCGAGGACCCAGACCAGGTCCAAGCTCGCCGTCGCGGATGGGAGGGTGGTGATGAATTCCTCGAACGTCCGGTCGCCGTTCGTGAAGACGAGGCTGATTTCGGTCCCGTTGGCGCCGGGGTCGCTCACCTGAGCGGAGAAGAATCCGGAACCGGTGACGGCACCGGAGTTGGTGACGAAGTCGGAGAACGTGAAGGTGATCTCGTTGGGGCCCGACGCCGTGATGGTTCCAACGACGTTCCCGAGGGCATCCACGAGCGGAACAGAGAGATCGGGTGCGACCCGGAGAGTGCTCGGAAGTGTCAGCGTCGAGCTGTCGCCTTCAACTGCCGTGGCAGGGAGCTCGAAGGTGAAATCGATTCGGATCTGGGCGCCGTTGAACGCCTGGTCCTGTTGAACGTTCAGGGAGGTCACGATCGTGGCGGTGGAGGCAGCGTGCGCCGGCGAGACGGCGAAGGTGGACATCATCCATGCCACGAGCAGGATCAGCCAATAGCGGCTCGCGCCTCTGGACGGTGTTTGCGTTCTCTGGATCATGCGTCTTCTCCGATGCGCTGGAGGCGGCTGCCTGCCCCTCACCATGCGGGATCCTTCATCGGCTGTTTCATAACGCGTCACTAGGCGGTGGAGACGGTCACGAATGTGCGCCCCGCCGCGATGAAGAACCAGCATCAACGTGTGCGCCACGCCTAAGCCGTGGCCGACGAAGATCTCGGTGGCCACGGCTTAGGTCTGCGCCTATGTGTTAGCGCTTTCCACGCACGCGCACACGCATACGCCCGGCGGGCACTTAGTCGGTGCTGTCAACGATGAACGTCAGTTCACTTGTTGTCGGGTGGCCTCCTGGGTCAACCTGGAGTGCCAAAACGGTGTGCTCCCCGTTGGACAGCTCGACGGTCGAAGGACATGACCATGCCCCACTGACGCCCACTGTTGTCGTGCACAGCACATCCCCGTCCCAGAGGTCGTAGATCCTGAGATCTGCCGATGGCGTGCCGCCTCCAACAAAGATCGGGTGACCTGTATCGATCGTGGACCCGGCAACCGGAGAGCTTATGGTCAAGGGGCCGAAGAGGATGTTGAATGAGCGCTCTGCCGTCGTGGCGTCATATTGCGCCTGCTGATGCACGGTAACTGTGAACGGCCCGTGTGGCAGTGCGAACGAGGGCGTACACGACCATGATCCAGCAGCACTGACGAGGGTCGCGCAGATCCCAAGTCCGTTCTGGGCTGAGACCACAAGGTGAGCTGATGGCTCACCGGAGCCAGCAAACGTGGGGCGATCCGTGTTGACCGTGGACCCAGCAGCTGGAGTACTGATCGTCACCGGGATGGACGTCGTTTCTGGCGATTGGACCATTGGTGCAGCAGATGCCGGGCTACTGAGAGCCAGGACTGTTACCCCCACGGCGAACGCAGACACCGCACCCATCGCCCTTATCTTTCGTCTCATACGCATTGATGATTCCCCTTAGTCTCATCGGATCGGCTCTTTGCCTACCCGTATGCATCTCGTGACGTCTAGCCACTTGATGCATTACAGAGAAGGACACCGTGAGACCTGAGTCATAACGCGACAGCAAACCCAACCCAGACACACCCGGAACCCGGTCGACCGTCTGCCCGTGGGCGTCTAATCCGCGTCCTCAGGGAGAGTGGCGAGGGTCCCGTTGCTCGTGTAGAAAGTGACCCTGCCGCCTTCCGTCACCAAGGTGCCGGCTCCCGGATCCGTGCGAACGACAGTTCCGCTCGGGCTGGCAGCGTCGATCGGGCCGCCATCGACGCTGTCGAGGCCGAGGTTCTTCAGGATCGACATGCCCTCCTCGAGTGTTTTGCCGATCACATCCGGGATGGCGACCTGAAGACGGCGCACCAGCTTGCCACCCGGCTTGCCGAAGTCTTCGCCGCCATACTTGTTCACCGCTGCGGTCATCACTGCGTTCATGACGCGGGTCCGAGCGTTTGCGGGCGTGGTCCTGTGCGACGGATAGATCGCTCGCATGTCCGCGCCACCAGTTACATTGCCGACCCAGTACGCTCCGGCAACCTTCGTCGTCGCCGCGACGAGCCACAGCTGTTGGCTGCCGTCGGTGGTTCCGGTCTTGCCGAGCATGTCGACGCCGGTGGAGTTCGTCCCTCGCGCTGTTCCGTTCTCGATCGATCCTTTGAGGGCGTACGCCATAGCGTTCGCAACGGCGGGGTCGACCGATTGGACGCAGCTTGTCGCGGGGGGAGCGATCTCCTCGCCGGTGCCATCGGTAATCCTGTCGATTGCGATCGGCGTGCAGGTGAGGCCGTTGTTCGCAATGCCCGCGAAGGCGGTCGCCATCGTCAGAGGCGAGATCGTATTCGTACCGAGCACGGAGGAAGGGTTGGTGTTCAGCGGCGCTCCTGTTGCGGTGTGGACGCCGAACGCTTCGGCGTCTTTTCGGATGTTGCAGAGATCGAGCTGGTATGCCATGGCGACAAAAGCCGTATTGATCGACTGGCTGGTCGCCTGCAGCGCGTTGCGCATGCCGGTCTGGCCGGGCGCGTCGTTGTCCGGCCGATATTGTCCGGTCCACGGGCCTCCGCAGCTGTCGGTGAAATCCGTTTGATGGTACGTGCGGTAGTTCGCATTCACCGACTCGTACAGCGAATGGCCTTGCTTCAGCCATTCCGCCAGCGTGAACACCTTGTACGTCGACCCGACCTGGAACCCGGACGAACCCCCGTAGGCGCGGTCCGTTGAGTAGTTCACGCCAGAGAACTGACCACCCTGGTTGAGCAACTCCGGGTCTTGGCTGTACTGCTTGTTCTGCGCCATGTAGAGCACCCGCCCAGTTCCAGGCTGGACACCGACGAGCGAACCACCAAGGTCGACGTCCCCGAACGTCTGCGGCACATAACTGGCCATCGTCTCCTCAGCCACCCGCTGGAGGTCCAGGTCGAGCGTCGTGTAGATCTGGTACCCGCCCCGGTTGAAGTTCGAGGCGCGATCGTCCTGGGTCGCGCCGAACGACGGATCGTTGAGGATGATGCGCTGCACGTAGTCGCAGAAGAAAGCCGCACCGGCAGCGGTCTGGCAGCCACGGACAGACGGTGTGATCACGGGCGCGATCGGGGTCTGAACGGCCTCTTCGTACTGCCCCTTCGTCAGCATCCTCTGCTGATACATCTTGCCGAGGATGTAGTCGCGGCGATCCTTGTTGGCCTGGTAGCCGTTGGCGGCACCATTCGTCTTGCTCTCCGGATTGTCGAGCTTGAGACTCGTCGGTTCGTTGACCATCGCCACCAGGCTGGCGGCTTGGGCGGGGCTGAGCTGAGCTGCCGTGACTCCGAAGTAGTAGCGCGCGGCAGCCTCGATGCCATAGACAGAGCCGCCGTAGCCGGCGATGTTGAGGTATCCAGCGAGGATCTGGTCTTTCGAGTATTTCTTCTCCAGCCCGATGGCGAGCTTCATCTCCTTGACCTTGCGGTCGGGTGTCACTCCCGTGGAGTCGTCGACACAGGCCCGGTACGCGGCCTTCTCCTCCTTGGTCTTCACGGGCTTCGCCTCGCACTTCTGCAGCAGCACGTTCTTGACGTACTGCTGGGTGATCGAGGATCCACCCTGGACGTCGTTCCCGACGACCGCGGAGAGGGCACCGCGGATGGTGCCCTGGACATCGACGCCGGCGTGGCTGTAGTACCGGGGGTCCTCGCCGGCGATCGCGGCGTCTTTGACGCCCTGCGCGATTTCGTCGAACGCGACAGGCAGACGGTTCTGCGCGTAGAACGTCGCGAGGGCGACATCCTGATCGCCCTCCTTGGCATAAATGGTGGTCGGCTGGGCGAGCTGATCTATCTGCAGGTACTCGGGAAGGCCCTCGAAGACGCCGATGCTGTGATTGGCGGCCAGTCCGGTAACCGCGATTGCGGGGGTCACGGCAGCCGACACCAGAATTCCAGCAACTGCACTCACGCCGACGAACGCGGCGAAGGCGCCTGCGGTCGTCCGTGCGCTCATCGCCCGGCCTCGTATCCGCGAATTGGCGTCAGGATGGGCGCTGTGGTCTGGGAGCTCGCGTTGGATCTCATTACCCAATCGTCGATAGACCATGTGATGCTGTCGAAGACGCAAGAGGGTAATTACATGCCGTTTTGGCATAGAATGCGGGCCTATGGACCTGATTGCGGCGTGCGTAGCCTTCGTCAACGTGGGGGAGCGGGGAAGTTTCACTGTGGGTGCGGCTGCCGCAGGCATACCTCAGTCAGTGGCCAGTCGACGGATTGCTGCGCTGGAGGGCCGCCTGGGCGATCATCTCATTGACAGGAGTTCTCGAAAGGCGGTCTTGACTCCATTCGGTAGAGCCTTGCTACCCTCCGCTACGCGTTTGATCCGTGCAGCAGCCAGCCTCAACCTTGACGCGGAGAGGGCGCGATCACGCACCCTGCGCCTGGCGTTGCCACAAGGGATCGCAGTCGCGGATCTCGCTCGCCTCGTGGTGGACGCGCGACGGGAGGGAATGCACATCGAGGTGGTCACCGCCGACCCACCCGACCGCCTCGAGCAGGTTCGCCTGTCCGATGTGAACGTCGCCGTTGTGCCCGTACCGCCGGCCGAAGCAGCATGGTCGGTGAGCTTAGGAGTGGCGGGATCCGATAGGTCGCGCCACGGGGCGTTCTTCTTCGATACGATCCGACCGGGCCGGATGGATCGTGAGGACGCAGTTCGGATATGGCTGCAGGCCGAAGATGACGTGCCGGGAATCCGTGACCGACTGACAAGACTTCGCGACAGCAGCGGGTTGGCGCCTGCTCAGCTGGTCACTACCCAGTCCACAACAGTCGCAACGGCTGAGGTCTACGCCACGCGTGACTTGCTACTGTGTCCGCAGGAACAGGCCGACCAGCTGGGTCTCAACTGGCAGCCGTTGGGCGACCTGCATTTGGTCCGCGGATACGATCTTGCGGCAACGGATCTCGCAGACGCCGACCACATCCAACGCAGCCTCAGCGCAGCCGTCGGCCGCTGCCTCCATTCCATTCAGCAAGGGACCGAATGATCGAACTCACCGTCATCGACGAACTCAGGTGCCAGCTGGAAAGCGGCGGCTTGATCGGTTCTTTCCTGGTCCGAGACCTCGACACCGGCGAAGAGATCGGCATCGATCCCGATGCCGCATACCCGATCGCATCGGTCGTGAAGGTCCCGCTGGCGATCGCGACTCTTGAACGCATTCGCCGAGGCGAATTGGATGGATCAACTCCCATCACCGTTCCACCCGGCAAGATCACAACACCCGGTCCCACCGGAATCAGTAGATTCAGGCATCCGGCCACGGTCGCTATCGACGACCTCGTCTACCTCAGCACGTCACTCAGCGACGGCGCTGCAGCGGATGCCCTCTTCGCTTTGACTGGCCCCGAAGCGGTCGTCGACCTCCTGAAGGAACTGGGCGTCCACGGAATCGCGGTGCGTCATAGCGCAGGCGAACTTGCCGAGACGCTCGCTGAGAAACTCCCACCTGAGGACACCCACCTCGCGCACGAACTCGCCGTCCTTGGATCGACCGACGGGCGCGGCCACCGGCTCCCCGAACTCGACACATCCGCAGCAAGCATCTCCACGGCTCGTGCCCTGGTCGACCTCCTTGAAGCGCTTTGGCGGCCGACTCGCATCGACACCGATGTTGCGAATCGGACACGGACTCTCATGGCGGCAAACCAGCATCGACAACGGCTCACCCCGGACTTCATCTCGGAGGCATCGTCGTGGGCGTCCAAAACCGGAACTCTCCTGAACCTCCGGCACGAAATCGGTGTCGTCGAACACCGAGGAGGCCACACCTTCGCGATCGCAGCCCTCACCGAATCCCGTGTGCCAACGTCGCTTCAACCCGCGGCAGAAGCCCTCATGGGACGAGTAGCCCGAAGACTCCACGACCACCTCCGCGCATCTTTAGAGTGACGCGAGCCTGCTGATCTCTCGCTATCGTGAAATTTGATGCGGGCAATTGGTCTTATCAATGGGGTCGTTCTCTAACGCACACTCCGAGTAGTCGCCACAGATCCCGACACCTCGCCATCTTGGTGAGGGGTACTGAGGTACGACTCTGGATACCTCACAAGGGGGCTCCCTTCCTGTCCCAGCGACGGATGAGCAAATCGAGTTCTTGGAACAGACTCGTATTTATGAACGAGAAACGTAAAGTACTGGCAGCTTCCAGCCTGGCGATCGTGACGGCGTTGGCTCTCTCATCGTGCAGCGTCTTTGATGCCATCACCGAGAACCAGCAGGGGCACATTCGCGCGATTGCGTACGCGACGGGAGCTGAAGGCCTGGCCAGCACCGACGCCACCCTTCCCAGTTGGGTCCCCGCTGACGCACGCGACATCAAAGAGAAGATTCGCACGACCGGCAGCGAGCGGATCCTCATCATGCGTTCCACATTGCGTGACCTGCCCGGCAACTGCGAAGCTCACACTCCCGGAACACCGATCGAGCGTGCCCCAAAGAAGCTCGACTCCGGCGCAACACTCACCTACTTGGGCGTCCCCACTATCGAGGCCACCTGGTGGCCTGAGGGTGTCGAGAAGAAGGCGTCGGTCGTTTGCGATGGGTCGTGGTGGATTGCGAGCGAGGGCGAGCAGCTGTACGCGTTCTCACCCGAACGGTCCACAACAAAAATCGAAAACTAGGGACGGCGGCGGAAGCCTCGCCGTGTGGGTCGCAGTGGGCGTTGCGCTCGTGACCCCGCTCCCACGGGGAGGGGTTCCCCGTCAAGAAACAGCCGCGTAAAGCGAAGGAGGGTTTGCGCATGCGCGTGATGACGCAGGGGGAGCGGGTCTGGTTGGTGCTCGACGATGGGCTCCAGATCCGGTACCAGATTGAGTGCTGGCTCGCGGCGCAGCAGGACACCCACGAGTCGTTGATGATGTACCGAGTCGACCACTGGGCTCTCAATCGGGCGCAGCGGTGGCCGCTCGGCTTCTATGACGAGCTCAGCCCGGCCCTCGACGCGTGCGCACTCGCGCTTGGAATGCCGAACTTCCTCACCTCGGTCACCGCGTCTGACGGGACGATCATCACGCCGGAGGAGCAACGCGCAACGTGGCGGGCTTGCTCGGACCCGCGAGCCGGACGGTGCGATCGCTGACCGACGGAATGCGAAGCCTGGACCGAACCTGTCCTCGGTATCGAACCTCTGCCGTCTAGAGGGAAGAGGACGTCTTGCGTTGGCGACGTCGTGCTCACCGAGCGTCTCGCCGGCCAGCATCGATGCCATTCCGGTGAAGATCAGGATGGTGCGGATTTGCCCGTCCAGGTGACAGGGATGTTCGCAGTTCCGCGAAACGCGACTGCGGCGGTGAGCGCCAGGAGGACGTCGGGGATCAGCAGCAGTCCGGCACTGCCACGGCACGATATCGCCGAGGATGAAGCCGATAGCAGCGGCCGCGGCCACGAACCGGTCGGCGACCGGATCGAGCCGGGTTCCAAGCGCCGAATCAGCTCCGGTTCGCCGGGCCAGGAACCCGTCGACCCAGTCCGAGACGGTCCGACGGGTACGTCGGTCGCCGGACGGACATCGTGCGTCATTGGGCCATCCGAGGTGCCCATTCCGCATCCGTGGCCGTACCACGGTCTGAATGCCGACGCGCCAGCCCGCGTTGCTCAGCTCAAGTCGCAGCATTCCGCCGTCGACCGCGTGCTGGGGGTTCTGTGGCTGAAACCAGTCGGGGAGCCCTGTCGACTGACAGGGCTCCCCAACGTGTGGTTATGCCTAGACGGTGGCGTCTTCGGCGTTCTCGTGCTCGCGACGCCGGCGGCGCCCGATCACGACGGTGAGCACAATGCCAAGCCCGGACAGCAGGCCGGCAATGATGAGCCAACCGGCCACATCCAGACCAGTGCGCGCCAGCGAGTCATCACCGACGGATGCATTGGCACCGACATTGCCGTTGCTGCTGGCCGTGCCGTTCGCACTCACCGACGCACCCGCACCCGCGTTCGCGTTGCCCGCAGCCGAGGCCGAGGACGAAGCGTTCGCGTTCACCGAAGCGCTGGCACCGGCGTTCGCACCGGCACCGGCGTTGCCGGACGCATCCGTGGAGGCATCCGCAGTAGCCGCGGACTGGGCAGCCGGGGAGGCGTCACCGTTCGCGGCAGCGGTGGCTGCTGCGTTCGTGTTCGACGAGTTGTCCGCGTTCGCGGCAGCCTGAGCCGACACGTTCGAGGCCGCGTCCGCCGTCGTGGCCACATCAGCAGACGCCGTCGTCGAGGCGTCAACGTTCGCGGCCGCCTGAGCTGCAGCCGCTGCCGTCACATCCGCGGCAGCCGAGGCTTGCGTGGAGGCGTCCGCGTTGCCGGCAGCAACCGCCGCCGGGTTCCCGTTCGCATCCGCCGCCGCCGATGCCGCCGCGTTCGCATTCGCATTCGCATCAGCCGAAGCATTCGCGTTCACACCGGCACCGGCGTTGCCGGACGCGTCGGTGGACGCATCCGCGGTCGCAGCGGACTGGGCGGCCGTGGAGGCGTCACCGTTGGCGGCAGCCTGCGCTGCAGCGTTCGTGTTCGACCAGTTGTCTGCGTTCGCGGCAGCGGTCGCTGCCGCCTGCGAGGCAGCGGTCGCATCCGTGGACACATCCGCAGACGCATCAACCGACGCGGTCGCGTTCGCGGCAGCCTGAGCTGCAGCAGCCGCCGTCACGTCCGATGCAGCCGACGCCTGGGTGGACGCGTCCGCGTTGCCGGCAGCAACCGCCGCCGGGTTCCCGTTCGCATCCGCCGCAGCCGACGCACCCGCATTCGCATTCGCATCAGCCGAAGCATTCGCGTTCGCACCGGCACCGGCGTTGCCGGACGCATCCGAGGACGCGTCCGCGATCGCAGCCGACTGGGCCGCCGTGGAGGCGTCACCGTTGGCGGCAGCCTGCGCGGCCGCGTTCGTGTTCGACGAGTTGTCCGCGTTCGCAGCAGCAGTCGCCGCAGCGTTAGCGGCTGCGTTCGCCGTAGTGGTCACATCCGAAGATGCGGTAGTGGAGGCGTCAACGTTTGCCGCAGCCTGAGCTGCAGCCGCTGCCGTTACATCCGCGGCGGCGCTGGCCTGGGTGGAGGCGTCCGCGTTCCCGGCAGCAACCGCCGCCGGGTTCCCGTTCGCATCCGCCGCAGCAGATGCACCCGCGTTCGCATTCGTGTCAGCCGAAGCCGACGCTCCCGCGTTCGCACCAGCGCCCGCGTTGCCGGACGCGTCGGTGGACGCGTCCGCGATCGCAGCCGACTGGGCAGCCGTGGAGGCGTCGCCGATCGCGGCAGCCTGAGCGGCCGCGTTCGTGGAGGACGAGTTGTCTGCGTTCGCGGCAGCAGTCGCCGCCGCCTGCGACGCAGCGGTCGCATCCGTGGTCACATCAGCCGACGCCGTGGTGGATGCGTCGGTGTTCGCCGCCGCCTGAGCTGCCGCAGCCGCCGTCACATCCGTGGCAGCGCTGGCCTGGGTGGACGCGTCCGCGTTTCCGGCAGCGACCGCCGCCGGGTTGCCATTCGCATCCGCCGCAGCCGACGCACCCGCATTCGCGTTCGCTCCCGCGCCTGCAGACGCATCCGAAGTCGCATCCGCGGTTGCCGCCGACTGGGCAGCAGCCGACGCGCTCCCGTTCGCGGCAGCCGTGGCTGCTGCGTTTGTGTTCGACGAGTTGTCCGCATTTGCAGCAGCCTGAGCCGCCACGTTCGCCGACGCCGTCGCATCCGTGGTCACATCAGCCGACGCCGTGGTGGATGCGTCGGTGTTCGCCGCCGCCTGAGCTGCCGCCGCCGCCGTCACATCCGTGGCAGCGCTGGCCTGGGTGGACGCGTCCGCGTTCCCGGCAGCAACCGCCGCCGGGTTCCCATTCGCATCCGCCGCAGCCGATGCACCAGCGTTCGCATTCGTGTCAGCCGAAGCGTTCGCACCGGCACCCGTGTTGCCGGACGCATCGGTCGACGCATCCGCGATCGCAGCCGACTGAGCCGCCGACGACGCGTCACCATTCGCGGCAGCCTGCGCGGCCGCGTTCGTGCTCGACGAGTTGTCCGCATTCGCAGCAGCAGTCGCCGCCGCCTGCGAGGCAGCGGTCGCATCCGTCGACACATCCGCAGACGCATCAACCGACGCGGTCGCGTTCGCCGCAGCCTGAGCCGCAGCAGCCGCCGTCACATCACTAGCAGCGCTGGCCTGCGTGGACGCGTCCGCGTTCCCGGCAGCAACCGCCGCCGGGTTCCCATTCGCATCCGCCGCAGCAGATGCACCCGCATTCGCGTTCGTGTCGCTGCCAGCGTTCGCACCAGCACCGGCGTTCCCGGACGCGTCGGTGGACGCGTCCGCGATCGCAGCCGACTGGGCCGCCGTAGAGGCGTCACCGTTCGCGGCAGCCTGAGCAGCCGCGTTCGTGCTCGACGAGTTATCCGCGTTCGCAGCAGCCTGAGCCGCCACGTTCGCCGACGCCGTCGCATCCGTGGTCACATCCGACGATGCGGTGGTCGACGCGTCAACATTCGCCGCAGCCTGAGCCGCAGCCGCCGCCGTCACATCCGACGCTGCCGACGCCTGGGTGGAGGCGTCCGCGTTCCCGGCAGCAACCGCCGCCGGGTTCCCGTTCGCATCCGCCGCCGCCGACGCCGCCGCGTTCGCATTCGCTCCAGCACTTGCGTTGCCCGACGCGTCGGTCGACGCATCCGCGATCGCAGCCGACTGAGCCGCCGACGACGCGTCACCATTCGCAGCAGCCTGAGCAGCCGCGTTCGTGTTCGACGAGTTGTCCGCGTTCGCAGCAGCAGTCGCCGCAGCGTTAGCGGCTGCGTTCGCCGTAGTGGTCACATCCGAAGATGCGGTAGTGGAGGCGTCAACATTCGCGGCGGCCTGAGCCGCAGCCGAAGCGGTCACATCACTAGCAGCGCTGGCCTGGGTGGAGGCGTCCGCGTTGCCGGCAGCGACCGCTGCCGGGTTCCCGTTCGCATCCGCCGCAGCCGACGCCGCCGCGTTCGCATTCGCGTCGCTGCCAGCGTTCGCACCGGCACCGGCGTTGCCGGACGCGTCGGTGGACGCGTCCGCGGTCGCAGCGGACTGGGCGGCCGTGGAGGCGTCACCGTTTGCGGCAGCCTGCGCGGCCGCGTTCGTGCTCGACGAGTTGTCCGCATTCGCAGCAGCAGTCGCCGCCGCCTGCGAGGCAGCGGTCGCATCCGTCGACACATCCGCAGACGCATCAACCGACGCGGTCGCGTTCGCCGCAGCCTGAGCTGCAGCAGCCGCCGTCACGTCCGATGCAGCAGAGGCTTGGGTGGAGGCGTCCGCGTTGCCGGCAGCGACCGCTGCCGGGTTCCCATTCGCATCCGCCGCAGCCGACGCCGCCGCGTTCGCGTTCGCACCCGCACCGGCGTTGCCAGACGCGTCGGTGGACGCGTCCGCGATGGCAGCGGACTGGGCCGCCGTGGAGGCGTCGCCGTTGGCGGCAGCCTGCGCGGCCGCGTTCGTGTTCGACGAGTTGTCCGCGTTCGTGGCAGCCTGAGCCGCTACGTTCGCCGACGCCGTCGCATCCGTGGTCACATCCGAGGACGCGGTGGTGGATGCGTCAACGTTCGCCGCGGCCTGAGCTGCCGCAGCCGCCGTCACATCCGATGCAGCCGACGCCTGAGTGGACGCGTCCGCGTTCCCCGCAGCGACAGCCGCCGGGTTCCCATTCGCATCCGCCGCAGCCGACGCCGCCGCGTTCGCGTTCGTATCAGCCGAAGCGTTGGCGCCGGCGCCCGCGTTGCCGGACGCGTCGGTGGACGCGTCCGCGATCGCAGCCGACTGGGCAGCCGTGGAGGCGTCGCCGTTCGCGGCAGCCTGAGCGGCCGCGTTCGTGGAGGACGAGTTGTCTGCGTTCGCGGCAGCAGTCGCCGCCGCCTGCGACGCAGCGGTCGCATCCGTGGTCACATCAGCCGACGCCGTGGTGGATGCGTCGGTGTTCGCCGCAGCCTGAGCTGCCGCAGCCGCCGTCACATCACTAGCAGCGCTGGCCTGCGTGGACGCGTCCGCGTTCCCGGCAGCGACCGCCGCCGGGTTCCCGTTCGCATCCGCCGCTGCCGACGCCGCCGCGTTCGCGTTCGTGTCGCTGCCAGCGTTCGCACCAGCACCGGCGTTCCCGGACGCGTCGGTGGACGCGTCCGCGATCGCAGCCGACTGGGCCGCCGTAGAGGCGTCACCGTTCGCGGCAGCCTGAGCGGCCGCGTTCGTGTTCGACGAGTTGTCCGCGTTCGCAGCAGCAGTCGCCGCAGCGTTCGAGGCCGCGTTCGCCGTCGTGGTCACATCCGAAGATGCGGTGGTCGATGCGTCAACGTTCGCCGCGGCCTGAGCTGCCGCCGCCGCCGTCACATCCGACGCTGCCGACGCTTGGGTGGACGCGTCCGCGTTCCCGGCAGCAACCGCCGCCGGGTTCCCGTTCGCATCCGCCGCAGCCGACGCACCCGCATTCGCATTCGCGTTCGCACCGGCACCGGCGTTGCCAGACGCATCCGAGGACGCATCCGCGATCGCAGCTGACTGGGCGGCCGTGGACGCGTCACCGTTCGTGGCAGCCGTGGCTGCTGCGTTCGTGTTCGACGAGTTGTCCGCGTTCGCAGCAGCCTGAGCCGCCACGTTCGCCGACGCCGTCGCATCCGTGGTCACATCCGACGATGCGGTGGTCGACGCGTCAACGTTCGCCGCAGCCTGAGCTGCCGCCGCCGCCGTCACATCCGTGGCAGCGCTGGCCTGGGTGGACGCGTCCGCGTTTCCGGCAGCTACCGCCGCCGGGTTCCCGTTCGCATCCGCCGCAGCCGACGCCGACGCGTTCGCGCCAGTGCTTGCGGAACCGGACGCGTCCGTGGACGCATCGGCGGTAGCGGCCGACTGAGCAGCCGGGGAAGCATCCCCGTTCGCAGCAGCCGTGGCCGCCGCGTTCGCGGTCGACGAGTCGTCACCGTTCGCGGCCGCCTGCGCAGCCGCATTCGAGGCCGCCGTGACATCCGTGGACACGTCAGCAGACGCATCAACCGACGCCGTCGCATTCGCCGCAGCCTGAGCGGCGGCAGCCGACGTCACATCGCTGGCAGCGCTGGCCTGGGTGGACGCGTCCGCGTTCCCGGCTGCAACCGCCGCCGGGTTCCCATTCGCATCCGCCGCAGCCGACGCACCCGGGTTCCCGTTCGCATCCGCCGCAGCCGACGCCGCCGCGTTCACGTTCCCGCCACCGTTCACCGACGCGTCCGAAGACGCATCCGCGATCGCAGCCGACTGGGCCGCCGCCGACGCGTCGCCATTCGCGGCCGCCTGAGCGGCCGCGTTCGTGTTCGACGAGTTATCCGCGTTCGAGGCAGCCTGCGCCGCCGCGTTCGAGGCCGCGGTCGCGTCCGTGGACACATCCGCCGACGCCGTGGTCGATGCGTCAGCATTCGCGGCCGCCTGAGCCGCAGCCGAAGCCGAAACATCACCGGCAGCGCTGGCCTGGGTGGAGGCGTCCGCGTTCCCCGCAGCAACCGCCGCCGGGTTCCCATTCGCATCCGCCGCCGCCGACGCACCCGCATTCGCATTCGCGTTCGCATCCGCCGACGCATCCGTGGACGCATCCGCGATCGCCGCCGACTGCGCCGCCGCCGACGCGTCACCATTCGCGGCCGCCTGCGCAGCCGCGTTCGTGGACGACGAATTGTCCCCGTTCGCCGCCGCGGTCGCGGCCGCCTGCGACGCAGCGGTTGCATCAGCAGATGCATCCACCGACGCGTTCCCGTTCGCCGCAGTCTGAGCAGCCGCAGCCGCCGACACATCACCAGCAGCCGAGGCTTGAGTGGACGCGTCCGCGTTCCCCGCAGCAACCGCCGCAGCAACCGCGGTCGCATCCGCCGCCGCCGACGCCGACGCGTTCCCACCACCTGGGTTCCCCGGATCATTAATACTGAACGTGCGGTCAGCGGTGGTCGTGACACCATCAACAACCTGCGTCGCCGTCACCGTGTGCTGCCCATTCGGCAACGAAACAGTCGACGCGCACGACCAACCACCGTCGGCGCGCACCGTCGTCGTGCACAAAACAGTCCCGTTCGAGTCACGCACCGTCACCTGCCCAGTCGGCGCCCCGGTACCCGTGAACGTCGGATTCCGCGTCGCAACCGTCGACCCAGCCGCTGGCGTCGCAATCGACACCGGGAGATCGACAAGACGCAGATCCCTCGAGATCATGACGAGCCCACCTTGTGAGTTCGGGCCCGGGGGGAACAACCGGTAGTTGGCACCAGTTTGACCCCAGTTCAAAGCAAAACTCGAAGGTCCAGCCAGCGGAGTGGCTACTATGAGCGCGTACAGTGGAGATCCATTGAATATCGGGAGGCCTCCGCCGGCACCAACCCGCCATTGCTGGTTTAGAGCAGCGGAGCAAACAGCCCAACTGGGCACACTCGTAAGACAAAACCCAGTAGACCGACTTCGGATTGGCCCACTCTGCGGCTGGGAAAGCCCCGGACCACCAACCGCGATCTCGGGTAGCTCCAGATCCGTCCACCCCGAATCCGTTCTCGTAAGCGTCGGAACCCCTGCGCCCATGTTCAGAGGCGCGAAATTCGTGAACGTCCCAAAGCTATTGAACAGGATCGGGTGCACGCTGGGGGGGACGTTAGCTTGCGCGGGCTGCGCCGGCTGCAATAGAGCCCCCGCAACCACAGCCAAAGCCAGCGCAGCAACCGCACCAAGCCCCCTCCGGCGTCTTACAAATCGTGACGTCATAACTGAAATGTCTCCTACGTTTCTCTGTCTCCAGAACAAGCTCGGCGCTAACGCACCACAATGAAAGACCCCACAAGAGCCCCCTCATAACGCGACGACAAGCAAACACCGACGCCACCCCCTGACCGATGCCTACGTTCCCTGACACCTGAGATGGGGCGATGACTCGTCGTTGATTAGAACCGTGACGCCCGATGCGTCCCGCTGCCGACTCGAAACGCAGTCGTGGTCTCCCTGCGCTCGTCCTCGTCATCACAGAGGCTCGGCAGATGGGGCACGCGAGTCGATCCTGTTCGCACCGAGTCGAGCTCGGGACTCTCCGACGCACGCGACGTCGCTCGATCTGAGCCGGTTCCGTTATCGGAACGGGAGATCGCGATCTGGACTTGTTGTGGGAGTCCGTCTGTCGCAGTGAGACCGACAGCGGCGCCACGTCCGTCTGCCGTTAGGTGGCAATCACTTTTGCTGTCTAGATCCAAGGGAAACAGCTTGCCCACGATTCGAAATGTAGTGACGACCACCCTCGTGGCCACACTCTCTGCCTATCTGTCTTTGGGCTCGGGGGCGGTACATGCCGACAGCCCGGCCGCAATCGCGAAGGACTCGACTGCTTTCACGCAAGTCGGCCGGGCGGATGGCACCGTGCCGGCCGGCGTATGCGAAGTCTTGGTCACCGCACGCGGCGGCGGGGGCGGTAGTCCCATGCCCGCTCCCAGCGCGGGCGGTGCGGCCGCGGAAATACGTGCGCGCATCGATGTCGTCGCGGGGATGCCGTTTGAGGCCACGATCGGCGGCGGAGGGGCGCGCACGTTCACAGGCGGGACTCCTGGGGGCGGAAACGCCGGCACAGGCAACAACCATCTCGGGTCCGGGGGAGGTGGCTACACCGAGCTGCTTCTTGCAGGGCAGTCTGTGCTCGTCGCCGGCGGAGGAGGCGGCAATGGGGGCACGCACGACCCTTCTCTCGGCCAAGGAGGCGCCGCTGGGCTCCCGCAGTCTCCGGGCGTCGTTGCTCCAGGGACTGATGGCGCCGTCGGAACCGAGAGCAGCGGCGGAGGCCAGGGCGGACAGAGCAATCAAGCGGGCCAGGGAGGGATACATCCCACCAATGCAACCGTTTCGGGTCAGGCGGGAAGCGGCCGTCAAGGCGGCAACGGCGGCCCGGATCGGTCACAGGACACGGGAGGTGGCGGAGGTGGCGGCGCTACCGGTGGCGGCGGCGGCGCCTCCACACTGCAGGATTTAGAGACCGGCGGTGGTGGTGGCGGAGGATCCAGCTGGGTAGCAGCGCTCGGCCCCACCAACAGCCCGATTCGTGACGTCAGCAGCCAATATGCTCCGGCCTCGGTTGGAGAAGCCAATGGTCCGGATGGCATGATCCAACTCGATTGGGTGCCTTGTGCGTCTGACCTTGCCGTTTTCAAAACCGCCCCCGCCCCGACTGTGGCCCCTGAGGGGACTACGAGCTGGACGATTGATGTGACCAATGAAGGACCGCATGCTGCCCAGGCTGCTCGCCTGGTCGATGTTGTTCCCTCAGAGGTCGACGATGTGACGTGGACGTGCGCGGCAGTCGACGGCGCCAGCTGCGGCGCATCCAACGGCTCGGGAAATCGGATCGATGAACTGCTCCAGATCCCGGTCGGAGGCACGGCAACACTTGTCGTCACTGGCAAGATCGGTGACCTCGAAGGCGGAACGGTGCTCACCAACACGGCGCGAGTTACAGTAGCGGATACCGATCCGGACCCGACAAACAACGAGTCGACGGCGACAGTCGAGGTCGAATCCTGGCCGGCACTGAAACTGGTGAAGACCGCGAACGTGACCGACATCAGTGGCGCCGACGACCAAATCCGCTACTCGTTCACCGTCACCAACACCGGCAACACCAACCTCGACCAGCTCCAGATCAACGAGACAACGTTCACCGGCTCCGGAACCTTGAGCGACATCACCTGTCCTGTTGCCGATCTCGCACCCGCAACGACAACCACCTGCACCGCGACCTACACCGCAACGCAGACCGACATCGACTCAGGCGCGATCACGAACACCGCAACCGCGACCGCGCAATCGCCCACAGGCGACACCGTCACCTCCTCCGAGTCGTCGGTTCGAGTCGCTGCCCTGGATGCGCCTCCGGCGCTGGCAACCACCGGGGCGGACACCGACCTTCCCGTGGCGGTTGCAACCCTGTTGCTGCTGGCCGGAGCGTGGATGGTGGCCAACCGTCGAAAGAAGCGAGCACACCAATAGCTGCAGTCGAGCGGACGCGACCATGCGTAGTCGCGTCCGCGACGGCTGTCCCCGTCAACCGGCGTTCAGCAGCTCGAGCAGCCGCGTGCTCGTCCGCCAGCTGCGCACGGTCATCTGCTGGAAGAGGGGCATGCTCATGAGACGGGTGATGCGGGTCTTCGTCGCCTGCGCGGCCAGGCGCGAGAAATACAAGGCGCCTGGTCCCGGGGCGATCGAGTCGATGCCCTCACGCAGCTCCGGCAGCTCGGCGAACGCCGCTTCAGCGGTGAGCGGATGCTTCAAGAAGAAGACTTCGCTGCGCAGCGAGGCGGAACCGATGTCGAGGGGAGCTGCGGCGATCGTCGCCGCGAACTCATCCCTCGACCGCACCACGACAAGGATCGGGATCCCGAAGCGCGCCTCGAGCATCCGGGCGAGCGCCTCCTCGAGCTCCGGGCCACGAGCGCGATCGGCAGTGAACAGCACGTTGCCGCTCGCGCTGAAGGTGCGCGCATCCCGATAGCCGGCCTCGCGGAAGCAGTCGCCGAGGTCGGCCATTCCGACCGGATTGTTGCCGCCCACGTTGATTCCACGCAGCAATGCGACGGATGGACTGCTCACGGCCTCAGGCACGGTTCAGCCTCGCCACCTGCTCGGCGAACTGCCGAGCGCCACCCTGGGCCGGATGCCGCACCGCATCGGCCTCGACGCCCTCGGCTGCGAGCGCGCCCTGCGCTTTGCGGCCGACGGCGACGATCGTCTCGATACCGAACGCACGGGCCAGTGCGAGGGCGACCGGTGTTCCGGCGCGCACCTCGCCAGGCCGCGGGGTGCGGTTCGTGTGCGGGTCCCCCGCGACGAACGGGTGATGCGGGTAGATCGGCCAAGCCAACGGGAGCGGTCCCCGCCATCCGGCGAGCGTCGACCACACCACAGCCGAGGATGCCTCCCACGGCGCTGCAGGGTCGTCCGGAAGTTCAAGACCGTCGAGCACCCCCGCTTTCACCTCACGGGCCGAGACGAAGGGAACACCCGTGACGCACATCCCCCGCCAGCCCGGCGCCTCGGCGAGGAGCAGCACGCGAGGCTCACCGAGCTGTTCGAAGTAGCGACGCAGGTTGCGTTCGCGGAGACGGCCGAGCGGATCATCACCGTAGAGGTGCTCCGCATCGGGCGGCACCGGCACGCCGACGACCATCCTCAGAATCTCGTCCGCCGCATCCGTCACCCGCCTATTCAACGCGCTCCGAAAGCCGAGCCGCCAGCCCTACGGCTCGGCCAGTGTCACCGTCGTCGTGTGCGTCCGCCCGTTCCGCAGGTAGTCGACCGTGATCGTGTCCCCCGCCTCATGGGTCAGCTGGATGGTTGTCAGCACGTCGAGGTTCACCGCCTGCCGGCCGTTCAGCCCCGTGATCACATCCCCGGCCCGTATGCCCGCCTCGGCCGCCGGCCCGCCGGGATCGACCGCCTGCACGAACAACCCGTCGGCGACGCCGTAGCGCACCGCCACCGCGTGCGGGATCGGGACCACCTCGACCCCCGCCGTCGGGTAGGCGACCTCGCCGTGCTCGATCAGCTGGTGCGCCAGCGGCACGGCGAGCGCCTGCGGCACAGCGAAACCGATGCCGACGCTGCCCGTGCTGGCCTGCCCACCGCTGCCCGGCACGGTCGCGATCGCCGTGTTCACTCCGACCAGCCGTCCGTTGCAGTCGACCAGGGCGCCACCGGAGTTGCCGGGGTTGATCGAGGCGTCGGTCTGGATGGCCCCCACCAGGATCGCGTTCCGGTCGTCGTCGCTCGGCACCGGCACCGTGCGCCCGAGCGCACTCACGATGCCGGCCGTCACGGTGCTCGAGAGCCCGAGCGGGGCGCCGAGGGCGACCACCGGCTGACCGACGGACAGGTTGCCGGAGTTTCCGATGTCGATGACGGGCAGAGCGTCATCGCTCTCGACCTTGATCACCGCCAGATCGGTCTTCGGATCCCGGCCGATGAGCCGCGCATCCGTCTCGTGGCCGTCGCTGTAGCGCACACGGAGCGTCGCACCCGAGGCCGCCGGCGAGATGACGTGGTTGTTCGTGAGGATGTAGCCGTCGCTGGTGATGATCTCACCGCTGCCGTTGCTGTTGCCGCCACCCGACGAGACCAGGACGGTCACGATCGTGGGCAGCACCCGGTCGGCGACCGACACGGCATTGCAGGCGGCGCGCGATCCTGCGTTCAGAGCGAGGGTTGCGACCGCCCCGGCGATGAAGCCGCCGGCGATCAGGATGAGCGCTGCAGCCACGGCGAGGCCGGCGATCAGCCAGGCGCGGCCCTTCGTGGACGGTTCAGCCTTGGTCGTCGAGGTCTCCGCCGGCTCCTGCGTCATCGTCCGCCCCTTCCGCGATGCCCTGGCGTCAGGCTAGCGGCAGGCCGGAAGGGGGCGCTAGACGTGCGCGACAACGAGGGTGATGCGAGCACGGCCAGCGGGCTTCTCACGGACGAAGGGGACGCAAAGTCTCCGGCGCCGGGAACGGGAGCGTGTAGCTCAGCTCGGGAACGTTGATGTCTCCCCAGTCGTCCCGCTTCACCCGGATCTGGTGGGCGGATACTTCGGCCATGCGCACGCGCAGCCATTCGCCGTTGTCGAGTCGCAGCTCATACGGATCGGCGAGGTAGCCGATGCCGAGCTCGTCGAGCGTCTCCTCCGCATCCAGCCAATCGACCACACCGGTCTTCTCCCGTCCGAGGAGGTCGATCGCGACATAGCCGTCTCCGACGGGCTTCATCCAGCCGATGAGTTCCCCGTCCAGGCCGCGACGATGCTCGATCCAGTTCTCCGACATGACCTCATTCTCTCCTGCGGCGTCCTCGTCGACGAACCCGTGTCAGTACGTCGGAAGGAGCGCGACGCGGGGATGCGCGCCGGTCGCGGCGGCGGCGAGGGCCACGTCGACCGAGGCGAGCTGGAAGGTCTCCCCGACCTGCGCACCGAAGGGGTACCGGGTCCATGTCTCGGCGAGAAAGCGCACGGCCTGCTCGAGGTGACGGGGTGCGTAGTTGTGCACCCCGCGAACGGTGAGCAGGCGGCGCACCAGTTGTTCGGGATCGACCGCGAGCTCGGGGCCAGGAGAGACGGAGCCGACCAGCACGAGCACCCCACCGACGTCGACGGCGCCCAGGAGTGAGCGCACGGCTGCCGGTGCACCCGAGAGTTCGAGAGCGACAGTCGGGGCGGCACCGCGCCCGCCACCGCGCACGAGAGCGGCGCCCAGCCCGAGCGGCGACTCGCTTGCCGCGCGGGGGTCGGAGACGGCGACGGCTCCGAACGCGAGCGCGGCATCCCGGCGGCCAGGATCGGGGTCGCTCACGACGACCCGGGCACCAGCCTCGGTGGCCATCGCGGATGCGGTGAGCCCGAGCATCCCGGCGCCCGCCACCAGCACGAGCGCACCCTCGAGCGGCGTGATCTCGGATGCGGCCTCGAGCGCAGCCGCGACGGTCGCCGTCGCACAGGAGGCCGGTGCGAGGATGGTGGCAGGGATGTCCTCGGGCACCGGCACGATCGGGGTGCCGTCGAGGATGTGGGCGTGCGTGGCGAAACCGCCGGAGAGCTCCCAGCCGCGACGCATCCGCTCGTGCCCGTACTTCTGCAGGTTCACGCACTTCTGCGGCAGACCGCGACGGCAGCGAGCACAGCGGCCGCACGGAACGGCGACCGACCAGACGACCCGCTCCCCGAGGGACACACGGTGTCCGTCGACCGATTTCGCGCCGCCCCGGCCGAGAGCGACCACCCGGCCGACCTGTTCGTGGCCCAGCACGAGCGGTGTCGGGGCGTTGCGGTGGCCGAGGACGGTGTGCACATCGGAACCGCACACCGTCGCCAGCTCGATCTCGACGAGCGTGTCCCCGGGCGACAACCGCACGCCCGGAACGGCAACCGCCTCGTGGGGATGTCCCTCCCCCGGCCACACCATCGCCGTCGCCGACGGATAGACGCTGACCCCCTTACCAGCGCTCGCCGGTGGCTCGACGACGCGCGGAGTGACCGCTCGGACTGTCACCGGACAGCTGCGCCGTCGGAGTCGCGGGCGTGGAGCGCCTCGAGGGATTCGGGGGACTCGTCGAACCCGAGCAGAGCGGGCAGTTCGGCGACGCTCGCGATGACCGCGTCGGCGCCGGCGTCCAGCAGTGTCTCCTCGTCATGGGCTCCGCTGAGCACACCCACCACCAGGCCGGCTCCGGCAGCGATGCCGGAGATGATGTCGCTCGCGGTGTCGCCGACAACGACCATCCCCTCGACACTTGTCGCGCCGGTGCGCAGCAGCGCCGTCAGCGGCAGGTCGGGGTACGGACGTCCACGCCCGGCCTCGGCCGGGCTCAGGGTGACGTCGACGAGGTCGCGCCAGCCCAGGGCGTCGAGCACCGCATCCTTCGTCGGCTGGGAGAAACCGGTGGTCAGCGCGACCTTCACGCCCGAGCTGCGGAGGCGGCGGATGAGGTGCTCGGCCCCCGGGATCTCGCGCAGTCCCTCGGCGGCGGCCAGATCGGCGTAGGCCGACTCGAATTCGGCGTTGGCGTGCTGCGCCTGGTCTTCGTCGCCGGTGAGGGCACGGAAGACGGAGATCTTCGACTGGCCCATCGTCTCGCGCACGTAGGCGAGCGCGGTGACGAGGTCGTCGGCCGTCTCGCCGATGCCGGCGGCGAGCGCGGCCCGCTCGAAGGCGCGCTCGACGAGTCCGTCGTCCTCGACGGTCGTGCCGGCCATGTCGAGCACGACGAGTTCCAGGTCGACGTCGAGGAGGTCGTCGTCCTCTTCCTCCTCCTGCTCCCAGTCGTCTTCGTCGGATCGGTCGACGTCGGTGAGGTCGGTGAGGTCGTCGAAGGGCACGACGTCGTCGAACGTCGCAGCGTCGTCGAATTCGGAGGTGATGAGGCCGTCGCGCGTGGTCATGATCTTGCCTTTCCTTTGTGGGTCAGTGGGTCATCCGGCCGTGCCCGCGCCGGCGAGCGCGGGTGCCGATGAGAAGAGCTTTCCGACGACGCGCTCGGCGAACCCGAGTCCGGTCGTCATGCCGATGCCGGTGGTCACGGAGACGACGCGCACCTGCGGCGCCGGGGAGGCGAGCAGGAACTCGTCGGGGGCGGACGCGTAAACGCCCTGCCACCGCTCACGAACGCGGATGCGGTCGGTGCCGAACAGCAGGCGCGCCTGTTCGAGAAGCGCATCGAAGGCGGCCTCGCTCTGGAACGGCGGCACGTCCGCGCCGCGGTAGTGCGTGTCGCCGACGATCAGGCTGCCGTCGGGGCGTTGCGTGTACATCTGGTTGAGGTCGAGCGCGAGGAGTTCCGGATGCTCGTCCGCGAGCCGCGCGCGCAGGCCGGCCGCGCTCGACAGCCCGGTGAAACCCGCGTACCGCAGGAGGGACCAGCCCGTGAGGAGCGGCGCGCTCAGCGGACGCTCGAGGTCGGCATCCACGAGCAGCATGTCGAGCCCGCAGCGCTGGATGCCGTGCGCCTCCGCGATGCCGGGGAACAGCAGGTCGACGTCATAGTTGACCGCGACGACGACCGCGTCGGCCGCGACCCGTCCGCGTGTCGTGTGCACGACGCCTGTCTCGACGGCGAGCACGGCGGTGCTCCAGAAGAAGTCGACGCCGTGCGCCTCGAGCCACTGTGCGATGGCGAGGGATGCCTCCCTCGGGTCGACCTGCAGGTCGCGCGGCAGCATGGCACCGCCGACAGCGACACCATCGCCGACGGGAACGAGCTCACGCACCTCGCCGGCCGAGAGCATCCGCACCTCGTCGTCGCCGCGCGCATCCTGGAACTCGGACAGCACGGCGAGTTCATCGTCGGCGCGGGCGACGACGACCGTGCCGGATTCCTTCAGCCAGAACCCTGCAGCCGGCGCCAGCGTGAGCCAGAGTTCACGGGCGAGCTCCGCGTACTCGCGCGCTTCGCCGTCCTGCGCCGTGAGGCAGAGATGCCCGAAGTTGCGCACGGATGCGCCGCCGATCGTGGAAGCCCGATCGACGACCGCGACCGTGAGGCCACGGCGCAGGGCGGCCACGGCGTGACCGAGGCCGACGATCCCGGCTCCGACGACGGCGAGGTCGTAGTGTTTGGCAGTCATCGCAGAGCCTTTCGCATCCAGACGGCGATGCCCTCGACAATGAAGACGGTCGCCATGATCACGAGCACGAACGCGAACACCTCGTTCCACGCCGAGACGCGGGAGGCGTTGTTCAGGTAGAAGCCGATCCCCCCGCTCCCGACGACGCCGAGCACGGTGGCCGCGCGGATGTTGCTGTCGAACAGGTAGAAGCTGTGACCGACGAACGCGGGCACGCTCGGCGGAACCGTCGCGGCCGAGTACACCTGGAGCCTGCGCGCGCCCACCGCGGTCAATGCGCGTTCGGGGCCGCCCGGAACCTCCTCGATCGAGTCGGCGAACAGCTTGCCGAGCAGGCCGATCCCCCCGAATCCGAGCGCGATCACGGCGGCGGTCGGGCCGAGGCCGGTGATGATGATGAGCACGATGGCGAGCACGAGCTCCGGGATGCCGCGGATCGCCACGAGCAGCACACGGAACACCCCGCGGGTCGGCGCGTTCGGCGCCACATTGCGGGCGGCGAGCGAGCCGATGACGAGCGAGAACACCAGACTGAGGATGGTCGCGGCGAGGGCGATCAGCACGGTGTCGCGCATCGCGACCGCGATCTGCTCGACCGTGTACGGCTCGAATGTCGGCGGCCAGAACTTGATCAGCGGAACGTTCCTCCAGAAGGTCAGGAAGTCGCCCCAGTGAATCTGCGCGACGAAGAACGCACCGATCACGACGACCCCGGTGATCGTCCAGCCGACGGCCGACCGGATGCGCCGGGACTCGCGGCTGCGCGGCCTGCCGCCGCCGAGCATCCCGCGCCGCACGCTGGACGACACGACCTCCATGAGCACGCAGAGGGCGAACATCACCAGCGCGAGCGCCATTGCGGTGCGGTAGTCGAGCGTGGCGAGTGCTTTCCACATCTCGTAGCCGAGCCCGGCGACCCCGACGTAACCCAGGATGATCGACCCGCGCAGGTTGATGTCGTTGCGGTGCAGCACGGTCGCGACCCAGCTCGGCATGACCTGCGGAACGATGCCCGAGAAGAACTCCTGCGCCTTGCTCCCACCCGCCGCGCGGATCGCCAGCCGCGGGCCCTCGTCGATCTGCTCGATGGCGTCGGCGAACAGCTTGGAGATCATGCCGATGGAGTGGATGCCGATCGCCAGGATGCCGGGGAGGGTTCCGAGCGTGAACAGCACGGCGAAGACCATCGCGAGCACCACATCCGGAACCGAGCGGGTGGCGACGGTGATGAACCGGCCGATCCACTGCGCGGTGCGGTTCGGGCTGGTGTTCGAGGCCGCGAGGTAGGCGACCGGCACCGAGATGAAGGCGGCGAGCAGCGTGCCGAGCACGACCATCCCGAGGGTCTGCCCGATCGCCGGCCAGAGCACCTCCGGCGGCGGGAAGTGCAGCGGGACGATACGCCCGAAGAATGCTTCGGCCTGCGGGATGCTGCGCGCGACCGTCTCCAAGCTCACGCCGAGCAGGGGGAAGGCCGCGATCCCCAGCGCCAGCAGGGCGAGCAGCACGATGATCGCGGCGGTGCGCGAGAGGGATGGCCGCGGGCGCCGCGGGACGGCCAGGCGGTCGTCGAGGGGGACGGTGACCATCAGCGTGCGCGGGGAGGTGCTTGCTCGGAGGCGGACGTGGATGCACCCACGCTTGCGCCGACCGGTTCGGCTGCGGCGAGCACCGCATCCGCCAGCTCACGTTCGCTCTCGGCGTCGATCTCGATCGCCAGCTCGCTCTCGATCACGCTGAGCTCGTGGGTGGTCGCGGCGACGCGGCCGTAGATCTCCATGACCTGCTGCTTGTCCAGATCGGCGGTCGGTGTGTCGAGCACGACGCGGCCGTGTCGCAGGCCGACGATCCGGTCGCCCCAGCTGAGGGCGAGGTCCACCTGGTGGAGACTGCAGATCACGGTCAGCCCGTTGTCCAGAGCGATCTCGCGGATGAGGGCCATCACCTGTTCGCTCGACTCGGGGTCGAGCGAAGCGACCGGCTCATCGGCGAGGAGGACCTCGGGTTCCTGCATCAGCGCGCGGGCGATCGCTACGCGCTGCTGCTGGCCGCCGGAGAGCGTGTCCGCCCGCTGGTACGCCTTCTCGGCGAGTCCGACCCGATCGAGGTGCTGGATCGCGCGCTTGCGAAGGCTCGCGGGGTAGCTGAACACGCCGAGCCGCGGCCCGCGCAGGGTGGCGAGGGATCCGGTGAGCACGTTCTCGAGCACGGTCAGCGGGCCGACCAGCTCGAACTGCTGGAAGATGAATCCGACCCGGCTGCGGAGGGCGCGGAGCGGACGCTGTTTCAACTGCGCGACCGACTGGCCGAGCACTTCGACCTCACCGCTCGTCGGCGTCTCGAGACCGTCGAGGTGCCGCAGGAGGGTGGACTTTCCGGAGCCGGACAGCCCCAGGAGCACGACGATCTCACCGCGCCCGACCGTCAGCGACACCCCGTCGAGGGCGGTCGTCTCCGCGAACTTCTTCGTTACGTCGCTCACCTGCACGACATGCGCTGCTTCGCCCATTAGTCCTTGCCTCAGATCGGCCCCGAAACCCTTCCGCCACCGTAGAAGTCGGGGACGACGGCGGGAGCAACGCCGGGTAACCGGCAGGTGAACGCCGTGCGGACTGCAAGCGTCGGGACTCGGGATGCACACCCTCGGGCACCGAAACGGAATCGCCGCCCAGCCGGAGTGGCTGGGCGGCGATTCGGGTACGTCGGTCAGTGCGTCACTGCGCCTCGCACTGCGTGGCCTTGGTGACCTTGCAGATGTCGCGGATCTGGTCGTAGTACTTGTCGTCGACCGGGCTGAACGCGAAGAACGTGTCCTTGAACCCCTGCGAGTCGGCGTTCTTGATGCCGGCCTTCTGGATGTCGGCGATGGTCACGTTCGACAGCTTGTCGCTGAGGTCCTTCTTGATGGCGTCGGGGAGGGTGTTCGAGAACACCATCGGCGCGCCGGGGACCATCGTCTTGGCGATCACCTTCAGACCGGGCTGCGCGTCGACCGCCGAGTCCTCGGCGAAGCCGGCGTCGCACTCGGCGCCCTGCGAGACCTTGAGCGCGGATGCGTCGTGCTTGCCCGCGAACACCGGCGTGACGTCGGTGGTCGGGTCGATCTTGGCTTCGAGCAGGTTGTAGCTCGGGAACAGGTAGCCGGAGGTCGAGCTCGGGTCGACGAAGCACACCTTCTTGCCCTTGAAGCCGTCGAGCGAGGTGATCGACGAGTTCTGCGGCACGATCGCCTCGGAGTAGTACCCCGGCTCCTGGCCCTCCTTGGTGATGATGGAGGCGAACGGGGTCAGCTTCGCGCCGCCGTTGGTGGCGGTGACGTAGGTGAAGCCCGAGAAGCTGGCGACGTCGACCTGGCCCGCGATGGCGGCCTGGATGAGCGCGGTGTAGTCGCTCGACTCGCGGTACTCGACCTTCTTGCCCGTGATCTTGGCGATGTAGTCGGCGATCGGCTGGTAGTTCGACTGCGTGTTCACCGTGTCGGGGACGACACCGAAGACCAGCGTCGAGGAGTCCTTCGCGAAGGTTCCGGCGGAAGCGCTGGTGGTCGAGTCGCCGTCGGAGCTCGCGTTGGCGGAGCCCGAACAGGCGGCGAGACCGAGCGACAGCACGACGGCCGCGCCGACGGCGAGCGCCTTGGGAAGTGACAGTTTCATCGAAGACCTTTCATCGGTGCGCGCAGGGTTGCGCTGCTGTGTACGACGGGCACGGTACGGAGCGGGGGCGAAGGATGCGACAACCGCGGGTTACACCTCGATGAACGGGATGCGGCAGGTGCGCGCATTGCACTTCTGTGACGGTCGGCGCAGAATTGCAGCATGACCGTCGACGACAACACGCGCGCGTTCGATCCCGACATCGTGACCGACTTCCGGGAGCGGATGTCGTACGGGTCGTACCTCGACCTCGACACACTGCTCTCCGCCCAGAATCCCGTGAGCGTGCCGGAGCATCACGACGAGCTGCTGTTCATCATCCAGCACCAGACGACGGAGCTGTGGCTGAAGCTGGTGCTGCACGAACTCGAATCGGCGCGGGACCTGCTGAGGGCGGACGACCTTCCTCCGGCCCTCAAGCGGATCGCACGGGTGAAGCACATCCAGCGGACTCTCACCGAGCAGTGGTCGGTGCTCGCCACGCTCACGCCCACCGAGTACGCCGAGTTCCGTGGCTTTCTCGGCAACTCGTCGGGCTTCCAGTCGTACCAGTACCGTGCCGTCGAATTCGTGCTCGGCAACAAGAACCGCCGCATGCTCACCGTCTTCGAGAACGATCCCGCGGCTCATGCACTGCTCGCCGAGCTGCTGGACCAGCCGAGCATCTACGACGAGTTCCTGCGCTACCTCCATCGAGCGGGCTTCGCGATTCCGGCTTCCGTACTCGAACGGGACATCACCGAAGCCTGGACGTTCACGCCCGAGCTCGTCCCGGTGTTCCGTGACATCTACGAGCACGCCGCAGAGCACTGGAGCGAGTACGAAGCGTGCGAGGAGCTCGTCGATCTGGAGGACAACTTTCAGCTGTGGCGCTTCCGCCACCTGAAGACCGTGCAGCGAACGATCGGCATGAAGTCCGGCACCGGCGGATCGACCGGGGTCTCCTTTCTGCAGAAGGCGCTCGAGCTCACCTTCTTCCCCGAGCTGTTCGCCGTGCGCACCGAGATCGGCGCGCCGCGGTGACCGAGCGGGAAGCCGCGGATGCACGCCAGGCCGCAGCACCCACCATCGGCTTCGACGCGTTCTGGGACGGCAGACGATTCCAGGGACACACGGTGTTCGCCGTGGAGAACGGGATGCTCCACCCGACCGGCGACCAGCGCGCCGACCACGAAGCCGGCGGCACCCTCATCCCCCGCCTCACCGACCACCACGTGCACCTGGGTCTCACCGACCCGGCCGACCTCTTCGCGAACGGCATCACCGACGTCGTCGACCTGGGCTGGATCCCCGAGGTCGCGTCGCGCTGGCTCGACGCGCATCCGGGCCACCCGGCGGTGCAGATCGCCGGAGCCCTGATCACCGCGCCCGGCGGATACCCGAAGAACGCCGGATGGGGACCGCCCGGTTCTACGGCCGAGGTGGCGGATGCGGCCGAGGCGGCCGAGGCGGCGCAGAAGCAGCTCGTGGTGGGAGCCTCTCGCATCAAAGTGACCCTGAACACCGATGCCGGCCCGACGGTGGACGACTCGACCCTCGCCGCGATCGTGGAGGAGGCCCACGCCGCAGGCGTTCCGGTCACCGTGCACGCACAGGGAGCCGGTCAGGTCGCGCGCGCGCTGGAGGCCGGCGCCGACCAGCTGGCACACGCGCCGTTCTCCGAACGCGTCGACGACGACACCCTCCAGCGAGCGGTCGATGCCGGGATGAGCTGGGTCTCGACCCTCGACATCCACGGCTGGGGCAGACCGACACCAGCCCTCGCGATCGCGATCGACAACGTGAGGCGGTTCGCGGCCGCGGGCGGACGCATCCTGTACGGCACCGACCTCGGCAACGGCCCACTCCCGGTCGGGGTGAACGAGCGCGAACTCGGTCGCCTCGTCGCCGCCGGGCTCGACGGAGCACAGCTGCTCCAGTCCATCGCGGGCAACGCCCGCACCCCCGGCCCACGCTTCGCCTGGCTCCCCACACCACCGCCTGCGAGTTGGCATCTCGACGACCTCAGCGCGCTGCCCGCCTGGCTGGCGACGGCGCGCGGCCACACGACCACGACCATTCTTGGAGCCTCCGCATGACATCCACGACGACCGACCACCTCGCGGCAGCGCGCGCTCTCGACGCCACCGACCCGCTCGCCGCCTTCCGCACGCGGTTCGCCGGCATCGACGACGGCTCCAGCGACATCGTCGCCTACCTCGACGGCAACTCGCTGGGCAGGCCGACGCGGGCGAGCCTCGACCGGATCGGCCGCTTTCTGGTCGAGGGCTGGGGCGGCCGGCTGATCCGCGGCTGGGACGAGGAGTGGATGGAGCTCCCCTTCACCATCGGCGACGCGCTCGGCGCGAACGTGCTCGGGGCAGCGCCCGGCCAGACGTTCGTGGGCGACTCGACCACGGTCACCCTGTACAAGCTGGCCCGGGCGGCGGCGGATGCCCGGCCCGGCCGCTCCGAGATCGTGCTCGACACCGACAACTTCCCCACCGACCGCTACGTGCTCGACGGAATCGCGCGGGAGCGCGGCCTGACGCTGCGCTGGATCGAGGCCGACACCTCCGCCGGCGTCACACCCGAGCAGGTCGAGGCGGTCGTCGGACCGCAGACCGCGCTGGTCGTGCTCAGCCACGTCGCCTACCGGTCCGGCTATCTCGCCGATGTGCCCGCGATCACGCGGATCGCCCACGCATCCGGAGCCCTGGTGCTCTGGGACCTGTGCCACTCGGCCGGATCGGTGCCCGTCGACCTGGACGCCTGGGGGGTCGACCTGGCCGCCGGATGCACGTACAAGTACCTCAACGGAGGCCCCGGCTCCCCCGCCTTCGGCTACGTGCGTGCTGGTCTCCAGAACACTCTGGCCCAGCCGATCCAGGGCTGGATGGGCGCCGACGACGTGTTCGCGATGGGTCCGGAGTACCGCCCGGCCGCGGGCATCCGGCGCTTCATCAGCGGCACTCCGCCGATCGTCGGGATGCTCGCGATGCAGGACACGATCGCCATGATCGCCGAGTGCGGGATGCCTGCGGTGCGCGCCAAGTCGGTCGCCCTGACCGAATTCGCGATCACCGTCGCCGAGGATCTGCTGAGCCCGTTCGGCCTCACTCTCGCGTCACCCCGGGAGTCGGAGCGCCGCGGCGGCCACGTGACGTTGAACCATCCGGCGATGCGACAGGTCACGGCGGCGCTCTGGCAGCGCGACGTCATCCCCGACTACCGCGACCCGAACGGCCTGCGCCTCGGACTGTCTCCGCTCAGCACCAGCTTCGAGGAGACATACCGGGGTGTCGCGGCCGTGCGCGACGCCCTCGACGAGCTCCCGTGACTACTGCCCCCGCGAGTCGCGGCGAATCGACCCTCCCTGCTCCCGCGAGCATCGATCTGCCGCGACTCGACGCGCTCGAAGACCTCGAAGCGCGCTCCGGCAGCTCGGCCGCCCTGCTGCGGACCATCGTCGGCAGCGTCCTCCGCCCCCTCGGCGGGTGGATGTCGTCGGCCCGCGCCGTCGAGCTTCTGGCCGCCCTCGACATCCCGGGTTCGACCGCGCGGTCGGCGCTCACCAGGCTCTGCGCGCGGGGGGTGCTCGCGCGCGAGGTGCGCCGTGGGGCAGCCGGATACGGGCTCACGGCCGCTGCGATCCCCATGCTCGAGCGCGGAGACCTCCGGATCTTCGCCGACCGCACCCCTGCACCCGACGACTCCTGGTGCCTCGTCTCCTACTCGATTCCGGAGAGCCACCGCTCGCGCCGCCACCGTCTGCGCCGGCGTCTGGAGAGCCTCGGCTGCGGCACGGTCTCCGACGGTCTCTGGATCGCACCCTCCCGGCTCGCCGGCGACCTTCGCGACGCCACCAGCGCCCTCGCGGCGCCGGGCGAAGCGACACTGTTCACGGAGGTGCGCCCCGACACCGCCGAGCTCCCCGTGCTCGTGGCCGGCTGGTACGACCTCGACCGGATGCGCGCCGCCCACAACACCTTCCTCGCCCATTTCGGCGACGCCGCCGACCCCGCGACCGACCGCGAAGCGTTCGCCCGCTGGATGCGTGCGCTCGACGAGTGGCGTGTGATCCCGTACCTCGACCCGGGCCTCCCCGCGGCCGCGCTTCCGTCGGACTGGCCAGGAGCACGCTCGGCGGCATTGTTCGACGTGCTGCTCGCGACACTCGCCCCTCGAGCGCTCGCCCACGCGCGCCTGGCGGCGGCCTCCCGCACGTCTGCCGAGCACCCGGCGGACACCCGGCCTGGACCCGGTAGAATCGACAGCATCCCCGACCCTGTGTGAAGCGGAGTGCGCGTTGCCAACGATCGTTGTAGAAGTCATGCCGAAAGCCGAGCTGCTCGACCCGCAGGGCAAGGCCGTCGCCGGCGCCCTCGCGCGCACAGGCAAGGGCGGGTTCACCGCGGTCCGTGTCGGCAAGCGGTTCGAGTTGACCGTAGACGGCCCGATCGACGATGCCACCCGCGCCGCCGTCGAGGAGATCGCGAACGACATCCTGTCGAACTCGGTGATCGAAGACGTGGTCGGCATCCACTACCCCACCGAGGTGCACGCCTGATGCGCATCGGCGTCGTCACCTTCCCGGGCTCGCTCGACGATCGCGACGCGCTGCGCGCCATCCGGCTGGCCGGCGCCGAGCCCGTCGCCCTCTGGCACGGCGAGCACGATCTCCAGGGTGTGGATGCGCTGGTCCTGCCCGGCGGCTTCAGCTACGGCGACTACCTCCGCTGCGGCGCGATCGCCAGCCTCTCCCCGATCATGACCGAGGTCGTCGACGCCGCAGGCAAGGGGATGCCCGTGCTCGGCATCTGCAACGGATTCCAGATGCTCGCCGAGGCCCACCTCGTGTCGGGCGGCCTGATCCGCAACGACCACGGCAACTTCATCCGCCGCGATCAGCACCTGCGCGTCGAGAACGTCGACACCCCCTGGACCAGCGGCTTCGAGCCCGGCCAGGAGATCGTCATCCCGCTCAAAAACGGCGAGGGCGGGTTCATCGCCTCCGCCGAGGAGCTGAACCGTCTCGAGGGGGAGGGCCTGGTCGCGTTCCGCTACGAGGGCGTCAACCCGAACGGTTCGCTCAACGACATCGCCGGCGTGCGCAATGAGCGCGGAAACGTCGTCGGCCTCATGCCGCACCCCGAGCACGCGGTCGAGCCGGGCTTCGGCCCCGACACCAAGGCCGCGATGCGCTCCGGCACCGACGGCCTCACCTTCTTCACCTCGGTGCTGCGTTCCACGCTGCTCCCGGCCTAGCCCCCATTCACACATCTTGGAGAACGTCCGCGTGACCGAAGCATCCCCCGCCGCGACCGCCCACGTCGTCGACACGGTCGCCAACGCGACCGCGACGCCCGAGAAGGAGCAGCCGTTCGCGGCGCTCGGTCTCAAAGAGGACGAGTACGCGAGCATCCGCGAGATCCTGGGCCGCCGGCCCACCAGCGGCGAGCTGGCGATGTACTCGGTGATGTGGTCGGAGCACTGCTCGTACAAGTCGTCCAAGATGTACCTGCGCCAGTTCGGGCAGAAGGTCACGCCCGCCATGAAGAAGAACCTCATGGTCGGCATCGGCGAGAACGCCGGCGTGGTGGATGTCGGCGAGGGCTGGGCGGTCACGTTCAAGGTCGAGTCGCACAACCACCCGAGCTACATCGAGCCGTTCCAGGGCGCCGCGACCGGTGTCGGCGGTATCGTGCGCGACATCATCTCGATGGGCGCGCGTCCCGTGGCCGTCATGGATCAGCTGCGTTTCGGCGCCATCGATCACCCCGACACGGCGCGTGTCGTACACGGGGTCGTCTCCGGCATCTCGTTCTACGGCAACTGCCTCGGACTCCCGAACATCGGCGGCGAGACCTACTTCGACCCGATCTATCAGGGCAATCCGCTGGTCAACGCCCTCTCGGTCGGGGTGCTGCGCCACGAAGACCTTCACCTCGCGAACGCGTCGGGCCTCGGCAACAAGGTCGTCCTGTTCGGCGCGCGCACTGGAGGCGACGGGATCGGCGGCGCGAGCATCCTCGCTTCCGACACGTTCTCAGCCGGCGGCCCGACCAAGCGCCCGGCCGTGCAGGTCGGCGACCCCTTTGCCGAGAAGGTGCTCATCGAGTGCTGTCTCGAGCTCTTCCGCGACAAGCTCGTCGAGGGCATCCAGGATCTCGGCGCGGCCGGCATCTCGTGCGCCACCTCAGAGCTTGCCTCCAACGGAGATGGTGGCATGTTCATCGAGCTCGACAAGGTGCTGCTGCGCGACCCGAGCCTCACGGCCGAGGAGATCCTCATGTCGGAGAGTCAGGAGCGGATGATGGCGGTCGTCAAGCCCGAACTGCTCGACGCCTTCCTCGCGGTCACCGCCAAATGGGACGTCGAGACGAGCGTCCTCGGCGAAGTCACCGACACGGGCCGCCTCATCATCGACTGGCACGGCGAAGAGATCGTGAACGTCGAGCCGCGCACTGTCGCCGTCGACGGTCCCGTCTACGAGCGTCCCGTCGCCTACCCGGCGTGGATCGACGCACTCCAGGCCGACAGCGCCTCCCGCCTCGCGCGTCCGACCACCGGCGACGAGCTGCGCGAGCAGTTCCTCGCCCTGCTGGGCAGCGCCAACCTGGCCGACAAGGGCTGGATCACCGACCAGTACGACTACTTCGTCGGCGGCAACACGGCTCTGTCATTCCCGGATGACGCCGGCATGATCCGTGTCGACGAAGAGAGCGGCCTCGGTTTCGCGATCGCCACCGACGCCAACGGCCGCTACTGCCAGCTCGACCCGAAGCAGGGCGCCAAGCTCGCTCTCGCCGAGGCGTACCGCAACGTCGCCTCGACCGGAGCCGTTCCGGCGGCGGTCACCGACTGCCTCAACTTCGGCAGCCCGGAGAACCCCGAGGTCATGTGGCAGTTCTCCCAGGCCGTCGAGGGGCTGTCGGATGCGTGTCTCGAGCTCGAGATCCCGGTAACCGGCGGCAACGTCTCCTTCTACAACCAGACGGGCTCGACCCCGATCTTCCCCACGCCTGTGGTCGGCGTTCTCGGCGTGATCGACGACGTCGCCCGGCGTATCCCGAGCGGCTGGCAGGACGAGGGCGACAACATCTACCTCCTCGGCGTCACGCGCGAAGAGCTCGACGGCTCCGCCTGGGCGGGCACGGTGCACGGTCACCTCGGCGGCCTCCCGCCCACGGTCGACCTCGGCCGCGAGCGCGATCTCGCCGAGCTGCTGCGCGCCGGGTCGCTCGAGAGCCTCATCGCCTCGGCGCACGATCTCGCCGACGGCGGCCTCGCGCAGGCCCTCGCCGAGAGCGTGCTCCGGTTCGGCGTCGGCGCGCGTGTCTGGCTCACCGAGATCATGGAGCGCGACGGCGTGGATGCCGCGACCGCCCTGTTCAGCGAGTCGACCGGCCGCGTGCTCGTGTCGGTTCCCCGCGAGGACGACGTGAAGTTCCGCGGGCTCTGCGAGGGCCGCGACTTCCCCGTGCTGCGGATCGGCGTCACCGACGCCGAGGTCGGCGCTCAGCCCGTGCTCGAAGTTCAGGACCAGTTCACCGTCGGCCTCGAGGAGCTGCGCAACACGCACCGCTCGACCCTGCCGGAGCACTTCGGACCGGTCGTCGCGTAAACCTCCCCGTTGCGACGGAAGAATCGACCCCACCGGCCCGATTCGTCCGTCGCGAAGGAGGATCCGGCGGCGTGTCGCCCGATTCCTCCGACGCCGACGCCGCTAATCGGCTGACTCGACCACGGCGTTCACAGCGTCGACGGGGTCCAGCGGGGCATCCGTTCCCGCCCACTCCGTCGCCTGATTCGTCCTCGTGTTCATCACCGTGACGAAGAGGTTGCCCGAGACCGCCTGAACCACCGTGTTGACCGCTGCCACCGTCGCGCCGTCGAGGGCGAACGTCATCGTCTGTACGACTCCGACGGTCGAGTCCGCCGTCGTCGACGTCGCGACCTTCTTCATGGTCATGTCCGCCGTGGTCTTCTTACCGGCCAGGTCGAAATCGATCGTGAGGTGCGGGCACTCGCTGAGCATCGTGTCGAGCGGCTCGATCCACGACGACTTCTGCGCCGGCGACAGCGGCTCTCCGTCGTTGGCGGCGACCGTGATCGAGCTGGAGCCTGCGGTCAGCTGCGCCGCGATCGTGTCCTTCGGGGTTCCGGCCGACAGCGCATCCCGGATCAGCGTTCCGCACGACGCCGACGAAAAGGTGACGCCCGGGTCGCCGAGCAACCGGCCGAGGCCCTCGGCTCCGCCGAGTTCGCGCGCCGCGTCCTTGAGCTCCGCATCGCCGACGAGCTGGCCCGTCACCCCCAGCTTCACGGATGCGCGATCCAGCAGCCGCGACAGGTCCGCTGCCGAATAGGTCGCTCCGACTGAAGCGTCAGCGGCTGCCGACGTCGCCTCGCCCGCTCGGTGCACACTTGCCGTGGCCGTGCATCCGGAGACCGCGACGATGGCCGCGGCGAACAACGCGACGAGGAGGAACGGCCGGCCCCTCACCGAGCGATCCGCTCGGCGACCGCGCGCTCGTGCGGCCTGCGAGTGAGCAGCCGCACCCGCCGCTGGGTGAGCAGGATGCCCGCCAGCACGATCAGCGCCCCGACCGGCTCGTTCCACGACAGCGTCTCGTGCAGGATGAGGATGCCCAGCGCCACGCCGACCACGGGCGTCACATACGTCACGCCCGACGTCGCCGTCGGACCCCACGCGCGCAGCACATTCATGTTCCAGATGTAGACGACGCCGGTGCCGAGCGCGCCGAGCGCGAGCAGGCTGAGGAGCACCGGCCAGCTGAAGGTGATCGGCCCCACGGCGAGCACCGGCGTGAGCAGGATCATGATCACTGCCGCGACGCCGATGTTCATGACCGCGATGGTGGTCGCAGGCATCTGGCGGTGGCTGATGAACTTGCGGATGTAGCCGAAGCTGAATCCGTAGCAGGTGACCGCCCCGAGACAGGCGAGCTGGCCCCAGAGGCTTCCCGAGAGCGCCGCGACCTGCCAGGGCCCGACCACGACGATCACCCCGACCACGCCGATCGCGACGCCGAGCACCTGGTCGCGGTTCAGCTTCTCGACACGGAAGGCGAGCGTGACGAGAATCGCCGTGGTGATCGGCGTCACCGCGTTGTAGATGCTCGCGAGACTCGACGACACGTACTGCTCCGCCCACGCGAACAGCAGATACGGGATGACGCAGTACGTGATCGCGACCACGACGAAATGAAGCCAGACGATCGGCTCCTTGGGGAGCCGGCTGCGCGTGATCAGCGCGATGATGCCGAGTGTGATCGCGCCGAACACCAGGCGCGCCCAGACCACCTGTCCGAAGTTGACGCCCTCGAGGCCCACCTTCATGAACAGGAAGCTGGCGCCCCAGACGAGACCCATGGCGATGAACTGCAGTGCGACCTTCACAAGGTGACGCTATCGGTGCCGCCCGACATCCGCTCGCGTGTTTCGGACACTTGGTATCGTGGCGGAAGGCATAAGGGGGTTCGCGCATGGACGTGCTGACGGTTCTCAGCTGGACTCTCGTGATCGTGTGCCTGGTTCTGGCGCTGAGCGGGCTGGTCCCCGTGATCTCGGCGGCGGCCACTTTCGTCGCGATCCCGTTCCACGCGTTCATCAATCACTACGGCGAGGCGAAGCCCTACCTGCCCAGGGTGGCCATCGTGGTGCCCGCGTGGAACGAGGGTGCGGTGATCGGCGCATCCATCGACCGGCTGATGATGCTCGACTACCCGCGAGAGGCCCTGCGCATCTACGTCGTCGACGACGCGAGCACCGACTCCACTCCGGATGTGGTGCGCGCGAAGGCGGCGCTCTATCCGGGCAACGTCATGCTGCTGCGCCGCGACAAGGGCGGCGAGGGCAAGGCCCACACGCTGAACCACGGCATCCGGGAGATCCTCAAGGACGACTGGATGGAGGCCCTTCTGATCATGGACGCCGACGTCATCTACACCCCCACCTCACTGCGCCGGATGACGCGTCACCTCGCGGATCCTCGCGTGGGCGCGGTCTCCGCGTACATCCGCGAGGGGAGCCAGGACCGCAACTACCTCACGAAGTTCATCGGCGTCGAGTACGTGCTCTCGCAGCCGGCGGCTCGCCGCGCTCAGAACGTGCTGGGCGCACAGGCCTGTCTCGCGGGCGGCGCCCAGCTGCACACCCGCGAGAATCTGATCGCGATCGGCGGCCGGATCGACACGTCATCGCTCGCCGAAGACACCATCACGACGTTCGAGACCCAGCTGACCGGCAGGAAGGTGGTCTTCGAGCCGCTGGCGATCGTGCTCGCCGAGGAGCCTCGCACGGTCGTGGCTCTGTGGAAGCAGCGCCTCCGCTGGGCACGCGGCAACGTGACGGTGACCGCCCGCTACCGCAAGGTGTGGTTCCACCCGACGCGGGTGCACCACCTCGGCGCCTGGACGTTCGGCATCGCCTGGTTCAGCCTGTGGCTGCTGCCGCTGATCATGATCGTGTCGTCGATCGGCTTGGCCGCGCTGCTCTTCCTGCAGCCGCCGATCGCAACGACCGCCTTCCGCTTCCTCTGGATCTCCGCCGCCCTGGCCTACATCTTCATCCTGACCCTGGGGTCGTTGACGGATGCGCGCACCAGCCGACGGGCGTGGGTGGCGGTGCTCCTCTTCCCCGGCATCGTCAACATGATCGTGATGCTCGTCGCCCTGTTCCCGCCGCTGCTGCTCATGTGGCTGCCCCAGGCGTTCGGGGTCACGCTCAGCGAGAACACGCTCTTCGTGCTCACGCTGTGCATCTACATCTGGATCCCGTTCTCGATGGTCGTCGCCTGGCTGGCACGCGCGGTCGAGCCCACCTGGGCGGGTCGCTGGCTGACACCCACCCTGATCTTCCTGGCCGGGTACGGGTCGCTGCTCTGCGCGATCACGTTCGACTCGTACCTCAAAGAGCTCAGCCACGCCGAGGCGCGCTGGGACAAGACCGAGAAGGTCGGCCGCGTCGCGACCAGCTAGCGCAGGCAGCGTCGCCGCCCGGCGTCGACCCCTACTCGACGACGGTCAGCTTGACCGGGATGTTCCCACGGGTCGCGTTCGAGTACGGGCAGACGTGGTGCGCGGCTTCGATCAGCTCGTCGGCCTGGTCACGGCCTACGCGCGGGATGTACACGTCCAGTTCGACGGCGAGACCGTATCCGCCCTCGCCGTTCGGGCCGATGCCGACGCTCGCGGAGACCCCTGCGTCGGTCGTGTCCATCTTCTCTTTGCGGCCGACGGCGTGGATCGCGCTCAGGAAGCAGGCCGCGAATCCTGCAGCGAACAGCTCCTCGGGGTTCGTTCCCTCTCCGGAACCGCCCATCTCCTTGGGCGGGCGGGTGTCGAGGTCGAGACGGTCGTCTTCGCTGCGGACGTGACCGTCCCGTCCCCCACCAGAAGCGTGTGCAATTGCGGTGTAAGCGATATCCATGTACATAGCCCATACCCGTGATCTGAACGGCGCCTGGGAGCATCCGGTGACGCTCTGGTGTATAGCCTTCGAAGCGTTTCAGCCCAATTCGAAGCGCTGGCCCGAGTACTCCTCGAGCAGAGGCCAGAGCCGCGCTCCGACGCGCGGGCTGCGACTCGTGCGCGTCGCCCGGTCGAGGAAGGGCCGCCCTTTCGTCGCAAGGCGGGGACCGTAGAACTGGCCGCTCTGCGCATCCGGGTCGAGGGATGCCCGAACCGGCGACCACGCGCCGTGATCCTTTCCCTGCGTCCAGGCGGCTTGCAGGTTGTCCACGAAGCGCTTCGCGTGGGAGGGCTGGTTGACACCGCGGATGCCCGGGGTGCGTCCGGAGGTCGAGTATCCCGGATGCACGACCAGACTGGAGACGCCGCTGCCCGCCGCGCGCAGCCGTCGGTGCAGTTCGAACCCGAAGGTCTGCATGGCGATCTTCGACTGCGCGTAGGCCTTCCACGAGGTGTAGTCGTCCACGAGCTGGAGGTCGTCGAGGGGAAAGCGCGCCAGCAGCGTGGCGAGCGACCCGAGCGAGACCACGCGGGCGCCCGCAGTGCGCTCGAGCACGGGCATGGTGAGCGCCGTGAGCGCGAAGTGACCGAGCACGTTGGTGGAGAGCACGAGCTCGTTGCCGTACGCATCCGTCGCCCGTTGGTTGGGTGCGTGCACGATGCCCGCGTTGAGCAGGAGGACGTCGAGGTGTTCGCGCTCCGCCAGGGCGGCTGCTGCGGCGGCGACCGAGGACCGGTCGGCGACGTCGAGGGGCATCGCTTCGACGCTCGCCCCGGGCACGCGGCGCCGGATGGCCGAGACGGCGGCCTCTGCGCGCTCCGGGTCACGGCAGGCGAGGATCACGTGCGCCCCGGCGCGCGCGAACTGCTCGCTGGAGAAATAGCCGATGCCGGCGTTGGCTCCGGTGACCGCGATCGTCTTGCCCACGGCGTGGGGCAGGGCTTCGGGATCCCAGGTCACCGCGTGCTCTCGGTGGCGATCCGCTCGTGGTGGTGGATGACCTCCGCGATGATGAACGTGAGGAACTTCTCGGCGAACGCGGGGTCGAGGTGGCTCTCCTCGGCGAGGGCACGCAGGCGCTGGATCTGCTCCTTCTCGCGTTCCGGATCGGCGGGCGGCAGGCCGTACTCGGCCTTCAGCGTCCCGACCTGCTGCGTGAACTTGAAGCGCTCTGCGAGCAGGTGGACGAGCGCGGCGTCGATGTTGTCGATGCTCTGCCGGATGCTGCCGAGCCGCTCGATCGCCTTGGCCTCTTCGTTTGCGTCATCACCCATGCCTTCGACCCTATCCGGAGCATCCGGTGAGTCACGTCAAAACCCTCTTCGGGAATCAGAGAATGGGGCTTCGGCACGCCTCAGAGCGACGGCGAGTGGTCGGCGAGCACGCGCGACAGCACCGGGCGGGTGGCGTACAGCCCGAGCCAGACGATCAGGATGCCCGCGGCCAGGCAGCCGACGATCATCGCGATGCTCGCCGGGGCCACGAGCAACGCGAATCCGGACAGCGGCAGGATCACGATGGCCGCCGTGAGCGCCGACCCGATCGTCGTGATGCGCAGGGGCGACATGACCGCGCGGGTCCGGGCCGCGTTCATGGTGTCTTCCGGCATCCCGAGCCGGTCGAGGCTCACGTAGAGTTCCCGCCGATCGAGCACGGCCGAGGACTGATTGACCCCGACCGAGCAGGCGACCATGAGGAAGGACACGGCGACCGTGATGATCACGCCGGTGCGCACATCCGCGAAGAGCTGCAGAGACGCCTGATCGGTGTGGCGATCGTCGGTGGTCACATCGAGCAGGGCGACACCGACCCCGGCGAACACGGCCATGAAACTCGTCATCGCGACGCCGGCGACCTGCCGCCAGGCGGCCTTCGGCGACTCGAGGATGCTGCGAGCGCTCAGCAGCCGCGCCACGGTCGTCGCACGCTTGGCCTGACCGGAGGCGACCGTGCGGATCACCCACGGTCCGACGAGGTTCAGCACAGCGATGGTCCCGCCGAATCCGAGTGCGAGCACGGCGAGAATGATCCCGAAACCCGACACCCGCTGGATGACGCCCATCGCGAGGAAGGTGACGACCACCACGACGACGCCGACGACGAGCCGTGCCCAGTGCATCCGGGGCGCCGTCTGCTTGGTGCGCACCCCGAGCGGCGACACGATGACGCTTCTGAGCCCCACCATCGCGCTGGCCGCTGCGAGTGCACCGATCGCCACCACGGCGAGCGCGATGAGCAGTGGATGCAGGAACACCGCCGCGGCGCCGAGCGGCGCGCCCCGGAACGGGATCAGGCCGACCAGCGGAAGGGTCACGAGATAGAGCACGACGCCCACGAGCGCGCCCGCGACGGCGAGCACCGTCGACTCGATCACGGTGAGCGCGCTCACCGTGCCGGGCGTCGCACCGAGCAGCCGCAGGCTGGCAAGCCGGTCGTCACGGCGACGGGCGGAGAGCCGCGCGGCCGACCCGCCCAACGCGACGAGCGGCACGACGAGCAACGCGAGAGCCACGACGGCCAGCAGCTGGTGCAGCCCGGCCATCTCGTCGTTCCAGCTGAAGAAGGCCTGCGCTCCGCCGCTGACGATCAGCAGCAGCGCGGTCACCACGGCGAAGGCGATCACCGGCAGCGCGATCGTGGTGCGATCGGAGGCGGTGCGGCGAGAGAGGAGCCAGGCGAGCCTCAGTGTGGTCACGCCGTCACCGCCTCGTCGACGATGCGGCCGTCCGCGAGCTGGACCACCCGGGAGCAGCGAGCCGCAACGTTCTCGTCGTGGGTGACGACGACGAGCGAACGGCCGCGGCCGGTGGTGGAGCCGATCAGCGCATCCATCACCTCGGCAGAGGTGTTCGAGTCGAGTGCGCCGGTCGGCTCATCCGCGAACACGACGGATGCCCCGGTCACCTGGGCGCGCGCGATCGCGACCCGCTGCGCCTGGCCGCCCGAGAGCTGGCCGATCCGGCGCGTCTCGAAGCCCGCGAGACCGAGAGCGGCGAGCCAGCCGGCCGCCTCCTGCTCGGCCTGCGCACGGGCGGTGCCGCCGAGCATCAGCGGCAGCGCGACGTTCTCGACCGCAGTGAGCTCAGGGAGCAGGAAGCCCTGCTGGAAGACGAAGCCGAACGACTCGCGGCGCAACCGCGAGCGCTCCTTCTCCGAGAGGGTCGCGACGTCGACAAGGCCGCTCGGAGCAACCAATCGGACCGTTCCCGAGTCGGGCTGGATGATTCCGGCGAGGCAGTGCAGCAGGGTCGTCTTTCCGGATCCGGACGCACCCATGATGGCGACCGACTCGCCTGCGGCCACCCGGAAATCGACGCCGCCGAGGGCGACTGCGGTGCCATAGGTCTTGACCAGGGAGCCCGCCGAGAGAACGGGTGAAGAGGAGGGGGCAGCTGTCATTCCTCCATGCTCGCGATCGCTCGCCGCCGACACATCGGCCTGTCGCCCCATGTTCGGCCGGCGGCCGTCATCCCTGCGGCGGAGGCGGACCCTCACTCCGGTGCACCTCGACGCCCACCATCGGCACCGGATACGGTGGTCGAGTGAACGAGACAGCCCTCAGCCGACCCATCGACGACGAATCCGCTCGCGCAGTGTCGGAGGCGGGCCTGAGACTGACGCTGGTCGACACGACCGACGACGCCGCGTTCGACCAGTGGATCGCCGCAGACTTCCGCGGGTTCCTGAGCGAGCATCCCAAACCCGAGGTGCTGGCCGAGGCGCGAGACTACCTGCGCGATCGCCGCACGACCGCCGTCTACGACGACGCGATCCCTTCCGCGGCCTCGCCGATCGGCACCGTCAACTCCTGGATCGCGCCGGTGACGGTTCCCGGCGGGGGCACCGTTCCCGGCTGGGCGATCAGCTCCGTCACGGTCGCTCCGACCCACCGGAGGCGCGGCATCGCGACCGCCCTGCTCGGCGGCGAACTGCGCACCGCGAAGGCGCTGGATGTGCCCATCGCGATCCTCACCGTCTCCGAGTCGGTGATCTACGGCCGCTGGGGCTTCGGCCCCGCCACGTTCGCGAGCGAGTGGCGCGTCGACACGAAGCGCGTGCGCTGGGCGGGTCCGCCGACGGGCGGCCGGCTGTCGTTCACCGACCCCGCCGCCTACCGTGAGACCGGGCACCGCGTGCTCGAGCGCGTCATGGCGGGCCGCGCGGGCGAGATCGGCCTGTCGCCGTATCTCGCCGACCGGCTCCTGGGTCCGCTGAAAGGCAATTCGGACGCCGACAAGTACCAGCTCGTGCGCTACGACTCCCCCGAGGGCGAACCGGAGGGATTCGTGAGCTACCTCGTCAAGGACGGTGACGACTTCGTGCGGCACTCCGTCGAGGTCGACTACCTCGCCGCCACGACGGATGCGGCGTTCACCGCCCTCTGGCGCTTCCTCCTCGAACTCGACCTCGTCGCAGAGGTGCACATCACGACCCGGGGCGTGGACGAGCCGCTGCCCTTCCTCGTCTCCGACGTGCGTGGCGCCCGCGTGACGAGTGTCGAAGACCACCTCTGGGTGCGCATCCTCGACGTTCCGGCCGCTTTGACCGCGCGCGGGTACGAGCAGGACGGCGAGCTCGTTCTCGGCGTGACCGACTCACTCGGCTTCGCCGGTGGCCGCTACCGGCTCCGCGTCAGCGGCGGTCGGGCGCACGTCGAGGAGACGGCCGATTCGCCCGACGTGACCCTTCCCGTCAGCTCGCTCGGAAGCATCTATCTCGGTCATGACGCCGCCCGCGGCCTCGCGACGGCCGGCAAGATCGAGGGCGACGCGGATGCGCTCGATCGCCTCTTCCGTACCGCCGTCCCGCCGCGACTCAGCACCTGGTTCTAGTCGCCGAGTCGCGGCGAATCGACCTTCCCGTCGCCCGTGAAGGTCGATCTGCCGCGAGTCGCGGCCGTCGGCCGCCTCGAAGCTAGTCGACGAGGTCGTAGCGGGAGATGATCTCGTCGCGGGCCGGGCCGACGCCGATCGCTGAGATGCGTGCACCGGACAAGCGCTCGAGGGCGAGAACGTAGTCCTGAGCGTTCTTCGGCAGGTCGTCGAAGGTGCGGGCGCCGCTGATGTCCTCGGTCCAGCCGGGGAACTCCTCGTAGATCGGCGCTGCGTGGTGGAAGTCGCTCTGCGAGGCCGGAACCTCGTTGTGTCGCACGCCGTCGACCTCATAGGCGACGGCGACCGGGATGCGCTCGATCCCGGTGAGCGTGTCGAGCTTGGTGAGCACGAAGTCCGTGACGCCGTTGATGCGGGCCGTGTAGCGCGCGACGGGAGCGTCGTACCAGCCCGTGCGGCGCGGACGTCCGGTCGTGGTGCCGTACTCGAACCCGCGCTCGCGGAGGAAGTCGCCCCACTCGTCGAACAGCTCGGTCGGGAACGGCCCGGCGCCGACCCGGGTGGTGTACGCCTTGACGATGCCGATCACCCGGTCGATGCGATTCGGGCCGATGCCGGAACCGGTGGCAGCGCCGCCCGAAGTCGAGTTCGAGGAGGTGACGAACGGGTACGTGCCGTGGTCGACATCCAGCATCGTCGCCTGGCCGCCCTCGAAGAGCACGTACTTGCCGTCGACCAGGGCCTCGTTCAGCAGCAGTGAGCTGTCGACGACCATGGGACGCAGGCGCTCGGCGTAGCTGAGCAGGTCTTCGACGACCTCGTCGACCGAGATCGCCCGGCGGTTGTAGACCTTGACGAGCAGGTGGTTCTTCTGGTCGAGAGCGCCCTCGACCTTCTGACGCAGGATGTTCTCGTCGAAGAGATCCTGAATCCGGATGCCGACCCGGTTGATCTTGTCGGCGTAGGTGGGGCCGATCCCTCGACCCGTGGTGCCGATCTGGCGCTTTCCGAGAAAGCGCTCGGTCACCTTGTCGATGGTGCGGTGATACTGCGTGATCACGTGCGCGTTCGAGCTGATCCTGAGGCGCGAGACGTCCACGCCGCGGGCGATGAGAGCGTCGAGCTCTTCGAACAGCACCTCGATGTCGACGACGACACCGTTGGCGATGACTGGTGTCACACCCGCGGTCAGGATGCCGGACGGCAGCAGGTGAAGCGCGTACTTCTCGTCGCCGATGACGACCGTGTGGCCGGCATTGTTGCCGCCGTTGAACTTGACGACATAGTCGATTCGGCTGCCGAGGAGGTCGGTCGCTTTGCCTTTGCCTTCGTCGCCCCACTGGGCACCGATGATCACGATCGCGGGCACTGTTCAGTCCTCTCGATGGGGATGGAGCGCGCCGGACCGGCCGCCTTGCGGCCTTCTCACCGTCGCACTCGATCCTATCGCGCCCGTTTTCCCCACCCGGCCAGCGGCCTCATCCTGCTAACTTGCACAACACTGTGCAAGTTACTACGATGGGGTCATGCCCACCACTCCTCCTTCGACACGCGCGCCCCGGCGCGACGCTGCGGAGAACCGCGAGGCCATCCTCACCGCGGCCGCCGCGGCCCTGAACGACGACATCGACGCCTCGCTCGAGACCATCGCTGCGCGCGCCGGCCTCAGCCGACGTGCCATCTACGGGCACTTCGCGACCCGCGACGACCTGCTCGTCGACGTGTTCACGCGGGGTGCGGCCAGGGTGGCGGCCCTGCTCGAGCCGGTGGCGCATCCGGATGCCCGGGTCGAGATCGCGCTCTTCGGTGCGACCCTGTGGTCCGAAGTCGAGCACGTGCGGGTGAACGCGCAGCTCGCCGTTCGCGGCCCGCACCGCGCACGTGTAGCGGAGGCGCTCGAGCCGGCCCGCCGCCGGCTCCGCCAGACCGTCGAACGCGGCGTCGCCGAGCACAGTCTGCGCGAAGACATCGACGTGGACACGGTCGCCCGCCTCATCGAGAACGCCGCCATCGCGGTACTCGACGAAGCCACCCGCACCGGCCTCTCCCGCGATGCCGGCCACCGGCTCGTGATGCTGTCCGGCCTGAGCGCCGCAGGGCTCGGCTGGCGTGACGCCGACGAGCTCGTCGCCGAGACCCCGGAACTCGCTCTTCAGGAGGAGCCGGTATGAAGATCGTGCTCGACCGGGTTGCCAAGGGCTCCCGCAATTCCGCGCTTCCGCCGACCTCCGCGACCTTCCAGACCGGCGAGGTGACCTTGGCCCGCGCCGAGACGGAGCAGCGACCGACCGTGCTCGGGCTGATCGCATCCGGACGCATGCGTCCCGATGCGGGATCGGTCACCATCGACGGCGCCACCGATTACTCCGACATGCGCAAGCGCATCGCCCTCATCGACGCACCGGATGTGTGCGAGCCCGCCCCCGACATCACCGTCGCGGGAATCGTGGCCGAAGAGCTCATGTTCGCCGGGCGACCGTCCAACCCCGTCGCCGTGAACCGCGCGATCGGCGAGCTGGGAGTACCGGAGTGGGCACGCGCCGCGATCGGCACCGTTCCGCCGACCGTGCGCATCCGGCTCCTGACCGAGCTCGCTCTGCTGCGCTCCGGCGTCGAAGGTCTGGTCATCACGTCACCCGACCGCCACGGTGGCGATCCGAACGAGTGGTGGGAACTGGCGCGCCAACTCGCCGGACGCGGCCTCGCGATCCTGATCGTGGCCGGGGATGCGTCTGCCGCGGCGATCGCGGCCACCTCGCTGGTCGCGCGGCTCGACGATGCCACCACTGTCTCGACCGACGCCGCTCCGGCGTCCCTGACCTTCGACGAAGACCCCGGACGCGACGACACGGATGAGCTTCCCGACGTGATCGTCGCGGCCGCGCATCCGTCGCCCGCCCCCCACGACCCCGACCTGCACGCGAGCCCCCTCGCAGAGGACCCTGAATGAAGATCCCCCAGATGATCGCGGCGGAGCTGCGCCGCCTCACAGCCAGCCCGATGTCGATCGTGGCGCTCATCGCCCTGGTGGCGGTGCCCATCCTCTATGGCGGCCTCTACCTCTGGGCGAACCAGAACCCATACGACCGCCTCGACCAGGTGCCGGCGGCGATCGTCGTCGACGACACGGGCACGACCGTCGACGGCGAGAAGATCAACTACGGGAAAGAGGTCGCCGACGAACTCGTGAAAGACGGGTCGTTCGACTGGCACGTGGTGTCGACCGGCTCGGCCGCGAGCGGTGTCGACACGTCGACCTACGACTTCAGCATCACCTTCCCCGCGGACTTCTCCGAGTCGCTGGCCTCCGCCTCGGGAGAGAACCCGCAGCGGGCGACGGTCACGCTGACCACCAACGACACGAACAGCTACCTCGCATCGACGATCGGCGAACAGGCCGCAGAGAAGATCCGTACCTCCATCGTCAAGAAGGTCAACGAGCAGGCCGCATCGCAGTTCCTGCTCGGGCTGGCGGACATTCGCTCGAACCTGATGACGGCGACGGATGGCGCGAGCCGGCTCGTCGACGGCAGCACGACCGCGCAGTCGGGCGCGTCCGCCCTTGCAGATGGCACGGCGCAGCTGGCCACCGGGTCGCAACAGCTCTCCGACGGGAACGCCCAGCTCGCCGCGGGCGCCCAGCAGCTCTCGGCCGGCGCCGCACAGGTGGCGGCCGGCAATCAGCAACTCGCGCAGGCGGCCGACAAGGCTGGGGCCGCCGCGCAGTCCGCCGCCGCCGCCGCACCCTCGGTTCGGGCTGAGATCCTGCAGCAACTCACCGACGCAGGGGCGACCCCTCAGCAGATCGCCGATGCCACGGCAGCGCTGGACGACCTCGGCGGCCAGCTGCAGGCCGGCAACGCCCAGGTGCAGACGCTCGTCGGCAAGGCGGACCAGCTTTCGGCAGGGGCGGACCAGGTCGCATCCGGAAGCGCGACGCTCGCCGCGAAGTCTCAGGAGGCCGCGAGCGGTGCAGCCCAGGTCGCCTCGGGAGCGCAGCAGGCGGCGAGCGGCGCCGACCGGCTGCGCGACGGGCTGACCGTACTGGAGGACGGCACGACGCAACTGCGCGACGGCCTGAACGACGGGGTCGCGCAGATCCCCGACAACTCACCCGAACTGCAGAAGAAGCAGGCCGCCACGATCGCCGACCCGGTGGACCTGCAGAACTCCTCGGTCACCTCCGCCGGAACCTACGGTGCCGGGCTCGCCCCGTTCTTCGTGGCGCTGGCGGCCTGGATCGGCATCTACGCCCTGTTCCTCATCGTGAAGCCGGTGTCGCGCCGCGCGATCACCGCCCTGCACTCGCCGATCAAGATCACCCTCGCGGGCTGGCTCACGCCCGGACTCCTCGGCGCGATCCAGATGGTCGGTCTGTTCGCCGTGGTCGCCTGGGCGCTGCAGTTCACCATCCACAGCCCACTCGGGATGTTCGGGATGATGGCGATGGCGTCCCTCACGTTCGCGGCGATCATCCTGGCGCTCAATGTCTGGCTCGGCAGCGTGGGTCAGTTCCTCGGGCTCGTGCTGATGGTGCTGCAGCTCGTGACGGCCGGCGGGACGTTCCCGTGGCAGACGCTGCCCGGGCCGCTCGCGGCGCTGCACCACGTGCTCCCGATGTCGTTCGCCGTCGACGGGATGCGTCAGCTCATGTACGGCGGCAATCCCGCCACAGCCTGGGCCGACGCCGGTGTGCTCGCGCTGTGGATGCTCGTCGCCCTGCTGGTCGCGGCTGTCGGGGTCACGCGCATGACGCACTTCCGCACGCTGCGCGACCTGCGGCCGAGCCTGATCGGCTGACGCCGTCCGAGGTTCGGCCGCCTCGGAGCCCGCGCGGTTCAGGCCGCCGCGCTCGTCTGCGTGCCGAGCTCGGCATCCACCAGCGGCTTCACCCGGGTGCCGAGCAGCTCGATCGAACGCAGGAACTCGCGGTGCGGGAGCTGACCGACGTCGGTCTGCAGGAAATGGCGCATGTGGCCCATCTGGCGCTGGAAGGTGATCATCCGCTCGGCGACCTCCTCGGGCTCGCCGACGAAGAGAGCGCCGCCCCCATGCGACTCCGCATCGAAGTGCGAACGCGGAGGCGCGGCGAACCCGCGCTGTTCCCCGACGACGGTCATGGTCGTGTGCCAGGCGTTCCAGAACGTGTCGTGGGCTTCGGCGCTCGACGGCGCGAGGTAGCCGGGGCTGCCGACGGAGATCATCCGGTTCTCGACCGGGGTGCCGGCCTCCTCGGACGCGCGGAAGTAGAGATCGCCGAGCGACGCGAATCGTGCCGCGTGTCCGCCGATGATGCCGTACGAGATCGGCAGCCCGAGCTGTGCCGCCCGCAGGGTCGAACCCGGGTTGCCGCCGGTGCCGAGCCAGATCCGCAGCCGGCCGCTCTCGGGCTGCGGAACGATCACCGACCGGTCGAGTGCGGGCCGCATGGTCCCGCGCCAGGTGACAGTGTCGGATGCGTTGAGCGCCAGCAGCAGGTCGAGCTTCTCGGCGTAGAGCGTGTCGTAGTCTTCGAGCCGGTACCCGAAGAGCGGGAACGATTCGGTGGACGAGCCGCGTCCGGCGGTGATCTCGGCGCGACCGTTCGACACGGCATCCAGGGTCGCGAACTGCTGGTAGACCCGAACGGGATCGTCGGTCGACAGCACGGTCACCGCACTGCCCAGCCGGATACGCGAGGTGATCGATGCCGCGGCCGCGAGGATCGTGGCCGCGGACGACGCCGGCATCTCCTTCGTGTGGTGCTCGCCGATCCCGAAGAAGTCGAGACCGACCTCGTCGGCGAGCTTGATCGCCTCGACGAGGTTGCGGGTCGCCCGCGCGGACGGCTCGAAAGCGCCCGTCTCGTCCTTCAGGCCGTTGCCGAAGCTGTAGATCCCCAGTTCCATCGCTGTCCTCTCCTGTTGCGTTCTCTCATCGTGCGCTCGACCGTCCACCCGGGCAACCGCGCAGTATGTGGCTTACTATGGGTAAGTGACACTCAGTGAAACCATCCCCCTCACCATCGACGACGACGCATGCCGCCGCTTTCAGCAGGCCGCCGAGCTGGCCGGCAAGAAGTGGACCGCCTCGATCCTCCTGGCCGCCTATCGCGGCGCCGAGCGCTTCAGCGAGTACCGTCACCTCGTCACGGGGGTGTCCGACCGGATGCTCTCCGTTCGCCTGCGCGAGCTCGAAAACGACGACCTCATCGCCCGGACCGTGATCCCGACGACGCCGGTGCAGATCAGATACTCTCTCACCCCGCGCGGCCGCGAACTCATTCAGGGCCTCCAGCCGCTCGTCGACTGGAGCACCCGCTGGGACGGCGTACCCGCCGAGCATCGCCCGGCATCGTCTCTCTGACGGCGGTGGCGGGTATGGTGACGGCGTGAGCGAATCGTTGCGCATCCTGCACCTCAGCGACACCCACCTGTACGGCGATGGCCGTCTGCACTACGGGCTGGTCGACACCCTGGCGGCGCTCGACCGCGTGCTGGCCCGGGCCGCATCCCTCGACTCGGTCGACGTGGTCGTCGCCTCGGGCGATCTCTCCGACGACGGCAGTGCCGAGTCGTACCGGCTGCTCTCCGGCCGCCTCGAGCCGTGGGCGGCCGAACGCGGTGCGGAGATCGTCTACGCGATGGGCAACCACGACCTGCCCGCGACCTTCGAAGGCGTGCTGGGAGCGCGCGAACGCGTGGTGACCGTCGGCGGCGTGCGGATCGTGACCGTCGACAGTACAGTGGCGGGCGCTGCGTACGGGCTGGTCGGCGGTGAGCGGCTGCGGCGCCTGGCCGACGAGCTCGCCGAGCCGGCTCCGCGCGGAACCGTCGTGGTGCTGCACCATCCGCCGGTCGCCCCGACGACGGGACTCTTCGAGCGTCTGCAGTTCGTCGATCCCGCGCCGTTCCTGGAGGTGTGCGCGGCAGCGGATGTGCGGCTCATCCTGGCCGGGCACTACCACCACGCGCTCATCACCTCCGCGGGACCGACGTCGATTCCGGTGGTGGTCGCCCCCGCCGTGGCGAACACGACCGACGTGCTGTCACCGGCCGGGCACGAGCGGGCGGTGCGCGGCTCCGGCTTCGCCCTCGTGCAGCTGCCGGCCGCCGGCGCGGTGCGCGCACACCTCGTCACGGCGCCCGCCGCCGACGACGGGCACCGCGTCTATGACCTCGACCAGACCGCGATCGATCGCATCGCCGACCAGTCCGGCTGGCCGGGCACCGCGGGGTGAGCGCACGGTGAACGCGACCCCGGCCGGGTACAGCGGAACGCCCCTGTGGAAGAAGCTCGGGCTCAAGGCCGGGATGACCGCGCAGGTGCTGCACGCCGACGAGGGTTGGAGCGTCCCACTGCACGACGGCCCCGAGGGCATCGGCTGGCTGGCGCCGGGCGACGATTCGCCCGCCGGCCTGATCCTCGCGTTCTATCGCCGGGCCGCGGACTTCGAGGCCGAGCTGGACGGGCTCGGCGCGCGCATCCGGCCGAACGGGATGCTGTGGGTCGCCTGGCCCCGCAAGGCCGCCGGGCACGTGAGCGACCTCGACGAGAACCTCATCCGGGACACGGCGCTCGCTCGCGGAATGGTCGACGTCAAGGTCGCCGCCGCCGACACGGACTGGTCGGGGCTGAAGCTCGTCTGGCGGCGCGAGAACAGGTAGCCGACCGCGTGCCTCAGCGCGGGAAGGAGACGTGCTGGGTGATCCAGACGTGCATCGCCACGGCGGCGGCAGCGGATGCGTTGATCGAACGGGTCGAGCCGAACTGCGAGATCTCGACCACAGCGTCCGCGGCTGCGATCGCGTCTGCCGAGAGGCCAGGGCCCTCCTGTCCGAACAGGAGGACGCACTCGCGGGGAAAGGCGTAGGTCTCGATGATGACCGAGCCGGGAACGTTGTCGATCGCGATGATCGGGAGCGCCGCATCCTTCGCCCAGGCGACGAACCCGGCCACGTCGTCGTGATGTGCGACGTGCTGGTAGCGGTCGGTGACCATGGCGCCGCGCTTGTTCCAGCGGCGGCGGCCGATGATGTGCACCGTGTCGGCGGCGAAGGCGTTCGCACTGCGCACGATCGAACCGATGTTCATGTCGTGCTGCCAGTTCTCGATGGCCACATGGAACGGGTGCCGGTGTTGATCGAGATCCTCGACGATCGCTTCCATCCGCCAGTAGCGGTAGCGGTCGATCACATTGCGGGTGTCGCCGTGCTTCAGAAGGTCGTGGTCGAAGTGCGGCTCGTCGGGCCACTCGCCGAGCCAGGGTCCGACGCCGTTGGTGGTCAGTTCGGGGGTGGCAGCCGACTCACCCGGTCCGGTCGTCTCGTCTGGCGTCTGCACCCGTTCAGCGTAACCGGCGCCCCGGCGACCGGATGCGCGGACCGTGTGAGACATTGGACTCGTGCCCCCGGAATCGACCACGTCAACCCGCCGCCGGAGACGATGGTGGATCGCCGGCGGGATCACGGGAGGCGCACTCCTCGTGCTCGGCCTCTGCGCCGCGCTCGTCGCCACCGGCACGGTCTGGCCCAACCGGATCTTCGCGAGCACGTACCCGGTGCGTGGCGTCGACGTCTCCACCTATCAGGGGAAGATCGACTGGCCGACCCTCGCGCGCCAGGACATCGACTTCGCGTTCATCAAGGCGACCGAGGGATCCGGTTCGACGGACTCGCGGTTCACGGCCAACTGGGCCGCAGCGCAGAAGACCGGCCTTCTCGTCGGCGCGTACCACTTCCTCAGTTTCGACAGCTCCGGCGAGACCCAGGCGCAGAACATCATCCGGACGGTACCGGCCACGGCTGGCGCCCTCCCCGTGACCGTCGACCTGGAGTTCTACGGGGACTACTTCGAGCATCCGCCGAGCCGCGAGCGGGTGCGCAGCATCCTGAACCCGCTTCTCGCCGCCCTCGAGAAGCACTACGGCGTGCCGGCGATCATCTACGCGACCCCGGAGGCGTTCGACCGGTACCTCCGCTCCGGCTACCCGCACAACCCGTTGTGGATCAGATCGGTCGCCCTTCCGCCACAGCTGCCCGACGGCCGAGACTGGGCGTTCTGGCAGTACTCGAACCGTGACCGGCTCGACGGCTACGACGGAGACGAGCAGTACATCGATCTGAACGTCTTCTCCGGCTCCCTGCAGCAGCTCGAAACCCTCCGGCAACACCCCGCCCAATAAGCTGTACCCGACGAAAGGGGATTGCGTGGCGCGTCGCGACGAGATCGAATGCTGGCTCACCGACATGGACGGTGTGCTCGTCCATGAGAACGCTGCGCTTCCGGGCGCCGCCGACCTCATTCAGCAGTGGCGGGACGAGGGCACGCCGTTCCTCGTGCTCACGAACAACTCGATCTTCACGCCGCGCGACCTCGCGGCCCGGCTGCGTGCATCCGGGCTGGATGTGCCCGAAGAGTCGATCTGGACCTCCGCGCTCGCCACGGCCGACTTCCTCAAGTCGCAGATGCCCGGCGGCAGCGCCTTCGTCATCGGCGAGGCCGGCATGACCACGGCCCTGCACGAGGCCGGCTTCATCATGACCGACATCGACCCCGACTACGTGGTAGTCGGCGAGACGCGCAGCTACTCGTTCGACGCGATCACCAAGGCCATCCGCATGATCGGGGCCGGAGCGCGGTTCATCGCGACCAACCCCGACGCGACCGGCCCGAGCGCCGAGGGCCCGCTGCCCGCGACCGGTGCGATCACCGCCATGATCACCAAGGCGACCGGCGGCATGGAGCCCTACGTCGTCGGCAAGCCCAACCCGATGATGTTCCGCTCGGCGATGAACCGCATCGGGGCGCACTCCGAGAACACAGCCATGATCGGCGACCGGATGGACACCGACATCGTCGCGGGGATCGAGGCTGGGCTGCACACCATCCTGGTGCTCACGGGCATCAGCGACCAGACTGAGATCGATCGCTACCCGTTCCGGCCCGACGAGATCCTCAAGGGCGTGTACGAGCTCGTCACCAGCACACCGGTGGAATCCGACCTGTAGTCGCTCACGGTTCGAGGGTCAGGCTGCCGGTCCGGGACCTGCGACGCTCGAGGTGAGCGGCTGCCCGCCCGATCGGTTCGCGAAGCAGTAGTACGAGCGCTGCCCGTCCTTCCACTGCTGCTCGGTCGCCGGATACGTGCCCTGCAGCTGGAGGTCGGGGTAGGCCCCGGCGGCGGCCAGGTCGATGACCCCGGGCTTCGTGCAGAGCACGTTGATCTGCTGAGCGAGCGCGTCGGCTCCCGGATACGGTGCGGCGGGATCGGCGGAGAACAGGTTCGTGTAGACCATCTGCGCAGCGTGCGGCGCGGCGCAGTCGACGACCGTGAAGGTCTCGGCCCACGGTGTCGTGTACGGGTCGATGCACTCACCGCCGCCGAGAGTGTTCCAGGGATGCGTTCCTGCGGGCTGCGCAGCGGCCGGCTTGGGCTGAACGGTCGGCGTCGGAGTGGGCGACGGCGTCGGAGTGGCCGAAGCGCCGGACGCGCTCGATGACGGAACCGGCGCGGCTCCGCCGAACAGAGACGGGAGCCGCGTGCCGAGTGCGAACAGACCGATCAGCACGAGGACGACGGCGAGGCCACCCGCCACCCAGAACAGTAGGCGATTGGCGTTCGACGAGCCGCCGAGACCCGACGACCGGCCGGGGCCTCCGGGGCCGCCGGAACCACCGGCACCTCCCGGCGCTCCGGGTCCTCCGGGGATGACGGGACCGGCCGGCACGGGGATCGCGGAGGTCGGGATCGGCGCACCGGATGCGGCCGACACGGCTGGGGACGGCGTCCCGGCCAGAGACGGCATGGCCTCCGTGGCCGCGAGCTCGGGGAACAGGACAGTGGGCGCTGCGGATGCGGTGCCGAAGAGCGAAGCGAGCCCGTCCGCCTCGACGGGCTTCGTCGCTGTGTCGTCGGCGCGCTCGTCAGCGGTGTCCTCGACGTCGTCCGCGGGGACGGCAGCATTGGCGCCGGTGGCGGTCGCGTCGGCGAGGCTCTCCGCATCCAGTCGTTGTGTGGCCGGAGAGGGAAGCGCACCCATGAGCAGGGCGGCCTCCTCGAGCGGAGGCACGACGGGCGGCGCCTCGGGCTCGGGCGACAGGAACTCCTCCGGCTGCGGGTCGTCGGTGCGCGCCCTGAGAAGCGCCGCCATCTCGGCGGTGTCGAGCTGCGTGGTGGGGGTGTCCGCCGGGGAGCTGGCCGGCGGTGACGGCGCGGCCGGAGGGATGGGCGGGGGCACGATGACGATGCCGGTGGTGTCGCCGATCACCGAGTGGCTCGCCGGCTTCTCCTCGTCAGGGGCGCCGTCGAAGAATCCGAGGAGCGAGGCGAGCCCGTGGCTGTCGTCCGCGCTCTGAGCGGTCGTTTCGGGCTCTTCCTGCGGCGGGACGGCGGCCGGCTCGGCTGACACCGGCGGCGGAACATCCATCGCCGGCGGGAACACAGGGGGCACCAGGACGACCGGCGGCTCAGGCTCGAGACGAGGGGCGGGCGGCTCCTGGTGTGCCGGGACCTCGGTCGGTGCAGTGGCGAAGGGGTTCCAGGGGGACGGCGCGGAAGGCTCCTCCCCCTCCTCATCCGGGGTGGGGGTTTCGGCGGATTCGCGGGGCTCGTCTGCCGCGGCGCCGGTGAGCAGTACCTCCCACGAGGGCGGCTCGGGCATCCGGAGCGACTCGGTGAAGCCCGGCGCCGCGAACGTCGGTGCGACCGGCGGCTCAGCGGGTGGGACTGCGGGGGCGACGGGGTCGCTCGGGGCCGGAACCTCCGCGAGAGGATCGCCGCCGACACCCGGCGTCAGATTCCAAACGAACGGTGCGCCCGGCTCGAACGTGTCCTCGGGATTCGCGAACTGCGGGTCGAACGACGGAGTCGTCGGCTCCACGACGCCGGACTCCGGCTCGGGCTGGTGCTGCGCGGGCTCGGGCTGGTACTGCTCGGGCGCGGGCGCCTCGGGCTCGGGCTCGGGAGCCCGTACTTCGGGCTCGAGCAACGAAGGCACCACCAACGGCGTCGTGCTCGCCGGCGGCTCGACCCAGTTCGAGCGTCGAGGACCGGTCGGCGGCTCGGCATCCGCATCGTCGTCCTGCTTGCTGTCACCGCTCAGCCGGCCGCCGCTCAGCTGCTGCAGCAGCCACTCGGAACTGCCGAACTCGGGCTCCGGCGCACCCTGGCCATTGCCGGCCTCGGGGGCGTCTTCGTCCCGATCGCGGTGGTCGGCCACTATTCGAGCCCCAGGTCCTTCAGGCCGATCGCTGCGAAGTAGGGGTAGCCGGCGGCCTCGATGACCTCGCGGGCGCCGGTGTTGCGATCGACGACCACGGCGACGCCGACGATCTGCGCGCCGACCTTCTCCAGGGCTTCGATCGCTTTGAGCGGAGAGCCGCCCGTGGTCGAGGTGTCTTCGAGCACGATGACGCGTTTGCCCTCGAGATCGGGACCCTCGACCTGCCGGCCGCGGCCGTGATCCTTCGGCTCCTTGCGCACGACGAACGCGTCGTAGGCGAGCCCCCGAGCGGCACCCTGATGCAGGATGGCCGCGGCCACGGGGTCTGCGCCCATCGTCATGCCGCCGACGGCGACCACATCCGGAACCTCCTGGATGAGGTCGATCATGACCTGACCGATGAGGGGCGCGACGCGGTGGTCCAAGCTGACCTTGCGAAGATCGACGTAGTAGGTCGCCTTCTTGCCGCTGGTCAGCGTGAAGTCGCCGTGGAACACGGCGTCGGCCGAGATGTAGTCGATGAGCTGCTGTCTTGCGTCGGTCACATCCACGATTCTAGAGGGAACGCCTTGTTCCGGGCTGGATGGCCGCCATCCACGGGGAGCACCGAATGCGCTTCGACCACCCGCCCGTCGGCAGGCTACAGACCAGGGTGATCCGTAGCCGACCGGTTCGCCGGATGCACTAGTCCGGGCAGGATCGGTTTGAAACGGGCAGCGGGGTGAAGTAATCTTCACGTTGGGTGAAGACTACTTCACCTGTGCAGTGCAGATTGACGGAGGCTCCAGGTGCGAACGCGAACCGGTTTTATCATCTTTCTTGCCGGCTGCGCGGCTGCTGTTGTGGCGATCGCCGCATGGGGGAACTCCGGAGACACCTCGTCAGCGCGCCCGTTCTATCCGTGGTTGCTCGGCGGTGTTGTATTTATGGCGATATTGGGGACGTTTGCTTTCCGTAGGGCGCGTGAAGTTGCGGATCGGACTGCGGCGCCTGACAGTGTTGAGGCGCGGATTGCCGTGCAGATACGTGCCGCGGTTCTGGTCGATGCTCTTGTACTCGGCGTTCTCGTTGGAGTGGTGGCCCTGATGCTGGGATCCGCGTGGTCGGCCGGCCTCGTGATGCTCAGTTACGTCGCGGTTTTGGTGGTAGACGTTTGGATTCGCTATCTGATCAGCAGCAACCGGATCGGGGGCGCTGATGTTGAACAGGATTCGTGAGCTCCGCACGGCCGCCGGCCTCACTCAGAGCGAGCTCGCCCGTGACTGTGCTGTGTCACGGCGCACGATCATAGCCCTCGAGAACGGTACGTTCCAAGCCAGCCTCACAATGGCATTGAAGCTCGCCCGACGGTTCCAGGTGACGGTCGAAGACATTTTCACTTTGGAATGACGAATGGGTGGTCGGTTGACTCTCTCACCCCACCACCCACTCGCCTAAGGGAAACTACCGGCAGGTGGACCAGCTCGGGTTCACGTGCACAATGAGTTGCTTGTTGTTCTTGCACTTCGCGTTGGTCGACACGGCAACAACGCCGACGGTGATGATCGCGCCGACGACGGTGCACGCTACCCACCCGACGCCTGGTATGGCGCAGATCGCCGCGCCAAGCCCGAATCCCGCACCCGAAATCAACATGTCCTGATCGAACTGGTTAAACGACACGTAGAACTGCCCGTTCGGTTCGAAACCCCCGCCCAGGCGCGGTGCGATAACGGACTCATTGACGGTCATTGTCAGCCCATTGCCGAGCACATACGTCGTCGCGAGTCCCGTCGCCGTCACCTCGGAGGTCCGCGGCAGCGGAGAGTTCTTCAATTCCTGGAGCCCCTCAGACAACTGATCGTCCGTGAGGTTCGGAAGATCCTCCACCATCGCGCCGGTACCCGTCGGCTCCGCCGACTCCGCCGCCATCGCACCTGCGCCATTTGCGAACGTGAATCCAGCGACCAAAATTGCGCCCGCGACGAATGCGCTTACCCCTCGAAGGATTTTCATGAGTTTGCTCTCCATTCAGCGGCAACTAACCGCGAGTGAACAGTAACACATATGCAAAATCTGAAACATCAATGCGGCCAGCGGGACAATGATGTTGCCTCTACGCGCAACGCCCCCCGGGGCGCTTCACTCCCTAGCCACCAGCCCCGACCGTGACATCTGCATCCTCACCACCGCAGGCCGTGCACATACCCACCATGCCTACAACCTCGGTAGCAAGCGGCAGCGCTCCGGCCGGTGATATCGAGCCTGCTTTTCGCGGTCACGCCGTCGATGGGTGCCGCTAGTGCCTTGGACCGTCGCAAGGGATCGGTCGACGGAAGGCGGTTCCTTCCTCTGATGGTGGTGCACTGCTATCAGGTACGGTGCGCCACCCTCATCTTCTGTTTCCTTGTTGCTCGCGCTGGTGTTGACAGGCTGACGGGTGTGTGGGGAGAGTCGTCAGTCACTGGTGAGCCTCGTCGGTGCCGGCCGATACGATCGGGACATGCGTGTTGCGACCTGGAATGTGAACTCGATCCGCACCCGAGTGGAGCGGGTCGTCGACTGGATGGTGCGCGAAGACATCGATGTGCTCGCAATGCAGGAGATCAAGTGCAAGCCCGAGCAGTTCCCGCACCAGGCGTTCGAAGACGCCGGATACGACGTCGCGCTGCACGGCCTCAACCAATGGAACGGGGTCGCCATCGCGAGCCGGCTTCCGATCGAAGACGTCGAGATCGGCTTCCCCGAGATGCCCGGCTTCCTCAAGGGAGAAGAGGGCCCCGACCTTCCCAAGGAGGCGCGCGCCATCGGTGCGACGGTCGACGGCATCCGCATCTGGAGCCTCTACGTGCCGAACGGGCGTGCGCTCGACGATCCGCACTATCACTACAAGCTCGACTGGCTGGCGACGCTCGCTGCCGACACCCAGGCCTGGCTCGCCGAGAAGCCCGACCAGCCGCTCGCCCTCATGGGGGACTGGAATGTGGCGCCGCTCGACTCCGACGTGGGCGATCCAAGCCTCATCCCCGGCGTCTCCACGCACATCTCACCGCCCGAACGCAGTGCGTTCGCCGCTTTCGAGACGGCGGGCCTCACTGATGTGGTGCGTCCGCTCGTTCCCGAGGGCTACACCTACTGGGACTACAAGCAGCTGCGCTTCCCACGCAACGAGGGGCTGCGCATCGACTTCATCCTGGGGTCGAAGCCGTTCGCCGACCTCGTGACCGGGGCGAGCATCCATCGCAACGAGAGAAAGGGCACAGCGCCGAGCGACCATGTGCCCGTGGTCGTCGACCTCGACCTGCTGCCCGACGAGGGTGACGACGACGACAGGCCGATGATCTTCGGCTGACGATCGGGGGCCGGTCAAGGGCCCGAGACAAGCTTGACGTCCGGTTTCGTTACGTTACGTTTCGCGACCGACTGCGTTGCGTGCGGAGGCCCGGTAGCTTCAGAATCGCCCTTTCCGCCGATCCGAGCGAGAGCCATGTCCACGCCTTCCGCGTTCCCCGTCGAGTTCGTCGACGTCGCACGCTCGTTCGTGGTCGACCCGAAGAAGGAGAAGAAGGCAGGCTCGCCCGCGCGCGGTTCCGCCCAACGGCTCGTTCTCCGCGACGTCTCGCTCCGTGTCGAAAGGGGTGAGGTCGTCGCGATCCTCGGTGCGAGCGGATGCGGAAAGTCGACCCTCCTGCGGATCGCCGGCGGCCTCGACACACCAACCTCCGGCGCGGCCCTGATCGACGGCTCGGCTGTCGCCGGCGTCGACGCGCGCTGCGCGGTCGGCTTCCAGGAGCCACGGCTGCTCCCCTGGCGCACCCTCGCCGCCAATGTCTCGCTCGGCCTGCCTCGCGGGCTCGACCGTCGCGACGGCGACGAGCAGGTCGCCCGCCTCCTCGACCTCGTCGGACTGTCCGCCTCAGCCGGGTTGCGGCCGCGCGAGGTCTCCGGCGGCATGGCGCAGCGCGCATCCCTCGCCCGCGCCCTCGCCCGCAACCCCGGCGTTCTGCTGCTCGACGAGCCCTTCGGCGCACTGGATGCGCTGACCCGGCTGAAGATGCAGGATCTGCTGCTCGAGGTGCACAGCGCGAACCCCACGACCATCCTCCTCGTCACCCACGACGTGGACGAGGCCCTTCAACTCGCCGACCGCATCATCCTGCTGGGCGCCGAGGAAGACAGGCCGGGCGCGACCATCCGACGCGTCCTCACTGTTCCGGGCGCCCGCCCGCGCGATCGCGGTTCAGCCGAACTGGCCGAGCTGCGGGCCGAGCTCCTCGACCTGCTCGGCATCGACCGGCACGGGCTCGCCCGCGGGGCGCAGAGTTCCTCCACAGTCCCTGCGCTTCCCTACTGATCCACAGACACAGCCATCCCGGCCCACCGCCCGCAGCAAACGGCGAGGCTGGAATCCGCACCGCACCTTCGAGAGGCATCATGCGTAAACCCACCATCCTCACCGCCGTCGCGGCGATCGCCGCAGCAGCCAGCCTGCTCCTGTCCGGCTGCGTCGCCGGCGAGGGCTCGGCCGCCGAATCCGGCTCGTCCAGCACCGCCGGTGTCACCCAGGGCGGAACGCTCAACATCGACTTCGCCACGTACAACCCGCTGAGCCTCGTGATCAAGCAGCAGGGCTGGCTCGAAAAGGCCCTTGCGAAGCAGAAGATCACCGTCAACTGGGTGCAGTCGGCCGGGTCGAACAAGGCCAATGAGTCGCTGCGCGCCGGCGCGATCGACGTGGGATCGACCGCGGGCTCCGCGGCGTTGCTCGCACGGTCCAACGGCTCGGCCATCAAGACGATCGACATCTTCTCGCAGCCGGAGTGGTCGGCCATCGTCGTCGGCCCGAACTCCAATATCAGCTCGGTCAAAGAGCTCAAGGGCAAGCAGATCGCGGCCACCAAGGGCACCGACCCCTACTTCTTCCTCCTTCAGGCGCTCGAAGCGAACGGCCTCTCGGCCAGCGACGTGACCATCCAGAACCTGCAGCACGCCGACGGCTGGGCGGCGCTTCAGAACGGCTCGGTGGATGCGTGGAGCGGCCTCGACCCGATCATGGCGAACGCCGAGAAGGCCGGCGGCAAACTGATCTATCGCAACGTCGCGTTCAACACCTACGGATTCCTCAATGCGACCGAGTCGTTCCTCTCGTCCAAGCCCGACGTCGCGCAGACCGTCGTGAACACCTACGAGTACGCCCGCGCCTGGGCGCTGAAGCACCCCGACGAGACGGCGAAGATCCTCTCCGACGTTGCCGGCATCGACCCCTCCGTCGCCACGACGGTCATCACGGAGCGCACCAACCTCGACGTCTCGCCGATCCCCGGCGACGCACAGCTGAAGGTGCTCAAGAAGGTCGGGCCGATCTTCGTGCAGTCCGGTGACGTCAAGAAGCAGTCCGACATCGACACCGCGCTGAAGACCCTGCTCGAGCCGAGCTTCGTCGAGAAGGCCGACCCGAGCGCCATCGGAGGCTGACGCACCCATGAGCTACCAGAGCGCACCGGAGGGCGACGGGCCGATGATGGTCGCCTCGATCGGCGGCACGTCTGTCGCACGCGTCGACGGCTACCTGACGGGAGGTCGTCCTGGCGCGGAGAAGGACGCCCGCGTGCCGTTCCTGTCTCGCCGGTCCGTGCGGATCATCGGCGGCTTCGTGCTGCCGATCATCCTGCTGGCGGCGTGGCAGATCGCCTCGACCTCCGGTGCGTTCTCCTCGGCTCAGCTCCCGAGCCCGACCATGGTGGTCGAGGCCGCCGTCGACCTCGCCCAGCGCGGACTGCTCGGTCTCTACATCGCGATCTCCACGCAGCGCGTGCTCATCGGGTTCGCCTGCGGCGCCCTGCTCGGCCTCGTGTTCGGCGCGCTCGTCGGCCTGTCCCGGCTGTGGGACATCTTCTTCAGCTCGACGCTCAGCGCCATTCGCGCGGTGCCGTCGCTCGCCTGGGTTCCCCTCCTGATCCTGTGGTTCAAGATCGGCGAGGAGTCGAAGGTGATCCTCATCGCGATCGGCGCGTTCTTCCCCGTCTACACGACGGTCGCCGCATCGCTCAGGCACGTCGACCGGCACCTCGTCGAGGCCGGCCGAGCCTTCGGTCTCAGGGGCGTTCGGCTGTTCACCACGGTGCAGCTGCCGTTCGTGCTCCCGTCGGTGATCTCGGGGTTGCGCCTCGCCCTGGCTCAGTCGTGGCTGTTCCTGGTGGCCGCCGAGCTGATCGCCTCGTCGATGGGGCTCGGGTTCCTCCTGAGCGACTCCGCCAACAACGGACGCACCGACCGACTCTTCCTGGCGATCATCCTCCTCGCCATCATCGGAAAGCTCACCGACTCCCTCGTCGGCATCTTCGAACGCTGGTCCACCCGCCGCTGGGGCTGACGCCCGGGGCGGCCCGGCGTCAGGGGGTGGGAGCTCTGCGGGCCGCGACGAGGCGGAAGATGCGCTCGACCGCCCAGAGGATGATGCCGATCGCGAGAAGCGCGAGTGCGATGGTGTACTGACCGGGCGGGCGGCCTGAGGTCCACGGGAACACCAGGTAGAGGCACGTGATCGCGCCGACGACCGGCAGGAAGGTCGCCGTACGGAAGTGCTTGTGGTCGACGGGCTGGCGCCTCAGCACCAGAACCGTGACGTTGACCACGGCGAAGACCGCAAGCAGCAGCAGCGAGGTCGTTCCGCCGAGAAGCGCGACGATCGACCCTTCGGGGTCGAGCGAGACGTAGACGATCAGTCCGACGGCGAGGGCGCTCGTGAACAGGATGGCCGCCCACGGCGTCTGGCGCTTCGGCTGAACCTTCGCCAGGAACCCGGGAAGCACTTTCTGCTTGCTCATGCCGTAGAGGAGCCGGCTGGCCATCATCATGTTGATGAGCGCAGTGTTGGCCACGGCGAACATCGAGATGAACGGCAGGAGGTCGGCGATCGGGAAGCCTGGTGCCGCAGCCTCGACCGCGGCGACAAGCGGCGTCTCACTGCCGGCCAGCTCGCCGATCGGCACCAGCGCGACGACGCAGATCGAGATGAGCACGTACACGACGGCCGTGATCCCGAGCCCGGTGAGCATGATCCTCGGAAAGATCTTGCTCGGATTCTTCGTCTCCTCGGCCATGTTCACCGAGTCCTCGAACCCGACCATCGCGAAGAAGGCGAGCGAGGTCGCGGTGCTGACGGCGAGCAGAACACCCTTGTCTTCCGGGGTGTCGAAGGCGACGACCCGGGACAGGTCGGCGTTGCCCCCGGCGATCGCCCAGAGGCCGATCATGATCACGAGCAGCAGCCCGGAGAGCTCGACGAGCGTGAGCACGACGTTCAGCCAGACGCTCTGCGTGACCCCGCGCAGGTTGACGAGCATGATCAGCACGATGAAGGCGACGGCGATGAGCATCGTGACCGTGTTGTCGGCCGGCAACGCGAATCCGAGCGTCAGGTTGACGGCGAACGCCCGGGATGCGGTGGCAGCGGAGGTGATGCCCGAGGTCATCACGATGAAGCACACGATGAACGTGAAGAAGTGGATGCCGAACGCCTTGTGGGTGTAGAGCGCGGCGCCGGCCGCCTGCGGATACTTGGTCACCAGCTCCAGATATGAGAGCGCTGTCACCGTCGCGACGGCGAATGCCAGAAGGAACGGAAGCCAGGCGGCGCCCCCGACCTCCGCAGCGACCTGCCCGGTGAGGGCGTAGACGCCGGTTCCGAGGATGTCCCCGACGATGAACAGGAGCAGAAGCCCGGGGCCGAGGGCCCGCTTCAGCTCCGGCTGCGGCGACTCGGTCTTCACGACCTGAGTCCAGGATGGATCGCTCATGGCCCCCACTCTCCAGTGCGTTTGGGGGTCACTTTATGTGAGAGTTCACAGAAACTCCACCCATCCGGGTGGTGTCGCGAAAGCTCAGAGCTGTCGTCCGGTGAAGTTCTCCATCGAGGAGTAGACGCCGAACACGCGGCCGGCCACCGCATCCCAGGCCCGCGTGGGCAGGATCCCCTTGAGCGTCTTGGCGAGCCCGACCGACCAGGGCAGCATCAGCATCGGTCGTCCCGCGAGCATGGCGCGCCACACCTTGTCGGCGACGTGTTCGGGCGTGAGCACCGGGGTGAGGAGCGGGCCACGAGCCCCGTCGAACATCCCCGTCGAAATGTAGCTGGGAGCCACCGTGGTGACCCGAACGTGCCCGAAGCCCTGCTGGGTCAACTCGAGGCGAAGGCTGTCGCTCCACCCGATCACCGCCCACTTCGAGCCGGCGTAGACGCTCATCCGGGGGTTCGCCATCGTGCCTGCCGCCGACGCGATGTTGACCACCCGCGCCTCGCGAGGGCTCTCGATCATGCCGGGCAGGAATTCGCGCGTCACGTACATCGGCGCCAGCGCGTTGACCTGCATGGTCGGTCGGGTGTCCTCGCCGTTGTCGTGCTCCCAGAAGTACTTGCCGCGCACGATGCCCGCGTTGTTGATCAGGATGTCGATGCCACCGAGGTCTTTGCGCACCGCCTGCGCAGACTGGGCGATCGCGCCCAGCTCGCTGAGATCGAGGACGTACGGATGCACGATGGTGGCCGGCGCACCGGATGCCGAACTCGGCGAGCGCTCCGGTGCGCCCCAGGGTGTGGCCGTGCGCCCGTCCATCACGATGCCCCGGAGCTCGGCGACGAGGGTCTGCAGCGCATCCTCGTCGCGATCCCAGAGCACCACTGCGCGCGCACCCTCACGAACGGCGCGCTCCGCATACAGCCGACCCATGCCGGACGCGGCGCCGGTGATCAGTACGCGAGCCCCTCGAACCGTTCTCGTCATGTGACCATCATGGCAAGCTCACCTGAGGGTCGCTCACCCGACTGGTCATCGGCGCCCCCGGTAGTCGGCTCGCTGCTCGGGCGAGAGGTGCTCGGTCGCGTAGCTGAGCATGGTGCGCGGCATCCTGGGAGCGTTCGCGTCGAGGAACTCCAGTAGCGTCGCCCGGTCGATCCGCTTGCCGATCTCGCGCAGCATCCACCCCACCGCCTTCTGGATCAGATCTTCGCGGTCGTCGAGCAGCAGCTCCGCCAGCTGGACGGTCGTGGAGGCGTCGCCGTGCTTGATGAAGGCGAACGAGGACATCACCGCGACCCGGCGCTCCCACAGGCTCTCGCTGCGCACGAGCTCGAAGAGCACGTCGCGCGGGCCGGTCCAGAGGAACTCGCCGAGCACGAACTCGGCAGACGAATCCACGAGATCCCAGTTGTTCACGCGTCCGCGCCGCACCGCGTCGAGGTAGAACTCTGCGATCTGCTCACGCCGGGCCGGATCGTCGGTGCGTGGCCGCCCGGCCAGCTCGAACATCCGGTTCAGGATGATCAGCCCCGCCAGCCGGTGCTCATGGACTTCGCTGTCGAGGAGGCGACGGATCTCGCCGAGGTCGAGGGTCGGGAAGCGCTTGGCGATGGCGCGCGTCTGGGGAACGCGGACCCCGATGAACACGTCACCCTCGCCGTACTGCCCCGGCCCCGTTTTGAAGAATCGCTGCAAGAACTGTGCGTCTTCGGGATCTGCCACCTCGGCGAGCGCACGCTCCACGGCTTCGGCGGTGGCGGGAGTGGTCATGCGGCGAGCCTAGCCGCGTTTCGTTCGTCCAGAGGAGGACGGATTTTGGCGTCTGGCCCCAGATTGACGGCACAGATCCGCGTCGGATGAGCGTTCACGCAACAATCCACGCAGAGGGGCAAGAAAAGTTCTCAGGCATCTCGTTAGGATTTCGACAGGGTGCTCGTGCAGCGCTCGCCACAACAGGAAGCCGCGACCGCGGCCGATCAGCGACGGGAGGTTCGTCATGTCTCAATTCGTTTCCCAGTTCCCCACGGATGCAATTGTCGGAGAGCCCGAGGTCGTCGAAGACGGCCGTTCCGTGCGCTCGCTCGCCGCGCATCCCGCCTGGCTCCGGCTGAAGGATGCGGCTGTCGCCCTGCAGACCGTTCAGATCAAGGACGGTTCGATTCCCGAGGAGTCGCACAGATCCGACGCTGCGCGCGATGTCGCCACGATCGTGGACTGCATCGTCGAGCTCGCCCCGTACTTCGCCCACGACGCCGAGTACCTGGAGGCGCTGGCCACCGACTTCCACCGGTGGGCGGACGAGGGGTTCGGCGTTCCCGACTTCCTCGACTCGCTCATGGCGTTCCAGCCGCAGCAGCACAGAGTCGACGGGATCGGCCACCTCGTGGTGTTCCCGATGTACACGCAGAACGGCAGCACCGACCGGCTGGTCGAGGCCGTGCTCGTCGAGGTGATCTGGCCGGAGTTCATCGCCGAGCTCGAAGCCGGCGACTACGGGAACAAGCTCTTCGTCCCCCTGCGGTTCGTCGACTTCACCCCCGGCTACGACACCAACTCAGCGGTGCTGTTCCCGGAGACCGTCGCGATGCGCTCGATCCCGCAGTTCACCTGGGGCGCGATCTTCCAGGACCGTGAAGCGGCGCGCTACCGCACGGTCGTGCGCGCAGCAGCCGAGATCACGAAGCTCGAGCTGCCCGCGGACGCAGCGCGGATGCTCGACGACCAGAAGCTCACGGAGGAGACCTTCGTGATGTGGGATCTCATCCACGACCGCAGTCACATGCGGGGAGATCTGCCGTTCGATCCCTTCATGATCAAGCAGCGCATGCCGTTCTTCCTCTACTCCTTGGAAGAGCTGCGCTGCGATCTGACGGCATTCCGCGAGTCGGTCCGTCAGGAGCGCGAGCTCGCGGCCCTGCCCGATTCCGAGCTCTCGGCTGCGCAGCGCGATATCCGCGAGCATGCCCGGCTGGTGCAGTTCGCAGTGATCTTCGATCGCATCTTCCGCTTCGCCATCACCGGCAGCCGTGTGCGCAACTACGACGGACTGGGCGGCCAGCTCCTGTTCGCATGGATGCACCAGCACGACGTTCTGCACTGGACCGACACGAAGCTGACCATCGATTGGGAGAACGTTCCCGAGGTGGTCGTCGCCCTGAGCGATCGGATCAACGAGCTCTACTGGCGTTCCATCGACCGGCCCAAGGTCGCTCATTGGCTGGCCGCATACGACATGCTCACTGAGACCCTCACACCGAACCCGGCGTCGAACTGGGCGCGCGGTCTCTCCGACGAGATTCTCGCCGGGGTGCCGAAGGGCTACACGGATGCCGTGCTCGACGACGAGTTCCCGCTCTCGATGTTCTACGAGGCGCTGAGCAAGAAGATGTCGGGCGTCATCGAGTCGACGGCCGGCATCACAGCGGAGTCGGACACGAAGTGAGCACTGACCTCACGGGAAAGATCGTCCTCATCGCGGGCGCGACCAGCGCCAGCGGTGAGGCGGTCGCCCGAGCACTCGTCGGCGCCGGCGCGACCGTTCTGGCCGTCGGCACCCGGCCGGAGGCCCTCGCCGCCCTCGCCGACGCCGTTCCCGGCGTCGACACCCGGGTGTGCGACCTCGGCGACCGGTCGGCCGTTGCCGAGCTCGCCATGCGCATCCACGTCAAGTTCGGCAACGTCGACGGTCTCGTCCACCTGGTCGGCGGCTGGCGCGGCGGTGGCGGGATCGCCGGTCAGAGCGACGAGGACTGGGCATTCCTCGAGCGGGGATTCGAGACGTTGCGCAACAGCTCGCGAGTCTTCTACGAAGATCTCGTCGCAGTTCCGGCAGGACGTCTCGCCGTGGTCTCCTCCACGGCCGTCGATCGGCCAACCGCCGGCGGCGCCAACTACGCAGCGGCCAAGGCGGCGGCGGATGCGTGGACGCGGGCCGTCGCGCAGGGATTCACCAAGGATGCCCCGAACGCGGCCGCGGCGATCTTCGTCGTGAAGTCGCTCGCCGGTCTCGAGGCCGAACTGGCGTCGAGAGTGGTCGATCTCTGGAGCGAAGATCCCTCCACGATCAACGGCGTGCGCACGTTGCTCACAGATCGGGCCGACGGTGAAAACAAGTCGGCCGATCCTGCGAGGATGTAAGGGTGACGCTACAACTCCATGACCTGAACCTCCGCGGCTTCGCCTCCGACAACTACGCGGGTGTCCATCCCGAGATCCTCGACGCCATCGCGGCCGCCAACGAGGGCCACCAGATCTCCTACGGCGAAGACGTCTACACCGAACGATTGCACGACGTCTTCGAAGAGCACTTCGGCACGGGCGTGCAGGTCTTCCCCGTCTTCAACGGAACGGGCGCGAACGTCGTCGGCCTGCAGTCGATGCTGCCCCGCTGGGGCGCCGTGGTCTGCGCCAAGACCGCCCACATCAACACCGACGAAGCGGGCGCACCAGAACGCGTCGCGGGCATCAAGCTGCTGCCCGTCGAGACGCCCGACGGCAAGCTGACCCCCGAGCTCATCGACCGGGAGGCCTGGGGCTGGGGCGATGAGCACCGCGCCCAGCCGCTCGTCGTGTCGATCACGCAGACGACCGAACTCGGTACGGCGTACACGGTCGAAGAGGTCAAAGCCATCGCCGACCACGTGCACTCGCTCGGCATGAAACTGCACATGGACGGCGCCCGCATCGCCAACGCGTCTGCCTCCCTGGGCGTTCCGCTGCGCGCCTTCACGACCGACGCCGGCGTCGACGTGCTGAGCTTTGGCGGCACCAAGAACGGGATGCTCTACGGCGAGGCCGTCGTCGTGCTGAATCCCGAGGCGTCGGAGGGCCTGCTCTACCTGCGCAAGCTCAACATGCAGCTCGCGTCCAAGATGCGCTTCATCTCCGCTCAGCTGATCGCCCTGCTCACCGACGACCTCTGGCTGCGGTCCGCCTCGCACGCGAATGCGATGGCGAACCGACTTCGCACCGCCCTCGAGACGGGAATCGCCGACGGCAGCATCCAGGGCGTCGGCTTCAGCCAGGCGACCGAGTCGAACGGGGTGTTCGCCACGCTGCCGACCGGTGTCGCCGATCGCCTCCGCACGCACTTCCGCTTCTACGACTGGAACGCGGCCAACAACGAGGTGCGCTGGATGTGCTCCTTCGACACGACCGAGCACGACATCGACGCGTTCGTGGCCGCCCTCGTCGACGAACTGGCTGTCTGAGACCCGCAAAAAGCCAGCAGCCCGCGGGCCGAAATCCTGGCACTCAGACTGGGGTACAAATCGTGTCCTCATTTTGGCCCACAAGAGGTGTTTCTCCGCTAGAGTTCAAGAGTCGGTAGAGGAACCCGAATATCCTCTCCCGATAACCCCGAAACGCATGCCGGGCACGTGAATCTCCCTAGGATTCATGAGCCCGGCATCGTGGTTTAACCCGTCTTGACTCCTCCGCCGTCGCGCGTACCGTCGACCTGCGCCGGGAATGCCGGCGACGAGAGGACCCGAGGATGACCGAGACGCTGAACGATTCCCAAATCGAGGGCCTGAGCGCGAAGACGGTCGCGCACGTGGTCCATTACCGCCGCAAGACCTACGTGACCCGGCCGACGGAAGGCTACGCGCTCCTGAAGCGCATCCGCACCCTCCTTAAAGACGGCACGACCGACCTGGTCCCACTGGTGCATCGCGACGGTTTCGTCTGGCTGGCGATCGGCCCCGGCATCCCGGTGGCCGTCGACGAGGTCGAAACGGATGCGGACCACGACGAGAAGCACACGCTGAAGCGCCTCGGACTCGAGAAGTGAGCCGAGGCGCCTAGCGACAGCGTCAGTCGACGAGGCCGGCCGGCAGCAGCTCCTTGTCCTGCTTGCCCTTGCGGGCAGGCGCTGCCGCAACAGGCGCAGCAGCGACAGACGCGCCCGCCGGAACCGGCTCAGGCGCCACCGCCGGGCGCACCGAGCCCGATTCGGCCGCGTCCAGCGCGGACTCCGGAGCCGACGAGCCCACGAACTCGCGCAGCCACGGCACGAGATCCGGGCCGAGGTCGGGGCGGTCGGAGGCGAGCTGCACGATCGCCTTGATGTAGTCGAGCCGGTCGCCCGTGTCGTAGCGGCGACCGCTGAAGATGACACCGTGCACTCCGCCGGTCCAGTCCGGCGCGCTCGCGAGGCCCTGCAGCGCGTCGGTCAGCTGGATCTCGCCGCCCTTGCCCGGTTCGGTCTTCTCCAGGATGTCGAAGATCTCGGGGCGCAGCACGTAGCGGCCGATCACGGCGTAGTTCGACGGCGCGCTGTCCCGGTCGGGCTTCTCGACCAGTCCGGTGATGCGCACGACGTCGTCCTCGTCGGTCTCGATGACGGCCGCGGCACCGTAGAGGTGGATCTGGCTCGGGTCGACCTCGAGCAGCGCGACGACGGTGGTGTTGCGCTGGCGCTGCACGTCGAGCATCCGGGTGAGCAGCTCATCCCGGGCGTCGATGATGTCGTCGCCGAGCAGAACCGCGAACGGCTCGTGCCCGATGTGCATCTTGGCGCGGAGCACTGCGTGGCCGAGACCCTTGGGGTCGCCCTGGCGCACGTAGTGCATGTCGGCCAGACCGGTGGAGTGGTTGACCTTCTCGAGGCGGTCGGTGTCGCCCTTGCGTGCGAGGGTGTCCTCCAGCTCGGTCGCGCGGTCGAAGTGGTTCTCCAGCGCGTTCTTGTTACGGCCGGTCACGAGCAGCACGTCGTGGAGACCCGCGCTCACCGCCTCTTCGACGACGTACTGGATGGCCGGCTTGTCGACCACCGGCAGCATCTCTTTGGGCATGGCCTTGGTGGCGGGGAGGAAGCGGGTTCCGAGCCCGGCTGCCGGGATGACGGCTTTGGTCACGTAGTGGGTCACGATGATCTCCTGTCGGTGGACGGTACGAAGAAGTGGGGAGGGTTCGTCAGCGGTCGGCGGATGCGCGACTCAGCGAAGCGGGGCGAGCTCGGCGAGGTCGTCGGCGAGCGCAGCCACCTCCGGAACCCGGCCCATGGCGTGGACGGTCCAGCCGGCCTTGCTCCACTCGGTCGCGGGCAGGCAGTTGCGGGCGTCGATCACCGTCTGGTGGTGCACGACATCGCCGAGGGCGACCGGGTCGAGGTCGATGAACTCCTGCCACTCGGTGAGCACGATCGTGACGTCGGCACCCGCGACCGCCTCGTCGACCGAGTCGGCGTACCCGAGCGTCGGGAACATCCGCTGAGCCGTGGCGTTGGCCTGCGGGTCGTAGACGACCACCTGAGCGCCGCGCAGGTGAAGAGCGGCGGCCACGTTCAGAGCGGGCGAGTCGCGCACGTCGTCGGTGTGCGGCTTGAAGGCCGCGCCCAGAACTCCGATGCGGCGGTTGAGCACCGATCCACCGACCGCCTTGAGCGCCAGGTCGATGACGCGCTGCCGACGGCCCATGTTGATCTCGTCGACCTGCTGCAGCAATCCGACGGCCGAGTGCGCGCCGAGCTCGCCGGAGCGGTGCATGAGCGCGCGGATGTCCTTCGGGAGGCAGCCGCCGCCGAAGCCGAGGCCGGCGTTCAGGAACTGGCGGCCGATGCGCTTGTCGTGGCCGAGCGCATCCGCAAGCAACGAGACATCGGCGCCGACGACGTCGCAGATCTCCGCGATGGCGTTGATGAAGGAGATCTTGGTGGCGAGGAACGCGTTCGCGCTGACCTTGACCAGTTCGGCGGTCGGCAGGTCGGCGACGAGCACCGGGGTTCCGGATGCGATCGGCTGCGCGTAGACCTGGCGCAGCACCGCCTCCGAGCGGGCTGTCGTGCCGCCGAAGACGAGGCGGTCGGGCGTGAGCGTGTCCTCGACGGCCTTGCCCTCGCGCAGGAACTCCGGGTTCCAGACGACCTCCGCCTGCACCCCCTCGGGGAGGGCGTCGGCCACGATGGCGCGAAGGCGGGATCCCGTGCCCACCGGAACGGTCGACTTTCCGACGATCAGCCCGTCGTGGGTCAGGTTCGAGGCGATGGAGCGCGCCGCGGTCTCGACATAGCTGAGGTTGGCGGCGAAGCTCCCCGACTGCTGGGGCGTTCCGACGCAGATGAAGTGCACATCCGAGACCGCGGTCGCCTCGGCGATGTCGCTCGTGAAGCGGAGGCGACCGGATGCGACGTGCTTGGTGATGAGTTCGGGCAGCCCGGGCTCGAAGAACGGCACGCGCCCCTCGCTGAGCTCCTGGACCTTGCGGGGGTCGGTGTCGACACCGATGACGTCGAAGCCGAGTTCGGCCATGGCGGCCGCGTGGGTCGCACCGAGGTAGCCGGTGCCGATGACGCTGATGCGGGGCGCCGGGGCGTCCTTGAGGAGTTTCTTCATGATGATCAGTCCTTACTTCGCTGGGGTGAGCGTGAAGTTGTCTTCGGGTTTGGTCAGGCCGGTGATGAAGGCCGACAGGGTGTCCGCTCGCGAGTCGATGCGCCAGTCGTTGGTGGCGCGTACGCCCTCGACATAGCTGGTGACCGCGAGGTTGAACCACGAGAAGCCGATGATGTCGTCGTTCTCCGGTTTGCCCATGGCTTGGAAGAACGAGTTGATCCAGGCCACCTTGTGCCCGTCGGTCTCCGAGGCGCCGATCTCCGACAGCAGGATCGGTTTGGCGGTGATCGACCTCAGCTCGTCCAGGCTCGGCTTGAACGTGTAGTCGAACGAGAAGTCGTTGTCGGGCTTGTACGGCGGCCGCAGGTATCCCGAGAGCCCGACCCAGTCGACGTAGGCATCGCCGGGGTAGAGCGACTGCAGGTAGCCGTCGACCTTGTGGGCGGCGGGGAGGTTGTTGACGATGTTCGGCGACCAGACCCACATGACCAGGTTGTTCGCACCCTCGGCCTGGAAGATGTCGTGCACGTGCTGCCACATCTTCACGTACTCGCCCGCGCTGTTCCCGTTGATCGACTTGCCCTGGCCATCGGTCTCCGACCATGGGTACCAGACGCCGTTCATCTCGTGGTCGAGGCGGATCGCCAGTGGCAGACCGGTCGCGACGATGTCCTTCGCGTACTGGTGCAGGTAGGCGTCGAACGAGCCGTCGATGATCTTCGGCAGGGAGTAGTCGGGCGCCACGTTGGTGTCGTTGCCCGCACTGATCGGCCGGGACTCCCAGGTCATCAGCGGCAGCCGGCCCGCCTGCCAGGCGCGAGTGACCGCGTTGGCCCGGAAGGTCTCATCCCAGCCGCTGAAGTAGCCGACCACGTTCGGCTGCACGCCGATCTTCGCGCTGGTGGCGTCGAAGGTCGCCCAGTTGAAGGGGGCCTGGTCGGTGTACATCCCGAAGTAGCGGCTCGCGGGCTGCAGGAGCTGCGCCTTGGACGGCGCGGTGATCGGCGCGGCGACCGAACCCGACCCGGGCTTGCTTCCGGATGCGGTGTGCGTCTTGGTTCCGGAGCCCGCAGCGCTCAGCTGCGCCTTGGCCTGCGCCAGGGCGTTCTCCGCGGCGACGGCGCGCTGCTGCGCCTCGGCGAGCTGCTTGGCCGTCGAGGCCTGCGACGTGAGCACCTTCTTCTGGAGAGCGGTGATCTTGCCCTGCTGGGTGCTGATCATCTTGGTCGCGCTCGTGAGGCTCTTCTTGAGCGTGGTGTTCTCGCCCGCGAGCGGGTTCACCGCCGCGACCGCGGCGTTGACTGCGCCACGCACCGGGCTGGTGGGCGAGGCCCAGATGAAGTACGAGAGCCCGCCGAGCACGAGCGCGAGAACGAGGAAGGCGGCCGTGGTGATCTGGGAGCGGGATTTGCTCTGCGCCCACCAGTTGGACGTGAATTCAGACAAGGAAGAAGACCTCCAGGGTCAGGATCGCGATACCGATCAGGTAGGGGATGGCTGCAAGGGGGTTGAGCCGGCGGCGCTCCGCGCGCTTCGACTCGGTCTTCGGTGCGGGAGCCGGTGCCGACGCCTGCGCCTTGCGGACTTCGGCGCGGGTGGCGAGGGCGGTGGCGGTTGAGACTCCGCCGACGGCGTCGGGGAGTGCGGGACCGGACGTGGACGAGTATGTCGAGGCCGCATCCGCTGCCTCGATCTGGTCGATCTCGTTGTCGGACGTGATCTCGTTCGGGCCGCCGGAGTAGGCGCCGGAGCGGGTGCCCCAGCCGGAGGCGTGGGCCATCCGGAAGAACCCGATCAGGCGGATCGGCATCAGGAAGAACGTCGAGACGATGATGAACACCGGCAACCGGAAGAAGTCACTGGGCTTCTCCGAGAGGTGGCGGATCTGCCGGATGGCCATGCTGATCACCGAGGAGACGACCATCAATCCCACGACGGTGAGCACACCGGTTTGTACCCCGTAGGCGTGCAGGAACCCCTCGTACAGGTTGTAGCCCTGGCCGGTGAGGGAGCGGTAGATCCAGCCGCCGAGGACGCCGGCGAGGATGAAGGGGAGCAGGATGTCGGTGAGGAAGAAGAACGCCAGCAGGGGGGCGTGGCCCAGCATCCACGGCAGCATCCGCAACGTGTTGTACTGCGACCCGCGCGCCCACCGCAACTGCTGCTTGAACAGCTTCTTCACCTTCAACGGCGCATCCGTGTACACCAGCGACGTGTGCTGGTACACCGTCCGATACCCCTCCTTCAACGTCAGATTCGTCAACGTGCGGTCATCGGACACCTCCAGGAACACCCCCAGGAACCGTTCGGTCATGAACTTGTCCATCACCCGCATCAGAATCGACCGGCGGAACGCGATCGTCCGCCCCGGCAAACACCCGATCTGACCCACCACCGACTGCGCCGGCATCGAATACAACGCCCGCGAATTCTCCAACCAATCCGCCCACCGGGTGATCCACGACCGCTCCGGCTCCAAAATCCGCTGCTTCGTCGTCACCCCACCCACCCGCTCATCCTTGAACGGCTTCACCAACTCGCTCAACACATTCGGCGTCCACACCGTGTCCGAGTCCACCAACACCGTCACATCCCCCGACGACATCCGCGTCCCGATCATCACCGCGTTCCGCTTCCCCGGAATCGGCGTGTGCACCCACCGCACCAACGGCGCGAACTCCTCGCACACCTCCACCAACCCCGGGTTCGGCGCCCCATTGATCACCACGATGATCTCCCCCGGCCGCTGCTCCACCATCCGGCCCAACACATCCCGGAACAGATCCAACGGCTCGTCCACCACCGGAACCACCACACTCGTCGACACCGCGAAATCCTCGGTGTACGCCCGATACCGCTTCGAAACCACCACCTTGATAACCCAAATGACCCAAATGATCGCCGAATACACAGCGAACAAATACAGCTGGGGGTGGCCTTCGAGCATGTGTCTGATTTGAAGGATGAAAATGAACACGAGGAGACCTTTCGTGATCGACGGGGCGAACATCCGCAGCGTTGAGGACGATGATCAGATTCGGGTAGGTCTTGTTTCTATCCGGGCCCCCGATCGGGGCGCAAGTGGGCCGGATCGCCTGAAAAGAGCCCGAAACAACGCTTCGGCGAGCACCTTCCACCGGTCGGTTTCGCGGAGGCTGTCCGTCGACATGCGGACACTCGCACCCTGTCGGCAGAAGTGCGGACACACCCTCGTTCGGGGGTCCCGGAAAGGCCGGTCAGCATCCCAAACAGAAATGGGATCCGGATGCGCGTCGTACGAGGGCGCACATCACGAGCTTCCGACCCTTGTACCCCGGTCCGGGGTCATGGACGGGAGGCCTCCGGGAGGAGCTCCGACCCTGAAACGGGGGCCAAGAATTTACAAGCCTGAAACAAAAGGTTCACCAGAAGGTTCGTCGCGGACCTCTTGACACAGCGGTGTCCACCTGCAGGCGTCGGGTCGCGTCAGCGACGGTTGCGTGGGCTGGATCCGCCTGCGAGGAACGCGGTTCCGAAGCACAATTCCGTCCAGGAGGGATCGGCCAGTTCGTCGTGCATTGCGGCGCGGATGGTCGCCCACGGACGGCGCATGATCCACTCGTCAGGGGAGGCGGAGGTCCGCACGGCTGCGATTCCGAGCCGCGACAGCCAGCCGGGCGTTCGATCCGGGAGCTTGAGATCCAGCACGACCAAGCGACCGCCGTCGGAGAGGGCCGCCGCACCGTGCGCGATGACCTGCCCGCATTCGGGCACCTGTGTCAGTGCGTACGTGGACAGGATCGCGTCGACCTCCGCCGGGAAGTCGAACTCGGCCGCGTCGGACTGCACGAGGCTGACGTTGTTCCAGCCATTCGCCTCGACCCGGTCCCTGGCGCGAGCGAGCATCGCGTCGGTCAGGTCCACACCGACGAGCCGGCCGCTGGGACCGATCGCCTCCTCGACCAACGGGAAGTTCAAGCCCGTGCCACAGGCGATGTCGACCACCCTGTCACCCGGGCGGAGGCCGAGTGCCCGCACGGCACGCGAGCGCTGCGCCCGATGCGGGTAGCCGGGGGCCGGGTAGAGCCAGGAGGTGGAATCGTAGTGTCTCGCCTTCTTGCGGTATATCTCGATCAAGCGCTCACGGGTACGGTCGGCCTGGCTCACGGTGACCCCGTGCCCGTCTGCACGTCCGACTCGACCGCGGCCTTGATCGCCGCCATCTCGATATCGCTCACGCGCTGAATTCTGCCCTGGAGGGCGCGGCCGGGGACGGCGCGCATGATGTTCGCGAGGTCGACCTCGACCCACATCATGGCGTTCGTGTGTTCATCGCCTGCCGGCTCGAACTCCATTCCCCAGCGCGCCACGGACGTTCCCATCGTGCCGGCGAACGCCATCGAGCGGGGCGGGTCGACGGCGGTCACCTGCTCACGCCGGCTGTGATTCCAGCCAAGGTCCTTAGCCCGCTGCTCCACCCAGGCGCCAGGCAGCATGGGACCGCCGCCGTCGATGCGGCACTCGAGCACCGTCGGCGCCCACTCCGGCCAGCGGCCGACGTCGCACAGGTAGTCCCACACGTCACTGACGCTTCCAGTGACTGTGATGCGGCTCTCGGTTCTGATCGTCATCGGGTCGGCCATCCGTGGACGGGTTCCGGTCGCCATGCTTCCGCGGCCTGCGTCCTCTTCATAGGGTTCCACGGATCGGCGGCGCTGGCGATGGGTGATGCGCAATACTTGTGTCATGTCGCTGCCGCGATGGCTGTGGTGCCGACGCCGGGAGCCAGTGTGAACAGACGCGCCGACGTCGGAGCCGCCCTGCTCGACGCGCGGGTGGCCGCACACCTGCCCGGCCAGTTCGTCGGTCAGGAGAGCTTCATGACGGCCGACGCCATCCTCTCCCTCGCCCGCAGCGCCCGCGTCGACGCCGACGTGCGCGTGCTCGACGTGTGCTGCGGGACCGGCGGCCCCGGCAGACACATCGTCCGCACCTTCGGCTGTGCCTACACCGGCGTCGACGCCGATGCCGAGGCCGTTGCGCTCGCCTGGGAACGAACCGCCGGACTGCCGTGCACCTACGCCGTGCACACCGTGCCGCCGCTTCCCGCCGGCACCTTCGACATCGTGCTGCTGCTGGAGACCGTGCTGGCGTTCCGCGACAAGCGGGGGCTGGTGGCGGCTGTCGCCACGGCGCTGCACCCGGGCGGCCGGTTCGCCTGCACGCTGGAGGAGGGGATGCCGTTGACGCCCGCCGAGCGCGCCGCCATGCCGGCCGCCGACACCGTCTGGCCCGTGCCGCTGGACGAGTTCGAGAAGGTGCTGGCCGACGCCGGTCTCGCCACGGAATCGGTTCAGGACGACACCGCAGCGCACCTGCGTGTGGTCACGGCCCTGCTGGCCCAGTTCGCCGCGAATCGCGACCGCATCGTGGCGGAGCTGGGCACGACCCTCACCGATGACCTTTTCGCCTCGCACCGGCTGTGGCGGGACTGGATGGCGACCGGCCGCATCCGCAAATTCGCGCTGACGGCACGGCGCGTGTAGGCACGCAGAAGCAAACCACCGCATCCGGCACCCCGGCACCTCGACGTGGGCGATTGAACCTTTCCAGCGGCCCGCTCGTGTGGTTAGTGATGTGCCGGTGGAAGCTTGAAACGCAAACCGGCGAGAGTCGCGAAGGAGTGCGGTGCGCAGGATACTCGTGACCATTCTCGCCGCCGTCGTGCTGTGCCTGGCGCTGGCGTCGCCCGGACAGTACTCCGTGTGGGGCATCCAGGACTTTCTGCGACTGCCGATCGAGGGCCTGGCGCTGGGTGTGGCCGCTCTGCTGCTTCCACCGCGGCCGATGCGCGTCGTCGCCCTGGTCTTCGGTGTGCTGCTGGCCGCCCTCGTTCTGCTGCGCGGCCTGAACCTGGGCTTTCGCGCCGTGCTCACCCGGCCGTTCGACATCGTCGATGACTGGACGTATCTGCGCGACGGCGCCGAGACCCTCGCGACATTCGCGGGTCCGGCGGTCGCGGCACTCGCCGTCACCGCCGCCATCGCCGTGGCGGTCGGCATCTTCGTGCTCGTGCCGTGGGCGTCGATGCGCGTCGCCGACGCGATCGGCCGGCAGCGCGTTCGCGCTGTGCCCGTTCTGGCGACGCTGGTGGCGGCGTGGTCGATACTGGCGGTCACGGGCGTGGGCTGGCCGCACGGGTACTACACGGCGGCGATCGCCAGCGACGCCACGGCGCGGATGGCCTGGCAGACGGTGCAGGTCCTGCCCGACGACCTCGCCGATCGGGACGCCTTCGCGCACGACATCCGCACCGACCCGGCGGCCGCCGTGCCGGCGTCGAGTCGCATCGCCGGTCTCGCCGGCAAAGACGTTCTGGTGGTCTACGTGGAGAGCTACGGACGGGTGGCGCTGGACGACCCGCAGCTGGCGCCGACCGTGCGCAGCGCGCTCACGACCTCCGACGAACAACTGTCGGCAGCCGGGTTCTCGGCTCGCAGCGCATGGGTGGACTCGCCGACGTTCGGCGCCGGCAGCTGGCTGGCCCATGCCAGTGTCGGGGCGGGGCTCTGGGTGAACAGCCAGCGCCGCTACGACCAGCTCATAGCCGCGCCCCGGATCACACTGTCGAGCACGTTCGGCGATGCCGGCTGGCGCACCGTGTTCGACGTGCCCTCCACCGACCGGCCGTGGGTGCAGGGGCAGCAGTTCTACGGATACGACAAGCTGTACACGAAGTTCAACGTCGGCTACCAGGGCAAGCCGTACGGCTACGCCACGATGCCCGACCAGTACATCTACCACGCGTTCGCGCAACGCGAGCTCACGCCGGGGGACCGCCCGCCGGTGTATGCCGAGATCGACACGCTGTCCAGCCACTACCCCTGGACGCAGCCGCCGTCGCTGCTGCCGTGGAACGACGTCGGCGACGGGGCCGCGTTCACCGGGCCCGTCGCCACGACGACCAGCCCCCGTGTGATCTACGCGCGCACCGTCGCGTACGCCATGCAGGCGCTCACGCAGTTCGTCACGAACAGCCACGACCCGAACCTCGTCGTGCTGGCGATGGGCGACCACCAGCCCAACAGCTCGGTCACCCGCCAGGGCGCCAGCCACCAGACGCCGGTCATGCTCATCACGAAGGACGACGCGGCGCTCAAGGCGGCCGACGCCTGGGGCTGGAACGCCGGCCTGGAGCCGGCATCGGATGCCCCGGTGTGGCCGATGAGCGCTGTGCGCAATCACCTCTTCTCCGCGTTCGGAACGAGCGAGGCGCGCACGGCGATGACGGGAGCACACGGATAGGACACGCAGCGAGCGGGGAATAGCCACTGAGCCTATGTGTTTACATAGATTGGCAATGGAGCCGTGTCCCCCGTTCTCTCCCTTCAGGAGTCTCATGGCTATCGCCGAACTGTCCGATCGCGCCGCCGACACGAGCGCGCGCCTGCTGCCCGTCCTCGCCGAGCGCTGGAGCCCGCGCGCGTTCGATCCCACCGCATCCGTCGACGAAGAGAAGCTGACCGCTGCCCTCGAGGCCGCGCGCTGGTCGCCGTCCGCCGGAAACACGCAGCCGTGGCGATTCATCGTCGCCCGCCGCGGAGGGGCGGCGTTCGCCGCGATCGAGCAGAACCTCGTTGGCTTCAACGCGGCCTGGGCGGGATCGGCGAGCGTACTGATCGTCGCCCTCGCCGAAGTGATCGACAGCGACGGCAACGCGCGCCGCTGGGCCACCTACGACCTGGGCCAGGCGATCGCGCACCTCAGCATTCAGGCGCACCACGACGGACTGCACGTGCACCAGATGGGCGGCTTCGTCGTTGAGGGGCTGCGTTCCGCGTTCGACATCGACGACCGTTTCCTGCCGGTGTCCATCACGGCGCTCGGCACGCTCGGCGATCCGGATGCGCTCCCCGAGGTCCTCCGGGCGCGCGAGCTCGCCCCGCGCACGCGCACTGCGCTCGACGACCTGGTCGTCGTCAACGGCTGACCGCATCCGCCGCCCGTCGACATGACGACGAGTCGCGGCAGATCGATGCTCCCAGGCTTCGGGAAGGTCGATCTGCCGCGACTCGTCGTTTATGGGAGTGGCGTCAGGGACGCAGGAGCACCTTGATCGCGCGGCGCTCGTCCATCGCCGCATAGGCTTCGGCGGCCTCGTCGAGCGGGAGCTCGAGGTCGAAGACGCGGCCGGGATCGATAGCGCCCGACCAGACGTCGGGGAGCAGTTCCTCGATGTAGTTGCGCACGGGAGCGACGCCGCCGTTCACACCGATGTTGCCGTCGAAGAGGGGGCGCACCGGTAGTTCGGGGCCGCCGTTGGGCACGCCGACGTAGCCGACCATTCCGCCGGGGCGGGCCGAGCGGATCGCCTGATCCATCGACTCCTTGGTGCCGACGGCCTCCAGCACGCAGTCCGCGCCGATCCCGTCGAGCAGAGCCTTGACCACGGCCACACCCTCGTCGCCACGCTCCTCGACGATGTCGGTGGCGCCGAACGCACGGGCCAGCTCCTGGCGCGGTTCGTGGCGGGACATCGCGATGATCCGGGATGCCCCAAGACGCGACGCGGCGAGAACCGCGCAGAGGCCGACCGCTCCGTCGCCGACCACGACGACCGTGCTGCCCTCGGTGACCCCGGCGGAGACGGCCGCGTGGTGGCCCGTTCCCATGACGTCGGCGAGTGTCAGCAGACCCGGGATGAGCTCCTCGCGCGGGTACTCGGGCGTCGCCACGAGCGTTCCGTCGGCGTGCGGAACCCGCACCTTCTGGCCCTGACCACCGTCGGCGAAGCCGCCCAGTCGATCCTTCGACCCCCACCATCCGCCGTGCAGGCAGGACGTGCTGACGCCGTTGAGGCAGTTGACGCAGGTCATGTCGCAGTCGTAGAAGGGGGCGATCACGAAGTCGCCGGGCACGATCTTCTTCACCTCGGGGCCGACCTCCTCGACCACGCCCACGAACTCGTGCCCGATACGGTGCGGGTGGGTCGTCGGTGTGACGCCTCGGTAGGGCCACAGGTCCGAACCGCAGACGCAGGCGGCGACCACGCGCACGATCGCGTCGCCTCCGGTGCTGAGAACAGGGTCGGGAACCTCTTCGACGCGGATGTCACGTTCGCCGTAGATGAGAGTAGCAAGCATGCTTCCAGGCTACGCTCCGGCCGGCGCGGGGCGCTCCGACGGTCCGCTCCCGCCTGAGAGCCCATTCAGGCACGACCCCCATTCGGGGCCCACACGGTAGCGCCGACGTGAACAGACGGTGAAGGCCGATGCCGAGCGAGCCGGGCGCTCGTAGCATCACTGGTGCCGGTGAGACCGGCGCCGGCTCCACCCCCTTTCATTCCTCGAGGAGGCACCGTTCAATGTCGAAGCGCTCCCGGTTCGCCGTGTTCTTCACGGTCGTGGGCGTGATCATCGCGGTCGGTGTCGTGTTGACGATCGCGGTGCGACCGGGCGTTGCGAACGCGGCCCCGCATCCGGGAACCTATGCGATCTCGGCCGGACAGGATGCGTGCGGCGCCGGCTGGGGCAGCGGATCGAACGCCCACGTGCCCGGCGGAGACCAGACGTTCACCGTGACCAACGGAACGATCGCCGGCATCGAGGTCTACCTGCAGGCGGTGGACACGAGCAAGGTGTACCTCGACCTGGAAGGGCTCGGCACGGGTGCGCACGCGAAGGCGCGCGTGACGCTCGGCTCCGGACGCTACCGATTCGTGTGCCTGCCCGCCGACGCGGATCCGGTGCGCGGTCCGACCGTGACGGTCGGCGCGGCCCCACCGGCGGCGAAGCTGACGCCGGGCATCGTTCCCGTGACGCGGAACGACCTGATCCCGGTGGCGAAGGCGTACGGGGACTGGGTGGGCTCACGCATCCCGGTGCTCGCACAGCAGGTCGCCGCGCTCGGCGACGACGCCGCGGAGGGCGACTTATCGGCCGCACGCCGCGACTGGCTGACCGCGCATGAGACCTACGAGACGCTCGGCGCGGCCTATGGCGCGTTCGGCGACCTCGACTCCGCGATCGACGGGACGCCCGCGCCGGGGCTGACAGCGTCGACCGATCCCGACCTGACCGGATTTCACAAGGTGGAGGCCGCGCTCTGGTCCGGTGCTCCCGCCGCGGTCGTCGCAGCGTCGGTCGCTCCCCTCGCCTCGGCAGTCGACCAGCTCGGGACGGCGTTCTCGGATGCGGAGATCGACCCCCAGGACATCGGCTTGCGGGCGCACGAGATCGTCGAGAACGCGATCCAGTTCGAGCTGACCGGCGCGACCGATGCGGGGTCGGGGACCGAACTCGCGACGATCGACGCGAATCTCACGGGAGCGCAGCAGGCGTTGAATCCACTGACAACGATCCTCACCTCCCGTTACGACGAGCTCGGGGCGACGACCACGAGCCTGACCTCCGCCCAGAAACTCGTGGAGTCGTTCCGTCAGGCGGACGGCGCCTGGACCCCATTGGTGCAGCTGAACCGCAGCGATCGGGAGCGGCTCGACGCCGCCCTCGGCAACACAGTGGAACTGCTCGCCCCGGTGGCGGCGATCTGCGACATCCGGAGGGACGCATGAGCGGGACGACGAGCGGGACACCCGGGATCGGGCGCCGAGGGTTCGTCGGCACGGCAGTGGGGGCGGGCGTCGCCGCCGGGGTGGCGGCCGGCCTCGGGCTGGGAGGCGGGAACGCGGCCCATGCATCCGCTGCAGCCTCCGCGGGCTCGGCGGTCGGCGAGCGCGCGGCGAAGGCGGCATTCCCGTTTCACGGCGCCCATCAGCAGGGCATCCTCACCCCCGCGCAGCGTTCGGCGGCATTCGTCTCGCTCGACGTCACCGCCGCCACCCGCGTCGAACTCGCCGATCTGCTCCGCACGATCACCGACCGTGCCCGGTTCTCGACGACCGGCGGCACGCCGCCCGATCCCGGGCTCACCGCTCCGCCGCGCGATTCGGGCATCCTCGGCGCCACCGTCGTCCCGGATGGGCTCACCGTGACGCTCTCCGTCGGAGCGTCGCTCTTCGACGACCGATTCGGGCTGGCAGCAGCCAAGCCTGGGCGCCTCCGGACCATGGAGGACTTCCCCAACGACTCGCTGCGACGCGAGGTCTGCGACGGCGACCTCCTGCTCCAGGTCTGCGCCGACGACAGGGACTCGGTGACGCACGCCGTGCGGGAGATCGCCCGCGCCACCCGAGGGGGGATGCAGGTGCGCTGGCGGCAGGACGGCTTCGTCTCCCCGCCCCGCCCATCCGGAACCCCCCGCAACCTCATGGGCTTCAAGGACGGGATCTCCAATCCCGACGTCACGGATGCGGCGACCATGGGCGACCTCGTCTGGGCGAGACCGGGTGGGGTCGAGCCGGCCTGGGTGACGGGCGGCAGCTACCACGTGGTGCGACTCATCCGGATGCTCGTCGAATTCTGGGACCGCGTGAACCTGCACGAACAGGAGAACATGATCGGCCGGCGTCGCGACAGCGGGGCGCCGCTCACCGCTTCGCACGAGCACGACGATCCGCACTACGAGCTCGACCCGACCGGCGACGTCATCCAGATGGATGCGCACATCCGGCTCGCGAATCCGCGGACTGCGGCAAGCGCGAAGCAACGTATGCTGCGCCGGGCATACAACTACGACGCGGGGCTCGATACGAACGGCAACCTCGACATGGGGCTGATCTTCACCGCGTTCAACCAGGACCTCGAACGCCAGTTCGTCGCCGTGCAGAAGCGACTCGCCGATGAGCCGCTCGTCGACTACGTGTCGCCGTTCGGCGGCGGCTACTTCTTCGCGCTCCCGGGGGCGCGCGACAGTTCTGACTGGCTCGGGCGCACGATGCTCGCCTGACCGGTCGACCGACTCGACGCATCCGCGCCGACACTCAAGGGCAACATCCACAAGGAAGAGGAACAGTGTTCACCAAGTTCCGTCTGCGCTACGCCGGTCTCGCCGTCGTCGGCGCGACTGCACTGGTCGGCGCCGGGCTGCTCGCCGGTTCGCCGGCTATCGCCAGCCCCGACCATTCGTCGGCGACCCTGACGCCGATCAAGCACCTCGTCGTGATCTTCGACGAGAACGTCTCATTCGATCACTACTTCGGCACGTACCCGTCGGCCGCCGGCACCGACGGCACCCCGTTCAAGGCTGCGCCGAACACCCCGAAGGCGAACACCCTCGTCTCCTCGGGCACGCTGACCAAGAACCCCAACCTCTACCCGCCCAAGCGGCTCACCCCCGCCCAGGCCGTGACGTGCGACCAGAATCACGGATACTCGGCCGAGCAGCAGGCGGTCGACAACGGCAAGATGGACCTCTTCGTGCAGAAGACCTCCACCGACACGTGCACCGGGCAGTTCGGAGCGCCCGGACTCGCCATGGACTACTACGACGGCAACACCGTCACCGGTCTGTGGAACTACGCCCAGAACTACTCCATGAGCGATAACAGCTGGGACACCACCTTCGGTCCGTCGACGCCGGGCGCGCTGAACCTGATCTCGGGGCAGACGCACGGCGGAACCGCGTACGACCCGACGACCGGCGCGGTGCTTCCCGCGTCGACCGCGGTCTCCACGCCGAACGCGAAGGGCGTGGGCACGGTGATCGGCGATCCGGATCCGGCCTTCGACGACTGCTCGGACAACGACCACGTCTCGACCTCTGCGCTGGTGGGGATGTCCGGCAAGAACGTCGGCGACCTGCTCAACAAGCGGGGCGTCACCTGGGGCTGGTTCCAGGGCGGCTTCACCCCGACCACGGCCTGGGACGGCAAGTCCGGCGACTACGCCAAGTGCGACGCGACCACAACGAACGTCGCGGGAGCGGCGTCGAAGGACTACTCGCCGCACCACTCGCCGTTCCAGTACTACAAGTCGACGGCGAACCCGCACCACCTGGCGCCGACCTCCGAGGCCGCGATCGGCCACACCGACCGGGCCAACCACCAGTACGACCTGACCTCGTTCGACGCTGCGCTGCAGCACAACAACCTGCCGGCGGTGTCGTTCCTCAAGGCACCGGAGGCGCAGGACGGTCACGCCTCGTACTCCGACCCGCTGGATGAGCAGAAGTTCCTCGTGAACGAGATCAACGCCATCCAGAAGTCCAGCTCGTGGTCCAGTACCGCCGTCGTCGTCTCCTACGACGACTCCGACGGCTGGTACGACCACGTGGCCCCGACAGTGACGAACGGATCGAACGACCCCGCCGCCGACTCCACGGTCTGCACGACCGTCAAGAAGTCGGCCGGTGGCTACGCCGACCGGTGCGGCCCGAGCCAGCGCCTGCCGCTGCTCGTGATCTCGCCGTACGCCGCGCAGAACCACGTCGACCACACCCAGACCGACCAGGCCTCGATCCTGCGCTTCATCGAGACCAACTGGCTGACCGGCCGCATCGGCGACGCGTCGTTCGATCAGCGCTCGGGCTCACTCGGCGGGATGTTCGACTGGTTCCGCCCGCAGCAGCGCGAGGTGCTGCTCTCGCCGTCGACCGGCGCAGTGACCGCGGTCGTTCCGACGCATCCGCACTGGCCGACGCCGCCGCGTGGTGGCTGGTCCACCAACCCGTAAGGGCGGGCCCCACCGGCCTGCCGCAGGATGAGGGGTCGCAACACGCCGCGCCGGGCTCCGGCGAGACGGCGTGTTGCGGCCCCTCGTCTGTTCAGCGGCGGCGCGGGATGCGGCGGGCCGCGATCGCGGCGCCCGCGGCCAGCAGGAGCAGAGCGAGCAGGGCGAGACCGGAGACATCCAGGCCGGTCTTCGCCAGGCCGTTCCCCGGCGAGCCGGAGGCCCCGGAAGCGGCGGGAGTGGATGCGCCACCCGCGGCGCCAGGGAGAACGAAGTTGGTGCGCAGGAAGCGATCGGTGCCGTCGGGGGCTTTGCCGGCGGCGATGATCGAGTGCGCTCCGGCGTACCCCGCGGGGATAGTGATCGTCGCTGTGGCCGTGCCGAGCGCATCCGCATTCACGAGGGCGAGCACCACCGGCGCCGAGTAGATTCCGAACGTCACGGGCGCGCCCGCGGCGAACCCGCCCGCGGTGACGGTGAAGGTGTCGCCCGCCTTCGGGGAGTTGGGCACTCCGCCGACCGGGCCGGAGCCTGCCGGCACGATCGGGGGCAGGTTCACGACGGGGGCGTTGACGAGCACCAGGTCGAAGAGCTGCTGCACGGGAGGCTGACCCGGGGCCGACGCGGTGAAGGTCAGCGGGAAGGTGGCCGCAGCGTCGGCCGTCGTTCCGGCGATGGTCGCCGTGCCGTCGCCGTTGTCGGTGAAGGCGATGCCCGTGGGCAGGGCGCCCGACATCGTGATGCTGGTCACCGCTGGATACGCGCCACCGGTCTGAACGGTGAAGTCCAGGTTCTCGCCGCGCAGGACCGTGCGGGAGGCCGGGCTCACGAAGGTCGCGGGCTCGAGCACCGTGAGCGTGAAGGTCTGCGACGCCGGTGGCGTGCCGCCGTTGTCGGCCGTGAGGGTGAGCGAGTAGACGCCGCCCGACCGTGCCGCCGGCGTTCCCGTGATCGTGGCCGTCCCTCCGACGTCGGTGAACGTCACCCCGGCCGGAAGGGCGCCGGCGCGAGTGATCGTGGTCGCCGCCGGGAAGCCCGCCGCCGTCGTGACGGTGAACGACCCGGCAGACCCGACCGTGAATGTCGCGGCGTCCGCGCTCGAGAACACCGGCGGCTCGACGACCGTGAGCACGAAGCTCTGGCTGGCGTCGGGGCTGAACCCGTTGCCTGCGGTGATGGTGAACGGATGCGGTCCGCCCGATCCCGCGGGTGGCGTGCCGAAGAGGGTGCCGGTGCCGTCGTGGTTGTCGGACAGTGAGAGCCAGCTCGGAGCGCCCGTCATCCCGAGCACCGCATCCGGAACGCCCTGCGTTGTCACCGTGAAGGTCTGTGTTCCGCCGCTGCCGACGAAGGTGTGAGCCGAGTCGCTGCTGATGGTCGGGGCCGTGCCCACGGTCAGGTCGGCGGCGGTCGCCGCAACGCCAGCAGCGTTGGTGAACGTCGCCCGGAACGTCGAGCCGTTCTGCGACTGCGCAGCGGTGAACGAGTACGTGGGCGATGTCGCGCCGGCGATGTCGGCGAAGTTCGAGCCGTCGGTCGACACGGCCCACTGCACGGTCGGTGTCGGGAACCCGGTGGCCGTCGCCGTGAAGCTGACCGGGTTGCCCGCGTTCGCGGTCTGGTCTGCGGCCGGGATGGTGACGACCGGAGCGGACCGCACGGTGATGACCAGGGTCTGCACCGCATCCGGTGCCCCGCCGTTCGACGCCGTCAGGCCGATCGTGAAGACGCCCGTCGCGGTCGGGGTGCCGTCGATCGTGGCACTGCCGCCGCTGGAGTGGAACGCCAGGCCGGCCGGTAGTGTGCCGGTCTGCGTGATCGTGGTCGCGGCCGGGAAACCGGCCGTCGCGGCGATACCGATGCTGGCCGCGGTGCCGAGCCGGAGGGTCGCCGTCGCCGCGCTGGTGAACACCGGAGACTCGGGCACCGTCAGCGTGAACGACTGCAGCCCCTCGGGACTCACGCCGTTCGGCGCGTGGATAGTGAACGAGTACACGCCGCCCGAGCCGGCCGCCGGCGTCCCGGCGATGGTCGCGGTCCCGTCGCCGTTGTCGACGACGGTCACGCCGGACGGCAGCGTTCCGGTCGTGGTGATCGGACCGGGCGTCGGTGTTCCCGTCGTCGTCACCGTGAACGTGCTCGCCGTGCCGACCGGGAAGGTGGCTGCCGCTGCGCTGGTCAAGGCCGCAGCCTGCTGCACGTGGAGAACGAGGGCCTGCGTCACGGATGCCGGGGCCGCGGTGCTGACCGCGTTGACCGCGTTGACCGCCGTGAGCGTGAAGGCGTAGTCGCCGGCCGTTCCCCCGGCGGGCGTTCCGGCGATCGTCGCCGTGCCGTCGCCGTTGTCGGTGAAGGCGAGCCCTGCCGGAAGGGCGCCGGGACCGATCGACAGCGTCGCCGAGGGATAGCCGGAGGTCGTGACGGTGAACGCTCCTGCGATTCCGACCACGGCGGTGGCGACGGCCGTGGACGTGAAGGCGGGTAGTGCGCCGATGCCGACGGGAATGATGATCGGGGTCGCTCCGAGCGCAGCCCTGGCCGACCCTGCACCCGTGGCCGAGTTCGCGAAGAACGTCGCGCCGGCGGTGCCGTTGTGAAGAGAGTCGACGTCGGCGACAAATGCTCCCGCCGGGGTGGCCGACCAGGTGATCGGGAGCCCCTCGAATGCGCCGAGCGAGGCCGGGTCGACCGCGCCCCCGGCCGAGTCCGTGAGCATGCTCACCGCGATTGCCGACGAGGTCGCGGGCGGAAGGATGAGGCTGGGAGTCGCCGTTCCGGTGAGCGTCAGGAAGGGCGTGACGGTCGACGCGCCGGCGAGCGCGACGGTGTCGCATCCGGTCGCGCCGGGGCCGCTCGCGCATCCCCACCAGTTGTGCGCCGCGTTGGCGAGGCCACCCGCTCCGACGACGAGAGCCGGACCGCCGGTGTTGCCCGCGATGCGGTTGCCACTCGCGTTGAGCGTCGCGCTCCCCACATCGATCGCCGATGCGCCGGAGCCACCGCCCGACACCGAGTTCGCGGTGAAGGTCGACGCCGTCACGGTCAATGCGCCGGTCTGCACCCAGATGGCGCCTCCGCGCGCCGGCTGGCCGGCCGTGCCGGATGCCGCGTTGCCGGTGAACACACTCGAGTCGATCGTCAGCGCGGTTCCGGATGCGGCAGCCGGGTCGGCGATGAAGATGGCGCCGCCGCCGTTGTCGACACCGCCCGCCGACTGCGTCGTGTTGCTCGTGAAGGTGCTCCCGCTGACGGCGAGCTTCTGCCCGCTGACGCCCGCGACCGACTGGTAGTAGATCGCGCCGCCCTGGCTGCTGCCCGATGAGTTGTCCGTGAACTGCGTGTTCTCCACGGTCAGGGAACCGCCGACGAACTGGATCGCTCCGCCCGGCAGGTTCGTCGCTCCAGAGGCGCCCGAGGTGTTGCCCTCGAAGGACGAGTTCTGCACGACGAGCGAGTCGGATCCGGACGGGTCTCCGCCGATCAGGCCGCCCCCGCCGAAGTCGAGACCGGCTCCCCCGCTCACCGTCACCGAGTCGATCGTGACCGAGACGCCGCCGAGCAGGGTGGGGTCGAGGGTGAACACCTGGTGGAGTCCGTCGCCTTCGATGACCGTCGATGCGCGCGACGTGCCCTGAACCGTGACGTTCGCGTTGCCGTTCGCCCCGATCGTCAAGGCGCCGAGCGCAGCCGAGAGCGTGTAGGTGTCCGACGGGAGCAGAACGGTCTGCGCGCCACCGCGGTTGCTCGCGACGCAGAGCGCCTCGCGCAGGGTGACCGGCGTGCTCAGGGTCGTCCCCGAGCCGGCGCACGCGCCGCTGGCGTCGGCGTCGGCGTTGGTGTCGACGACGATGGCCGGTGCGGCCTGAGCCGGCTCCGCGAGTGCGATCAATCCAGTGACGGCAAGGGCGGCGCTGAGCACAACGGCTACCGCACGGGCGGCTCTGGATGCCATGGGAGGGGCAGACTCCTTCTGCCAACCCGGGTCGCTGGCTATAAATGCGTGCATTTGGAGCGTAGTGCGCGCGGGTCACCCGACGGGCTCCCCCATCTGGGGGGATCACGATTCGAACGCGCATCCCATAGGCTCGCAATCAGGCTGCGCCCGACCCGACTGCCGCCGCACTTTCCAAAGGAGAACGCCGTGTCAGAGGTGTCGCGTCGCACCGCCGTGCTGGCCGGTGCCGCCGGTGCAGGGGTCGGGGCCGTCGTGCTCGCGACACAGGCTGCACCCGCACTCGGCTGGTCGGCCCCTGGCGCACCCACGTCAGCCCGCAACCCGTTCGCCATCGAAGCCGGGTCCCTTCCGATGCGCTCGCATTTCGTTCCGGCCATCGGCGAGACCTTCGACGCCGTCGACGGCGAGCGGTCGCTGAAACTCACCCTCACCGCCGTCGAAGACCTCGCTCCGGTGCTGAAAGCCGACGACGAGAACCGCTTCAACCTGATCTTCAGCGGCTCCCCCGCCGATGCGCACGAGGGCATCTTCACTCTGCGCCGCAACGGAACGCCCACGACGACGCTGTTCCTGTCCCCGATCGGCACCTCGGCCGCGACGCAGCCCCTGCAGGCCATCGTCAACCGGCACGCCTGATGGCGGTCGCGATCCTGCGCTTCCGTGCGGGCGCCGACGGGGATGCGCCGTTCATCCGCGAGCTCTTCGCGCAGACCCGCGGCGCGGAGTTCGCCCTCGCGGGTCTCTCCCCAGATGCCGTGGATCAACTCGTCGACCTGCAGCTGCGGGCGCAGTCCGCTCAGGTCGCGGCCGAGCATCCGGATGCCCGGACGACGGTCATCGAGAAGGCGGGCACACCCGTCGGCGCGGTCGTGGTCGATCGCTCCTCCACGGGCATCCACCTGGTCGATCTCACCATCGCCGCCGGCCATCGCCGCGAAGGGATCGGGTCGGCCGTGCTCCGCGAGCTCGCCGCCGAGTCGGATGAGTCGGAGCTTCCGCTCACTCTGCACGTGTGGGCGAACAATCAGGCCGCGATCGGGCTCTACAAGTCCTTCGGCTTCGAAACCGTCGGCGAGCGCTCCGGGTACGACGCGATGCGACGGGAGCCGAGCGCATGACCGCTGACTACGAGCGCTGGTCCGCCGTCGTCGGCACGGAATTCGGCGCGACGGATGAGGCGGGCCGTCCGCACACACTGCGCCTGGACTCGTGCAGCCCTCTCAGCCTGTCCGGGGAGTGGGCGTCTTTCGTCCTGACCTTCGGCACGGAGTCGGACGACGCTGCGCAGGGAACGTACCTCCTCACTGCCGGCGGCGACCCTGCCGACGACCCCGAGGCCGTCTTCCTCGTGCCCATCGGCCGTCGCGAGGTCGGAGTCGACCTCGAAGCCGTGTTCAACCAGCGAAACGAGGACCATCGTGGCTGACTACTTCGTCGGAGAGATCCGGATGTTCGCCGGCGGATTCGCGCCCCAGGACTGGGCCTTCTGCAACGGCGCCCTCCTTCCGATCTCCGTCTACGAAACGCTCTTCACCCTGATCGGCACGACCTACGGCGGAGACGGCGAGACCACCTTCGCGCTCCCCGACCTCTCGGGCCGGCTGCCGCTGCACCAGGGGAACTCGAACGGCACCACCTTCGTCCTCGGAGAGAAGGCCGGCACCGAGACCGTCACCCTGACCGCGCAGCAGCTCCCGTTCCATTCGCACGTGCCCGTCGCCGGCACCGCGCCGGTGACCGCGAGCACGTCGAACACGGTCTTCTCGGCCTGGCAGGACAGCCCGTACAGTTCGGCGCAGCCGACCGTTCCCCTGAATCCTGCCGTGCTGAGCCCGAGCGGCGGTTCGCAGCCGCACGACAACCTCTCCCCCTACCTGGGCGTGAACTTCATCATCGCGCTCACCGGCGTCTACCCGACCACCTGACGGCTGGAGCACCTCGATGTCAGAACCGTACCTGGGCGAGATCCGCCTCCTGTCGTTCGGATTCGCCCCGAAAGGCTGGGCGCTCTGCAACGGGCAGCTGTTGCCGATCAGCCAGAATGCGGCGATCTTCTCGCTCATCGGCACGTTCTACGGCGGCAACGGCGTGACGGAGTTCGCGCTCCCGGACCTCCGCGGGAGGATTCCGCTCGGCGTCGGGAACGGCCACAACGTCGGCGAGTCCGGGGGCGAGCCGGCGCACGCGCTCACGCTGCAGGAGATGCCGCTGCACACCCACCTCGCGTCGCCCGCACTGGTCGCCACCGGCAGGGCGCCTGCCGGGTCCTTCTTCGCTGCACCCGGCAAAGTGACGTTCGGGGCGTCGCCCGCTGTCGCGATGAATCCGGCGACCGTCTCGTCGGTGGGTGGAAACCAGCCGCATCCGAACATGCCGCCGTACATGACGCTTTCCTTCGCGATCGCCCTGCAGGGCGTATTCCCCAGCAGGACCTGAGCTCGAGGAGCAATTCGCATGGCAAACCCCTACCTCGCCGAGATCCGCCTCGTGCCGTTCACCTTCGCCCCGCCCGGATGGGCGCTCTGCAACGGCCAGCTCCTGGGGATCTCGCAGAACACAGCACTGTTCTCGCTACTCGGAACCACCTACGGCGGCGACGGCAGGTCGACGTTCGCGCTCCCCGATCTGCAGGGTCGCACCGCGATGCATCCCGCCGCCGGGCTCCACGAGCTCGGAGACTCGGGCGGCGCAGAGACCGTGGCCCTCATCGCGAGCGAGATGCCCGTCCACACTCACACGGTGTCCGCTGTGGATGCTCTAGGCACCACGAACTCCCCGGCGAGCGCCTCGTTCGCCACCCCGCGCATCGGCCGGACGCCCGAGCCGACGTACGCGGCCGCATCCGGACCGCTCCCGCTCTCGCCGTCGGCCTTCAACCCGGCGGGCGGCAGCCTCCCGCACAACAACATGCCGCCCTACCTGACGCTCAACTACATGATCGCTGTGCAGGGCGTCTTCCCGCTCCGCCCCCAGTAGTCGGGGCGGCCCGGTCCGAATCCGGCCTCAGCCCTCGTCGCGGACGGGCTCGACTGTGAGCGCATCGCCGTCCGGGGCGATGTCGACACGGACGAGGTCGCCGTCGCGCACCTCGCCCGCGAGGAGGGCGGTCGCGAGACGGTCGTCGATCTCGTGCTGCATCAGGCGCCGCAGTGGGCGCGCGCCGTAGATCGGGTCGTAGCCTCGCTCTGCCAGCCAGCGCCGCGCATCCGGCGTCACCGCGAGCTCGAGCCGGCGCTCCTGGAGGCGGCGCATCAGGCGGTCGATGTTGAGTTCGACGATCTCGCCCAGCTCCTCCTGATCGAGGGTCTCGAAGATGACGATGTCGTCGAGCCGGTTCACGAACTCGGGCTTGAACGCCTCGCGCACCATCTGCTGCACCGCCTGCTCCTTCTCGGCCCGGCTGAGCGTCGGGTCGACGAGGAACTGGCTTCCCAGGTTGGAGGTCAGGATGAGGATCGCGTTGCGGAAGTCGACGGTGCGGCCCTGCCCGTCCGTCAAGCGCCCGTCGTCGAGCACCTGCAGCAGCACGTCGAACACCTCGGGATGGGCCTTCTCCACCTCGTCGAGCAGGATCACCGAGTACGGACGCCTCCGCACTGCCTCGGTCAGCTGGCCGCCCTGCTCGTAACCGACATAGCCGGGAGGGGCACCGACCAGCCGCGACACGGAGAACTTCTCCCCGTACTCGCTCATGTCGATGCGCACCATCGCCTTCTCGTCGTCGAACAGGAAGGCGGCGAGCGCCTTCGCCAGCTCGGTCTTGCCGACACCGGTCGGCCCGAGGAACAGGAACGAACCGGTGGGCCGATCGGGGTCGGAGATTCCCGCGCGCGTGCGGCGCACGGCATCCGCAACCGCCTTCACGGCCGGCTTCTGACCGATCAGGCGTCGCCCGAGCTCCGACTCGAGATGCAGCAGCTTCTCGGTCTCGCCCTGGGTCAGCCGGTCGACGGGGATGCCCGTCCACGCGGCCACGACCGATGCGATGTCGTCGCTGGTGACCTGCTCGTTGACCATGCGCGGCTTGTCGGGGTGCAGTTCGGCCTGCTCGGCATCCGCGAGCTCGCGCTCGATCGACGGGATGGTCTCGTACTCGATCTTCGAGGCCTCCTGGTACCGGCCGTCGCGCAGTGCGAGGTCGCGCTTCGTCTTCGCCTCGTCGAGCTGCAGCCGCAACTGACCGACCCGGTTGAGGGATGCCTTCTCGAGCCGCCAGCGCTCCTGCAGCTCCTCGAGGGTGGCCTCGCTCTCGAGCAGTCGCGTCTGGAGCTCCGCCAGCCGGTCTTTGCTGGCGTCGTCCTTCTCCTTCTTCAACGCGAACTCTTCGAGCTTCATCCGCTCGACGACGCGTTGCAGGGTGTCGATCTCGACCGGCGCCGAGTCGATCTCCATCTTGAGCCGGCTGGCGGCCTCGTCGATGAGGTCGATCGCTTTGTCGGGCAGCTGGCGTGCGGTGATGTACCGGTTGGAGAGGGATGCGGCTGCGACCAGCGCCGAGTCCTCGATCGTGACGCCGTGGTGCGCCTCGTACCGCCCCTTGAGTCCGCGGAGGATGGCCACGGTGTCCTCGACGCTCGGCTCACCCACGTAGACCTGCTGGAAGCGGCGCTCGAGGGCCGCGTCCTTCTCGATGAACTCGCGGTACTCGTTGAGCGTGGTCGCACCGATCAGCCGGAGTTCGCCGCGGGCCAGCATGGGCTTCAGCATGTTCGAGGCCGCTACCGAACCTTCGCCGCCGCCGGCGCCCATCAGAATGTGAAGCTCGTCCACGAACGTGATGATCTGGCCGTCGGCGTCGTTGATCTCCTTGAGCACGGCCTTCAGCCGCTCCTCGAACTGGCCCCGGTACATGGCCCCGGCGACCAGCGCGGACAGGTCGAGCGCCACGAGCTGCTTGCCTTTGAGGGAGTCGGCGACGTCGCCGGCGACGATCCGCTGCGCGAGACCCTCCACGACGGCCGTCTTGCCGACGCCGGGTTCACCGATCAGCACCGGGTTGTTCTTGGTGCGCCGCGTGAGCACCTGGCTGACGCGGCGGATCTCGGCGTCGCGGCCGATCACCGGGTCGAGCTTGCCGCTCTTCGCGATCTCCGTGAGGTTCACGCCGTATTGTTCGAGCGCGCTCTTCTGCTCTTCCTGAGTCGAGGGGGCCCCCTGCATGTTCGCCATCCGTGTCCCTTTCGTCGTACGGGCAAAGTTGAGTCTACTTGGGTCAACTTTATGGCGCATCCCCTTATTTCCCAGACGGCTACCTCTTTTCGGACGGCCTCTCATCGACCTGCGCGTGCAGCTCGGGCGAGGCCGGCAGGGTGTCGAAGATGGCCGACCATTCGGCCTCGTATTGCACCGGCGTGAGCTCGCCTCGACGGCGAAGTGCATCGATGCGGTCGAACTCCGCGAGCGTCTCGCGAAGCAGGCGCAGGTTGCCGAACTCCTGGACCTCGCCCGACAGGTACACGGTCGCGGTCGTGAGACTCCGCAGCCGGCCGCGGATCGGTCTGGTGATCCGTGCCCCGACCCAGAAGCCCGCGACATAGACGACGAGCATCGTCACGAGCACCAGCGGGGCAGGCCACGCCGATCCCAGAGGAGCGAGAAGCAGCACAGCGAGCACCGCACCGAGGATCGGCCAGGCGTGTGCGAAGGTGAGGGCTCGGCGTTCGCCGGCGGTGGTCCCGGGCGGGTAGACGGTCAGGCGGACGCGCTGCCAGGCGCCCCGTCCGGCAGGAGACACGTCGACGGTCCCCCACGGATGCGCGCCCTCGGTCAATTTCTGAAACAGAATGTGCATCAGTTCAGATTGCGACTCCGGCGCAGGCTCGGCGGCGATCCTAACGCTGTTGATACACGAACGTCGCAGACCCTAACGCGCTCCGAACGGCTCTGCCCGGCAACGCATTCCGGCGCCCCGTTTCGCAATCGAGGCGGGTCGGATGGATCCCGTTAGGGTTCGCCGCACACCCGCATGGATTGCGTTAGGACTTCGTTTCGGCCCCTCCGCTGGGAGTTATATGAGTCCGGGGTTTTCGGCACCATGCCGCCCCGGTTGGAGCACCGAGAGGTGCATCGCTTATCCGCGGATGGAGATATTCCGTTGTTGGACATTATTTGTGTGCTGGGGATTCTCGCGCTTGGCGCGATCGTCGCCCTGGTCGGCCGAGGGGTGGAGAAGCTGTGATCTTCTTCAATCTCCTGGCGGCGGTACTCGCCGTCGCATCGCTCGCGTACCTCGTCTACGCCCTGCTGAAGCCGGAGAAGTTCTAAATGACGTTCTGGCTCTTCGTGGCGATGCTCGCCACGCTCGTGCTCATGCTCGGGCTCTCCTACCGGCCGCTCGGCGACTACATGGCCGCGACCTTCCTGTCGAAGAAGGACCTGAAGATCGAGCGCGGTTTCTACCGGCTGATCGGCGTGGACTCGAAGGCCAGCCAGAGCTGGCCCGTGTACCTCCGCAGCGTGCTCGCCTTCTCCATCATCGGCGTGCTCCTCGTCTACGTGCTGCAACGCGCGCAGGCGGTTCTCCCGTACTCCCTGGGCCTGCCCCCGGTGCCCGAAGGTCTGTCGTTCAACACGGCAATCTCCTTCGTGACCAACACCAACTGGCAGTCGTACTCGCCTGAGGTCACGGTGGGCTACACCGTGCAGATCGCCGGTCTCGCCGTGCAGAACTTCCTGTCGGCCGCCGTCGGCATCGCGGTCGCGATCGCCCTCGTGCGTGGATTCGCCGCGCACCGCTCGGGCACCATCGGCAACATGTGGGTGGATGTGACCCGCGCGACCCTGCGCATCCTTCTGCCGCTCGCGGCCGTTTTCGCGATCATCCTGATCATCGGTGGCGCCGTGCAGAACTTCAACGGGTTCACGCACGTCACCTCGCTGACGGGAGGCACGGTCACCATTCCGGGAGGACCGGTCGCCTCTCAGGAGACGATCAAGCTGCTGGGCAACAACGGTGGCGGCTTCTTCAACGTCAACTCCGCGCATCCGTTCGAGAACCCGACGGCCTGGACCAACCTCATCGAGGTCTTCCTCATGCTGCTGATCCCGTTCTCGCTGCCGCGCACCTTCGGCAAGATGGTGGGCGACAAGAGGCAGGGATACGCGATCCTCGGCGCGATGGCGACGATCTTCATCGTGTCCCTGGTCGCTCTGACGCTGTTCGAGCTGCAGGGCGGCGGTTCCGCCACCCAGGCGGCCGGAGGCGCCCTCGAAGGCAAGGAGCAACGTCTCGGCATACTCGGATCGACGTTCTTCGGAACGACGAGCACGCTGACCTCGACGGGTGCCGTCAACTCGATGCACGACAGCTACACGCCATTGGGCGGCATGATGACGATGCTGAACATGATGACGGGCGAGGTGGCTCCCGGTGGTATCGGGGCCGGCTTGTACGGCATCCTGATCATCGCGATCATCGCCGTGTTCCTGGCCGGCCTGATGGTCGGACGCACCCCCGAGTACCTCGGCAAGAAGCTCGGCTCCCGCGAGATCAAGCTCGCGAGCCTCTACATCCTCACGACTCCGTCGCTCGTGCTCCTCGGCACCGGCCTCAGCTTCGCGATCCCGGCGATCAGGGACAACATCGAGAAGGTCTCGATCTGGAACCCCGGTCAGCACGGCTTCTCCGAGGTGCTCTACGCGTTCACCTCCGCGGCGAACAACAACGGCTCCGCGTTCGCGGGACTCACCGCGAACACCCCGTGGCTGAACGCAGCGCTCGGTACCGCGATGTTCCTCGGCCGGTTCCTGCCGATCGTCTTCGTGCTCGCACTGGCCGGATCGCTGGCGGCCCAGGACAAGGTCCCCGCAACCGCCGGCACCCTGCCGACGCACAAGCCGCTGTTCGTGACGCTGGTCGTCGGCACGGTCGTCATCGTCGCCGCACTCACGTATTTCCCCGTTCTCGCGCTGGGTCCCCTGGCTGAAGGGCTTAACTAAGCATGTCCACCATTTCCGAATCTGCGCCCCACCAGGCGCACAAGCCCTCGCAGAAGGCACCGCAGGGCGCCTTCAGCACGGGTCAACTCATCAGCGGGCTCCCCGGCGCGTTCCGCAAGCTCAACCCCCGGGACATGTGGCACAACCCCGTCATGTTCATCGTGGAGATCGGCGCCGCGCTGACGACCATTCTGGCCATCGCGGAACCGTTCCTCGGCAAGCAGACGTCGGGCGGGTCGACGACCACGCTCGCGTTCACCTGGTCGATCGCGATCTGGCTGTGGCTGACCGTGCTCTTCGCGACCCTCGCTGAGTCGGTCGCCGAAGGCCGCGGCAAGGCGCAGGCTGCGAGCCTGCGAAAGACCCGCACGACCACCGTCGCGAACCGCGTCGCCGACTACGACGACGCGACGGATGCGGCGGCTACCAGCGCATCCGTCTCCCAGGTCGCGTCGGCCGATCTCCGGCTCGGCGATGTGGTCGTCGTGACCGCAGGCGAGCTCATCCCCGGCGACGGCGACATCATCTGGGGCATCGCCTCGGTGGACGAGTCGGCCATCACCGGCGAATCCGCCCCCGTCGTCCGCGAGTCGGGCGGCGACCGCAGCGCTGTCACCGGCGGCACCCGCGTGCTCTCCGACCGCATCGTCGTTCGCATCACCAGCAAGCCCGGTGAGACGTTCGTCGACCGCATGATCAAGCTGGTCGAGGGTGCGTCGCGTCAGAAGACGCCGAACGAGATCGCGCTCAACATCCTGCTCGCGAGCCTGACGATCATCTTCGTGGTCGTGGTTCTCGTGCTCGGCCCGATCGCCGGGTTCGCGGATGCGTCCCCCACACTGCCCGTGCTCGTCGCCCTGCTGGTGTGTCTGATCCCGACCACCATCGGCGCGCTGCTGTCGGCGATCGGCATCGCCGGCATGGACCGTCTGGTGCAGCACAATGTGCTCGCCATGTCCGGCCGTGCCGTCGAGGCCGCCGGCGACGTGACGACGCTGCTGCTCGACAAGACCGGAACGATCACCTACGGCAACCGTCAGGCGAGCGAGTTCACGCCCGTCGACGGAGTCGCCCCGATGGATCTGGTCCGCGCCGCGGCGCTCGCATCGCTGAGCGACCCGACCCCCGAAGGATCCTCGGTCGTCTCGCTCGCCTCGCAGATGGGCTTCACCCACGAGGGCGCGCTGGACGGCGAGATCGTGCCGTTCACGGCGCAGACGCGCATGAGCGGTGTCGACTTCGCGGACGGCACGCAGGTCCGCAAGGGCGCTGCGTCCTCGGTGATCGCCTGGGCGGAAGAGTCCGGGCCGGTCGCCTCGACCGTTCTGAGCGAACTGCACGATCAGGTCGAACGGATCTCACAGGTCGGTGGCACGCCCCTCGCGGTCGCGACCAAGACGGCCACCGGTGAGGCCAGCATCCTGGGCGTCATCTACCTGAAGGACGTCGTGAAGCAGGGTCTCGCGGCCCGGTTCGCCGACATGCGCCGGATGGGCATCCGCACGGTGATGATCACCGGCGACAACCCGCTCACCGCCAAGGCGATCGCCGCCGAAGCAGGCGTGGACGACTACCTCGCCGAGGCGACGCCAGAGGACAAGCTGGCGCTCATCCGCCGCGAGCAGGAGGGCGGAAACCTCGTCGCGATGACCGGTGACGGCACCAACGACGCCCCTGCCCTCGCGCAGGCGGATGTCGGAGTCGCGATGAACACGGGCACGTCGGCCGCGAAGGAGGCCGGCAACATGGTCGACCTCGACTCCGACCCGACCAAGCTGATCGACATCGTGAGCATCGGCAAGCAGTTGCTGATCACCCGCGGAGCGTTGACCACGTTCTCGATCGCCAACGACGTCGCGAAGTACTTCGCGATCATCCCGGCGATGTTCGTGGGCGTCTTCCCCGGACTGCAGGCGATCAACATCATGCAGCTGCACTCGCCGTCCTCCGCCATCCTGTCGGCCGTGATCTTCAACGCGATCATCATCGTGATCCTGATCCCGCTCGCACTGCGAGGTGTGCGCTACCGCCCGTCATCGGCATCGATACTGCTGCGCAGCAACCTGCTGATCTACGGCCTCGGCGGCATCATCGCTCCATTCATCGGAATCAAGCTCATCGACCTCGTCGTCGGCCTGATCCCAGGGTTCTAGAAAGTAGACCGGACAAAACATCATGAACGCATCGATACGTGGAACGGGACGCCAGTACTGGGTGGCCCTGCGGGCGCTGCTCATCTTCACCGTGGCTCTCGGGATCGTGTACCCGCTCGTCGTCACGGGCATCGGGCAGGTCATCACCCCGGCGCAGGCGAACGGCTCGGCCGTCACCTACCAGGGCAAGACGGTCGGCTCGAGCCTGATCGGCCAGGGCTTCGTCGACAAGAAGGGCAACCCGCTGCCGCAGTGGTTCCAGTCGCGGCCGTCCGCGGCCGGCGACGGCTGGGATGCGGGAGCATCCAGCGGAAGCAACTTCGGCCCGAACAACCCCGACCTCCTCAAGGCGATCAGGGACCGCAAGGCCGTGATCGAGAAGACGGACGGGGTCGTCGCGAGCGTCATCCCGTCGGACGCGCTCACCGCATCCGGATCGGGGCTCGACCCGCACATCTCGCCCGACTACGCCCTGCTCCAGGTCAACGCCGTCGCGAAGGCTCGTGGCCTCGCCCCGGCCACGGTCAAGAAGCTGGTCGAGTCGCACACCCAGGGTCGTGACCTCGGCTACCTCGGCGAGCCGACCGTGAACGTGCTCCAGCTGAACATCGCTCTGGCGCAGCTGGATCCCAACGGAAACGGGTAGGGACAGGTAGCGTGACCGCCCGCGGCAACCTGCGGGTGCTGCTCGGTGCGGCTCCCGGTGTCGGCAAGACATACACAATGCTCGAAGAGGGTCGCCGACTGCGGGATCTGGGCAAAGACGTGGTCGTCGCGGTCGTGGAAACCCACGACCGCGACGCCACGGCGTCGATGCTCACGGGTCTCGAAGTCGTTCCCCGGGTGACCGTCGAACATCGCGGCATCGAGCTCACCGAGATGGACCTGGATGCCGTGCTCGCGCGGCATCCGGACATCGCGTTGGTCGACGAACTGGCGCACACGAACGCGCCGGGATCGCACAACACCAAGCGGTGGCAAGACGTCGACGCGATCCTCGAAGCCGGCATCAATGTCATCACCACCGTCAACATCCAGCACATCGAATCGCTGAACGATGTCGTCGAGCAGATCACCGGCGCTCCCCAGCGCGAGACCGTACCGGACTCGGTCGTCCGGAGCGCCAATCAGGTCGAGGTCGTCGACCTCGCCCCGCAGGCTCTACGCGACCGTCTCGCCGACGGCCAGGTCTACCCGGCGGTTCGCATCGACGCCGCCCTTTCGAACTACTTCCGCCTCGGCAACCTGACCGCCCTGCGCGAGCTGACCCTGCTCTGGCTGGCCGACGAGGTCGACAGCTCTCTGAAGCGCTACCGAGCCGAGCACGGCATCGACCAGAAATGGGAGGCGCGCGAACGGGTCGTCGTGGCGCTCACCGGTGGGCCGGAGGGCGAGACCCTGCTTCGGCGGGGTGCGCGCGTGGCGGCGCGTTCCTCCGGCGGCGAGCTCTTGGCCGTGCACGTGACCAGCCAGGACGGCCTGCGCGAGACCAACCCGGCTGCGCTCGCCGCCCAGCGCGCCCTCGTCGAGCAACTCGGCGGCACCTATCACCAGGTGGTCGGCTCGAACACTCCAGAAGCGCTCGTCACCTTCGCGCGGGCGAGCAACGCCACCCAGCTCGTCATCGGCGTCTCCCGTCGCAGCCGCCTCACGGCTCTGCTCACCGGTCCCGGGATCGGCGCGACGGTCATCCGCGAATCGGGCGACATCGACGTTCACATCGTCTCGCATGCCGCGGCCGGGCGACACCTGCTGTCCCTCCCGCGACTCGGCGGCGCCCTGAGTGTGAGGCGTCGCTTACTCGGATTCCTGCTCGCCGTGGTCGTCGGTCCGCTGCTCACCCTCGCGCTCCTCCCGATCCGCAATCCCGACTCGCTCACCGCGGACACGCTCAGCTACCAGCTGCTCGTCGTGGTGGTCGCGCTCGTCGGCGGTATCTGGCCGGCCCTGTTCGCTGCGGTGCTCTCGGGGCTGACGCTCGACTACGTCTTCGTCGAGCCCTATTTCAACATCACCATCGGGCGTCCCACGCACCTTCTGGCCCTCACCCTCTACGTGGTCATCGCCACCCTGGTCAGCCTCGTCGTCGATCAAGCCGCCCGTCGCAGCCGCGCTGCGGCGCGCGCAGCGGCCGAGTCGGAACTCCTGGCCACGGTCGCGGGTGGCGTCATCCGTGGCGACGACGCCCTCCAGGCCATCGTCTCCCGAGCCCGGGAGGCGTTCGGGATGCGCGGCGCACGACTGGAGGCCGAAGGAACCCAACCCGTGACCGACGGTGACACCCAGGGCACGCCGTCGACGACCATGCCGGTCGGTGAGCGCGGACGACTCGAGCTGTTCGGGCCCGACCTGCAGGCATCCGACCGCCGTCTCCTCGTCGTCATCGTCACCCAGCTCGATGCGGCACTCGAGCATCGGGACCTCAGCACGGTCGCCAAGGAAGTCGGCCCCCTCGCCGCAACGGACAAGGTGCGAACCGCCCTGCTCGCGGCGGTCGGCCACGACCTCAGGCGCCCGCTTGCTGCGGCGACGGCAGCGGTCACCAGTCTCCGCTCGCGCGATGTCGTCCTCTCGGAGAAGGACAGGCAGAGCCTGCTCGAGACGGCCGAAGTGAGCCTGAGCGGCCTCGCGGACCTGCTGACCAACCTGCTCGACGTGAGTCGGGTCCAGGCCGGCGTGCTCGCGGTGTCGCTCACCGCCGTCGATATCGAAGACCTGGTCCCCTCGCTCATCGACGAGCTCGACCTCGCTCCGGGCGACATCGTGATCGACATCCCCGACGACCTGCCGCCGGTGCACGCCGACGGCGTGCTGCTGCAGAGGTCGATCGTGAACCTCCTGACCAATGCGCTCCGCTATGCGCCTGCAGGTCAACCGCCGCGCCTCAGCGCGAGCACGTTCGCGGGGATCGTCGAAGTGCGCGTCGCCGACACCGGCCCCGGCGTGCCCGACGATCGGAAGGAGGAGATCTTCCAGCCCTTCCAGCGCGTCGGAGACCTGGACAACACCACCGGCATCGGTCTCGGGCTGGCGCTGACGAAGGGCTTCGTCGAAGGAATGGACGGAACGCTCACAGCGGAGGACACTCCCGGCGGCGGTCTCACCATGGTCGTCTCGCTGCAGGCCGAACCGGCTCCGAGCAAGAACGAGGGATAAGCGTGAAGATCGTTGTCGCAGACGATGACCCTCAGATGCTCGGAGCGCTCAGGATCATCCTCGGGGCACACGGCTACGAGGTGAAGCTGGCTCGCACGGGCAAGGAAGCGCTCGACGCCGTCATCGCCGAGCATCCGGAACTCGTCGTGCTCGACCTGGGCATGCCGCAGCTCAACGGCCTGGAGGTCATCGGGGCCATTCGCGGCTGGAGTTCAGTGCCGATCGTGATCGTCTCCGGACGAACCGACTCCGCCGACAAAGTCAGCGCTCTGGATGCCGGGGCGGACGACTACGTCACCAAGCCGTTCGCCGCCGATGAGCTGCTGGCGCGCATCCGTGCCCTCACCCGGAGGACCGCGGGCACGGCCGACGAACCGATCGTGCGATTCGCGAACGTCACCATCGACCTCGCCGCCAAGGTGGCGACCGTTCGGGATGAGGGGGTCGACACGGTCGTGCGGCTCACCCCGACGGAGTGGCAGATCCTCGAGCTGCTGCTGCGGAACCCGCGCAAGCTCGTCACCCAGCGAACGCTGCTCACCGAGATCCGGGGGCCCAACCATGTGGGCGACACGGGATACCTCCGCCTCTACATCGGACAGCTCCGGAAGAAGCTCGAACCGGATCCGGGCCGCCCGCGCTACTTCCTCACCGAGGTCGGGATGGGCTACCGGTACGTCCCCGAGGCCGACTAGGCTCCGCGTCAGGGAGGTCACCATGGAGTTCATCGCAACGCTGCAGCTCGGGGGCAAGACGGCCACGGGCATCCGGGTTCCGGACGACGTCGTCGCCGGGCTCGGAGGAGGCAAACGGACTCCGGTGCAGGTGACGATCAACGGCGTGCAGTATCCGAGCACCATCGCCATGCTGAGCGGTGAGGCGATGATCCCCGTGAGCGCGGAGATCCGCGGCCTGGCAGGCGTCGAGGCCGGCGACGAACTGACCGTGACGATCGAGAAGGACGACCAGCCGCGCACGGTCGACGTGCCCGCCGACCTCGCGGCGGCACTGGCCGCCGACGCCGCCGCGGGAGAGCGATTCGCGAGGCTCTCCTACAGCAACCAGCGCCGCCACGTGCTCGCCGTCACGGGAGCCCGCACCGACGAGACGCGCGCACGCCGGATCGCGAAGGTGCTCGACGAGCTCAGCGGCTAGCCGGCCGGACGCGCGCGCAGGACTACGCGGCCTCCATGAACGGCCGGTGCTCGTAGCCCGATTCGTGGAGGGTCATCACCGTCGACTCCGGCACCTCGACGAAGGCGCCGGGCAGATCGTTCAGCGGCTCGGAGACGACCACGCGGGCACGCTCGCCGAACAGCTTCAGCCGTTCTGCATCCGGATACAGCTGCTGCAGCGTCGGGATGTCGACCGAGTGGAAGAGCGAGCGCGTCATGCCCTGCGTCGAATAGCGGAACGCCCACACCGTGGCTCCGTCGGAGAGCGCGATGGTGGCCTGCACGGGGAATGCGACGCCGTGGTCGTGGGCGACCGATTCGACCATCCGGAGCGCCTTCTCCACTCCCCCGATCGGGTCGTCGCGCAGGCCGAGCGTGAGCGCGAGGTGGAACAGCACCTCGGAGTCGGTGGTGCCCTTGATGTGCGGGTACAGCGACGGGTCGACTGCGAACGTCAGGTCGCGCTTCATCTTGTCGAAGCCCGAGAGGAAGCCGTTGTGCATGAACAGCCAGTTCTCATAGCGGTACGGGTGGCAGTTCGTCTGCTGGATGGGCGGCCCGCCCGCGGCGCGCACGTGCCCGAAGAACAGCGGACTGGCGATCGAATCCGTCAGCTCGCGCAGGTTCTCGTCGTGCCAGGCGGGCTCGATGCTGTGGAACATCGCCGGCGTGCTGCCGGCCACCGACCCTTCCGGATACCAGCCGAACCCGAAACCGTCACCGTTCACGGTCTCAGCACCGAGCGGCGAATTGAGCGATTGGGCGACCAGCGAATGCTGGGCGTCGAGGATGAGGGTGGACGGTTTGAGCGGTTCTCCCGAGTAAGCAAGCCAACGGCACATGTCAGTCATCTCCCGTGTGTCCCGGCATCGGCGCAGACAGGATCGGGACTCAGTCACGACCCTAGCTCTCTGACGGCGAGCGGTCTATGTGCGGTAAGTTCCTTTGCGTGCCGTACATCGAAGCGTGTGGCCTGAAGAAGACGTACCGTCCCCGCGGTGCGGAACCCGTACACGCTCTCGACGGCCTCGACCTGCAGGTTCCTCAAGGCACGGTTCAGGCGCTGCTCGGCCCCAACGGAGCGGGCAAGACCACGGCCGTCAAGGTGCTCACCACGCTGATCGAGCCGGACGAGGGCACGGCGACGATCGACGGGGTCGACGTGCTGACGCGGCCCGAGCGCATCCGGCCCATGATCGGTGTCTCCGGTCAGTACGCGGCCGTCGACGAGAACCTGACCGGCTTCGAGAACCTCGACATGGTCGGCCGGCTCTACCACCTGGGCGCGCGGCGATCCCGGGCCCGCGCCAGAGAACTGATCGACCTGTTCGACCTGACCGAGGCGCAGAACCGGCCGGTCAAGGGATTCTCGGGCGGCATGCGGCGCCGGATCGACCTCGCCGGTGCTCTCGTGACCAGGCCCCGGATGCTGTTCCTCGACGAACCGACCACCGGCCTCGACCCGCGCAGCCGGCTGGGGATGTGGGACATCATCAACTCCCTCGTCGGCGAGGGGACGACGGTGCTCCTCACGACCCAGTACCTCGAGGAAGCCGACCAGCTCGCCGACAGCATCTCGGTGATCGACGACGGCAAGGTGATCGCCGAGGGGACCTCCGACGAGTTGAAAGCGTCGATCGGCGGCCAGAAGATCGAGCTCACACTCGTGTCGACCGACGACACGGCCACCGCGATCGACATCCTCAGCCGCTACGGCACCGGGGAACCGAAGGTCGAGAACGAGGGTCGCGCGCTGAGCGTCAACGCCGACGACGCTCCCGCCGCCCTGCAGCACGTTCTCGCCGAGTGCAGCGCCGCCGGAATCCGCCTGTTCGATGCGGGGATGCGCCGCCCGACACTCGACGACGTCTTCCTCCGCCTGACCGGCCACATGGCGTCCGCCGACGAAGAGGGCGACGGCGACGACCAGGCCCCGACCTCGAAGTCCAAGCGGAAGAAGACGGCGCGAGAAAGCGAAGCGAGGCAGCGATGACTGCGACGACGAGCAGACCCCCGGAGATCGCGCCGGCGAACACCTCGGCCATCGCGAACTGGTTCAACGACGGCTGGATCACCACGCGCCGCAACCTGATCAAGATCAAGCGCGTGCCCGACGTCCTCGTCTTCACCACCCTGCAGCCGATCATGTTCGTGCTGCTCTTCACCTACGTCTACGCGGGCGTGATCGACATCCCGGGCAGCACGTACACCGAGTTCATCATGGCCGGCATCTTCGCGCAGACCGTGGTCTTCGGCTCCACCTATTCGGGCTCGGCGATGGCTCAGGATCTGCGCGACGGCATCATCGACCGTTTCCGCACCCTGCCGATGAGCCCCTCCGCGGTGCTGATAGGGCGCACCAACGGCGACCTCCTGATCAATTCGATCTCGATGGGCGTGATGATGGCGACGGGGTTCATCGTGGGCTGGCGCATCCGCTCGAGCGCGATCGAGGCGATCGGCGCCGTCGCCCTGCTCCTGCTGTTCGCGTATGCGCTCTCCTGGGTGATGGCCTTTCTCGGGATGAGCGTGCGCAGCCCCGAAGTGATCAACAACGTCTCGTTCCTCATCCTCTTCCCGCTCACGTTCCTCTCGAACGCGTTCGTTCCGAGCGACACCCTGCCGCCCCCGTTGCAGGTCTTCGCGGAGTACAACCCGGTCAGTGCGCTCGTTCAGGCTGCCCGAGAGTTGTTCGGCAACGTTCCGCCCGGTGCTCCGGAACCGACCGCCTGGCCGCTGCAGTACCCAATCGTGACGGTCCTCATCGGGGTGACGGTCGTGCTGCTGGTCTTCATCCCGCTGTCCATCCGCAAGTTCACCAGCATCACGAGCCGCTGAGCGTCATACGGGCAGTTGACGGATCGTCTGCCCGAACTCCGGAAGGAACAGGTTCCACGCGCGGCGCTGCGCCCGGTGCGGGTCCTCCTCGATGCGGTCCTCGTCGTTGATGATCAGGGTCATGCGCGAGCGCTCCGTGTACGACGGCCATCCGTCGACCTCGCCGCGCTCGGCGAAAGTGAGCCAGTGCTCCCGCATCCGTTCTCCGGCATCGGCGTAGAGCTCGCTGCCGCCGAGCGAGGTGATCGCACGGGCGAGGGGGACGTCCATCCGATCGAACAGCGCGAACATCTCGACGCCGTGCGTGGCGTCCAGCCCCACGAGTCTGAGCAGGCGGGGCGCGAAGTCGAACCGGTAGACGTGCACCGGTGCGAACGCAGAGTGGAAGTCGGCGACCCGGATGCTCGGATACCAGAACCCGTAGTCTCCCCCGAAGTCGGCGGCAGGTCGACGTCCGGGCAGCCCGGGGTAGGCCTTGCGCATCCGGGGACGGGATGCTGCGGGGGCGCGGGTGAACAACGAGTCGATCCTCGACGGCGACCTCGGCAGGATGTCGACACGTCCACGGAAGATGGAGCCCTCCCGCTCGTTCGTCCCGATGATCAGCGGGACCCGGTGCGCGCGGCCGGCGCGCACGGCATCCATCGGATGCTCGGGGAGGAACTCACCGTCGATCACGGGAGCGAGGCAGAACATCCCCGGGTAGGCGTCCGGAGTGCGGACCTGCAATACCAGGCACGCGTTGAGGAGGTCGGAGACGCGCGCACCCACGAGCAGGTCGTGATCGTCTTCGGGCACAGGGGACGGCACCAGGCCGCGCAGGATCTGAATGAACTCGGCCGCCCACTCGCCCGTCTGCGCGGGAGGGTAGACGGCGCTCGGCGGTGCGCTCTGTGCGATTGCCCGGGCGAACAGCCCCTCGGCCGACGGGGTGGCGAGCAGGGTCACGACGGCGTTCCCACCGGCCGACTCCCCGAAGACCGTCACGTTGTCGGGGTCGCCGCCGAAACCGGCGATGTTGTCCCGCACCCAGCGCAACACGGCAACCTGATCCCGGAGGCCGAGGTTGCTCTCGATCGGCCGCTCGGGGGTCGAGTACCGGGTGAAGTCGAGGTAGCCGAGCGGTCCGAGCCGGTAGTTGAAGCTCACGTAGACGGCCCGACGGCACAGCACAAAACTCTGCCCCTGCCCGGAGAACTCGCGAGACGACCCCTGGCTGTAGCCTCCGCCGTGGATGAACACCAGCACCGGCAGCGGCCCATCGACGTCGGCGGGCGTCTGCACGTTGACGCTCAGACAGTCCTCATCGGACGCGTACGACGAGGGGGCTCCTCGAAGCCGCCGCCGAAGCGTCTGGGGCGCCTCGGCACCGAACCTGGTCGCGTCGCGCACACCGTCCCACGGCACCACGGGAGCCGGCGACCGGTAGCGCAGGTCCCCCACCGGCGGCGCGGCATACGGGATCCCCCGCCACGAGTCGACTTCGCCTTCGCGCACCCCGAGGACGTCGCCGCCGGTCACGCTCACGCGCAGCTTCGACCTCTGTTCGCTGAGTACGCGCATCCTGGAACCTCCTCGCCCGCTCAATAGAACGCCGACCTGGGGCCGCACGAAAGGGGGTCGAGCCTTTTGGTTCGCCGCTAGCTCGCGGCCGCGACCGTCTTACGGTAGACGTAGGTGACGAATCGGGGAGCGTCGGAGTCGTCGAAGAGGGTGAAAACGTCGAGCCCGTGGGTGTTCTGCTCCCGCGACTCGATCGCGACCGTCGCGGGCAGCGCATCCGGTGCGGCCTCGAGGATCACGGACACGTCGGAGGCCTGGCTGCGCGGGTAGACCAGGAAGGCGACCACCTTGCGTGGCCGCGACCCGATATGCGCCGGCTCTCTCACCTCTGTGGCCCGCGATCAGCGCAGCGTCGCTGCTGCCGGGCAGTCGAACGGGTCACGGGCGGAGAGACCGACCCGGTTGAGGTACTTGATGACGATGCCGTACGAGCGCAGAAGCGTCGTCTCGGTGTACGGGATGTTCTCGGCCGCGCAGTGCTCGCGCACGATCGCCGCCGCCTTGCGCAGGTGCGGGCGGGGCATGCTCGGGAAGAGGTGGTGCTCGACCTGGTAGTTGAGGCCGCCCATGAACGCGGTCGTGCCGAATCCCTCGATGTTGCGCGAGGTCAGCACCTGACGGCCGAGGAAGTCGACCTTCACGCCCGCCTCGATCAGGGGCATGCCCTTGTGGTTCGGCGCGAAGCTGGCACCCATGTAGATGCCGAAGACGGCCAGCTGCACCCCGAGGAACGCGACGGCGACGGGGAACGGGATGAGCCAGAAGACGACACCGAGGTAGAGCGCGAACCGAACCACGAGGAACGTGATCTCTTTGCCGCGTCCGTCGACCTTGCCACGCTTGAACAGCGTGCCGAACGAGCGCACGTGGAGGTTGACGCCCTCGAAGGCGAGCAGCGGGAAGAAGAGGTAGCCCTGGCGGCGCGTGATCATGCCCAGGATGCCGCTCTGCTGCTTGGCCGCATCTTCTTCGGTGAACGTGATGGTGTCGACCTCGATGTCGGGGTCCTTGCCGATCGTGTTCGGATTTGCGTGGTGGCGGGTGTGCTTGGTCATCCACCAGGCGTAGCTGATGCCGACGAAGAGGGTCGCGAGCACGCGCCCCATCTTGTCGTTGAGGGGTCCGGATGCGGCGATCTGCCGGTGGGACGCCTCATGCCCCAGAAACGCGAACTGGGTGAAGATGACGCCGAAGGCGCCGGCGACGAGGAGCTGAAGCCAGCTGTCGCCAAGCAGTGCCATCCCGGCGAACCCGGCGGCGAGCGCCACCACGAGCCCGGCGAACACCAGCGAGTAGAAGACCGGCGTTCGGCGCAGAAGGCCGCCGTCGCGCACGGTGCTGAGCAGCCGCGAGTAGCTTCCCGTGCCGATCGGCTGGGTGCTGATGCGGGGCCCCGTCTTGCGAATCGGGCCGAGCGTAGGTGCGAGTGTAGACATGCCATGCCGTTCGGTCGATTCGACTTCCCAGCCGGCGTTAGCGGGTATGCACCCTCAGATGTCCTCAAGCTACCGTGTCAGGCTGACCGGCGCCCGTTAATAGCCTCCTCACTTGTCGGGTGCCCTCCGGCCGCCGTGTCGGGATGAGGGGTCGCAACACGCCGTCTCCCCGGTGCGTCGCACGGCGCGTTGCGACCCCTCATCCGTTTCGGGGGTCGCGCTACGCGCTCCCTCATCCCTCACGGTTCTCAGCCGCGACCGCGTCCTGGCCGGCCCAGTAGTTGCCGAGCACGAGGAAGACCACGCCCTCGGCTGCCAACAACACGAGCCAGAGCCACCAGGGAGCAACCGCCCCGAAGATGAGGGCCGACGCGACAACGCCGAGTGTCGAGCCGACGGATGCCACTTTGCGCGGCGTGGTGGCGTGGATGGCTGTACGAACATCGGGCCTGAACATGTCGACGATCCTCACTTGCAGCGTCCTCAGGGGCTCCGCGGGCGTCCCGATGACACTCCCGACCCTGAAGTTATCGATCCTGCGCCGAGGGACACAATGCTTACATTGGAATATCAGCCCTACGCGCTCAGCCAGCGGTAGATCTGGCCGTCTCGCAGTTCGACGGACTCGGGTTCGGGGAGCGCCGCATCCGTCGCTGCGAGCTCGGAGAGGAGGGCGAGCACGTTGGCGCGGCCGCGCACGGTGTCGCCCGACGGCGTCGTCCAATGGAGGTAGGGATGCAGCAGGAGCTTCGCGTCGCCGGGCCGGCCCTGCGCGAAGGCCGCGAGAACGCCTCCGACCTGGGCCCGTGCATCCTCTTCGGTCATCGATATCTCCTACGGGCGGTGGGACGCCGTCACGGTGAACTTCGCATTGCGCGCGATCTGCCGGGTCGGCCCGACAGTGCGTTCCAGCGCGGCGCGATAGCCGAGGTGGGAGTTCCAGACCGTCCAGAGCTCCCCGCCGGGCGACAGGACGCGGGCCGCGTCGGTGAACATCCGGTGCGCGATCCCGGTGTGCACGGCGCTGCCGATGTGGAAGGGCGGGTTCAGCACGATCAGGTCGGCGCTCGCATCCGGACGGCCCCCGAGGGCGTCGTCGCGCACGACTGTCACCCGCGAGGTCACGCCGTTCGCCGAGGCGGTCGCGGCGGCCGAGGCGACCGCCGCGGCGGACTGATCGGTGGCGATCACGTGGATGCCCGGGCGACGCATGGCCAGAGCGCTCGCGAGTACCCCGGTTCCGCAGCCGAGGTCGATCGCGGTGCGCGCATCCGGAACAGCGTCGTCGAGCACGCCCAGCAGGAGGCGGGTTCCGATGTCGACCGAGGTTCCGGCGAATGCGGCGCCGTGCGCGCAGACCCAAAGCGCTAGGTGGTCGTCGTAGTGGCGGCGGGGCCAGGAGCCGAGCGCCGCAGCGGCCGCGGGGAGAGCATCCGTGACCGTGAGCACCCGCGCCTTCTGCCGGGCGAGCGACGCCTGCACCGAGCCGAACACCTGCCCGAGCACGCCGTTCATCCCGGTGGTCAGGTGCTTCACCATGCCCCCCGCATAGACGGTCGCATCCGGATGCGCGTGCTCGGCGATGAGGGCCGCGATCTCGGCGAGCGCGTCGAGGCTTCTCGGCAGGCGCAGCAGCACCACTCGCGCGCCCGTGACGAGCGACGGGTCGAGCTGGTGCTCCTCGTACGTTCCGTCCAGGCCGAGCAGCTCCGCGTTCGCAGCGAGTGCTCGGGAGCCGGTCAACGCATCCTGATACACCCGGATGCGTCGGCCGCCCTGGAAGGCAGCGGCGAGCGTGAGTGCTCCATACGAATCGCCGATGACGGCCACGTCGCCGTCGCCTGCCTCCCCGAGCGCCTCGGCGGCCGTGTCGAGGATGAGCCGATCGGCCGCATCCATCGCGAACAGGTTCGGCGCCTCGATGTCGGGCCGGCGACGGAGGCGCTCGAAGGGGAACTCGGGGATGCTGGGCACGCTCCTTCCTACCATCCCGACCCGCCTCCGAAGATTTCTCGCGGATCTGTCGATTCGAGCCTTTCGCGTTCGACCTTGGGGTGAGAAAGTCAGAACGGACTTTCCGGACGACAAGGGAGAACATGATGGCGAAGTACATGCTGATCTGGCGATCGACAGACGAGGCGAACGCGAAGTTCGAGAACGTCGACTTCAACGAGATGCTCGAGTCCGTCGGCAAGTTCAACGACGAGCTGATCCGCGCGGGGGTCCTGCTCGCAGCCGAAGGGCTGGAGGACCCGTCGAAGAGCGTCGTCGTCGACTTCACGGGCGAGACACCGGTGGTCACCGACGGCCCGTACGGGGAGACGAAGGAGCTGTTCAACGGCTACTACATCCTCGACGTCGCGTCGGTGCAGGAGGCGGTCGAGTGGGCCAAGCGCGTGCCGAGCTCCGACGGCACCAAGGTCGAGATCCGCCGGGTTCCGACGATCGACGAGTTTCCGCAGGACAACGTGTGGATCCAGAAGGAGCGCGCCTGGCGCGAGGCGACCGGGCAGCTGTGACCGAAGAGCGGCGCGCCGTCGAGGCGGTGTGGCGGATGGAGTCCGCCCGCATCGTCGGCGCGCTCGCCCGGTACACGGGTGATTTCGCTCTGGCGGAGGACGTCGCTCAGGAGGCTCTCGCCGAGGCGCTGGTCGGCTGGGCGACGGCCGGTGTGCCGCGTGACCCCGTCGCGTGGCTGCTGACCGCCGGTCGACGTCGCGCGATCGACGCGTTCCGCCGTCGCGCCGCCGGTGACGAACGTTACGCCATCCTCGCCGGTGACCTGGACGCCGGCGGCCCGGATGCCGACCTGCTGTTCGATCCGGACGCGATCGACGACGACGTGCTCGCCCTGATGTTCACGGCGTGCCACCCCGTGCTGTCGAAGGAGGCGCGGATCACTCTGACCCTCCGGGTGGTCGGCGGACTCACGACGGACGAGATCGCGAAGGCCTTTCTCGTGCCGGTTCCGACGGTGCAGGCGCGCATCACCCGGGCGAAGAAGACGCTCGCCGCTGCGAAGGTGCCCTTCGCCGTGCCGGAGGCACGGGAGCGGGCCGACCGGCTGGGTTCGGTGCTGAGCGTCGTCTATCTGATCTTCACCGAGGGTTCGTCCGCATCCGGCGGCGACGCGTGGATCAGGATCGACCTGGCGCACGAGGCGGTTCGCCTGGCACGCGTACTGGTACGGCTCGAACCCGAGCCAGACGTGTACGGGCTGCTGGCGCTCCTGGAACTCACGGCGGCCCGCTTCCCTGCCCGGGTCGACGCGGACGGGAAGCCCGTCCTCCTGGAAGACCAGGACCGTCGTCGCTGGGATCGCTCGGCGATCCGGCGCGGGCAGGCGGCACTCGCCCAGGCCGCCTCGGCGGGCCGTGGACTCGGTCCGTATGGTCTGCAGGCCGCGATCGCCGAGTGCCATGCGGTGGCGGCTTCGGTCGCCGAGACCGACTGGGACCGCATCGTCCTGCTCTACGAAGCGCTCGGACAGGTCGCGCCGTCGCCGGTGGTCGACCTCAACCAGGCGGTGGCGGTCGCGATGGCGTCCGGGCCCGCATCCGGGTTGCAGCTCGTCGACGAGATCGCCGCGCGGGGCGACCTCGACGGGTCGCACCTGCTGCCGGCGGTTCGCGCTGAGTTGCTCGCCCGTCTCGGGCGCCGCGACGAAGCCCGGCGAGAGTACCTGCTCGCGGCCGACCTGTGCGGTAACGCGGCCGAACGCGCGGTGCTCGCCGAGAAGGCGGCGGCGGCGTAGGCAGGATTCTCGGCGATGATGTCGAAAACGTGCGCGTTCGTTCGACGGCAGGATTAACGACGAAAGGGGAAGCGCTCATGCGGTTCCAGATTCTGATCTACAACAACGCCGAGTTCGACATGGCTCTCCGGAACGGACTCATGGAGGAGCTCGACAGCACGCACCGCGCCGTGATCGAGGAGCTCACCGCATCCGGGGAACTCGTCGACAGTGACGAGTTGAGCACGACGGCGGCGGCGACGGTGCGCGTCGACCCAGGCACGAGGATGGTGCTCGCCGTTGACGGACCGTTCTGCGAGTCGAAGGAGTGGGTGGGCGGCTACTACGTGGTCGACGTCGCCGGCATCGATCGCGCGGTCGAGATCGCCGGACGGTTCGTGGAGGCGCGGTTCTCGCCGATCGAGGTCCGGCAGCTCGTGCACGCCGGGAATGCCGTGAGCGGGTCCGTGGCTACAGCCAGCCCTTCCGTTTGAACGCCCAGTACAGCCCGAGTCCCGTCGCGAGCATCAGCGCGATCGCGAAGGGGTAGCCGAACGCCCAGTGCAGTTCGGGCATGTACTGGAAATTCATCCCGTAGATGCTGCCGATGAGCGTCGGGGTGAAGAGGATCGCCGCCCACGACGAGATCTTCTTCACCTCATCGTTCTGCTGCTGCCCCACGAGCGCGGTGTGCACGTTGAGCGCGTTCTGCAGGATCTCGCGGAACCCGTCGGCACGCTCGGTGACCCGGATGACGTGGTCGTGCACGTTCCGGAACGCCTCGCGGAGCGACAGGTCGAACCCCGCCTGTTCCAGGTGATCCCGCAGCGTCTGCAGCACCCCACCGAGCGGAGCGACCGCCCGCTGGAAGTGCATCACCTCGGTCGAGAGCTCGTAGATGCGGCGCGAGACGCTCTGGTCGCCGTTGAAGAGCTGGTCCTCGATCTCGTCGATGTCGTTCTCGAGGCCTGCGACGACGGGGCCGTACTCGTCGACGACCTGGTCGAGGATGGCGTAGAGCCCGGCGATCGGGCCGTGGGCGAGCATCCCGGGGTCCGACTCCATCCGACGCCGCACCGCAGCCAGGTCGGGAGTCTCGGCGTGCCGCACCGTGATGAGGAAGTCGTCACCGAGGAAGACGTGGACCTCACCGAACTCGACCTTCTCGGTCTCGTCGATGTACCGCGCCGGGCGCAGCACCACGAAGGTCGTCCCCTCGTACTTCTCGATCTTGGCGCGCTGATGGCCGGTGAGCGCATCCTCGACGGCGAGCGCCGGCAGGGTGAACTCGGTCGCCACTGCGCCCAGCTCGCTCTCCGAGGGCCGGTACAGGCCGATCCACGCGAACCCGTGGCGGTCGCGAACCGCCTCGTACGTCTCGTCGAGCGATGCCGGGGCGGCCGTGCGCCGCCCATCGACGTACACGGCATTGTCGACAAGCATGGCGGCAGCTCCTTCTCCGAGGCTGCCGCCACGCTATCGCCTTCAGACTGTGAACTCGATGGGGCTCGACAGTGCGGCGACGGATGCGCCCACCCGCACCGCGTACGTGCCCGCCTCCGTGATCCACGCGTGATCGTCGACCGACCAGTGCTGCAGCGAGCGGGGCTCGATCGTGACGGTCGCGACCGTCGACTCACCCGCATCCGCCCGCACCACGGCGTAGCCCGCCAGCCACAGGACGGGCCGTTCGACACGTGACCCGGATGCACGCGACAGATACACCTGCACGACCTGCTTCCCGGCGCGGCCGCCCGTGTTCGTCACCGGCACGCTCACGGTGAGATCGTCGAGCGTGGCGTCACCGAACTCCCACTCGGTGTAGCCGAGCCCGTGCCCGAACGGAATCGCAGGCGCCGGCCCTCCTGCCCGCTGCCGGCGCGCCCACTCGCGGTACCCGACGTTGAGCTTCTCGTCGTAGAAGAGCTTGCCGTCGACCGGCTCGACCTGCCAGACCGGAACGTCTTCCTCGGTGGCGGCCCAGGTCGTCGGGATGCGCCCGCCGGGTTCGCGCACGCCGCCCAGCACGTCCGCGAGAGCCCCGCCCATCTCCTGACCCGGGAACCAGGTGAGCAGCACCGCGGGGGCTGCATCGAGCCACGGCATGATGACCGGACCGCCGGAGTTGACGACGACGACCGTGCGCGGGTTGGCGGCGAGCACGCGCCGCACCAGCTCATCCTGACCCTCGGGGAGCCGCAGATCCTGCCTGTCGAAACCTTCAGACTCGAGCTGGTCGGTGGTGCCGACCACCACGACGGCGACATCGGATGCGGCGGCCAGCTCGACCGCCCGCTCCAACTCGTCCGCGGCGTCGGCGAACGGCTCCTCGTAGCCGAGCGTGAACATCACCGCCGAGAGCCCCGCCTGCTGCTGCGGCCGGTGCTCGAGGCGCAGCTCGACGGTCTGGCCGGCGCTCAGTGCGATGGGGAACGCCTGCTTGGGCGGGTTCAGGAACGCCATGAACGGGTCCGTGCCCTCCGGGAAGAACAGGCCGTCGCTCTTCAGCTCGCCGTCGACCTCGAAGCGGAACAGGCCCAACCCTGCGAACCCGACCGCGTACTCGCCGTCGGCGGGGGCGGTGAAGCGCGCCCTCGCCTCGACCACGGTCGTGTCGGCCAGCACCGGGTCGCCCAGCCAGGTCAGCCGACCACTGCCGCGATGCTCGTCGAGCACGACCCGGCCGTCGTCGGCGAGGAAGCGCACGTGCACGCCGGGCTCGCCGGTCGTCGGGTCGGAGGCGGTCGCGCCGTCCAGCGGCAGGAGCGCGTCGGAGGCCCGGACGCCGGGCGCGAAGGCCACCCGGTCGGCGCCGAAGGCCTCGGTGAGCCCCGCGAGCGGCGTGACGACATGATCCGGGAAGACGGTGGCCGACCCGCCACCCTGGCTGCGCGCGACGCGGGCGTGCTGACCGATGACGGCGATCCGGGGGGCGGATGCGCTGTCGAGCGGGAGCAGGCCCTGGTTCTTGACCAGCACCATCCCGTCGGCCGCCGCCTCGCGCAGCAGCGCGTCGATCCGCTCCTGCGGCCATGGCTCGGCGAGCGGCGTGGCCGGGGCGACATCGGCGAGCGCCCCGATGCGCCCGGCCAGCCGAAGGATGCGCAGCGCCTTCGCGTCGATGTCGGCCTCGGAGACCTGGCCGGCGCGCACGGCCTCGACCAGCGCATCCCCCCACACACCGTCGGGCCCGGGCATCGCGAGGTCTTGCGCCGCGACACCGGCCGCGACCGTGTCGCGAACGCCCATCCAGTCCGAGACCACGACACCATCGAAGCCCCACTCGTCCTTGAGCGGCGAGCGCAGCAGCTCGTTCTCGGTCATCGTCGTGCCGTTGACCGAGTTGTACGACGACATGACGAGCCACGCGCCGCCCTCGGTGACCATCCGCTCGAACGGTGCCAGGTACACCTCGCGCAGGGTGCGCTCGTCGACGATCACGTCGACGGTCATCCGGTCGGTCTCGCTGTCATTGGCGACGAAGTGCTTGGGCGTCGCCCCGACGCCGCACGACTGGATGCCCTTCACGAACGCGGTGCCGATCACACCCGACAGCCACGGGTCCTCGCTGTAGGCCTCGAAGTGGCGCCCACCGCGCGGGGAGCGCTGGATGTTCACCGTCGGCCCGAGCGCAACACCGACACCCTTGCGGCGCGCCTCGGCGGCGATCAGCCGGCCGAGTTCGAAGACGCGCTCGACGTCCCAGGATGCGGCCAGCGACGTCGGCGACGGCAGGTTGGCCGAGCTGTCGCGCTCGTCCCAGAGCTGTCCGCGCACACCAGCGGGGCCATCGGAGACGACGATGGTGTCGAGCCCGATGTCGGGTTCGTCGTGCAGGGTCCAGAAGGACGCGCCCGTGAGCAGGCGCACCTTCTGCTCGAGGGTGAGCCGCTGAAGCAGGGCGGCGATGACGGCCTCGGTGTCGGGGTTCGTCACGGTGAGGGTTGTCTCGGAGGTCACGATTTCACTTTCGTCGGAGAGGGATGAACGGGGCGTCGTCAGCGAACGGACTTGATCGGGATGACCGCGAATGCGCCGAGCAACGCGATGACGATGCCGATGGGGAACAGCGCGGCGTATCCGCTGAAGGCGAAGACGATGAGGCCGGCGAGCCCCGGGGCGAGCGTCTGCGGCAGGGTGGCCGCGATGTTCAGCACTCCGAGGTCTTTGGCGAAGTCGTCCTTGGACGGAAGCACCTCGCTCATCAGTGCGGTGTCGACCGACTGATATGCACCGAAGCCGAGGCCGCTCACCAGCGAGAAGATCAGCATCCCCGTCACGGTCGGCATGATCAACGGGAACACCAGCGAGACGGCCAGGACGAGACCGGCCACGATGACGACGATCTTGCGTCGGCCGAGCTTGTCGGAGAGGGGACCGCCGATGAGCGTGGACACGATGATGCCGGCCAGGCTGACCAGCCCGAGAAGCGGCACGTAGCCCACGGCCTCGTCCTTGAGGCCGATGAAGTCCTGCAGGATGTAGAGCTGGTATCCGGTCACCATGAAGTACCCCGCATAGAGGAGCAGACGGCCGGTGAATCCCCAGAAGAAGTCCGGGTGCTTGACGGGGCTGACCCAGAAGGTCTTGGCGAACGCCACGAGATTGAAGGCCGGCTTGGGCTCGTCCTTGTTCGAGCGGTCGGGGTTGAAGACGATGAACAGCACGATGAAGATCAGGGCCAGCCCGGCGAAGGTCAGGTAGCCGGCGGGAATCGCCTTCGCGAACTGAGCGCCGACGATCTGGCCGCCGAGCGCGCCGACCATCACGCCGAGTCCGGCCAGTGCGGAGAACGTTCCGCGCACAGCGCTCGGAACCCGATCGGGCAGGATGGCGCTCAGTGGGCCCTGCGCGAAGTTGTAGGCGATCTGCACGATGATCCAGGCGATCGCGAGCTGCACCAGGCCGTTCGCCGCCGCCATTCCGACGAGCGCGAGACCGCCCACCAGCACACCGGCGACCATCCACGGTGCACGGCGTCCGAAGCGGGTGCGCGTGCGGTCGGAGACCGTACCGGCGATCGGCTGCGCCACCATCGCGGCGAACGCTCCGATGGTCGCAACGATTGCGAGCGCGCCCGCCTTGTTCGCGTCGCCGACGATGCCCTGGATCTGCAGCGGCAGCAGGATGCCCGGCACGGCGCCCCAGATCATGAAGATGCCGACGTTGGCGAACAGCATCGAGATCATCAGTTTGAGGAGCTTGCCGCGCACCTTGACCTTGGGGGCGACGGCCGAGGGGGCCGACGTGGGCGCGGCACTGAAATCAGATCCGGCGGTCGTAGTGGTCGCTGTGGGCGGCTGGTTCGGGTTGTCTGACGGCGTTGTCACAGGGGTTGTCCTTTCGAGCAGGCGACGTTGCGTGCTAACACGCGTAACCATAAACCACTCCCCGGGCTTAATACAAGCCATCACTCGGTTTTGTGCTTACTCGCGTAACCGGATGCCCCTTCCGACCTAGACTGGCCACAGCATGTTCACTCCCCAGGTCGTCAAAGCGCCGACGAGCACCGATGTCGCTCTCGCTGCCGGAGTGTCGCGCGCCACGGTGTCCTTCGTCCTCAACGACAAGCCGAACTCGCGCGTCTCCGACGACACCCGCCACCGCGTGCTCGAAGCCGCCCGGTTGCTGGGGTACACCCCCAACACCGCCGCGCGCTCACTCGCCAGCGGTGAAGCGGTCGCCGGCCTGCTCCTCGCCGCCACCCGCCGCGACTACGGAGCGACCGTCGCGCGCAGCTTCGACCTCCTCCTCGACCACACCATCGAGGACGGCACGGATGCGCTCCTCCACGCCGACACCGAACAGTCCGGCGCCGCCGCGGCCCAGCTCTGGGCAACACTGCGCCCGGAAGCTGTGCTCGCCGAGTCCGCCCGCTGCGACGCCGAGGCCACCGAGCTCCTGCGCCTGGCGGGCGTGCGGGCGTTGATCGTGCACGGCTCCGAGGCGGTCGACTACGCTCCGTCGCTCGTGATCCCGCAGCGCCCGTTCGGGCTGCTCGCCGTCGAGCACCTCGTCGCGCTCGGCCACCGGCGCATCCACTTCCTCTCCCCCACCGCCTCGGCCGCCGCCGAGACCGGGAGTGAACGTCTTGCTGGGGCACGGGACGCCGCCGCGGCGGCAGGCATCGACCTGACCGTCTGGCACGCGGGCGCCACCAGCGCGTCCCTGCGCGACTGGGCCCACGCGTGGCGCTTCGACCCGGCCGCGCCCACCGCAGTCGTCGCCTACGACGACCGACTCGCGATGGCGGCCATCCGCGCTCTCGCCGATGCGGACATCCGCGTTCCCGCCGACGTGTCGGTCGTCGGCGCCGACGATCATCCCGCCGCCGCGGACTACATCCCCCGCCTCACCACGACGACGTTCGCCGCCGGGACACTGGCCGAAACCCTCCTCGATGCCTACACGCGCATGCGCGCCGGCGAACGCGTGGAACGCCTCGACGCACCGCCGGCCGCCCTCGTGGTCCGCGAATCGACCGCACCGGCGGGCGCCCGAACCTAGATCAGGCGGCGACGGCCTCGCGGGAGGCGACGAACGCGTCGACGCAGCGACGGATCTCGTCCGCCGTGTGCGCAGCAGAGAGCTGAACGCGGATACGCGCCAGCCCCCGTGGAACGACCGGGAACGAGAACGCCGTCACGTAGACCCCGCGCTTCTGCATCTCGTCGGCGATGCGCGCGGTGAGCGCCGCATCCCCGAACATCACCGGCACGATCGGATGCTCACCCGGCAGCAGGTCGAACCCCGCCTCCGTCATGAGCGAGCGGAACAGGCTCGCGTTCTCGACGAGCTGGGCGCGAAGCCCGTCCGACTGCTCCAGCAGATCGAGCGCAGCGAGCGTTCCCGCCACGATCGAGGGCGCCAGCGTGTTCGAGAACAGGTACGGTCGCGCACGCTGACGCAGCAGGTCCACGATCTCCTGCCGCGACGACACATAGCCGCCGGATGCACCGCCCAGCGCCTTGCCGAAGGTGCCGGTGTAGATGTCCACACGATCCGACACCCCGCAGAGCTCGGGCGTACCCCGGCCGTGCTCGCCGACGAACCCGACCGCGTGCGAGTCGTCCACGAACACGAGCGCGTCATACCTGTCGGCAAGGTCGCAGATCTCGCGCAGCGGTGCGATGTAACCGTCCATCGAGAACACGCCGTCGGTCACGATCACACGGAACCGCGCATCCGAAGCCGCCTGCAACTGCGCTTCGAGGTCGGCCAGGTCGCGGTTCTTGTAGCGGAATCGCTGAGCCTTCGACAGACGGATACCGTCGATGATCGACGCGTGGTTCAGCTCGTCGGAGATGATCGCATCCTCGGCCGAGAAGAGCGTCTCGAAGACCCCGCCGTTCGCGTCGAAGCACGAGGAGAAGAGGATGGTCGCCTCGGTGCCGAGGAAGTGCGACACGCGACGTTCCAGTTCCAGGTGCTGCTCCTGCGTTCCGCAGATGAAGCGGACGCTGGCCATCCCGTAGCCCCAGTCGTCGAGCGCCGTCTTGGCGGCCTCGACCAGGGTCGGATGATCGGCGAGCCCGAGGTAGTTGTTGGCGCAGAAGTTGAGCACCGGTGCGCCGTCGGCTGTGATCAGCGCCTGCTGCGGACCCCGGATGCTGCGCTCGCGCTTGGTGAGCCCGGCCTCCTCGATCTCGGCCAGCTGTGCGGCCACGTGGCCGCGGAACGTTCCGTACATCAGAGCTCCGTCCAGTCGAGGATGACCTTGCCACCGCCGGCAGCGGCCGCGGCCGCGAATCCGTCTTTCCAGTCACGCGCCGCGAACCGGTCGGAGACGATCGACGCGATCGCGTCGCGCAGGGTCGAGCTGGTCTGCAGCATCGCGCCCATCGCGTTCCACGTCTCGAACATCTCGCGCCCGTAGATGCCCTTGAGCGTGAGCATGTGCGTGACGACGATGCCCCAGTCCACGGCGATCTGCGACGACGGCAGCCCGAGCATCGCAACGCGCCCGCCGTGGTTCATGTTCTCGATCATCTGCGGCAGGGCCGTCGGTGCGCCGCTCATCTCGAAGCCGACGTCGAATCCTTCGCGCATCCCGAGCGCCTCCTGCGCCGACCGGATGGGGGCGGCCGAGACGTCCACGGTGAAGTCGGCCCCCATCCCCTCGGCCAAAGCGAGCCGGGATGCGCTGATGTCGGTGCCGACGATGAATCGCGCACCGACGTGGCGGGCGACAGCGATCGCCATGAGGCCGATGGGACCGCATCCGGTGACCAGCACATCCTCGCCGACGACCGGGAAGGCGAGGGCGGTGTGCACGGCGTTGCCGAGCGGGTCGAACAGTGCGCCGACGTCGGGCTCGATCGCGCTGTGGTGCACCCAGACGTTGGTGGCGGGCAGGCTCAGGTATTCGGCGAACGCTCCATCGCGCTGCACCCCGAGCCCCTTCGTGCGGATGCACATCTGCCGGCGGCCGGCGCGGCAGTTGCGGCAGGTGCCGCACACGATGTGCCCTTCGCCGGAGACCTGGTCCCCGACGGCGACGTCGTGCACGAGAGGCCCGACCTCGACGACCTCGCCGAAGAACTCGTGCCCGGGGATGAGCGGAGCCGCGACCGCGGACGCCGCCCAGTCGTCCCACCGCTGGATGTGCAGATCGGTTCCGCAGATGCCCGTGCGCAGCACCCGGATCTTCACGTCCTCCGGCCCGATCTCGGGTTCGGGAACGTCGACCAATTCGAGACCTGGTCCTGCCTCGGATTTGTAGAGAGCCTTCATCGGCGCCTTCCTCGTGTGCGTGTCCTCATGGGATACGTGGTTCTGCGGCCTCGTGAGCCGCACCCTCAACCCTACCGACCGCCCCGCCGCGCTCGCTCGCCTGCCGAGTCCGCAGAATCTACCTCTCGAGTCCGCGCAAAATCGCCTCAAAACCACCGAGTCCGCAGACAATTCGTGTACTCGCGAGCTGGGCGGGGGGGGGGGGGAGGGTGGGGGGGGCTCGGGGCGGGCGCGGGCTAGTCGCGGCCCAGGGGGCGCCAGACGACGACCTGGTTGCTGCGGCGCACGCGGGTGCCGGCGCGCATCGAGATGACCTCGCCCTCCGAGCCGGCCGCGAACACACGCCGGCCCGGGCGGTTGAGCAGCTCGTCGGCGAGCGCGCTCTCCAGCTCGTGCACACGGTTGCGCAGCTCGCCGACCTGATCTTCGAGTTCGATGATGCGCCGGATGCCCTCCAGGCTCACTCCCTCACCGCCGAGCCGCGCGATCTCCTGCAGCTTGACCACATCCCGCATCGAATAGCGGCGGGACTTGCCGGAGGTGCGGGTGGGGCTGACGAGTCCGAGCCGGTCGTACTGCCGGAGCGTCTGGGGGTGCATCCCCGCGAGCTCGGCCGCGATCGAGATCACGAAGACCTGGCTGTTCTCGTCCATCATCGTCAGCCCCTCGCTTTGGCCAGGAGGTCGTCGCGCGGGTTCTCGTCGGGGAGCTTCTCGGCGAACGTCTTGAGCGCCTCTTCCGCATCCGACGACAGGTGCGACGGAACCGCGACCTGCACGATCGCGAGCAGGTCGCCCGTGCCCTTCGCCGTCTGCACGCCGCGACCCTTCACCCGCAGCACACGGCCGCTCGGGGTTCCGGGTGCCACGCGGAGCTTGACGGGGTCGCCGCCGAGCGTCGGCACCTCGATGGTCGCGCCGAGCGCGGCCTCTGCGAAGGTCACCGGCACGGTCACGCGCAGATTGAGACCGTCGCGCTCGAACACGGGATGCTTGCGCACGGTCACGGTGAGCACGATGTCGCCGGACTCCCCGCCGTCGGGACTCGGCTGACCCTTGCCGCGCAGCTTGATCTTCTGCCCGTCGGCCACACCGGCGGGGATCTTGACCTTGATCGGCTTGCCGTCCGAAGCCTGCAGGGTGATCGTCTCGCCTCTGGTGGCGGTGACGAAGTCGATGGTGGTGTGCGCGGTGACGTCGTTGCCCCGCGTCGGGCCGCCGAAGCCGCGGTAGCCGCCGCTGGAGGAGCCGAACCCGCCGCCGCGGCCGCTGCCGAACATCCCCCCGAAGATGTCGTCGAAGTTGCCGCCCTGCTGGTAGGTGTAGCCGCGACCGCCGGGAGCGGCGCCGCCGAACATCCCGCCGAACACATCGTCGAACCCGCCCTGACCGGCGGAACCGGGGGCGGTGAAGCGGGCGCCCGAGCCCATGGCGCGGATCTGATCGTATTCTTTGCGCTGCTCGGGGTCGCTCAGCACCGAGTTGGCTTCGCTGATCTCCTTGAACTTGGCCTCTGCGGCCGCATCTCCGGGGTTCGAATCGGGGTGGTACTTGCGCGCGAGCTTTCGGTACACCTTCTTCAGCTCGGCCGGGGTGACGTCCTTGGAGACGCCCAGAACCTTGTAGAAGTCCTTGTCGAACCAGTCCTGGCTTGCCACGGCGCCTCCTCCCTCGGTGTTTCTCTGCTTTATCTTGCATCGAGAGAGCGGCGGGATGTGACTCCCGCCGCTCTCTCGTCAGGTAGCTCCGGCTCAGGCCGGCACCGCCACGACGACTTTGGCGACCCGGACCGTCGTCGAGCCGAGCTGGTAGCCGGTCTCGACGACGTCGGCGACAGTCGCCACCGCGACGTCGGGGCTCGGCTGCTGGAAGATCGCCTCGTGGATCTGCGGGTCGAACACGTCGCCCGCCTTGCCGTACGGCGTCAGTCCGAGGCGGTCGATCGTGGTGCGCAGCTTGGCCGCGATGGTCGCGAACGCGCTGCCCTCCTCCAGATCGCCGTGCTTCTCGGCGCGATCGAGGTCGTCGAGCACCGGGATGAGACCCTTCACCGTGTCGCCGACCGCTCGCTCCCGCTCCACCTCGCGGTTGGCTTCGGTGCGCTTGCGGTAGTTCGCGTACTCCGCGGTCAACCGCTGGAGGTCGGCGAGCCGTTCTGCGGCCAGCTGCTCGGCCGTGGCCTGACCGCTCAGCACATCCAGGTCGTCGTCGCTCAGGAAGGTCCCGAAGTCGTCGCCCTGGGCCGGTCCGACATCGACGAGCTCCTCGTGCGCGAGGTCGGGGTCGGGGTCGGAGGAGTCCTCCGACCCGTTCCCCGCGCCTGCCGGCTCACGAACCTTTCCGGTCTCGGGGTCGATCCTGCGCTTGTCGCGGATGATCGGGTCCTCGTGCTCGGGCTCGTTCGAGTCCTGCCCGTTGGGGTTCTGATCCGACATGGTTACTTCTTCTCCTCGTCTTCGACGACCTCGGCGTCGATGACGTCCTCGTCGGAGTCGGAGGACTCGTCGGCCGGCTGCTCACCGGCGGGAGCCTGCTCGCCCGCTGCCGCCTCGGCCTGGCTGGAGGCGTAGATGGCCTCGCCCAGCTTCGACTGGCTCGCGTTGAGCTTGTCGTACGCGGTCTTCACGGCCTCGTCGTCGTCGCCGGCCAGCGACGCCTTGAGGGCGTCGACGTCACCCTGCACCTCGTTCTTGACGTCTTCGGGGAGCTTGTCCTCGTTGTCCTTGATCAGCTTCTCGATCGAGTAGACGAGCTGCTCGGCCGTGTTGCGGGTCTCGGCGGTCTCGCGGCGCTTCTTGTCCTCTGCGGCGTGCTCCTCAGCCTCGCGCACCATGCGCTCGATGTCTTCCTTCGGCAGCGAGGAGCCACCGGTGATCGTCATCGACTGCTCCTTGCCGGTGCCCTTGTCCTTGGCGGAAACGTGCACGATGCCGTTCGCATCCAGGTCGAAGGTGACCTCGATCTGCGGGATGCCACGGGGAGCTGGCGCGATACCGGTCAGCTCGAACGTGCCGAGCGGCTTGTTGTCGCGGGTGAACTCGCGCTCGCCCTGGAAGACCTGGATCGCGACGGACGGCTGGTTGTCGTCGGCCGTGGTGAAGGTCTCGCTGCGCTTGGTCGGGATCGCGGTGTTGCGGTCGATGAGCTTCGTCATGATCCCGCCCTTGGTCTCGATACCGAGGCTCAGCGGGGTGACGTCGATCAGCAGGACGTCCTTGCGCTCGCCCTTGAGGACACCGGCCTGGAGGGCGGCACCCACTGCGACGACCTCATCCGGGTTGACGCCCTTGTTGGGCTCCTTGCCGCCGGTCTCCTGCTTGACGAGCTCGCTCACCGCGGGCATGCGGGTCGAACCGCCGACGAGCACGACGTGCGCGATGTCGGACACCTGGATGCCGGCCTCACGGATGACGTCCTGGAAGGGCTTCTTCGTGCGGTCGAGGAGGTCGCTGGTCATCTGCTCGAACTGTGCGCGGGTCAGCGTCTCGTCGAGGTTGGCGGGGCCGTTCTCGGTCAGCGACAGGTACGGCAGCTGGATGCTCGTCGACATGCTCGACGACAGCTCCTTCTTGGCCTGCTCGGCAGCCTCCTTCAGACGCTGCTTCGCGATCTTGTCGTTCGAGACGTCGACACCGGTGGTGTCCTTGAACTTCTTGATGAGCCAGTCGACGATGCGCTGGTCCCAGTCGTCGCCACCGAGGCGGTTGTCACCGGCGGTCGCACGCACCTGGATGGTCGAGAAGTCGTCGTCCTTGCCCACCTCGAGGAGGGAGACGTCGAAGGTTCCGCCACCGAGGTCGAAGACGAGGATGAGCTCGTCTTCCTTTCCCTTGTCGAGGCCGTAGGCGAGGGCCGCAGCGGTGGGCTCGTTGATGATGCGCAGAACGTTGAGGCCCGCGATCTCACCGGCCTCCTTGGTGGCCTGGCGCTCGGCGTCGTTGAAGTATGCCGGAACGGTGATGACTGCATCCGTGACCGTGTCGCCGAGGTACTGCTCGGCGTCGCGCTTGAGCTTGGCGAGGATGCGTGCCGAGATCTCCTGCGGCGTGTACTTCTTGCCGTCGATCTCGGTCTTCCAGTCGGTGCCCATGTGGCGCTTGACGGATGCGATGGTGCGGTCGACGTTGGTGACGGCCTGGCGCTTCGCGGTCTCTCCGACGAGCACCTCGCCATCCTTCGTGAACGCGACGACCGACGGGGTGGTGCGGAAGCCTTCCGCATTGGCGATGACCGTCGGCTCGCCACCCTCGAGAACGGAGACGACGGAGTTGGTGGTTCCGAGGTCGATACCTACTGCACGGGACATATGTGCTCTCCTTGTTGTTGCTGATTCGTGCTCTGAAAGTCTGGATCAAGACTTGAGTCTTGATGGCTCAAGTGTTTCATCAGCCGAATCGGGTGTCAAGTCGATCGGCGAAAACTTGAGTACACATGACTCAACTTTCAGGAACGGGCATTCATTCCCCCTAGAGCACGGCGCCGCCGGCCTCGCGTTCGCCGGTGAGCTCGCTCACAGGGACCGTGCAGGCGTCACCGCGCCAGGCCTCGACTCCCTCTTTGACGGCGAACGCCGCGATCACCAGAGCGGCGACGGCGTCTGCCCACGCCCATCCGAAGAGGCTGTTGAGCAATAAGCCCACGAGAACGGCGGCAGACAGGTAGGCGCAGATCAGCGTCTGCTTGGAGTCGACCACGGCGGAGGCCGAGCCGAGCTCGCGTCCGGTGCGACGCTCGAACCAGCTGAAGAGGGGCATCACGATCAGACTCACGGCAGCGAGCACGATTCCGACCGGGCTGTGAGCCGCCTCGCGCACGCCGAAGAGCGCAAGCGCGCTGTCGACGGTGACGTAGGCGGCCAGCCCGAAGAACGAGACCGCGATCACCCTCAATGCGACTCGCTCCCGCGATTCGGGGTCACGAGCCGAGAACTGCCAGGCGATCGCAGCAGCGGAGAGCACCTCCACGATCGAGTCGAGCCCGAAGCCGATGAGCGCGGCGCTCGAGGCGACCGCGCCGGCGGCGAGGGCGATGGTCGCCTCGACGACGTTGTACGCGATCGTGGCCGCCACGATCCAGCGGATCCGGCGCTGCAGGATGCGTTTGCGCGCCGATCCGACCACGCCGACGCGAGCGACGCTCTCCGCACTCATCCAACGGCTCCGGCGCCGCAGCAGAGAGGGAGGTCGCACGTCTCGTCCGTGCACGGCTCTCCGTCATCGACCGCGAGCACCACGTCGACGAGGGAGGACAGCGCACGGGTGAGGTGCGGGTCGGCGATCTCGTACCGCGTCGATCGTCCTTCCGGGACCGCGACCACGATGCCGCACCCGCGCAGGCAGGCCAGGTGGTTCGAGACGTTCGAGCGGGTCAGCCCGAGCTCGGTGGCCAGAGCGCCCGGGTGACCGGGATGCGTCAACAGCGAGAGCAGGATGCGCGAGCGGGTCGGATCGGCCATCGCCCGGCCCAACCGGTTCATGACGTCGACGCGCGGAACAATGGTCAGCATGCGCTGACATTACAGCGGGGACTGACCCATGGGCAAGGACATCATCCTCATTGGATGACGCCATCGGCGGACCCACCGCCTAGCGTCGCAGGGTGACCGCCGTCCGCCACGTGAATGGGAGCATCCGATGGATCAGAAACCGCCAACCCAGTCGGTGAAGGACGCGAACCAAGCTCTTCTCTCGGCACTCCCCTTCGACGACACCACCGATTTCGATGACGTCGACCGCGGATTCCTCGGCGCCCTCGAACCCGGAGTCGTCACGGCGGCGGACGGCCGGGTCGTCTGGGACGGTGACAGCTACGCCTTTCTGAGCGGGGATGCACCCGCCTCGGTGAACCCCAGCCTCTGGCGGCAGTCGAAACTGGTCGCCAAGCAGGGCCTGTTCGAGGTCGTCGAGGGCATCTACCAGGTGCGCGGTCTCGATCTGTCGAACATCACCTTCGTCGAGGGCGACACCGGTGTCATCGTCATCGACCCGCTGATCTCCACCGAGACCGCGGCTGCTGCTCTCGCCCTGTACCGGTCGCACCGCGGCGACAGGCCGGTCGTCGCCGTGATCTACTCCCACAGCCATGTGGATCATTTCGGCGGTGTCTTCGGAGTGGCATCCGAGGCCGACGTCGCGGCCGGACGCATACAGGTCATCGCACCCGAGGGCTTCGTGGAGCACGCCGTCTCCGAGAATGTCTACGCCGGCACCGCGATGAGCCGCCGCGCGGGCTACATGTACGGGGCGGTCCTCGCCCGCGGTCCGCAGGGCCAGGTGGGCGCCGGCCTCGGGCAGACCACCTCGGGCGGCGAGGTCGGGATGATCGTGCCGACACTCGACATCCGCAAGACCGGAGAGACGCACACCGTCGACGGCGTCGAGATCGAGTTCCAGATGGCCCCCGGAACCGAGGCCCCGGCGGAGATGCACTTCTACTTCCCGAAGTACCGTGCCCTGTGCATGGCCGAGAACGCCACGCACACACTGCACAACCTGCTCACGCTGCGCGGTGCGCTGGTGCGCGACCCGCACGTGTGGTCCATCTACCTCACCGAGGCGATCGACAGGTTCGGCTCGAGGGCCGACGTCGCGTTCGCGTCCCACCACTGGCCGACGTGGGAGCAGGACCGCATCGTCGAATTCCTGTCGACGCAACGGGACCTCTACGCCTACCTGCATGATCAGACCCTTCGACTGCTCAACCACGGTTACAACGGTGCCGAGATCGCCGAGATCATCCAGCTTCCGCCGCGGCTCGAGAAGGCGTGGAACACGCGCGGGTATTACGGGTCGGTCAGCCACAATGTGAAAGCCATCTACCAGCGCTACATGGGCTGGTTCGACGGCAACCCCGCCCGCCTGTGGCCGCATCCGCCCGCGGAGCTCGCCGCACGCTACGTGGATGCGCTCGGCGGCCTCGACGCGGTCGTCACGCTCGCACAGACGGCGTTCGACTCCGGTGACTTCCGCTGGGCGGCGACGCTGCTGGACCACGCGGTGTTCACCGACCCCGACCACTCCGGCGCACGCGCGCTCTACGCCGACACGCTCGAACAGCTCGCCTACGGCTCCGAGAACGGCACCTGGCGCAACTTCTTCCTCTCGGGTGCGACCGAGCTCCGCGAGGGGAACTTCGGAACCCCGACCGCCACGGCTGCGCCGGCCATCGTCGCGCAACTGAGCGCCGAGCAGCTCTTCGACTCGCTCGCCCTGTCGGTCGACGGCCCGAAGGCGTGGGATCTCGACCTCGCCCTGGATGTCACCTTCACCGACCTCGGAAAGAACTATCGATTGACCCTCCGCAACGGCGTGCTCATCTACCGTGAGCACCCGGCCGACGACACCGCGGGCGCATCCCTCTCACTCACGAAGGGACGGATGATCGCCATGATCGGTGGCGACATGTCGAGCCCGGGAATCGCGACCCAAGGGGACTCCTCGGTGCTGCAATCGCTTCTGGGCGTGCTGAGCGCGGGCGACCCCTCGTTCAACATCGTGACGCCGTAGCGGCAGTCGCTACGCGCCGAGGTCCCCTCCTGCTACTTCTCCTTGCCGAGCTGGGCGAGAACTTCCGGTGCGCGGGCGTCGAGGAGGCGGCCGCCGGGTTCGATCCGGGCGGGCGCCGGGCTTGGTCGCTTAGCCTTGCCAAGTGGGCTGGCGCAGATCGTGGCCGCGCCGATCATGACGATCGAGAAGGACCAAAGTCCTATGGTGACGATTATTCCAACGTGAAGGAGCGCGTCGAGTGTAAGTGAGAGTCTCCGCCATCTCCATGACATTAGAAGGGTTAGCCCGATCGCGATTTCAACAATTATCGCTCCCCAGGTCATAGTGACAGTCCCGAGTGGAAATGACGACGCCCAAAGCGAGAGCCAAGCAAATGGGCCCCCATCTCCGTACATGGGATCCCGGAGGAAGTAGTACTCCGCTGTGCCATTTGACCAGTCCGCGGTGGCGAATTTCGATATGCCGCTGTCAAGGTAGATAAACGCGAGTTGCATCCGTACGGCGAGGTGCGACGCGGCGACAATCGATTGCCAAGGGGCTGCGAGAGGCAGGGCCGAAGGCGACCATTGCCAGCGTCGACCATCCGCAAGGCTAATGGGCAGCAGGAGCGTAAGTATTATCAGCCCGATCGCGTCTCCACCATCGGGAAGAGTGATGCTGGTGGCGACACTGAATGCGACCCAGAGGTGAAGCGGTCCGGTGATGCGCGGCCGGTAGCCGGCAGCTGCGGCAGCAAGGACCGCGATCATTATCCATCGCCGAAGTTCGGTGAGTTCGGCGGGATTACCGATGCACAGAATTGAGACCGCGCGAAAGGACGCACACACCGGGCCAGCGGGCCCACCTGCAATCGGTACGGTGAGAGCGGCCATCGGGGTGAATAGCAGCGTAGTAAGGGCACCGAGCGCAAGTGTCGAGCGCCCTATTGCGATCCACCGGTCACGGGGATCAACGCCTTCGGTGAACTCGCCGATGCGCACCTCAAGCCATGTCCGGGCGTTCATTCGCGACACCCAACGATGACGTGGGTTGCTCTGACAGGTCTGTAACTGTCCGGGACAAGATCTTTGAACCCCCATGGCACGGGTCTGGCTTCGAGGAATACGACGTCCCCGCAGATAGTGGGGTGCGTACTGGTGTTCTTGATGTCAGCGGCTTCGCTGGTGGATCGGGCGTTGCCGCAGACGGTCATCGCTTCGCTAATTCCACATGCGGACCAAGCTACCTTGGGGTCGTTCATGAGCGTCGCGAGCTCCGGGCCTTGCGCGCGCTGGGTACGGGTAAGTCCGAACAAGTTCATGGGGGTGTTCTGAGGCGTCGTAGAAAGGTCCCTCAGAACACCGTCGCGCTCAACAGCAAATGCAAATGGTGCCGTGCTTTGCGGATCTTTCGTGAAGAAAGCGAAGTTCTGAGCTGCGACCCCATTGAAGAACTCGTGAGGCCCACCTGCTCTCTTCTCGGCAAGGACGTTATTGGGAAGAGTAAAGAAGGCGGACAATGAGAGGAACCCGAAAAGGATAGCCGTGGTCAGGGCGAGAGGGAGTCCGCGCGAAAGCCAGAATTCGAAGGAAGGTACATGTTGCGCTGGACCCGAGCGGTGCTCCATCTCGTCGATCGTCACAGCGCCGTCACAACTTTTGCGACAAGACTGTCGGCGGTGAATTGATCTTTGCCTTTGTCATCGAAGCTGTAGAGCGCGAGGAACACGCCTACGACCGACACGAGCGCTGCAAGGGTCACCGCCACAACTGCAGCCGCGGCAACCTGATTCATAACGGCGATGTTGCTCTTCGGGTAGAACCAGTCGCGGGCTTGAACCATCGGGCTCTGGTTCGTCTGAGTCTGATCAAGCCAGTGGTTCGTGTCCTCTGTTAGACGAAGGAGGGCCGCTTTGACGAGATATGGATCCTGACTCTGGACGGCTCCGGTCACCGTGGCGTGAAATTCGGGGTCCATTCTGATCAGACCTGCAGTGACGAAATCGACCATTCCTTGCTCGACGACTGGGATGGTAGTTCCCCGGAGAACCTGAACCGCTAGATCAGGATGGTCTTCCGCCGCCCGCCCTTGAGCGAAGAGGAAGAGCTCAACGATCTCCGAGTCCGTGTACTCCGCTTCCTGAGCAGATGGACTCACCACCGAGTGACTCGGGACTGCCGATGCGGGAGAACCGTTTGCGACTGCACCCACAGATCCGACAAGTGCGGCTGTGACCATCAACGAGATGAAGGCCTTTTGATGTTGTGCCATTGTGTTTCTTTCGTTCAGCCTCGGCAAGTGAGCCAAGGGGCTAATCTCGTGCGATTCATAAGAGTTCCTATGGTCCAAGTGGAGATTGGAGTCGTTCTTTTTGTTCAGCGTCTTAGCCAAAGAGTCCAGCATCGACGCGGCTGAGCTCAGATCAGAGCATCCGACAACATAGGTCAGGCCTCTCGTCGTCGTGACGCAGAATGCGGTCCCCTGCCGTCCGACGAACGCGTCGCCTCTGGGGGCGCCGCCGAATCCCCACCCTCCCCGTTACCGGGTCCGGTTCTTTCGCGAAGCGCCAGGAAGGGTAGAAAGCCGTACGCCACGGCAACGACGACTAGAAGGACCCAGCCTCCAAATTCGGGGGTCGCCGCATCCGACACGGTCAAGCGCGCTGTAACAATCCACCCGGTGCCGGTGGCGGCGCCGACGACAGTGAAGACGCTCGCTGCCTTTCCCGCCCCAGTTCGGTCAGAGATGACCAACGCCGATACGGCTCCACCGACTGCCGACGCAAGAACTACCACGGATACGACCGCGAACACCGACCCTGTCGGCATGTACTCATCGGGAACACCCTGACTGGACACATGCGAGACCGTTTTCGCGGGCAACTGTGGCAGAAGAATCGCCGCGGCGATGCCAAAGACGGACGCCGGAGCGAACGACAGGAGGGCGGCAAGTAGTCGACGTCGAAGGTGTTGAGGACGACGCATTGCAAACTCCTTGTCTCGTGTTCTGCTTCTCGAACTTACGAGGAACCACTCGAGATAGAAATGTTTGCATCTAAAATATACTGAGATTCAGGATCTGCGCCCCGTCCGCTGTGTCGATCGGCGGCTCCGCTGTTCGACGTATCAGTGAGTAGCAATGTTCATGGCATCCGACGAGACCTAGGGGACGACACATCATGCAGTACTTTCTGACCATGCCGCACGACTCGGCCACAGAGCCGACAATGGCGTCGATGAAGGACCTCGATCCGGAGGAGCTGGAAGCCCTTTTGGGCGCAGTCGGGGAGTTGAATTCGGCGCTCGAGAAGGCCGGCGCCCTCCTCTTCGCCGGCGGGTTGCAACCGCCATCGACAGCGAAGACCGTGGACGCGACGACCGAGCCCACACAGGTCGTCTACGCCCCGTTCGTCGAGGCGAGCGCCTACGTCGGCGGGTTCTGGGTGATCGAAGCGGACGACGAGGCCGCCGCCGTGCGCTGGGCGACGATGGCATCGAGGGCGACACAGAGTCGCATCGAAGTCCGCGCCCTCCAAGAGGTGCCCAGCTGACCTTCAATTCGAGGGCGCGGCTACTTCTCCTTGCCGAGCTGGGCGAGCAGTTCCGGTGCGCGGGCGTCGAGGAGGCGGCCGCCCATCCGGATGCCCACGGTCAGGAGCACGACGCTGAGCGCGGTGCCGGCGACGAGTCCGAGCCACCCCCAGAGCGCATCCTGGGTCAGCATCGAGACGACGAGCAGCACGATCTCGGGGAGGCACAGTACGCCGAGCACGACCCACGCCACCAAAGTCGCGCCGAGGTTTGCCACGTTCGATCCCGGCTTCGCCTTGAAGGCGCCGTCACCCGGGGCCGGGGCGGGGAACACGAAGAGCGCCGACGTCACCGACGAGACGGCGAGGCCGGTGACCAGGAGGCCCAGTGCGAGTCCGAGGATGCCGGGGACGGGCATCCAGGAGTTCTGGATGGCCGCGGCACCCAGCGTGAGAACCACCACGACGGGCACTCCGAACGTCAGCACCGCCCAGGCGCGGCCGGCGCGATCGGCGCTCCCCGGCACGGCCTTGGACATGTGCAGAGCGAACGCGGTGGAGTCGAAGGACACGTCCGCGATCATCCCGACGCCGAGCAGGAACGCGACGATCGGGCCCGAGATCAGCAGGAATCCGGAGCCGTGGTTGAGGCTCGAATAGAACCAGAGCAGCAGAGGCAGCAGCGGGATGATGATGAGCTGCCGCTGGTAGCGCGGGTCGCGAAACCAGTAGGTGAGGCAGCGCGCGGCGATCGCCCCCGCCTGCGTGCCAGGAAAGACCCCGAAGAACCCCTGCTTGCCGTGCCCACGGGCGCGCGACGAACCACGCACGGGCGTGACGAGCGATTTGGCGAGGCCCCACCGCCAGACCACGAAGAGGATGGCCAGTGTCGCAAGCGCGATCAGCAGCCGCAGCAACGCGCCGAGCGGATCACCCAGCGCGACCGACGAGGGAACGGCCCAGATGGCGCCGAGCGGCGTCCAGGAGAGCGCTTCGGCGATACCCGGCAGCCCCTCCGCCGAGTTGCGGATGCTCTGGGTGATCCCGATGATGATCGGCCCGGCGAGGATCAGCGGGATGAGGATCAGCAGCCCGCTCGCCTCTTTGAACCGGCGGCCGGATGCGAGACCCGCCGAGATCGAGGTGACCGCCCGCGAGGCGACGACGCAGGTGACCGCGCCGATCGCCCCCGTGACGAGGGCGATCAGGGCGATGCCGGGCATCCGGAGCCAGGACCCGGCGGTCGCGAGCGCCGCGATCGTCGTGACGGCGCCCGGGATGCCGACGATGCCGCTGAGCAGGATCCCCAGCAGCAACTGGTTCAGCGGGATGGGGTACACGGCCAGGTGCGACGGGTCGAGCGTCTGCTCCACGCCCGACGTCAGCAGCGGGATGATCACCCAGCCGAGGATGAGCGCAGACCCCGCCACCACGATGATCGTGCGCAGTTCGGGCACGCCGAGCAGGTTGAACGAGAAGAGCGCGCCGATGATCGCGACCAACGCGATCGCACCGTAGACGGCGCCGATGATCACGGCGACCAGCTGGCCGGTGCTGCGACGGAACGAGTTCCGGAGCACGAGAAGGCGAAGCCTTACGAGTGTTGCAACCACTCCGGCCCCTCCCCGACCCTGCGTCCGCCGACGAGCTCGACGAACCGGTCTTCGAGCGTGGATGCGCCGCGCACCTCGTCGACCGTGCCGGCCGCAACGACGCGGCCGCTGGTGATGACGGCGACGTGGTCGCACATCCGCTGCACCAGGTCCATGACGTGAGACGACACGATCACCGTTCCGCCACCGCGCACGAAGCCCTGCAGGATGTCCCGGATGTTCGCCGCCGACACCGGGTCGACCGACTCGAACGGCTCGTCCAGCACCAGCACGCGCGGGGCGTGGACCATCGCGCAAGCCAGTGCGACCTTCTTGGTCATGCCCGCGGAGTAGTCGACGACGAGCGTGCCGGCGTCCTGCTCGAGGTCGAGGAGGCGCAGCAGATCGAGCGTGCGCTCGGTCGCCGTAGGGCGGTCCATCCCGCTGAGCAACCCGGCGTACTCGACGAGCTGCTGACCGGTCAGGCGGTCGAAGAGGCGAACGCCGTCGGAGAGCACACCGACGAGGGATTTCGCCCGGATCGGGTCGCGCCAGACATCCACACCGTGCAGGAGCACCTGCCCCTGGTCGGGACGGAGCAGGCCGGTGACCATGCTCAGCGTGGTCGTCTTTCCCGCGCCGTTCGGGCCGACGAGCCCGAAGAAGCTGCCACTCGGAACATCGAGGTCGATGCCGTCGACGGCGGCCTTCTGCCCGAAGTGCTTGCGCAGCCCGCGGATGCTCACCGCCGTGGCCTGATCTTCGGGCGGGATCTCGCTCGCCGCGTTCACTCTGCTCATTCACGTTTCCGTTCGTCTGATCACAACTCCGCCCAACAGTACAAGCGGTCTACCCTTCGCGGAAACAAGCCGGTAGAGTGTGGGGGTTCTGCCGGGAGATCTGCTCCCGAGCCCAGGGCGGAGAGGATGCGTGACTCATGAATGCCGAAGCAGTGACCGCATCCTGCCCACTCACCCTCGAGGCCACGGCGAACATCTGACACCCGGTGGCCTCCAACCCTGGAGCTCACTCTGTTGTCTTCTCAAGACCAGTCTTTTCAAGACCCCTTTTTTCCCACCTTTTCAGCCCCCGGTTTCTCGGTCCCGACGTTCTCGACCGCTAAGCCCGGCGAGGGCCAGCGGTGGAGCACCTGGCCGGCGACCATGCCCTCCGAGCGCGGCCCGAAGCCGCATCCACCGTGGGTGGTCACCTCGGCCGCCGCGATCGACACCGAACTCGGCGTCGTCAAGACCGGCAAGGAGGCGGACGTGCACCTCGTCGAGCGCGCCATCCCCGCCGATCCCGCCGACCCGCTCGATCCTCCGACGGGAGGGCCGGGCCGGAGCGTCCTGCTCGCCGCCAAGCGGTACCGCGACGCTGCGACCAGCGACTTCCATCGCTCGGGCCGCTACCAGGAGGGTCGGCGGATGCGGAACACCCGCGACAGCCGCGCCGTCAAACGCGGCTCGTCCTACGGGCGCCAGGTGTCGGCGGGCCGATGGGCGTACGCCGAGTTCGAGACCCTCAGCCGCCTGTTCCTCCTGGGGCTGCCGGTCCCGTATCCGGTGCAGGTGCAGGGCACCGAGCTGCTCATGGAGTTCATCGGCGACGGCGTCGAAGCAGCACCGCGCCTCGCGCAGGCCCGGCTGACCGAGGACGAGCTCGCCGACTGCTTCGTGCAGGTCACGGATGCGATGCGCGCCCTGGCGCGCGCCGGACTGGCCCACGGCGACCTCTCCGCGTACAACCTCCTGGTGCACCACGGCCGGGTCGTGGTCATCGACCTTCCGCAGGTCGTCGACGTGGTCGGAAACCCCGGGGGTATGGAGTTTCTGCAGCGCGACTGCGTGAACGTGTGCGAGTGGTTCACGCGGCGCGGACACGAGTGCGATGCCGACGAGCTCTTCGGGGAGCTGGTGGCCGAATTGTTCGGGTAGGCGCGGTTCCCCGGGAGTTCACCGTGCGCCGCTACTGTGTGCACATGACGAACGACCCGAGTCCGCACGGCGACGAAGCCGGCAGCGGAGCGCAGCCCCCCACAGCCGCGAACACGGATGCGCTGCTCACCGCCGCGAGCCCCCTCTTCCTCGACACCGCGGCCGAGCGGGTCATCCCGCGCGGGCGGGTCGTTGCGTGGGCGCTCTGGGACTGGGGCGGAGCAGCGTTCAACGCCGTCATCACGACGTTCGTCTTCACGGTGTACCTGACCAGCAGCTATTTCGTCGACCCCTCGATGGCGCTGACGAAGGATCCGACGGCCTCGTGCCCGACGACGGCGACAGCGGCGCCCCTGTCGAGCGGTCTCGGGCTGGGTCTCGCCGTCGCCGGCATCGTCGTCGCACTCCTCGCTCCCGTTCTCGGCCGCAGAACCGACGGCTCCGGCCGCCGCAAGTTCTGGCTCGCGGTGAACACGGGCGTCGTGGTGGTGATGACGGCACTGATGTTCTTCGTCAAGGGCGAGCCGGGCTACTTCCTCCTCGGCGTCATCCTGGTCTCGGTCGGGACCGTGTTCTACGAGATCGCGACGGTCAACTACAACGCGATGCTCGTGCAGGTCTCCACCCCGAAGACCGTCGGCAAGGTCAGCGGCTACGGGTGGGGCGCCGGCTATCTCGGTGGGATCGTCCTCCTGCTCATCGTCTACTTCGGCCTGGTGTCGGGTAACGGTGGCCTGCTCCACGTCCCCGAGGACGAAGGCCTCAACATCCGCATCGTCACCCTGATCGCTGCGGCCTGGACCCTCGTGTTCTCCCTGCCCGTACTGTTCAGCGTCCCCGAGATCCCCGCCGCCGATCGCCGGGTCAGGGTCGGCTTCTTCGCGTCGTATCCGGCACTCGTCCGTGACATCGGGCGGCTCTGGAAGGAGAGCAGGAACACGGTGCTGTTCCTCGTCGCGAGCGCCTTCTTCCGTGACGGCCTGGTCGGCGTCTTCACCTTCGGCGGCATTCTCGCCGCCGGAACCTTCTGCTTCTCCAGCGGGGACGTCATCATCTTCGCCATCGCGGCCAACGTCGTCGCCGGTGTCAGCACACTCGTCTCCGGCCGATTCGACGACCGGTTCGGACCGAAGCCGGTGATCGTCACCTCACTGATCGGCCTGATCGTCGCCGGGCTCGCGGTGTTCTTCGCGCACGATCTGGGCGCGGGAGCCTTCTGGATCGGCGGGCTGGTGCTCTGCCTCTTCGTCGGTCCGGCGCAGTCGGCGAGCCGAACGTTCCTCGCGCGGATCACGCCCGTCGGCCGGGAGGGCGAGGTCTTCGGGCTCTACGCGACGACGGGTCGCGCCGTGAGCTTCCTGGCGCCGCTGCTGTTCGCGATGTTCGTGGCGATCGGCGGAGCCCAGTTCTGGGGGATCCTCGGGATCGTGCTCGTGCTCGCGGTCGGACTCGCGCTCCTCATCCCGGTGAAGGCTGCGCACTCTGCTCGCGCATCCGCGTCCCGCACGGAGCGCGCGTCGCTCTGACCCGGTCTAGTCGCGGGGCCACGCACGCACGAAGCGATCGAAGAGGGTCGCGAAGGTGCGTGCCTCCTCCGGGGTGAAGGATGCGATGGCCTCCTCGACTGCGGAGCGGCGGTGGGTGCGCACGTCGGTGATCTGGGTGCGGCCGGCGCTCGTCAGCTGGATGAGGCTGCGGCGCGCATCCGTCGGGTCCTGGATGCGGCGCACCAGCCCGCGGTCGACGCCCTCCTGCACGAGGCGGCTGGCCCGGGGCTGATCGACGCCCACCGCGTCGGCGAGCGCACCGATCGAGAGGCTGGTTCCGGCCTGTTCGGCGGCTTCCAGGGCGTCGAGCATCCGGAAGCGCGCCGCCCTGCCGAGGGAGCCGTCGGGGCGACCGCGGCGGGCGCGCGGTGTTTCGCCGTCGGTGGATGCGTCGGTGGATGCTTCATCGCCGTGCCCGTGTTGGTGTCCGCCGCCGGGTCCATGCCTGAATGACGGATCTCCCCAGGGGCCGCCGCCCCAAGGGGCGCCGCCGAACGGTCCGCCGAATCCTCCCGGACCCCCGTGGTGCTCTGCGCGATGCTGCAGGTGGCGGCGGGCGTGGTCGCGCCGCACGGCCACGAGCGACTGCTCGATCAGGGCCACCACATCCGAAGACCGGGAGTTTTCCGCGGGGACTTGACCGTCGATTTCCATGTATGTAATCATACATTTGCTTGTAACAGTACATGCAATAGAAGGGGGTTCACGATGAACACCACCAAAGACTCTCAAAGCACACCGCCCGGATACTGGTTCGGCATCATCGAGCACAAGCTCCGGGCTTCGATGCGCGACGAGCTCGCCGAACTCGGCCTCCGCCGCGGGAGCTGGCGCATCCTGCACACCCTCGCCGATGGTCCCGCCACCGCCGAGGACATCGCCGGCACACTGCCTCCCGCCCGTGAGGGCAAGGGCCGCCGAGGGCGCGGTCACGGCTTCGGTCGCGGCGAGTGGCGCGGCCACGGCCACGCCGAGCACCACGACCACCACGACCACCACGACCACCACGACCATGGCCAATGGGGCCACCTTGGCCATCGCGACCACCGTGGCCACCGCGGCGAGAACCGTGCGGGACGGGTGGAATCCGTTCTCGACGCGTTCGCCGAGCGCGGCTGGGTGACCATCACCGACGGCATCGCGGAGCTCACTCCCGAGGGCCGAGCCGCCCACGATGACGCGTTCGAGCACATCCGGAAGCTTCGCAGCTCCGTCGCCGACGGAGTCAGCGCCGAGGACTACGCCACCGCAATGGCGACCCTCGAGGCCATGGCCCGCAACCTCGGCTGGCGCGAGTCGACGTCATAACCGATCAGGGGTCGCAACACGCCGTCTCGCCCGTGCACGCGACGGCGTGTTGCGCCCCCTC
>NZ_JBHVWM010000004.1:482119-630387 GCF_042882245.1 Leifsonia sp. NPDC058230 | reverse complement strand
CACGATCCGGCGGATGGCCGCCGACGCCCACCTCATCCCCACCATCCTCGGCACCCACAGTGAAGTCCTCGACCTCGGCCGCAGCCACCGCCTCTTCACCCGCACCCAAAAACTCGCCCTCGCCGAACGCGACGGCGGCTGCGCCTGGAGCGGCTGCCCCCACCCGCCGTCCTATACCGAAGCGCACCACATCAGGTGGTGGGACAACCACCACGGCCGCACCGACCTGAACAACGGGATCCTGTTTATGCCGCCGCCACCACCACCGCATCCACCACGACAACTGGGATATCCACGTGCGCGAGAACGTGCCGTACTTCATCCCACCGACCCATATCGACCCCCACCAACGACCACGACCCGGCGGACGAATACGAATACCCAACGCCGCATGAACCGAGCCGCGCCACGGGTTCCTCAGCAGGTCGAGTCGGCTTCCGGCGGAATGGCATCGACTCCGGGCCGAACAGATTCTCGCGCTTCGACCTTCGCGCTAGGGTCGAGGCATGTTCTCCACCGATCCGCTGGCGTTCGCTCAGAGTTGGCTCGACGCCTGGAACTCGCACGATATCGATGCCGTCCTGGCGCACTTCTCCGACGACGCGACGTTCAGCTCACCGGTCGCGCGCGAGCTCCTGGGGGAGAGCGGCGGCGTGCTGCACGGCAAGGCGGCGATCCGCGGCTACTGGGAGGAGGGGTTGCGGCGCATCCCCGACCTGAGGTTCGAACTCGTCGATGTCTACGCCGGAGTCGATGTGATCGTGATCAACTTCCGCAACCAGCGAGGCGGCCTCGTCTGCGAGGTGCTCGTCTTCGAAAACGACCACCGCAGCGACCGCCACCGCGCCCTCGTCGTGTCTGGCCACGGCACCTACCGCGAGACCGGCGACTCGGTCGACAATCCGGCGGGCACTACTCGAGCCTGACGTCCTCGACGGACTTGTCCGGCCGCAGTCCGCGCCAGCTGGGCTGACGCAGGCGGTTGGTCGGAGTCCACTCGGCGAACTCCACCTCGCCGACGAGTTCCGGACGCACCCAGTGCGCGTCGCGCGCGTCGAGCGACGGCACGTCGAAGAGCGGACTGGTCGTGCGCGGGTGCGCGGAGAGCCGCTTCTTGAGGTCGTCGAGCACTGCATCCGTGAAGCCGGTCCCGACTTTGCCGACATACCGCAGGCCACCACTGTCGGGGATGCCCAGCAGGAGCGCACCAACGGTGTCGGCCCGACGCCCGTTCCCCGGACGCCAGCCGGCGATGACGACCTCTTGGGTGCGGTGGTGCTTGATCTTCACCCAGCTGCGGGACCGACGGCCCGTCGCATACGTGCTGTCGCGGCGCTTCGCCATGACGCCCTCGAGGCCGAGCTCCCGGCTCGACTCGATCGCGTGCTCCAGGTCGCCGTCGAACGCGGGCGGAACCTGCACGGGGCCGCCCTTGGGCGGGCGCAGTACGTCTTCGAGCGCCGCGCGCCGTTCCTCGTACGATTTCCTGCCGAGACTCGTGCCGTCCAGTTCGAGCAGATCGAAAACCATGTAGTGCGCGGGGGCACGTTTCATCGCCGCGGTCACCTCGGCTGGCCTGGTCAAGCCCATCCGGGTCTGCAGGATGCCGAAGTCGGGCCGCCCCGACGGGTCCAGTGTCACGATCTCGCCGTCGAGCACGGCATCGTGGCCGTCGAGCAGCTCCGGCAGGCCGGCGAGATCCGGGTAGGTGCTCGTAACGTCGTTGCCGTTGCGCGTGGTCAGCCGAAGGGCGCCGTCGCGGATTTCGGCGACGGCCCGGATGCCGTCCCACTTCATCTCGAACGCCCACTCCTCCTCGTCGTGGATGTCGGCGGCCGATCCGAGGGTGGCGAGCATGGGGGAGACAGGCTCGCTGGTGATGGTGCCGCCCGACCGCACCGGCTTCCGCGAGGTTGCCGGGCGCTTCGTGTCCGCATCCGTCTTCATGAGGTGGATGAGCCAGTTCTGCGCGGCCTTGCCGTCACCACCCGTGTGGATGAGTGCGAACTTCTTGTCGCCACCGAGGCCGCCACCCGGAGTGCCGTGCAGGGTGACGATCACCTCTTTGTCATCGCGCCACTTCTCGACGTCGTAGTCGCCGGCGTCCCAGATCGTCACGTGCCCGGCCCCGTACTCGCCGTGGGGGATGTCGCCTTCGAACGCACCGTATTCGAGCGGGTGGTCCTCGACGTGCACGGCGAGGTGATTCTGGCCTGCGTCGGTTGGCGGTCCCTTCGGCAGGGCCCAGCTGACCAGCACGCCGTCGTGCTCGAGACGGAAGTCCCAGTGCAACCGCCGTGCGTGGTGCTCCTGGATGACGAAGGTGCGGCCGGTGGTCGAATGCGGCGTCTCATCCGGCACGGGCTCGGGGGTCTTACCGGCGTCGCGTTTGCTGCGGTAGGTCGTCAGACGGTCCTCGGCCGCGCCGTGCACGTCCTCGTCGAGGTGTCCGGCGGACAGGTCGGCGAGGGGGTCGCCCCGCCGCTTCACCTTGGCGAGCGCTTCCTGGTAGTCGAGCTGCGCCAGGTCCTTCGACGCGAGCTCGCGCCAGGTTCGCGGCGCGGCGACGGTGGGCGTGAACCGCCCGCGCAGAGAGTACGGCGCGATGGTCGTCTTCGCTGCATTGTTCTGGCTCCAGTCGACGAACACCTTGCCGGCACGAATGGCCCGCTTCATGTCGCTCACGACGAGGTCGGGGTGATCGGCTTCGAGCACGCGCGCGAGCTCGTGCGCCACCGCCGACACCTGGTCGCTGGTCTGCTTGCCGTCGAGGGCGGCGTAGAGGTGGATGCCCTTGCTGCCGCTGGTCACCGGCATGGGTTCCAGCCCCATGTCGGTCAGGATGTCGCGGGCGAGCCGGGCGACCTCGGCGCAGTCCGCCAGGGTGACGCCCTCGCCGGGGTCGAGGTCGAGCACGAGGCGGTCGGGATTCTTCGGGGTGCCGTTCCGCGAGATCCGCCACTGCGGAACGTGGACCTCGAGGGATGCGATCTGCGCGAGCCAGGCGAGGGTGGCGCGGTCGTTCACGAGGGGGTAGTCGTTGGTGCTGGTCTTGTGCTTGATCGTGCGGCGCTTCACCCAGCTGGGCGTCCCCTCGTCGAGGTTCTTCTGGAAGAAGACCTCACCGGGATGGTCGGGTGTCCCGACGCCGTGCACCCACCGCTTGCGGGTGGCCGGGCGGTCGCGGGTGTGGGGGATCATCACCTCGGCGATGGCGGCGTAGTAGCCGATCACATCCGCCTTGGTCGTGCCCGTCTCGGGGTACAGCACCTTGTCGAGGTTGGTCAGCTTGAGCCGGTGACCGTCGATCTCGACCACCTCGGTGTCGGATGTCGCCATGACTGAACGCTACGCCAGCACCCCCGAACTTCAACCAATGGTTGATAATCCGGCGTTCTCCGGTGACGATGGTCGCATGAGGGCCATATGGACGGGCGCGATCACTTTCGGTTTGGTCAACGTTCCGGTGAAGGTTTACAGCGCGACCGAGGACCACGACGTGGCGCTGCACCAGGTGCACGACGCCGACGGCGGGCGCATCCGCTACCAGCGCCGGTGCGAGATCGACGGCAAGATCATCCCGTACGAGCACATCGCCAAGGCGTACGACGACGGTGAGCGCACGGTCATCCTCACCCCCGAGGATCTGGCCTCCCTCCCGGCCGAGCGCAGCCGTGAGATCGACGTGGTCGAGTTCGTCCCGAACGACCAGCTCGACCCGATCATGTTCGACAAGAGCTACTACCTCGAACCGGACTCGAAGTCCCTGAAGGCCTACGAGCTGCTCCGGCGGACCCTCGAGGACTCCGAGCGCACGGCGATCGTCAATTTCGCGCTGCGCCAGAAGAGCCGGCTCGCTGCTCTGCGGGTTCGTGGTGACGTCCTCATGATCCAGACCCTCCTCTGGAACGACGAGATCCGGGAGGCGGAGTTCCCGTCGCTGCAGGAGCGACCCCGGGTCTCCCAGCGCGAGCTGCAGCTGTCGGAGGCTCTCATGGAGAGCTTCGCCGGCGACTTCGAACCGGAGAAGTTCAGCGACGAGTACCAGGAGGAGCTGCGCAAGCTCATCGAAGCCAAACTCGAGCAGGGCGACGCGATCGACACGGCCGAGACCTTCGGCGAGGAGGAGGAGAAGAAGTCCGGTGGCGGCGAGGTCATCGACCTGATGGAGGCCCTGCAGCGCAGCGTGGAGCGCAGCCGGTCGAAGGGAGCCTCGCCCGAGTCGAAGGCGTCGGGCACGAAGACGGCGAAGAAGGCCTCTGCGGGCTCGACTTCAGCGAAGGGGTCCGCCACGAAGGCCAAGACCGCGGGCGGCGCGGAGAAGAAGCCTGCCGCCAGGAAGAAGCCTGCGTGACGCGTCTGAGGCGCAGCGACCCGTCGGGTCCGGGCTACCACCGTGTGAGCTCGAAGCGGGGCGTGCGCTACGACGACGAGGCGGGCAACACGATCGTCGACGAGCGTGAGCTGGAGCGCATCCGCTCGCTCGTCATCCCGCCGGCGTGGCGGGATGTGTGGATATCTCCGGATGCGCTCGGGCACATCCAGGCGGTGGGCACCGATCAGGCGGGCCGCCGTCAGTACCTCTACCACGAGGCGTGGCGCATCCACCAGGACCGGATCAAGTTCGACCGCGCCCTCCAGCTCGCGGATACGCTGCCGGCGGCGCGGCGGCGGGTGACGATCGACCTGAGGGAGCCGGGGTTCGGCGAGGACCGCATCCTCGCCGCAGCGCTCCGGATCATCGACCTCGGCTCGCTGCGGATCGGCAGCGAGGAGTACTTGCACGCGAACGGAAGCCGCGGGCTCACGACGCTGCTCTGCCGTCACGTGGCGATCGACGGTGACGAGGTCACGCTGACGTTCCCGGCGAAGAGCGCCCAGAAGTGGACGAGCACGATCTCGGACGAGGACGTGGCCGCGCTCCTCGGCGAAGTGCGCGACGCGAGGGGTGAGCGCTCGCGAGTTCTGTCGTGGCGGGACACCTCCTGGCACACGATCAGGCCGGCGTCGCTGAACGACTACATCCGGCGCCAGACCAGGGGCGAGTTCACGGCGAAGGACTTCCGCACGCTGCACGGCACGATCGCCGCCGCGACGGCGCTCGCCACCCTCGGCGTGGGCGGCACCGAGAGCGAGCGCAAGAAGCGGATGAGCGCGGCCGTGAACGAGGCCGCCGCCGCGCTCGGGAACACGCCGACGATCGCCCGCAACAGCTACATCGACCCGAGGATCTTCGACCGCTACCGCTCCGGCGACGTCATCGATCGCTCGAACGGCCGCGCGCCGGAACCCGCGCTGCTCGACCTGATCGGGTAGCCGACTACCCGAAGCCGGCGATTCACCCCCGACGGTCCGCTGCGTCCTCCGACGTCGTCGTGCTCGCCGAGAGCGGTGTCGCGATGTCTTCGAGCGACTTCCGCTCAGCATCCACACCCAGGAACAGCTCCACCAGCCCGGCGGCGATCATGAGCCCCGCCCCGATGTAGTAGCCGATGACCACCGCGTGGATGCCCGACTCGATCAGCTGACCGAACAGGATCGGGCCGACGATGCCGCCGAGTCCCGTCCCGATCGCGTAGAAGAACGCGATGGACATGGCGCGCGTCTCCATCGGGAAGATCTCGCTGACGGTCAGGTATGCGCTGCTCGCTCCCGCCGAGGCGAAGAAGAAGACGACCATCCAGCACACGGTGAGCCAGAAGGCGTCGAGTGCGCCGGAGTCGAAGAGGATCCCGGTGCCGACGAGCAGCACGCCGCTCCCGATGTACGACAGCGTGATCATGAAGCGCCGCCCGACCGAATCGAAGAAGTGGCCGAGCAGCAGCGGACCGAGGAAGTTGCCGATCGCGATCGGTACGAGGGCCCAGGGTGCGACGTCGTCGGGAACGCCCAGGAGCTTCGTGAGCACCAGCGCGTAGGTGAAGAACACCGCGTTGTAGAGGAACGCCTGCCCGATGAACAGGGACAGCCCCAGCACGAAACGCTTGGGATAGCGGGTGACGGCGGTGCGCACGATCTCGCCGAACCCGGTCGCCCTGCGCTGGCGGATCGTGATGGCCTTGTCGGCCGGAACCTCCTCGAGCTTCTCCCCGGCCTCCTTCTCGATCTCGTCCTCGATGCCCTGCACGAGTTTCTCGGCGGCTTCGTCCCGGCCGTGGATGAACATCCAGCGCGGCGATTCCGGGACGTTGCGGCGCACCAGCAGGATGACCAGGCCGAGCGCGGCGCCGAGACCGAACGCCAGGCGCCAACCGAGGTCGGCGGGGAAGATGTCGGTATTCAGGAGGAAGACGGTGAGCACGGCCCCGAACGCGGTGCCGAGCCAGTACGAGCCGTTGATCGCGAGGTCGACGACACCGCGTCGCCGGGCCGGGATGAGCTCGTCGATCGCAGAGTTGATCGCGGCGTACTCGCCGCCGATGCCCGCACCCGTGAAGAAGCGGCAGATGAAGAACACGGCCGGGGTGAACGCGAAGGCTGTCGCGACAGTCGCCAGCAGGTAGAGCCCGAGCGTGATGATGAACAGCTTCTTGCGCCCGAACCTGTCGGTGAGGTACCCGAACACCAGCGATCCGGTACAGGCTCCGGCCACGTAGATGGCGGCGGCGAGACCGACTTGGGCGGTCGTCAGCCCCAGCCCGCTCTCCGGTTCGGTGAGGCGACTGCCGATCGCGCCGACGATGGTGACCTCGAGACCGTCGAGGATCCACACCGTGCCGAGACCGATCACGACGAGCCAATGCCAGCGGGACCAGGGAAGGCGGTCCATCCGTGCCGGGATCGTCGTCTCGATCGTCTTCAACTGCAGCTCTGCCGCCTGGGAGTTCGATGAATGCTCGCTCACCGGCAGGACGGTAATCGTGACCTCCGGATGCCACCAGGGGCTTGACAGGATGGCACTCGCGGATACGACAATGCAGCACGAGTAGCGACACGTCCCGGTTCTGTCAACCCCTTGTTGGGGGTAGTGCCCAGATGTTTACGTTTGCTTGGGATTTCCACCCGACCCGGAAATCCCGATGCACCAGACAGAGAAGACGAATCCGAGCCGAGGGACAAAGAAATGACAATGCTCGAAGTGACGAATGATCCGGTGCGCGACTACCTCAACTCGATCGGACGAACGCGCCTGCTGACGGCCGAGGAGGAAGTCGCCCTCGCGAAGAGGATCGAAGTCGGCGTTCTCGCAGGAGAGCGCATCGCCAAACGCCCGGGCCTCACGCCCACGGAGCGCCGTGAACTGCAGTGGCTCGCCGAGGACGGCAAGCGCGCGTTCGAAAGGTTCATCGAGGCGAACCTCCGCCTCGTCGTGAGCATCGCCAAGCGCTACGCGGGCCGTGGGCTGCCCGTGATGGACCTCATCCAGGAAGGCAATCTCGGGCTGGTGCGCGCTGTCGAGAAGTTCGACTACCGCACCGGGAACAAGTTTTCCACCTACGCGACCTGGTGGATCCGCCAGTCCATCCTGCGCGGCATCGCGGACACCGCACGGCTGATCCGCATCCCCGTGCACACGGTCGAGAAGATCGACAAGCTCGACCGCATCCGCCGCGACCTCGGCGGTGAGCTCGGCCGTACTCCGACGCTGGAGGAGATGTCGGAGGCGTCCAACCTGGAGCCCGCAGAGGTGCGAAAGCTGCAGATGAGCGATTCCGAGACGGTGTCGCTCGCTGTTCCCGTCGGCGAGAACGACGGGGCCGAACTCGGCGACCTCATCGAGGACGACGACTTCCCGCAGCCCTCGGAGGCGGTCGAGGTCGACTTCCGTCACCGCGACCTCGAGGACCGCCTGCGCGAACTGCCCGCACGCGACGCCAAGGTGGTGCGGATGCGCTTCGGCCTCGACGGTCAGAAGCCGATGACCCTCGACGAGGTCGGCGAGATCTACGGCATCACGCGGGAGCGGGTGCGCCAGCTCGAGACGCGCAGTCTCAAGCGACTGCGCTGCCCGGAACTGCTCGAGTACCTGCGGTAGCGGTCGACCCGCTTCACACGGACCCCGTGCTCACTCGAGCGCGGGGTTCTCGTGTTCTGCGACCGCCTGCTCGAACGGGATGTCCCCGGGACGATCGGTCTCCTCGACCCCCGAGTCCTCCGCGACGGGCGAGCTGGCCGGCGCATCCGAGTGCTCGGGCGCCGACTGGGCGGCCGCACTGGTGTCGGGCGTCGACGTCTTTGAGGGGGTTCCCGCGCTGTCGGGCGTGGAAGTCATGGGCTTGCCTCGATTCCTGCTTCGAGCCCTGCGCCGTGAGCGCTGAGCGGGCCCGCTGTTCTGCTCTGCGCCGCAACGCTAGGCGCGTGCTCTGCTCCTTGCAACCCCCGCCGACGGATCAGTGACTATCGACGGTCAGCGCCCGGGAGCCGAGTCCGCGTTGACTTCGTCGGCGCCGAGCGCGCCGATCTCCTCGGTCAATTGCAGACCCTGCGCGCTGTTGGAGGACACGGTCAGGGCCTCGAGCCAGGCTTTGTTGATCTTGGGAGGGCGGCCTCCGCTGTACCGGAACAGCAGCGGGATGGCTGGGTCGATCCAGATGGCACTGCGGCCGTCGCCCACGCTCTGCTCGTCACGCCAGGAGAAGAAGAAGCCCTCTTTGCGGCGCAGCTTGAGCCCGACGACGATCTGCAGGTGCGCGAGAACGCGGTCTTCGAAGCCGATCTCAGTGGTCCCGGCGTAAATGAGCTTGCCCATGGCTTGAACGGTACAGGACGCGAAGCGGTCACGCGCGCAGACTAGGCTTCGACCGGCGCGGCGATCGTCTCGCTGAGCTCCGTGAGAAACCGGATGACGACCTCACGGTCCGCCGGAGCGAGTCGCTTGGCGACCTCGAACCGTCGCGCGTGCTGCACGCCCATTGTGCGCCGCACCTCGCGGTGTGTCTCATCGGTGATCGCCACCGTCACCGCCCGGCGGTCGGTCGGATGCGGCCGGCGCTCGATGTGCCCGGCCTTCTCCAGCCGGTCGAGCAGTTTCGTCGTCGAGGCGGTCGAGATGTGCAGGTGCTCGGAGAGAGCACCCGCGGTCACGGCGACGTCGGCGTTCATCGACGCGATGATGTAGCGCAGCGCCTTCATGTCGGTCTCGTTGAGCTTCATGTGCGTGCGCGATTCGAAGCTGAGCTTCTGTTCCGCCTCCCGCCACTGGCGGATCGAGGTGAGCACGCGGATGACCTGGAGCAGCTCCTCCTCGGACAGGTCGTCGTGCCGCACGAGCTCCTGGCGGGGATCGATCACACGGGGGTCGAGCAGGGAGCCCGAGATGCGCTGTGCATCGTCCTTCTCAGAAGCCATGTGAGCATCCTATGCGTTGGGCAAGATGCGTGCTAAGTTATTTACTTACTTGGCTAGGTAAAGGAGCTGCGGATGACACGGATCGCTGTCGGGACGGATCAGCTCGACGTGGCCGTGGAGGTCGACGCGGGGCTGGAGTCCTTCTTCGCCGAACGCATCCAGCTCGCTGCGCGCTATGGCAGCGAGTACCAGCACCTCTGGGAGAGGGCGAGGGTCGCGAGTGCCGGTGGCAAGCGCATCCGTCCCCGTTTCGTGATGGACGCATTCTGGGCGCTGGGCGGCGACCCGGTACGCGGCTTTCGCGGCGCGCTCGACGTCGCTGTCGCCTTCGAGCTCCTGCACACCGCGTTCCTGCTCCATGACGACGTGATCGACGGCGACACGGTGCGCCGGGGCATCCCCAATCTCGTCGGTGAGTTCGAAGCGGAAGCGCGTGCCCAGGGGATCTCGCCCGCCCGCGCGACTTTGTGGGGCGAGACCGCGGCCATTCTCGCGGGCGACCTGCTCATCCAAGCCTCCCAGTCGCTGGTTGCCCGCATCGAAGCGCCGCCCGAGCGGCGGGCAGCGCTCTTGGACGTCTTCGACCACTCGGTCTTCGTCACGGCCGCAGGCGAGTTCGCCGACGTCTCGTTCAGTGTCGGCATCGGCGACGCGAGGCTTCCGGATGTGCTGGCCATGACCGAACGCAAGACCGCCGCATACTCCTTCGCCGGCCCGCTGACGGCGGGAGCCGTGCTCACCGGCGCCGACGGCGACGCCCTCGAAGCGCTCGGCGAATACGGTCGGCTGCTCGGCATCGCGTTCCAGCTCGGAGACGACCTGCTCGGCGTTTTCGGTGCGCCCGAACTCACCGGCAAGAGCCGTCTGAGTGATCTTCGTGAAGGCAAGGAGACCTCGGTGATCGCGTATGCACGCGCCACACCATCGTGGTCCGGTATCGAGCCCTTGTTCGGGCGGGCGGATCTCAGCGAGGACGACGGGCGGGCGATCGCGCGCGCGCTCGTCGAGTGCGGCGCGAGAGCGTTCGTGGAAGGGCTCGTCGACGAACATGCAAGCCGGGCGGCCGCCGTGCTCCACGCGTCGGCGCTGCCGCTCGGGCTCGTCCGCGAACTCGGTTCCGTCGCCGCATCCTGCGTCGGGCGGATCGCGTGACTCGCGAGGCCGAGATCGGCCACGACACCCGGCTCGGGCGCCCGACCGACCTCGCCCTGTACACGCGGGCGGCGCACACGAGCTCCGCGACGATCATCCACGAATACTCGACCTCGTTCGGCCTGGCCACTCGGCTGCTCGCGCCGGCGATCCGACCGCAGGTCGAAGACGTCTACGCACTCGTGCGCATCGCGGACGAGATCGTCGATGGGGCCGCCGGCGAAGCTGGTCTCACTCTCGACGACCAGCGTGATCTCCTGGACGCTCTCGAGGCCGACACGGAGCAGGCGATGCGAACCGGCTACAGCGCCAACGTCGTCGTGCACTCGTTCGCCACCACGGCTCGCTCGGTGGGGATCGATCGCACGCTCACAGCGCCGTTCTTCGCATCGATGCGACGTGACCTCAGCCCCGTCGACTTCTCGTCGGACGAACTCAGCGCCTACATCTACGGGTCGGCCGAGGTCATCGGGCTCATGTGCCTGAGGGTCTTCCTGGCGCCCGCGGCGGTCCCCGACGACCGGAGACTCCGTCTCGAGGCCGGTGCGCGGCGGCTCGGCGCCGCCTTTCAGAAGATCAACTTCCTTCGCGATGTCGCCGAGGACTGGTCCCGGCTCGGGCGCAGCTACTTTCCCGGCATCGACCCTGCACGACTCACCGATCGGCAGAAGCTCGCGCTGGTGGTGGACATCGAGTGCGACCTCGGGGCCGCCGCCGACGCCATCCCCGAGTTGCCGGACAACTGCAGGCGCGCCATCCTCGCAGCCCACGGACTGTTCGCCGAACTGACCGACCGCATCCGGTCGACGCCGGCCCGTCAGCTGCTGGCGGCGCGTGTCCGTGTGCCCGCCCGTACGAAATTGACCGTCCTTCTCCGCGCGTCGGCCGGATGGGGCGCCGGGGCAACCCGGTGATCGCACACGAGCGCAGAGTCGTCGTGGTCGGCGGGGGCATCGCCGGGCTCGCGACCGCCGCCCTGCTCGCCCGCGACGGCTACGAGGTCACCGTGCTGGAGCAGCACGACGTCGTCGGGGGACGCGTCGGCTCGTGGGAGTCCGGCGGATTCCGCTTCGACACCGGGCCCTCCTGGTACCTCATGCCCGAGGTCTTCGACCACTTCTTCCGACTGCTCGGAACGTCGGCAGCCGAGCAGCTCGACCTCGTCACCCTCGACCCCGGGTACCGCGTCTTCTTCGAAGGAGACCCGGAACCCATCGACGTGTCCGCCGGTCTGGCCGCGAATCGCTCCACCTTCGAGCGTGTGCAAGCGGGCGCGGGAGCCGCACTGGACCGGTACCTGGCCAGCGCTCGCGAGACCTACCGTCTCGCCGTCGACAGGTTTCTATACAGCACGTTCGAATCGTTCCGCCCGTTGCTGGTCCCCGACCTGCTGCGCCGGCTCGCCCGACTCGGCCGGCTGCTGCTGCAGCCGCTCGATCGGTTCGCCGCCGGCTACGTGAAGGACCGGCGGCTGCGGCAGATCCTCGGCTATCCGGCCGTCTTCCTCGGCACGTCTCCGTCGCGCGCGCCGAGCATGTACCACCTGATGAGTCACCTCGACCTCGAAGACGGCGTCCGGTATCCGGCCGGCGGATTCCGCACCATCATCGACAGGATCGCCGCCCTCGCCGAGCGCGAAGGCGTCCGGGTCGAGACGGGAGCCCGAGTGACGGCGATCCGCTCGGCCGAGGGCGCCGCACCGCGCGGACGCCCTCAGGTCACGGGCGTCGACTACGTCGACGGAGCGGGCGTCGCGCACCGCCTCGAGGCGGCCACGGTCGTCTCGGCCGCCGACCTGCACCACACCGAGACCGAACTCCTCCCGGAGGAGCGGCGCAGCCGCCCCGAACGCTGGTGGAAGGGCCGCGATCCCGGACCGGGGGCGGTGCTGGTGCTGCTCGGCGTCAGCGGATCCCTGCCGCAGCTCGCCCACCACAGTCTCTTCTTCACCACCGACTGGAACGGCGACTTCGATCGGATCTTCGGTGCGCATCCGTCGATCCCCGACCCCGCCTCGCTGTACGTGTGCCGTCCGAGCGCGACAGACGCCAGCGTCGCCCCGGCAGGCTTCGAGAACCTGTTCGTGCTCATTCCGGTGCCCGCCGACCCGGACATCGGCGCGGGCGGTGTCGATGGTGCCGGCGATGCGCGGGTCGAGCGGGCCGCGGACGCAGCGATCGAGCAGATCGCCTCATGGGCGGGCATCCCCGACCTCGCCGACCGGATCGTCGTCCGCCGCACGATCGGCCCGGGGGACTTCGTGGCCGACCTCAACGCCTGGAGCGGGGGAGCGCTCGGCCCGGCGCACACCCTGCGCCAGAGCGCCTTCTTCCGGGGGCGCAACGCATCCGCGGTCGTCGACGGCCTCCTCTACGCGGGCGGGTCGACCATTCCCGGAATCGGTCTTCCGATGTGCCTGATCAGCGCCGAACTCGCGGTCAAGCTGATGCGCGGGGACGTGTCGACGGAGCCTCTCGCCGAGCCGCTCACGGCGACCCTCCACGGGGAGCGGGTGGCGTGAGCATCCTCTACCTGCTGTTCCTGCTGGTGGCACTCGGCTGCATGGTCCTCCTGGATCGCCGCTACGCCCTCTTCTTCTGGCGGGACGCCCGCCGCGCAACGCTCGTTCTCGTGATCGGTGTCGCGTTCTTCCTGCTCTGGGACATCCTCGGGATCGGCTTGCACATCTTCGCGCGCGGCGAGAGCCCGGTGATGACGGGGATTGTCGTTCTGCCCGAGCTGCCCATCGAAGAGATCTTCTTCCTCGCATTCCTCTGCTACCTCACGATGAACCTCGTCACGGGATCGGCGCGAATCCTCGCACGGAGGCGCACGCGAGCATGACCTACTTCGTCCTGAGCCTCGTCTTCCTCGCCGTCGCCGCGTCGGTGCTGCTCATCGCGCTCCTGGTCGCACCCGATCGTGCGCGCGTCGTCCGACGGTGGTGGCCGGGCATCCTGGTGTCCGCGATGGCGGTGCTGGTGCTCACAGCGGTCTTCGACAACCTCATGATCGGCTCCGGGCTCATGCAGTACGACGAGGACAACATCGCGGGCGTGCGGCTGGGGCTCGTCCCCGTCGAGGACTTCGCCTATCCGGTCGCCGCGCTGCTGCTGCTCCCCGCGCTGTGGCTCCTGCTCCGGAAGCGCGCGCGATGAGCGCGACGGCCACCGGACAGGCTCGGCTGCGCCAGCTGCTGCTCGTCTCCCGTCCGCTCAGCTGGATCAACACGGCCTTCCCGTTCGCGGCCGCGTACCTGCTCTGCACCCGCGAACTCGATGCCACCTTCGTCGTGGGAACCCTCTTCTTCCTCGTTCCGTACAACCTGGCCATGTACGGGATCAACGATGTCTTCGACTACGAGTCCGACCTGCGCAACCCTCGCAAGGGCGGGGCAGAGGGCGCTCTCCTCGATCGCGGGATGCACCGGGGCACGCTGATCGCCGCCGCCGTCACCACGATCCCGTTCATCGCCTATCTCGTGATCGTCGGTCCGCCGCTCTCGTGGCTCGTCCTCGCGATCAGCCTGTTCGCCGTGCTCGCGTACTCCGTCAAAGGGCTGCGCTTCAAAGAGATCCCGTTCCTCGACTCGGTGACCTCGAGCACGCATTTCGTCTCCCCGGCCGTATACGGTCTCGTGCTCGCCGGTGCGACGTTCACCCAGGAGCTCTGGGCCGTGCTCGCCGCCTTCTTCCTCTGGGGGATCGGCAGTCACGCGTTCGGCGCGGTGCAAGACGTGGTCCCGGATCGCGCGGGCGGCATCTCCTCGATCGCGACGGTGCTGGGCGCCCGCTGGACCACCCGGCTAGCTCTCGCAGCGTGGGCGCTCGCCGGTGTCGCGGCTCTCGGCACGGCCTGGCCGGGCCCGCTCGCCGCCGCGCTGGTCGTGCCGTACATCGTGACGGCGGCGCCATTCTGGATGGTCCGCGACGAGGATTCGGAGCTCGCCAACCGAGGATGGCGCCGCATCCTCTGGATCAACTACGCCTGCGGCTTCCTCGTGACGGTTCTGCTCGGCTGGTTCGCCGCGCTGACGTCATGACCGCGGGCGGCTCGCACGGTTCAACTCCGCTGCGGCAGTTCCTGCAACGACCACAGATTGCCGTCGGGGTCCGAGAACGTGACGAAACGGCCCCAGGGCTGCTCGTCGACCGGCGTCGCCTCGACGCCCTGGGACCGCAGATGCTCGTACGCGTCGTCGGCGTTCGGCACCACGATCTGGATGCCGCGCTGCGATCCCGGCTCCATGTCGGTCAGCCCGACGCCGAAGGCGATCGAGCAGGCAGATCCGGGTGGGGTGAGTTGCACGAATCGCAGTGATTCGGTGACGACCTGATCGAAGTCGGCGTTGAATCCGACCTGGTCGACGTAGAACGCCTTAGCGCGGTCGACGTCGGTGACAGGGATGGTGATGAGTTCGATTCGCCAATCGGTGATGGCCATGATGTTCGCCTTTCTGTCGGTGTACTTCCACGTTACGGAGTGCACCGGTCAGAAACTGTCCTCAATCGCGATCGGTCGCACTCCCTCTCTTGGCACGCTCTCGGCTAGTGAGGAGCAGGCTCCCAGCCCGTCCAAGGTATCGTCGAGGAGCAGTCGAAGAACAGACCCCAGAAAGCCGAATACCGCCGATGAGCGACAGCCCTCTCTCGCCCAGCCCATACGAAGTGCTCGGCGTGCCGGCGAGCGTCACGCACGAGGAGCTTCGGCGCGCCTATCGGCGGCTGCTGCGGGAGACGCATCCGGACACCGGAGGTACCGCCTCGCGGTTCCAGGAGGTGCAGCTCGCCTGGGAGCTCATCGGCGACCCGGAGGACCGCGCTCGCTACGACCGTGGCGAAGGGGGCTACTCCGCCGACGTCGCCGACGGGGGAGGTGACGGCACCGGATTCAGCGCCACCTTCCGCGGGACGCGCGCCCAGTCCAGGGGTGCCACGGTTCGGGCCCGCAGCTATGGCCATCCCGGAGGTCAGGCTCGCGAACGCTACCTCAGGCTCATGCGCGAGTGGGTGGGCCGCGGCACGCAACTGGCCGACCCGTACGACTCGGCCCTCGTACGATCTGCGCCCCGCGAGATCCGGCTTCTGCTCGCCGTCGCGCTCGCCGAAGAGGCGACCGCCCGCGCGGTGGCCGGTCTCGGGATCGGCTTCACGATCTGGAACGACGTCGCCGTGCATCCCCGGTCCGACGCCAAACTCGACCACGTCGTGCTCGGGCCCGCCGGCCTGTTCGCGATCCGCTCCGCCGATTGGGGTGGAGAGGTCAAGCTCGCCAAAGGCGACATCGTCGGGGCGACCGTGGACGCCGACGAGGAACCGTTCCACGACCTCCTCCGCGATGCGAAGACGTTCTCCCGCCAGGTCGGCGTGAAGTTCACCGGCCTGATCATCGTCGTCCCCGACAGCGCACTCGCCGTGCCGTACGACCGCATCGAGCGGGGACGTCTCGCCGGATCACTTCTCGTGCGCCGCTCGTTGCTGCCCCAGGTCCTCCGCAACGGCGCGAACGCCGCCGGCCGCGAGAGCGTCGACCGCGCATTCGAGCTGCGGACCCGGCTGCAGGAGAGCATCCGCTTCGTGTAGCCGTGGCCGTGCCGAGCGGGTGGCTGGACGCACGCCCGGTGAGGGAGGACAGTGGAGCCCATGGTCACTCCACTCGATGTGTTCAGCGGATTCAGCGTCAACGACATCCCCGCGGCGAAAGCCTTCTACGGCGAGACCCTCGGCCTCGACATCTCCGAAGGACCGATGGGCAACCTCGACCTCCGGCTTCCCGCGGGCGGTCACGTGTTCATCTACCCGAAGGACGACCACGAACCGGCCTCCTTCACGATCCTCAACCTGGTGGTCGACGACATCGACACCGCGGTCGACGAGCTCAATGCGAAGGGCGTGAAGACCGCCATCTACGACGATCCGAACCTCCCCACCGATGCGAAGGGCGTCCTGCGCGGCAAAGCTGCGAACCAGGGTCCGGATATCGCGTGGTTCCGCGATCCTGCCGGCAACGTCCTGTCCGTGCTGCAGAACTAGCGGAGGCGCTCCCGCAGCGCCATCGCGTCGTACGGAGAGCGAACCTTCACGTCGTTGTCGAAGTAGGCGTACACGTCGCGACCCTGGTCGAGCCAGCGCCGCATCTCCTCGGCCCACCGATCCAGGGCCTCGGGTGTGTAGCCGCTCGTGTACAGTTCCACGTCGCCGTGCAGGCGCACGTACCGGAAGTCGGACGTGTCCTCGCGGATGACCGGATACCGGCCCGCCGTGTCCGCGACGACGATCGCGACGCCCTGATCGCGCATCAGCGACACGAAGGCGGAGTCGTCGAAGCTCGCGTGCCGTACCTCCACCGCGTGCCGGAGCGGCCTGTCATCGACCGGTTCGGTGTGCCTGCGGTCTTCGTCGAGGGTGCTCTCGGCGGCGAGCTCGGCAGCCGCCTTCGTCGTGCGCGGCAGGCCGGCCAGGAAGTCGCTCACCGCATCCCGGTCGAAGGACAGCGTCGGCGGCAGCTGCCAGAGCAGTGGTCCGAGCTTCGGCCCGAGTGCGAGCACGCCGGAGGCGAAGAAGTTCGCCAGGGCTCCGCGGGTGTTGCGCAACCGGAGGATGTGCGTGATGTACCGCCCGCCCTTCACGGCGAAGACGAAGTCGTCGGGCGTCTCCTCGGCCCAGCGCTGGTAGCTCGACGGACGCTGCAGAGCGTAGAAACTGCCGTTGATCTCGATCGAGTCGAGCCGGTCGGCCGCGTAGCCGAGCTCGTCGCGGTGCACGAGTCCCTTCGGGTAGAACGTGCCTCGCCACGGGGCGTACGTCCATCCGGAGATCCCCACTCGCGCGACCGCCATCAGCGACCCCGGAACTGGTCCAGGATGCGCCGATCCCGTTTCGTCGGTCGCCCCGCCCCGCGGTCGCGGACGACCCCGAGCGGCGCCTCGGCCTTCGGCGGCGGGGGAGGCGTGAGGTCGTCGAAACAGTCGGAGGCGACGACGGCGCCGACCCGTTTCACGATCAGCTTTCTGGCGATCAGGATGCGTTCGGTCTCGGCCACCCGCGCACGGACCTCGTCGCCCACCCGCACGGCCTGCGCGGGCTTGGCCTTCTCTCCGTTCACCCGCACGTGGCCGGCTTTGCATGCCGCCGCCGCGGCAGATCGCGTCTTGTAGAGGCGCACCGCCCAGGCCCACGAATCGACCCGGACGGTCGACGGCTCGGCCACGGTCAGCTCACTTCGGCCAGCTGGGACTTCCATTTCACGAGGCTGCGCACGGTCTTGCTCGGGTCGCCGGCGAGCCTGGCCATGACATCCTCGGGAACGAAGTAGTTGACGGCCACCCAGCCGCGCACGATCTCGGAGCGGTCGTCGGCGAGCATCCGGAGGATGTCGCACGGGGTCGCCTCGTTCTTCGCGACGCAGCCGCGAACGCCGATGTCGGGGTCGCGGGCGAGTGCCAGGAAGACGTCGTCCGGCGTGTTGTAGCTGCTCGCCACACTCTCGCGGATCTTCGGATTCTCGTGCTCGGCGAGCAGCCTCAGCCGCCGGATCTTGCTCTCGGTCACCGGGGGAGACGGATGCAGGGCCTCCGCTTCCTCCGCGGTGAGCATCGAAGGCCGGTGCTCCCGCATGGCCTGGCGCTGGGCCGGGGTGTTGAACCGAATGCACGACATCCTCCAACGGTACGCGTTCCGCTCCGTCGGCGGGTGGAACCCCGCGCGAGTCGGACGGGTTACCGTGGTGCTATGGAGTTCCTCCTTCGGTCGCTCGACCGGATCGCCGGCGGCCGGTACGCCGAACACACCATCTCCGACGCGTCGCGCGAGGACCCGCGCACCCGCCGCGCGTTCGTCGTCATCACCTGGCTCCTGGTCGCCGAAGTCGTGCTCGGGCTCAGTGCTGTCGTCATCGCAGCCGTTCTGCAGGCGAACGGTACGGCCGTCCCGTGGGCGGTATGGATGCGCTCCGCCGTCGTTCTCGGCATGACGGTCACCCTGTTCTACTTCGCCTGGCGGGCGCAGAAGGGCTACTACTGGGCGTACTCCCGGCTGCGCCTTTTCGCCAAGATCTTCCCCGTCGTGACGCTCGTCATCGCGGCGGTCCCCGGACTGTACCCGCTCTGGATGGTCACCGAGCAGATCCTGTTCAGCCTCATCCTGATCGGCGTGGCCGACTACCTCGACTCCGACCACATGCGCGCAGCGTTCCCCAAGCCCGCGAAGCGCGGGCGCGGCGCTGCCGACGCGCCGGTCACTGCGAGGCCGTGACCGCCTCCGTGCCGCGGTGCCGCGGGAACCACGGCACGATCGGGGAGGTGCGCCGCTGATAGTCGGCGTACTCCGGATACCGCGAACGCGTGATGCTCTCGGTGAACACTGTCGAGCCGATGAAGAGGCCGGTCAACAGAACCGGGCCGATGACCGTCCACTGCAGCACCGAACCGGCCGCCACACAGCCGAAGAGGAACAGGACCCACCACTGAGCCTGCTCGAAGAAGAAATTGGGATGCCGTGAGAACCGGAAGAGACCGGTCTGCAGGAACCGGGACGACAGCCGTCGCCCCGCCGCGAGGTCTGCCTTCTTCTTCTGGTGGAAGTTCCACTGCTGTTGATCGGCGACGGTCTCGCCGGCCAGCAGGGCCAGGAAGACGACGGCGACGACGATGTCGAGGCCGTTCAACGGCGTCCGGTTCTCGTACGCCGTCCAGGCCGGCAGGGTGATCAGCAGGAGAAGCGCGTTCTGGTAGATCACGATGAAGAACAGGTTGAACAGCCAGAACTGCCAGCCCTTCATCCGACCGCGCAGTACCTCCCAGCGGTAGTCCTCGCCGCCGGGCTCGTAGCCGCCCTTGCGAGCGAAGTTGAAGGTCAACCGGATGCCCCAGAGCGTCACGAGGATCGCCATCAGCGTCAGCCGCGCATCCTGGAGCCCGGCGAAACCGGCGAAGACCCAGACGTAGACGACGGGCACGATCGACCAGATGCGGTCGACCCACGAGTGCTCGCCGGTGATCAGCGAGAGCACCCAGGTCGCGGCGCAGACGCCGGCGAAGATCCAGAGACAGACGATGAAAGGGTCCACGTGCTCATCCTAGGCACCGGGGGTGGTCACTAGACTCGATTCCCGTGGATGGAATCGGCGCCGGCGGGGTCAGTTCGCGGGTCTGGACGATCCCGAACGTTCTCAGTTTCGTGCGCCTTGCGCTCGTGCCGGTTTTCCTGGTGTTCGTCATCCGGGGTCAGGATGCGCTGGCACTGCTCGTGCTCGTCGTCTCCAGCATCACGGACTTCCTCGACGGCTACCTCGCGCGGCGGCTCAATCAGGTCTCCCGCCTCGGCCAGCTCCTCGATCCCGCGGCCGACCGGCTGTACATCTTCGCCGCGCTGATCGGCCTGGCCTGGCGCGACGTCATCCCGTGGTGGCTCGTCATCGTCATCGTCGCCAGAGATGTGATGCTGGCGGTGCTCGGCGTCATCCTCGCGAACCACGGGTACGGCCCCCTTCCCGTGCACCATCTGGGCAAGGTCGCGACCTTCTGCCTGTTCTGGGCTCTTCCGCTGTTGATGCTCGGAGAGGCATTCGACCCGCTCGCCCCCTTCTCGCTGCCGCTCGGCTGGGCGTTCGCACTGTGGGGCGCCTTCCTCTACTGGTGGGCCGGCTTCGTCTACATCGGGGAGACGTCCCGTGTCATCCGGCGTGTAATCCCTCTGGGGGCCGACGACAGTGGGGACTGATCCGATACGCTGGACGACAAGGAGGTTGACGGTGCCTGAAGAAGTAGATCCCAACACGCCGGCGGGCGATGCCGCGAACGATCCACTGCGTCCTTCTGCCGCAGGGAACGAAGACACGACGGCGCGCTTCGGCGAGGAGTTCATCTCGAAGATGTACCCCGTCGACCCTGAGATCTCCGCCGAGGAGCAGGAGGCGATCGCCGCGCTGCCCTCCGGTTCGGCGCTCCTCATCGTGCGTCGCGGGCCCAACACGGGCGCGCGCTTCCTGCTCGACGCCGACGTGACGAGCGCCGGACGACACCCTGACGCCGAGATCTTCCTCGACGATGTCACCGTGTCCCGTCGCCACGCGGAGTTCATCCGCCGCGGCACTGCGTTCGAAGTGCGCGACCTCGGATCGCTGAACGGCACCTACTACGACGGGGTGCGCATCGAGAGCGCGCTCCTGTCCGACTCCGCCGAGGTCCAGATCGGCAAGTTCCGCCTCACCTTCTACGCGTCCCGCTCCGACCTCGCCGCCACGGCGCAGAGCTAGTGGCGCGGCAGACGGCGCGAGCCGGAGCCGCGGCCTCGCCTTCACTGCTGAGTATCGGTCAGGTGCTCGCGCGGCTGACGCCCGAGTTCCCCGACCTCTCGTCGTCGAAGCTGCGATTCCTCGAGGAACGCGGCCTGATCACCCCGGCCCGCACCGCATCCGGTTACCGCAAGTTCTCGCCGGCAGACCTCGAGCGCTTGCGGATCGTCCTCGGGATGCAGCGCGACCACTACCTGCCGCTCAAAGTCATCAAGTCCTACCTCTCCGACCTGGATGCCGGGCTCAATCCGGCCATGCCCGGCACGTCGAACGGAGCAGGGCCGTCGATGCTGCCGACCGGTCGCCGCTTCAAGCGCACGGAACTGCTGAGAGAGTGCAGCGCGAGCCCCGAGCTTCTTCAGGAGGCCGTGAGCGCATCCGTCATCGCCCCGGCCGAGGTGTATGGCGAAGAGTCGGTGGCCGTTCTGAAGGCCCTCGTCGAACTGCAGCGCAACGGCATCGAACCCCGCCATCTGCGGGGCTTCCGCGCGGCCGCCGAACGCGAACTCGGGCTCATCGAGACGGCCCTCGTGCCGATCGCGCGGCGCGGCGAGGTGTCCAGCCGGGCCAAGACCGCGGAACTCGCCCGCGAGATCTCCGGACAGCTCGATGTGGTGCGCGCCAGCATCATCCGGGCCGCGCTCGCGCGAATCCAACCGTGATCGGCGCAGGCGTGTCCGGCCCGTCGCGCCGTTCGGGCCTCGACACGCCGACCCCGAAACGTCGAATGTCGTTGCCGGGGGCCCCGGGGGTGGGTACCGTTGATGATGCGCCGTCGAACGTGCGCGAAACGATCACGGGGCGAGAGGCAAACACATGAGCGAACTGAGTCGTGACAACGACACGCCCCGGTACGACCTCGGCCTGCTGTTCACCGACGGGCTGCCCGAGATGGACGACGCGAGCGGCTACCGCGGCGCTGTCGCGGCACGCGCGGCCGGCATCAGCTACCGCCAGCTCGACTACTGGGCCCGCACGGGTCTCGTCGAGCCGACCGTGCGCGGTGCCGCCGGTTCCGGTTCACAGCGCCTCTACGGCTTCCGCGACATCCTCGTGCTCAAGCTGGTCAAGCGCCTGCTCGACACCGGCATTTCGCTTCAGCAGATCCGCACGGCCGTCAACCAGCTCCGCGAGGCGGGTGTGAACGACCTCGCCCAGACCACGCTGATGAGTGACGGCGCCAGCGTGTACCTGTGCAACTCGAACGATGAGGTCATCGACCTCGTCAGCCGCGGTCAGGGCGTCTTCGGCATCGCCGTCGGCAAGGTCCTCCGCGAGGTCGAGTCCTCGCTCGTCGAACTCGACACCCAGACGGTCGACCCGATGGACGAGCTCGCCGCTCGGCGCGCCACCCGCGCCTCCTGAGCCCCGCTTTTCCCGCGCATCTCAGCCGCCGAGTACACGGATTCTCCGCGTAGTCGGCGGTTTTCGGCGTACTTCGTGCGTACTCGACGGGTCAGGGGGCCGTTGCGTATTCGCCGATGCGGGCGGTGCGCAGCACCCGCTCAAGCAGCATGTCGAAGTTGTGCGCCATCTCCTGGGCGCTCTCGCCGGGCCAGACGTGCAGCGGCTTGGCCGCACCCTGTGCCTGCTGCAGGGACGTGCGCTCCGGCAGCTGAGGGCTGAGCACGAGCGGACCGAACATGTCGCGCAGCTCCTTGATGCGGAACTGGTGCTCCAGCGACTGCACACGGGCGCGGTTCACGATGATGCCGAGCGGCTGCAGGCGCGGGGAGAGGCCGCGGCGGATCTCCTCGATCGCGCGCAGGGCGCGGTCGGCGGCGGCCACCGAGAACAGGCCCGGCTCCGTGACGACGGCGACCCGGTCGCTCGCCGCCCAGGCCGTGCGGGTGAGCGCATTCAGCGAGGGAGCACAGTCGATGAGCACGAGCTCGTAGTCATGCTCGACGTTCGCGAGCGCCTCCTCGAGCTTCCAGATGTCACGGATGCTCGGGTGCGGCCCATCGAAATTGATCGCGGACGGGCTGCCGATCATCACGTCGATCTTGCCCGAGCGGTTCTTGGTCCACCCACTCGGCGCGATCGCGGCGCGGACGATCTTCTCCTTGGGGGAGGCGAGCACATCGGCGACGTTCAGGTGACCGGCGACCTGGATGTCCATGCCGGTCGACACATCCGATTGGGGGTCGAGATCGACGACGAGCGTTCGCAGACCTTTGGCGAAAGCCGCGGAAGCCAGGCCCAGCGTCACCGTGGTCTTACCGACACCACCTTTGAGGGAACTAACGCTGAGTACGTGCACAATCGACTACGTTACCTTCACTAGTCTTAGAGAACCTAACCGTTTGCTGTGTGGCGTAGCCCCCTGCTCGAAAGGTCCCAATGTTCCGTAAGATCCTCGTTGCCAATCGCGGTGAAATCGCCATCCGCGCCTTCCGGGCCGCCTATGAGCTGGGTGCGCAGACCGTCGCAGTGTTCCCCTACGAGGACCGCAATTCGATGCATCGACTCAAGGCGGACGAGGCGTACCAGATCGGCGAGCCCGGGCATCCGGTGCGCGCCTACCTGGATGTGAAGGAGATCATCAGGGTCGCGCTCGAGTCGGGTGCCGACGCCATCTACCCGGGCTACGGCTTCCTGTCCGAGAACCCCGAGCTGGCCGAGGCCGCTCGCGAGGCGGGCATCACCTTCATCGGGCCGCCGCCGCGGGTGCTCGAGATGGCGGGCAACAAGGTGACGGCCAAGGAGCACGCGATGGCTGCCGGCGTGCCGGTGCTGAAGTCGACTCCGCCGTCGAAAGACATCGACCTGCTCATCTCGCAGGCCGACGAGGTCGGCTTCCCGATCTTCGCCAAGGCGGTCGCCGGTGGTGGCGGTCGCGGGATGCGCCGGGTCAACACCAAGAACGAGCTCCGGGGTGCGCTCGAAGAGGCCATGCGGGAGGCCGACAGTGCCTTCGGCGATCCCACGATGTTCCTGGAGCAGGCCGTGCTGCGCCCGCGCCACATCGAGGTGCAGATCCTCGCCGACTCGCAGGGTGCGACGATGCACCTCTTCGAGCGCGACTGCTCGGTGCAGCGCCGTCACCAGAAGGTCATCGAGATCGCCCCGGCGCCGAACCTCGACGAGGGCGTGCGCCAGGCGCTCTACCGCGATGCGATCGCCTTCGCGAAGTCGATCGGCTATGAGAACGCGGGAACCGTCGAGTTCCTGCTCGACACCGCCGGGGAACGCGCCGGCGAACATGTCTTCATCGAGATGAACCCGCGCATCCAGGTGGAGCACACGGTCACCGAGGAGATCACCGACGTCGACCTCGTGCAGTCGCAGATGCGCATCGCTGCGGGGGAGAGCCTGGCCGACCTCGGCCTCAGCCAGGACACCGTCCACATCCGTGGCGCCGCGCTGCAGTGCCGCATCACCACGGAGGACCCGACCGCCGGCTTCCGCCCCGACACCGGCAAGATCACGACGTACCGCTCGCCCGGTGGCGGCGGCATCCGCCTCGACGGCGGAACGATCAACCCGGGCGCGCAGATCAGCCCGCACTTCGACTCGATGCTGGCGAAGCTCACCTGCCGCGGCCGCGACTTCGCCGCGGCCGTGAGCCGGGCCCGGCGCGCGCTAGCGGAGTTCCGCATCCGCGGCGTCGCCACGAACATCCCGTTCCTGCAGGCTGTGCTCGACGACCCCGACTTCGTCGCCGGTAACGTCAGCACCTCGTTCATCGAGGAGCGCCCCGAGCTGTTCAAGGGCCGCGCTTCGAAGGACCGCGGCACCAAGATGCTCAACTGGCTGGCCGACGTCACCGTCAACCAGCCGAACGGCCCCCGCCCCCAGACGCACGCCCCGGTCGACAAGCTGCCGAAGCTCGACCTGTCGACCCCGGCCCCCGCAGGCTCGCGGCAGAGGCTGCTCGAGCTCGGCCCGGCCGGCTTCGCGGATGCGCTGCGCAAGCAGACCGCCCTCGCCGTCACCGAGACGACCTTCCGCGACGCCCACCAGTCGCTGCTGGCGACCCGCGTGCGCACCCGCGACCTGCTCGCGGTTGCGCCGTACGTCGCCCGCCTGACACCGGAGCTCCTCTCGGTCGAGGCCTGGGGCGGCGCGACGTACGACGTCGCGTTGCGCTTCCTCGGCGAAGACCCGTGGGACCGTCTCGCGGCCCTCCGTGAGGCGCTGCCGAACATCAACATCCAGATGCTGCTCCGCGGTCGCAACACGGTCGGCTACACGCCGTACCCGACCGAGGTGACGGATGCGTTCGTGCGTGAGGCCGCCGCCACCGGCGTCGACATCTTCCGCATCTTCGACGCTCTCAACGACGTCTCGCAGATGCGACCCGCGATCGAGTCGGTGCTCGCCACCGGCACGGCGATCGCAGAGGTCGCCGTCTGCTACACCGGCGACCTGCTCGATCCGGCCGAAGACCTGTACACGCTCGACTACTACCTGCGGCTCGCGGAGCAGATCGTTGAGTCGGGCGCCCACATCCTCGCCATCAAAGACATGGCCGGCCTGCTCCGTCCGGCCGCGGCCGAGAAGCTCGTCGCCGCGTTCCGCGAGCGATTCGACCTGCCGGTGCACGTGCACACCCACGACACTCCCGGCGGGCAGCTCGCGACCCTCCTCGCGGCCAGCCGGGCCGGTGCGGATGCGGTAGACGTCGCGAGCGCGCCGATGGCCGGAACCACGAGCCAGCCGTCCGCATCCGCTCTCGTCGCTGCATTGGCGCACACCGAGCGCGACACCGGAATCTCGCTGGCCGCGGTCAACGACCTCGAGCCGTACTGGGAGGCCGTGCGCCACGTGTACAAGCCGTTCGAGTCCGGTCTGCCCGGCCCCACGGGACGCGTCTACAAGCACGAGATCCCGGGCGGGCAGCTCTCCAACCTGCGCCAGCAGGCGAAGGCACTCGGTCTCGCGGAGGACTTCGAGCTCGTCGAGGACATGTACGCGGCGGCCAACCAGATCCTCGGCCGCATCCCCAAGGTCACCCCGTCGTCCAAAGTCGTCGGCGACCTGGCGCTGCACCTCGCGGCCGTCCACGCCGACCCGGCAGACTTCGCGGAGAACCCGCAGAACTACGACATCCCCGACTCGGTCGTCGGCTTCATGGCAGGCGAGCTCGGCGAGCTGCCCGGCGGATGGCCGGAGCCGTTCCGCACGAAGGTCCTCGCGGGCAAGACCGTCAAGGTGGGGGTCGAAGACCTGAAGCCCGAAGACGCCGCGGCGCTGGAAGGTTCGAGCGTGGAGCGTCGTTCCACCCTCAACCGGCTGCTGTTCCCGGCGCCGACCCGCATCTTCGAGCAGATCCGCGAGCTCTTCGGCGACCTCTCGGTGGTCGACTCGCTCGACTACCTGTACGGGCTCAGGCAGGGCACCGAGCACGTCATCGAGATCGCCAAGGGTGTGCGCCTCTACATCGGCCTCGAGGCGATCGGCGAGGCGGACGACAAGGGGATGCGCACGGTCATGACCACGCTCAACGGGCAGTTGCGCCCGGTGTTCGTGCGTGACCGCGGCATCGTCGTCGAGACCAAGGCGGCCGAGAAGGCGGATTCGGCCAAGCCCGGCCAGGTCGCCGCACCGTTCTCGGGCGTCGTGACGCTGCAGGTCGCCGTCGGCGACACGGTCGGCGCGGGTCAGTCGGTCGCATCGATCGAGGCCATGAAGATGGAGGCGGCCATCACCGCCCCCATCGCAGGCACCGTCGAGCGGCTCGCCATCCCGAAGACCCAGCAGGTCGACGCCGGCGACCTGCTCGTGGTGATCACCCCGGTCTAGCCCGTTCGTGCGCTCTCGGGCTCGTCGCTGCGGACCGGTAAACTGTGCCAAGCGCCCTGACGGGCGCCAGAAGGAGACAAACCCGTGGCAGACAAGCCCGAGAAAGTCGAGCCCGGCGAGCTCGCGACGACAGAGGACGATCTGACGATCTCGGTTCCCGAGACCCTCAGCATCGTCGTCGACCTGCCGCCCGCTCCGGCGCCCGAGGCGCCGGAGGACGAGGTCGCCGTCGCCATCGACGATGTGCCTGTCAACCCGGGCTTCGTCGCGTCGCCGACCGAGCCGACCACGACCTCGGTCGCCATCGTCGCCTCCCGTCTCAGCACGGGCCCGACCGCGACGCAGTCGGTCGCCGACGCGGAAACCCCTGCCCTTCACGGAACGGATGCCTTCAGTCAGTCGCGCCGCGATCGCCTGCGCGGCGAGCACTCCCAGCAGCCGGAACCGGCCGCGATGCTCACCGCCGACCGTCTGCTCGAGGTCAACCGCAAGACCCGTCCCGGCCCTGAGGGCGGCTGGCAGAGCTTCATCTACGGGCTCACCTTCCACCTGGTGAACCTGGGCGACTCGGCCAAGGTGCGCGCCCGCAAGGAGCTCGACCACCGCATCCAGAAGCAGTTCGAGGGTGGAACCCGGTTCGTGCCGGTGCTCACCCGCAAGGGCGGCGTCGGAAAGACCACGGTCACGACGTTGCTCGGAATGGCGCTCGCCGACGCCCGCGAAGACCGCATCGTGGCGATCGACGCCAACCCCGACCGCGGCACGCTCTCCGAACGGGTGACCAAGCAGACCAGGGCCACTGTTCGGGATGTGGTGCAGAAGGCCCCGAGCATCGGCGGCTTCACCGACTTCTCGGCTCTCGTGTCGCGGGACGAGACGCGACTCGACATCCTCGCGTCCGACACCGATCCGATGCTCTCCGAGGCGTTCGACGAGAACGACTACAACGTCGTCGCCGATCTCACGGCACGCTTCTACTCGATCGTGCTCACCGACTGCGGAACGGGCATCGTGCACTCCGTCATGCGGGCCACGCTGCAGCGCGCCGACTCCGTCGTGATCGTCTCCGGCGGAAGCGTCGACGAAGCACGCCTCGCATCCGAGACGCTCACCTGGCTCGAGGCGAACGGCTACGGCGACCTGGTCCGCAACGCGATCGTCGCTCTCAACACGGCGACCCAGGGCACCAACCTGGTGAAACTCGACGAGATCGAGTCGCACTTCCGGTCGCGCGTGCGCGAGGTCGTGCGCATCCCGTACGACGCCCAGCTGGCCGCTGGGTCCGTCGTCTCGTACAAAGACCTCAAGCCGCTCACGAAGCAGTCGGCGCGAACCCTTGCCGCGCTCGTCGTCGAGGGTCTGCCGACCAACCGGGGCTGAGCCCGCCATCGTTGTGCATCGCCACCCCTTCCCCCCAGCACCATCGAGGAGAGACCTGTGACCGAACGACAGATCCGCCTGTTCGGCGACCCCGTGCTCAAGACCGTCTCCGACCCGATCATGGAGGTCGACGAAGGAATTCGAGGACTGATCGAAGACCTGGTCGACACGGTGATCCCGCCGGGACGGGCCGGGGTCGCAGCGCCGCAGATCGGTGTGAACTTGCGGGCATTCAGCTACAACGTCGACGGCGACATCGGCTACATCATCAATCCGGTGCTCGTCGAGGTCTCCGGCGAGCCGGAGTTGGTCGATGAGGGGTGCCTCTCGGTTCCGGGGCTGTGGTTCAGGACGGCGCGCTACCCGTTCGCCCGCGTGGTCGGCACCGACCTCGACGGCAACGAGATCGAGATCTCGGGCACGGGGGTGCTCGCTCAGGCGTTGCAGCACGAAACCGACCATCTCGACGGCACGCTCTACCTCGACCGGCTCGACAAGGAGAGCCGACGCGAGGCGATGAAACAGGTGCGCGAGAGCGACTGGTTCTGAGCGGACCCTCACGGTCCACGGCGGTCGCCGTCCGTCGTGCTCAGTAGACTGGGCGAATGCGAATCGCAGTCACTGGAGGATCGGGAAAGCTCGGGCGCACGGTCGTGCGCGAACTCGCGAAGGCGGGGAACGAGGTCATCAGTCTGGACTCGGCGGGGGAGCGTGGTCCCGGCTTCGTACGGGTCGATCTGACCGATTTCGGCGACACGGTCGACGCGATCATGGGCGTGCAGGACAAGCACGACGGGTTCGACGCGATCGTGCACCTGGCCGCCATCCCCGCTCCGGGCATCCTGAGCGATGTCGCGACCTTTCACAACAACATCCGGGTCACCTACAACGTGTTCCACGCAGCGCAGCGAGCGGGGATCACGAACATCGTCTACGCGTCGAGCGAGACTGTGCTCGGGCTTCCGTTCGACGTGCCGCCGCCCTACATCCCCGTCGACGAGGAGTACCCGGCCCGGCCGGAGAGCACGTACTCGCTGGTCAAGCACCTCGAGGAGCAGATGGCGATCGAGCTGGTGCGCTGGGATCCGACGCTCAAGATCGTCGCACTCCGCTTCTCGAACGTGATGGCGCCGGAGGACTATGCGGCGTTCCCGTCGTTCGACGACGACGCCCGCAAGCGAAAGTGGAACCTCTGGGGCTACATCGACGCTCGTGACGGTGCGCAGGCCATCCGGCGCGCACTCGAATGGGATCACACCGGCTTCGACCGCTTCATCATCGCCGCCGCCGATACCGTGATGACCCGCCCCAACGCGGAGCTCGTCGACGAAGTGTTCCCCGGCGTACCGCTGAAGGGCGACCTCGGCGTGAACGACACCCTGCTCTCGATCGCCAAGGCCCGCCGGGTGCTCGGCTATGAGCCCGAGCACTCCTGGCGCGACGAGGTCTGAGCAGAAGTGAAGCCCGGCGGCGCTGAGCGCCGCCGGGCTTTCGCGCGTCCGGATGGTCCGGGCGCCGGTGGTCAGTGCTTCAGGGAGATGCCCTCGGTCGCGGGTGAGCCGTTGTAGATGCCGTCGACGACGTCGGCGAAATCCGCCATGATGACGTTCCGCTTGATGCTGAGCTTCGGCGTGAGGTGACCGCTGGCCTCGGTGAGTTCAGTGGCGAGAACCACGAACTTGCGAATCGACTCCGCGCGCGAGACATGCGAGTTCGCCACGTCGATGGCACGCTGGATCTCGGCGTTGACCGCCGGGTTCACCGACGCCTCGACGAGCGTCATTGTCTTGTCCTCGCCGTTGTTAGCGAGCCAGGTCGGCAGCATCTCGGGGTCGAGAGTGACCAGCGCTGCGATGAACGGCCTCTGATCGCCGACAACGACGACCTGGCCGACCAACGGGTTGGACCGTACCGGGTCTTCGAGGGCAGCGGGCGAGACGTTCTTTCCGCCGGCGGTGACGATGATCTCCTTCTTGCGCCCGGTGATCGTGAGGAAGCCGTCGTCGTCGAAGCTGCCGACGTCTCCGGTGAGGAACCATCCGTCGTCGAACGACGCCGCCGTCGCCGCCGGGTTCTTCCAGTACTCCTTGAAGACGTTGATGCCCTTGACCTGGATCTCGCCGTCGTCGCTGAGGCGGATCGAGACGCCGGGGAGCGCCGGGCCCACGGTTCCGATCTTGAACTTGTCGGGCAGGTTGACGGTCGCGGGCGCGGTCGTCTCGGTGAGGCCGTAGCCCTCGAGGATCTTGATACCCAGGCTGTGGAAGAAGTGGCCGAGGTGCGAGCCGAGAGGCGCGGATCCCGAGACGGCGAATTTCACACGGCCGCCCATGGCCGCGCGCAGCTTGCTGTAGACCAGTCGGTCGAACAGTGCGAACTGCAGACGCAGACCGAAGGGCACCGACCCGGCCTCGACGGCCTTGGAGTGCTCGACGGCGACCTCCGCGGCCTTGCGGAAGATCTTGCCCTTGCCACCCGCCTCGGCCTTCTGCTCGGCCGAGTTGTAGACCTTCTCGAAGACGCGCGGCACGGCCAGGAGGAACGTGGGCTTGAAACTCGCGAGGGCCGGCAGCAGCTGCTTGGTGTCGGCCTGGTGGCCGACCTTGACGCCACCCGTGACGCAGAGCACCGCGATGAACCGGGCGAAGATGTGCGCTGTGGTGATGAAGAGCAGAGTGGATGCGCGGCCCTCTTCGATGACCTCGCTGAGCGCCTCCGCCGAGTTGCGCGAGAGCTCGACGAAGTTGCCGTGGGTGAGGACGCATCCCTTGGGTTTGCCGGTGGAACCCGAGGTGTAGATCAGGGTGCCGATGTCGTCTTCGTTCGCGAGGGTGCGGCGACGCTCGATCTCCTCGTCGGGCACGTCGACGCCGGCGGCGGCGAGCTTGTCGAGGTCACCGAGGTGGAGTTGCCAGACGCTGCGGATCGCCGGCAGCTCGGGGTGCACCTCGTCGAACCGGGCGAACATGTCCGGCGTCTCGAGGATGATCGCGATCGCTTCCGAGTCGCTCATGTTCCACTGCACCTGGTTCGGAGCCGAGGTCTCGTAGATCGGGACCAGCACGGCACCGGCGAACCAGGTGGCGAAATCGATGAGCGTCCACTCGTAGCGGGTCTTGCACATCAGGCCGATCTTGTCGCCCGGCTGGATCCCGCTGGCGACGAGGCCCTTCGCGAGTGCGATGACCTGGCGGTAGAACTCGGCGCAGGTGATGTCATCCCAGCTGTCGCCGTTCGGGACGGAGAAGAGGGGCGCATCGGGTGTCGCCGCGACACGGTCGACCAGGAGGTCGGTGGCGTTGGCCGTCGGGTCGGCGGGGTGGAGCGCTGGGGTGTCGAACTGTTTCACGGTAACTCCCTTGGTACCGGTCGGACGGGCGGGTAAACGACCTGAATGGCCTCGGCCAAGCTGGTTAACTACACTCTAGATGGTGCGGATGTGAGTGATCTGGCCGAGGCCGTCTGCCGCACCCTCCACACCTGTCTAAGAAAGGCTGCTGCCTGTGCACGCGATCGGGATCGATATCGGCGGAACCAAGATCGCGGGGGCGGTGGTCGACGAGTTCGGCACCATCGTGCGTGAGGATCGCGTTCCAACCGAGGCCGCGGAGCCGATCGAGATCGAGAACGCCGTCGTCGCCATGATCGAGCGCCTCGCAGACGGTCCCGAGGAGATCGCCGGCGCGGGCGTCGCCGCTGCCGGGTTCTTCGACGCTGCGCAGTCGACCGTCTACTACTCGCCGAACATCAACTGGCGGCACGAGCCCCTGCGCGAGAAGCTCGAACGGCGGGTTGACCTCCCCATCATCATCGAGAACGACGCCAACGCCGCAGGCTGGGCCGAGTTCCGCTATGGCGCCGGCCGCCTGGTGAGCGACATGGTGATCCTGACCATCGGCACCGGGGTGGGCGGCGCGATCGTCAGCAACGACCGTCTCTTCCGCGGTGGCTTCGGCGCCGGCGCGGAGGTCGGCCACATGCGGGTCGTGCCGGGCGGCCTGCCCTGCGGATGCGGCGCCCACGGCTGCATCGAGCAGTACGGTTCCGGCCGCGCCCTGCAGCGGATGGCGAACGAGCTGGCGGATGCCGGTGGCATCGGTCAGGCGCTCGCCGACGTGCGGACGCGCAAGGGGACGCTGAGCGGCTCCGACATCAGCGAGCTCATCGTCGCCGGCGACCCGGGTGCACGCGCGGCGCTCCGGCAGCTCGGCGACTGGCTCGGTCAGGCCTGCGCCTCGCTCGGCGCAGTGCTCGACCCGCAGATCTTCGTCTTCGGCGGCGGCGTGGCCCAGGCCGGAGAGCTCCTTCTCGAGCCCATCCGTCTGGCTTATCTCGAGAACCTTCCCGCGCGCGGCTTCCACCCGGAGCCCGAGTTCAAGATCGCCGAGCTCGTCAACGACGCGGGCGCCGTGGGAGCCGCGGATCTGGCCCGCCTGCACGCGACGGGGCGTTAGGCTGAGCCGGTGTTCTACTGGCTGATGAAGCACCTGATCGCAGGGCCCCTGCTCAAGGGGATCTTCCGGCCGTGGGTCATCGGCCTGGAGAACGTCCCGGCGACCGGGGCCGTGATCCTGGCGAGCAACCACCTCTCGTTCATCGACTCGATCTTCCTTCCTCTCGTCGTCGACCGGCACGTGTCCTTCCTCGCCAAGAGCGACTACTTCACCCGCAAGGGGTTCAAGGGATGGGCGACCAAGTCGTTCATGATCGCCACGGGTCAGATCCCGATCGACCGCTCGGGAGGCAAGGCCTCGGAGGATTCCCTCAACACCGGGCTGGCGGTGCTCGCGCGCGGCGAGATCCTCGGCATTTACCCGGAGGGCACGCGCAGCCCGGACGGCAAGCTCTACCGCGGCCGCACCGGCGTCGCCCGGATGATCCTCGAAGGCCAGGTGCCGGTCGTCCCGGTCGCGATGGTCGACACCGAGAAGATCATGCCGATCGGTACGCGCCTGCCGAAGGTCGGCCGCATCGGGATCGTGATCGGCAAGCCGCTCGACTTCTCCCGGTTCGAGGGGATGGAGGGCGACCGCTTCATCCTCCGCTCGGTCACCGACGAGATCATGTACCAGCTGCACGCCCTGAGCGAGCAGGAATACGACGATGTGTACGCCAGCAGCGTGAAAGAGAAGCGCGCTTCGCTTTCGCGATAGGCTCAGATACCGGCGCACTCGATCCTTGTGCCGCCGTCACCCACTGGCGCGCGAGCAGATCGACGCGCCCCGAACCGAGCGGAAGTCCTGTGCAAGACACCACTGATCCCGTCGTGAAGGCTGACGAGTCCGTGATTGCAGGGCTGGACTATTGGCGCACGCTCGAGGTGAAGCAGCAGCCGCAGTGGCCCGACCCTGAGGCCGCTGCTGCGGCCGCGGCCGAGATCGCCACGCTGCCACCACTCGTCTTCGCCGGCGAAGTCGATCAGTTGCGTACCCGCCTGGCCGCCGCAGCGGAGGGCAAGGGCTTCCTGTTGCAGGGAGGCGATTGCGCCGAGACCTTCGCCGGGGCCACCGCCGACCAGATCCGCAACCGCGTCAAGACCGTGCTGCAGATGGCCATCGTGCTCACCTACGGTGCGTCGATGCCCGTCATCAAGATGGGGCGCATGGCGGGCCAGTTCGCCAAACCGCGCTCCAGCGACACGGAGACGCGAGGCGGCGTCACGCTTCCGGCCTACCGTGGCGACATCGTCAACGGCTACGACTTCACCCCCGAATCCCGTCAAGCCGACCCGCGCAGGCTCGTGAAGGGGTACCACACGGCCGCGTCGACACTGAACCTCATCCGGGCGTTCACCCAGGGTGGTTTCGCCGACCTGCGCCAGGTGCACAGCTGGAACCGTGGCTTCGCGGCGAACCCGGCGAACCAGCGTTACGAGGGCCTCGCCCGCGAGATCGACCGCGCCATCAAGTTCATGGAGGCGGCGGGGGCCGACTTCGACGAGCTCAAGCGCGTCGAGTTCTACTCGAGCCACGAGGGCCTGCTCATGGACTACGAGCGCCCGATGACGCGCATCGACTCCCGCACGGGTACGCCGTACAACACCTCCGCCCACTTCGTGTGGATCGGGGAGCGCACCCGTGATCTCGACGGCGCTCATGTCGACTTCCTCTCTCGGGTGCGCAACCCGATCGGCGTGAAGCTCGGCCCGACGACCACGCCCGAGACCATGCTGAGGCTCATCGACAAGCTCGACCCCGAGCGCGAACCGGGGCGTCTCACCTTCATCACCCGGATGGGCGCGGGCAAGATCCGGGATGCGCTCCCTCCGCTGCTCGAGGCGATCAAGAGAAGCGACGCGCGCCCGTTGTGGGTCACCGACCCGATGCACGGAAACGGCCTCACCACCCCGACCGGCTACAAGACGCGTCGCTTCGACGACGTCGTCGACGAGGTCAAGGGCTTCTTCGAGGCGCACCGTGCCGCGGGGACGCATCCGGGTGGCATCCACGTCGAGCTCACGGGCGACGATGTGACCGAGTGCCTCGGCGGCTCGGAGCACATCGACGAGGCGACCCTGGCCACGCGCTACGAGTCGCTCTGCGACCCGCGCCTCAACCACATGCAGTCCCTCGAACTGGCGTTCCTCGTGGCCGAGGAGCTCGCCGCCCGCTGACCAGCGCTGAAACGCGACCTCAATCGAAGGAAGGGGCCCGCCGGATCATCCGGTGGGCCCCTTCCTTCGATTCGGCCGTCCTGGTCAGAAACCCGCGAAGTTGATCGTGAGCGTCGAGCCTTTCGGCTGCTGTGTGCCAGCACCGGGTGACACCTTCGACACGACGAAGGCAGCGGGAGCGACGTCGGCGATCGGGCTGTACTGCAACTTGAAGCCTGCGTCCAGCAGTGCCTTCTTCGCGACGTCCCAGGTCTTGTTGACGACGTCGGGCACGGCGACGGGCGCCGGACCCTTCGATGTCTCGAGCAGCAGGGTGTCGTTGGGCTTGACCGGTCCGTCGCCCTGGGGCTGCGCCGAGATGACGAGCCCCTTCTCGACGGTGTCGCTGTAGCTCTCGGGTCCGTCGGCCGTCAGCAGGCCGACGGCGCTGAGCGCAGCCTTCGCGTCCGCGACCGACTTGCCGGCGACATCGGGGACCGGGCCGACGGACACGACCAGGCCGACCTTGGTGCCTTCATGGGATGCGCCGCCTCCCGACAGGTCGGCGCCGGTCGGGTCGGAGGCCGAGATCACCGTGTTCGCAGGGATCTTCGGATCGAACTGCTCGCTGACCGTACCCACGACGGCGCCCTGGTCGGTGATCGCCTTCTTCGCGGTGTCGACGGGCTGACCGGCGAGTGCCGGCAGGGTGATGGGCTTCGGTCCCTGTGAGACCTTGATCGTGACGATGCTTCCCCGATTCGCCGCGGAGCCGAAGGCCGGATCGGTCGCCGAGACCAGACCGGCGGCGATCGTGGTGCTGTATTCGACGCCCTCCTTCGTCTCGAACCCGAGTTGCTTCAGCGTGGCGGCGGCATCGGCGGGCGCTTTGCCGGCGACGTTCGGAATCTGCACGGTCGAGCCCGGCCCGGAACCGAAGTACCAGCCGGTGCCACCGGCGACGGCCGCGAGCACGATGATCAGAGCGAAGAGCCACCAGCCCTTGCCGCGCCGGCGCTTGGCCACGGCGGTCAGCGTCTGCACGCTGTCCGGTGCGCTGGCCGCGACCTGCTGCCGGATGGCGGGGTTGATGATCTGAGTGTCGCCCTCGTCGATTCCGGGACCGAAGGCGGGCGGCATCACCATCGTCTGCTGCAGGGGACCGGCATCGCCGCGGATGGACTTCTCGGCCTCGATCAGACGGTCGAGCATCTCCCGCGCGTCGTGCGGGCGCTTGTCGGGGTCTTTTGCGGCGGCCCAGAGCACCAGGTCGTCCAACTCGGCGGGCACCGCCGGATTCTTGGCACTCGGGGCCGGAATCGCGTCGTTGGCATGCTGGTAGGCGATCTGCATCGGCTGTTCGCCCTGGAACGGCTGCTCGCCGGTGAGCATCTCGTACATCATGATGCCGAGGGCGTAGATGTCGCTGCGCGCATCCGCCACACCGCGGGTGACGAGTTCGGGGGAGAGGTAGGCGATCGTGCCGAGCAGCGCCTGACCGGTGGCCGTGTTCGCGCTGGCCGCGCGTGCGAGTCCGAAGTCACCGATCTTGATGCGGCCGTCGTCGGCCAGCAGCACGTTCTCGGGCTTGAGGTCGCGGTGCACGATGCCGGCCTTGTGGGCGGCGGCGAGCCCGCTCAGCACGGCCTCCATGATGTCGATGGTCTGCTCGGGCGTGAGCTTTCCGTAGTCCTTGAGCAGGTCGCGCAGCGTGATGCCGGGGAGATACTCCATGACCAGGTAGGCCATGTCGGAGTCCTGGCCCTGGTCGAAGACGTTGACGACGTTCGGATGTGCGAGCCGCGCCGCCGAGCGAGCCTCTTGGACGAAGCGGCTCTTGAACGTGCTGTCGTCGGCGAGGTGGCCGTGCATGACCTTGATGGCGACCCGGCGCTCGAGTCGGAGATCGGTGGCCAGATAGACCGTGGCCATGCCGCCTCGGGCGATCCGCGAGCGCACCTGATATCGGCCGTCGATGAGACGTCCGATCAGGGGGTCGGTCTGGCTCGTGGTCACGTTTCGAGTTTAGAGAAGGGGACCCGCTGTAACCCTGCAAAACACCGTGAAGGGCCGTGCTGTGACCGGCTTGTGATCATCGGGGACCGCGTCAGCCGAGCTGAGGGAGCCAGCTGCGCGCTGAGACTTCCCATTTGGCGTAGGCGTCGGGGTACGCCGAGAGCTGCACGGCTTGAGCGGCCTGCGTCACCGGCATGCTCTGCCAGCCCGGGATGTCGAGCAGGCCGCGGGTGAGACCGGGGTTCGGGTTGTTCGCGCCGCCGTAGAACGCTCGCGCGGCGTAGGTCGGATCGAGCACCTCAGCAGGGGTCCCCCAGCCGGTGCTCGGCCGCTGCTGGAAGAGCCCGAGAGAGTCGCGGTCGCCGTACTGCACGTTGCGCATCCCGGATTCCTGGGCGGCGGCGGCCAAGGCGATGACGATCCCGTAGTCGCTGACGCCCTCTTGCCGGCCGACCTTCACGATGACGGCCGCGTTGGCCCGCATCTCCGCGGTCAGGGCGACGGGGGTGGCGCCGACCGGGGTCGGGACGGGAGCAGGGGCGACGGGGGCGGCCGGCGCGACGGTCGCTGTCGGCGTGTCGAGGGATGCGCTCGCCATGCCGGGAATCGTCACCTGCTGGCCCGGGAAGATCAGGCTCGACCTGTCCAGTCCGTTGGCGCTGAGGATGGATTGGGTGGAGACGCCGAACCGCCCGGCGATTCCACTGATCGTGTCTCCGGAGACCACCGAGTACTTGGTCACAGGGGCGGGCGAAGGCGCGCTCGGCGCGGGCGCGGCCGGAGCCGACGTGTTCGCGCCGGCGAGGGCCAGCACCTGGCCCGGAAAGATCAGGCTCTTCCAGCTGAGTCCGTTGAGGGCGAGGATGCTCGCGGTGGAGATACCGAAGCGTGCCGCGATGGCGGAGACGGTGTCGCCCGTCTGAACGCTGTACGAGGCTGGGAGGTCTGACACGACGGTGCGGGCGGGTGAGGTGGCCGAGGCTTTCGTGATCGCGCTGCGGACGGTGCCGCGCGCATCCGGAGCCTTCTCTTTCGACCGATTGGCCCCGCCGGGCGGTGTGGCGGCCTGAGCCGGAGTGACGAGGTTGAGTGTCATCGCCAGCGAACTCGCGATCGCGATCGGGACGGTGACCAGAACGGAGCGTGCGGACCAGCGGTGGGTGCGCTCGGGCAGGTGCCGGGCCGACCCGTTCACGGCGCCGGGCTGCGGTTCGGGTGCGAGTTCGGATTCTCTGTCAAGCACGGACACACGACCCCCCGTTCTCCTGCTGATTGCGAACTTCCACGCTGTCACACAATATATGAAGAGTCAATCAGTGTGACAGTTGTGATTTGAGTTAACACGATCGTAACAATCGACATGGCTTCTGAACGGTCGCACGGCATGGGAGGCTTGTGATGTGACTGAGCAAGCCCCGGCCCGTGATTGGCTGACAATTCCCGACCTCGTCGACATCCTCGGACTGAGCGTGAGCCGCGTCCGCCGGCTGATCGAAGACAAGCACCTCGCCGCCAAACGGATCGACGGTGTCCTCAAGGTCCCCGCCGACTTCCTCCGCGAGGGGGAGCCCCTGAGCGAACTCCGCGGCACGCTGATCGTGCTCGGCGACGCCGGATTCGACGACGACGAGGCCGTCGACTGGCTCATCGATGCGGACGAGACCCTGGGCGTGGCTCCGATCGACGCGCTTCGCGCGGGCCGCAAGGCCGAGGTGCGGAGGGTCGCACAGGCACTCGCCTGATCGACCGATCGCGCGTCAGTAGTTGCGCTCGGTGACCGTCACGGCGAGTTCGCGAAGCTGGGCGCGCGCCTGCGCGCCGAGCGGTGCCGATTCGATCGCGTCGATGGCGCGTTGCACGTTCGCCGCGATGAGCGCCTCCACCTTGTCGACCGCGCCGGTGTCGCGGATCGTGAACTGCAGGGTCTCGATCTGAGCCGGTGTGAGGCCGCGGTCGCCCAGCAGTTCATCGAGGGCCGAGCGGGCACCTCCGGGCATCGCCTCGCGCGCTAGGGCGATCAGCACGGTGCGCTTTCCCTCGCGCAGGTCGTCGCCGCTCGGCTTTCCCGTGACAGCCGCATCCCCGAACACACCGAGGAGGTCGTCTCGCAGCTGGTAGGCGATGCCGAGCGGAAGTCCGAATGCGCGCAAGGCCTCCAGTTGCCCGATCGTGGCGCCGGCGAGGCTCGCCCCGATGAGGAGCGGCGCCTCGACGCTGTACTTGGCGGATTTGTAGACGATGACCCGTTCCGCACGGGAGAGCGGGTCGGAGCCCGGGTTGCTGTCCCAGCCGATCTCCTCGAAGATGTCGAGGTACTGGCCGGCGGTGACATCGAGGCGCATCCGGTTGAACTCGGTGCGGGCCGCGCGGCGAGCCGCCGTGCTCACGACCTCGGTCAGACCCTCGTCGAAGAGCTCGTCGCTCAGGATGAGCAGCAGATCACCCAGCAGGGTCGCGGCTCCCGTGCCGAACCCGTCAGCAGAACCGCGCCAGCCGTTCTCCTCGTGCAGCTCCGCGAAGCGGCGGTGCGCGGCCGGCGCTCCCCGACGGGTGGCGGAGTTGTCGATGATGTCGTCGTGCACCAGGGCCGCAGCATGGAAGACCTCGAGCGCGCTCGCCACCGACACCACGGCGTCGAGCGGCCCGCCGGGCGAAACGGCGGGGCCGTCGTCACCGGGATCCGACGACCTCACGGCCTGCCATCCCCAGAAGCAGAAGAGCGCCCGGAAACGCTTGCCGCCGCTGAGAAAATCCCGGGAGAACGCTTCGATCGGGGAGAGTTCGTCGGCGATGGAGACGAGAATGGAAGCACGCGCATCGAGGAACCCATCGATTCTGGTCTGGATCAGGTCGACGAACCGAATGCTTTCTGACACACGCCTAGCCTAGCTACCAACGCGGGGCTACAATCAGCACACAACGTCACGAACCCGGGAAAGAGGGGGAAACGGATGCCGCTTTCAGAACACGAGCAGCGCCTCCTCGAAGAGATGGAGCGCAGCCTCTATCAGAACGACGCAGATTTCGTGGCGACGGTCGGGGGCAGACGCGGTAGGCCCGCGTACCGCTCCATCGTTCTCGGCATCCTCATCGCCGTCGTCGGCGTCGGTGTCCTGATCGCGGGCGTCGCCTTCCAGATCCCCATTGTGGGCATCCTGGGCTTCGTCGTGATGTTCGTCGGTGTGCTCCTCGCCATCGCCCCGGGCAAGCGCTCCGCCGCTGCTCCGGATGCGTCCACTCCCGGTTCGGCGAGCGGCTCGGCCAAGCAGACCAAGGCTCAGCAGGCCGGCTTCATGAACAAGCTCAACGACCGCTGGGACAAGCGGCAAGACGGGCAGAGCTAGTTTCCTCCCCTCCGCCCCACCCGGGCGGGAACCTCAGGGTCGATCTTCGGATCGGCCCTTTTTTCATGCCCATTTCACGCCAAGTCCATCCATTTTCCTCCACTCCAGAAACCCTTGATTTTCTGCGTCGTAATGCCCCCCAATAGAGTCAGTTCGGCAGAATCTGCTGCAATTGTGGATGGTTGTGGAGTAAAGTGGAGCCACACCGCAACCTTGGCCGGAAGAGTGGGGGGGAGTACCCGATGTTCCTCGGTACCTATGCCCCCAAACTCGACGAAAAAGGGCGCATCATCCTGCCGGCCAAATTCCGGGATGAACTGGCGTCCGGCATCGTCCTCACTCGCGGCCAGGAGCACTGCGTCTACGTCTTCAGTCAGCGCGAGTTCGAATCGCTGCACGAGAAGATCCGGCAGGCGCCGGTGACGAGCAAGCAGGCCCGTGACTATCTGCGTGTCTTCCTCTCGGGGGCGAGCGCCGAAGTGCCGGACAAGCAGAACCGCGTGACGGTGCCGCAGACGCTGCGCTCGTACGCAGGACTCGATCGCGACCTGGTCGTGATCGGCGCGGGCAGCCGCGCAGAGATCTGGGACGCACAGGCGTGGGAGACCTACCTGGCTGAACAGGAAGCAACATTCGCCAACACCACGGAGGAGGTGATCCCGGGGCTCTTCTAGCACCTGACACCTGACTCCCAGCCATTCGCCGCCCTGACACACTTCCCCGGTGCCAGGTCGGAATGGATGGGGATCAGGATTCAGGAGCACGGACCCGTCGAAGCCATGACAGACGACCAGATCCACACCCCGGTCCTCCTCGAGCGCTGCATCGAGCTGCTCGGCCCCGCGCTCCGCGAGCCGGGTGCCGTTTTCGTCGATGCCACTCTCGGCATGGGCGGCCACTCCGCGGGCATCCTGGAGCGCTTTCCCGACGTCACACTCATCGGTCTCGATCGCGATCCGGATGCGCTGGCGATCGCTGGCGAGCGTCTTGCGCGGTTCGGCGACCGCGTCCACCTCGTGCACACGGTGTACGACGGCATCGTCGAGGCCGTGAACGGCCTCGGCTTCGACGAGGTGCAGGGCATCCTCTTCGACCTGGGCGTCTCCTCGCTGCAGCTCGACCGGGTGGAGCGCGGGTTCTCGTACTCGAAGGATGCGCCCCTCGACATGCGCATGGACGGCACGAGCGACCTCACGGCCGCGACCATCCTGGCCGAGTACAGCGAAGCCGACCTGCGTCGGATCTTCCGCGACTACGGCGAGGAGAAGCTCGCCGCCCGCTACGCCCAGAAGATCGTGGAAGCGCGCCAGGAGCGCCCGTTCGTGCGCTCGGCCGAACTCGTCGACGTGATCACGAAGGCGACGCCCGTGGCCGTGCAACGACAGGGTCACCCGGCCAAGCGGGTCTTCCAGGCGCTCCGCATCGAGGTGAATCAGGAATTGGCCGTGCTCGAGCGGGCGATACCGGCCGCCATCGACGCGCTCGCCATCGGGGGACGCATCGTGGTCGAGGCCTACCAGTCGCTCGAAGACCGCATCGTCAAGCGCGAACTGCAGACCCGCTCGAAGTCCAGCGCGCCGGCTGGTCTGCCCGTCGAACTCCCGGAACACCGTCCTGAACTGAAGTTGCTCATCCGGGGCGCTGAGCTGGCGAACGACGACGAGAAGGCGGCCAACCCGAGGGCGACCCCCGTTCGACTGAGAGCCGCCGAACGAGTGAGGAGGTCGTCGTGAGCAGCACACTGGCTGAAAAGCGTCCCGCCATCAGCTGGCTGGGCCGAACGGCGCCCCGCCCCGCCCAGGAGGAGCGGCCGAGTCATCTCGAGGTCGTCTCGACCCGCTCGCAGCGCCGGTCCCGTCCGCGTGCCGTCTACGCCGTCGTGGCGATCGGGATGCTGCTCGCCATCGTGATCTCGCAGCTCCTCATCAGCATCTCCGTCTCGCAGGGTGCCTACCAGCTCAGTTCTCTGGCGACGAAGCAGACGCAACTCCAGCGTTCGTACCAGGCGGCCTCGGAAGACCTCAACCGGCTGACTTCGCCGCAGAACCTCGCCGCCAATGCGAACGCGCTCGGCATGGTGAGCAACAGCAATCCCGCGTATCTGCGCCTCTCCGACGGCGCGGTGCTCGGCGCCGCAGTGCCGGCGAGCGGAGTCGCCGGAACGGTCACCGGCGGGCAGGGCAACCTCGTCCCGAACTCGCTGCTCACCGGTGTTCCGCTCGTGACGGCGCCTCAGACGCCTGCCGATTCGACGACGGGGACTCCGACCACGGGGACTCCCGCCGAGGGCACCTCGAACGGCGGCGCGGGCGACCAGGCCACGCCACCGCCGGCCGCGCCGCCCGCCGCACCGTTGGACGGAGCGTTGCCGACACCGGTGACGCACTGATGACAGGACGTACGGGCATGAACATGAGAAGGACGATCCGCCGGCGCACCACGGTGACCGCCGTCGCCGTGATCGCGACGGTGTGCATCCTCGGAGCCCGGCTCGTCGACATCCAGGTGGTGCGCGCCGACGAGCTGCAGAAGCAGTCCGTCAAGTCCAAAGAGGTCTCGACGACGCTGCTCGGTGCCCGGGGCGACATCATCGGCGCGAACGGTACGGTCCTCGCCACCACGGTGTACCGCTACACCGCTGCACTCTCGCCCTCCGACGCCATCGGTGTCGGAGCCGAGGGCAGGAAGAAGATGATCGCCGCCGCCGGCGAGATCGGGGCGATCACCGGCCAGGGCGGTGACGCGATCGTCGCCATCATCGACAACGCCCTGAAAGCGAATCCGAAGTCGAAATACGCCCTGGTGAAGAGCGGTATGGACGTCGGCATGTTCGACAAGCTCACCAAGCTGCCGTACGGCTGGCTCACCTTCGAGAAGGTGCCCGCGCGCACCTATCCGAACGGTGCAGTGGCGGGAAACCTCCTCGGCTACGTGTCGGCGGCCGGCAAGGGCGGGCTCGAAGAGAGTGAGAATTCCTGCCTGGCCGGCGAGAACGGCTTGGAGACGTATCAGCGCGGCGCCGACAGCGTGCCGATTCCCGGCAGCACCGTCGTTCAGAAGGAGGCGAAGGACGGCGGCACCCTGCAGCTGACCATCGATCCCGATCTGCAGTGGTTCACCGAGCAGACCCTCGCCCAGCAAGTCGCAGCGGTCGGCGCGAAGTTCGGTTTCGTCACGATCGCCGAAGCCAAGACGGGCAAGATCAAGGCGATCGCGCAGTGGCCCGCGCTCGACCCGAACAACATCGACGCGACCGACCCGGCGTACTGGGGACTCCTCCCGTTCAGCACGCCGTACGAGCCGGGCTCGACGTTCAAAGCCCTCACGGCCAGCATGCTCATCGACCAGGGCAAGGCGACACCGACCTCGCAGGTGCTGGCGCCGTACGAGTTCAAGTCGGGAAAGGGTGCCGACCTGCACGACGCGGGCTTCCACGCTCCGATGCGCCTCACGCTGACCGGTGTCCTGATGAACTCGTCGAACACGGGCATGTCGATCCTCGGTCAGCGGCTCAGCAATGACACCCGGTACGACTACCTCCAGAAGTTCGGGATCGGCAAGGACACCGGGCTGCCGTATCCGGGGCAGTCGTCGGGCATCCTGAACCCGGTCGGCCAGTGGGACGACCAGACCAAGTACGCCACGATGTTCGGGCAGGGTGTCGCCGCCACCCAGGTGCAGATGGTCAGCGCATACCAGGCGCTGGCCAACAACGGTGTGCGCATCCCGCTCACCCTCACCGAGGGATGCAAGCAGGAGGACGGCACGGTGACCGACGTTCCGAAGCCCAAGCCGACGCAGGTGGTGTCGGCGGCTGCAGCCAACACCACGCTCGGGATGATGGAGAGCGTGGTCACGAAAGGCGACCTCTCGACGAAGCTGAGCATCCCCGGCTACCGCATCGCTGCGAAGACCGGAACGGCCCAGCAGCCGGACGGCCACGGCGGGTACCTGCCGTCGTACTACGTCTCTGTGATGGGTGTGGCTCCTGTGGATGACCCCGAGTACGTCGTTTCGGTCAACCTCGGATACCCGACTACGCTTACTTCGTCGGCAGCTGCCGCTCCGCTGTTCCACACGATCATGAGTCAGGTGCTGAAGACCTTCCGGGTGAAGCCTTCCACGACTGCTCCGGCTGACTACCCTCCGTACTACTGAAAGTGAGCCCCGTGACAGGACCGGCGCCTTCTTCTCTGCGCCCCGAGCATCCCGTCGCCCGTCCGCTCGCACAGCTGGTGGCGGAGTTCGGGCTGGAATGCCGGGGCGACCTCGACGCCGTCGAGGTGACCGGCGTCGCTCTGGCGACCACGGCCGTCGAGCCCGGTGATCTCTATGTCGGGGTTCCCGGTCGGAACGCTCATGGGGCGGGTTACGCCGACAAGGCCGCCGAGGCGGGAGCTGTCGCGATCCTGACCGACGAGGAGGGCGCCGCGCTCGCCGCCGAGTCCGGCCTGCCGATCGTCGTCACGCAGGACGCCCGCGCCGCCCTCGGCGCGGTGGCGGCGTGGATCTACCGCACCGACGAGAACTCGGCCACGCTGTTCGGCGTCACCGGCACGAACGGCAAGACCAGCGTCGTCTACCTGCTGAACGCGATCCTCGGCCAGCTGGGCGTGGTCTCGGGGCTGAGCTCGACGGCCGAGCGCCGCATCGGCGATACCGCCATCACGAGCAAACTCACCACGCCCGAGGCGAGCGAACTCCATGCCCTGCTCGCCCGGATGCGTGAAGAAGCCGTGCGCGCCGTCGCGATCGAGGTCTCGGCACAGGCCCTCAGCCGGCACCGCGTCGACGGGATCGTCTTCGACGTCGTCGGCTTCACCAATCTGAGTCACGATCACCTCGACGACTACGCGGCGATGGACGACTACTTCGCGGCCAAGCTCGAGCTCTTCCAGCCCGACCGCGCGCGCCGCGGTGTCGTCACGGTCGACTCGGATTGGGGGCGCTCGCTCGTCGAGCAGTCGCGCATCCCGATCGCCACCCTGTCGACCTCGCCCGGTGCCGACGCCGACTGGATCATGACGGTCACCGAGGAGACCGTCGACCACACCGCCTTCGTGCTCGAGGGCCCGGACGGCCGCCGCTTGTCGACCCGCGTACCGCTGCTGGGCTCGTACATGGCCGCGAACGCCGCCCTCGCCATCGTCATGCTGGTGGAGTCCGGCTACGACCTCGATGCGATCGGGGCCGCGCTCGAGCGGGACGGCGGCGTCGACGCCTTCATCCCGGGACGCGCGGAACGCATCTCGGGAGACCGGGGCCCGGTGGTGTTCATCGACTACGGCCACAGCCCCGACGCATTCCTCTCCACCCTGGGCGCGTTGCGCAAGGTCACCGACGGCAGGATCGTCATGGTGTTCGGTGCCGACGGAGACCGCGACACGACCAAGCGCACCGACATGGGCGCCATTGCGGCCCGCGGCTCGGATGCTGTGGTCATCACCGACTTCCACCCGCGCTGGGAAGACCCGGCGGCCATCCGGGCGACGCTGCTCGACGGCGCGCGGCACGCCGTGCCCGACCGGGAGCTCTACGAGATCCCCGACCCCCGGGCCGCCTTCCGCAAGGCGCTGTCACTCGCCGATGAGGGCGACATCGTGCTCTACGCGGGTCCCGGTCACGAGGACTATCAGGAGGTGGCCGGCCAGCGCATCCCGTACTCGGCACGCGAAGACGCGAAGCTGGCCCTGCGAGAGGCCGGGTGGCTCTAATGATCGCCATGACCCTGGCCGAGATCGCTGCGGCGACCCGAGGCGAGCTGCTGCTCGACGGCGTGGACGCAACGGCCGACACCGTCGTCGACGGACTCTCGACGACCGACTCACGTGAGGTCGTGCCCGGCACGATCTTCTTCGCCAAGCCCGGCGAGTTCACCGACGGCCACCTGTTCGTGCCCCAGGCCGTCGAGGCCGGCGCCGCCCTCGTCGTCGTGGACCACCTGCTGGCCACCGATGGCTGGCAGCGGGCCGTCCCCCAGCTGGTCGTCGCGGACACCGTCGCTGCGCTCGGTGACCTCGCCACCGAGGTCGTCGCCCGCGTGCGGTCGCTCGGCACGCTGAAGATCGTCGGTGTGACCGGCTCGAACGGCAAGACGACCACGAAGAACCTCTTGCGCGCGATCCTCGAGCAGGTCGGCCCGACGATCGCGCCGCGCGCGTCGTTCAACAACGAGGTCGGCGCTCCCGTCACGATGGTCCAGGTCACCGAAGCGACCCGGTTCCTCGTCGCCGAGATGGGCGCGAGCGCCATCGGCGAGATCGCCCGGCTCGTGCGCATGGCGCGGCCCGACATCGGGATCGTGCTCAAGGTCGGCCTCGCCCACGCGGGCGAGTTCGGCGGGATCGAATCGACGCTGACGGCGAAAACCGAGATGGTGAGCGATCTCCTCGAATCGGATGTGGCGATCCTGAACCTCGACGACCCTCGCGTCGCGTCGATGGCGGACAAGACCGCGGCACGCGTGCTCTGGTTCGGCCTGGACGAGCGCGCCGACGTGCGCGCCACGGGTGTCGTGTCCTCGTCGCGCGGCACCAGCTTCGAGCTGCACCTGCCCACCGGTGAGTCACGCGCCGTGCAGTTCCGCGTGCTCGGTGAGCACCACGTGATGAATGCGCTCGCTGCCGCGGCGGCGGCGCACACCCTCGACGTCGGCCTCGACGACATCGTCGAGGCGCTGCAGACCGTGCAGCGTGCCGAACGGTGGCGCATGGAGGTCATGGGCGGCGCCCGCGGTGTCACGATCGTCAACGACGCGTACAACGCCAGTCCCGACTCGATGGCGGCGGCCCTCAAGACGCTCGCCCAGATCGCCGAACCCGGCGGGCGTACGGTCGCCGTCCTCGGCGAGATGAGCGAGCTCGGCGAGTTCTCCGGGGAGGAGCACGATCGCATCGGGCTGCTCGCCGTGCGCCTCGGCATCGACCAGCTCATCGTGATCGGCCCGGCTGCCCGGCGGATGCACATCTCCACCATCAACGAGGGATCGTGGGATGGCGAGTCGCTGTATTTCGACACGCCGGACGCCGCGTTCGAGCACCTCGAAACAGCCCTGGAACCGGGGGATACGGTGCTCGTCAAATCTTCGAACTCCGCCGGCCTGCGCTTTCTGGGCGATCGACTGGGAGAATTGTTCTCGTGAGAGCCCTGCTGACATCCGGTGCGCTGTCGATGGCGTTCACACTCTTTCTCACCCCTGTGTTCATCAAGCTCTTCAAGAAGCTGCAGTGGGGGCAGTTCATCCGCGACGACGGGCCGCAGAGCCATCACGCCAAGCGCGGCACCGCCACCATGGGCGGCATCATCATCATCCTGGGCACGCTGGTCGGCTATTTCGTCGCACTGCTGCTGACCGGCGACCCGACCTCGGTCTCCGCCCTGCTCGTGCTGTTCCTGATGGTCGGGCTCGGGCTGGTCGGGTTCGTCGACGACTTCCTGAAGACCCGCAACCAGCGCAGCCTCGGCCTCACGGGTTGGGCCAAGGTGGCCGGCCAGGTGATCGTCGCGACGATCTGGGCATTCCTGGCGATCAACTTCCCGAACAAGAACGGGGTGACTCCGGCCTCGATGAGCGTGTCGTTCATCCGGGATCTGCCCATCGACTTCATGTCGATCACGAAGTTCGGCGCCATCGGGGTCATCGTCGGCTACGGCCTGTACCTGATCTGGATCAACTTTATCGTCGCCGCCACATCGAACGGCGTGAACGTCACGGACGGCCTCGACGGTCTCGCCTCGGGCGCCTCGATCCTCGCCATCGGCGCGTACATCATCATCGGGTTCTGGCAGTCGATCCAGTCGTGCGCCAACCTCAGGCTCGACCCGGCCAACGTCGCCCAGTGCTATGAGGTGCGAGACCCGTTCGACCTCGCGATCGTGGCCACGGCGATCGTCGGGGCCGTCGTCGGGTTCCTCTGGTGGAACACGTCGCCCGCTCAGATCTTCCTCGGCGACACCGGCTCGCTCGCCCTCGGCGGCGCGGTGGCTGCGCTCGCCATCCTGAGCCGCACGGAACTGCTGCTCATCCTGATCGGCGGCCTGTTCGTGATCGAGGCCGGCTCGGTGATCGTGCAGCGGGCGTACTTCAAGCTCACTCACGGCAAACGCATCTTCCTGATGAGTCCCATCCATCATCATTTCGAGCTGAAAGGCTGGGCCGAGGTCACGGTCGTCGTGCGCTTCTGGATCATCGGCGGCCTGCTCGTCGCGGCCGGCGTCGGCAGCTTCTACCTCGAGTGGCTCGCGACATGACCGAGCCCACCGAACGTCTGGCCGGCCTCACAAGCTGGCGGTCGGACTGGAGGGGGCTCCGAGTCGCGGTCTTCGGACTCGGTGTCACCGGATTCTCGGTCGCCGACACGCTCGCGGAGCTGGGCGCGGAGGTGCTCGTCGTCACGGCGAAGGCCGACGAAGAGCGGGCGATGCTGCTCGCCGTCATCGGCGCCGAACTGCTCGAGGAGTCCGACCTCACGAGCCCGCCGCCGCGACTCGAGGAGTTCGACCCCGAGCTCGTCGTGGTCTCGCCCGGATTCCACCACGACCACCCCCTGCTGAACTGGGCCGACCAGCGCGGCACGCCGATCTGGGGGGACATCGAACTCGCCTGGCGCCTCCGCGACAAGGTGGGCGAGCCTGCGGACTGGATCTCGGTGACCGGCACGAACGGCAAGACCACCACGGTGCAGCTCACCGCCAGCATGCTCGTGGCGGGGGGATACCGGGCCGCGCCGTGCGGCAACATCGGGATCCCCGTGCTCGACGCCATCCGGGACCCGCAGGGCTTCGATGTGCTGGTGGTCGAGCTGTCGAGCTATCAGCTGCACTGGGTCAACCGGAACGCCGGAGGCGAGCTATCCCCGTACTCGGCCGCGTGCCTGAACATCGCCGACGACCACCTCGACTGGCACGGCTCGGCGGACGCATACCGCGCCGCCAAGGCCAAGGTCTACGACAACACCCAGGTCGCCTGCGTCTACAACCGGCACGACCCGGCCACCGAACTCATGGTGCAGGAGGCGGAGGTGATCGAGGGCGCGCGCGCGATCGGCTTCGGGCTCGACATCCCGGGCCCCAGCGACTTCGGGATCGTCGACGGCATCCTCTGCGATCGCGCCTTCCTGGACGACAGGTTCACCAGCGCGATCGAATTGACCACCATCGAGGAGCTTCGCGACGCGGGACTGGCAGCCCCGCACATCGTGGCGAACATCCTCGCCGCGAGCGCCCTCGCGCGCTCCTACGGGGTCGAGCCCGGCGTGATCCGGGATGTGCTGGCCGCCTTCCGCCTCGACGAGCACCGCATCGAGCTGGTGCGCATCGAGGGTGGCATCAGCTGGGTCGACGACTCGAAGGCCACGAACCCCCACGCAGCGGATGCGTCCCTCCGGGCGTACGAGTCGGTCGTCTGGATCGCCGGTGGGCTGCTGAAGGGCGTCGAGGTCGACGAACTGGTCCAGAACCATGCGTCGCGGCTGCGGGCCGTCGTGCTCATCGGCACCGACCGGGATTCGCTTCGTTCCGCATTCACACGACACGCGCCCGACTTGCCCCTGTACGAGGTCGACGCGACCGAAACTGAACAGGTCATGCCGAAGGCGGTGCGACTGGCCGGCGAGGTCGCGCAGGCGGGGGACACCGTTCTCCTGGCCCCCGCGGCGGCCTCGATGGACCAGTTCACCGACTACGCAGAGCGTGGCCGCCGTTTCCAGGCAGCCGTCAACGAGTTTTTTGGAGGTGAGGCGGATGAGCAGTCCGCCTCGCACCCTGGCGACGAATAGCGCTGCGTCGAAGCTCGGCGCCATCACCTCCCGCATCTCGCTGGGAAAGGCGATGCAGGCGGAGTCGGCGAACTACTTCCTGCTTCTGGGCCTCACGCTGTTCATGGTCGTCTTCGGCCTCGTGATGGTGCTGTCGTCCTCCGCCGTCGAGTCGCACACCGCCACGGACAACTTCTTCTCGCGATTCTGGTCGCAGGGCTCGTACGCGCTCATCGGGCTGCCCCTGATGTTCCTCGTCTCGCGGCTTCCCAGCCGATTCTGGAAGAAGTCGATCTGGATCTTCCTCGCCCTGGCCTGTTTCTTCCAGGTGCTCGTACTGGTGACGCCTCTCGGCATGGAGATCGGCGGCAACCGCAACTGGCTGAGGATCGGCTCGCTCACCGTGCAGCCGTCGGAGGCGATCAAGGTCGCGCTCGTGGTCTGGCTCGGGGTGGTCCTCGCTCGCAAGAAGGACCTGCTCGGGCACTGGAAGCACGTCGCGGTGCCCGTGGTGCCCATCGCGGGCGGCGCGATCCTGCTCGTCGTGCTCGGCGGCGACCTGGGAACGACCGTGATCATGGCGGCGATCGTGCTGGGGGCGCTCTTCTTCGCAGGGGTCAAACTGCGGCACCTGGCTCTCGGGTCCCTCGCGGTCGGCGTGCTCGCCATCCTCGTCGCCGTCTCCAGCAAGAGCAGACTCGGCCGTATCGCAGCCCTGTTCGGCGGGACGAGCGCGGCCAACCCCGACGTCAACTGGCAGATCGACAACGGCTTCTACGCGCTCGCCTCCGGAGGGGTGTTCGGTGTGGGACTCGGCAACTCCCACTCGAAATGGTCGTGGCTTCCTGCCGCAGACACCGATTTCATCTTCGCGATCATCGGGGAGGAGCTCGGGCTGATCGGCGCGGTCGTCGTCCTCGTGCTCTTCGTGCTGCTCGCGATCGTCTTCCTGCGCATCATCCACGCCTCCAGCGATCCCTTCGCCCGTGTCACGACCGCAGCGATCATGGTGTGGCTGATCGGTCAGGCGTTCGTGAACATCGCCGTCGTGCTGGGTGTGATCCCCGTTCTCGGCGTGCCGCTCCCACTGATCTCTGCGGGAGGAACTGCGATGATCAGTTCCATGATCGCCATCGGTATCGTCCTGTCCTTCGCCCGCGAGACCGGCAGAGCCGCTCGTTCGGAGCACGCTTCCGGGCTGAGCGACCGCGCATGACGCGGTACCTTCTCGCCGGCGGAGGAACCGCCGGCCATGTGAACCCTCTGCTCGCCGTCGCCGATCGGCTGCGCCGCGACGACCCCTCCGCCGAGGTGCTGGTGCTCGGCACGAAGGAGGGACTCGAGGCTCGACTGGTGCCCGAGCGCGGCTACGAGCTGGCGACGATCCCGAAGCTGCCGTTCCCGCGCCGCCCGAACGCGGCCGCACTGCGGTTCCCGGGGGAGTACCGCGCGGCGGCCGCGTCGGTGCGCGATCTCATCCGTGACCGTGGGATCGACGCCGTCGTCGGTTTCGGCGGATACGCTTCCGCACCCGCATACTCGGCAGCGCGCAAGGTCGGTGTTCCGGTCGTCCTGCACGAGGCGAACGCGCGGCCCGGCCTGGCCAATCGGCTGGGAGCGCGCTCCACCCCCTTCGTCGGCGTGGCCTTCGAGGGAACACCGCTCCCGCACGCGAGGTTCGTCGGGATGCCCCTGCGCGTCGAGATCGAACAGCTCGATCGCGCCGCGGCCCGCCCCGAAGCCCTCGAGCTCTTCGGGCTGGCGGATGAACGCCCCACCCTGCTCGTGACCGGTGGCTCCCTCGGCGCCCGCCGTCTCAACCGGACGATCGCCGACCGCGCGGCCGCGCTGACGGCCGCCGGCTTCCAGGTCCTGCACATCCAGGGCGGAAAGGGCGAGCTGACCGATCCGGGGATCGAGCACTACCGGCTCCTGGACTACTGCGACCGGATGGATCTGGCCTTCGCCCTCACCGACTTCGCGGTGGCTCGCGCCGGCGCGGCGACCGTGTGCGAGTTCGCCGCTCTCGGCATCCCTGCCGTCTATGTTCCGTTCCCCATCGGAAACGGGGAGCAGCGATTCAACGCGGCGGGCGTGGTCGAGGCGGGCGGCGGAATCCTCGTGGACGACGCAGCGTTCCTCCCGTCGTGGGTCGACAGCGACCTGCTCCCGCTCCTCGCCGACCGCGAGCGGGTGTCGACGATGGGCGCGCGCGCGGCCGGCGTCGGGATCCGAGACGGTTCCGACCGCATGGTGTCGCTCATCCGAAGCTCCCTCCCGGGGGCGTAGCGTCATACTTGATGGTGCCGTCGAGGCGTGCGGTGACGTTCAGCCGGCGCCCCGTTCGACAGGCGGCCCGTTACAGCCGAAGAAGGAAAGCAATTCTCGTGATCAAACCCGACCTCACCATGACACTTCCCGACGACCTGGGTGCGCTGCACTTCGTGGGCATCGGGGGTTCCGGCATGAGCGGTATCGCGCGCCTCTTCCTCGAGGCCGGCTTCACCGTCACCGGTTCGGATGCGCGTGAATCGTCGAACGTGATCGCCTTGCGCGAGCTCGGGGCGACGATCGCGATCGGTCACGACGCCGCTAATGTCGGAGACGCCGACACGCTCGTCGTCACCGGTGCGCTCTGGCAGGACAACCCGGAGTACCAGCTCGCACTGCAGAAGGGCCTTCCCGTTCTCCACCGCAGCCAGGCGCTCGCGTGGCTGATCAGCGGAGAGCGGCTCGTCTCCGTCGCGGGCGCGCACGGCAAGACCACCTCGACCGGCATGATCATCACCGGCCTCCTCGGCATGGGCGAGGACCCCAGCTTCGTCAACGGGGGCGTCATCGAGTCGCTCGGCAAGAGCTCGCAGACCGGAACCGGCGAGCTGTTCGTCGTCGAGGCCGACGAGTCCGACGGCTCCTTCCTCCTCTACGACACGTCCGTCGCATTGATCACGAATGTCGACCCCGACCACCTCGACCACTACGGCTCCCTGGAAGCGTTCGAGAACGCCTTCGTGACGTTCGCCCGGGAGGCCGGCGAGTTCGTCGTCGTCTCCTCCGACGACGCGGGAGCGGTGCACGTCACCGACAAGCTGCGCACGCAGGCGCCCGACAAGCGCATCATCACGTTCGGCGAGGCGCCGGATGCGGACGTGCGCGTGCACTCGATCGTCACCGACGGTCCCGTCTCGTTCTCCGTCCGCTACGAAGGCGCCGACTACTCGGCCCGCCTGCGCGTCCCCGGACGCCACAACGCGATCAACGCCGGGGGAGCCTTCGCGGTTCTGACCGGCCTCGGGTTCGAACCGGCTGCGGCGCTGGCCGCCATCGCCGAGTTCGGGGGCACCGAGCGCCGCTTCGAACTGCACGGCACGGTCGACGGCGTGAGCGTCTACGACGACTATGCGCACCACCCCACCGAGGTGGCCGCCGCGCTCGCCGCCGCGCGCACGGTGGTCGGCGACGGCCGGATCATCGCGGTGCACCAGCCCCACCTGTACAGCCGGACGCGTCTGTTCGCCCAGGAGTTCGCGGACACCCTCGAGAAGTACGCCGACGAGACCGTCGTGCTCGACGTCTACGGAGCTCGTGAAGATCCCGAGCCCGGTGTGACCGGCGCGCTCGTCGCCGACCGCTTCGAGCATCCGGAACACGTGGCGTTCATCGCCGACTGGCAGGCCGCGGCCGATCACACGGCCGACATCGCGCGCCCCGGCGACTTCGTGATCACCCTCGGCTGCGGGGATGTGTACCGCATCGTGCCGCAGCTGCTCGACTCGCTGCGCCGCGTGCGTAGTCAGGCGTAGTCCCGCAGATGAAGCGTCCCCAGGGGTTCGACCGGCCGCCCGCGCCGGTGGAGCGGCCGGCGGTCCGCCCCGACGCGCCGCAGCGCGAGTCGGCGCCTCGGGATCCCAGGCCGGCGACGGGTTCGACGGAGAGCGTGACGGAGCCCATCCCGATCGTGCGTGCATCCGTCCCCGTGGAGGGGGCGTTCGGCAGCCCGATCGCCGACGGCGCGAAGACACCGGAGCACGAGACCCAGCCGTCGAAGTCGAAAGCGAAGTCGGGCAGGCTGCCGACGAATCGCGAGATCGGCCGGGCCGTGCGCGATGCCCGCAAAGAGCGCTCGCGGGTCGAACGCGGCGAGGTGCGCCGGTTCACGAAGCGGTCCCGGCGGCGCAGGATGATCTGGCTGGCCGGTCTCGGTACTCTCGTCGCACTCGTGGTGGGGGTCGCTCTCACGGCGTTCTCGCCCCTGATGGCGTTGCGGACGATCGAGGTCGCGGGCACGGCCCGCATCGACGCCACCGCCATCAAGAAGGCGCTCGAGAACCAGGTCGGCAGACCGCTTCCGCTGGTCGATCAAGGGGCGATCAGGGAGGATCTCGCCGCCTTTCCGCTGATCCGCAGTTACAGCGTCGAGAGTCATCCTCCGAACACGATCATCGTGCGGATCGTCGAGCGCCAGCCCATCGGGGTGGTCGCAGCCGGGACGAAGTTCGATCTGGTGGACGCGGCGAAGGTCACGATCGCCACCTCGGATGCGCGCCCGGACGGGTTCCCGCTCATCCAGGCGACCGGCGCTGCTCAGGATGCCGACGCGACGTCCGGATTCGCGGCCGCGGCGAGCGTGCTGAGCGCGCTCCCTGCCACCCTGCTCGCCCAGGTCGACACGATCACCGCCGCCACCCGGGACGACGTCGGGTTCACCTTGCGCGGATCCTCGTCGACCGTCGTCTGGGGCAGCGCCGACCAGTCGGACTTGAAGGCCGCGGCGCTCGCGGCGCTTCTCAGGTCGGTTCCGGGTGCGAATCGCTACGACGTCTCGTCACCGCACAGCGTCACCACGGGTTGACACGTCGGCGGAGACCCGCTCGGCACGGGTTCTGCCTGGACTTTTCCGACACGCCTTGCTCGATTCGCGGGCGGGGGCATGCGCCACCTACCCTCGAATCAGGAATTGCATACTGAGCATAACTTTAAGCCTCGACCTGAGGTTGAAGGTTCCCAGCGGAGGCCGGACGTGACATCAAACCAGAACTACCTAGCCGTGATCAAGGTCGTCGGCATTGGCGGTGGCGGCGTCAACGCCGTCAACCGGATGATCGAGCTCGGGCTTCGCGGCGTCGAGTTCATCGCCATCAACACGGATGCGCAAGCGCTGCTGATGAGTGATGCCGACGTCAAGCTCGACGTCGGCCGCGAGATCACCCGCGGTCTCGGCGCTGGAGCCGACCCCGAGGTCGGCCGCCGGGCCGCCGAGGATCACGCGGAGGAGATCGAGGAGGCGCTCGCGGGCGCCGACATGGTCTTCGTCACGGCCGGTGAAGGCGGCGGAACCGGCACGGGCGGTGCCCCCGTCGTCGCGCGCATCGCGAAGTCGATCGGCGCGCTCACCATCGGTGTCGTCACCAAGCCGTTCGGCTTCGAGGGCAAGCGCCGCTCGGAGCAGGCCGAGGCCGGCGTGCAGCGACTCAAAGAAGAGGTCGACACCCTCATCGTCGTGCCGAACGACCGCCTGCTGGAGATCAGCGACCGCGGCATCAGCATGCTCGAGGCGTTCTCCACCGCCGACCAGGTGCTCCTCGCGGGTGTGCAGGGCATCACCGACCTCATCACCACCCCCGGTCTCATCAACCTCGACTTCGCCGATGTGAAGTCGGTCATGCAGGGCGCGGGATCCGCACTCATGGGCATCGGCTCCTCGCGCGGAGCCGACCGCGCGATCAAGGCCGCCGAACTCGCGGTCGCCTCCCCGCTGCTCGAGGCGAGCATCGACGGGGCCCACGGGGTCCTCCTCTCGATCCAGGGCGGTTCCAACCTCGGAATCTTCGAGATCAACGACGCGGCCCGCCTCGTGCAGGAGGCCGTGCATCCGGAAGCCAACATCATCTTCGGTGCCGTCATCGACGACACGCTCGGCGACGAGGTGCGCGTCACCGTCATCGCCGCCGGGTTCGACGGCGGAGAGCCCAACGCCGGCGCCAAGCAGTCGACGGTCGACAGCCGTCGCACGACCTTCGTCGAGACGGGCAGCGAAGAAGGCGCCGCACTCGCGAGCACAGCCGCGCTGGACGCCGAAGACATCCCCTCTCCCTCGACCGACGCCTGGGCCGCGGCCGAGAGCCCGGTGGCCGACGCAGCACCCAAGGACCCGGCGTTCGACGACGAGAATGACGACCTCGACATCCCCGACTTCCTCAAGTAGTCCGCTCGCCGAGCGTCTCCAGGCCGTTCGGGCCGGCATCGCCGATGCCGCCCGGGCTGCAGGGCGGGCGCCGGAGGAGCTGACCACGATCGTCGTGACGAAGTTCCACCCGGCATCGCTCGTGCGCGACCTCGCAGCTCTCGGCGTGCGGGACGTGGGGGAGAACCGTCATCAGGAGGCGCAGGCCAAAGCGGCGGAGCTCGCCGACCTCGACCTACGCTGGCATTTCGTCGGACAGCTGCAGAGCAAGAAGGCGCGGCAGGTGCGTGCATACGCCGACGTCATCCACTCGGTCGACCGCATCTCGCTGGTCGAAGCGCTGCGGTCGGAGGACAGCGACATCGAGTGCTTCGTCCAGCTGAACCTCACGACGGACCCGGCGCGCGGCGGCGTGAGCGACCGTGACCTCGAACCGCTGGTCGAGCGCATCCTGGACACCCCCGGTCTGAGGCTGCTGGGCGTCATGGCCGTCGCGCCGATGGACGAAGACGCCCGGCGCGCCTTCGAGCGGGTACGGGCCGCGAGCAGTCGGGTGCGCTCCCTTGCGCCCGAGGCGACGAAGATCTCGGCGGGGATGTCCCAGGACTACGCCAACGCCATCGCCGAAGGGGCGACACACCTTCGCATTGGCACCGCCATTACCGGGAATCGGCCGGAGCACGGTTAATCTCGAAGAGAAAGTTCTCGAGTGCGTGCGAAAGCGTCGGCGCACAGGTCTACACGGAGGATCGCATGTCCAACCCGCTGAAGAAGACGATGGTCTACCTCGGCCTCGCCGACGAAGAACTCGAGTACGACGAACAGCCCGCCCCGCAGGCGCAGCCACAGCCGCGTCAGCAGCCGCACCAGGCCCCCGTCGCCCCGGTTCCCCACCCCACCCCGGTCGCCCCAGTGGCCGGCCGCGCCCCGGTGACACCGCTGCGCAAGTCGTCCACCGCACGGAATGCTTCGGTACAGGAAATGAACGAGATCCTCACGGTCCACCCCCGCCAGTACCGCGACGCCCAGGCGATCGCCGAGTCGTTCCGAGAGGGGATCCCCGTGATCATCAACCTCTCGCAGATGAGCGAAGGCGACGCGCGTCGCCTCATCGACTTCGCGAGCGGCCTGTCGCAGGGACTGTACGGCAAGATCGAGCGCGTGACGCCGAAGGTCTTCCTGCTCTCCCCGTCGCACGTCGTGGTCTCGGGCGAGCACGGCGGCCAGGACGCCGAGGTCGACGCGTCGTTCTTCGCGCAGGCCTGATCCCGAGAATCAACCGGACAGCGCACCTCCCCGGTCAGGGGACGGTGCGCTTTCCCGCATACTTAACCCCGTGCTTGCCGTCGCCATCATCGCCCGCATCGTCTATTACCTGCTGCTGATCTACTTCTTCGTGATGTGGGCCCGCTTCGTACTGGACCTGGTGCGAACGTTCGCGCGCTCGTGGCGACCGCATGGATTCGGTCTGGTGCTCGCGGAATCGGTGTACGTCATCACCGACCCGCCGATCAAGTTCTTCCGCAAGCTCATCCCGCGGATCTCGCTCGGGCCGATCGCGATCGATTTCGGCTGGAGCCTCACCATGCTCGTGGTGATCATCGGGTTGTACGTGGCGCTGGGGTTCAGCGCCGGGCTTTAGCTGAGAGTCGCACCGCATTCCGGCCGTCGCCGGGATGTAAGGTTGACGAGCCGACGCACGCGAGTGCGGCCTGGTGCGCATTTCCGGCGCACTTTGCTAGCGTTGGCTTCACGCACTTCTGTTCGTATTCCAAGATCTAAGGTGGCTTGCCATGGCGCTGACTCCGGAAGATGTAGTCAACAAGCGATTCCAACCGACGAAGTTCCGTGAGGGCTACGACCAGGACGAGGTCGACGATTTCCTCGACGAGGTCGTCGTCGAACTCCGTCGTCTCAACCAGGAGAACGAGGAGCTCAAGCAGCGCCTTGTCGCGAGCGATTCGCGCATCGCTGAGCTTCAGCGCAGCGGCGCACAGGGTGGGGCCGCTGCGGCCGCCCCGTCCGTCGACGCCGGCGAGCTCGCCCGTCTCAAGCAGGAGAACGAGGAGCTCAAGCAGCGCCTCGCCGCCGCTCCTGCCGCAGCGGCAGCCGCCGCCGCCCCGGCATACGCGGCCTCGGCCGAGAGCGACCCCAACAGCACGAACAACCTCCTGCAGCTGGCTCGCCGCCTGCACGAGGAGCACGTCAAGGAAGGTCTCGAGAAGCGCGACGCCCTGGTCGCCGAAGGCCACGCCACCGCGGCCCGCATCGTCGCCGAGGCCGAGTCGAAGCAGCGCGCGCAGATCAGCTCGCTCGACCAGGAGCGCACGCTTCTGGAGCGCCGCATCGACGAGCTCCGCACCTTCGAGCGCGAGTACCGCCAGAAGCTGAAGAGCCTCATCGAGGGCCAGCTGCGCGACCTCGACAACTCGTCCGTCGCCGGAACCGGCAGCTACGCCGTCGCACCCGCCGCCTCCGAGTCGAACACGCCTGCCCCCGTCGGCGCCGGCCAGGGTGGCTCGTCCATTCCTGCCCCGGTATCCGCCGCGGGCGGCGACAACGGTGCCGGCCAGGACAACTCGACGCCTCCGACGTTCCAGGGCTTTGGAGGTTAGCTCTTCCCGGGCCAAGGTCAGCATCCGGGCCCTGGTGATCCTCGGCGTCGTCGCGCTGTGCGTGTACCTCGTCGACCAGATCGCCAAAGTCCTGGTGGTTCAGAACCTTTACGAGGGTCAGACGATCCAGGTGCTCGGCGAACTCCTGCAATTCCATTTCGTCAAGAACGCCGGCGCTGCATTCTCGATCGGTGAAGGTTCGACCTGGATCTTCTCGATCGTGGGTGTCGCGGTTCTCGGCTTCGTGATCTGGTACGCCCCACGCATCCGCTCGATCGCCTGGGCGATTCTGTTCGGACTGCTGCTCGGCGGGTTGCTCGGCAACCTCACCGACCGGCTGTTCCGGGAGCCCGGGTTCGGTGTCGGGCACGTGGTGGACTTCCTGCAGATCCCGCTCCTGCCGGCCATCTTCAACCTCGCCGACGTGGCGATCGTCTCCAGCATGGCGCTCTTCCTGATCCTGACGATCCGGGGGATCGGACTGGACGGCAAGAAGGCGTCCGAGGTCGAGGAAGAAGAAGCGGAGCTCGAGGCACAGGAGGCTGCCGGACAGACACCCGGCGAGCCCGGCGAGCCGGCCCAGACCGACACCACCCAGGGCTCGGAAGAGCAGCCGAAAAGCTAGGCATGGAGTCGCGCAGCTTCCCCATCCCAGACGGCCTGGACGGCACCCGCGTCGACGCCGGCTTGGCGAAGCTCCTCGGCTTCTCGCGGAGCTTCGCGGCGGAGATCGCCGAAGCCGGCGGCGTGAGCGTCGACGGACGCGCGGTCGACAAGTCCGACCGGCTCTCCGCCGGCGGCTGGCTCGAAGTGAGCTGGCAGCCGAAAGAGGAGGTCCGGATCGTCCCACTGGCCGTTCCGGAGCTCACGATCGTGCACGACGACGACGACATCGTCGTGATCGACAAGCCGGTGGGCGTCGCCGCGCATCCCTCGGTCGGCTGGACTGGGCCGACCGTCCTCGGCGCGCTGGCCGCGGCAGGCTTCCGCATCTCGACCTCGGGCGCCGCCGAACGCGCCGGCATCGTGCACCGGCTGGATGCCGGCACGAGCGGGCTCATGGTGGTCGCCAAGTCCGAGCACGCGTACACCGTGCTCAAGCGGGCCTTCCACGACCGCACGGTCGAGAAGATCTATCACGCGGTCGTCCAGGGACATCCGGATCCGCTGGTCGGCACCATCGACGCCCCCATCGGCCGCCACCCCAAGAGCGACTGGAAGTTCGCCGTGATCGCCGACGGCAAGCCGTCGGTCACGCACTACGAGACGATCGAGGCGTTCCCGGCGGCGAGCCTTCTGGAGATCCATCTCGAGACCGGCCGCACGCACCAGATCCGGGTGCACATGGCGGCGCAGAGGCACCCCTGCGTCGGTGACTCGATGTACGGCGCCGATCCGACGCTGTCGGCCAGACTGGGGCTGACGCGGCAGTGGCTACACGCCGTGCAGCTCGGCTTCGCGCATCCCGCCACGGGCGATCAGGTCACCTTCACGACGGGCTATCCCGACGATCTCCAGCACGCCCTGGATGTGCTTCGAGCGACGTGACCGAGCGCCTGTCCGGGTGTCGGTGGTTGGCGGTTTAGTCTTAACCAGACAGCTCATCCGGACGGAGATCCATTGCCCTCAAGCGACTCGTTCGTTCACCTCCACGTCCACAGCGAGTACTCGATGCTGGACGGCGCGGCGCGCATCAAACCGCTCGTCGACGCCGCCGTGGAGCAGGGGATGCCCGCCGTCGCGGTGACCGACCACGGCAACATGTTCGGCGCGTTCGACTTCTGGCGCACCGCCACCGACGCGGGCATCAAGCCGATCATCGGCACCGAGGCCTATCTGACGCCGGGAACGCACCGCACCGACCGCACCCGCATCCGCTGGGGAGACGGCGGCGGAGACGACGTCTCGGGGTCCGGCGCATACACGCACATGACGATGTTCGCCGCCACCACCGAGGGGATGCACAACCTCTTCCGCATGTCGTCGAAGGCATCGACAGAGGGCTACTACTTCAAGCCGCGTATGGACCGTGAGCTGCTCAACGCGTACTCCTCGGGCATCATCGCGACCACGGGATGCCCGTCGGGCGAGGTGCAGACGAGGTTGCGTCTCGGCCAGTACGACGAGGCCAAGAAGGCGGCCGCCGAATTCCGCGACATCTTCGGCAAGGAGAACTTCTTCGCCGAGATCATGGACCACGGTCTCGGCATCGAGCGGCGCATCATGGCCGACCTCCTCCGCCTGGCCAAAGAGCTCGACCTCCCGCTCGTCGCCACCAACGACCTGCACTACACGCACGCGCACGATGCTTCCAGCCATGCCGCGCTCCTCTGCGTGCAGTCCGGCTCGACCCTGGACGACCCCAACCGCTTCAAATTCGACGCCGACGAGTTCTACCTGAAGTCGGCGCAGCAGATGCGCGAGCTGTTCCGCGACCATCCCGACGCCTGCGACAACACGCTCGCGATCGCCGAGCGGTGCGATGTGAAGTTCGACACCACGGCGAATTACATGCCGCGCTTCCCGGTCCCCGATGATGAGACCGAGCAGAGCTGGTTCATCAAAGAGGTCGAGACCGGTCTCAAGGAGCGTTATCCGAACGGCGTCACCGACGAGGTGCGCAAACAGGCCGACTACGAGATCGGCGTCATCTCGCAGATGGGCTTCCCCGGATACTTCCTCGTCGTCGCCGACTTCATCAACTGGTCGAAGCGCAATGGCATCCGGGTCGGTCCGGGTCGTGGATCCGGTGCGGGCTCGATGGCCGCCTACGCGATGCGGATCACCGACCTCGACCCGCTGCAGCACGGCCTGATCTTCGAGCGCTTCCTCAACCCCGACCGTGTCTCCATGCCCGACTTCGACGTCGACTTCGACGACCGGCGCCGCGGCGAGGTCATCAAATACGTGACCGAGAAGTACGGCGAAGAGCGCGTCGCCCAGATCGTCACCTACGGCACGATCAAGGCGAAGCAGGCGCTCAAAGACTCCTCGCGGGTGCTCGGGTTCCCGTTCGGGATGGGCGACAAGCTGACCAAGGCGATGCCGCCGCCCGTGATGGGCAAGGACATCCCGCTCACCGGGATCTTCGACAAGGAGCACCCGCGGTACAAAGAGGCGGTCGACATCCGTGCGGTCGTCGAGACCGACCCGGATGCGAAGACCGTTTTCGACACGGCGCTCGGGCTCGAGAACCTCAAGCGTCAGTGGGGCGTGCACGCCGCAGGCGTGATCATGTCGTCCGACCCGCTGATCGACATCATCCCGATCATGAAGCGGGAGCAGGACGGCCAGATCGTCACCCAGTTCGACTACCCGGCCTGCGAGTCCCTCGGTCTGATCAAGATGGACTTCCTGGGGTTGCGCAACCTCACGATCATCAACGACGCGCTCGACAACATCGAGGCGAACCGTGGCGAGAAGCTGGTGCTCGAAGATCTGGAGCTCGACGACCGCGCCGCCTACGAACTTCTCTCCCGTGGTGACACCCTCGGCGTGTTCCAGCTCGACGGCGGGCCGATGCGCTCGCTGCTGCGGCTGATGAAGCCCGACAACTTCGAAGACATCTCGGCGCTCATCGCGCTGTATCGTCCGGGGCCGATGGGCGCGAACTCGCACACCAACTACGCGCTCCGCAAGAACGGTCTGCAGGACATCACCCCGATCCACCCCGAGCTCGCCGAACCGCTCGCCGAGATCCTCTCCACCAGCTACGGCCTGATCATCTATCAGGAGCAGGTCATGGCGATCGCGCAGAAGGTTGCCGGCTTCTCGCTCGGTCAGGCAGACATCCTGCGTCGCGCGATGGGCAAGAAGAAGAAGTCAGAGCTCGACAAGCAGTTCGAGGGATTCGCCGGAGGCATGCAGGCCAACGGCTACTCGATGGAGGCGGTCAACAAGCTCTGGGAGATTCTGCTCCCGTTCTCCGACTACGCGTTCAACAAGGCGCACTCGGCCGCATACGGCGTGATCTCGTACTGGACCGCGTACCTCAAGGCGCACTATCCCGCCGAGTACATGGCCGGTCTGCTGACGAGTGTCGGCGACTCCAAGGACAAGATGGCGCTCTACCTCAATGAGTGCCGCCGGATGGGAATCAAGGTGCTCCCGCCGGACGTGAACGAGTCGATCGGATACTTCGCGGCCGTCGGCACCGACATCCGCTTCGGTCTCGGCGCCGTGCGCAATGTCGGCTCGAACGTGGTCGACGGCATCCGTGCTGCGCGCGAAGAGAAGGGCCGATTCGAGTCGTTCCACGACTTCCTGAACAAGGTTCCCATCCACGCCGCCAACAAGCGCACCGTGGAGTCGATGATCAAGGCCGGCGCATTCGACTCGCTGGGCTCGACCCGGCGTTCACTGGTCGAGGTGCACGAAGACGCTGTCGAGTCCGCGGTCAAGATCAAGCGGAACGAGGCCAACGGAGACGTCGGTTTCGACTTCGACAGCCTCTGGGGCGATGACGAGCCGACCGCGTCGCAACACCACATCCCGGAGCGGCCGGAGTGGGCGAAGCGCGACAAGCTCGCGTTCGAACGGGAGATGCTCGGACTGTACGTCTCCGACCATCCCCTCGCCGGCCTCGAACTGCAGCTGGCCAAGCTGGCGAGCACGTCGATCGCCGACCTGGTCGCTTCAGACTCGATCCAAGACGGCGAGACGGTGACGATCGCGGGGCTCGTGACCGGCGTGCAGCATCGCGTGGCCAAGGCATCCGGCAACCAGTACGGCATGATCACCGTCGAAGACTTCGGCGGTGAGATCACCGTCATGTTCATGGGCAAGGCATACCAGGAGTTCGCACCCAGCCTGCAGGGCGACTCCATCGTGGTCGTTCGAGGGCGTGTGAGCATGCGGGACGATGGCATGAACCTGCACGCATTCAGCCTGATGGCTCCGGATCTCGGACAGGCGATCGGAACGGGCCCCCTGTTGATCACGATGCCCGATCAGCGGGCGACCACCGACACGGTGATGTCGCTCAGCGATGTGCTGGCCCGGCATCCCGGCGACAACGAGGTGCGCCTGCGCTTGGTGAAGGGTCAGGTCGCCCGTGTGTTCGAGGTGCCGAAACCCGTGACGATCAGCGCAGATCTCTTCGGCGAGCTGAAAGGACTGCTCGGCCCGAACTGTCTCGTCTGACGCGTCGGCGGTTCGGCCGACTCAGGCGGTCTCGCCGGGGGTGAGGTAGCGGCGTTCGTGGTACAGCAGGGCGGCGTCGTCCTCGCCGACCTGGCCGTCCTCGATCTGCACGACGACGACGGCATTGTTGTGAACCGGGATGCGCTCGACGATGCGCCCGACCATCCAGCTGGTCACATCCTTGATCACCGGCAGATCGTGGGGGCCCGGGTACCAATGGTCGCCGTCGAAGCGGAGCGCGTTGTCACCGGCGAGTTTCTCAGCGACGTCGCGGTTGCGCACGCCGAGCATGTGGATGACCACACGATCCGTTTCGGCCAGTGCTGGCCAGCTGGACGCGGAGCGCGCGATGTTGAAGGTCGCAAGCGGCGGCACGGCCGACAGCGACGCGAGCGAGGTCGCCGTGAACCCCACGGGCGTCCCGTCCGGCGTCAGTGCCGTGATGATGGCGACACCCGCCGCATGGCGCCGGAACGATTGGCGGAACGCCGCGAGGTCGGGTGTGACGTCGGGCTCGACGCGGTCGCTGGGGCGCTGGTCGCTCGGCGCGGATTCCTGTCCCGCGCGCGGTTCCTGGGGGAGGGGCGAGGTGTTCATACGTATGCATCAAGCAAGGTGCGGCTCCCGGATATTCCTGAGCGGATAGGCTGGACGGGCCATGATGCAGACCATCGACCTCCGCGGAATCCAGCCTACTCGCGCCGCCTTCGCCCGCCTTGTGCCACGTCCGGTCGTGGACGTCGAAGCGGCGATGGCCGTCGCCTCGGCGCTCATCGCCGACGTCAGAGAGCGCGGCGCCATCGCTCTCGCCGAGCAGGCGGAGCGATTCGACGGCGGCGCCCCCGCGTCGGTGCGCGTACCGCAGGCCGAGATCGCTGCAGCTGTGGCACGGCTCGCGCCCGAGGTCCGTGAGGCGCTTGAAGAAGCCATCGACCGCGTTCGGCGAGCCACGGCTGCGCAAGTTCCGCCTCCCGCCGAGACCGTGATCGGTCGGGGCGCGACGATCGTGCAGCGGTGGCAGCCTGTCGAGCGCGCCGGTCTCTACGTTCCCGGCGGCAAGGCCGTCTATCCGTCCAGTGTGGTGATGAACGCGGTGCCGGCACAGGTGGCCGGAGTCGCATCCGTCGCACTCGCGAGCCCGCCGCAGCGCGAGTTCGGGGGAGCGGTGCACCCGACCATCCTCGGCGCCGCCGGTCTGCTCGGCATCGACGAGGTCTACGCCATCGGCGGAGCGGGTGCGATCGGCGCCCTGGCCTGGGGCGTCGACGAGATCGGCCTCGAACCCGTCCAGGTGATCACCGGGCCGGGCAACATCTACGTGGCCGCAGCGAAGCGGCTGGTGCGCGGTCAGACGGGCATCGACTCCGAGGCGGGCACGACCGAGATCCTGGTCATCGCGGATGCGTCCGCGAACGCCCGGTACGTCGCCGTCGACCTGGTCAGCCAGGCCGAGCACGACGAAGCGGCTGCATCCCTCCTGGTGACCGACAGTACCGAGTTCGCCGGCCGGGTCGCCGCGGAACTCGACGCGGTCGTCGCCCGTACGAAGCATGCCGAGCGGGTGCGAACGGCGCTCGCGGGCCCGCAGTCGGCGATCGTGCTCGTCGACGACCTCGCCGCTGCCGCAGCCTTCAGCAACGCGTACGGACCCGAGCACCTCGAGATCCAGACCGAGGACCCGGAATCCGTTCTCGCGAACATCGAGAACGCGGGCGCCATCTTCGTCGGAGCGCACTCACCGGTGAGCCTCGGAGACTATCTCGCGGGGTCGAACCACGTGCTTCCGACCGGTGGTCAAGCGCGGTTCTCGCCCGGGCTCGGCGCATACTCCTTCCTGCGTCCACAGCAGGTGATCCGCTACGACCGGGACGCACTCGACGAGGTGGCCTCGCGGATCGTCGCACTGTCGACCGCTGAGGACCTGCCCGGTCACGGAGACGCCGTCACTGCGCGTTTTCCCAGCTAGCGCGGCCCTGGTCTCCCCCGGATGGGGTGCGCGAGCGGATAGTATCGAGTCACCATGTTCTGCCCCTTCTGCCGCCACCCCGACTCCCGCGTCATCGACTCGCGCACGAGCGATGACGGCCTCTCGATCCGCCGTCGCCGGCAGTGTCCCGAGTGCGGCCGCCGTTTCAGCACCACCGAGACGGCCAGCCTCAGCGTGATCAAGCGCAGCGGGGTCGCCGAGCCCTTCAGCCGCGAGAAGATCGTGCTGGGGGTGCGCAAGGCCTGCCAGGGGCGCCCGGTGACCGACTCCGACCTGGCCGTGCTGGCGCAGAAGGTCGAGGAGACCATCCGCTCCACCGGTGCATCGCAGATCGAGGCGAACGACATCGGCCTCGCGATCCTGCCGCCGCTCCGCGAGCTCGATGAGGTCGCGTACCTGCGCTTCGCCAGCGTCTACCAGGGCTTCGACTCGCTCGACGACTTCGAAGAGGCCATCACGCAGCTGCGGGTCGAGCACCACGACGAACCGGTCGAGGCTCAGGCGTAACACACCACGCCCGGCTGTGCTGGTCGTGGCTGTGCCGGTCGTGTCGGTGCCGGTAATCTTGCACAGGCATGTATCGCACACTCTTCTCCCTCGTCCTGTCGAAGCTCGATCCCGAGCGCGCGCACCAGCTGGCCTTTTTTGTGATCAAGGCGCTTCCGACGTTCGGCGTCGGGCGGCTGGTGCGGCGCTTCACCCGGCCTGACCCCTCGCTGGCGGTGGATGCGCTCGGCCTGCGGTTCGATTCCCCGTTCGGGGTCGCCGCGGGGTTCGACAAGGACGGCGAGGGTGTCATCGGTCTCGGCCAGCTCGGTTTCGGGCACGTCGAGGTCGGCACGCTGACGGCTCGGGCGCAGCCCGGCAACGAGAAGCCGCGACTGTTCCGCCTCATCCCGGATCGCGCCGTCATCAACCGGATGGGCTTCAACAATCACGGGGCGGCGACGGCTGCACGGCGTCTCGGCACGATCGCCGCCACACGTAAGCGCCCCGTGCTCGGCGTGAACATCGGCAAGAGCCGTGTCGTCTCCGTCGAGGATGCGACGGCCGACTACCTCGAAAGCGCCCGCGTCCTCGCGCCCGTCGCCGACTACCTGGTCGTCAACGTGAGCTCGCCGAACACCCCGGGCCTCCGCGGCCTGCAGGAGCTCGATCTGCTCGCGCCCCTGCTCAGGGCGGTGCGGGAGGTTGCCGACGAGGTTCCGCTCCTCGTCAAGATCGCGCCCGACCTCACCGACGATCAGGTGCGGAAGATCGCCGACCTGGTCGTCGACCTCCGCCTCGCAGGCATCATCGCCACGAACACGACCATCGCCCGCGAGGGGCTGCGAACCGATCCCGCCGTCGTCGAGAAGGCGGGTGCCGGCGGACTCTCCGGTGCACCGCTCGCCGAGCGCTCGCTCGAGGTGCTCCGGCTCATCCGTGCCCAGGTTCCCGCGGAATTGTGCGTCATCTCGGTCGGGGGTGTCGAGACGGCCGCCGACGTGCAACGACGACTGGATGCGGGAGCCACCCTGGTGCAGGGCTACACGGCATTCCTCTACCTCGGCCCCTTGTGGGCCCGCCAGATCAACCGCGGCCTCGTCCGCCTGCGCTGATCCTCAGGCTCTCCGAGCCTACGAGTCGGCTTCCGGCGTCCCCTGGTGGAACCGCAGACGCCAGCGGCCGTTGACGCGCAGCCAGAGCGAGCTGCGCAGGCTGCTGCCGCGCGCATCCGTCGTGCGCGAGGTGAGCAGGATGCTCTCGGGCGTGAGGCGGTCGGTGCCGAGTACCTCGAGGTCGACGGCGGTCGCCTCTTCCGTGGCGAGAGCCTGAACGATGGCGTCGCGTCCCCACAGGCGGCCGGAGCGGCCGATCTCCTCGAAATCCTGGTGGAGGATGGCCGCGACCCGCGACGAGTCCGACCGAACCGCGGGCTCGAGAAGCTCGCGCTCGAGTCGCTCGACGACCTCGGCGTCGGTCTCCTCGAGCACCACGTCGTCGCCGAACAGGTCGAGCTGGACCGCGGATTCGGCCGGCGCAGCGACGGGCGCGACTGCGGGCGCCTCGATCGCGACCTCGGCGGATGCGTCCGATCGCTGCGTTCCCGGCCACCCGGGGCCGATCGGGATCGCCTCGCCGTTCTGGTAGGCGGTCGCGACGGCGCGAGCACGCACATCCGCCGCCTCATTGAGATCGTGGCCGGCATGGCCTTTGACCCACTCGAACGTGTACGTGCGACCCTGGGTCGCCCGATCGAGCCGCTCGAGCAGTTCGCGGTTGAGCACGGGCGCGCCGTCGGCCTTGCGCCAGCCCTTGCGCTTCCAGCCCGGCATCCACTTGGTCACCGCGTTGATCACGTACTGGCTGTCGCACAGGATGCGCAGATCTTCGTCGAGGTGAGCCGTCGAGTCGAGCAGGTCGATGACCGCCATGAGCTCGCCTTGATTGTTGGTTCCGTGCGGCCAGCCGCCCGCGGACCAGTGGTCGTCATCGACGTACCAGGCCCAGCCCGCCGGACCGGGGTTGCCGAGGGCAGAGCCGTCGGCAGCAGCGACGATCGTCACGGTCAGCTGGGGTACTGGCCGCGCTTGACCTGCGGCTTGGGCAGGCGGATGACCCGCAACTGCAGGGCGCGCATCGCTGCATACCAGCGCACGCCCTTCTCGACCTTCGTGGTGCCGAACTTCTCTCCGAGCTTGCGGCGGATGAGGAAGCCGAGGATGAAGCAGTCGATGACCGCGATCGCGAAGAACGCCCAGAGCGCGAGCAGCCCGTAGACCTGGAAGTAGCCGGGCAGGAACGACAGCACGATCACCAGCAGCATGACCGGGATGAGGAACTCGCCGATGTTGAACCGCGCGTCCACGTAGTCGCGCACGAATCGGCGCTGCGGACCGCGGTCACGCACGGTGAGGTAGCGGTCGTCGCCGGCGGCCATGCCGAGGCGCGCCCGCTCGCGTGCTTCCTGCGTCTTGGTTCGGGCCTGACGGGCGGCCTCCTTGCGGTCCGTCGGCACGAGGGGACGCTTGCGCGCAGCCTCCTGCTCACGGCGTGTCGGGGTCGGGGCGCCTTTGCCCTGCTGTCTCAGCCGCTCCGCGGTCTCTTCTGCGGTCTCGACGACGGGCTCAGCAGCCTCGGTCTCGTGCGGGTTGTCTCGTTTTGCCAACGTTAAGCCTTCGATTGTGGGGTCTGCTTAAGATTACCGTCATGACCAACCCTCAGCAGACTCCGCCCATCGAACCCACAGCCGCCGAGGCCGCCGTGCGACGCAGCGTCGAGGAGGTCCTGCCGTCGACGATCGCCGACCTGGGCGCTCTCGTGCGCATCCCGTCGGTGTCCTGGGCTGCGTTCGACCCCGCGAACGTCGCCGCCAGCGCTTCTGCCGTCGCGGCCCACCTGGAGGCGACGGGCGTGTTCGAGAGCGTGACCGTCAGGCAGGCGCCGGTCGGCGACACCGGCGAACTCGGCCAGCCTGCGGTGCTCGCGACCCGCCGGGCGAAGAACGGCCGTCCGACGGTGTTGCTCTACGCCCACCACGACGTGCAGCCGCACGGCGACGAAGCGAACTGGGAGACCCCGCCGTTCGAGCCGACCGTGCGCGGCGACCGGCTCTACGGGCGCGGCGCGGCTGACGACAAGGCTGGCGTGATGGTCCACGTAGCGAGCATCCGCGCGCTCGTCGAGGCGCTCGGGCCCGACTTCGACCTCGGCCTTGCCGTCTTCATCGAGGGGGAGGAGGAGTTCGGCTCCCGTTCGTTCGCCTCCTTCCTCGAGCAGAACAAGGACGCACTCGAGGCCGATGCGATCATCGTCGCCGACTCCGACAACGTCGACATCGACACTCCGGCCCTCACGGTCTCATTGCGTGGCAACGTGACGTTCCGGCTCACCGTTTCGACGCTGGCGCACGCCTCGCACTCCGGCATGTTCGGCGGGGCGGCACCGGATGCGATGCTCGCCCTCGTCAAGCTCCTCGCCACCCTGCACGACGAGAACGGCTCGGTCGCGGTCGAAGGGCTCACCTCGCTCGCCGACGCGCCGGAGACGCCCGCGTACACCGAGCACGAGCTGCGCGAGGAAGCGGCGCTGCTCGACGGCGTCACCCCGATCGGAACCGGGGCGATCCTCTCCCGGATGTGGTTCCAGCCGACGATCACCGTCACCGGCATCGATGCGCCGAGCGTCGCGAACGCGTCCAACACCCTTCTGCCCAGTGTCGCGGTGCGCGTCAGCGCCAGGATCGCTCCCGGGCAGACCGCGTCCGACGCATACGCGGCCCTCGAGCGCCACCTGAAGGACAATGCACCGTTCGGCGCGCACATCGCGATCGACGACGTGGACACGGGCGACCCCTTCCTCGTCGACACCAGCGGCTGGGCGGCCACCGAGACCAAGCGGGCGATGACGGATGCGTGGGGCAAGGAGGCGGTCGAGACCGGCATCGGCGGTTCCATCCCGTTCATCGCCGACCTCGTCCGCGAGTTCCCGGAGGCGCAGATCCTCGTGACCGGAGTCGAGGATCCCGACACGCGTGCGCACAGCCCGAACGAGTCGCTGCACCTCGGCGTGTTCAAGCGCGCCATCCTGTCCGAAGCGCTGCTGCTCGTCCGTCTGAACGGGCGCTCGGAATGATCTCGACGGTTTTTGAGTTTTGCGACGTAGAATCGACGCAGATTTTCTCGATCGTCCCAACCGCATCCTTGTGAGGAGTGCCATGACCGACACAACACTGACCGCGACGAAGGCCCACGGCGTCGGCCTGACCGAGGCCGCCGCCGGCAAGGTCAAGAGCCTGCTCGAGCAGGAGGGCCGCGACGACCTGCGTCTGCGCGTCGCTGTGCAGCCCGGTGGCTGCTCGGGCCTGATCTACCAGCTGTACTTCGACGAGCGGATGCTCGACGGCGACGCGACGGTGGATTTCGACGGCGTCGAGGTCATCGTCGACAAGATGAGCGTGCCGTACCTCGACGGCGCGAACATCGACTTCGAAGACACCATCCAGAAGCAGGGTTTCACCATCGACAACCCCAACGCTTCGGGCAGCTGCGCCTGCGGGGACTCGTTCCACTAGGCGTTTATATAGCACAAAAATCAGTCAGGGCCGCCCTTCGGGGCGGCCCTTTCTGGTTCGTTCCGGCGCGTGTCACGGAGTAGGGTGGTAACGGTCAAATACAGTTGAATGTGAACTGTCCATGAGTCTCTCGAAAGGTCACCGGTGCGTCACAATCGCCGTCTCCGATGGGCTGCAATCCCGATCGCAGCGACACTCGCAATCGTCCTTGCGGGCTGCACGCAGGCCCAGCTGAACGGGTTCCTGCCCGGGTTCGTCGAGGGTGAACAGCCCGTGACCAACCACACGGAACGCGTGAGCGGCCTCTGGGTGACCAGCTGGATCGTGCTGCTCATCGTCGGCGTGATCGTCTGGGGCCTCATCATCTGGGCGGTCATCGTGTACCGCCGCCGCAAGGGCCAGACCGGCCTCCCGGTGCAGATGCGCTACAACATGCCGATCGAGATCTTCTACACGATCGTGCCGCTCATCCTCGTGCTCGGCTTCTTCGCGTTCACGGCCCGTGACCAGAACGAGATCGAGAGGCCGTACGCGAACCCCGATCTCACCATCCAGGTCTATGCCAAGCAGTGGGCGTGGGACTTCAACTACGTCGATGACAATGTCTACGACCCGGGCATCCAGGTGCAGCCGGACGACAGCAGCGCGACCCCCGGCGCGGTGCAGGAGGGCGAGATCCCGACCCTGTACCTGCCCGAGAACAAGACGATCACCATCGAGCTGAACTCCCGCGACGTGATCCACTCCTTCTGGGTGCCGGCGACGCTGTACAAGAAAGACATCATCCCCGGTCAGACCAACAAGATGTACTTCGAGACGACCGGTCGCACCGGAACGTTCGTAGGCAAATGCGCCGAGCTCTGCGGCGAGTACCACTCGGCGATGCTCTTCAATCTGAAGATCGTGCCGCAGAGCGAGTACGACGCGCACATCCAGAGCCTGCGAGACAAGGGCTTCGAGGGTCAGCTCGGCTCCGAGTACGACCGCAACAGCAACCTGCCCGGCACGGGCGCACCCAAGGGTAACGAGTAGGGCATCGAAGAATGACGACTACAGCACCGGCTCCCGCGTCGACCACCGCTCCCGCACCGAAGGCGAGCCCGCTCCTCGGCGCGAACAAGGTGGAGCGCAAGGGCAACATCCTCGTGAACTACATCACGTCGACCGACCACAAGACGATCGGGTACATGTACCTGGTCACGTCGTTCATCTACTTCCTCATCGGCGGCGTGATGGCTCTGATCATCCGCGCTCAGCTCTTCGAGCCGGGCCTGCAGGTGGTTCAGACCAAAGAGCAGTACAACCAGCTCTTCACCATGCACGGCACGATCATGCTCCTCATGTTCGCGACACCGCTGTTCGCCGGGTTCGTGAATGTGATCATGCCGCTGCAGATCGGTGCTCCTGATGTGGCGTTCCCTCGTCTGAACGCACTGGCGTACTGGTTCTACTCGTTCGGTAGCCTCATCGCCGTCGCCGGCTTCCTCACCCCGCAGGGCGCCGCCTCCTTCGGCTGGTTCGCCTATGCGCCACTATCGAGTACGACGTTCTCGCCAGGGGTCGGAGGCAACTTGTGGGTGGTCGGCCTCGGGCTCTCGGGATTCGGCACCATCCTCGGCGCGGTGAACTTCATCACCACGATCATCACGATGCGTGCGCCCGGAATGACCATGTTCCGCATGCCGATCTTCACCTGGAACGCCCTCGTCACGTCGATCCTCGTGCTGATGGCCTTCCCGGTGCTCGCGGCGGCACTGTTCGCCCTCGCCGCCGACCGCGTCTTCAACGCCCACATCTACGACCCGGCCAATGGCGGTGCGCTGCTCTGGCAGCACCTGTTCTGGTTCTTCGGGCATCCCGAGGTGTACATCATCGCGCTGCCGTTCTTCGGCATCGTGTCCGAGATCTTCCCGGTGTTCAGCCGCAAGCCGATCTTCGGCTACAAGACGCTGATCTACGCGACGATCGCCATCGCCGCCCTCTCCGTCACCGTGTGGGCGCACCACATGTACGTCACCGGGTCGGTGCTGCTGCCGTGGTTCTCGCTGATGACGATGCTGATCGCTGTTCCGACCGGCGTGAAGATCTTCAACTGGATCGGAACGATGTGGCGCGGGTCGCTCACCTTCGAATCACCCATGCTCTGGTCGATCGGCTTCCTGATCACGTTCACCTTCGGTGGTCTCACCGGCGTGATCCTCGCTTCGCCGCCGCTCGACTTCCACGTGTCCGACACATACTTCGTCGTCGCCCACTTCCACTACGTCGTCTTCGGTACCGTCGTCTTCGCGATGTTCGCCGGCTTCTACTTCTGGTGGCCCAAGTGGACGGGCAAGATGCTCAACGACCGTCTGGGCAAGTGGCACTTCTGGTTGCTGTTCATCGGATTCCACACGACGTTCCTGGTGCAGCACTGGCTGGGTGTCATCGGCATGCCGCGACGGTACGCGACCTACCTGCCGACGGACGGGTTCACCTGGATGAACCAGCTCTCGTCGATCGGTGCGGGCATCCTCGCCGTCTCGATGATCCCCTTCCTGGTCAACGTCTACCTGACGGCGCGCAATGCACCGAAGGTCACAGTGAACGATCCGTGGGGCTACGGCCGCTCGCTCGAGTGGGCCACCAGCTGCCCGCCCCCGCGACACAACTTCACCTCGATCCCGCGCATCCGCAGCGAGTCTCCCGCGTTCGACCTGAACCACCCGGAGGCAGGTATCCCCATCGGTATCGGTCCGGCAAAGGATGCGCCAGACGCTCCGACGGTCGACCTCGACGACAACAAGGTGAAGTAACCCATGAGAGCAAACTCCATCCTCTTCTGGATCCTCGGGATCTTCTTCCTCCTGTCGGCGATCGTGTACACAGGGTGGAGCCTGCTCGACCCGATGCACCAGAAGGTCGAGTGGGTCGGTTCGGTCGCACTGCTGCTGAGCGCGATCCTCGCTTTCTTCATCGCGTTCTACGTGGGGCGTTCGCACGCGTCGCAGGGCGGCGAGCTCCCGGAGGACCGCCTCGACGCCAACATCGACGACGGCGACCCCGAGCTCGGACACTTCAGCCCTTGGAGCTGGTGGCCCGTCGCGCTCGCGTTCGGCGCCGGCCTCGTGATGCTCGGCCTGGCCGTGGGCTTCTGGCTCTGCTTCATCGGCGTGGCCTTCACGCTGATCTGCCTCGTCGGCTGGACCTACGAGTACTACCGCGGGTACTTCGCGCGCTGAGCGGAGACGTGATACCTGAGCGCCGCGCCCCTCCCAGGGCGCGGCGCTTTTTTGTTCCCTAGATGCGGACCAGGTGAAGAACGTCGACGGCGAGAGTGGCGGTGGACGGCACGGCCTGCCGCACCGGAGCCGGCGACCCCGGTGCGTCGGCCTCTGGTCCTGGCCCTGGATGGTGCGCTGACGGTCCCATGGCGATCAGGGCCGCGCCTGTGGCGTCAGTGAGGGGGATCGTGGCGCGAATGGCGCGATGCTCGCGGAGTGTGAACTTCGGTGCTGCGGAGGCGACGATGGCGGCTGCTTTGTCGGCCGGGACCTCGAGCATCCGGCCGCCGGCACGAAGCTCCGCCAGGTGGTCGTGGAGTGGCACCACGACGAGCAGGCTGCCAGCGGGCTTCAGGATGCGGTGGAACTCAGGAAGGTTGCGTGGCGCGAAGACGTCGAGGATGACGTCGCAGACGCCGTCCCGGATGGGGAGCGGGCGCCAGGTGTCGGCGACCAGGCCGTCGATCCCGGGTGACGCTCGCACCGCCCGGGCGACAGCGGTGGGGGAGAGATCCATGGCGAGGCCCCGAGCATCCGGATGCGCGGCCAAGACGGCACGGAGGTAGTAGCCGGTGCCCACCCCGGCATCGAGGACTCTCGTGCCCGCCCCGAGCGCAGCCAGCGCGTTCGAGATGGGGGAGTAGAGACCGCTTTCGAGAATCGTCTCGCGCGCGTCGAGCATCTCTGCACTGTCGCCGATCAACCCGGTGCCGCCCGCGACGAGGTTGACGAAGCCGCGCTTGTTCACGTCGAAGCGGTGACCGGATGCGCAGCCGAGGGTGAGCCGCTCCACCCGCTCCAGAGGCTCGGCGCAGACGGGGCAGCGCAGCCAGGGAGCCAGGGTGTCGATCGTCATTGTCAGCCCTTCAGCAACGAGAAAGCGCCGGCGCACGAGACGTGCGACCGGCGCTTTCGCGGAGTGCTACTCGATCAGTGGTGGCCGTGGCCGGATTCGAGCTCGCCCTTGGTCGGGGGCACGATGCGGTCCTCGAAGAACCAGCGCGAGATGCCCGCGCGCATCCGGTTGCCGACCGTGATCTTGCCCTTGCTGTTCGGACGGATCATCAGCGGCTGGTAGCTCTCGAAACTGACCAGGCGCCAGCGCTCGTAGTCGTCGAGCGGCTCATGCACCTCGATGTACTCGCCACCGGGGAGCTTGACGATGCGACCGGACTCGTAGCCATGCAACGCGATGCTGCGGTCTTTCTTCTGCAGAGCGAAGCAGATGCGCTTCGTGATGAAGTACGCGATGATCGGGCCGAGGATGAGCATGGCCTGGATGGCGTGGATCACGCCTTCCATCGTCAGCTTGAAGTGCGTGGCGATGATGTCCGAGCTCGCCGCAGCCCACATGGCCGCGTAGAACGTCACGCCGGCCGCGCCGATCGCAGTGCGGGTGGCCGCGTTGCGCGGACGGTCCAGGATGTGGTGCTCACGCTTGTCGCCGGTCACCCACGCCTCGATGAACGGATAGATCATCACGACGACGATGAACAGACCGAGCACGAGGACCGGCGCGATGATGTTGAACGACCAGGTGCGGTCGAGCCAGACGAACTCCCAGCCCGGCGGAACAAGTCGCAGCGCGCCATCGGCGAAGCCGATGTACCAGTCGGGCTGGGTTCCTGCCGAAACAGGAGAGGGGTCGTATGGACCGTAGTTCCAGATCGGGTTGATGGTGAAGAACGTCGCCATGAGCGCGATGACACCGAACACGATGAAGAAGAAGCCACCGGCCTTCGCCGCGTACACCGGGAGGACCGGGTAGCCGACGACGTTGCCCTGGGTGCGCCCCGCCGCAGCGTACTGCGTGTGCTTGTGGATGACCACGAACGCGAGGTGCAGGGCGATGAAGGCGACCACCAACGCGGGTAGCAACAGGATGTGCAGGGTGTACAAGCGCCCGACGATCGCCGTACCAGGGAACTCGCCGCCGAAGAGGAGGAACGAGGTCCAGGTGCCGATGACCGGGAGACCCTTGATCAGGCCGTCGATGATGCGGAGGCCGTTGCCCGACAGCAGGTCGTCGGGAAGCGAGTATCCGGTGAAGCCTTCTGCCATCGCGAGGATGAACAGCACGAAGCCGATCACCCAGTTGAGCTCGCGCGGCTTGCGGAACGCACCCGTGAAGAAGATGCGCAGCATGTGCAGGCCGATGGCGGCGACGAAGAGCAGAGCGGCCCAGTGGTGGATCTGCCGCATGAGCAGGCCACCGCGGATCTCGAACGAGATGTTCAGGGTGCTCGACATGGCCGCCGACATCTCGACGCCCTTCAGCGGGACGTAGGAGCCGTGGTACACGACCGAGGCCATCGACGCCTGGAAGAAGAACGTCAGGAACGTTCCGGAGAGCAGGATGACGATGAAGCTGTAGAGCGCGACCTCGCCGAGCAGGAACGACCAGTGGTCGGGGAAGATCTTGCGACCGAACTCCTTGACGGCGCCCGAGATGCTGGTTCGGTCTTCGAGGTAGTTCGAGGCCGCAGCCGTGAACCCGCCCTTCTTGACCTCAGTGGATGCCGCGGGAGGCGCGGCCGTTGTGGTACTCAATGACGCTCCCAGAAGCTCGGGCCGACGGGCTGGGTGAAGTCGCTGCGCGCGACCAGGTAGCCGTCGGCGTCCACGGTGATCGGCAGCTGCGGCAGAGGACGCTTGGCCGGTCCGAAGATGACCTCGGCCTCGTGCGTGATGTCGAACTGCGACTGGTGGCACGGGCACAGAAGGTGGTGGGTCTGCTGCTCGTAGAGTGCCACCGGGCATCCCACGTGCGTGCAGATCTTGGAGTACGCGACGATGCCGTCGTAGTTCCAGTTCTCACGGCCCTTGGAGACATGCAGGTCTTCAGGCTTGAGGCGCATGAGGAGCACGGCCGCCTTGGCCTTCTCCTCGAGACGGTTCTCCTTCTCGTTGAGGCCCTCGGGGATGACGTGGAACGCCGAGCCGAGGGTGACATCCGAGGCCTTGATGGGTGTGCCGGAGGGGTCGCGCGTGAGGCGGATCCCCTTGGCCCACATCGTGTTGGCGAGGAGCTCGACCGGGTCCTCGTTCATGGGGGCGAGCCCGCGGAACAGCACGACGGCCGGAAGCGGGAACGCGATGAGTGCGCCGATCAGGCTGTTGCGCACGAGGCTGCGGCGGCTGAAGCCGGACTCCTCGTCTGCCTGGCGGAAGATCTCGGCCGCGCGCTCGGTGGTCTGCTCGCTTCCGCGCACGGGGTGACGGAGGTCGACGCCCTCCTTCTCGTGCATGAGCGCCTTGCCCCAGTGCACGGCGCCGATGCCGATGGCGAGCAGCGCGAGGGAGATGCCGATACCGATGAACAGGTTGTTCAGGCGCACAGAGCCCGGATCGCTGTCGTCGATCGGGAATGCGAGGTAGGCGGCGACCGCCCAGACGCTGCCGAGGATCGACAGGTAGAAGAGGGTGTAGACGGTCCGCTCGGCCCGGCGCTCCTTCTTCGGGTCGAGGTCGGTGACGCGGGGGCGGTGCGGCGGGAACCCGGGGTTCTCCACCTGATCGCGGATGATCACCGCCGTTCCCGGGTCGCCTGTCCGGTGGACGTCGACGGCTGACGAGCTGGCAGAGGTCAGCTCGTGACCGCTGTTATCGTCCTGTGCCATTGTTCTCCTTCGTGCGCTGTGTCATGTCTCGAGTGCCCCTAGTTCGACTTCGCCGTGATCCACACGGTCAGCGCGACGATGGCACCGAGACCGAAGATCCACAGGAACAGGCCCTCGGCCACCGGGCCGAGCGAGCCGAGCTCGAATCCGCCCGGGGAGGGGTTGTTCTGGATGTACTTGAGGTACGTGATGATGTCGGCCTTGCCCTGCTGGCTGATGTTCAGGTCGTTGAAGACCGGCATGTTCTGCGGACCCGTGACCATGGCCTCGTAGATGTGGGCGGCGCTGACACCGGTGAGCGGCGGAGCGAACTTGCCCTCGGTGAGCGCACCACCGGCACCTGCGACGTTGTGGCACATCGCGCAGTTGACACGGAAGAGTTCGGCGCCGGCGGCGGCGTCTCCGTCACCGTTGAGCCACTTCTGCTCGGGGATGGACGGGCCGGGAGCAAGCGAGGCGACATAGTCTGCGAGCGCCTTGACCTGGTCGTCGGTGAACTGGACCGGCTTCTCTTCTGCCTGCGGACCCTGCATGGCCATCGGCATGCGGCCCGTGCCGACCTGGAAGTCGACCGATGCGGCGCCGACGCCGATGAGGCTCGGCGCATTGACCGTTCCCTGTGCGTCGAGCCCGTGGCAGGTGGCGCAGTTCGACTGGAAGAGCTTCTTGCCCTGGTCGATCGACTCCTGCGAGGCGGCTGCCGGCTGCTGCTCGGCGGATGCGGTGGACGTATTGAACGCCGCATACGCTCCGCCGGTGAGGCCGAGGCCGATTGCGATCAGCGCGACGGTGGCGAGGGGGTGACGCCGCCCGCCCTTGCGGGCGGCCTTTGTCTTGGTGCGGGTATTCGGGCGCATGGTTTAGAGGTCTGCTCCTGATTCCTATTTGAGAACGTAGATGACCAGGAAGAGCCCGATCCAGACGACGTCGACGAAGTGCCAGTAGTAGGACACGACGATCGCGCTCGTCGCCTCCTTGTGGCCGAAGGTCTTGACCGCGAAGGCGCGGCCGATGACGAGGAGGAAGGCGATGAGGCCGGCGGTGACGTGCAGACCGTGGAAGCCGGTGGTCAGGTAGAACGCCGAACCGTAGGAGTTCGAGTCGAACGCGATCCCCTCGGAGACGAGCGTCGCGTACTCGAGGATCTGGCCGGCGACGAAGACGGCCCCTAGTGCATACGTCAGCGTGAACCACTGGACCATGCCCCACTTGGCGGGGCTCCAGCCCGTCGCCCGCGGCTGCAGGCGCTCGGCCGCGAACACGCCGAACTGGCAGGTGAACGAGCTCGACACCAGGATGATGGTGTTCGTCAGCGAGAAAGGCACGTTCAGGTGCGAGGTCTCTGCCGCCCACAGGTCGGGCGAGGTGGAACGGAGGGTGAAGTAGATCGCGAAGAGACCCGCGAAGAACATGACCTCACTGCCCAGCCAGACAATGGTGCCGACAGCCACGACATTGGGCCGGTTGATGGAGGGCGCACTCGCCGTAGGAGATATTGAGGTGCTCGTCACTCCTCCATTATGGCTGAAAAGAAGCCGTGGTTTTCTCATCTGACAGCCCGGAATGGGCATCTTTTCGTATAAGGCTGACCTAAGTCGGGTGCTTTCCCGGGGACAGGTCACAGCAAGGCCGCCGCTCAGTAGGATCGCAGTATGTCGGAAATGCGGTCCTGGTCGTCGATTCTCACCTCCCTGCTCGAGCAGGAGGACCTCAGCGTCGCCGAGGCGGCCTGGGCGATGGACCAGATCATGAGCGGTGACGCGACCGACGCGCAGCTCGCCGCCTTCCTGATCGCGCTGCGCGCCAAGGGCGAGACGGTCGATGAGATCGTCGGTTTCCGCGATGCCATCCTCGATCACGCCGTGCCGTTGCCGGTCGACCCGATGGCGCTCGACATCGTCGGCACTGGAGGAGACCGGTTCGGCACCGTGAACATCTCGACCACTGCGTCCATCGTGGCTGCGGCGACCGGGGTGCCCGTGATCAAGCACGGCAACCGTGCGGCCAGCTCGTCGTCCGGATCGTCGGATGTGCTCGCCGCGCTCGGCATCGACCTCACGCTTCCGCCCGAGAAGGTCGCCGACGTGCTGAAGAAGGCGGGGATCACCTTCGCTTTCGCATCGGCGTTCCACCCGGGCTTCGGCAACGCCGGGCCCGTGCGCGCCCAACTGGGCGTGCCGACCGTCTTCAACTACCTCGGCCCGCTGTGCAATCCGGCCCGGCCCGAAGCCTCGGCCGTCGGCGTCGCGACGCTCGACCGGGTTCCGCTCTTCGTCGGCGTGTTCCAGACACGCGGGGCGACGGCACTGGTCTTCCGTGGTGACGACGGGCTCGACGAGCTCTCGACGACGGGACACAGCCATGTCTGGGAGGTCTCCCGTGGCCTCGTCACCGAGCACGACATCGACCCGCGTGATCTGGGCATCCCGCGCGCGTCGATGGACGACCTGCTCGGAAAGGACGCCGCGTACAACGCGAGCGTCGTACGTGCCGTGCTGGCGGGCCAAGAAGGCCCCGTGCGCGACATCGTGTTGCTCAACGCGGCGGCCGGACTCGTGTCATACGAGCTCGCGTCCGACCCGTCGAGGGTTCAGGAAGCCATCCTGGACCGGTTCCGTTCGACAATGGCGGTCGCCGCCGAGGCAATCGACTCCGGGGCTGCGGCCGCGAAGCTCGACGAATGGGTGGCGGCAACGCACTGACAGCAGTGAAAGGAAGGGTTTCGATGAAGAAGCTCATCAACGGCGTACCCGACGTCGTGAGCGAGTCCCTCGACGGGTTCGCCAGAGCTCATGCCGACATCGTCAAGGTGTCGCACGATCCTGATTTCGTGTACAGGGCCGACGGCCCGGTTCAGGGCAAAGTCGGTCTGGTCAGCGGAGGCGGCAGTGGTCACGAGCCATTGCACGCCGGCTTCGTCGGCAAAGGGATGCTGGACGCGGCCGTGCCCGGTCCGGTGTTCACCTCGCCGACACCGATGCCGATCGTCGAAGCCACGAAAGCGGCCGACGGCGGGGCAGGCGTTCTGCATATCGTGAAGAACTACACGGGCGACGTGCTGAACTTCGAGACGGCGGCCGATCTGGTCGCGGCCGAGGGGATCTCCGTGCGCTCGGTCGTCGTCGACGACGATGTGGCCGTGCAGGATTCCCTGTACACGGCGGGCCGTCGCGGGGTCGCCGGCACCGTCCTCGTGGAGAAGATCGCCGGAGCGGCGGCCGATCGGGGCGACGACCTCGACGGGGTCACCGCGATCGCGGAGAAGGTCAACGCGAACGTGCGCTCGATCGGGCTCGCGCTGGCGGCCGGCACGGTTCCCCATGCTGGTGAGCCCGGTTTCGATCTCGCCGAAGACGAGGTGGAGTTCGGTGTCGGCATCCACGGTGAGCCCGGCCGCGAACGGATCAAGCTGCAAGAGGCCGACAAGCTGGTGGACCTCATGATGACGGCGGTCCTCGAGGATGTGCCGTTCACCTCCGGCGACAAGGTGCTGCTCTTCGTCAACGGGATGGGCGGAACGCCGCTCTCGGAGCTGTACATCGTGTTCCGGCGCGCCGCGGAGATCCTGGATGAGCACGGTATCACGCTCAGCAGGTCGCTGGTCGGCAGCCTGGTCACCTCGCTCGAGATGCAGGGCGCATCCGTCACGGTGCTCAAACTCGACGACGAACTGACCGCCCTGTGGGATGCGCCGGTGCACACCGCCGCGCTCCGCTGGGGCGTCTGACACCCACCCGAACGAAAACGAACCCGAACGAGAGAGGGAGGACGGCGGATGACGCTGGACACGGACTGGGTCAAGGCCTGGATGACGGCGGCGGCGGCGGTGATCGACGAGCACAAGCACGAGCTCAACACGCTCGATCGCGAAATCGGCGACGGCGACCACGGCGAGAACATGGATCGCGGCCTGCGTGCCGTCGTCGTCGCCCTCGACAAGCTGCCGGAGGACACGGCACCGGGAGCGGCGCTGCGCTCGATCGCGATGACGTTGATCTCGACCGTGGGTGGCGCATCCGGTCCGCTGTACGGCACGGCCTTTCTCAAGGCGGCCGAGCCCGTCGGCGACGCGGAGTCGATCGACGACCCGGCGATCGTTGCGATGCTCGCTGCCGCACGCGACGGCATCGTCTCGCGCGGCAAGGCAGAAGCGGGCGACAAGACGATGATCGACGCCTGGACGCCTGCGGTGTCGGCCGCGGCCTCAGCGCAGGAGGACGGCGCTTCGGCGGCCGACATCCTGCGCGAGGCCGCGGACGCGGCCGAGGCGGGCGCGGTTGCCACGGAGCCGCTGATCGCTCGCAAGGGCAGGGCGAGCTACCTCGGCGAACGCTCGATCGGGCACCGGGACCCCGGCGCCCAGTCGACGGCACTGATCCTCCGTGCCGCTGCCGAGACGGCCGCCGATGAGTGAGCGGGTCGGAATCGTCTTCGTCTCCCACAGCCGTCAGATCGCCGAGGGTCTCGTCGCCCTCGCAGGGCAGATGGCCGGATCGGTGCCACTGGTCGCGGCCGGAGGCACCGACGACGACGGGATCGGGACCAGCTTCGTGAAGGTGAGCGAAGGCATCCAGCAGGCGCAGAAAGGGGCCGGGGTCGTCGTCATCAGCGACCTCGGCTCCGCCCTGCTCATCGCTGAGACCGTGTACGACACCCTCTCCGATGAGGAGCGCGAGCGCGTGATCGTCGTCGATGTCCCGTTCGTCGAGGGTGGCGTTGCGGCGGGGGTGGCCGCGGAGAGCGGCGCCGGTCTCCGGGACGTGGTCGAGGCTGCGGAGAGCGCCCGTTCGGCGTGGGTGGATGCGCCGAGCGCGCTGCCCGGGGAACCGCTTGAGGACGCGGAACAGGCGAGCGCATCCGGCACCGGTGCATCAGGCGGCACGGATGCGTCCGGCCGGTACGTGCGTGAGGTCACGCTCAAGAATCGAGACGGACTGCACGCTCGTCCGGCGGCCGAGTTCGTGAAGCTGGCGAACACCTTCCCGGTCAAAGTGACGGTCAATGGCAAGGATGCGAAGAGTCTGCTCGGCATCATGTCGCTCGGCCTGAACGCGGGCAAGACGGCGGAGATCGCGTCCGACGACCCCGCCGGTGCAGGCGCTGTCGACGCCTTGGCCGACCTGGTGGAGACCGGGTTCGGGGAGGCCTGACTCGACGATATTTCAACAGGTGACAGAACGGTCGGCCCACGCCAGAATGAGAGCAACCCCACCATCGGGGCACAACCGAATAGGGCGAGGCTCGACGTGATCCGGGTCGCGCAGAGGAGGGCAGGGCTATGAGCTCACCGTCAACAGCTGTCCCGCACCTGGTCGCCAAGAGTTCGTGGCTGCCCCTGATCGTCGTCGTACTCACCCAGATCCAGGTTTCGTTCACCGTCAACGCCTTGACCGTGTCGATGGCGGGAATCACGACGGACCTCGACACTCCCGCCACATCGGTCGGCACCGCCATCACGGCAGGGACCTTCGCGATGGCGGCGTTCATCCTGCTGGGCGCGAAGGTCGGGGCCCGCTTCGGCACCCGGCGCGTCTTCCAGATCGCCGTCGTCGTACACGGTGTGGCGATGGCGTGCGTCGCGCTGAGCGTGTCGCCGGCAATGCTCTTCATCGCTCAGGCGGCATCCGGTGCGGTCATCGCCCTCATCGCGCCGGCACTCACGGTCTTCATCGCCACGAACTATCACGGGCAGCAGCAGGCCAAGGCGATCGGCTATCTGGCGGCGGCGATTCCGGCGGCGGGTGTGCTCGCGCTCCTCATCGCCGGAGCGTTTGCGTCGACCATCGGCTGGCGGTGGTCGTTCTGGCTCATCGTCGCGCTGGCCGTCGTCAATCTGCTGCTCAGCTTCCGGTTCAAGGTGATCACCCCGCAGCGTGACCTGGCCATCGACTGGACGGGAGCGACACTCGCGGCCGTCGCGATCATCCTCCTCAGCTTCGGGTTCAGCGGACTGGAGCCGTGGGGGCTGGTGATCGCCCGTGACGGCGCACCGTTCGACATCCTCGGATTGTCGCCCGCGCCGGTGCTCGTGGTCTTGGGGCTGATCGTCGGCCAGATCTTCTTCATGTGGCTCCGCCGGCGCCAGGCGGAGAAACGACCGCGCATCTTCGACCTGAGGGTGCTCGCCACCGGGTCCGAACGCGCGGTCACGATCTGCATGGGAATCATGCTCTTCGTCGGAACCGCGGCGAACTTCCTCATCCCGCTCTACATCCAAGTGGTGCAGGGCCGCACGAGCCTCGAGACGTCGGTCGCGGTCATCCCGTACACGCTCTCGATCTTCCTGGCGAGCACGTTCGTCGCGAGCCTCTACAAGCGGCTCTCGCCGCGGGTGCTCGCACGGCTCGGCTTCATCGTGGTGGCGGTCGGACTCATCATTCTCGCGTTCAGCGTGCGCAACGAGTGGGAACAGTTCGTCGTCGTCATCGGCCTGATCGTCCTCGGTCTCGGCCAGGGAGCGATCGTGGCGCTGGTGTTCAACACGCTCCTGTCCGCCGCGCCGAAGAAGCTGGCCGGTGACGTCGGGGCCTGGCGCGGGCTGGTGCACAACCTCTCGGGCAGCGTCGGGATCGCCGTGGCCAGCGTGTTCGCGGTCGGGATCCTGGGCGGTCTGATCGCCTCGAGCATCGCCGACCATCCGGAGATCCCGCCATCGCTGATCTCCCAGGTGAACCTCGACAACCCCAACTTCGTCACGAACGACCACCTCAAAGAAGTTCTCGGCTCGAGCACCGACGCGACGCCGCAGCAGGTCGATGCGGCCGTCGCGGTGAACGAGGATGCGCGGCTCCAGGCGCTCAACATCTCCCTGCTCGGGCTCGCGGGGATCGCACTGCTGGCGATCGTTCCCGCCGGCCGCATGCCGGGCATGCGCAAGGACGACCTGCCGGAGCAGCTCGAGCCGTCCGATCCCGAAGACGTGGACGAGTCGGTGGTCACCGAGGGCGACACCATCACCGTCGTCGTCTCCGCTCCCGCGACCGCCACCGCCACCGCCACCACGAAGGACTGAACCATGGCCAGCACCTATCTGTTGATCCCCGACGACTTCACCCCGGCGCCGTCCCTCCTGCCGGAGCGGATCGTCGGCTTCGAGGCGGTCACGGGCTTCTCGTCCGACCTCGGCGCCGTGGCGTACGCCGTGACGACGGATGGTGGGGTCGCCGCCGCGCTCGGACTCGACCGCGACGCACTCGCCCGGGCGGGCTTCGAGGGCAAGCCGGGCCAGACCCTCGCCGTGCCGACCGCAGAGGGTCCGGCGGTGTACGTCGTCGGTGCCGGAGCGGAGGCGGACGTGACGACGGATTCGCTGCGCGACGTCGCAGCGAATGTCGCTCGGGCGGCCGCGACGCACGCGCGCATCGGAATGTCGCTCGGGCCGCTCGGCGACGTCGATCGCGAGACGGTCGGCCAGCTCGTCGCTGAGGGCATGCTCCTGGCGCGCTACCGCTTCAGCGAGCTCAAGACAGACCCGAAGGTCACGCCTCTCGACGCGGTCGAGGTTCTTGTGGGAGCCGCTGATGTCTCCGCTGTGACGGACGGGTTCGCGCGCGGCGTGATCACGGCGCGATCGGCGAACCTGGCTCGAGATCTGGCGAACACCCCGCCCGGGCACCTGACGGCGACCGTCTTCGCCGACCTGGCACTCTCCCTGGCCGAGGACTTCGGGCTCGAGGTCGAGGCGTTCGACAAGCAGCAGCTGTTCGAACTCGGCTGCGGCGGTCTGCTCGGAGTCAACGCCGGCAGCGCCGAGGAGCCGCGCATGATCAAGCTGCGGTACACCCCCGCGGGGGAGTCGACGGGCCACCTGGCCATGGTCGGCAAGGGGATCATGTACGACTCGGGCGGCATCAGCCTCAAGCCGTCCGACCCGATGCACCTCGCCATGAAGATGGACATGGGCGGGGCGGCGGCGGTGTTCGCCGCGTTGACGGCGCTGCGCGACCTCGGCTGCACGACCACCGTCACCGCATTCCTGATGTGCACGGACAACATGCCGTCGGGTTCGGCATACAAGCTCGGGGATGTGCTCACGATCCGCAACGGCATGACCGTCGAGGTGAAGAACACGGATGCCGAGGGCAGACTCGTCATGTCCGACGGGCTGGTGCTCGCCACGGAGGAGGAGCCCGACGCCGTCGTCGACATCGCAACCCTCACCGGCGCCGCACTGGTGTCGCTCGGTGCCGCGACCGCGGCGCTCTTCGGCAACGATCAGGCGATCATCGATCAGGCGAAGGCAGCGTCGGCTGCCACGGACGAGCAGGTCTGGCAGCTCCCGCTCGAGAAGAAGTACCGCAAGCAACTCGATTCCGATGTCGCCGACATCTCGAATCTGGGCGGCCCGTACGCGGGTGCCACCACGGCGGCGCTCTTCCTCAACGAGTTCGTCGGCGGTCTGCCGTGGGCGCATCTCGACATCGCGGGCACGATGCAGTCGGAGACCGACGACTCCTGGCGGTCCAAGGGCGCCACGGGGTTCGGCGCCCGCCTGCTCATCGAGTTGGCGCTCGCGTTCGAGAAGATCCGCTGAGAGGAGACGGGCCCGGCGCTCACGACGATGGACGCCGGGCCGCCAGACTCAGCGCCATCTCGAGGTCGACGGCGGAGCGGTCCAGCACGTAGGGGACCGTCACACCGGTCGGCACGAACCCACGTCGACGGTAGAAGCGGATGGCCGGCTCGTTGTGCTCGTGGACCTCGAGCAGGAGGCGCTCGCTGCGATCGCGAGACCAATCGATCACGGCGTCGAGGAGTGCATCCGCCACACCCTCGCGAACCCCACGGAACGCAGGAGTGACGTAGACGCCGACGAGCACCGGATCGCGGTTGCCGGGCGGGTGGAAGCCGCCCATCGTGCCGAGCCAGCTCCCGTCATCGGCGACGGCGGCGAACAGCCGGCTGGTAGGGCTGCGGTTCGCGGCACGGTTGCGCCAGTGCTCATCCGGGTGCAGCCGGGCGCGGTCGATCGTCTCGGTGAAGGCGATCGGAGTGTCGACCAGCATCTCCAGACGAAGATCGCGGTAGGCCGCCCAGTCCGTCTCGATGCTCGGGCGAACCCGCCAGACGGTCACGGCTAGCCCTTCGCGGCCAGCAGCGTCTCCGCCTCGGCGAGCAGGATGGCCGTGCACAGACCGTCGAGCGCCGTGCGCAGCTCGTCCAGTGGCGGGAAGGTCGGCGCGATCCGGATGTTCGCATCGCGGGGGTCGTCCCCGTACGGGAAGGTCGCACCGGCAGGCGTGACCGCGATGCCGGCCTCGGCGGCGAGCTGCACGGCGCGCTTCGCGCAACCGTCGACCACGTCGAGACTGACGAAGTAGCCGCCCCCCGGAGAGGTCCAGGTGCCCGCGCCGTACGGCGCGAGTCGTGCCTCGAAGGCGCCCTGGACCGCGGCGAACTTGGGCTCGAGGATCGCGCGGTGCTTCTCCATGTGCGCCGCGAGGCCCTGTTCGTCTCTCAGGAGTCGAACGTGCCGGAGCTGATTGATCTTGTCGGGACCGATGCTCTGCACGGACATGTTGCGCACGATCCAGTCGACGTTCGTGGGAGAGCCGCCGACGAACGCGACTCCCGCGCCGGGGAAGGTGACCTTGGAGGTCGACGCGAAGACGAGCGGACGATCGGGGTTGCCCGCTTCGGCGGCGAGACCGAGCACGTCGATCGGCTCGGGACGCTCGTCGCCCAGATGATGCACGGCGTAGGCGTTGTCCCAGAACAGCCGGAAGTCGGCGGCGGCGGGAAGCGACACGAGCGCCCGCACGACGTCTTCGCTGTACACGGCACCGGTCGGGTTGGAGTAGACCGGGACGCACCACATGCCTTTGATGCTGTCGTCGGTCTCGAGCAGGGCCGCGACCGCAGCGACATCGGGTCCGTCGTCGTTCAGGGGCACCGGGATGAGCCGGATGCCGTACCGCTCGCAGATCGAGAAGTGCCTGTCATATCCCGGGACCGGCGCGATGAAGCTGATCTGCTGGCGTCCCCACGGGAGCTCGCCGCCCGGCACTCCCTGGATCAACGCCTGTGCGATCGTGTCGTGCATCACCGTGAGGCTCGCATTGCCGAGCGCGAGCAGCTGCGGAACCGGAACGCGCAGGGCATCGGCGAAGATGGCGCGCAGTTCGGGGAGACCGACGGCCCCTCCGTAGTTGCGCAGGTCTGTCCCGGCGGCGTCGCGGTACTCGCCGTCCGGCAGGTGCAGCAGGTCGTTCGAGAGGTCCAGCTGGTCGGCGCCCGGCTTGCCGCGCGTGAGGTCGAGCTTCAGGCCGGCCGCTTTCAACTCCTCGTAGGCGGCGGCGAACTCCGCGTGGACGGAGCGCAGTGCATCCGGGTCGAGGTCTGCGAGCGAAACGGCGGGGGAGACGGGAGCAGAAGTCACGCTCCGATCGTAGCCGCGACCGCTGCGCCTCGCAGGCGGGTGACCGCCGGCTGTGCGAACATCAGCGTGTGAGCACTCCACTGAAACGTCGCTTCGACCGGTCGCGGTTGAGAATGATCATCGCCTTCGCCGTGGGAGCGGTCGCGGCTGTCGCCACCGGGATCCTCGGGGGCTGGGTGTTCGCGGCGACCGTCGGCTGGGGTGTCGCGTGCGTCGTCTACATCGTCTGGGTCTGGGCAGTGGTGTGGGGGTTCAGCGCCTCCCAGACCAAGCGGCACGCCACCAGGGAGGACCCGGGCCGAGCGTTGTCCGATGTCCTCCTCCTCACGGCGAGTGTCGCCAGCGTGGTGGCGATCGTGGTCATCCTCGTCGCGGCCAAGCAGGTGATGGGCGTCGAGAAAGCCGGCCTCGCCGTACTCGCCGTCGCCAGTGTCGCCCTCTCCTGGACGCTGGTGCACACGCTCTACACGCTGCGGTACGCGCAGCTCTACTACCGGGGCAAGGAAGGCGGCGTGAGCTTCAACCAGGAGGAGCCGCCGCGGTACAGCGACTTCGCCTACCTGTCGTTTACGCTCGGAATGACGTTCCAGGTCTCCGACACCAATGTCAGCGACTCGTACATCCGTCAGACGATCCTTCGGCACACGTTGCTGTCGTACCTGTTCGGTTCGGTCATCCTGGCGACGACCGTGAACCTCATCGCCGGCCTCACGTGAGGCCGGCGCTCACCTGAGGTAGGTGAGGAACCGGTAGCGGAGCCCGGTCGCCGAGGTCAGCCAGTCCGGGTCGGCGACGGATGCGGTCCAGCCGTCCCCGATGGACGGCGCGAAGGCGTCTCCGTCGACCTCGAGGTCGATCTCGGTGACCTCCAGGCGGTCGGCGTCACTGAGCGCCAGCCGGTAGAGCTCGGCTCCGCCGATGACCCAGGTCGTCTCGCTCGGGGATGCGGTCAGCGCCTTCTCGAGGGAGTGCGTCGGCGTCGCGCCCGGCTGCGCCCATCCGGTCTGCCGGGTGACGACGACGTTGGTGCGTTCGGGCAGCGGCCGGAATCGCTCCGGCAGCGAGTCCCAGGTCTTGCGGCCCATGATGACCGTGTCTTTCGCGGTCAGCGTGCGGAAATGCGCCAGATCTTCTGGGAGGTGCCACGGCATGGTTCCGCCACGGCCGATGACGCCGCCTTTCGCCTGCGCCCAGATGAGTGCGACGCTGCCGACGGCCGTGCTCACACGGCCACCGCGGCGCGGATCGCAGGATGGTGCTGGTAGTTCTCCACGACGAAGTCCTCGAACGTGTAGTCGAGGATGCTCTCCGGCCGGCGCGCGAACCGCAACGTCGGCGCGGGGAACGGCTCCCGGCTGAGCTGCTCGGCGACCTGTTCGACGTGGTTGTCGTAGATGTGCACGTCGCCACCCGTCCAGATGAATTCGCCCGGCTCAAGGCCGACCTGCTGCGCGACCATCATCGTGAGCAGCGCGTAGCTGGCGATGTTGAACGGGACGCCGAGGAACATGTCGGCGCTGCGCTGGTAGAGCTGGCAGGAGAGTTTTCCGTCGGCCACGTAGAACTGGAAGAAGGCGTGGCAGGGGGCGAGGGCCATGCTCGGGATGTCGGCGACGTTCCAGGCGGACACGATCATGCGCCGCGAATCCGGGTCGCTCCGAAGTGTGTCGACGACCTGGGCGATCTGGTCGATGTGCGAGCCGTCGGGCGCGGGCCAGGAACGCCACTGCACACCGTAGACAGGGCCGAGCTCGCCGTTCTCGTCGGCCCATTCGTCCCAGATCGTCACACCGTTCTCGCGGAGCCATCCGACGTTGCTGTCGCCGCGGAGGAACCAGAGCAGTTCGTAGGCGATCGACTTGAAGTGAACGCGTTTGGTGGTGATGAGGGGGAATCCGTCCGCGAGATCGAACCGCAGCTGGCGGCCGAATACGCTTCGCGTCCCGGTGCCGGTTCGGTCGGACTTCTGAGTGCCCGTCGCGAGCACATCACGCAGCAGGTCTTCGTACGGTGTCTTCGTCGTGTCGCTCATCGAGAACGATGCTACGACTCTTCGGGCCGCGCCGGCCGCCACATTCCGGTCAGGCGCCGAAATCGCAGGCAGACAGACCGGTCCAGCGACCGGATGCCTCGGTAGGATTTCGTCATGGACAGCGATGGAGTCGCGCACGACCCGTCTGTCGCCTCCGTCCCGGGGAGAAGGCGGGCTCAGTACAGCCCACCGGTGCGCCGCGGACCCGCCGCGCCCAAGCCGGAGCCGTCGGCCGAGTCAGAGCCGGAGCTCGAGCCGGAGCCGGAGCTCGAGCCGGAACCGGAGCTCGAGCCCGAAGAGCACCACGACGACGATGAGCTCGCCAGGGCACTCGAGGAGCAGGTCACCCGCATGACGTCTGCGCTGCCGATCATCGCCGGCCCGACCGTCATCGGCTCGGACGGGGTGACGGATGCGGCCTCCCTGAGCGACGACCAGGTCGCCGACCTCGTGAGCCGGGATCTGAACTCGCACGACACACTCGCGGCCATCGAGCATCTCGAGAGCGTGCTCGTGGCGAGGGCGGCGACAACGGCCATCCCCGTGCAGACGCCGGAGAGCGCGGAGCCGCCCGGAGAACCGGAGCTCGCGCCCGAGGACACCCCGACGCAGCTGATCAGCTTCGACGACCTCGATCTCCGGCCGCGTCAGCAGGGTCCCGAACCGACATTCAGCGCCTGGATCGCGCCGGCAGCGGCAGCGGCATCGTCGCAGGTGGCCGATGCCGCCACTCCCTCGACGCCGCGGCGCATCGAGCCGCTCGGGTACGTCGAGCCCGCAGAGGCCCCGTCGGAATCGCAGCCGGTGCCGATCGTCCCGAGCGAACCGCCCCTCGTCGAAGCCAGGGCGGACGAGCAGGCGCGAGAAGAGACTGCACCCACGGGGCCTGGATCCATCGAGGTCCTGCCGATCGTTGCACCGATCGTCTCGCCGCCGACGGAGTCCGTGCCGGTCGAGCGGGCGGCGTCCGTCGACGCCGACGTGGAGGACGACGCCGACGACGTGCTGCTGACGACCGCTTCGCTCGCTCCGCTGGCGAGCCCGCGCGTCTCGACCGAGGAGAGCATCCTGTTCGATGCCGAGCCCGTCGCCGCACCGCTCTTCGAGGTGGAGGACGCCGACCTCGAATCGACACCGCTCGATCGACGGGTGGGCCGAGCATCCCGGATGTTCTGGCTCTGGTTCGCAGCGACGTCCTCCCTGATCAGTGTCGGGGTCGGCGCGACCCTCTTCTCGCTCGGACTGAGCCTTCGGCAGATGCTGGTGGCGACTCTCGTCGGAGTGGCGCTGTCCTTCCTGCCGCTCGGCATCGGGACCCTCGCAGGCAAGTGGAGCGGACAGCCGACGATGGTGGTCTCCCGGGCGACCTTCGGGATGCGCGGCAACGTCGTGCCTGCCGCGCTCGCCCTCCTCACCCGCCTCTTCTGGGGCGCCGTGCTGCTCTGGCTGGCGGGCGCTGCGGTCGGATCGCTGTTCACCTCGCAGGGATGGGCGACGGATGCGGCCCTCCCGACGACCGCGGGACTGGTCGTCGCCATCGGGGTCGCCCTGGCCGTGGCCTACTTCGGCTATTCGCTGGTCGCCCGAGTGCAGCTCGTGCTGACGATCGCCTCCGCCGTGCTCATCCTCGTGATGGTCGTTGCGACCTGGGGTGCGGTCGACGTCGGGCGGGCGCTCGCGGTTCCGGATGCGGTCTGGCTCCGAACCGTCACCGGCGCGGTGCTGGTGTTCAGCTATCTCGGTCTGGTGTGGGCGAACAGCAGCGCGGAGGTCGCGCGGTACCAGCGTCCGGACTCCTCGGGTGCGGCTGCGATGCTCTGGGCGACCTTCGGCGCCGCCCTTCCGCCTTTCCTCCTGATCTCCTACGGCGGTCTCCTCGCTGCGTCGAACCCCGCGCTCGCCGAAGACCTGGCGTCGAACCCGGTGAGCGCTTTCTCCCGGCTCGGTCTGCCGGCCTGGTACCCCATCCCGTTGCTCCTCGCGGTGACGTTGAGCCTCATCTCCGGGCTGGTGCTGATCATCTACTCGGGAGGGTTCACCCTCGAGGCGCTCGGCGTGCGTCTGCGGCGCCGGTGGAGCACGGTCGCCGTCGGAGGGACGATCGCGTTGGCCGCGGTTCTGCTCGCCACGACGACATCCGACCTGGGGGAGGTCGTGAGCGGTGCGCCGATCACGCTCGCGGTGCCCGTCGCAGCCTGGGCGGGACTGTTCTCGGCTGAGATGATGCTTCGTTCGCGGCGATTCCATCAGCCCTCCCTGGTGAAGCGCGGCGGGGTCTACCCCGATTGGCGCTGGATCAATCTGGCGATGCTCGTCGTCGCGAGCGTGATCGGGCTGGGGCTGATCAGCTCGGACCTGCCCTGGCTGAGCTGGGAGGGCTACCTCTTCCCGGTGCTCGGCGTCAGCGCCGACGGTGATCTGGGGATGAGCAACATCGGCGTGGTGGTGGCGCTCGGGGTCGGCATCCTCACTCCGATCGTGTCGGGCATCCCCGCGGTTCGGCGGCAGGAGCGGGCGATCGTCTGAGGTCGTCGCGCCCGCCGCCGAAGCCGGGCGCATCCCGTAGGCTCGTCACCGTGCAGCACACTCTCGAATCCGTCAACCGAACCGTCGAGCAGCTCTGGCCGCTCGCGGGCGCCGAGGGGTGGGACGCGGCCGGGCTGCTCTCCGGCGATCCGGCGGCGACGGTCGAGAGCATCGTGCTCGCGGTCGACGCTGTCGCGGCCACCGTCGACGAGGCGATCGACCGCGACGCCGACCTGCTGCTGGTGCACCACCCGCTGCTGCTCCGTGGTATCACCACCGTCGCCGAGGACCGCTACAAGGGTGCGTTGCTCGCGCGACTCATCCGTGCCGACTGCGCGCTCATCGCCGCGCACACCAACGCCGACGTCGTTGCCGACGGTACGTCCGCGGTGCTCGCCGCACGGCTCGGACTCGTCGAGACAGTGCCGATCGTTCCTTCCGCCGACGGCGTCACGGGGATCGGCCGGGTGGGAGACCTCGCAGAACCGACCACGCTCGGCGCCCTCGCACGGAAGCTGGCCGACATCCTTCCGCCGACCGCCGGCGGCATCCTCGCCTCCGGCGACTACCAGCAGCCGGTCTCGCGCGTCGCCGTGTGCGGCGGCGCGGGCGACTCCCTCCTGTCGACGGATGCGGTGCGCGGCGCCGACGTGTACATCACCGCCGACCTTCGGCACCATCCCGCCTCCGAGTCCCGGGAGCAGTCGCTCCACAGCGGCGGCCCCGCCTTGCTCGACGTGTCTCACTGGGCGAGCGAATGGCTCTGGCTCGACACCGCCGCCGAGCAGCTGCGCGCGGCCCTCCCCGGGATCTCGATCGAGGTCAGTGAGCTGCGCACGGACCCCTGGGATTTCGCAATCCTGCAATGATCTTTCGGCACCGTCGTGTGCGGCGCCGCCCGACCGACCCGAACCACGAAAAGAGCTCATCACTGTGAAAGCCAGTCCTGCCGACCAGAACGAACTCCTCCGCCTGCAGACCGCGGACACGCGGCTGACGCAGCTCCAGCACTCCGCCAAGAACCTTCCCCAGCTCGCCGAGCTCGCGGCGCTGCAGCCCGAGGTCGATGCCGTGCGCACGCGCTGGATCACACGCACCGGTGAGCTGGAGGACGCCCGCGCAGAGCTCAAGCGGATCGAGTCCGATGTCGAGCTGGTGGAGGCGCGGATGGCGCGGGACTCCGGCCGCCTGCAGCAGACGTCGTCGACGAAGGACGTTCAGGCGCTCGAGAGCGAGCTGGCGTCGCTGTCCAAGCGCCGCGACGACCTGGAGGAGATCGAGCTGGCCGTGATGGAACGGGTCGAAGGCTACGAGGAGGCACTCGCCGCCGTCGAAGCCGAGCGCGCAGCACTCGACAGCCGAGTCGATGCCCTCGAGTCCGCCCGTGCCGACGAGCTGGCCAAGCTGGATGCGCAGCGCAAGGCCCTCGCGACCGACCGGGCGACCATCGTCGCCACGATTCCCGCCGACCTGATCGAGTTGTACGAGAAGCAGCGTGCTCGCTACGGCATCGGCGCGGCACTGCTCGTGCGCGGTGTGTCGATGGGCAGCAACGTGAAGCTGACCGAATCCGACCTGTCGGTCATCCGCCGAGCCGCGCAAGACGACGTCGTGCTCTGCCCCGACAGCGGGGCCATCCTCATCCGCAACGAGGAGTCCGGACTCTAGGCGGCCTCCGTGGCCCTCGAAGCCCAGGGTCGCGCGCTAGGCTTGACGACGAATGGGCCGGCAAGACGGTCGCGTCGGTCCGCTTCGGCGGACCGCCGAGGAACGTCCGGGCTCCACAGAGCAGGACGGTGGGTAACACCCACCCGGGGCAACCCGCGAGACAGTGCCACAGAGAACAGACCGCCGTCGGATCGATCCTCGGATCGTCCGGCGGTAAGGGTGAAACGGTGGGGTAAGAGCCCACCAGCGACCGGGGTGACCCGGCCGGCTCGGTAAACCTCGTCCGGAGCAAGGTCAGACAGGAAACGTTGAGGCTGCTCGCTGAGTTTCCGGGTAGACCGCTAGAGGGCGGCGGCAACGTCGTCCCGAGAGAGATGGCCGTCCACGGTGCCTCGTGCACCCGGACAGAACCCGGCGTAGCAGCCGGCCCATTCCCTGAACTCGCCCCGGCTGCCGATCAGCCCTCGACGGCTGCGGCAGTCGCATCGGCTGCCGGATCGTCGGGGGAGAAGCGGTACCCCATCCCTGGTTCGGTCAGCAGGTACCGCGGGCTCGACGGCTCAGGCTCGAGCTTCTTGCGGAGCTGGGCGAGGTACAGGCGCAGGTAGCCCGTATCGCTGGTGTACTGCGGTCCCCACACGTGGGTGAGGAGCGCCTGGCGCGTGACGAGCTTGCGCGGGTTGCGCACGAGCACCTCGAGAATGGCCCACTCGGTCGGTGTGAGCCGCACCGGCTCCGTGCCGTTCGGGACCTTCCGGGTCACCTGGTGCGCGGCGAGGTCGACCGAGATGTTACCGAACGTCACGACGGGCTCGTCCGCGGTAGCAGGCTGGCGTCTGGTGAGGGCGCGGATGCGAGCGAGCAGCTCGTCGGCCGCGAACGGTTTGGTCACGTAGTCGTCGGCCCCCGCGTCGAGCGCGTCGACCTTGTCGCTTGAATCGATCCGGCCGGAGACGACGAGGATCGGCACCGCGCTCCAACCGCGGAGCCCCTCGATCACCTCGATGCCGTTCAGCTCGGGCATCCCGAGATCGAGCATCACCAGATCGGGATGCACTTCGACCGCCCGGCTCAACGCTTCGGCGCCGGTGCTGGCGACAGTGACCTGGTAACCGCGAGCGGTCAGCAGGATGCGCAGAGCGCGCAGGATCTGCTGGTCGTCGTCTGCGATCAGGATCTTCATGTGCGGCCCTCCTCGATACTCGTGTCGGCGACGGGAAGCGACACCACCATGGTCAGACCGCCACCGGGGGTGTCCTCGGCGTCGAGTGTTCCGCCCATCCCTTCGACGAATCCCTTCGAAAGCGCGAGGCCGAGGCCGATGCCCGTGTCGTTGTCGGTGTCGCCGAGTCGTTGGAACGGCACGAAGACCGCTTCTCGGCGTTCGCCGGGGATCCCTGGTCCATGATCCACCACCCGCACCTCCACGTGACCGCCGAACGCGCTGGCGGCGATGGTCGGTCGAACACCGGGTGGGCTGAACCGGAGGGCGTTGCTGAGCAGGTTGACCAGCACTCGTTGCAGGAGGACCGCATCGGTTTCGACCGCCGGGAGGGTGGTCGGCAGGTCGAGGTCGACCTCGGCCGGGCCGATCGACAGCTCGTCGAGAGCCGACGGCACGATGTCGTCGAGGTCGGTCGGCGCCAGCGAGACGGCCAGCACGCCTGCCTGGACGCGGCTGACATCGAGCAGGTTGGTGACCAGCGACGCGAGGCTGCTCAGGCTCTCCTCCGCCGTCTCGAGCAGGGCCTCGCGGTCGTCGTCGCTCAGCCGGATGTCCTTCTGGTGCAGGGTGGTGACGGCAGCCGTCGCCGCGGCGAGCGGGCGCCGCAGATCGTGTCCGACCGCGGCGAGCAGTGCGCTGCGCACCCGATCGGTTTCGGCGAGCGGGCCGAGCGCGCTCGCCGTCTCGGAGAGCTCGCTGTGCTCGAGTGCTGCGTCGAGCTGACTGAGGATGACAGCGAGCAGCCGGCGGTCGGCGGCCTCGAGGTCGTGACCGGACAGCTCGAGCGTCGCGTGTTCCCCGACCGGAAAGATCTGCGTGTGCTCCGCATCGGCGGGCTCGCCATCCGTCGTGAGCACGTCGTCGCCGTGGAGCAGCCGCACGCCGCTGAGCCCGAACGCCTCACGGGTGCGGCTGACCAGGGCTTGGAGGGAGTCCTCGCCCCGGATGACCCCGCCGGCCACCGTGGCGAGCAGTTCGGCCTCGGCGCCGGCCCGCGTCGCTGCACGGCTGCGGCGAGCCGCCAGGTCGACCACGAGGCTGACGAGCGTGGCGATGACGAGGAAGAGCACGATCGCGAGCAGGTGCAGCGGTTCGCTGATCCGGATCGTGTAGAGCGGCTCCACGAAGAAGAAGTCGAGAGTGATGCCCGCCAGCAGTGCGGCGCAGAGGGCCGGCCAGATCCCGCCGACCAGGGCGACCAGAACGATGAGGAGCTGATAGCTGAGCACGTTGCTGGTCATCGAGTCCGCCGTGCGCAGAGTCGACAGCAGCCAGGTCAGCAACGGGATGCCGACCACGGCGATCACGAATCCGTAGACGCGTCGCCGGGTGGTGAGGCCGCCGCCGATGCGCGGAAGCGAGAAGCGACCGCCGGCCTGCGAGTGCGTCACGATGTGCACGTCGATGTCGCCGGATTCGCGGGTGACGGTCGCCCCGATCCCCGGACCGGTGAGGAGCGCCGCGAGCCTGCTGCGTCGGCTGACCCCGATCACCAGCTGGGTCGCGTTCGAGCCGCGTGCGAAATCGACGAGTGCCTGTGGGATGTCGTTGCCGATCACCTGGTGATAGCTGCCGCCGAGCTGCTCGACCAGTGAGCGCTGGGCGGCCAGGGTGCCGGGACTGCCTTCTCTCAGTCCGTCCTGGCTCGTCACGTGCACAGCGAGCAGTTCGCCCCCGGTCGAGCGGGCGGCGATGCGGGCGCCGCGCCGCACGAGGGTGTCGCCCTCCGGGCCGCCCGTGAGCGCCACCACGACACGTTCGCGAGCCTCCCACTTGCCGGCGATCCCGTGTTCGGCCCGGTATCGCTGAAGCGAGCTGTCGACCTCGTCGGCGAGCCAGAGCAGGGCGAGCTCGCGCAGAGCAGTGAGGTTGCCCAGGCGGAAGTAGTTGGACAGGGCGGCATCGACGCGCGCGGCAGGATAGACGACGCCGTCGGCGAGCCGGGCTCGGAGCGCCTGCGGAGCGAGGTCGACGACCTCGATCTGATCGGCGCGGCGCAGAACCGAATCGGGGATCGTCTCACGCTGCTGGGCGCCGGTGATCTGCTCGACCACGTCGTTCAGCGATTCGATGTGCTGGATGTTCACCGTCGACATCACGTCGATGCCCGCGGCGAGCATCGACTCCACGTCCTCCCAGCGCTTCTGGTGCTGCGACCCCGGAGCGTTGGTGTGCGCGAGTTCGTCGACGAGTGCGAGCTCGGGGGCCCGGGCGAGCACCGCATCCAGGTCCAGCTCGGTCAGCTCGATTCCGCGGTGCTCGACCACCCGTCGGGGAACGACCTCCAAGCCTTCGAGGAGGCTGGCGGTGGCGGCGCGACCGTGCGTCTCCACGACGCCGACCACCACATCTGTGCCGAGAGCCCGCAGGCGCCTGCCCTCTTCGAGCATCGCGTACGTCTTGCCGACACCAGGCGCGGCGCCGAGCATGACCCGCAGGTGACCTCGTGCCATTCGACTACTCGTCCGCCTTCCTAACGGTCTGTGCGCACCGCCAGCGCCGCAGCCCCGAGAATTCCCGCATTGTTGCGGTGCACCGCCGGGACGATCTCGGTCTTGAGGTCGAGCAAGGGCAGGAAGTCCTGGTAGTTCTTCGACACACCGCCGCCGACGATGAACAGGTCGGGGGTGAAGAGGAATTCGAGGGTCGAATAGTACTTCTGGAGACGCTTCGCCCACTTCTCCCAGCTCAGGGTCTCGCGTTCCTTGGCGGAGTACGCGGCTCGCGACTCGGCGTCGTGCCCGTCGATCTCGAGGTGACCGAGCTCGGCGTTCGGGATGAGGACGCCGTCGTAGATCAGCGCGGAGCCGATTCCCGTGCCGAGCGTCGTCATGAGCACGAGGCCCTTGCGATCGCGTGCCGCGCCGAACCGGCTCTCGGCGTAGCCCGCGGCATCGGCGTCGTTGACGAAGTGGATGTCGCGCTCGAGCGCTTTCTCGAAAAGCTTCTCCGCGGGCAGATCGATCCACTTCTTGGACACGTTCGCCGCGGACATGGTCACCCCGTGGCTGACGATCGCGGGAAAGCAGACGCCCACCGCCGCATCCGGCTGCTCGGCGGCCAGTTTGTCGACGATCTCCTTCGTAGTCTGCACGATGTCGTCGGGCTCTCCGCCCTCCGGCGTCGGCAGTTTGATCCTGTCGCTGACGAGCTCTCCGGAGTCGAGGTCGACGAGGCCTCCCTTGATTCCGGTTCCTCCGATGTCGATTCCGATGGCGATGTTCTGAGCGCTCATGCGTCGAATCTACCTTCCTGTGGCGTCGATCACGGAAGTGTCAGCACCTCCGCGCCGCGTTCCGTGACGACGAGGGTGTGCTCGAACTGCGCTGTGATGCTCTTGTCGCGAGTCACGACCGTCCAGTCATCCGGCCAGATGTCCCACTCGTGGGTGCCGAGGGTGAGCATGGGCTCGATGGTGAACACCATGCCCACCTTCATCTCGGTGTCGTAGAGGGGCGCCGAATCGTAGTGCGGGATGATCAGGCCCGAGTGGAAGGAGGCCCCCACCCCGTGTCCCGTGTAGTCGCGCACCACTCCGTAGCCGAAGCGTCTGGCGTACGACTCGATCGCGCGGCCGACGACGTTGACCTGACGGCCGGGTGCGACCGCCTTGATGCCGCGGTTCAGCGCCTCACGCGTGCGCTCGACGAGCAGTGCGACGTCTTCGGATGCGGTGCCGGCGATGAAGGTCTGGTTGCTGTCGCCGTGATAGCCGTTCTTGAACGCCGTGATGTCGATGTTGACGATGTCGCCGTCCTCCAGCACGGTGTCGTCCGGGATGCCGTGGCAGATCACCTCGTTGACCGAGGTGCAGATCGACTTCGGATAGCCGCGGTAGCCCAGCGTCGACGGATACGCGTCGTTCGCCAGCAGGAATTCGTGCCCGATGATGTCGAGCTCCTCGGTCGTGATCCCGGGCCGCACCGCCTGGCCGACCAGCTCGATCGCCTGCGCGGCGATGCGGCCGGATTGACGGATGAGCTCGATCTCCTCCGCCGTGTAGACGTCGTCGCCCGCATACGGGGTCGGCGCCTTCTTGCCGACGTATTCCGGCCGCGGAATGCTCGCGGGTACGGGCCGCATCGGCGAGATGCGTCCGGGGATCAGGTGACCGGCGGAATCCTTGGGCATAGGATCAAGCTTATGACCGGCGAAGACGACCACGGCATCAAACAGGACGCGGAGCACCGCTACTGGTACAACATGAAGACCGGCGAGGTCGAGCAGGGTTTCGTCTCGCCTGCGCCTGACCGGGTCGGACCCTTCGACACGCGCGCGGAGGCCGAGCACGCGCTCGAGAAGCTTCGCGAGAACAGCGCCAAGTGGGCAGAGGAAGACGCTCGCGACGACCGCTGAGCGCTGCAGAGCTGAGCTCAGCTGAGCTGAGCGCTGCTGCTAGAAGCTGTGCTCCTCGGTGGGGAACGACCCGCCCTGCACATCGGCCTTGAACGCGGTGGCCGCATCCGACAGCACGCCCTTCAGGTCGGCGTACTGCTTCACGAACTTCGGGATGCGTCCCGTGCTGAGGCCCGCCCAGTCGGTCCAGACGAGGAGCTGACCGTCCACATCCGGTCCCGCACCGACGCCGATGGTGGGGATGCGCAGTTCGGCGGTCACGCGTGCTGCCACCGCCGCGGGCACCATCTCCATGACCACGGCGAAGGCTCCGGCGTCTTCGACGGCGTGCGCGTCGGCGAGCAATTGCTCGGCCCCCGCACCGCGACCCTGGATGAGGTGGCCGCCGAGGCCGTGCTCGCTCTGCGGCGTGAAACCGATGTGCGCCATGACCGGGATGCCTGCATCCACGATGCGGCGGATCTGGTCGGCACTGCGCACGCCACCCTCCAGCTTCACAGCGTGGGCGCCCGTCTCCTTCATGAACCGGATCGCGGTGTGCAGAGCCTCGAGGGCGCCGGTCTCGTACGAGCCGAACGGCATGTCGGCGACGACGAACGCCCGCTTGACCGCACCGGCGACCGCCCGGGTGAGGGGGATGAGGTCGTCGATCGTCACCGGAAGGGTGGTCTCATAGCCGAGCACGTTGTTGCCCGCCGAGTCGCCGACCAGGAGGAAGTCGATTCCGGCCGCGTCGAAGATCTCGGCGGTGAGCTGGTCGTAGCTCGTGAGGCCGGTGAACTTGGTGCCCTCTTCCTTGGCCGTCTGGAAGTGTCTCGTGCGAACCCGCTTGAGCGATTGCATCGAGGGCGGAGTGACGGAGGGCATCGGCGACTGCTCAGACATGCGCTCAGTCTAGTGAGAACGGCTCGGCCCGAATCGGAGCGCACGATTGCCGAAGCGGAGGCGGCCGAGCCAGTAGTCTGGGAAGGCTGACGAAAGGGGCACGATGGACAAGCAGCGCGACTTCGTTCTTCGCACGATCGAGGAACGTGGCATCAAGTTCGTGAGGCTGTGGTTCACCGACGTCGTCGGCACGCTCAAGTCGGTCGCGATCGCCCCGGCCGAGGTCGAAGGCGCCTTCAGCGAGGGTCTCGGCTTCGACGGCTCGGCCATCGAGGGACTGACCCGTGCCTACGAGTCCGACCTGCTCGCGCATCCCGACCCCACCACGTTCCAGATCCTGCCGTGGCGCGGCGAGATCGACCCGACCGCGCGCATGTTCTGCGACATCACCACGCCCGACGGGCTGCCATCGGTCTCCGACCCTCGCAACGTGCTCAAGCGCACGCTCGAGAAGGCGGCCGATCGCGGGTTCACCTTTTACACGCATCCCGAGATCGAGTTCTACCTGCTCAAGTCGTCGGCGTACGGTCCGGACGGCCCCGAACCCGTGGACTCGGCCGGCTACTTCGACAATGTTCCAGGCGGCACCGCCCACGACTTCCGCCGCCGCTCCGTGCGGATGCTCGAAGACCTCGGCATCTCGGTCGAATTCAGCCACCACGAGGCGGGGCCGGGCCAGAACGAGATCGACCTGCGCTACGCGGATGCGCTCACCACGGCCGACAACATCATGACGTTCCGCACGGTCGTCAAAGAGGTCGCCATCGAGCAGGGCGTCTACGCCACGTTCATGCCGAAGCCCCTCTCTGGCCACCCGGGTTCCGGGATGCACACCCATATGTCCCTCTTCGAAGGCGACACAAACGCGTTCTACGAAGCCGGCGCCGAATACCAGCTCTCCAAGGTCGGCCGTCACTTCATCGCGGGCCTGCTGAGGCACGCGCCGGAGATCACCGCGGTCACCAATCAGTTCGTCAACTCGTACAAGCGCCTCTGGGGCGGTGACGAGGCTCCCAGCTTCGTCTGCTGGGGCCACAACAACCGCTCGGCTCTCGTGCGGGTTCCGCTGTACAAGCCGAACAAGGGCCAGAGCTCGCGCGTCGAGTATCGCGCCATCGACTCGGCCGCCAACCCGTACCTGGCGTTCTCGCTCATGCTCGCGGCCGGGCTCAAGGGCATCGAGGAGCAGTACGAGCTCCCGCCCGAGGCCGAGAACAACGTCTGGGCCTTGAGCGACGCCGAGCGTCGCGCCCTCGGCTACAACCAGTTGCCCGCGAGCCTCGATCACGCCATCCAGTTGATGGAGGAGTCGGAGCTCGTCGCCGAGACGCTCGGCGAGCAGGTCTTCAACTACGTGCTCCTCAACAAGCGCCAGGAGTGGGCCGCCTACCGCGCCCAGGTCACCCCGTACGAATTGCGCACCAACCTCGAGATCCTCTAGGCGATAGCGACAGCTGCCCGACCGATGACCCGCGACCAGCTCTCCCTGACCATTCTGGCGCGGTCGGGCTTCGTCGGCCTGAGCTCCGTGCGCGCACAGCTCGACGAGCTCGCCGAACTGTCGGGGCGGCCGATCGAGGGGATGCTCCCGGCGTTCGCTGCGGCAGCCGATCCCGATTCAGCGCTCGCCTGCCTGCTGACGCTGGTGCGGCGCGCTCCCGAGACCGTCTCCCGGCTCCTGTCCCGGGAACAGGATGCGCAGCGCCTTCTCCGGGTGATCGGCGCATCCGAGGGCCTCGCCGAGTTCTTCCTGCGGCAGCCCGCCGAGCTGGCCGCCCTGGCGAAACCGGTGGAGAGCGTGCCGGCGGCCGAGGAGCTCCGCCGCGACCTGCTCGAGTCGGTCGGTGCTCGCGACGGCTTCGCGGAGATCTCGGAGGAGGCGGCGTGGACCGCCCTGCGCATCCGGTACCGTCGGCGCCTGGCGCAGCTGGTGGTCTTCGACCTGGAGCAGGACGACCCGGTCGACGGCCTCGACGCCGTAGCGGCGGCGCTGGCCGACCTCTCGGCCGCGGCTTTGGAGGCATCGCTCGCAGTGGCCCGTCGGCAGGCGACCGGCTCCGGTCCCGGACGCTTTCCCGAAGCAGAGGTGCGCGCGACCAAGCTGGCGGTCATCGGGATGGGCAAGGCCGGCGCGCGCGAACTCAACTACGTGAGCGATGTCGATGTGATCTTCGTCGCCGAGGGCGATGAGGAGGACGGCGTCTCGAACGGTCGCGCGGTCGACATCGCCACCCGCTTGGCCGTGCTGATGATGCGGGGGATCGACGCTCCTGCGATCGAGCCGGGACTCTGGGAGGTCGACCCGAACCTTCGGCCGGAGGGCAAGGACGGCGCCCTCGTGCGCACGCTCGACTCCCACCTGGCCTACTACGACCGCTGGGCGAAGGGGTGGGAGTTCCAGGCACTCCTCAAGGCGCGTCCGCTCGCCGGCGACCTGGGACTCGGCCAGCGCTACGTCGACGCCCTCTCGCCGAAGGTCTGGCACAGCGCGTCCCGCGAGAACTTCGTCGAGTCGGTGCAGCGGATGCGCGAGCGCGTGACCGACCACATCCCCGACGACGAAGTGGAGTACCAGCTCAAGCTCGGGCCGGGTGGCCTGCGCGACGTGGAGTTCACCGTTCAGCTGCTGCAGCTCGTGCACGGTCAGACCGACGACCGGGTGCACCAGCGGGCGACCCTGCCCGCCCTGGCCGCGCTGGCCTCCCAGGGATACATCGGGCGCGAGGAGTCCGCAGCGTTCTCCCGCGACTACCGCACACTCCGCCTCCTCGAGCATCGCCTGCAGCTGCGCCACCTGCGACGCACCCATCTCATGCCGCGGGATGAGGGCGATGTCCGCGTGCTCGCTCGCGCATCCGGGCTGGCCACCGGCGCGACGCAACTGCTCGAGATGTGGACGGCCATCAAGCACCGCGTGCGCGGACTGCACGAGCGGCTCTTCTATCGCCCACTGCTCAGTGCCGTCGCAGCCACACCCAGCGAGGACACCAAGCTCACCGGAGAGGCCGGCCTGACGAGCGCCCAGGCTGAAGCGCGCCTGGCGGCGATCGGCTTCCGCGACCCGAAGGGCGCACTCGCGCACATTGCGGCACTCACCGGGGGAGTGTCGCGCCGGGCGACCATCCAGCGCCATCTCCTGCCGGTGATGCTGCAGTGGTTCGCCGACGGCGCCGACCCCGATTACGGACTCCTCACGTTCCGGCGGCTGAGTGAAGACCTCGGCTCGACGCACTGGTACCTGCGGATGCTGCGCGACTCCACCGGCGCGGCCGAGCGTCTGACGCGGGTGCTCTCGGGCTCGCGGTTCGCGGGCGAGCTGCTGGGACGCATCCCCGAGTCCGTCGCCTGGCTGGAGTCGGAGGAGGAGCTCCGCCCCCGGTCGGCCGAGCTGCTGCGGGAGGAGACCAGGGCGATCCTCGCCCGGCACCAGGCTCCCGAGACCGCGGCCGCGGCTATGCTCGCCGCCCGTCGGCGTGAGGTGCTTCGGCTCGCGTTCTCGGGCATCCTCGGCATCTCCACGATCGAGGAGCTTGCAGACGGACTGAGCGCCGTCACGGAGAACGTGATCGCCGGCGTGCTGGAGGCCGTGCGCGGTTCCCGGCAGGATCGGGACAGTATCGAGTTCGCTGTGATCGGCATGGGCCGGTTCGGTGGCCGCGAGCTCGGCTTCGGTTCGGACGCCGACGTCATGTACGTGTTCCGCGACCGCTCGGACGATCCGGACGCGGCGCACAAGACCGCCCTCGCGATCGTCTCCGACCTGAACCGGCTCACCGAGGACAACCGGCTTCCGCTCGACCTCGACATCGGGCTGCGTCCGGAGGGCAAGAACGGCCAGCCGGTGCGCTCGCTCGAGTCGTACCGGGCCTACTATCGTCGCTGGTCGCTCACCTGGGAGGCTCAGGCGCTGCTGCGCGCCCGTGGAGTCGCCGGGGATGCGTCCCTGCTCGCCGACTTCGAACAGCTCGCCGACGAGGTGCGCTACCCCCAGAGCATCGGCGAGCAGGCCGTGCGCGAGGTGCGCCGCATCAAGGCCCGCGTGGAGAACGAGCGCCTTCCGCAGGGTGCCGATCCGACTCGGCACCTCAAGCTGGGACGCGGATCGCTGAGCGACGTCGAATGGTTCGTGCAGCTCATCCAGTTGCAGCATGCCGCCGCGGAGCCGTCACTGCGCACGACGTCGACCCTCGATGCCCTGGCGGAGGCGGCGGCGCACGGCTTCGTGAGCGAAGAGGATGCGGTGAAACTCCGCGACGCGTGGGTGTTCGCATCCCGAGCCCGCTCTGCGATGACCCTCTGGACCAACAAGACGGCGGATGTGCTCCCGTCCGACCGCGTGCAGCTCGACGGCGTCGCTCGACTGCTGGAATACCCGCCCGGTTCGGCGAGCCAGCTGGAGCAGGACTACCTCGCCGTCACCCGGCGGGCGCGGGCCGTCTTCGAGCGTTCCTTCTACGGCGCGCCCGAGCGGGCCACTCCCACGACCGCATAAAGCGGCCTGACGGAACCTGACGACGCGCGCGGCCGACTGCGCAGTTTCGAGCAGGTGGCCATAGCCGGGCAATATGTCACGCGTGTTAAGACTGCGCGACCAACGCGTGGCAACCCTTGTCTGATTTCTGTGAGGGCCCCCACAATTGGGGCCACTACCCCCTCGGTTCCGCAACGGCGTGGATGCCACATCCCTACGACTGCGAGAGCAGGTACGGCCGTGTTCATCTTCATACTTCAACTTCGCCACATGCTCGGGGGTCATCCTGAGCTGTATTTGTTCGCTGTGTATTCGGCGATCATCTGGGTCATTTGGATTATCAAGGTGGTGGTTTCGAAGCGGTATCGGGCGTACACCGAGGATTTCGCGGTGTCGACGAGTGTGGTGGTTCCGGTGGTGGATGAGCCGTTGGATCTGTTCCGGGATGTGCTGGGCCGGATGGTGGAGCAGCGGCCGGGGGAGATCATCGTGGTGATCAATGGGGCGCCGAACCCGGGGTTGGTGGAGGTGTGCGAGGAGTTCGCGCCGTTGGTGCGGTGGGTGCACACGCCGATTCCGGGGAAGCGGAACGCGGTGATGATCGGGACGCGGATGTCGTCGGGGGATGTGACGGTGTTGGTGGACTCGGACACGGTGTGGACGCCGAATGTGTTGAGCGAGTTGGTGAAGCCGTTCAAGGATGAGCGGGTCGGTGGGGTGACGACGAAGCAGCGGATTCTGGAGCCGGAGCGGTCGTGGATCACCCGGTGGGCGGACTGGTTGGAGAATTCGCGGGCGTTGTATTCGATGCCGGCGCAGTCGGTGGTGGGTCAGATCGGGTGTTTGCCGGGGCGGACGATCGCGTTCCGCCGGTCGATTCTGATGCGGGTGATGGACAAGTTCATGACCGAACGGTTCCTGGGGGTGTTCCTGGAGGTGTCCGATGACCGCACGTTGACGAATCTGACGTTGAAGGAGGGGTATCGGACGGTGTACCAGCACACGTCGCTGGTGTACACGGATGCGCCGTTGAAGGTGAAGAAGCTGTTCAAGCAGCAGTTGCGGTGGGCGCGCGGGTCGCAGTACAACACGTTGCGGATGCTGCCGTGGATGCTGGGCCACGCACCCCTGTTGGCGTTCTTCTTCCTCACCGACATCCTGCTCCCCTTCATCCTCGCCGGCGTCCTCGGCGGCTGGATCTACCGCTCCCTCACCGGCCAGGGCTACAACTTCTATCAAAAGTTCCTCGATCTGTACGGCATTCAGGGCGGCATCCTGGCGGTGGTCGGACTCATGGTGGCGTCATCCGTGATCAGCATGTCGATCCGGCAGATCCGCCACTTGGCCGAGAAGCCCAGTGACTTCTTCCGGTTGCCGGTGTTCATCATCGTGTCCACGTTCTTCCTGATGCCGATCCGCCTGATCGGGTTCTTCCGGATGGCCCACGCCTCCGGCTGGGGCACCCGCTCCGGCGCGTACGCCGGCGGATCCGACGAACAGACCCAGGACGAGTCCGGATCGATCCCGTCCGTCCCCGTGGGAGCCGACCGATCCGCGAACGAGCCGGATCCCTTCGAACAGCTGGGCATCTCCGGCACGGCGACGATGGTTGCCGTGCGGCCTCGGACCGCCCATGCCACGCGGCCGACGGTCGCTCACGCCTCGCCCGTGCGAACCCGGCGGCGCGTCCGCCGGTTCAATCCGCTGGCGGCCCTCCCGTACCTGATCGGACTCACGATTCTTGCTTTGGAGGCGATGATTCTTGTCTAGCTCGACTTTCTCCTGGTGGGCACGCAACCGCTCCCACGCGCGTATCACGGCCGCATCCCTCACCGTCCTGGCACTCGTGCTCGGCGGTCTCACCTACTTCGTGTGGACCACCCCTGACACCGGGGTCCGTCAGGCCCGCGACACGGCGATCGCCGCCGTCAATCCCATCGCAGCCCAGAACGAGGCGCTGCAGACCCGGTTGAGTTCGGCGAAGAAGACCATCACGGTGCAACAGCTGAAACTCCGGAGGGCCGCCGCCGCAGCAGCGGTCGCAGCCGCCGCCCACGCCAAACAGCTCGCAACCGCGCAACAGCAGGTGACGGCTGCGCAGCAGCAGGCAGCGCAACTGAAAGCCCAGCTGTCAGAGGCGAACGCCGACTCGGGTGGTACGGGTGGCGTCTCGCCGCGAAGCGGAACGGGTTCGGGCAAGCGGAACACCACCGCGTCGGCACCGATCACCGCGCCGAGTCGCGCTGAGCTGCTCGCGCCCGCCAAGCGATACTTCGGGATGTACACCGAGCAGGCACCGTTCAACTGGGCGACTCTCGATGCCACGTCGAAGAAGATCGGCGTGCAGCCCAACCTGGTCGGCTACTTCACGGGCTGGGATGAGAACTTCCGAACGAGCGCCGTCACCCGGGCCTGGCAGGCGGGCCGGCTGCCCCTCATGACGTGGGAATCGCGACCGATCGCGGCCGGCAACGACTCCAATGTCGCCCCCGACTACTCCCTGCCCAAGATCATCGGCGGATCGTTCGACGCCTACCTGCACCAGTACGCGAAGGACATCGTCTCCACCGGCCTGCCGCTCGCGATCCGTCTCGACCACGAGATGAACGGCACGTGGTACCCGTGGTCGGAGAGGAACGGCTCCAACCGGTCGATCAACGGCAACAACGTCGGAGACTACGTGAAGATGTGGCGGCACGTGCACGACATCTTCCAGGCCGAGGGGGCGAACGACCTGGTGATCTGGGTCTGGGCGCCCAACATCACCAACAACATGCAACCGGCCTCCCACACGACCCAGGAGTTTCTTGCCGGCTACTACCCGGGCGACGACTACGTCGATTGGGTCGGCCTCTCCGGCTACCTCCGTCCGCCGTGGCGCGCCGGCAACAACTTCACGTTCGACTACACGTACACCTCGACGCTCAACCAGCTTCGCGCGCTCACGTCGAAACGGATCCTGCTGGCCGAGGTGGGCGCATCCGAAACCGACGGGCACAAACCGGGCTGGGTGAAGACCTTCTTCGAGGGATTCGCGAACCCGGCCAACGCCGACATCATCGGCTTCTCCTGGTTCAGCCTCGCGATCACGAGCTATGTCGGAGGCGAACGCTCGACCAACGACTGGCGCATCGACTCGCGATCCGACTCGCTCAAGGCCTTCAGCACCGGCATCTCCCGGCCCGAAGGCAACTTCACCCTGATTCCCGCAGACTGACCGGTGCTAGCGTCAGCGTACGAACAAGGGAGTCAACGATGACACTCGACGGACTGCAAGCGATGATCACAGATGCCAATGGCTCGTGGGCCAAGATGGAGATCTGGGAAGACTACAGAGGAGAGCCGCCGATAGCGCACAAGGCACTCTCGATGGCTCTTGAGCTCTTGCACGACGACGAGCCCCGGTTCGTCCATCTCCGCGCCACCTCCGACGCGCCCGACTTCGAGCTGCTGATCTTCACTGACGACCGCATTGTCAGCGTCGAGTATGACGGTGAAGCCAACAACCCGGTCGGCAGAACGATCTCGAGGCGATCGATCAGCCGACTGGACCTTCGATCCGTGAACGTCACCACGATGCCGCAGCACGGATCGAGTCAACAGCCTTTGACCTACCTCGTTGAATATGCGGACCTCAGCCTCACCCTGACAACCGCCGATGTCCCCGTTCGCGAACGACGGGAAGCCATCTCTGCTCTCTTTCCGACCGTTCTGAACGACTGGGAGACCAGAAGATTCGAGCGTGGCTAGCTGCACGACGGGTTCGGACGTACGGTGTGGACATGTTGATCCTCGCAATAGTCCTGGTCGTGCTGTGGGTAATCCTTGCCATCGTCGGGTTTGCCATCAAGGGCCTGCTGTGGCTTGGCATCATCGGAGTCGTCTTAGCACTTGCCACGCTGTTGATCAGTGGCCTGCGGCGCTCGGCCCAGTCGAAACGAAATCACCCGACACCACCGACGCCCTGATCGCGTCGGCCGCGCTTGCGGCCGTGCACGGATCCCCGGACAGAAGAAGAGTCCGCCCGGGCCGCGGTATCGGTCGCTTTCGCGGACCGTCCTACGACTCGGGCGGACTCTCTACGGACTGAGGCGTCCGGGCGTTCTGCCTAGACGCCGAAGTACAGCTCGTACTCGAACGGGTGCGGACGCTGCGCGAGGGGCTTGATCTCCTTCTCGCGCTTGTAGTCGATCCAAGTCTCGATGAGCTCCGGAGTGAACACGCCGCCGGCGAGCAGGAAGTCGTGGTCGGCCTCGAGCGCGTCGAGAACCTCCGCGAGCGTTCCCGGAACCTGCGGGATGTTCTTTGCCTCCTCGGGCGGGAGCTCGTAGAGGTCCTTGTCCACCGGTTCGTGCGGCTCGATGCGGTTCTTGATGCCGTCGAGCCCGGCCATGAGCTGGGCGGCGAACGCGAGGTACGGGTTGCCCGACGCATCCGGAGCGCGGAACTCGATGCGCTTGGCCTTCGGGTTCGTGCCCGTGATCGGGATGCGGATCGACGCCGACCGGTTACCGGCCGAGTAGACCAGGTTGACCGGGGCCTCGAAGCCGGGAACCAGGCGGTGGTAGGAGTTCACCGTCGGGTTCGTGAACGCGAGCACCGCGGGGGCGTGCTTGAGCAGGCCGCCGATGTACCAGCGAGCGATGTCGGAGAGACCGCCGTAACCAGCCTCGTCGTAGAACAGCGGCTTGCCGTCGTTCCACAGCGACTGGTGGGTGTGCATCCCAGAGCCGTTGTCACCGAAGAGGGGCTTCGGCATGAAGGTCGCGACCTTGCCCCAGTTCTCCGCCGTGTTCTTGACGATGTACTTGAACTTGAGGATGTCGTCGGCCGCGTGGACCATGGTGTCGAAGCGGTAGTTGATCTCCGCCTGACCGCCGGTGCCCACCTCGTGGTGCGCGCGCTCCAGGATCAGGCCGGCATCGATCAGCTTGAGCGAGATGTCGTCGCGCAGGTCGGCCTGCTTGTCGACCGGGCTCACGGGGAAGTATCCGCCCTTGTACGGGGTCTTGTTGGCGAGGTTTCCGCCCTCTTCGGCACGGCCGGTGTTCCAGGCGCCCTCTTCGGAGTCGACCGAGTAGAAGCTCGAGTGCTGGTTCACCTCGTAACGCACGTCGTCGAAGATGTAGAACTCCGCCTCGGGAGCGAAGAACGCGGTGTCGGCGATGCCGGTGGAGGCGAGGTACTTCTCCGCCTTCTTGGCGACCTGGCGCGGGTCCTTCGCGTAGATCTCGCCGTTGCGCGGGTTGTAGATGTCGAAGACCATGATCAGGGTGCGCTCGACGCGGAAGGGGTCGACGTATGCGGTGGAGACGTCGGGGATGAGCTGCATGTCCGACTCGTGGATCGACGCGAAGCCGCGGATGGACGAGCCGTCGAACAGCTGACCGACGGAGAAGAACTCCTCGTCGACGGTCGCGGCGGGAATGTTGAAGTGCTGCTGCACACCGGGCAGATCGGTGAAGCGGATATCAAGGAACTTGACGTCGGTGTCCTTGATGAACTTGAGCACCTCGGAAGAATCACGGAACATGCGGAGGACTCCCAAATGGCTTGAAGCGGTGCGGACTACACCTGCAGCCCACGAGCCCACCGTACGGGCAAGGAGTTTCCCCGCCGTGACGCAAATGTTTCAGGCATGTTACGTGTACCCCGGGCCGGTAAACTTGCCCGGTGCCCCAGAACCAGCAGAACCCCCGTTCCGGTCCGATCGCGCCGAGTCGCTTCCCGGGCGAGCGCCTCGGCCTTCCCGAGACCGGGCGCGGCTCGGTCGGGCGCGTGGGCCGGCGCATCGGTGCGATCGTCGTCGACTGGGGCATTGCGGCCCTCATCTCGTGGGCGTTCTTCCACTACGACCCGCTGGCGAACATCCTGATCTTCGCGGTGATGCAGATCGTGTTCATCCCGACCATCGGCGGCAGCATCGGGCACAGGCTGTTCGGGATGCGCGTGGTGGCGATCCGCGGCGGCTGGGTCGGCCTCTGGCGCCCGGTCGTGCGCACCCTGCTGCTGTCGATCGCTGTTCCCGCACTGGTGTGGGACTCGGACCAACGCGGCTTCCACGACAAGATCGCGGGAACGGTGCTCATCCGCGCCTGACCTGTGGCGGAGCTAGCCGGCGCGTGCCGGAGCTAGCGTGAGCGCTGGGCGCGGACCTTCATCGGGTCGATGCCCTTGGGGATGGGCATCGGGTTCTCGAGCGACTGGAGGCGGTTGCTGATCGCGAGCACCTCGGGCTTGGTGAGACTCGGCTTGATCTTCGCGAGGGTGCGCGGGATTCGGTGCAGGGGCACGGAGTCCGGGTCGGGGCCGACAGTGATGACGGTCACCGGCACGTTCGGCAGCACGCGGCCGACCTTGCGACGCTCCTCGTCGCTCATGCGGGACGTGCGGGACTTGGGTCCCTCGCTGATCAGCACGACGCCGCCGCGCCCGACGGCACGATAGACCGCATCCTGCGTCTTGCCGTTGACCGCGATCGGCATCTCGGAACCGCGCCAACTGCGCTTGAGCGAGCTGCGCAGCACCGCACCGACCGCGCCGGGCTGGCCTTCGATCTGCGAGTACGCGGCACGTTCGGCACGACGGCCGAGGATGATCAGCGCGATGAGGACACCGGCGAGCACGCCCGCCAGAATCCAGAGCACCATCGTGAACACGTTGCCGTCGGAGAAGAAGATCGACACGAGGACACCGATGACGACCGGCAGCGCGAAGCCGCCGATGATGTAAGCGAGGGCCCGGTTATCGTAGCGGCGGGTCATCTGGAAGACCTGCCACATCTGCTTCAGACGGCCGGGCTCCTTGGTGGACTTGTCCTTGCGTGCCATGGTCACAAGGATACCGGCTCAGCAGGGCGCACGGTGACGCTGTTCGCGCTCAGGAGACGGCCTGCGCGAAGCCGAGCGAAGCATCGGCGAGGTGCTGCAGCTCCGGGGCGACTTCGCGCCCTTTCGCCTTCATCGACTGCGCCCAGAGCCGGCCCGCCCGGTACGACGAACGCACGAGCGGTCCCGCGAGAACGCCCAGGAAACCGATCGCCTCAGCCTCCTCCTTGAGTTCCCCGAATTCGTCGGGATGCACCCACCGCGCGACCGGGAGATGCCTCGGACTCGGCCGGAGGTACTGCGTGATCGTGATGATGTCGGTACCCGCATCGTGCAGGTCGTGCAGGGCCTGGGTGACCTCGCCGCGTTCTTCGCCCATCCCGAGGATGAGGTTCGACTTGGTGATCAGACCGGCGGCGCGACCCTGCGTGATCACATCGAGCGAGCGCTCGTAGCGGAACGCCGGGCGGATGCGCTTGAAGATCCGGGGGACCGTCTCCACGTTGTGTGCGAACACCTCGGGCCGAGCCGAGAAGACCTCTCCGAGGTACTCCGGGTTGCCGGAGAAATCCGGAACGAGGATCTCGACGCCCGTTCCCGGACTCTGCCGGTGGATCTCGCGGATGGTCTCGGCGTACAGCCAGGAGCCCTCGTCGGCCAGGTCGTCGCGGGCGACACCCGTCACCGTGGCGTAGCGGAGGTTCATCCGCTGCACCGACTCCGCGACGCGTCGCGGCTCGTCCGTGTCGTAGTCGGCCGGCTTGCCCGTGTCGATCTGGCAGAAGTCGCAGCGGCGGGTGCATTGGGCGCCTCCGATGAGGAAGGTCGCCTCCCTGTCCTCCCAGCACTCGAAGATGTTCGGGCACCCGGCCTCCTGGCAGACGGTGTGGAGCTCTTCGCTCTTCACCAGGTTCTGCAGTTGGCGGTACTCCGGCCCCATTTTCGCTCTGGTCTTGATCCATTCGGGCTTGCGCTCGATCGGCGTCTGGGCGTTTCGGACCTCCAGGCGCAGCATCCGGCGCCCCTCGGGAACAGCGTTCATGCGACGGGCTCCAATTCGTGGGCGAAGCGGGCCCGGATGAGCGGTGCGACGTCCTGCGGCGTCACACTGCGACCCAGCACCCTGCTGATCGAGGTGATTCCGGCATCCCGGATGCCGCAGGCGACGATCGCGTCGTACGCCTCGAAGCCGTTCGAGCAGTTCAGGGCGAAGCCGTGCATCGTCACCCCCTCGGCGACGCGGATGCCGATCGCGGCGATCTTCTCGTCGCGCTGCATTCCGCGGATCCAGACGCCGGAACGGCCGCGTACGCGTTCACCGGTGACGCCCAGTTCCGCGAGCACGTCGATGAGGATGCCCTCCAGCCACCGCACGTAGCCCACCACGTCGATCGGTTCGGAGAGGCGGAGGATCGGGTACCCCACGAGCTGCCCTGGCCCGTGCCAGGTGATCTTCCCGCCGCGGTCGACATCGATGACGGGGGTGCCGTCGGTCGGCCTTTCGTCGGGCTCGGTGCGTTTGCCGGCGGTGTACACCGACGGGTGCTCGAGGAGGATGACGGTATCGGGCGCCCGGCCGGCAACAACGTCAGCGTGCAGGGCACGCTGCTGTTGAAGGGCCTCGAGATACGGCACGGAATTGGCGCTTAGTCCCGTGTCGATGAAGTCGACCACGGCTCCAGTCTATGTCGTCGGATTTCCTCCACAATTCCGCTCGGCGACGAGTTCTCCACTGCGTCGCCCGATCGACCCGGCGCGGCCAACGCCTCCGGTGGACTGGAACCCATGACCACATCGATCGAGAGCCTCGCTCGCCGTGCATCCGCCCTCGCCCTGCGCAACGGCTGGGAGGTGCTCCGCACGCTGTCGCACGGTGACCGTGAGCTGCGGCAGCTCGTCTCCCTCAGCGGCTCGCCGCAGCCGGCGCAGCTGTGCGTCCGTGCGGCGGGCGCACCCGAGCGGGAGGCGACGATCGCCGAGATCGAGGCACTCCGGGCGACCAGATCGGAGCACGTGCTGAAACTGATCGAAGTGCTTCCCCCGGCAGGTCGCCGGGGGCGCGCGAGCGGCGGGCCGCCACCGGCCCTCGTGCTGGAACACGCTCCGGGCGGCGACCTGGAGGTGCTGCTAGAACGGCGTGACAGCATTCGCGCTGGTGAGGCTTCGACCATTCTGCTGTCCGTGGCACGGGGGCTGGAGGCACTCCATCGGAGCGGGTGGGCGCACGGCGCGTTGACGACTCAGTGCGTGGTCTTCCGACGCGACGGATGCCCGGCGATCGCCTCGCTCGAAAATGCGCGGCCTGTATCGCTGCGGTCCGTCTACGACGATCGGACCGCCTTCCTGGAGCTGGCGGAGAAGGTGTCGGGGTCGGTCGCGCGAGGGGAGGGCGCCCGGATGCTGGCCGCGGTGCGCGGAGCCCTCGGCGTGTCCGGGTGGGAGGGTGTGGCTCACGCCCTGATCGGTGCGGCGGAGCCGGAGGCTGTGCTCCTGCCCTATCGGGCAGCCGAGCCGGATGCTGCGGAGCCCGTCGACGGCCGTCTCGGGATGCTCGTCGACGGGCATCCGGTCGCCGCCCTCGTGGGCGCCATGAGGGCGTGGGCGCGCACACGCAAGAAGGTCATCGCATTCGCGCTGGCGCCGGTCGCGGCCGTTGCGGTCGTGCTCGCCCTCCTGCCGGCGCCCGATGATCCTGGCCGCCAGGGCGGGGCCGATCATTCCCCGACAGCCGTCTCGCCCACGGGCCCGCGCACTCCCGAAGCCGACGAACTGGCGCGGGCCGAGAAGGAGACGGAGACGGAGTCCCGCGCCCTACCGAGCACAGCGCCGGAATCGGCAGACGACGCGGGCGACACCTCGGACGATCCGATTCGAACGGCCGAAGGTCTGCTCCGCACACGACACGCCTGTTTCGTGGCTGAGCGCCCGGTGACCCGGTGCTTGGAAGCGAGTGTGCAGGTCGGCTCGCCGTTGTTCCTGTCCGACTCGGCAGCCCTGGAGACGGCGGGTGCGGCCGACGAGCGTGATCTTCGGGGATTCGCGCTCGGGCTCGAACAGCAGTGGGGAGACGCGGTTCTCCTCTCGGTGACACCGCCGACCGCACGGGAGACCTCTGAGGAGGGGCACGCTGAAACCGGACCGGCCTCGCTCCTGATGGTCAGGAGCGAGGCCGGTTGGCGCTTGCGGGAGGTCTACCGCTACTAGACGCCGAGGTTGCCCTCGAAGTCGCCACCCTCGAGACGGTTCTTGACCGCGACGAGGAAGCGAGCGGCGTCGGCACCGTCGACGATGCGGTGATCGTACGACAGGGCGAGGTACACCGTGGAACGGATTGCGATCGATTCGGTTCCGTCGGCGGTGATCACCAGCGGCTTCTTCGACACGATGCCGGTGCCGAGGATAGCGACCTGCGGCAGGAACACGACGGGCGTGTCGAACAGGGCACCGCGCGAACCGGTGTTGGTCAGCGTGAACGTGCCACCGGCGAGCTCGTCCGGCTTCAGACGGTTGTCGCGCGTGCGCGCGGCGAGGTCCGCGATCTCCGTGGCCAGACCGGCGAGGTCGAGCTCGGAGGCGTTGCGGACCACCGGGGTCAGCAGGCCGCGCTCGGTGTCGACGGCGATCGACATGTTCTCGTGGTCCGGGTAGACGATCGTGTCGCCGTCGATCGTCGCATTGATCACGGGGTAGGTCTTCAACGCCTCGGCGGCGGCCAGAGCGAAGAACGGCAGGAAGGAGAGCTTCACGCCCGTCTTCGCCAGGAAGTCGCCCTTCACCTTGTCGCGGAAGGCAGCGACCTTGGTGACATCGACCTCTACCACGGACGTGAGCTGAGCGGACGACTGCATCGAGACGACCGCACGCTCCGCTACGACCTTGCGCAGCCGCGACATCGGCTGAACGGTGCCGCGCAGCGGGGAGACCTCTGCGACAGGAGCCGCGGCCGGGGCCGCCGCAGCAGGAGCGGCTGCCGGCGTTGCGGCCGACAGGATGTCCTCCTTGCGGATGCGTCCGCCGACACCGGTGCCGGTGACGGTCGACAGGTCGATGCCCTGCTCATTGGCGAACTTGCGAACGATCGGGGTCACGTAGCCGGCGTTGCCGGCGTGTGCGCCACCCGTCGAAGCGGGTGCGGCAGCGGCAGCCGGAGCAGCCTCGGCAACCGGTGCGGGAGCCGCGGCGTGCGAGGGAGCAGCAACCGGTGCGGCCTCCGCGACGGCGGGCTCCGCAGCCTGTGCGGGCGCTGCGGGGGCAGCTGCCGGCGCCTCGGGGGCAGCAGGGGCCTCCGCTGCGGGAGCCGGAGCTGCAACGGGCTGAGCCGGAGCCTCGGTCTGGACCGGGGCGGCCTCGGGGTGAGCGGGCGCTGCCGCCACAGCGGGTGCCGCTTCGACCGGCGCCGCCTGACCGGGTGCAGTCTCGACGGGCGCCGCCTGAGCGGGCGCAGCCTCGGCAGGTGCGGCTTCGGCCGGCGCCGCAACGGGCGCGGCCTCCTCCTGCGGAGCAGCCGGAGCCTCGCCGCCACCGGATCCGTCGCCGATGGTCACGAGCGCGGTGCCCACCTCGACCGTCTCGTCCTCCTGCACCAAGATCGCCTCGATGACGCCCGCGACGGGCGAGGGGATCTCGGTGTCGACCTTGTCGGTCGAGACTTCGAGCAGGGGCTCGTCCACCTCGACACGGTCGCCAACGTTCTTCAGCCAGCGGGTGACCGTGCCTTCCGTGACACTCTCGCCGAGTGCCGGGAGGCTGACGGATTCGCTCATGAGCTTGTCTCCTTCAAACCAATTCGTTCAGTAGCTTATTGCAGTCGCGTCGACGGCCGACGGACTTAGAGGGTGTGGAGCGGCTTGCCTGCCAGGTACAGGAACGCCTCGCCGAGCGACTCGTTCTGGGTGGGGTGCGCGTGGACGAACGGTGCGATGTCCTCGGGGTACGCCTCCCAGTTGACGACGAGCTGGGCTTCTCCGATGAGCTCGCCGACGCGTGCGCCGATCATGTGCACGCCGACGACGGGACCGTCGTTGACACGCACGACCTTGACCGTGCCGCTCGTGCCGATGATCTCGCTCTTGCCGTTGCCGGCCAGGCTGTAGTCGTAGCTCGAGATCTTGTCGGCGCCGTACTGCTCGGCGGCCTTCGCCTCGGTGAGACCGACAGATGCGACCTCGGGGTCGCAGTAGGTGACCTTGGGGATGTTGACGTCGGGAACGATGATCGGGTTCAGGCCCGCGATCTCCTCCGCGACGAAGATGCCCTGCTGGAAGCCGCGGTGTGCCAGCTGCAGGCCCGGGACGATGTCGCCGACGGCGTAGACGCCGGGGATGTTCGTGTGAAGACGCTCGTCGGTGATGACGAAGCCGCGGTCGAGCGTGATGCCGACCTCGTCATAGCCCAGGTTCGCGGTGACCGGCCCACGGCCGACGGCGACGAGCAGCAGCTCGGCGTCGACGGTGTCTCCGTTCTCGAGCGAGACGACCACACCGTTCTCGTGCTGGGTGACGCCCGCGAACCGCACGCCGAGACGGTAGTCGATGCCGCGGCGGCGGAAGGCGCGCTCGAGCGACTTGCTGATCGACTCGTCCTCATTGGGGACCAGGTGCGGGAGAGCCTCGATGATGGTCACCTCGGCGCCGAACGACTTCCAAACGCTCGCGAACTCGACGCCGATGACACCGCCGCCGAGCACGGCGACCTTCTTCGGGACGAAGTCGAGTTCGAGGGCCTGCTCGCTGGTGATCACGCGGCCGCCGATCTCGAGGCCGGGAAGCGACCGCGAGTACGAGCCCGTGGCCAGAACGATGCTCTTGCCGGTGATGGTGTCGTCGCCGACCTGCACGGTGGTCGGGGAGGTCAGACGACCCTCACCCTCGATGACCGTGATGTTGCGCGCCTTGACGAGGCCCTGCAGGCCCTTGTACTTCTTGGCGACGATTCCCTGGCGGTATTCGGTGACGCCGTTGATGTCGATGCCCTGGAACTCGGTGAGAATTCCGTACTTGGACGACTCGCGGGAGTAGTCGGCCACCTCGGCCGCGTGCAGCAGCGCTTTGGTGGGGATACAACCGCGGTGCAGGCAGGTGCCTCCGACCTTGTCTTTCTCGATCATGCCGACAGTGAAACCAAGCTCGGCCGCACGCAGCGCAGCTGCGTAGCCTCCACTTCCACCACCGAGCACCACAATGTCAAAGTTCTGCTCAGACACCCAGCTACTCCCTCGCGCATCAGGATTCGTGACACGACCCTGCCCCGAATCTGTCAGACGTGGGCAGGCGTTGAACGGCAAGATTTTCTTGCCTCTACGACCTTACTACTGTCGGGAAAAGTCCTCGGCCAACCGGATGAGGGCGCGCACGGTCACCGCGGTCGGTCCTTTGCCCGTGAATCCGAACGGTGACGCCGGACCCTTGGCGGGACCGGCGATGTCCAGGTGCGCCCACGGGATGCGTGGTGAATCCTCCGTGTCTGCTGTGCGTCCGACGAACTCCTGCAGAAAGACGCCTGCAAGGAGCATCCCGCCTGCAGTGTTGCCCGGATTCGCGTTCGCGATGTCGGCGACGTCCGAGTTGATCGTCGCGCGCAGCTCGCCGGGGAGAGGCATCGGCCAGAGCAGCTCTCCGCTCGCCTTGGCTGCGCCGACCACCCGGTCGACGAGGTCGTCGTCGCCCATCACTGCGCCGTAGCGCGTACCGAGAGCGACGAGTGCGGCCCCGGTGAGCGTGGCGACGTCCACGATGGCGTCGGGGTGCTCTTCGCTCGCTGCGACCAGCCCGTCGGCCATCACCAGACGGCCCTCCGCATCCGTGTTCAGCACCTCGACCGTGCGGCCGCCCCGGATGCGCAGCACGTCGTTCGGGCGGATCGCCGAGCCCGAGGGCATGTTCTCGGCCACGCAGAGCCACGCGGTCACGCGAACGGGCAGCGCCAGCGTCGCGGCGGCGAGCGTGACGGCGAGAACGGTCGCAGCGCCGGTCATGTCGTACTTCATCCCGACCATGCCCGTCGGCGGCTTGAGGGAGAGGCCGCCGGTGTCGAAGGTGATGCCCTTGCCCACGAGCGCGAGATGCTTTGCGGCGCCTGCGGGGGAGTAGCTCACTTTGACCAGTCGCGGGGGGCGGACGGAGCCCTGGCCGACCCCGAGGATGCCGCCGAAGCCCTGCTCGGCGAGCTCCTTCTCGTCCCACACCGTGATCTCGACAGGCAGTCCACCCGCCGCGTCACGCGCCGCCTGGGCGAAGGTCTCGGGATAGAGGTCGAGCGGCGGGGTGTTCACGAGGTCCTTCACCAGGGAGGCGGCACCCGCGACGGCCGCGGCGCGGGCGATCAGCGCGTCGCCGTCAGACGTGGCCTCGCCGAGCACCTCGATCGTCTCGACCGGCTCTTTCACTGCCGCCCGGGAGGCCTCGCGGTACGACGTGAAGGCGTACGAGCCGAGCGCCGCGCCCTCGAGCACCGCGGCGAGCTGGTCGTCCCGCTCGGTCGGAAAGGCCACGGTGACAGCGGGCGTTCCGGCAAGCTGCCGGATGCCGGATCCCGCCGCGTAGCGAAGCGCGTCGGTGTCGGGTGCGTCGGCGATGCCGATGACCGCGATCGAAGGCATGCCGGGCGCGCCGGGCAGACGCACCAGCTCATCCCTGCCTCCGCCGAACCCGACGGCGTCGAGCTGAGAGGGCACGGACTCGAATCCGTCAGGAGGGAAGACGACCGCGGAGCCGTCGACGACGCGCGCACCGATCAGCACGACGCCGGAAGAAGAGGAGGGGAGGGATGCGGTGGTCAGCGAGAGGGAAGGAACCGTCATGCTCTCGAATCTAGTCGTCCGATCGGCTGTGGCTGGCTGTTCGCTGTGGGCGTGTGCCTTCGCAGGGCGTTCGCAAGATTCTCGCGCGGGCGTCGGCCTAGAGTTAAAAGATGCACGATCCTGCCGAACTGTACGACCTGAATCCGGCCCTCGCCGAGGTGCCGGAAGGTCTCAACCTGGTCGCTGGCCTCACCGGCTTCGCCGACGCGGGTTCGGGCGTGAGCCAGCTCGGCAGCTACCTGCTCGGAACCCTCGACAACGAGGTCGTCGCCACCTTCGACGCCGACATCCTGCTCGACTATCGTGCGCGTCGGCCGATCATCTACTTCGATCAGGACCATCTGACCGACTACCAGCCCGCGACGCTCAAGCTCTACCTCGCGTACGACGAGCTGCGCCAGCCGTTCCTCATGCTCTCCGGATTCGAACCCGACTTCCAGTGGGAACGGTTCACCCAGGCGGTGCTCGGGCTGATCGACACCCTGAAGGTGAAGAGCGTCACGTGGGTGCACGCCATCCCGATGCCGGTTCCGCACACCCGACCGATCGGTGTGACGGTGAGCGGCAACCGCGCCGACCTCATCGAGACGATGTCGATCTGGCGTCCGCACACGCAGGTGCCCGCCAACGCGCTGCACCTGCTCGAATTCCGCCTGCAGCAGCTGTCGTATCCGATCGCGGGCTTCATCCTGCTCATTCCGCACTACCTGTCCGACACGGAGTACCCGGCCGCGGCGATCACCGCCCTCGACAGCATCAGCGCGGCCACGGGCCTTATCTTCCCGACCGACAGACTGCGCCAGGAAGACCGCGAGTTCATTGCGAACATCGACGAGCAGGTAGCCGGCAACGCCGAGCTCGGCCGGCTGGTCGGAACGCTCGAGGAGCGACACGACAGCTACATGGAAGACAATCAGCTGCGCTCGCCGCTGACGGACGAAGACGGTGAGCTCCCCTCGGCTGACGAGATCGCGGCGGAACTCGAGAACTTCCTGGCCTTCCGCCGCCACGGCGACGAAGAGAACGGCCCCACCTCGAGCTGATGCGGCAGGGCGCCTCCGCCCGCAGTAATACGCTTGTGGAGTGAATTCGCGTCGCGCCTGGTTCGTTTACGGAGTCGGCGTCTTCGCCTACCTGGTCGCGGTCACACAGCGCACGACCATTGGCGTCGCGGGTGTGGCGGCCACCGAACGGTTCCACAGCACGGCCTCTGTGCTCTCGACGCTCGCCGTCGTCCAGTTGATCGTCTACGCGGCCATGCAGATCCCGGTCGGCGTTCTGATCGACCGTGTCGGATCGCGCTGGCTCATGGCCGTCGGAACAGCCCTCATGATCGTCGGGCAGGTGACCGTGGCGATTGCGCCTTCGATCGGGGTCGCGATCGTGGGGCGGATTCTGGTCGGGGCAGGGGATGCGACGGTCTTCACCTCGCTCATGCGTCTGACGAACTCGTGGTTCCGCGGCAAGATCGTGCCTCAGCTCTCACAGTGGATCGGCAACATCGGGCAGCTGGGGCAGGTGCTCTCCGCCGTGCCGTTCGCGATCATCCTGCACCAGTCGGGCTGGACGACCGCGTTCCTGAGCGCAGCATCCCTCTCGGTGGTCGCCTTCATCGGGATCGTCGCCGTCATCACAGACCGGCCGGTCGGTTCGGATGAGGGCCCACGGCCGGCGACCTGGGGGGAGTCGCTCCGTCAGCTCCGGGTCAGCCTCGCCCGGCCGGGTACGCAGCTCGGCTTCTGGTCGCATTTCGTCACGCAGTCGTCGGGAACGGTGTTCAGCCTGATGTGGGGTGTCCCGTTCATGGTCTACGCGCTCGGGATCGACCCGGCCGAGGCATCCGGGCTGCTCATCGTCTCCGTCGTCGCGGGCCTCATCTCCGGACCGATCCTCGGGCTGCTGACCGCGCGATACCCGCTGCGGCGCAGCAACCTCGTTCTCGGGATCGTCGCACTGATGGGCGTGGTCTGGGCGTTGATGCTGCTCTGGCCGGGGACTCCACCGTTCTGGCTGCTCATCCTGCTGCTCATCGCGATCGGTATCGGCGGTCCCGGCTCGTTGATCGGCTTCGACTTCGCCCGCACCTTCAACCCGCTGCGCAGCCTGGGATCGGCGAACGGCATCGTGAACGTCGGTGGATTCCTCGCCAGCTTCGTCATGATGTTCCTGATCGGCGTCCTCCTCGACTGGGAGAACTCGATCCGGATCGCGTCCGGGGGAGCGTCCGACCTGTATGCGCTCGATTCCTTCCAGTGGGCGTTCGTGGTGCAATACGTCATCGTCGGCATCGGGGTCGGGTTCCTGATCCACGCGCGGCGCCGGACGCGCCGCCGTCTCTCCGAAGAAGAGGGAATAGAAGTGGCCCCCCTCTGGGTTGCATTAAGCGCAGCGTGGAGGAGACGCGGCCACTGAAGAGTGGTAAGGGGGCACTGCCGTTTCGTGCAATAATTGACTTTCGGACCCGTTCATATCCAGGGGCACGGAGCATCTATGATGCCCGGCGCGCAGACCCAGGACTTGACATGGGTCTTAGTAATGTCCGCACGCAACCTGAGCCAGGCCCAGGCGCACGAATCTCGGCCCCTACTGCTTGGTATGAAAGGTGTTCACATGGCAACCCGTGCAGCAACAGGTTCCGTCAAGTCGGGAACGGCCGTAGCCGAACCCGAGCTCGACGAGACCGCCGCCGCCCCGAAGGCGGCTAAGACCGCGGCCAAGCCGGCCGCGAGCAAGGCTCCGGCCAAGAAGGCTCCGGTGAAGAAGGCGGCCGCTAAACCCAAGGGTCGCGCCGCGAAGGGCGACGACGACGAGGTCGGCGACGACGAGGCCGTCGAGATCGACGAGGACGAGGTGGCAGAGGTCGAGGAGACCGAGACCGACGAGGTCGAGGCGAAGACCGATGACGACAGCGATTCCGACACCGAGGCCGAGAAGCCGGCCGCGGCCGACGAGCCTCTGCCGACCGGAGCGCTCGTACTGCGCGCGGTCGACGAAGACGACGACATCCCGGTCTACTCGACCGCGATCACCGGCGCCACCGCCGACCCGGTCAAGGACTACCTGAAGCAGATCGGCAAGGTCGCCCTGCTGAACGCGGCCGAAGAGGTCGAGCTCGCAATGCGCATCGAGGCCGGTCTGTTCGCCGAGGACAAACTCGCGAACACGCCGAACATGCCCAAGGAGCTCGAGCGCGAACTGCGCTGGGTCGCCCGCGACGGTCAGCGTGCCAAGAGCCACCTGCTCGGCGCGAACCTCCGTCTGGTCGTCTCGCTCGCGAAGCGTTACACCGGTCGCGGGATGCAGTTCCTCGACCTGATCCAGGAAGGCAACCTGGGCCTCATCCGTGCCGTCGAGAAGTTCGACTACACCAAGGGGTTCAAGTTCTCGACCTACGCCACCTGGTGGATCCGTCAGGCGATCACCCGCGCAATGGCCGACCAGGCCCGCACCATCCGCATCCCCGTGCACATGGTCGAGGTCATCAACAAGCTGGCGCGCGTCCAGCGTCAGATGCTGCAGGACCTGGGCCGCGAGCCCACGCCCGAGGAGCTGAGCCGCGAGCTCGACATGACCCCGGAAAAGGTCATCGAGGTGCAGAAGTACGGCCGCGAGCCGATCTCGCTGCACACTCCTCTCGGTGAAGACGGCGACAGCGAGTTCGGCGACCTGATCGAGGACACCGAGGCGGTCGTTCCGGCCGACGCGGTGGGCTTCACGATGCTGCAGAAGCAGCTCGAGAGCCTGCTCGACTCGCTCTCCGAGCGCGAGGCCGGCGTGATCCGCATGCGCTTCGGTCTCGGCGACGGGATGCCGAAGACGCTCGACCAGATCGGTGACACGTTCGGCGTGACGCGTGAGCGCATCCGCCAGATCGAGTCGAAAACGATGGCGAAGCTGCGCCACCCGTCCCGCTCGCAGTCGCTCCGCGACTACCTCGAGTAGGCCGAAGGAGTGCGCTACAGGCTGGCGGTCGTTGCAGGTCGCTTCGCCCGCTGGCTGCTGCGCTTGCGCGGCGGCGGCTCGGCCGTTCCCGGCCGGGTCGCCCTCGCGATCGCGCCGAAATTCTTGGAGCGTTCGGTCAGCAGGCTGCCGCTCGGCCTCGTGTTCGTGTCGGGCTCGAACGGCAAGTCGACCACGACGAACATGCTCGCGGGCATCCTTCGAGAGCATGGCCTGACCGTCTTCACGAATCCTTCCGGCGGCAATCTGCCGCAGGGCATCGCCTCGGCGCTACTCGCCACCGTTCCGCTCGACGGCTACGTGCGCGGGGACGTCGGCGTGATCGAGGTCGATGAGGCGTACGGTGTCGACCTCGCCACCCTGCTGAAGCCTCGCGGTTCCCTCCTGCTCAACGTGCAGATCGACCAGCTCAACCGCTTCTTCGAACCCACCCGGGTGGTGGGGATGCTCCGCTCCATCGGTGCGTCGTCCTCTGATTTCGTCGTGGTCAACGCCGATGACGACAGCCTCGCGCGGGTCGGGGCGGAACTGGCAGCGGAGGGAAGGGACGTCGCGACGTTCGCCGTCGCGCCCGACCTCATCGCCGCCTCCCCGAACGGTCTGGCCAACGTGGAGGATTTCTCTGGCGCCGCCGTTTCCGACGCGCCGGCTCCGCTCGTGCGCGTCAGCGAGCTGAACGCGCTCACCGCCCGGCTCGAGGTCGCCGGCGAGGGTTTCGAGATCGCACTGCCCGCGCGCGGCCTGCACTACGCCGTCGACGCTGCCGGTGCGACGGCGACGGCGCGCCGCGTGCTCGGCGACCGCTTCAGCGCGGACGCCGTTGTGCGAGCCATGTCATCTCTTCGCACGGTCTACGGTCGCGGTGAGACCCTCAGGGTCGGCGACGAGGACATCGAGATCATCATGATGAAGAACCCGCCGAGCCTCCAGCTCAACCTCGACTACCTGGACGAGGCGCCCGAGCAGGTATTCGTCGCTGTCGACGAGGGCACGCCCGATCCATCGTGGGTGTACGACATCGACCTTTCCAAGCTCGATCGCGTCGACATGGTCTCGGGCACGAAGGCCTGGCAGTTCGCCACGCGCTTCGCCTATGCAGGGATCCCGGTCGGCTCCGTCGAGCCGGAGCTGCTGCCCGCTCTGACCGCCTTCCTCGAGCTTCCCAAGCCGACCCGCGGCACCAAGACCATGATCGTGAACTACGAGCAGATGATGCTCATCCGCAAGCACCTCGGTTTCCTCGACCTGGAGGGCGGCGAGTGATGACCGGTTTGCGCATCCTGCACCTGTACCCCCGCGAGCTCGGGATCAACGGTGACGTCGGCAACGTCGTCGCTCTGGTCGAGCGCGCCCGGTGGCGCGGAATCGACGCCGAAGTGCTGCACCACGAGGTCGGCGACGGACTTCCCGACGACGTGGACATCGTCCACATCGGCAGCGGCCCGCTCTCCTCGCAGCGCGTGGTCCTGGAAGACGTTCAGCGCATCGCTCCGACACTTCGAGCATGGCGGGATGCGGGCGTGCCGATCCTGGCGATCGCCGGCGGCTGGCAGCTCCTCGGCTCCGAGATCGTGACGGCCGATGGCGAGCGGCTCCCCGGCGCGGGGGTCTTCCCGTCCCGCGCGCAGCTGACCGCTGCACGCCAGGTCGGCGAGATGATCGTCCGCACGGCGGACGGTGTGCTGGCCGGCTTCGAGAACCACTCCGGGCGGACGATTCTCGAGGGCGACGAGCCGTTGGGGACCGTTCTGAGCGGCGCCGGGAACGGCGATTCCGAGCGGAGTGAGGGAGTGCAGGTCGCCGCTGCGATCGGAACCCACCTGCACGGTCCCGTGCTGCCGATGAACCCGGCGCTGGCCGACCGCATCCTCGCGACAGCGCTCGAACGTTCGGGGGACTCGAGGTCGTTGACCGCCGTCGCCGAGGTCCGCGCCGTCGACGGCTACGCGGCGAACGCCCGGCGTGCCATCGCCGACCGCCTCGGCGTACGACTCTGACCACGCATCCGGGTGCGGGTCGGCGCCGGGTCAGCCGATGTAGACGCGGGGAACGCGGGACGACACACCGGTGACCATCTCGTCTCCGATCGTCTCCGCCCAGTCGGCCCAGGTCTCGGCGATCGGTTCGCCATTGACACCGGGACCGAAGACGATGGCCGTGTCACCGACCCGGATGCGGTCCGTGCCGACATCGACGAGCATCGAATCGGCCTCGACCGACACCACCTGACGGCGGATCCCGCCGATGGCGACGTGCGCCTTGGCGATTCCCAGCGTCGGAAGGCCGTCCGCGAAGCCGATGCCGAGCCTGGCATGACCGGTTCCCCCGACATGCACCTCGGTGACCGGGGCCTCCAAGCGCATGACCGGAACCAGCCCGAGCTCGGCGCCGGTGCTGTCGTCGAACGGCGAGATGCCGTACGCGGCGATGCCGAAACGAACCAGATCGAGGCGGGCTTCTGGCATCCGGATGCCAGCAGAGCTCGCCGCGAGGTGCAGCACCTCGAAGGTGGCGCCGAGCTCCTCGGCGACCAGCACCGCGCGGCGGAACTCCGCCAGTGCAGCTTCGTCGTCGCGCATCGAGGCGTCGGCGAGGTGCGACCAGGCGGCCCGGATGTGCACGACACCGCGTCTCTGAAGCTCGAGGGCCGCTTCGACCAGTCCTGGCCATTCCTCGACGGTGGCGCCGTTTCGGCTGAGGCCGGTGTCGACTTTCAGGTGTATGACAGCGGGCCGGTCGGCGCCTGCAGCGGCGATGGCGTCGAGCTGCCAGCGGGCCGAGATGCCGAGTTCGATATCGGCCTCGATCCCGGCGCGGAAGTCGGTCTGCGTTCCATGCAGCCAGGCGAGCAACGGCACGGTCACCCCGGCGTGGCGCAGCACCAGCCCGGCCGGGATCTCGAGTACGGCGAGCGAGGTGGCACCGGCTTCGAGGCCCGCCTGGGCGACCGGAAGCAACCCGTGGCCGTACGCATCGGCCTTGACGGCGAGCATCACCTCGGAGGGAGCGATCAGCGTGGCGAGGGCGGAGACGTTGTGGCGCAGCGCCGCCAGGTCGATGACGGCCTGTGGAAGCGGCTCTGCGATGGCATCGGTGATCGTCACGCGTGGTACACCCTCTCGATGCGGCGGCCGAGACGGCTGGTGATCACCGGGGCGGCGATCCCGATGACGTCCGCCCAGTCGAGGATACTGGGCTCGCCGTTCTCAGGATCGCCGAAGAGCACAGCACGGTCGCCGGGCGCGGCGTCCGTTCCGTCGAGGTCGACCACGAACTGGTCCATCGCGATGCGGCCCGTCACCCGGCCGGTGAAGTCGCCGATCCGCACGGGTGCCTTGTTGGTGGCCACGCGGGGGATGCCGTCGGCGAACCCCAGCGCAATGAGCGCGAGAGTGGTCGGCTTGGCTGTGCGGTACGTGTAGCCGTAGGACACGCCACGATCGGCGCCGACCCGCTTCACGGCGATGACCTCGCCGACCAGGGTGAGCGCGGGGGCAGCCGGATGCGCGGGGTCGAGGCCGAAGATCTCCGGACCGATCAGCGGCCCGGGCGCGTGCCCGGCCGAGATCGTCCCGACGGAGACAGCGTGGATCCCCGCATCGGCCAGAGCCGCAGCATCCTCGTACCGGGAGACGAGAAAACCGCCGACCCCCGCATCCTTCAGCGCATGTGCCACGGGCAGTAGCCCGTGACCATACGCGTCGGCGCGGAGATCGGCGGTCGAGTCGGTGAGGGTGGAACCAGCGGCGGCGGAGGCAACGACATTGCCGACGATTGCTCCGAGGTCGACGTGAGCGTGCCTGCGCACACCCGTCGCCTGCGGCGTCATCGTCTGCTGGACTTCGTTGAGCGAGTGCTGGCGGTTACGCGCGCTGGTCTTCGAAGAGACGTGCAGTCTCGTCGTGCCAGCTGTGCGCGATCTGCGACAGCTTCTCCTCGTGCTTCTTGCCGTGGTGAGCGCAGAAGAGGAGCTCTCCGTTGTTCACGACAACGCGAATGTACGCCTGGGCGCCGCAGCTGTCGCAACGGTCGGCCGCCGTCAGTTGCGGCCCCGATGCGAGCTCGTCAACCGCACCGTTCTCCGTGGTGATCGTCGACATGTGATGCTCCTTTCAGATCGCAACCGGTGAACTCGGTATCTATATAGAACCACGTTCTGCAGGGAACCCTGCGTGATTTGCCTGCTATTTCGCTCAACGCGTAGCTGTTACCCAGGCGGGTGTCGGTGACAGGAGCGGCGTTGCGAAGTGCTTAGGCTGGAAGGTGGCATGGCGCCGGCATTCACAGCAACCCGCGGCGCCTCGACTTCTTGCAAGGAGCGCTCGTGGCGAGCTCGGACTATTCGGCCAGACATCTCTCCGTTCTGGAGGGGCTGGAGGCGGTGCGAAAGCGCCCCGGCATGTACATCGGGTCGACGGACTCGCGCGGACTCATGCACTGTCTGTGGGAGATCATAGACAACTCGGTCGACGAGGCTCTCGCCGGGCACGGTGACAGCATCGAGCTCATCCTGCACTCCGACAGCAGTGTCGAGGTGCGCGACAGCGCCCGCGGCATCCCCGTCGACATCGAACCCAAGACGGGTCTGAGCGGCGTCGAGGTCGTCTTCACCAAGCTGCACGCCGGGGGCAAGTTCGGGTCGGGCTCGTACGCGGCCTCGGGCGGTCTGCACGGGGTCGGCGCGTCCGTGGTCAACGCCCTGTCCGAGCGCCTCGACGTCGAAGTCGACCGTGACGGCAAGACCTACGCGATGTCGTTCCACCGCGGCGAGCCGGGAACCTTCGCCGACACGGGCGAACCCGCCCCGGATGCGCCGTTCACGCCGTTCGAGAAGGGCAGCGAACTGCGCATCGTCGGCAAGGTGAAGCGCGGAGTGACCGGCACGCGCATCCGGTACTGGGCCGATCGGCAGATCTTCACCAAGGGCGCCGAGTTCCAGACCGACGATCTGATCGGCCGCGCTCGTCAGACGGCCTTCCTCGTTCCGGGCATCCGTCTCTCGATCGACGACCGTCGCAGCCCCGACGGGGAGACGACGACGTTCTCGTACCAGGGCGGTATCTCGGAGTTCGTCGACTTCCTCGCACCGGACAGCCCGATCACCGACACGTGGCGTCTGACGGGCGAGGGGCACTTCACCGAGACGGTTCCCGTGCTCTCCGACTCGGGCGCGATGATGCCCACCGAGCTGCGGAGGGACTGTCACGTCGATATCGCGCTGCGGTGGGGCACCGGCTACGAGACGGTGATGCGCAGCTTCGTGAACATCATCGCCACGCCGAAGGGCGGGAGTCACCAGGCCGGGTTCGACCAGGGCATGCTCAAGTTCCTCCGGCAGCAGATCGAGCAGAACGCGCGCCGCCTGAAGGTCGGCAACGACAAGCTGGAGAAGGACGACGTGATGGCAGGGCTCACCGCTGTGCTCACGGTGCGCCTTCCCGAGCCGCAGTTCGAGGGCCAGACCAAGGAGGTCCTCGGCACCCCGGCCGTGCGCGCCATCGTGGCCCAGGTCGTGCAGAAGACGATGAACGAGCGATTCACCTCGCCGAAACGCGACGACAAGGCGCAGTCCTCGCTGCTGCTCGACAAGGTCGTGGCCGAGATGAAGTCGCGCATCTCGGCGCGCGCCCACAAGGAGACGCAGCGCCGCAAGAATGCGCTGGAGACCTCATCCCTGCCCGCCAAACTCGTCGACTGCCGGTCGAGCGACGTCAGCAACAGCGAGCTCTTCATCGTGGAGGGAGACTCGGCGCTCGGAACCGCGCGGCGAGCCCGCGACAGCGAGCACCAGGCGCTGCTGCCGATCCGCGGCAAGATCCTGAACGTGCAGAAGGCGTCGGTCTCCGACATGCTCTCGAACCAGGAGTGCGCGGCGATCATCCAGGTGATCGGGGCCGGGTCCGGGCGCAGCTTCGATCTGTCGACGGCGCGCTACGGCAAGATCATCATCATGAGCGACGCGGATGTGGATGGCGCGCACATCCGCACCCTGCTGCTCACGCTGTTCTTCCGTTACATGCGCCCGATGATCGAGGACGGCCGGGTGTTCGCCGCCGTGCCGCCGCTGCACCGCGTCATCGTGATGAACCCCGGCTCGAAACCGAACGAGACCATCTACACCTACTCGGAGGCGGAGTTGCAGGCCGTGCTCGCGGACCTGAAGAAGCGTGGCAAGCGCTACCAGGAGCCGATCCAGCGCTACAAGGGTCTCGGCGAGATGGATGCGGACCAGCTGGCGACCACGACGATGGATCGCAAGCATCGCACACTGCGCCGCGTGCGCGTTCCCGACGCGGAGCAGGCCTCCAAGGTCTTCGAGCTCCTCATGGGCAACGATGTCGCGCCCCGCAAGGAGTTCATCATCGCCGGAGCCGACGACCTCTCCCGCGCCCGCATCGACGCCTGACCGCGCCGCGCCGCGCGCCGCTGCTCGCGCTCGCGCTCAGCGCGGCCGGCGCGAAGCCGCCGAGTACATCCAAAATCCCCTTTCCAACGCTGGAAAAGGGGATTTTGGGTGTACTCGGCGGCTTTCAGCGCGGGCGCGGGCGCGGGGCGAGCGCGAGGGGCGGCGGCGCGGCGCGGGCCGTCAGGGCAGGCGGCGGCCGATGGTGGTGACGACCATGTCAAGCGGGGTGCCGGAGGCGTCGCGGCGGGCGCCGGACTCCGGGAGGGACCGCGCAGCGCCGTCGGAGCCGACGGCCAACGCCGGACCGCGACCGACCCAGGCGAGCACCACCTCGTTCTCGCCCTTCAGGAAGCGGTGCGAGCGCACCCCACCGGTGGCACGGCCCTTCGCCGGGAACTCGGCGAACTCGCTCACCTTTCCGCTGCCGGGGTCTGCGCCGAGCAGCGTCTCGCCGCCGGCCGCGATGGTGACGACGACCGCCTCGTCCGTCTCGGTGGCGGGAACGCTCGTGAAGAAGACGACCCGCGCATCCGGTGCCAGATTGATGCCGGCCATGCCGCCGGCGGCGCGGCCCTGCGGGCGCACCGCTGAGGCGGGAAAACGCAGGAGGTGCGAGTCGGAGGCGACGAACACGAGCTCGTCGGTGTCGTCGCCCTGCACGGCACCGACGACCGCGTCGCCGGGTTTGAGGGTGATCAGCTCGAACTCCGGCTTGTTGGCCCAGTCGCCGGCGGTGACGCGCTTGACGACGCCCTGGCGGGTTCCGAGGGCTATCGAGCGGGGCGACTCGAGCGAGACGATGGCCAGGATCTTCTCCGAGCGGTCGGTCTGCGCCAGGTAGTCGGCGATCTTCACACCGGCGCCGAGCTGGATGGAGTTGGCCGGGGCTGCGGGAAGGTCGACGGGGGAGAAGCGGATGAGCCGCCCTGTGGTGGTGACGGCGCCGATCTCGGTGCGCGTCGTCGTCTCCAGCTGGGACAAGATCGCATCGTGCTTGCTTCGGCGGGAGGGCGGGGCGATCCGCTCGATCGCCGCCTCGCCGTCGCCGGTCGCCGGTTGCTGGTCGACACGCAGGATGCGCCCGGTGGTCGACAGGATCACGCGCGTCGGCGCATCCGCCACTTCGAGCACGACCGGCAGCTTGCCGCGCGCCGAGGCCGTGGCGATGGACGGGCGAGCCTCGGTGAGGAGGGTGCGACGCGGGGTGCCGAACTTGACCGCCACCTGCTCCAGTTCGTCGGAGACGAGCGCGTTGATCCGCTCCCGGCTTCCGAGCAGGGCCTCGAGCTCCTCGATCTCGGTCTGGAGCTGCGACTTCTCGTTCTCGAGCTCGATGCGCGAGAACTTGGTGAGCCGGCGCAAGCGCAGTTCGAGGATGTAGTCGGCCTGAAGGGTGCTGAGGTCGAAGACGTCCATCAGGCGGGTGCGCGCCTGGTCGGTGTCGTCGCTGGTGCGGATCACCTGGATGACCTCGTCGATGTCGAGGATCGCGACGAGCAGACCTTCGACGAGGTGCAGTCGCTCCTTGCGGCGAGCGAGCCGGAACTCCGAGCGACGGGTGACCACCTGGATGCGGTGCTCGATGTACACGCTGAGCAGTTCGCGGAGACCGAGGGTCTGCGGGCCGCCGGCCACCAGGGCGACGTTGTTGATGGAGAAACCGTCTTCGAGGGGGGTGTGCCGGTAGAGCTGTTCCAGCACCGCATCCGGGCTGAACCCCGTCTTGATGCCGATGACGAGCCGCAACCCGTGCTGGCGGTCGCTCAGGTCGGTGACGTCGGAGATGCCGGAGAGCTTCTTGGAGTTGACGCCGTCCTTGATCTTCTCGATGACCTTCTCGGGGCCGACGAGGTAGGGAAGCTCGGTGACGATGAGCCCGCTCTTACGTGCCGTGATCGACTCGACCGAGACCTTGGCCCGGGTCTTGAAGCTGCCGCGGCCGGTCGCGTACGCGTCTCGCACGCCGGCGAGGCCGACGATGGTTCCGCCGGTGGGCAGGTCGGGCCCGGGAACGTACTCCATCAGGTCGTCGAGGGTGGCCTCCGGATGCGCGAGCAGGTGCCGTGCGGCGCCCACCACCTCGATCAGGTTGTGCGGCGCCATGTTGGTGGCCATGCCGACTGCGATGCCGCTCGCGCCGTTCACCAGGAGGTTCGGGAACGCGGCAGGAAGCACATCCGGCTGCATGAGCTGGTTGTCGTAGTTGGGGACGAAGTCGACCACGTCTTCGTCGAGGTCCTCGGTCATCGCGAGGGCGGCGGCGGCCAGACGCGCTTCGGTGTATCGCGGTGCGGCGGGACCGTCGTCGAGCGAGCCGAAGTTGCCGTGCCCGTCGATGAGCGGCACACGAAGGGTGAAGTCCTGCGCCATGCGCACGAGGGCGTCGTAGATGGCCGTGTCGCCGTGGGGGTGCAGCTTTCCCATCACCTCGCCGGTGACACGAGCCGACTTCACGTGTCCGCGATCGGGCCGCAGCCCCATCTCGGTCATCTGGTACAGGATGCGGCGCTGCACGGGCTTGAGGCCGTCGCGGGCGTCGGGCAGCGCGCGGGAGTAGATCACCGAGTAGGCGTATTCGAGGAACGAGCCCTGCATCTCGGTCGTGACGTCGACGTCTTCGATGCGTTCGGTGGTGCCGGCGGGTGCCTGGTCGTCTGTCGGTGTCATTCGGGCAATCTGCTGCAAAAGGTGGGGTCACGGCGCTGGCCCGGTTCGTCGGTTGGGTCGTCGTGTGCGTGATCGCCGTATGACAAACTGGGCCAGATGCCCCCCATGCTACCGGCCGCTTTCACGACGCGTTCGAGCCTTGCCGCTGTTCTCCCAAGTTGCCTCGCCGCGCTGACGGGCGGCACAGGCGGCCCGGACGACGAGCTGGGCCTTCCCGCAGTACGGCAGGCGGTCGTAATCGTCGTCGACGGTCTCGGCGCGACTGCGCTCCGCTCGCGGGCCGGTCACGCCCGCACGCTCGCTCCGCTCCTCGGCAAGCAGACCGTCATCGACGCCGGATTCCCGACGACGACGGCCGCGGCCCTGGCCACGCTCGCGACGGGCACGTTGCCGGGCGTGCACGGCCTCGTCGGGTACCGCGTGCGCGACGGGGCGAACGGGCGGATCGTCAATCAGCTGAGCGGGTGGGATCAGCGTCTCGATCCCGCGACCTGGCAGCGGTCCCGCACCGTGTTCGAACGGGCCGGCGATCGGGATGTGCGCAGCTGGGCCGTCGGCCTGCCCAAGTATTCGGACTCGGGCTTCACGAAGGCGATCCTGCGCGGCGCCGACTACGTGTCCGCCCCGACGATGTTCGATCGGTTCGCGGCCGCCGAGCGCATCCTGGCGGATCCGGCCCCGAGCCTGACGTATCTCTACGTCGCCGAACTCGACCAGATCGCGCACGCGCACGGCTGGGAGTCCCCGGAGTGGACAGAGGCGCTGGAGCAGCTGGATGCGCTGGTCGCCGCCTTCGCGCGCCGGCTCACTCCCGCACAGGGGGTCCTGCTCACCGCCGACCATGGCGTGATCGACGTGCCGCTGAGCGGTCACGTGCTCTTCGACACCGCCCCCGAACTCGTGGCCGGTGTCGCGGAGATCGCGGGGGAGCCTCGATGCCTCCAGCTCCACCTGGCGGAACCCGGCGAGCGGGCGGCCGACGACCTGGCGGAGCGCTGGCGCGCGGTCGAGGGCGACAGGGCCTGGATCGCGACCCGGTCGGAAGCCGTCGAGGCCGGCTGGTTCGGGCCGGACGTGCATCCGGATGTCCTGCCGCGCATCGGGGATGTGCTCGTCGCCGCCCGCAAACGCGTCGCGTACTACGACTCACGCGATCCGCAGCGCAGCGGTCAGAACATGGTCGGACAGCACGGCTCGCTCACTCCGGAGGAGACGCGCGTGCCGCTCCTGCGTTTCGGCGCTTTCGCCTGAGTCGTCAGGCCAGGTCGTCAGGCCAGGTCGTCGTCGGTTCGGGCGCCGAAGACGATCTCGTCCCAGCTCGGCATCGACGCCCGGCCCTTACGGCCTGCTCGTCCCTGCGGCCCGGTCGAGTTCGACGGTGCGACGGACGGCGCTGACGCCGGCGGCGCCGAGGGGGATTGCGCCGACGACGGTGGGATCGGAGCGGAGTGGCTGGACGCATCCGTCTGCTGAGGGGCCGGAGTCGGAGTCGTGGACGGTGCGACGTCGCGGAGCGAGTCGAAGATGTCGAGCGGCTCGGGAGCGTCGGCCGGGGTTTCAACGGTCGGCGCCACGTGGTCGTCGACGGCGCTGAGCTCGTAGCTGGCGGCCTCGCGTTCGCCGCGGCGGCGGCGCAGGGCCTCGAGCAGGTCGGCGGTCTGGTGCAGATCGCGCGGGGCCTCGTCTGCGCGGTTGATGGCGCTGACCGTGATCGAGTTGTTCGCCGACGTCAGGGGACGGCCGTGCGTGAGCGGCTCCGGGAACGGGGAGGTCGCATCCGGACCGAGCAGATCGGCGGGAGACTCGATGAACGTGAAGGCGCCGCTGTCGAAGCGGGATTCGTCGGGCTCGCTGTCATGGGGGAGGACCGCGCGCAGACGGGGGATGAGCGACCCCCTGAGCTCCCCGGCCTGCGAGAGGGTCGTCGCCTCGGAATTGAGCGGCGAGAGGCCGTGCTTGCGTGCGTCGTAGCCCCAGCGGGCGTCGTGGTCGATCTGGTCGGCCGTGAACTCGAGCTTGATGATCCAGCCGGCCTCGCTGTCCTTCCAGCTCGCCCAGCGTTCCCCGGTGACGCCGAGGGAGGCCAGGCGCTCTCGGATGACCGTGCCGAACGTGTTTCCCTCGCCGAGCGGATCGACGTCGACTGTGGTGTGCACGGGCACGCTGAGCGCGCTGGCGACGATGTGCTCGCGCTCGGCCACGATCGGACCCTCGAAGCGCTGGATGTACTCGAGCGGGGCGCCGGTGACGGCGGAGACATCCTCAGCCGACATGCCGGCGCGGATGTGCGACTGTACTTCGCGGGGGGACAGTTTCGGTCCGACGGTGGAGGATTCCTGCCTGAATTGGCGGATCTTGGAGTGCAGACCCTCGTCGATGGCGATGCGGAACCGCTCACCGTCGTCGCCGACGGCGACGAGTGCGCCGTCTTCGACCCCGATGACCTTCAAATCCTGCATGGTGAGTGCCTTCCCAACTCTTGACGTACGGCCCAAGAATGTCACGCGAAAGGGTGGAATCCGGGGAATAACCGTGGCGTGCCGGAAGTTGAAAACCGAGCAATCGCCGAGAGCCCGCCGAGTGGTTTGCTATTCCCCGGTGATTGATGCAAACTATGGCCGCCGATTGCGAAGAATCGGCCGTTAAGTACGAGAAGTGGATGGGCATGGCAACGGATTACGACGCACCACGGAAGACCGAAGACGACTCGGAGTCGATCGAGGCCCTCAAGGAGCGAGTTCCGGACAAGATGTCTGGAGTCGTCGACGTCGAAGACGCCGACAACCCCGGCGGTTACGAGCTCCCTGGTGCAGACCTGTCGGACCTCGACCTCGACGTCGTCGTCCTGCCGCCCCAGGCGGATGAGTTCACCTGTGTGAACTGCTTCCTGGTGAAGCACCGCTCGCAGATCGATCACGAGACAAAGCTCGGACCGATCTGCGTGGAGTGCGCGGCCTGACGGTTACGACGAGAGTCGAGCATCATTGAGAACCCGGACCAAACGGTCCGGGTTTCTTGTTGATACGAGCCAATACGGAGCCGGGTCGCTCGCGTCCAGCACCGGCACCTTCACGACCGGCTTGACCCAGCCGCGGATGAGCAGCCAGGCGCGGGCGTCGAGCCGGCGACCGCGTTCGAGCGTCGCCTCGTCGCCCTCGAACGCCTGAGCCTCGCCCGTGAACTCCAGCGGAATGCTCGCCCGCCCGGCCGTCAGCTCCGTCTTCGTGACCCGGATCGTCGGAGAGCCGAGGATCAGCATCCCCACGATCCCGAGATACAGCACGATCGCGACGACGATGCCGGCGGTCATCGAGATGGGCGCGAAGACGAGGATGCTCGCCGGGATGACGAGCGCGGTCGAGATGAAGAGCCAGGGGGCGGCCCAGAGGCGCTCACGGTACAGGTCCATGTCCCTATTCGATCAGACTTCTGCACTACCCTCGACACGTGACCGATACCGTTGACGTTCCGATCATCGCCGGCCTCGTCCCCGCGTACGCGCATCCTGGTGACGCCGGTGCGGATCTCTGTGCCGCAGAAGCAGTGACGCTCGCCCCCGGGCAGCGCCACACTGTGCCGACCGGAGTGTCGATCGCGCTGCCGGACGGATTCGCCGCTTTCGTGGTTCCGCGCAGCGGGCTGGCGGCGAAGCACGGCATCACGATCGTGAATTCCCCGGGAACGGTGGATGCGGGATACCGCGGCGAGATCCGGGTGACGGTTCTGAACACCGACAGTTCGATGCCGTACGATATCGCCGTCGGAGACCGGATCGCCCAGATGGTCGTCATTCCGGTCACCCGGGCGAACTTCATCCCCGTCGACGATCTGCCGGAGAGCCACCGCGGAACAGCGGGATTCGGCTCGACCGGATACAACACTGGGCTCAGCACCACAGCGCAGTCAGGAGAACACGCGTGACCGATACGAGCAGCACCGACCCCGTGAACTGGGAGAAGTCGGCGCCTGAGGACCGTGAGACCGAGGGTCCGCTCGACGAGAGCGAGGCGAACCCCGTTCGCCCCTACGTCGACCTCGGCGGCGTCAAGATCCTGCCCCGCGAGGGCCTGCACCTGCGCCTGGAGGTCGAGGAGGAGACGCAGCGCGTCGTCGCCGTCGGGCTGGACTATGCCAACTCGACCCTGCAGGTCCAGCCGTTCGCGGCACCGCGCTCGAGTGGGCTCTGGCATGAGATCCGGGAGCAGATCACCGAGCAGGTCAACCGGCAGGGTGGCCGCACGCAGGAGCGCGACGGTGTCTTCGGGCCGGAGCTGGTGGCGGAGATCCCCGTCGCGGCTCCTCAGGGCGCGCCCGGCGAGACCCGCGTCGCCCGCTTCGTGGGTGTCGACGGGCCGCGCTGGTTCCTCCGCGGCGTAATCGCCGGCGACGCCGCGGTCAAGCCGGATGCCGCCGCCCTCGTCGAAGACCTCTTCCGCAGCATCGTCGTCGTGCGCGGCTCCTCGCCGATGCCGCCCCGCGACCTCATCCCGCTCCGGATGCCCACCGCGCCCGCCGCGGGCCCGGACACCTTCACGTCGCTGTAGGCACTGGCATGATCGACCGCTCCCCGGAAGAACCGGGCGAATCCGAGCCGCCTATCGACCGTCCGGTCGATCACTCGGGCGACCGACCCGTCGACCCGGACACGGACGAGTCCGGCGCCGTGCCCGCGACGATCGGCGAGTCGCTCGCACGAGCCGCGCAGAAGTCCGGCCTCGGCAAGCTGGCGGATCAGGACACCCCGACCGGCACGGCGCTGTTGGCAGCGCTCGGCGGTTTCCGCGGGCTCGCCGAGACGATCCTGCCGGGACTCGTCTTCCTCATCCTCTTCACGTTCACTCAGAACGTGCCCCTCTCGATCGGCTGCTCCGTGCTGGTCGCCGTCGTCTTCACCCTCATCCGGTTCATCGGCAAGACGCCGGTCACCCAGGCCATCGCCGGACTGCTCGGCGTCGGGATCTCGGCGATCCTCGCCCTGATCACCGGGCGCGGCGAGGACAACTTCATCCTCGGCATCTGGACGAACGCCGCCTACGCTGCTGCCCTTCTCATCTCCATCCTCGTGCGGTGGCCCGTGATCGGTTTGATCGCCGGCTACCTGATGGGGGATGGGATCGCGTGGCGCTCGGTGCGGAGCAAATTCCGGGTCATGCAGGCTTTGACATTCCTCTGGTTCCTTTTGTTCGCCGCCCGCCTCCTCGTGCAGGTGCCGCTCTATCTCGCGCACACGCCGGAGGCGACCAGCGCGCTCGCCCTCACCAAACTGCTGATGGGTGTTCCGCTCTACGCCCCGTTGCTGCTCATCACATGGTTCGTGGTGCGCGGGCAATTCGGGGTCGAGAAGAAGACCGCGGCCAAGGAGTAGTCCGTGCTCGACGCGCGTATCAGGGAGGGGCTGACCAGCGCAGAGGTCGCCGAACGTCACGCAGACGGACGCGGCAACACCCAGCACCAGCCAAGTTCGCGCTCCATCGGCGACATTCTCCGTGAGAACATCTTCACGCTGTTCAACGGCATCCTGACGGCCTGCTTCGTGGCAGTGATCGTGCTCGGCGACCTGCGCGACGGCTTCTTCTACGGCGTCGTCGTCGTGAACGCGTTGATCGGGATCGTGCAGGAGGTGCGGGCGAAGCTGGTGCTCGATCGTGCTGCGTTGCTCGCCGCTCCCGAGAGCCGCGTTCGACGCGACGGCCGGGTCGTCGAGATCCCGATCGAGGGCGTCGTCCTCGACGACCTGCTCGTGCTGCGGCCCGGCGACCAGATCCCTGCGGACGCGAGGGTGGCCGACAGCACCGCGCTCTCCCTCGACGAATCCCTGCTGACGGGCGAATCCGAGCCGCTGTTCAAAGACGAGGGCGCGACCCTGCTCTCCGGGTCGCACGTCGTCTCCGGCACGGGATACGCGATCGTCACCGCCGTCGGCGCCGATTCGTATGCGAGCAAGCTGACGAGCGAGATCCGCAAGCACTCGCTCGTGCACTCGGAGCTGCGGGATGCGACCAACCGCATCCTCGTGTACCTCTCCTGGATACTCGGGCCGATCATCCTGATCACTCTGATCGGCCGCGTCCTCACCTACGGCGGCTGGAACGAGCTGTTCGTGGACGCGCGCTGGCGGCGGGCGCTTCTCGACGCCGTCGCGGCCGTCGTCGGCATGATCCCCGAGGGTCTCGTGCTGCTGACCAGCCTCGCGTTCGGGGTCGCGGCGATCCAACTGGCCGGACGCAAGGTGCTCGTGCAGGAGCTGGCCGCGGTCGAGGTGCTCGCACGCGTCGACGTGCTCTGCCTCGACAAGACGGGAACGCTCACGACGGGCGAGCTCGTGCTCGACCGCACCGAACGACTCGGGGATGCGGTCGGCGAGGACGAGGCGGCCATCGCGCTCGCCGCGTTCGGTGCTGACGATGCGGGGAACGCGACCGCGGGCATCCTGTCGAGCCGCTTCAGGTCCGAGGCCTACCGGGTGGTGCGCCGCATCCCCTTCAGCTCGGCGACCAAGTACAGCGGAGTCGTGGTCACGGTCGACGGCGTCGAGTCGTCGTGGGTGCTCGGCGCGCCGGAACGGGTGCTCGCCGAACACGCGGATGCGCTCACGAGGGCGAACGGCATCGCAGCGACCGGTCAGCGCACGCTCGCCCTGGTGCGAGCCATCGACCCGCTGCCGCACGGAAGCCATGTGCCGCTAGCCGGTCTGACTGTCGAACCGGCCGCACTGATCGTGCTGAGCGAGACGGTGCGGCCCGAGGCGGAGGCGACGCTCGGCTATTTCGCGGAGCAGTCGGTCCGGGTGGTCGTCATGTCGGGAGACAACCCGATCACGGTCGCAGCGATCGCGCGCACCCTCAACCTGCAGGGGGAGGCGATCGACGCATCCTCACTCCGCGACGACGCGGCGCTCGCCGAAGCCCTCGCGACCTCCGACATCTTCGGCAGGGTCAGCCCCGAGCAGAAGCGCGCCGCCGTCGGTCTGCTGCGCGAGCAGGGCCGCACCGTCGCGATGACCGGCGACGGTGTCAACGATGCGATGGCGATCAAGGATGCGAACCTCGGCATCGCGATGGGAACGGCCACCGCCGCGACCAAGGCCGTGTCGCGTCTGGTGCTGCTCGACAACCGGTTCGACCGCTTGCCCGATGTGCTCGCGTTCGGGCGGCGTGTGATCGCGAATGTGGAGCGGGTGTCGAACATCTTCCTGGCGAAGACCGTGTACGGGATCCTCCTGGCACTCGTCAGCGCCGTTCTCTTGTGGCCTTTCCCCTTCCTCCCGCGGCAGCTGACTTTGGTGTCGACCCTCGCCATCGGGATCCCGTCGTTCTTCCTCGCGCTGGCTCCCAACCGGCGCATCTACCGCCCGGGAGTGCTGAAGCGCATCCTGCGGTACTCGATCCCGACGGGCGTGATCGCGGGACTCACCTGCGTGGTGGCGTACCTGCCGCTGTACCGGAGCATCCCGCTGCACGAGGCCCGGAGCATCACGACGATCTCGCTGTTCTGCGTCTCGCTCTGGATCCTCTGCGTGCTGACCAGACCATTGAACGGGCCGAGGCTGGCCTTGCTCGGCGCCGTCGCTGCGGCGATGGTGCTCGTGTGCGTCATCCCGTTCACCGCGAACTTCTTCGAGATGCATGTGCCGCTCACGATCGAGCTGCTCTGGGGGATCGTCGTCGGCGCCGTCGGGGCCGTCTGCATCGAACTCTTCTACCGATTCGCGCGTCGCCGCGAGCTCGTCTTCGACCGCGAGTGAATCCGCCGTCCGGATGGTGGGAGACGGGTGGCACGCGTGCTAGATTTATCTTGACGTCAAGATAAATTGTCGGGCGGGCGACTTAGGCTTGCCTTGCTGGAAACGTTCTTCGACACACAACCAAGATTGACGAGAAGGCTTGCGTTACCAGGCCTGCCGATGAAGGAGAGGGCACAGTGTCTGCGGTGAACAGCTTTGGAGCGAAAGACACCCTGAAGGTCGGGTCGACCGAGTACGAGATCTTCAGAATCGACAAGGTCGAGGGCTACGAGAAGCTCCCGTTCAGCCTGAAGGTGCTGCTGGAGAACCTGCTCCGCACCGAGGACGGCGCGAACATCACCGCCGACCACGTCAGGTCCCTGGGCAACTGGGTGCCGACGGCCGAGCCCGACACCGAGATCCAGTTCACGCCGGCCCGCGTGATCATGCAGGACTTCACGGGCGTTCCGTGCATCGTCGACCTCGCCACCATGCGTGAGGCCGTGTCCGCGCTCGGCGGCAATCCCGAGAAGATCAACCCGCTGGCGCCCGCAGAGATGGTCATCGACCACTCGGTCATCGCCGACCTGTTCGGCACCGAGAACGCGCTCGAGCGCAACACCGACATCGAATACGAGCGCAACGGCGAGCGCTACCAGTTCCTCCGCTGGGGCCAGACCGCGTTCGACGACTTCAAGGTCGTCCCGCCGGGAACCGGCATCGTGCACCAGGTCAACATCGAGTACCTGGCGCGCGTCACGATGACTCGCGAGGTCGGCGGAGCGCTCCAGGCGTACCCCGACACCTGCGTCGGCACCGACTCGCACACGACGATGGTCAACGGCCTGGGTGTTCTCGGCTGGGGCGTCGGCGGCATCGAGGCCGAGGCGGCGATGCTCGGCCAGCCCGTTTCGATGCTCATCCCGAAGGTCGTCGGCTTCAAGCTGACCGGCGCCATCCCCACCGGAGTGACGGCGACGGATGTCGTGCTCACCATCACGCAGATGCTGCGCAAGCACGGCGTGGTCGGCAAGTTCGTGGAGTTCTACGGAGCGGGCGTCGCCGAGGTGCCGCTGGCGAACCGCGCCACCATCGGCAACATGAGCCCCGAGTTCGGCTCCACGGCCGCGATGTTCCCGATCGACGATGTGACGCTCGACTACCTGAGGCTCACCGGCCGCAGCGAGGAGCAGATCGCGCTCGTCGAGCAGTACTCGAAGCTGCAGACCCTCTGGCACGACCCGTCGAAGGAGCCGGTGTTCAGCGAATACCTCGAGCTCGACCTCGGCACCGTCGTGCCGTCGATCGCCGGCCCGAAGCGTCCGCAGGACCGCATCGAGCTCTCCGGGGCCAAGGAGCAGTTCGAGAAGGACCTCGTCGACTATGCGGAGATCGACCACGACATCGTCGACCTGACGATCTCCGAGTCGTTCCCGGCGTCCGATCCGGGTGAGCTGAGTCCTCAGGACTCCAACAGCACCCACATGCACCACCACCACAGCCACGCCCCGAGGACCGCATCGAGCCCGACGCCCGTCACGATCAGCGAGACCGGCACGTCGTTCACGCTGGATCACGGCGCCGTCGCGATCGCCGCGATCACCTCGTGCACCAACACGTCGAACCCGTCGGTCATGCTCGCTGCCGGCCTGCTCGCCCGCAACGCCGCGCAGAAGGGCCTCACGTCGAAGCCGTGGGTCAAGACCACGCTCGCCCCGGGATCCAAGGTCGTCACCGACTACTACGAGAAGGCCGGCCTCACGGGCTATCTCGAAGACCTCGGCTTCTACACGGTGGGCTACGGCTGCACGACCTGCATCGGCAACTCCGGTCCGCTGATCGACGAGATCTCGCAGGCCGTCAACCAGAACGACCTCGCCGTCACCGCCGTGCTCTCGGGCAACCGCAACTTCGAGGGGCGCATCAACCCCGACGTGAAGATGAACTACCTCGCGAGCCCGCCCCTGGTGATCGCGTACGCCCTCGCCGGCTCGATGAACTTCGACTTCGAGGTGGATGCGCTCGGCAAGGATCAGGACGGCAACGACGTCTTCCTCAAGGACATCTGGCCCGACGCCGCGGAGGTGCAGGAGACGATCGACTCGTCGATCAACGAGGGCATGTTCACCCACGAGTACTCAAGTGTGTTCGAGGGCGACGAGCGCTGGAAGTCGCTTCCGACCCCGACGGGCTCGGTGTTCGAGTGGGACGAGAAATCGACCTACGTGCGCAAGCCCCCGTACTTCGACGGCATGACGCTCGAGACCACACCGGTCACCGACATTCGTGGTGCCCGCGTTCTGGCCAAGCTCGGCGACTCGGTCACCACCGACCACATCAGCCCGGCCGGCAACATCAAGGCCGACAGCCCGGCGGGCCACTACCTCGACGAGCACGGCATCGATCGCAAGGACTACAACTCCTACGGCTCGCGCCGCGGCAACCACGAGGTCATGATCCGTGGCACGTTCGCGAACATCCGTCTCAAGAACCAGCTTCTCGACGGCGTCGAGGGTGGGTACACCCGTGACTTCACGCAGGAGGGCGGCCCCCAGTCGTTCATCTACGACGCGTCGCAGAACTACCAGGCGCAGGGCACTCCGCTGGTCATCCTCGGCGGCAAGGAGTACGGCTCCGGCTCGTCACGCGACTGGGCGGCGAAGGGCACCAGCCTTCTGGGCGTCCGGGCGGTCATCACCGAGAGCTTCGAGCGCATCCACCGCTCGAACCTCATCGGCATGGGTGTCGTGCCGCTCCAGTTCCCGGCGGGCGAGACGTGGGCGTCGCTGGGTCTCGACGGAACCGAGTCCATCTCGATCTCGGGTCTCGAGCAGTTGAACGACGGCGTCACTCCGAAGACGGTGCACGTGACTGCAGAGCCGACGTCGGACTCGGATGCGGGCAAGCAGACGATCGAGTTCGACGCTGTCGTCCGCATCGACACACCCGGTGAAGCCGACTACTACCGCAACGGCGGCATCCTGCAGTACGTGCTGCGGAGCCTCGTCTAGGCAGAACTCGAGAGGTGGCTCGGAATCGAATTCCGAGCCACCTTCGATTTTGACGCGCCTACACTCGAACCATGAGCATCCTCGAAGCCATCCGCGGTCCTCGTGACCTCGACGCGCTCTCCGAAGACGAACTCGTTCAGCTGGCGGCAGAGATCCGTACGTTCCTGATTGCGAACGTTGCGAAGACGGGCGGGCACCTCGGTCCGAATCTGGGCGTCGTCGAGTCGACCATCGCGATCCACCGGGTGTTCCACTCGCCGCACGATGCGATCGTCTTCGACACCGGACACCAGTCTTACGTGCACAAGCTGCTCACCGGGCGCCAGGACTTCAGCATGCTTCGCCAGAAGGGCGGCATGGCGGGCTACCCCCAGCGCTCGGAGTCGGAGCACGACATCGTCGAGAGCTCGCACGCCTCGAGCTCGCTGTCCTGGGCCGACGGGATCTCGCGCGCCTTCGCCATGACCGGGCAGGACGACCGTCATGTCGTGGCGATGGTCGGCGACGGTGCACTCACGGGCGGCATGACCTGGGAAGCCCTCAACAACATCAGCGACGACAACACCCGCCGCCTGATCATCGTCGTCAACGACAACGGCCGATCGTACGCGCCCACCATCGGCGGCATGGCGCGCTTCCTGAACACGGTCCGCACCCGTAAGAGCTACCGCAGCCTCTACCTCTCGAGCCGCCGCGCGTTCGAGAAGATGGGGGAGCCGGGGCAGTCGCTCTACCGCGGTGTCCGCGGCGGACTGCACGGCTTCCTGAGCCGGTTCTCGGACAACGAAGCGCTCTACTCGAACCTCGACATCAAGTACATCGGGCCCGTGCACGGCCACGACATCGAGGCGATGGAGGAGGCGCTGGTCCAGGCCAAGAACTACGGTGCCCCGGTCATCGTGCACGCCATCACCCAGAAGGGCCGTGGCTACGAACCGGCGCTCCGGGATGCGGCCGACCAGTTCCACGCCGTCGGCCAGATCGACCCGGAGACCGGCGAGCCCATCGAGAGCTCGAGCAAGCCGTCGTGGACCTCCGTGTTCGCCGACGAGATCGTGACGCTTGCGGAGAAGAACCCGAAGCTCGTCGGCATCACCGCTGCGATGCTGCGCCCGACGGGCCTGCACAAGTTCGCGGAGCGGTTCCCCGATCGCGTGCACGATGTCGGCATCGCCGAGCAGCACGCGGTCACCAGCGCCGCCGGTCTCGCGTTCGGGGGTCTGCATCCGGTCGTCGCCATCTACGCCACATTCATCAACCGTGCCTTCGATCAGGTGCTGATGGATGTCGCGCTGCACAAGGCGGGTGTGACCTTCGTGCTCGACCGTGCCGGTGTGACCGGACCCGACGGACCGAGCCATCACGGCATCTGGGACCTCGCGATCCTGCAGGTCGTGCCGAACATCCGTCTTGCCGCGCCTCGTGACGGCACGCGCTTCCGCGAGGAGTTGGCGGAGGCCGTGCGCGTCGACGACGCACCCACGGTGCTGCGGTTCCCGAAGGGGGCCGTCGGCGACGACATCGACGCCGTACGCCGCACGGACGACGGCGTCGACGTGCTGCGCGAATCCGACCGCAAGGATGTGCTCCTCGTGACGGTCGGACCGATGGCCGCTCTCGGGCTGAAGGTCGCGGAGCGCCTGGCGGCCCAGGGAATCGGGGCCACGGTCGTCGACCCGCGCTGGGTCGTTCCCGTGCCGAAGAGCGTGATCGCGCTCGCGGCGGAGCATCGCATCGTGGTGACCATCGAAGACGGCATCCGCGTCGGCGGCATCGGCACCCGGGTGCGTCAGGATCTCCGCGAGGCGGGCATCGACACCGCGGTGGACGAGCTCGGACTTCCCGACGAGTTCATCGACCACGCGACGCGAGACCAGATCCTGGAGGAGGCCGGCCTGACTCCGCAGAAGATCGCCCGCGACCTCGTCGCGCAGGTGCTCGGCAGCCGCATCCCGATCGCCCGTCCGCTGCCCGTGGAGGAACTCAGCGAGCGTCACCTCGACGCGTAGCGCGGGCGCCGCGGGCGGCTACCGAAGCCTGTAAACGTGCTCCACCGCTCCACCGGGGAACGGCGTGGTGCTCACGAGCTCGAGCGGCCGGCCGGCATGCGCCACCGGCAGCAGGGGTTTTCCCGAACCGACGAGGATCGGCATGATCGTCACCTGCAGTTCGTCGAGGAGGCCCGCGTCGGCGAACTGGGCGGCGATGGACCCTCCGCCCACGACCCACACGTCGCGATCCCCGGCCGCGTCGCGGAGCTCGGCGTCGAGCTGAGTGATGTCCCCGGCGAAGAACGCGATGTCGGCTCCCGGAATGGCGGCGAGATCCCGGTGCGTGATCACCCAGGTGGGGATCCGCATACGGCCAGGGCTGGTTCTCATCGGCGAGCAGGAATTCGTACGTCGAAGCACCCATCACGATCGCGCCGACGCCGGCGAGAAAGCGCTGGTAGTGCTCGTCGAAGGTCTCGAAACCGAACTGCAGAAGCCAGTCGATGCGGTCATCGGCGTCGGCGATGAAGCCGTCGATGGAGGATGCGACGTAGTAGAGGGTGCGTGCCATGCGGCGACCGTATCAGCGGCGGAGGACATCCCGATACGGCGGGAGCGGCTCACGGTTCTGGAAGGTGAGGATCGCGGGATTCACGATCAGCCCGTCCCGGATCTCGATGGCGCGACGGATGGTCGTGTCGGCTTCCCACGCATCCGGTCCCGCCATCACGGTCGCCAGGAAGGGCGTGAGCGCCTCGCCGATCTCCCAGGTGGCCGAGTCCCAGAGGTACGAAGGGCTGTGGTCGACAGCGTAGTAGCGCACGTGGTCCCCGACGTCGAAGATCGGGTCGGCGAAGGTCGTCGAGCGGGCCCAGCTGAATCCCATGCCCTCGTCGCAGGAGACGTCGACGATGAGACTTCCCGGTTTGAACGCGCCCAGGTCGTCCTCGGTGAGGTACGTGAGTGGGGCGTTCGGGTCTTGCAGGGTGCAATTGACGACGATGTCGGCCTCCGCCAGGAAGGGCGCCACCGGCACTCGCCCGTGGTCGGTGATCACATGGCTCAGGTATGGCGCCGACTCGTCGTGGTCGAACTGCGCGATCTTCACGGAGTGGATGGGGGAGCCGACCGCAGAGACCTCCCGGTTGGTCAGCACCTGCACGTCGTGCACGCCGTGGGCGTTCAGAGCGGTCACCGCTCCGCGGGCGGTCGCTCCGAATCCGATCACGATGGCGCTCAGCCGGCGGCCGTAGTCGCCGGTGAGCCCGACGAGCTGGAGGGCGTGCAGCACCGAGCAGTAGCCTGCGAGCTCGTTGTTCGCGTGGAAGACGTGCAGGCCGAAGTGTCCTTTGCTCGTCCAATGGTTCATAGCCTCGAACGCGATCAGAGTCAGGTGCTTGTCGATGGCTCGCTGGGTGATCTCCCTGTCCTGTACACAGTGCGGCCATCCCCAGAGGATCTGCCCCTCGCGCAGGTCGTCGAGGTCGCTCGGCTGCGGTTTCGGCAGCAGCACGATGTCGTTGGAGGCGATGATGTCGTCGCGTGAGGCGATCCCGCCGACGAGCGGCCGCAGCTGTGCGTCGGAGAGGCCGAAGCGCTCACCGTAGCCGGTCTCCAGCGTGATCCGCTCCCGGAGTTCGGGCTCGATGCGGTCGAGACGGGCGGGGTGCAGCGGCAGGCGGCGTTCATCCGGTTTTCGCGAAGTGGCCAGCACTCCGAGTGACAGGATGGGAAGTGTGGTGTCGGACATGTCGGCTCCCTCGTGGGCGCCACGCTGGCTCCGTCTCCTCAGACTAAACCGTGCGGGTTCGGTCGCTATCAGGAAGAGGTAATCGTATGAAGAGAATCACCCTCGGAACCGAAAGGCTGGAGGTCTCGCGCCTCGGACTCGGCTGCATGGGCATGTCCGCTTTCTACACGGGTGCGGGCACCGATGATGCTGGATCGATCCGCACCATCCACCGCGCCGTGGATCTCGGCGTCACGTTCTTCGACACGGCCGAGGTCTACGGCCCGTACGCGAATGAGGAGCTGCTCGCCAAGGCATTCGCCGGCAAGCGCGATCAGGTCGTCATCGCCACCAAGTTCGGTACTCTCCTGCACCGCTCGCCGGAGGTGAACGGCATGCCGGCACGCGGACTCGACGGCTCGCCGGAGAACCTGCGCATCTCGGTCGAAGGGTCGCTGCGCCGTCTCGGCACCGACCACATCGATCTCTACTACCAGCACCGGATGGACCCCGCGACGCCCATCGAGGAGACGGTCGGTGCGCTCGCGGAGCTCATCCAGGAGGGGAAGATCCTGCACTACGGGCTGTCGGAGGCGGCGCCGGAGACGATCCGTCGCGCGAACGCCGTGCATCCGGTGACCGCGCTGCAGACGGAGTACTCGCTGTGGTCGCGCGATCCCGAGGCGGAGATCCTCCCGACCGTCCGCGAGCTCGGCATCGGCTTCGTGCCGTATTCGCCGCTCGGTCGCGGCTTCCTCACCGGTTCGATCCGCTCGCTCGACCAGCTCGACGAGAGCGACTTCCGCCGGTTCAGCCCGCGCTTCGAGGGCGACAACCTGAAGGCGAACATCCGTATCGTCGAGCAGGTGGATGCGGTCGCGAAAGAGATCGATGCCGCACCCGGTCAGGTGGCGCTCGCCTGGCTGCTCGCGCAGGGAGACGACATCGCCCCGATCCCCGGCACCCGCCGCGTGGAGAACCTGGAGCAGAACGTGGCCTCCGACGCGATCGAGCTCACGAAGGAACAGCTTGCCCGTCTCGACGAGGTCGCGACTCCGGTCGGCGACCGCTACGCCGACATGACCCCGCTCAACCGCTAGGGCGACCGACGAGGGGTGGGCGCCCCCCCCCCCCGGCGGGCCCCCGGGCGGGGGGGGGGGCCCCCCCGCGCGGGGCGGGG
>NZ_JBHVWM010000004.1:218070-482109 GCF_042882245.1 Leifsonia sp. NPDC058230 | reverse complement strand
ACGCCGCCCGGGCCTGTCCCGAGACGGCGTGTTGCGACCCCTCGTCGCGGTCAGTGCGTCGTGAACCGGATGCGCAGCGAGCGCGCCTGAGGACGCAGCGCGAAGGCGGGCCACACGTCGGGGCCGCAAGCGCGCGACCCGAGGCCGTGCTGCGCCGCGTCCACGAAGAGGTAGGTCGTATCGCTGGCGGGCAGCTCGAACGGATGCGCCGCAGCAGCGATCTGCTGCGGAGTGTGCCGGCTGAGTGTGAAGCCGGGCCGTCGACCTCGCGAGTCCGGCGCGAATTCCAGGCCGAGCGCATCCCGGCCGGCCGACCGCAACGTGAGCCTCCGGGTGTCCGACCGGTGCCCGGTCTCCTGGGGACGCGCGTACTCCGCCGAGAGGTCGTCGATCGCCGCGCTGAACGCCCCGACGCTCGCCGCATGGATGCTGTCGGGGTACGACTCGAGGGGACCGCGGCCGAACCACGACACTCCGTCGATGCCCGTGACCGCGTCGGGGAAGTCGAATCGCACGCCGACGCGCGGCCAGACCGTCGACCATCCGGCCGAAGGCTCGATCTCGACGCGCACGTCGAGCTCGCCGTCTTCGAACGTCCAGGTGGTGTCGACCCAGACGGCGAGAGAGGAGTCGGCTGCCGAGACTCTCGTGAGCGTTCGCAGGCCCGTCGCGTCGTTCTGCACCTCGACCAGGCGGTGGGTGAGCCGGTCGAGGCCCTGAGCTCGCCAGAGGTCGGCGCTCGAGACGTCGGGGATGCTCGAATCGCTCCCGTCGATCCCTGTCGACGACGTGCCTTCGTCGTTGTCGGTGGGCGCCCTCCAGAGCTCGAGCCGAGGGCCGCGGGCGGGTCGACCGCCCAGCCCGACCAGCCGGCCGCGCTCGAACTCGGCCGGGCCGAGGGTCAGCGAGCCCGTGCCGGCCGTGCGAACGCTCGGCCCCGGCAGAGGTGCTCGGCGAGCCGGCGCAGACCGGTCCTGCTGGCCGGAGGCGACCACGTGGCCCTCCGGCGCCCACGCGGTGTCCGAACGCAGTTCGGCGTCGATCGTCAGCCACGTCTCGGCGGACTCCGCCACCCGGAGGTGCGGGAGCGCGACCGCCACCGACGTCCCGGCCGCGAGCGGAGGCACCTCCAGCTCGCCCGTCTCCACCGCCAGACCATCGTGCTCCACCCGCCAGCGGAATCGCAGGTCGGACGCATCCGCGGAGTGCCGTAGGTTGGTCAGCTCAACGGTCTCGTCGTCGAATGCGAACGCGATCGGCTGCACGACCGCCTTGAACTCGTGCAGGCCCGGCGTGGGCACGTCATTGCTCAGGATCATGCCGTCCATCACGAAGTTGCCGTCGTGCACGACCTCGTCGAAATCGCCGCCGTAGGCGTAGAACGGCTCGCCGGCGGCGTTCTTCGTCAGCAGTCCGTGATCGCGCCACTCCCACACGAACCCTCCGTGCAGCCGCGGATGCTCACGCGTGAGCGCCTCGTACTGGTCGAGAGCTCCCGGGCCGTTGCCCATGGCGTGCGCGTACTCGCAGAGCAGGAACGGCTTGGTGCGTTGCCGCGCACCCTGAGCAGGGCCGCAGTTCAGGAGGGGCGCGCGCGAGCCGTCGGTGCCGATCTCCGCCGTCTCCAGCACCGATGGGTACATGCGGGAGTACACATCCGTGTAGTCGCCGGTGTAGTCGCCCTCATAATGCACGGGCCGCTCGGGATCACGGGCGTGCACCCACGCGGACATCGCCGCGAGATTCGATCCCGTGCCCGACTCATTGCCGAGCGACCAGATCACGATGCTCGGGTGGTTCTTGTCGCGTTCGACGGTTCGCCGGATGCGGTCGAGGTAGGCCTCCCGCCAGGCCGGGTCGTCGCTGGGGTTGGCCCTCCAGTCGTCCTTCTCGAATCCGTGCGTCTCGAGGTCGCACTCGTCGATCACCCAGAGTCCGAGCTCGTCGGCGAGGTCGAGAAGACGCGGATGCGGCGGGTAGTGGCTGGTGCGGATCGCATTCACGTTGAACCGCTTCATCCGCATGAGGTCTTCGCGAGCGTGCTCCTCGTCGAAGACGCGGCCGCGTTCGGGATGCGTCTCGTGCCGGTTCATCCCGTGGAAGACCACGCGCCGGCCGTTGACGAGAAACCGGTCGCCGCGGATCTCGACGGTCCGGAAGCCCAGGCGCATGGCGATGCTCTCAGCCGCGTTCGACACGGTCGCCGAGTACAGACGCGGCGTCTCCGCGCTCCACGGTGCGACCTCGCCGACCGCGAACGAGCCGACGTCGGCCGGCGACGACCACTCCTGTTCCACGCCGAGCTCCGGGATGCGGAGCGTGATCGGGTACGCCCCCGCATCCGCCGTCACCGTCGTCTCGACCGTTCCGTTTCCGTCGAGGAACCCGGTGCGCAGCCAGACATCCTCGATCCCGTTCCGGGGTCGTGCGATCAGGGTGACGTCGCGGAAGATGCCGGGGAGCCACCATTGGTCCTGATCCTCCAGGTAGCTCGCCGCCGACCACTGGTGCACGCGAACGGCCACCACATTGTCGCCGGGGCGCACCGATCCCGTCACATCGAACTCCTGCGCGAGCCGGCTGCCGGTGGCGATCCCGATCTCGTCGCCGTTCACCCACACCTTGTACATCGACTCGACGCCGTCGAACCGCAACAGGATGCGTTCGGCCTTGGACCACTCGGCGGGCACTTCGATGGTGCGCCGGTAGTCGCCGGTCGGGTTCTCGTCGGGGACGTGCGGAGGGTCGACCGGAAACGGGAACTGCACATTCGTGTAGATCGGCAGACCGTACGCGCCGTCGCCCTGGAGCACCCAGTGCGAGGGGACGGGGATGCTGTCCCAGCCGCTGTCGTCGAAGTCCGCCGCTGCGACGTCCTCCGTCGTCGGGGCGAACGGCGACAGCCGGAACCGCCAGTCGCCGTTCAGAGACAGGGAGGGCGCATCCGAGTGCAGCCAGGAGCGCGGGGGACGCCGTGCTCCGCGGCCCGGAGCGGTGTCGGCAAGGTACGGCGAGATCGCAGTCGGTTCGGTCATATCCTTCACTTCGTCGTGGATTGCTCGATTAGCATGACGCTATACGAAAATAGACCGTGTGACCTAATTTGGACGGAATAGGGAGAGATGTCACCCACCGAGAGCGCGCGCCGGCGCGGGCCGTACGCGAAGACCGCCGCCCGCCGCGAGCAGATCGTGGACGAGGCCTACCGCCTGTTCGCGACCCGTGGCTACCACGCGAGCTCGCTTCGGGATGTGGCGGCCGCGTCCGGCATGAGCCAGTCGAATCTGCTCCACCACTTCGGCAGCAAGGAGGAACTGCTGCTGGCGGTGCTCGCACGCAGGGACGCCCTCGGTGGATCGGACGTTCCGAGCGGGAAGGGCGACCCCTTCGACGAACGGATCGTCGCCCGGGCGGAGGCCAATGAGAGCATCCCCGGACTGATCGCGCTGTACAGCGTCCTGTCGGCCGAAGCGACGACGGCCGGGCACCCCGGCCGCGACTACTTCCTGGGGCGCTACCAGAGGCTGCAGGACGACTATCAGGCGGAGTTCGAAGCCCTGCGCCAGGCGGGGCGACTCCGCGCGGGCGTCGACCCGGCGGTCGCCGCGGCCAGCGTCGTCGCACTGTGGGAGGGCATCCAATTGCGGTGGCTCTACGAGCCAGAGGGGATCCACGCCGGCGAGGCGCTGCGGTCGTACCTGGACCTGGTGATCGAAGAGAACGGGGCGGGCGCTTAGCGCACCCGCCCCGCCGTCCTACGCCACGCCCGCGACGGGCGGGTGGTGGAACGTGTCGCCGAAGACGCGCTCCGACGCGCCGACCCGGTCGAGGTACGGCGTGATGCCGCCCATCTGGAACGGGAAGCCGGCACCGAGGATCATGCACAGGTCGATGTCCTCGGCGGCGTGCACGACATCGTCCTCGAGCATCCGGTGGATCTCGTCGGCGAGGCCGTCTTCCAGGCGCTGGAGGATCTGCTCCTTCGTCCACGGGTTCTTGCCACCCGAGACGATCTTCGCCGCGGTCTTGTCGATGCCCTTGACCTTGCCCTTGGAGTCCTTCTCCAGCAGCGTGCCGTGCTCGGCGAGCCTGTGCAGGTTCTCGCTGCGGTAGAAGCGCTCCGGGAAAGCCTCGTGATGCGTGTCGAGCACATGGGCGCCGACCTTGAGACCGACCAGGTCGAGCAGCTCCGAGGGCGGCATCGGCAGGCCGAGAGGCGCGAAGCCGGCGTCGACGACCTCGAACGGCGTGCCGTCGTCGACCGCGTGCATCGCCTCGCCGAGAACCTTCGCCAGAACACGGTTGACCACGAAACCGGGGGTGTCGGCGGTGATGACAGCATTCTTCTTCAGGGCGGCGGCGGTGACCATCGCGGTCGACAGCGTTGCCTCATCCGTGTTCGGGGTGTTGACGACCTCGATGAGCGGCATCACGGCGACCGGTGTGAAGAAGTGGAAGCCGACGAGGCGCTCTGGATGCTTCAGCTTGGCGCCGATCTTCTCGACCGAGAGCGACGAGGTGTTCGTGGCGAGCACGGCGTCGTCGGAGATGTACTGCTCGATCTCCTCGAAGACGTCCTGCTTCACGGACAGTTCCTCGAACACCGCCTCGATGACCCAGTCCGCGTCGGCGAAGAGGGACTTGTCGGTGGTGCCGGTGACGAGCGCGCGCAGCCGGTTGCCCTCATCCGGTGAGATGCGGCCCTTCTCCTGCAGCTTGCCGATCTCGTCGTGGATGTACGCGACACCCTTGTCGACATGCGCCTGGTCGAGGTCGGTGATGACCACGGGCACGCGCAGACGGCGCACGAACAGCAGGGCGAACTGGCTGGCCATGTAGCCGGCGCCGATCACGCCGACCTTCGTCACCTTCTTGGCGAGCTTCCTGTCCGGCGCACCGGCCGGGCGCTTCGCCCGTTTCTGTACCAGGTTGAATGCGTAGATGCTGGCCTGGAACTGGTCGCCGGAGATCAACTCGCCGAGAACCTCGTCCTCGCGCTCGAAGCCTTCCTCCTTGGTGCCGCTCTTGGCCGCCTTGAGGAGATCGAGCGCAGCGTACGGCGACTTCGGAACGGTGCCGATGCGGCTCTCCAGCATCCTGCGGGCGATGCCGATCGCGGCATCCCACTTGACCATCCGCTCGACCTTGCCGGGAACGTTCGGACGCTTCACGGTGAGCTCACCGGACACGACCCTGTCGGCCCATTTGATCGAGTCCTCGAGGAAGTTCGCCGAATCGAAGATCGCGTCGGCGATGCCGAGGTCGAACACGTCCTGCGGCTTCAGCATCCGGTTCTGCTTGAGCGGGTTCTCGACGATCACTTTGAGGGCGTTCTCGATGCCGATCAGATTGGGCAGGATGTACGCGCCGCCCCAGCCCGGGATCAGGCCGAGGAAGACCTCCGGCAGCGCGAACGCGGCCGCCGAGCGATCGATCGTGCGGTAGTCGGCGTTGAGGCCGATCTCCACGCCGCCGCCGAGCGCGAGACCGTTCGTGAACACGAAGGACGGCACGCCGAAGGTGGCCTGCTTTCCGAGCACGTAGTGGCCCAGCTGGGGGAGCAGCTTCGCCACCTCTTTGTTCGGGATGTCGCCGACCTTGCTCAGGTCGGCGCCCGCGGCCAGGATGAACGGCTTGCCGGTGACGGCGACCGCGTGGATCTCGCCGCGGCTCGCCCGCTCGGTCAGCGTGTCGAAGGTCGTGCCCAACTCGAGCAGGGTCGCCGGACCCATCGTGTTCGGGCGCGTGTGGTCGCGGCCGTTGTCGAGGGTGACGAGAGCGAGGACCTTGCCGCCCGAGAGCGGAATGTCTTTGACGAACGAGTGGGTGATGACCTCGTCGTCCGAGACGGCGGCGAGCGGGCTGAAGTCGATCTTGGAATAGTCGGTCACGTGTCAGGCCTTCCGCGCGGCGCGCTTGTCGAAGTGAGGGTTCTCCCAGATCACGGAGCCGCCCTGGCCGAGGCCGACGCACATGGCGGTGAGGCCGTAGCGCACCTCGGGGTGCTCCTCGAACTGGCGGGCGAGCTGGATCATCAGACGCACGCCGCTGGCAGCGAGCGGGTGGCCGACGGCGATCGCGCCGCCCCACTTGTTGACGCGCTCGTCCTCGTCGTCGATGCCGAAGTGGTCGAGCAGCGACAGCACCTGGATGGCGAATGCCTCGTTCAGCTCGAACAAGCCGATGTCGTCGATGCTCAGACCCGCCTTGCGGAGCGCCTTCTCGGTCGACGGCACGGGGCCGATGCCCATGATCTCCGGCTCGACGCCGGCGAAGGCGAAGCTCACCATGCGCATCTTCGGCTGCAGGCCGAACTCCTTCACGGCGTCATCCGAGGCGAGCAGGCTCGCGGTCGCCCCGTCCGTGAGCGGCGACGAGTTTCCGGCGCTGACGCGGCCGTGCGGACGGAACGGAGTGCGGAGGGTGGCGAGCGACTCCATGTTCGTCTCGGGGCGCATCCCCTCGTCCTGCACAGCGAGACCCCAGCCGCTCTCGGAGCGGATGGCGACCGGTACCAGGTCGGGCTGGATCTTGCCCGCAGCGTATGCGGCAGCGGTCTTCTGCTGGCTCCGCATCGCATACCGGTCACTGCGCTCTTTCGTGAGAGCCGGGAAACGGTCGTGGATGCGTTCGGCCGTCATCCCCATGTTGAGAGCGTCCTCGCCGACGAGGCGCTCCGAGAGGAAGCGCGGATTCGGGTCGGCGCCGAATCCCATCGGGTGGCGCCCCATGTGCTCCACACCGCCTGCGATCGCCAGGTCGTAAGCGCCGAACGCGATGCCGGAGCCGAGGGTGGTGACGCTGGTCATGGCGCCCGCGCACATCCGGTCGATCGCGAATCCGGGAACCGACTTCGGCAGACCGGCGAGCAGCGCCGCCGTGCGCCCGAGGGTCAGGCCCTGGTCGCCCTGCTGCGTGGTGGCGGCGATCGCCACGTCGTCGATTCGGTCCTTGGGCACGTTCGGGTTGCGCTCGAGCAGCTCGATCATGGCTTTGACCACCAGATCGTCCGCTCGCGTGTTCCAGTACTGCCCTTTTTCGCCGGCTCTTCCGAACGGAGTGCGGACTCCGTCGACGAAGACGACATCAGCTCTATCGGCCACAATGCCTCCCATATCAGGTCGTCAACGATCCTAAAGAGGCGACCTGTGAGGCGAGAATCGTTTGATTCTTTCTACGAAGCGGATTCGTCGCTCTCGGCCGGGTTTTGGTGGGCTTCCACAAAGGCCTGGGCGATGATCTGTGAGGTTGCCTCAATCTGCCATGCCCGTGCCCCGTATTCGGCCAGACCGGCGCCGACCGTTTCGGCCGTGATCTCGGCCGGCGGGTTCCAGGCGACCCGGCGGAGGGTCTCCGGAGTGAGCAGGTTCTCGATCGGGATGGATACCTGCTCGGAGAGCTCGGTAACGGCCGCCCGTGCGGCTTTGAGCCGCGCATCCGCCTCGGGATTGCGATCGGCCCAGGCGCGGGGCGGCGGCAGGCTGTCGCTGTTCCCCCGGACTACTGGGAGGTCCTTCGTGGTGCGCCCGGCTTCGATGGCGGCCCACCAGCGGTCGATCTCCGTGCGGCTGGCGCGGCCGTTGAACTCGCGCAGAGACGCGAGGCCGCGTTTCGTCTCCGGCATGGCCTTCGCTGCTGCTGTCAGGGAGGCGTCGGGGACCAGGCGGCCGGGAGCGGTGTCCAATTCGCGGGCGAGCTGGTCACGCGTGAGCCAGAGCTCCCGTGCCACGGCGAGGTTCCGAAGGCCCTTCACAGCGTGGATGCCGGAGAGTCGGCGCCAGGGCTCGGACCGCGACGGTTTCAGGTCACGCGCCAGCTCGTCCTCGAACTCCTCCCGGGCGATCTCGGACTTGCCGGCCTCGACCAGCAACGCGTCGATGGCGTCCCGGAGATCGGGGAGCAGTTCCACATCCAGGGCCGCGTAGAGGAGCCACGGCTCGGGAAGCGGCCGCGTCGACCAGTCGGCAGCAGAGTGCTCCTTGGCGAGGTGGATGCCGAGCAGCTCCTCGACGACTGTTCCGAGTCCGACGCGAGGCATCCCGAGCAGTCTGGCGGCCAGCTCGGTGTCGAAGATCCGCTTCGGGTCGAGACCGACCTCGCGGAGGCAGGTGAGGTCCTGCGTCGCCGCGTGCAGCACCCACTCCTCGTCGGCGATCGCCGCGTTCAGCTCCTCGAAACGGCCGACCGCGGGAGGGTCGAACAGAAAGGTGCCGGCGTCTCGGCGGAAGACCTGGATGAGATAGGCGCGTTGCGAGTACTTGAAGCCCGAGGCGCGCTCGGCGTCGACCGCGACAGGCCCGGTGCCGGCAGCGATCGCCTCGACTGCTTCGAGATAGTCGTCTCGCGTAGCGATGACGGTGTGTTCAGCCACGCGGTGTCCGTCTCGTGGACAGCAGGCTCACGCCCTCGCCGGCGGGCGGCAGTCCCGCAAGCATGCAGAGCAGCTCGCCCCAGCCCTCGACGTGCGCGCGGATGTCGTGCTCGAGCGGGGTCCAGGATGCGCGCAGCTCGATCTGAGAGCCGTCACCCTGTTTCGCCAGCTCGCCGAAACCGGTGGAGATGATCTTCGTGGCCGTGCCGCTGGCGGCGGTGTACTTGGCGCCGCGCGCGTCGAGCGCATCCACCAGCCAGGACCAGGCGACGTCGGCGAGGAACGGGTCGAGTCCGATCTCGGTCTCGAGCGGCGCTTGGGCGAAGCACACGACGCGGAATCGGCCGCCCCACGCTTCGGGCTCGTCAGGATCGTAGAGCAGGATGAAGCGTCCGGTACCGAGATCGGAGTCGGCGCCGTGACGGGCGGGCCGCACATCCGCCGCAAGCGCGACAGCATACGGGGCGAGCTGACCGGGCGCGGGGATCTCGCTGATCACCAGTTCGGGACGCGATCGAACGGTGCGGACCGTCTCCAGAGCCGCGGCGAACTCCGGGGGAGTGCGGGGGGTCGAGGATGTTGTCGGCACGGTACGAACATTAGGGTTTCTACAGCTACGGCAGCGGTAAGGCACGCCGCTTGGAGCTTCCTCTGTGCTGGTCCTGTGAGAGCTCGTTGCCTCCTGCCGGATCCGAGGCGGGCGCATTACGCTGCTGACATGGCGAGGTCGATGATCGCGAAAACCCTGTGGACGGCAGCCGGCGTCGCCGGTGGGCTGGTGTTGCTCACTGCGGCGGGAGCCGGGCTCGTGATGGCCCGGGTCGCCCTCACCGTGATCACGCCGGTGCGCAAGCGGCCGCAGAACCAGAGCATCCGTGCCGTCGATCGGGATGCGGGCACGGTGACCCTCAAGGACACCCCCGATTCCGCCGTTCCCGGCCGGTACGGCCTCTGGTTCGACGACGACACCGGCTACGCGAAGGTCGGCGGGTTGGTCGAGCGCGCCGACGGCGCCGTCACCCGCACCGTGGAGCAGGTCGTCTTCGGCGACCTGCATCCCACCTGGAGGGCGCGGCTGACCGGCTACTACTACCTCGAGCCGGAGGAACTCGGGCTCCCCGTTCGCAGTGTCAACATCCAGACGGAGCTCGGCGAGGCTCCGGCATGGGTGTTCCCCGCGCCCGACGGCGACACGACCGGACGCTGGGTGATCCAGGTGCACGGCTGGGGCGCTACGCGGCAGGAGGGTCTGCGCGCCGTGGCGACTTTCCACGAGCAGGGCTACACCAGCCTCCTCGCCTCCTACCGCAACGACGGGGACGCACCCGAGAGCGCCGACCGGCGGTACGGGCTCGGCGGAACCGAGTGGCGCGATGTCGACGCCGCCATCGGGTACGCCCGGGACAACGGAGCCCGTTCGATCGTCCTCATGGGCTGGTCGATGGGTGGGGCCGTCGTGCTCCAGGCCATCACGCGCACGCCGTCGTCCGACCTCATCCACGGCATCATCCTGGAGTCTCCCGTCGTCGACTGGATCGACACCCTGGAGTACCAGGCGCACCTCCTGCGCCTGCCGAACCCCATCACGCAGGGAGCGTTGCGCCTGATCGAGTCCACCTGGAGTGCACCGATCACCGGGCTCGGGGCTCCGATCGACCTGGCGAGCATGAACTTCGTCGCCCGTGCCTCCGACCTGAACCTGCCGACGCTCATCCTGCACAGCGACGACGACGGATTCGTGCCGTCGACCGCGTCCCGGGCGCTTGCCGAGGCCCGCAGCGACATCGTCACCCTCGTCCCCTTCGCGACGGCGTTGCACACCAAGCTCTGGAACTACGACGAGGAGCGCTGGAAGACGTCGATCGCCGGGTGGCTGGCTGAGAACGTCAGCTAGGCGGCGAGCCGCTCGCGCACCTGGCGCTTGGTGCGGCCGAGGAGCGCCGTCATCCCGCGGATGCGCAGCGGCGACACGGCCTGTGTGAGCCCGAGGGTCTGCGGGTAGTCGTCGGGAACGGCGAGCACCTCCTCGGCGGTGAGCCCGGCGAGTCCCTGGGCGAGGATCGACGCGAACCCTCGGGTGGTGGGGGATTCGCGGGGCGCCGTCGCGTGCAGGTGCACGATGTTCTCGTCATCCACCTCGACGAAGATGTAGACCGGCGACTGGCACTCGACGACCCGCTCGAGCAGGTCGGGGTGGTCGCGGTAGCGTTCGGGCAGGTCGGGGAGCTCGTTGGAGAACTCGAGCAGCAACTGCAGTCGGTCGGGCTGCTCGAGCGCCAGGAAGTCATCCCGGATCTCCGCGAGAGCCGGTGCGAGATCGGTCATACAGCGATTTTACGTCGCCGGGACCTCGCCGGGCTCGCTACCGGTGGCAATGGGCACCCGCACGGCGCTGCCCCACTCCGTCCACGATCCGTCGTAGTTGCGGACGTTCTCGAATCCGAGCAGATGGGTGAGCACGAACCAGGTGTGGCTGGAGCGCTCGCCGATGCGGCAGTAGGCGATGACTTCGTCGCCCGCTTTCAGACCTGCCTCGCCGAGGTAGATCGCCTCCAGGTCCGCCCGGCGCTTGAAGGTCGCATCCGGGGCGGCTGCACGGGCCCACGGCACGGACGCGGCCGACGGGATGTGCCCGGCACGGAGCGCGCTCTCGGTCGGGTACCCGGGGATCTCGGTGCGCTCGCCGCTGTACTCCTCGGGGGAGCGCACGTCGATCAACGGCTGCCCGAGGTGGGCGAGCACGTCGTCCTTGAAGGCGCGGATGACCGTGTCATCGCGCTCGACGACGGGGTACTCGGTCGGGGTGACGGTGGCCGGATCGGTGGTGATGTCGCGACCCTCGGCGATCCACTTGTCGCGGCCACCGTCGAGCAGCCTGACGTCTTCGTGGCCGAACAGCGTGAACACCCAGAGGGCGTATGCGGCCCACCAGTTGTTCTTGTCGCCGTAGATGACGACGGTCGTGTCGCGGGCGATGCCCTTCGAGCCGAGCAGCCGGGCGAACTCCTCACCCTGCACGTAGTCGCGCAGCACCGGGTCGTTCAGGTCGGTGTGCCAGTCGATCTTGACGGCTCCCGGGATGTGCCCGGTCTCGTACAGGAGTACGTCTTCGTCGGACTCCACCACCACCAGCCCGGGTTCGCCGAGGTGTTCCTGGAGCCACTCGGTGCTCACCAGGCGTTCCGGGTGCGCGTAGTCGGCGAAGGCGGGGGAAGAGTCGACCTCGACGGTCATGGGTGATGTACCTCCAGATAGCGGCCGTCTCCCGATGGCGACGGCCGGCGCGCGGAAAAGTCTCAGCGGTGTCGGTTTAGGCTGGGGGCCTCGACACTCAGCGAACTTACGTTCCAGGCTAACGCGGTGTAAACGGTCGCTGTAAGACTTCGACACAGTACGTCTCCGACACAAAGGTGCAAGCCAGATGACCCTCGAACAAGACCGCACGGCTGCGGAGTCCAGTGCGCTCGTGCGCCTCAGTGAGCGCACACCGGACATCACCGGGGCGGAGATCGCCGCATCCCTGGTTCCGCCGTCGCAGTTCGAGCACGCGACGTTCGAGTCGTACCGTCCCGACCACGACTACCCGTCGCAGTCGGAAGCGGTGGCCATCCTCAAGAAGTTCGTCGCGTCGTGGGAGCCGCAGCGCCCGACCGGCTTCTTCAGCCGCAACCGCAAGAAGGCGGAGATGAAGCCCGGTGTCTACCTCGACGGCGGTTTCGGCGTCGGCAAGACCCACCTCCTCGCCTCGCTCTGGCACGAGGCCCCGGCTCCGAAGTACTTCGGCACGTTCATCGAGTACACCGCCCTCGTCGGCGCGCTCGGCTACGCCGGCGCCGTCAATCTCCTCCGCGGATCCGCTCTCATCTGCATCGACGAGTTCGAACTGGACGACCCGGGCGACACGATGATGATGACCCGGATGCTCGGCGAACTCGTCGCATCCGGCACCCGCATCGCGGCCACGTCCAACACCCCGCCGAACGCGCTCGGGGAGGGGCGCTTCGCCGCCAGCGACTTCCTCCGTGAGATCCAGGCGCTCTCCGACCGGTTCGAGACCGTGCGCATCGACGGCCTCGACTACCGCCGCCGCGCCGTCGAAGGCGGTGCCGTCACTGTCGAGCCGGCGGCGTACGACGCGACCGTCGACGCACTCGTCGCCCGGGGCACGACCGTCACCTCTGACGACTTCGCCACGCTCATCGCGCACCTGGCCACCGTGCACCCGTCCAAGTACATCAAGCTGCTCGACGGGGTCGACGTCATCGGGCTCACGGATGTGCACATCCTGCACGACCAGATGGCCGCGCTGCGGCTGGTCGCCTTCATCGACCGCGTCTACGACGCCGAGATCCCGATCATCCAGACCGGTGCCGCCCTCAGCGAGGTCTTCGACGAGGAGATGCTCGGCGGCGGCTACCGCAAGAAGTACCTCCGTTCCGTCTCCCGCATGATCGCCCTCACCACGGGCGAGCTGCCGCCGCACGACGACTGACGATCATGGCCGACCTCGCTGAGACCATCGACTCTCTCGCACACGACACCGGGTTCGCCGGAGCCGTGTCGGTGCAACGGGCGGGCGAGTCTGTGATCGGGAGCGCGTACGGACTCGCCGATCGTGCTCACCGCATCCCGAACACGGTCGACACCCGCTTCGGGATCGCCAGCGGTGTGAAGGGGCTGACCGCGCTCGCCGTCGTCTCGGTGATCGGCGACGGGATGCTCGCCTTCGACACGACGGCCCGGTCGCTGCTCGGCCGCGACCTCCCGCTCATCGACGACGCGGTGACGGTCGAGCAGCTGCTCGCGCATCGATCGGGCATCGGAGACTACTTCGACGAAGACGTCGAAGGGGAGATCACCGACTACGTTCTGCCGGTGCCTGTCCACGAGCTCGTCGACACCGAGGATTACCTGCGCGTGCTCGACGGGTTTCCGCAGAAGTTCGCGCCGGGCGAGCGGTTCTCGTACTGCAATGGCGGCTACGTCGTGCTGGCGCTGCTGGCCGAGCGGGCGAGCGGGGTGCCGTTCCACCGGCTCGTGCGCGAGCGGGTCGCCGAACCGGCCGGCATGCGGTCCACGGAGTTCCTGCGCTCCGATGAACTGCCGGGGGATGCGGCGCTCGGCTACCTGCCCATCGACGGCCTCGACCGCACCAACGTCTTCCACCTCCCGGTGCGGGGGAGCGGCGACGGGGGACTCTATTCGACGGTCGGCGACTTCGGACGCTTCTGGCCCGCTCTCTTCGAGGAGCGCATCCTGCCCGGGGACATCGTCGACGAGCTCGTGCGGAGGCGAAGCGAATCGGAGGACGGCCGCGGGTACGGGCTCGGGTTCTGGATACCCGCGTCGTCGGGCGAGCCCGCGCATCCGGAGACCGTCATGCTCGAAGGATTCGACGCGGGAGTGTCGTTCCGCAGCTGGCACGACCGCCGCACGGAGACGACCGCGACCGTCGTCTCGAACACCTCCGACGGCACCTGGCCGATCGCCCGTCGGCTCGTGGAACTCCTGGCGTAGTCCCCGCCCGGGCGAACCCCCGGCTGTCTACCCGGGTATTCGCTGCACCACGAAACACGATGTTTACATGCATCGGCCACCCGTAACACTTGCGAAACACGAGCATCGCTCGACCGAAACCTCACGCGACAAAACTGGCGACACCCCGAAGCGCTCCTGAACCCGAGAACATGCGGGGACACTTTGTGCAATCACGAGAGAGGTAGACGATTCGTATGTTGCTACACACAGCAGCCGACACCGCTACGACGGTGTCAGTGAACTCCCTGTGGCTGCTAGTCGCCGCAGCGCTTGTTCTGCTCATGACGCCCGGCGTCGCGTTCTTCTACGGAGGAATGGTCCGCGCCAAGAGCGTCGTCAGCATGATGATGATGAGCTTCGGCGCCATCGCGATCGTCGGAGTGCTCTGGGTGCTCTACGGGTACTCGATGTCGTTCACATCGGGCTCCGACTGGCTGATCCCGCACGTGCTCGGCAACCCGTTCACGAACGCAGGCCTGATCCCCTTGCTGACGTCGTCGGATGGCGGGCCCGACCTGAACATGCTCGCGTTCGCCGGCTTCCAGGCCACCTTCGCGATCATCACGGTCGCGCTGATCTCCGGAGCGATCGCCGACCGCGCCAAGTTCGGCGCGTGGATGGTCTTCGCTGGCATCTGGGTCACCGTCGTCTACTTCCCGGTCGCCAGCTGGGTCTTCAACTTCACCATGGGCCCCAACGGTCTGACCGACGGCGGCTGGATCGTCTTCGGCCTGGGCGTGAACGACTTCGCAGGTGGTACTGCGGTCCACATCAACGCCGGTGCGGCCGGCCTGGCCCTGGCGCTCGTGCTCGGCAAGCGCATCGGCTTCCAGAAGGGCATGGCCAAACCCCACAACGTGCCGCTGACCCTCCTCGGCGCCGCGCTCCTGTGGTTCGGCTGGTTCGGCTTCAACGCCGGCTCGGAGGCCGCTGTCGACGGGATCGCCGCCCTCGCCTGGATCAACACGCTCGCCGCTCCCGCTGCCGCGACCATCGGCTGGCTCGTGATCGAGAAGATCCGAGACGGCAAGCCGACATCGATCGGTGCCGCATCCGGTGCCGTCGCCGGTCTGGTCGCGATCACCCCGGCCTGTAACATCCTGACCCCGTTCTGGGCGATCGTCCTCGGCCTCATCGCCGGTGCGGTCTGCGCCCTCGCGGTGGACCTGAAGTTCAAGCTCGGCTTCGACGACTCGCTCGATGTCGTGGGCATCCACCTCGTCGGCGGTCTCATCGGAACGCTGTACATCGGCATCTTCGGCACCGGCATCGGCCTCATCGACACCGGCAGCCTCACGCAGCTCGGTGCGCAGGCCATCGGCGCCTTCTCCGTCCTGATCTACTCGTTCGTGCTCACCTTCGTCATCGGCTGGATCATCCAGAAGACGATGGGGTTCCGCATCAAGAACGAGGACGAACTGGCCGGCGTCGACACTGTCGTGCACGGCGAAGAGGGCTACGCACTCGAGACCGTCTGATCCGTTTACTCACAGCTGCAAGCGGGGTGTCGCCTTCGGGCGGCACCCCGCTTCGTGTGGGCGCTAGGGTGAACCGACGATGACGAGCAGGAGGAGGACCGATGGTCTCGTGGCGCCCCGACGCCATCGTGGGTCTTGCAGAGTTCGCCTCCAGCAGGCAGGTGGATGCGCTCCTCCTGATCGTCAGCGCCACGTTCGCCTTCGCCGTCGTGCCCGGTGTCGCCTTCTTCTACGGCGGCATGTCCAGTCGGGCGGGAGCCGTCGCCGCCTTCCGCGCGTCGATCTCCGGGGCGGCAGTGGTGGTCTGTCTCGCGATGCTCGGGGGAGTCGGGCTGATCGTCGGGCCCGCCCTCATCCCCGGGTTCATCGGACGTCCCGACTGGGGAATGGTCTCGCTCGTCGTCCAGGCAACCGGATCGGCTGCCGACCCGTATCCGCTCGCGCGTGCCGGCTACGTCATCGCCCTCTGCGCCGTGGCGACGGCGATCCTCGGAGCCTCGATCGCCTCGCGCGTCACCCTGCGGGCCTGGCTGGTCTTCGTGGTCTTCTGGTCGGTGCTCGTCGTCTTCCCGGCCTGCTACGCGGTGTTCTCCACCGACGGGTGGGCGACGGGCGGGATGCAGGTGATCGACTTCGGCGGCGCTCTCCCGGTCAGTATCGCGGCCGGAAGCGCGGCGTCCGGGATCATCCTCGCCTGCGGACGGCGCAGCCATCCGTCGCCCGGAACGCACAGCCTGCCACTCGTGGCGATCGGGGGAGCGTTCGTCTGGTTCGGGTGGTTCGGCATCACCGTGGGCTCCGAGGGCTCGATGGACCCGTTCACGCCGCTGATCTGGGTCAACACGCTGGTCGCATCCGCCGGCGGTGTCCTCGCCTGGGTCATCGTCGACCGCGTGATGCTCCGTCGGCCGAACATCACCGGCGCTCTCTGCGGTGCCGTGTCGGGCCTCGTGGCGATCACACCGGCTTCGGGAGTGCTCACGGCGGGGTGGTCGCTCCTGCTGGGCGCCCTGGCCGCCCTGGCCTGCGCCAGCATGGTCGACCTGGCCGCACGCGCCCGGTTCGGCGTGCCGATGACCATCTGTGTCGTCCACATCGTCGGCAGCCTGGTCGGCATCCTCTTCATCGGCCTGTTCGCGACCGGGGGCGGGCTGATCGACAGCGGCAACTTCGACTTGTTCGTCGCGCAGGCGATCGCCGGATTCGCCGTCGCAGGATGGTCGTTCGCGGTCTCACTGGCTCTGGCGCTCCTCCTGAGGGTCACCCTGGGGCTCACGAGGGTCCGGTACGGTGCCGACGGGGGTTCGTCCACATTTCGTCTGAATTCGTTCAGGCGTGCCGGCCGAAACCCCGTCGTTCTCCCAGAGCTGCCAAAGGGTTCCAGGAGGATGCGCGGCTAGCGTGATCGCGCCGCCGTGAACGCGATCGGCACCGCCGAATCGAAAGTCCGACCGTTTGCGAACCGATCCCGCCCCGACGCCGCTCAACCAGCAATTCCGCGACCGCAGGCGTGGCGCCGCCGTGCCCGTCCGTCACGGACGGCTCACGCGCCGGCGGCCGCACACGGCCATCCTCAAGCTCCTCGGAGCCGTGGTGACCGTTGCGCTCGTCAGCAGCGCCGGCGTCGCCGCCTACGCTGTCGCCGACACGGTGAGGTCGATCAAGCCGGGAATCCATCTCGCCACGGCGCCCGGGCAGACGCCCCCGGCCGTCGGAGCCGTCGACGGCGCAGTCAACCTCCTGCTGACCGGCACCGACACCCGCACCGGTCAGGGCGGTCAGTTCAGTTCGGCGCAGGAGCTGGCGGGCAGCTCCGGAGCCGGCAGCAACGACGTGACCATGGTGCTGCACATCTCCGCGGACCACACCAACGCCACAGTGATCAGCATTCCGCGCGACCTCGTGACGGGCGTGCCCTCCTGCCCGAACGGCAAGGGCGGCTCGACCTCCCCGCAGGCCGCCGCGATGTTCAACACGACCCTGGCGACCGGGGGACTCTCGTGCGTGGTGCTGACCGCCGAGAAGCTGACCGGGCTGAGCATCCCGTACGCCGCCATGATCTCGTTCGACGGCGTCATCGGCATGTCGAACGCCGTCGGCGGGGTCGACGTGTGCCTCGCCACGCCTCTGAAGGATCCGTACGTCGGCTTGAACCTCCCAGCCGGGCAGCAGACTTTGGTGGGGTCGGATGCGCTGGCCTTCGTGCGCAGTCGCCACGGTGTCGGCGACGGCAGCGACCTGGGCCGCATCAGCAACCAGCAGCTGTTCCTCTCGGCCCTGATGCGCAAGGTCACCAGCGCGGGTGTGCTCAGCAATCCGGTGACCCTGTACACGCTCGCCCACGCTGCGGTCACGAACATGACCCTGTCCGACACGCTCACCCAGCCGACGACTCTGGTCGCGATCGCGCTGGCGCTCAAGGGCATCAGCCTGAACAACATCGTCTTCCTGCAGTATCCGACGCGCACCGATCCGGCCAACCCCAACCGGGTCGTGACGGATGCGCAGAGCGCGGCGCTCCTGCAGAGCGCTCTCGCAAGCGACCAGCCGGTGCAGCTCTCCGGCAAGCTCGGTGCCGCCACGGAAGCGGCCCCGGGGACGACGCCGAGCCCGGCCCCGACGGAGACGGCCACCGGCGCGCCCACCGCGCCTGCGACGAGCGATACCACGCCCACCCCGACCCCGACGGGTGTTGCGCTGCCATCCAACGTGACCGGCCAGACGGCCGCCGATCAGACCTGCACCAAGGGCAACTGACTCCGTTGCGCCCTACTCGATGGACGCCGGAGCGCGTTGGCCGCCGAGCCATGCCGGAACGGAAGCGTTCTTGAATTTGAGCGCCCTGGACTCGATCAGATACCAGCTCGCAGCGGCGAAGCCGACCGTGACAACGAGCACGATCGCCAGGTAGGCCGGGAGGCCGAGAGCGTTGAGCCCGAAGAAGGAAGCAAGTTGGAGGATGGGCCAGCCATAGATGTACATGCCGTAGGAGAAGTCACGTTTGACACCGACGCGGGTGAAGGGCAATCGCGCTCCTGCCCAGATGATGACGTATGAGAAAGCCAGTACGCCGATCGGGCGGAACCCGATGGTCGCGTAGGTGGACACCGCGACGATGAGGCACACACCGAATAGCCACCAGGAGACCTTACGGTCGAGCAGTACATCACGCCACAGGTAGATCGCCGAGCCGAGCAGGAAGCACACCGTGAGCGTCGCCTGCCGCCCGTCGCTGACGCCGAGAACGCTCGAGAGCACAACTTGCTGCCACAGCCATGCGGCGATCAGGAGGATGCTCACGACGCGACGATTGAGGACGCGCATCGCCGCGAGCGCGCAGATGATGAGGTAGCAGGCGAACTCGTACGGCAGTGTGTAGATCGGTCCGTCCCACAGCGTCGGGTACGGGTTGCCTGCGAGGGTATCGCCGATCTGCTGCTGGTTGTTCGCCAGCAGGAAGTTGTTGAGGATGAACCCGAACGGATTCGGCGTCGTGCCCGGGTACTCCGTGAGGCCGTGCGACGCTCGCCACACGATCGGGGCGAACAGTACGGTGATCACTACCAGGCAGACCCAGTAGGCCGGCATGATCCGGAGGATCCGGTGCCAGAGGAACCGGCCCGTCGACAGGTGCTCGCCGCTTCGTGTGATGAGGAACCCCGAGAGCGCGAAGAATCCTTCGACGGCCAGGAATCCGACGTTGTTGTTCACTCGACCGACGTCATGGCCGAACCCGCCGAGGGGCCACGCGTGTGAAACGATCACGGCAGTCGCCATCGCAACGCGCATGAAGCCGATGCTGTTGCGGCGAGGGTCAAAGATGGTCACGGTCAACCATCCTCGCACTACGCATGTCCCGAAAGCGAAAGCAAGCCAGGACTTTTCTGGTGGGCGATACCGGACTCGAACCGATGACCTCTTCCGTGTGAAGGAAGCGCGCTACCAACTGCGCCAATCGCCCTGAAGTGCGCCGGAGATTGCCGGCTGCGAGACTCGATACTAGCCGACGTTGCGCCTCCGACGCACATCGGCAGGCGACACACCCGGTGGCGTAACCCGGTTTGGCGAACGGCGAATGAATCGGCTACAGTCATTCAAGTGCCGCGAGTGTTGTGGTGCAGAATGCGGATGTGGCGCAGTGGTAGCGCATCACCTTGCCAAGGTGAGGGTCGCGAGTTCGAATCTCGTCATCCGCTCGAGTCGGCCCGGTCGAAGGATCGGGCCTCTCACTACGGTGGTGAACCCAAACGGTGGATTGGCCGAGAGGCGAGGCAGCGGCCTGCAAAGCCGTATACACGGGTTCGAATCCCGTATCCACCTCCAACCTGCTACGCAGGCTTGGGCGATTGGCGCAGCGGTAGCGCGCTTCCCTGACACGGAAGAGGTCACTGGTTCGATCCCAGTATCGCCCACCACAGCCCCCGGACTCCGGGGGCCTTTTCTTTTCCCGGCACTCGCCGAGTCCGCACGAACAACCATGCGAGTCCACGCAAAATCGGCTCAAAACTGCCGAGTACACGGAGAGTCTGCGGACTCGACAGGTGAGCTCTCGGTCCTTTTCGCATTCGGTGCCCCGCTAAAGTTGAATTCGTCCCCAACAACGAACTTTAGGAGTGGAAAAGGTGGCTGACGGCTTCGAGCTCTTCACCGACCGTTCCGTTGTCGCGATGCGCGTCAACGGCGAGCTGAAAGATCTCGCAACGCAGGTCACGACCACCGACACCGTCGAACCGGTGACGATCGACTCGCCTGACGGACTGAGCATCCTGCGCCACTCCACAGCCCACGTGCTCGCGCAGGCTGTGCAGTCGATCAACCCGGAGGCGAAGCTCGGGATCGGCCCGCCCATCACCGACGGCTTCTACTACGACTTCGACGTGAGCGAGCCGTTCACCCCCGAAGATCTCAAGGTGCTCGACAAGGAGATGTCGCGCATCGTCCGCGCCGGTCAGCGCTTCGTGCGCCGCGTGGTGACCGACGACGAGGCGCGCGCCGAACTGGCGAACGAGCCGTACAAGCTCGAGCTGATCGGCTTGAAGGGCGGGGTCGTCCACGGTGACACCACCGCGTTCGACGAGAGCGAGAGCGTCGAGGTGGGCGGCGGCGAGCTGACCATCTACGAGAACGTCGACCCCAAGACCGGGGAGACGGTCTGGAAGGACCTCTGCCGCGGGCCGCACCTCCCGAACACACGCATGATCGGCAACGGCTGGGCCCTCACCCGCGTTGCCGCGGCGTACTGGCGAGGCAACGAGAAGAACAAGCAGCTCCAGCGCATCTATGGCACCGCCTGGCCGACGAAGGACGAACTCCGCGCTTACCAGGTGCGCATGGAAGAAGCGGCCAAGCGCGACCACCGCAAGCTGGGCGCCGAACTCGACCTGTTCAGCTTCCCGGATGAGATCGGCTCGGGTCTCGCGGTGTTCCACCCGAAGGGTGGCATCATCCGCAACGAGATCGAGAACTACATGCGCGAGCGGCTGATCGCGAACGACTACGAGCTCGTCAACACCCCGCACATCACCAAGGGCCGGCTCTACGAGATCAGCCAGCACCTCTACTGGTACAAGGACGGGATGTTCCCGCCCATGCACCTCGACGAGGAGACCGACGACGAGGGCAATGTGACCCGGCAGGGCCAGGACTACTACCTGAAGCCCATGAACTGCCCGATGCACAACCTGATCTACCGAGCCCGGGGGCGAAGCTACCGCGAACTCCCGTTGCGCCTCGCCGAGTTCGGCACGGTGTACCGCTATGAGAAGAGCGGCACCCTGTCCGGCCTCACCCGCGTGCGCGGGCTCACCCAGGACGACGCCCACATCTATGTGACCGACGATCAGATCAAGGACGAGGTGGCGCGGCAGCTCGAGTTCGTGCTCGAGACCCTGCGCGGCTACGGACTCGACAACTTCTACCTGGAGCTGTCGACGAAGGATCCCGACAAGTATGTCGGATCGGATGAGAGCTGGGAACAGGCCACCGAGACGCTGCGCCAGGTCGCTGTCGAGTCCGGCCTCGAGCTCGTGGCCGACCCGGGCGGGGCCGCGTTCTACGGACCGAAGATCTCGGTGCAGGCCCGCGACGCGATCGGCCGCACCTGGCAGCTCTCCACCGTGCAACTCGACTTCAACCAGCCCGAGCTGTTCGAACTCGAGTACACGGCGGCCGACGGCACGCGCAAGCAGCCGGCGATGATCCACCGGGCGCTCCTGGGATCGATCGAGCGCTTCTTCGCCATTCTGCTCGAGCACTACGCGGGCGCCTTCCCGGTGTGGCTGTCCCCGGTGCAGGTCGTCGGCATCCCCGTCGCGGATGCGTACGGAACGTTCCTCGATGACGTGATCTCGCGGCTCAAGGCTCGGGGAGTGCGCGCCGAGGTCGACCACTCCGACGACCGCATGCAGAAGAAGATCCGCACCCACACCAAGGCGAAGGTCCCCTACCAGCTGATCGTCGGCGAAGAGGATGCGGCGGCCGGCACGGTCAGTTTCCGCTTCCGCGACGGAACCCAGCGCAACGGCGTGACGGTCGACGAAGCGATCGACCGCATCGTCGGCGCGATCGAGAAGCACGAGCAGGTCGACACGGCATGGCTCGACTGAGCATCGAGGACTACGACGACCAGGAGGGCGCGGACGTCACCGCATCCGGCGAGGTGCGACACGACGACCCGTCCTACCTGGTCGGCGTGCCCGACGAGTTCCAGCGGCTGTGGACGCCGCACCGAATGGTCTACATCCAGCACGGACAGCAGCCCGGCGAAGACGACTGCCCGTTCTGCGTTGCACCGACCAAGAGCGATGAGGATGCGCTGATCGTCACGCGTGGCGAGCACGCGTACGCGCTGCTCAACCTCTTCCCGTACAACAGCGGCCACCTGCTGGTCGTCCCGTACCGCCACGTCGCCCTGTACGACGAGGCGACGCCGGAGGAGATCGATGAGATCGCGCGCATCACCCAGACCGCGATGCGCGTCATCCGGGAGGTCTCCAAGAACGACGGCTTCAACATCGGGATCAACCAGGGCGCCGTGGCCGGTGCGGGCATCGCCGCGCACCTGCACCAGCACATCGTCCCGCGGTGGGCTCAGGATGCGAACTTCCTGCCGATCATCGCCAAGACCAAGGCTCTCCCGCAGCTCCTGGGCGACGTGCGCGAGGCGATCGCGAACGCCTGGCCCGCGGCTGAAACGACAAGCGCCGCCGAGTAGAATCGCAACAGCGTTGCTCGCAGCCGGGAGGCCGCGAGCTCATGGGTGCGCCGCGTGAGGCTGCGGCGCCGAGAGAGGACAAAGTGACCGACACCACTACCGCCGACCAGTTCGGGTCGAACCGCGTGAAGCGCGGCCTGGCCGAGATGCTGAAGGGCGGCGTCATCATGGACGTCGTGACGCCCGAGCAGGCGCGCATCGCCGAAGACGCCGGAGCCGTCGCCGTCATGGCCCTCGAGCGCGTTCCCGCCGACATCCGCTCGCAGGGTGGCGTCGCTCGCATGAGCGACCCCGACCTCATCGAGGCGATCATCGCCGAGGTGTCCATCCCCGTCATGGCGAAGGCCCGCATCGGCCACTTCGTCGAGGCCCAGGTGCTGCAGGCGCTCGACGTCGACTACATCGACGAGTCCGAGGTGCTGAGCCCGGCCGACTACGTGAACCACATCGACAAGTGGGGCTTCACCGTCCCCTTCGTCTGCGGTGCGACCAACCTGGGTGAGGCGCTGCGCCGCATCAACGAGGGGGCGGCGATGATCCGCTCCAAGGGTGAGGCCGGCACGGGCGACGTCTCGGAGGCGACCAAGCACATCCGCAAGATCAAGTCGGAGATCGCCGCCCTGAGCGCGATGAGCAAAGACGAGCTGTACGTCGCGGCGAAAGAGCTGCAGGCGCCGTACGACCTGGTCGTCGAGGTCGCCGAGACCGGCAAGCTGCCGGTCGTGCTCTTCACCGCCGGCGGTGTCGCGACACCGGCCGATGCAGCGATGATGATGCAGCTGGGCGCCGACGGCGTCTTCGTCGGATCCGGCATCTTCAAGTCGGGAAACCCGGCCCAGCGTGCGGCGGCGGTCGTCAAGGCCACCACGTTCTTCGACGACCCGTCGGTGATCGCGGATGTGTCGCGTGGCCTGGGCGAGGCAATGGTCGGCATCAACGTCTCCGACCTGGCAGCACCGCACCGCCTCGCCGAGCGTGGCTGGTAGTCCTCGGGTCGGCGTCCTCGCCCTGCAGGGTGATTTCCGCGAGCACATCGCGGTCCTCAAGGGTCTCGGCGCGGACGCTGTCCCGGTGCGTCGTCCCGAGGAGCTCGCGCAGGTCGGCGGGCTGGTGATCCCGGGTGGCGAGTCGAGTGTGATGGACAAGCTCTCCCGCGCCTTCGGCCTCGCGCAACCGCTCAAGGATGCGATCGCAGGCGGGCTTCCGGTGTACGGCACGTGCGCCGGTCTCATCATGCTGGCCGACAGCATCCTGGACGGGATCTCTGGTCAGCAGAGCCTCGGGGGTCTCGACGTCGCGGTTCGGCGCAACGCCTTCGGTTCGCAGCTCGACTCGTTCGAGACGGACCTCGACATCCCCGTCCTCGGCGCGGAGCCGGTGCATGCGGTGTTCATCCGGGCGCCCATCGTCGAGAGCGTGGGGGAGAAGGCGACGGCCCTCGCTGCGGTCGCCGACGGTCGCGTCGTCGCTGTCGAGCAGGGAAGCCTCATCGGCACGTCGTTCCACCCGGAGATCACGGGCGAGCTGCGGTTCCACGAGTATTTCCTCGACAAGGTACGCGCCGCGTAGCAATCGAGGGCGCTGTCACAACGGTCGACCTCCCGGTGTCGTATGGCTGAATCCAGACAAAGGAGACAGCATGACCGAGAACACCGAGGTCGTCGTGATCGGCGGCGGTTACGCCGGGGTGATGGCGGCGAACCGCCTGACGCAGCGCGACGACGTGCGAGTGACACTGATCAATCCGCGTCCGACCTTCGTCGAGAGGATCCGCCTGCACCAGTTGGTGGGTGGATCCGACGACGCGGTGGTCGACTACCGGGACGTGCTGGCGCAGAGCATCCGGTTGGTCGTCGACACCGTGACGCGCATCGACGCTCCAAGGCGCGCTGTCACGCTGGCGACCGGAGCCACGGTCGGCTACGACTATCTGATCTATGCCGTGGGGAGTCGCAGCGCCGATCGGGTTGTCCCGGGCGCGGCGGAGTTCGCTTTCCCGATCGCCGACCTCGAGCAGGCTCAGCAACTGCGGTCCGCGCTCGACGCCACTCCGAGCACGGCCCCGGTGACGGTGGTCGGAGCGGGTCCGAGCGGCATCGAGACCGCTGCCGAGCTGGCGGAATCGGGGCGTGCAGTGACCCTGCTCTGCGGTGGGGTGCTCGGCCCATACCTGCATCCTCGCGGGCGCAGTTCGGTGGCCGCCCAGCTCGCCAGGCTCGGGGTGACCGTGCTCGATGGTCCGGCGTCGACGGCCACGCGGGTGACTCCGTATGCCGTGGAGCTCAGCGACGGCAGCACGCGTGCCAGCGCGGTGACGATCTGGACAGCCGGGTTCACAGTGCCGGACCTGGCGGTCCGCAGCGGACTGACCACGGATGCCCGGGGACGACTCCTCACGGACGAGACCCTGACGAGCGTGGACGACGAGCGCATCGTCGCTGCCGGCGACAGCGCGGCGCCGTCGGATCTGCCGTTCCGGATGAGCTGCCAGGCCGCAGGGCCGTTGGGCGCGCATGCCGCCGACACCGTCCTCAATCGGATCGGCGGTGAGGAGCCGACGCCGATCGCACTGGGATTCGCCGGCCAGTGCATCAGTCTGGGACGCCGTTCCGGCATCTTCCAGTTCGCGCACCGCGACGACACCGCGACACGATTCGCGCTCGGCGGTCGTGCGGGAGCGGGGCTCAAGCAACTGGTCTGCTGGGGTACGGTCAAACAGCTGACGGACGAGGCACGCAAGCCCGGATCGCTGACCTGGGCGTGGTCGAAGGACGACAAGCGCCGACAACTTCTGGGAGCCGGGATCGGCGAGACCTCGACCTCCGCCGGGCGCACGATCTAGCCCGCATCCGAGACCGAAGGGGACAGGGGCGAGATGAACGTCAACGACACGGACACAGGGCCAGCGACCGAGGCATTCGTCGCCCACCGCAACCTGCTCTTCACGGTCGCCTACGAGATGCTCGGATCCGCGGCCGACGCCGAAGACGTACTCCAGGAGACCTGGCTGCGCTGGGTCACGGTCGAGCTCGGGCACGTGCGCGACCAGCGCGCCTACCTGGTCCGCATCGTCACCCGGCAGGCGCTCAACCGGCTGCGCTCGGTGCAGCGGCGCCGCGAGGCGTACGTCGGTCCGTGGCTTCCCGAGCCCCTGCTCACCACCCCGGATGTCGCCGAGGACGTCGAGCTCGCCGAGAGCGTGTCGATGGCGCTGATGCTCATCCTCGAGACCCTGTCGCCGACGGAGCGCGCTGTCTTCGTGCTGCGCGAGGCCTTCGACGTCGGCTATGACGAGATCGCGGTCGCCCTCGACAAGAGTCCGGCTGCCGTGCGGCAGATCGCGCACCGCGCACGCCTGCACGTCGACGCCCGCCGCCCACGGGAGGTGGTCTCGCCGGGCGAGACGCGGGCGGCGCTCGCGTCGTTCCAGCGGGCGATCGAGACCGGCGACCTTCAGGGTCTGCTCGACGTGCTCGCCCCCGACGTCATCCTGGTGAGCGACGGTGGTGGCTTGAAGCAGGCCGCGCTGCGGCCGATCATCGGCAGTGACAAGGTGGTCCGCTTCATGGTCGGCGGGTCGAGCAAGGCTCAGGGCGCGATCTCCAGCGAGCAGACGGTGGTCAACGGCAACCCGGCGCTCGTACTGCGCGTGGGCGGCGAGATCGACGGCATCATGGCGATCCGCGTCGAGGATGCGCACATCACCGGCGTCTACTACGTCCGCAACCCCGAGAAGCTCTCGCGAGTCGAATCCGAGACCGCCCTCACCAGGAGATGAGCCGCGGCTTAGCCGGAACCGGTGCGGCCGAGGCTTTACAATGGTCAGGATCTTTAGAAGTAGTCGAGGGAGCACAGTGTCCGGGCATTCCAAGTGGGCCACCACCAAGCACAAGAAGGCCGTGATCGATCAGCGTCGCGCGAAGTCGTTCGCGAAGCTCATCAAGAACATCGAGGTCGCGGCCAAGATGGGCGGCGCGGACATGTCGGGCAACCCGACGCTCGTCGACGCCGTGCAGAAGGCCAAGAAGACCTCGGTGCCGAACGACAACATCGATCGCGCGATCAAGCGCGGAGCGGGCCTCACCGGCGAGTCGATCGACTACTCGACCATCATGTACGAGGGCTACGGCCCGAACGGCGTCGCGCTGCTGATCGAGTGTCTCACCGAGAACAAGAACCGGGCTGCAGCAGAGGTGCGCACAGCGATGACGCGGAACGGCGGCACCATGGCCGACCCCGGTAGCGTCGCATACAACTTCCACCGCAAGGGTGTCATCGTGGTTCCCCAGACCGACGGCCTCAGCGAAGATGACGTGCTCGCCGCCGTGCTCGACGCCGGCGCCGAAGAGGTCACCGATCGTGGCGAGACCCTCGAGGTCATCACCGAAGCGACCGACATGGTCGGCGCGCGCACCGCGTTGCAGGAGGCCGGCATCGACTACGACTCGGCCGACGTCGAGTTCGTCGCCACGATCAACGTGGAGGCAGATGCCGAGACCGCGCGCAAGGTGTTCCGCCTGATCGACGCGCTCGAAGACTCCGACGACGTGCAGAACGTCTACACCAACCTCGATCTCAGCCCCGAGGTTCAGGCCGAGCTCGAGGCCGAGTAGCGGAGGCGCGGGTGGCGCTCCGGGTTCTGGGTATCGACCCGGGACTCACGCGATGCGGAGTCGGGGTCGTGGATGTGCGGCCCGATCGCACAGCGACACTCGTCGCCGTCACGGTCATCCGCACGCCCCCGACCATGCCGCTGGAGGAGCGTCTGCTCGCCGTCGGCACGGGGATCGAGCAGCTGCTGGACGAACACGGTCCGGCAGTCGTCGCCATCGAGCGGGTGTTCGCCCAGCACAACCTGCGAACGGTCATGGGCACGGCCCAGGTCAGCGGGGTCGCGCTGCACGCGGCCGCGAAGCGCGGGCTCTCGGTCGCGCTGCACACGCCGAGCGAGGTGAAGGCTGCGATCACGGGCTACGGATCGGCGGACAAGAAGCAGGTGCAGGCGATGGTCGCGCGCATCCTGGGACTCGCCGAGGTGCCGAAGCCAGCGGACGCTGCCGACGCGCTGGCGATCGCGATCTGTCACGCCTGGCGTGGTGCCCCGCCGACGGCGCAATCGGGGGGCGGCGCAGACCTGACGCCCGCCCAGGCCGCGTGGCGCGCCGCGGAACAGCGGTCCGGCCGCGCGTCGGCGGTGCCCCGTAGGCTGGCGAGGTGATCTCCTCCCTTCGTGGCACCGTCCTCTCTGCGGCCGGCGGCATGGCGGTGATCGAGGTCGGCGGCGTCGGATTCTCCGTGCAGCTCACCCCCGATCACGTGCTGTCTCTCCGTGTCGGCGACGAAGCGTTCGTGCTGACCTCCCTGATCGTGCGTGAAGACGCGCTTCAACTGTTCGGATTCGCCGACCTCGACCAACTGCAGGTGTTCGAGCTGCTGACCGGAGTGTCGGGTGTCGGGCCGAAATCTGCGATCGGCGTGCTCTCCGTGCTCTCGCCCGATCAGATCGCGGAGGCGGTGACGGCGGACGACGACGCGCCGTTCCGCAAGGTGTCCGGAATCGGGCCGAAAACGGCGAAGCTGATCGTGGTGTCGCTGTCGGGCAAGCTGGCGGTGACCCGTCGAGCGCCGGTGGTCAAGGCCGCGGCGGGATCTCCGTCGTCGATCGGCGACAGCGTCCTGGTCGCACTGGTGGGTCTCGGCTGGCCGGAGAAGGTCGCGGCCGAGGCCGTCGCCGAGGTGGTGTCCGACACCGATGAGAAGCTGCGTGACAGCGTCCAGACGCTGTTGCGACTCACACTCGCCCGGCTCGGCCCGGCCAAGCAGACGGGGAGACCGTGACCGTGACCGACGACGGCGAAGACCTGACGGCACCCGAACTCGAGTCCGAGTCGGAGTTGGCGTTCGAGGGCGCCCTCCGCCCGCGCTCACTCGCTGAGTTCGTAGGGCAGGCGAAGGTCCGTGGGCAGCTCCAGCTGCTACTCACGGCGGCGAAGATGCAGGACCGCACCGCCGACCACATCCTGCTCGCCGGTCCTCCGGGACTGGGCAAGACGACGCTCGCGATGATCGTCGCGCACGAAAGCGGTCGCCCGCTGCGGCTGTCGAGCGGTCCGGCCATTCAGCACGCCGGCGACCTCGCTGCGCTGCTGTCGTCGCTCACGCCGGGAGAAGTGCTCTTCATCGACGAGATCCACCGCATGGCACGGTCGGCCGAAGAGATGCTTTATCTCGCCATGGAGGACTTCCGCATCGACATCATGGTGGGCAAGGGGGCGGGCGCGACGTCGATCCCGCTCGATCTCGCGCCGTTCACCCTCGTGGGAGCCACGACCCGCTCGGGCCTCCTCCCCAATCCGCTGCGCGACCGGTTCGGCTTCACCGCGCACCTCGAGTTCTACGACGAGAAGGAACTGACCCAGGTTCTCACGCGCGCCGCCACCATGCTCGACTTCGAGGTCGATCGCGCCGCCCTCGCCGAGATCGCCGGACGCTGCCGGGGGACCCCGCGAATCGCCAACCGGCTCTTGCGCCGTGTGCGCGACTACGCACTCGTGCACGGTGAAGACGCGGATATCGACGCAGTGCGGGCGGCGCTCGACCTCTACGACGTGGATGCGCTCGGCCTCGACCGACTTGATCGCGCCGTTCTGCAGGCGATTCTCGAGCGGTTCGACGGCGGGCCGGTCGGACTCAACACGCTCGCGGTGTCGGTCGGCGAGGAATCGGAGACCATCGAATCGGTCGTCGAGCCGTTCCTGGTGCGCATCGGGCTGCTCTCCCGAACCCCGCGGGGACGAGTCGCCACCCCGGCGGCGTGGCGGCATTTCGGAATATCCCACCCACAGCAGGTAGTCTCACAGCAACCATCATTGATGGATGACTTATAATTTAGGCTGGCCTGTTGGTCAACCCCCCTTACATCGATTGAAGCGGCTTCGCGCCGCGCCGGAAGGTAGCCCCACCTCATGGGTGACACAACTCTGACCATCGTCATGGTGGTCGTACTCGCGGCCCTGATCTTCTTCATGTTCCGCAACAGCCGCAAGCGCCAGAAAGAGGCCTCGGAGACGCGGTCCAAGATGGTCCCCGGCGTCGACGTCATGACCAACTTCGGTCTCTACGGCAAGCTGCTGTCCATCAACGAAGACGACAACATCGCCGAGATCGAGACGTCGCCGGGCAACATCATCAAGGTGCACCGCCAGGTGCTCGCCCGCGTCGTCGAGCCCAAGGTCGACGAGCCCGCCGAGACCGAGCAGCCGGCCGTCGCAGAACTCAACGAGGACCACGCCATCGCCTCGAACGAGCCCGAGTTCGGTGAGCGCGTCGACGACGCGGTCAACAAGCCCGGCTCCAAGAAGAGCGACGACTGACCCACGTTCCCTGTGTGCCCACGCTCTTCAGCGTGGGCACGCTCGTAGAAAGCTGAGTACCTAGTTGGCAAAGTCGACCCCGACCAGGAAAGCCTGGCGTTCGCTGAGTTGGCTCGGCGCCATCGTCGTCGTGCTTCTCGGAGCATTGACGGCGGGCGTCATCTGGAGCAATGCGACGTGGCTGCCCAAGCTCGCGCTCGACCTCCAGGGCGGAACGCAGATCATCCTGGCGCCGCAGGTGGAGAACGGCCAGTCGGTCGAGCAGCAGCAGCTCGACCAGGCCGTCTCGATCATCCGTCAGCGCATCGACGCCGCCGGTGTGTCCGAGTCGGAGATCTCCACAGAGGGCTCCCAGAACATCGTCGTCTCCATCCCGGGAACGCCCGACAAGCAGACGCTCGACCGCATCAAGGCGAGCGCCAAGCTCGACTTCCGGCCGGTGCTCGTCGCCGGCGGGCCGACGAACGAGGTCGTCGGCGCCGACGGCAAGTCGACGCCCGCGCCCACGCCCGACCCGGGCCTGCAGTCGACGCCGTCGACGAGCCCGACGAACGGCAGCGACCTCGCGTACGTCACACCCGCGCTCCAGGCGCAGTTCGACGCCTTCTCCTGTAAATCGGATGCGGCGGGCAGCACCAACGTCGCTCCTGCGAACAAGCCGCTCATCACGTGCGACGACGCCGGCACGGTCAAGTACATCCTCGGCCCGGTCGAGGTCAAAGGCCAGGACATCTCGGATGCGAACAGCGGTCTTGTTCAGAGCTCGAGCGGTGTCAGCACCGGCCAGTGGGGCGTCAACATCATCTTCAACGCCGAGGGCACGAAGGCGTTCGCGGATGTGACCACTCGCCTCAACGGCCTGCAGGGCGCGCAGAACCAGTTCGCGATCGTGCTCGACGGCAAGGTCATCTCTGCGCCGACCACGAATGCGGTCATCACCGACGGACGCCCGCAGATCACCGGAAACTTCACGCAGGACACGGCGAAGACGCTCGCCGACCAGCTCAAGTTCGGTGCGCTGCCGTTCTCGTTCCAGGTTCAGAGCCAGGACACGATCTCGGCGACACTGGGAACGACCCAGCTCCTGGCCGGACTGATCGCCGGCCTCATCGGCCTGATCCTCGTCGCCATCTACACGCTGTTCCAGTACCGTCTGCTGGGACTCGTGACGATCGCCTCGCTGGTGGTCGCGGCCACACTCACCTACCTGTCCATCTCGCTCTTCTCGTGGCACTACGGCTACCGACTCTCGTTGGCAGGTGTGGCGGGCCTGATCGTCGCGATCGGATTTACGGCGGACTCGTTCATCGTGTACTTCGAGCGAATACGAGATGAGTTGCGAGACGGGAGAGGTCTCGAATCCGCCGTCGAGGCCGGCTGGAAGCGCGCACAGCGCACCATCTACGCCTCGAAGGCCACCAACCTCCTCGCCGCCATCGTGCTGTACGTGCTGGCCGCGGCCAACGTAAAGGGCTTCGCCTTCACCCTCGGGTTGACGACCATCATCGACGTGATCGTGGTGCTGCTGTTCACGCATCCGACGCTGCAGCTGCTGGCGAAGACCAAGTTCTTCAACAGCGGCAACGCGTGGTCGGGCCTCGACCCCCAGGCGCTCGGTGCCGTGTACCGTGGCGCCGCGCAGTTCCGCAAGCCGGCCACCGTGAGCGCCGCCAAGGCCGCCACGGCGGGCAAGGAAGCGGCGCGCCGCCAGACCATCGCCGAGCGCAAAGCCGCAGAGCTGGCTTCCGCTTCGTCGTCCTCGGATAGCAAGTCCGGGGGGAAGGATTCCTGATGGTCAGTCGTCTCACAAAGTTCGGTAACGACCTCTACACAGGGGCCCGCTCGTTCGACTTCGTCGGCAAGCGCAAGATCTGGTACTCGATCGCTGCGGTCATGGTGATCCTCTCGATCCTCGTGCCGGTGGTGAAGGGCGGGTTCAACTTCAGCATCGAGTTCCGCGGCGGATCGCAGTTCCAGATCACCAACGTCGACGACGCATCCGAGACCAAGGCTCAGGATGCGCTTGCCAGCGTCGTTCCCGACGCGGTCGCACACGTCACTACGGTCAACGGCAACGCAGTACGCGTGCAGACGGACCAGCTGTCGGAGGAGCAGACCAGGGAGGTCGCAGACGCGCTGGCCAAGGCCTACGACGTGCCGACCACCGAGGTGGCCTCCACCTTCATAGGACCCTCCTGGGGCGCGGATGTGACCAGGCAGTCCATCCAGGGCATCGTGGTCTTCCTGCTGCTCGCATTCATCGCCATGGCTCTCTACTTCCGAACGTGGAAGATGTCGGCGGCGGCGATCATCTCGCTGTTCCACGACCTCATCATCACGGCGGGCATCTACGCCCTCGTCGGTTTCGAGGTCTCTCCGGCGACGATGATCGGCTTCCTGACGATCCTCGGCTACTCCTTGTACGACACCGTCGTGGTGTTCGACAAGGTTCGCGAGAACACCAAGGAAGAGATGGAGCTGTCGCGTCGAACCTTCGCCGAGTCCGTGAACCTCGCCGTGAACCAGACGCTCGTCCGCTCGATCAACACCGCGGTCGTGGCTGTGCTGCCCGTGGCGTCGATCCTCTTCCTCGGCGCGTTCGCCCTCGGTGCCGACACGCTCCGCGACATCTCGCTCGCCCTGCTCATCGGAATCATCGTCGGTACGTACTCGACGATCTTCCTGGGCGCGCCGATGTACTCGCAGTTCCGTGAGCACGAGGCCGCCGTCAAGAAGCACGACGCCCGAGTGCGTGCCCTGCGTCCGAAGGCTGCCAAGCCCGAGCCCGTCGCGGTCGCCGCGGAATAAGGAGTCCACGTGCCCGGTGCCTATCTCGACGACGACGAGGTGAGTGCCGCGCGCGCGGTCGAGCTCGTCGACACGGGCTCGGCCTGGTTGCTCGACGTGCGTGAGGCGCACGAGTGGGACGCCGGACATGCTCCCGGCGCCCACCACATCCCGCTCTACGAGATCGAGGCCCGTCAGCACGAGCTGCCCGAGGCTGAGCAGATCCTGGTGATCTGCCACAGCGGCAGCCGCTCGCGACTCGTCACGGACGCCCTCATCCGCGCGGACTACCCGACGGCGAACGTGGCCGGCGGGATGACCGCGTGGCAGGCATCCGGCGCCCAGGTCGTGAGAGACGACGGGTCTCCCGGAGCCGTCGTCTGAGCGCCCAGAGCGAACGCCGGTCAAGGCGGGTTCGCAGAACGGCGATAATGGAGAACAGGAGGCGCGCTGATGGTTGATACTTCGACACCACAGACCGCTTCCTTGCGCCGTCTCGTGCCCCGCATCTTCTCGCGGGCCCAGCCTGCCGGCGCCGTCGACACGCTCATCCGCACGGTTCGACTGCATCACCCGAAGGCAGACCTGTCGCTCATCGAACGGGCGTACACCGTCGCCGAGCGTGCGCATTCGGGTCAGAAGCGTCGATCGGGTGAGCCGTACATCACGCATCCGGTGGCCGTCGCCCAGATTCTCGCCGACCTCGGGATCGGCGCAAAGACCATTGCGGCCGCTCTGCTTCACGACACGGTCGAAGACACCGAGTACACCCTCGACGAGCTGCGTGACGCCTTCGGCGACGAGATTGCGATGCTCGTCGACGGAGTGACCAAGCTCGACAAGGTCAAGTACGGCGACAGCGCGCAGGCCGAGACCGTGCGCAAGATGATCGTGGCGATGTCCAAAGACATCCGGGTGCTGATCATCAAGCTCGCGGACCGCCTGCACAACGCACGCACCTGGGGCTTCGTGCCCGCCGCCTCCGCGACCCGCAAGGCGACGGAGACGCTGGAGATCTACGCTCCTCTGGCGCATCGGCTCGGCATCCAGGCGATCAAGTGGGAGCTCGAAGACCTCTCGTTCGCGGTGCTGTATCCCAAGCTCTACGCGGAGATCGAGAGCCTGGTGAAGCAGCGCACGCCGGAACGCGAGCGTCTGGTGCAGCAGGTGATCGATGCGATCAACGACGATCTGAAGGGTGCGCGCATCCGCGGCAAGGTCGTCGGCCGCCCCAAGCAGTACTACTCCATCTACCAGAAGATGGTCGTCCGGGGCCGCGAATTCGATGAGATCTACGACCTCGTCGGCATCCGCGTGCTCGTCAACTCGGTGCGCGACTGCTACGCCATCCTCGGATCGATCCACGCCCGGTGGACCCCGATGCCCGGTCGGTTCAAGGACTACATCGCCACGCCGAAGTTCAACCTCTACCAGTCGCTGCACACCACGGTGATCGGTCCCGAGGGGCGTCCCGTCGAGATCCAGATCCGTACCGAGGAGATGCACCAGCGCGCCGAGTTCGGTGTCGCCGCGCACTGGAAGTACAAGGAGCAGACGACAGGGAAGAGCGCCGGAGGACCGGCCAACACCGACACCGACCTCGCCTGGCTCGCCCACATCTCGGACTGGCAGGCGGAGACCGCCGACCCGAGTGAGTTCCTCGATTCGCTGCGCTTCGAGATCGGTGCCAAAGAGGTCTACGTCTTCACGCCGAAGGGCCGCGTCATCGGACTGCCTTCGGGGGCGACCCCTGTCGACTTCGCATATGCCGTGCACACCGAGGTCGGGCACCGCACGATGGGCGCGAAGGTCAACGGCCGCCTGGTGCCGCTCGAGAGCTCGTTGACCACGGGCGATGTCGTCGAGGTGTTCACCTCGAAGAACCCCGACTCCGGACCCAGCCAGGATTGGCTGAACTTCGTCAAGAGCCCCCGAGCGCGGAACAAGATCCGCCAGTGGTTCACCAAGGAGCGGCGCGACGAGGCCATCGAGCAGGGCAAGGATGCGATCGCTCGCGCGATGCGCAAGCAGAACCTTCCGCTGCAGAAGCTGATGTCGCAGGACTCGCTCATCGAGATCGCGTCGCTGTTGAAGTACGAGGACGTCTCCGCTCTCTATGCCGCTGTCGGCGAGGGACACGTATCCACCCAGTCGGTGATCGAGAAGGTCGTCGCTTCGGTGCAGACCGAGCCCGAGGGCGACGCCGGCGAGCTCGACCTCCCGGTGAAGGGCCGTTCCCGTCAGCTGCGCAACAGCGACTCCGGTGTGCTCGTGCGGGGCGCGCCCGACATCCTGGTGAAGCTCGCCAAATGCTGCACCCCCGTACCGGGCGATCCGATCGTCGGGTTCGTGACCCGTGGTGCAGGTGTGTCGGTGCATCAGGCGAACTGCCACAACGTGCAGTCCCTGCTGCAGGAGCCCGACCGCATGATCGAGGTCGAGTGGGCGCCGAGCTCGAAGAGCGTCTTCCTCGTGCAGATCCAGGTCGAGGCTCTCGACCGCGCCGGACTGCTCTCCGACGTGACCCGGGTGCTGTCCGAGCACCACGTGAACATCCTCTCGGCCACGGTCACCACATCGAGCGACCGCTTGGCCCTCAGCCGATTCGTGTTCGAGATGGGCGACACCACCCACCTCGACCGTGTGCTGAACGCTGTGCGCCGGATCGACGCCGTCTACGACGTCTACCGGGTCAGCGCGGGCTGACCTCGCACGGCGGTTTCCTGAACGGGGAGTCGCTGCGCTCGGGGTCGTAGTCAGTCGCGTCGCCTAAGACCGAGTCCATCGCCGCGAGCCGGATGAGCGCTCGTCGCGTGCCGGGAAGCCTGTCCTGTCGCCGGATCTCGTCGCGGCACGCCGCGGCGTTGTACCCGCTCAGCTCCAGCAGCGCGCGCAGTTCGAGGATGACGGCAGGCGTGAACCGATCCTCGGTGCGCAACAGGTCGGCGACGGTGCGCAGCGGAGCCGTGACCCGCACCTCGCCGAGAAGCACGACATCTCGCTGGGCGAGGATGCACTGGCGCACGTCGAGCCCGTGCAGGGCCGTTGCCGACACGCGCTGAGCGCTGTCGACGCATACCTGCAGGGCCGACGGCGGACCCGCTCGAGTCCCGTGGATCCACGCTGCCGTCGATCGATCGGCGACGGCCGCCCGTGGCACCGAGAGCCGGAACGCCGCCGCCCTGAGCTCGGCCGTGTCCGGAGTGTCCACGGTCGCGAACGCATCGCCGATGCGGTAGAGCTCGCCATCAAGCCGGACCGCGTGGAGTTCGGCCAGGGGTAGCACGCCAGTATCGAGAAGGCGGGGGAGAAGTGCTGTCATGCACCCAGCATCCGGTGCCGCTGCGTCACCCGACCGCCCGGCGGCGCGATGTGTTGAGAACTCGCGCTGTGGAGAAGCACCTCAGAGCCGGTCCACCTCAGAGCCGGTCTACCCCAGAGCTGGTCTACCCCAGAGCGTCGAGCCAGATCTTGCGAGCGTCGAGGGCCTCTTGGGCCTCTTTGACCTTGGCCGCGTCTCCGCTGGCCTTCGCCTCCTCGAGCTCCTGCTCGAGCCTTGCGATCGCCGCGTTGAGCTGGCTCGCGAGCCCCTCGGAGCGCGCCTTCTTCTCGGGGTTGTTGCGCTCCCAGTGCTGCTCGTCGAGCTTGCGCACGGCCGCCTCGATCTTGCGGAGACGATCTTCGATGACCCGGACCTGATCGCGGGGAACCCGCCCGATCTCGTCCCAGCGCTGCTGGATGGAGAGAAGTGTGGCGCGCGCCGACTCGCGGTCGGTCGCCTTCAAGAGCGGCTCCGCCTCGTCGAGAAGCGCCAGCTTGAGCTCGAGGTTGCCGGAGTACTCCTCGTTCTCGCGGGCGTCGACCTCGGCCTTTGCGCCGTAGATCGCATCCCCGGCGGCCTTGAATCGCGCCCACAGAGCGTCGTCGTTGCGCTTGCCCGCGCGGCCGGCGAGCTTCCACTGGTCGAGGAGCTGCCGGTACTCCGGCACACCATCCGCTCCGCGCGGGATGAGCGCCTCTGCCTGCTCGATCAGCGCGGTCTTGCGCGTGCGCACGTCGCGGTGCTGGGTGTCCAGCTCGGCGAAGAAGGCCTTGCGATTGTGCTCGATCGTCGATCGGGCGGCGCGGAAACGCTTCCACAGCTCGTTAGCTTCGTTCTTGGGGATGCGCGGCCCGTCGTGCTGATGCGACTGCCAGCGGGTGAAGAGTGCGTCCAGAGCGGTCGTCGTCTGCTTCCACTGCGTGCGGGCAGGATCTTCGGCGGCGAGGGCTTCGGCCTCGACGACGATCGCCGTGCGCTCGGCGATGGCCTGCTCGACCTGCGCTTTGGCCTCGGCCGACTGCTGCTCCGTGAGTTCTTCGACCGCGCCGCCGAGTTTGTCGAGGCGGGTGGCGAGGGCGGCCAGGTCTCCGACCGCGTTCGCTTCGGCGACGTTCTGGCGCAAGGTGGTGACGGCTTTGGCGATGTCGGAGGCAGGGGCGCCCCGGCGGGCGCGCTGTTCGAGCAGGCCGACCTGTCCGGCGAGGTCGGTGTACTTGCGCTCGAAGTAGGCGAGCGCCTCCTCCGCGGTGCCGTCGGGGTACTGGCCGACGGCACGCTCGCCATCGCCCTCGCGGACGAAGACGGTGCCGGTCTCATCGACACGACCCCACGGTTGCTGATCAGTTGTAGCCAAGAGCCTCACCTTGCTGACGACGTTCCCGAACGGATGGACCGTTCACAGTTGCGTTTTAGCCTATTGCACCAGCGCCCGGCACGCAGCCGCCGCAGCGCACGGCGTCACTGGAGCGTGAAGCTCTCGATCGTCGTCGGCACCTTGGGGGCTCCGTCGTTCGCGCTGCTTCCGGGCGTGATGCCCTTGTCCGCGACGTCGGTGACGAGCTGATCGAGGCCGCTCGTGACCTTCCCGATCACGGTGTAGCCGCCTGCGGAGTCGGAGGGGATGGTCGTGTCCTTGTACACGATGAAGAACTGGCTGCCCTGGCTGTTGGCGTTGTCTCCCTGGCGTGCCATCGCGAGGGTGCCCGCCGGGTAGACGTTGTCTGCGGGAGCGTTCTCGATGGGGCCGTACGAGTAACCGGGGCCGCCTTGACCGTTGCCTTCCGGATCGCCGCACTGCAGCACGTAGAAGCCGCCGTCGGTGAGCCGGTGGCAGGTGAGCCCGTCGTAGAAGCCCTTCTGCGTGAGCGCGATGGTGGAGGAGACGGCCTGCGGTGCCGCCGCGCCGTTCAGGTCGACCCCTAGTGCGATCCCGTTGATCGTGAGGGTGCCCGTCCAGTTGCGGTTGCCGGCGAGGGTCTTCGGCGGCAGCGTGTTCGCCGCCGCGGATGCCGATGGAGAAGCGGATGCGCTGGGCGTGCCGGGCTTGGCGAAGTACAGCAGCTGGGTGGTCACGGCGAGTGCGACGACGATGACGACGGCGACGCCGGCGATCCAGTTGTCGCGGACACGGCGCTTGACCTTCGTCTCGTGCACCGTCTGCCGCGCCTGATACGCGCGCAACCGTTCGCGTGCCTGCCTGGCTTCGCGTTCGTTCTGCTGTTTTGGTGCCACGTGAGACCTCCGAGGGCGCGCCGTCGTGCTGAAGAGTTGCCTGACCCGGCGCGCCACCGGCGCGGGATCAGGATGAACCCTATTGGACGCGCCTATGTGTCACAAAGTCGCCGTTCACAGGAAGCGCGCTCAGTGTCGGTGGGAGCAACTACCCTGGAACATATGGTCGACGTGCAACCCGGGCTCCGCACTGGAGCGACGCCGCTCGCCGTCCGGATGCGTCCGAAGTCGCTCGCCGAGGTCGCGGGCCAGAAGCACCTGCTGCGCCCCGGTTCGCCGCTGGTGAGTCTCGCCTCCGATCAGAGCGGAGAGACCGGGTCGGTGTCGGTGATCCTCTGGGGTCCTCCCGGAACGGGCAAGACCACGCTCGCGCAGGCGATCGCGCACTCCTCGGGTCGCCGGTTCGTCGAACTCTCCGCTGTGACGGCGGGTGTCAAAGACGTGCGCCAGGTGATGGAGGAGGCGCTGTCGACCCGCGACCTCTACGGCATCTCGACCGTGCTGTTCCTCGACGAGATCCACCGGTTCACCAAGGCCCAGCAGGATGCTCTGCTCCCGGGTGTCGAGAACGGCTGGGTCATCCTCGTCGCGGCGACCACCGAGAATCCGTCGTTCTCGGTCATCTCGCCGCTCCTTTCCCGGTCGCTCCTGCTCACCCTCGAGACACTCAGCGACGAAGACCTGGGCAGCGTCGTCGACCGCGCCGTGGTCGACGAGCGCGGCTTGGCCGACCAGTACACCCTCGACCCCGAGGCGCGCGCTGCGATCATCCGTCTGGCGTCGGGGGATGCGCGACGTGCGCTCACCGCCCTCGAAGCGGCATCCGTGAGCGCCGCGTCGTCGACCCCGGCCACGTCGAAGAAGAAGCCGCTCATCACGGCCGAACTCGTGGGGCAGGCGGTGGACCGCGCCCTCCTGCGCTACGACCGCAACGGCGACGAACACTACGACGTGATCAGCGCCTTCATCAAGTCGGTCCGCGGATCCGACGTCGACGCGTCGCTGCACTATCTCGCCCGAATGATCGAGGCGGGGGAGGATCCGCGGTTCATCGCACGCCGCATCATCATCCTGGCGTCCGAAGACATCGGGATGGCCGACCCGCAAGCCCTGGTCATCGCAGTCGCTGCCGCCGACGCGGTGCAGCTGATCGGAATGCCGGAGGGGCGCATCCCGCTCGCCCAAGCCGTGGTGCACCTCGCGACCGCCCCCAAGTCGAACGCCGCCTACATGGCACTGGACGCGGCCGTCGCCGATGTGCGCGCCGGCCGCATCGGGCGCGTGCCGAAGCACCTCCGCGATGCGCACTACGCGGGCGCGAAGAGACTCGGGCACGGCAAAGGGTACAAGTACCCGCACGACGATGCGCTCGGAGTGCTGGAACAGCAGTACCTGCCCGACGAACTGACCGAGACGACCTACTACCAACCGACCGAGCATGGCAACGAACGCGACGTCTCGGCCAGGCTCGCGAAGCTGCGTCGGATCGTGCGCGGGCGCTAGCCGGGAATCTGCTAGAATCGACGGGCCTAGAAACCTGTTTCGCGTGCGGCTGCGTCGGATCGGGTTCTCGAAGGGACAAGCCCTGTAGCCGGGCGTCCTCGGCACCATCCCTCTAATTTTTGCAGGACGATCATGTGTGCCTGCGTATTCCTATTAGAGAGACAACCGAAAGGAACTCGTGTCTACCAAGTCACGTACCCGTAGCAAGACCCGCCTGTCGCGGTCGCTGGGCATCGCCCTGACCCCGAAGGCCGCCAAGTACCTCGAGAAGCGCCCGTACGCTCCCGGTGAGCACGGCCGCACCAAGCGCAAGGCCGACTCGGACTACGCCGTTCGTCTGCGCGAGAAGCAGCGTCTGCGCGCCCAGTACGGCATCCGCGAGAAGCAGCTGAAGATCGCGTTCGAAGAGGCTCGCCGCACCAAGGGCCTGACCGGTGAGAACCTGGTCGAGATCCTCGAGATGCGTCTCGACGCTCTCGTTCTGCGCGCCGGCTTCGCCCGCACCACGGCGCAGGCGCGTCAGATGGTCGTGCACCGTCACATCCTCGTCGACGGCAGCATCGTCGACCGCCCGTCGTTCCGCGTCAAGCCGGGTCAGCTGATCCACGTCAAGGCGCGCTCCGAGGGCACCGAGCCCTTCCAGGTCGCGGCCGCCGGCGGTCACGTCGACGTCCTGCCGAAGACCCCGGGCTACCTGGATGTCGAGCTCGACAAGCTGCACGCTCGTCTGGTTCGCCGCCCGAAGCGCGCCGAGGTTCCGGTGACGTGTGAAGTCCAGCTCGTCGTCGAGTACTACGCCGCCCGCTAAGGATCGCGAAGACTCCTGGAGAAGGGGGTCGTGGCTTCGGCCACGGCCCTCTTCTTCGTTGTGGGCCCCGACGCCGTTTGCGGACTACGCTGGTCGGAGTATGCCGTTGACGGAATGGAAGGTGCTCTCGTGTCGGGTGGCGACATCGCAGGACTGATCGCAGCGGGCGTCTTCGCTGTGCTCGTCGGGTTCATCGCTCTCCCGCTGGTGAAATTCGGCAGGGTGCTCGACCAGACCCGCGAGGCGATCAAAGACGCGAGCGACGGCATCACGCCGATCCTCGAGGAGACGGCCACCACGATCCAGGAGACGAACAAGCAGCTGGCGCGCGTCGATGTCATCACGAAGAACGTGGCGGATGTGACCGGCAACGTCTCGGCGCTCGTCGCCTTGTTCGCCGCGACCGTCGGCGGCCCACTGATCAAGCTCGCCGGGTTCAGCGCCGCCGTGCGCGCGGCCTTCCGTGCCGGTGGCGGCTCTCGGCGTTCGCGCGGCACCACGCACTAAACTGACCGGGGCGCTCGGTGAGATCGCGCGCCCGATCCACTCAGGGAGCTAATCCATTAGGGAGTTATCGGCATGAAGAGTTTTCTGTGGCTCGTCATCGGCGTCGGCCTCGGATTCGTCGTGGCGCACAAACTGAACGAGACGCCGCAGGGCAAGCAGTTCTTCAGCAGCCTCGACAAGAAGGCCCGCGACTTCGGCTCGGCTGTCTCCGACGGGTACCACCAGCGAGAGGCCGAGCTCCGTTCGGCCATCGACGGCGACTGACCTCGATTCGGCCCCGCTCCTCCCTTTTCGACCTCGAAACATCCGGAACCCATGCAGACTGCTGAAATCCACCGCCGCTGGCTCGACTACTTCGCCAAGCGCGGCCACACTGTCGTCCCGTCCGCTTCTCTGATCAGCGACGACCCGTCGCTGCTGTTCACGGTGGCCGGGATGGTTCCGTTCGTGCCGTATCTGACCGGTCTGGTGCCGGCTCCGTACCCGCGTGCGACGAGCGTCCAGAAGTGCATCCGCACACTCGACATCGATGAGGTCGGCAAGACTCCGCGGCACGGCACGTTCTTCCAGATGTGCGGGAACTTCTCCTTCGGCGACTACTTCAAAGAGCAGGCGATCACCTACGCATGGGAGTTGCTCACCATGTCGGAGGACGACGGCGGCCTCGGGTTCGACCCGGACGACCTGTGGGTCACCGTCTACGAGGACGACGACGAGGCGCGCGAGATCTGGAGGCGCGTCGCGGGACTGCCGGATGAGCGCATCCAGGGTCTCGGCATGGACACCAACTACTGGTCGACCGGGCAGCCGGGGCCGGCGGGCCCGTGCTCGGAGATCTTCTTCGACCGCGGCCCGGCATACGGCGCCGACGGCGGTCCGGCCACGGACGACGACCGCTATGTGGAGATCTGGAACCTGGTCTTCATGCAGTACCTCCGAGGCGAGGGAACAGGCAAGGGCGACTTCGAGATCCTCGGCGACCTGCCCAAGAAGAACATCGACACCGGAATGGGCCTCGAGCGCGTCGCCTTCCTCAAGCAGGGTGTCGAGAACATGTACGAGATCGACCAGGTTCGCCCCGTGCTCGACCGCGCTGCGCAGCTCGCCGGCAAGACCTACGGAGAGGTGCACGACGACGACGTCCGCCTTCGGGTCATCGCCGACCACGTACGCAGCTCGCTCATGCTCATGTCCGACGGTGTGACCCCGTCGAACGAAGGCCGCGGCTACATCCTCCGCCGCCTGCTGCGCCGCACCGTGCGTGCGATGCGGCTGCTCGGCGTCGACCACCCGACCTTCCCCGAACTGTTCACGGTCTCGCGCGATGCGATGAAGGCCGCGTACCCCGAGGTCGATCACGACTTCGCGCGGATCTCGCAGCTCGCGTTCGCAGAAGAGGAGACGTTCCTCCGCACTCTGGTGGCGGGCACGGGCATCCTCGATGTGGCCGTGTCCAACACCCAGCGAGCAGGCAAGAAGCAACTGGCCGGCGACACGGCGTTCCTGCTGCACGACACGTACGGCTTCCCGATCGACCTCACACTCGAAATGGCGGAAGAGGCCGGTCTCAGCGTCGACCGCACGGCGTTCGACGCCCTGATGGCCGATCAGCGCTCTCGTGCCAAAGCCGACGCGAGGGCCAAGAAGACCGCGCTGGCCGACCTGTCGGTCTACAGCGCGTTCCGCTCGCAGGGCGAGACGGTCTTCACGGGGTACACCGAGCTCGAGACCGAGTCGAGCATCCTCGGCATCATCGTCGACGGTGCGTCGGTGACGAAGGCCACCGAGGGTCAGGTGGCCGAGGTCATCCTGGGGGCCACTGCCCTCTACGCCGAGTCCGGTGGTCAGGATGCGGACACCGGCACGATCGTCGGTCCCGGCTACGAACTCGACGTGCTCGACGTGCAGAAGCCGGTCAAGGGACTCATCAGCCACAAAGTGCTCGTGCGCAGCGGAGAGGTCGGCGTCGGCGCACCCGCGAGCAGCCTCGTCGACCGCGAGTACCGTCGGGGTGCGCGTCAGGCCCACTCGGGAACCCACATCATCCACGCGGCCCTGCGTCAGGTGCTGGGCTCGAACGCTCACCAATCCGGCTCGTTCAACAAGGCCGGCTACCTCCGGCTCGACTTCTCGTGGAACCAGGCTCTCTCGCCCGAGACGCGAACCGAGATCGAGGAGATCTCGAACAATGCGATCCGCGAGAACCTCGAGGTGACCACCCGCGAACTTCCTCTTGCCGAGGCCAAGGCGCTCGGCGCGATGGCTCTGTTCGGCGAGAAGTACGGTGACACTGTCCGCGTCGTCGACATCGGCGGACCGTGGTCGCGCGAGCTGTGCGCCGGCACGCACGTGACCTCCAGTGCGGAGATCGGCATGATCAACCTCGTGAGCGAATCCTCCGTCGGGTCGACCAACCGCCGCGTCGAGTCGCTGGTCGGGCTCGAAGCATTCCGCGATCTCGCGGTCGAGCGCACGATCGTGTCGCAGCTCTCCGGCAGCCTCAAGACGCCGCGGGAGCAGCTCCCCGAGAAGATCGCCGACCTGATGGCGAACCTCAAGGCGGCGGAGAAGCGGATCGCCGCCTTCGAGGCCCGCGCCGTGCTCGACAAGGTCCCCGCTCTGCTTCAGAACGTGTCGCGGTACGGCGCAGTCGCTGTGGTCGCCGACGACGCCGGGACGATGAACTCGGCCGACGACCTGCGACTGCTCGTCACCACGGTGCGCGAACGACTTGGCTCGGATCCTGCTGCTGTCGCGCTTGCCGCCCGGGTGGGCGAGAAGCCCGTCGTGATCGTGGCGACGAACCAGGCCGCGCGGGATGCGGGCGTCAACGCCGGTGCCCTCGCCAAGACGGCGTCGAGCATCCTCGGTGGCGGCGGAGGCGGCAAGGCCGATCTGGCCCAGGGCGGCGGAACCAACGTAGATGCGATCCCGGCAGCGCTCAGCGCGGTGACGTCGGCGATCGGCGGATAGAGGCGAACGTGCGTTCGGGAGTGCGGCTCGGCATCGACGTCGGCAAAGTGCGGATCGGCGTGAGCCGCTCAGACCCGCACGGGATGCTGGCCACGCCCGTCGAGACCGTCGCACGCTCCGAAGATGCTGCGGATCGCCGCAGGATCGCCGGGATTGTGACCGAACTCGGAGTTTTCGAGATTATCGTCGGACTACCTTTGGCGCTCTCGGGGGCGCACACGGCATCCACCGCTGACGCGGTCGGATTCGCCGAAGCCCTCGGCCGCGAGGTGGAGATCCCGGTTCGGCTGGTGGATGAGCGGCTGTCGACGGTCTCCGCCCATTCGGCGCTGCGTGCATCGGGAAAGAACTCGAAAAGTGCGCGTCCGGTGGTGGATCAGGTTGCCGCCACGATAATTTTGCAGCACGCCCTCGACGCGGAACGCTCTACAGGGAATCCGCCGGGAAAGCCCATTGACACGAACATTGGACCCTAGTTTGCCGCACAACCCACAGATACCTGGGACTGGCGAGACCACACCCATGGATGCCGGCGCCGAGACGCCGGGCGATTTCGACCCCTTCGAGGCGATCTTCGCAGACAGTGACCCGGCCGACTCCGCCACCCCTGAAAACCCTTCGCAGGGTGCGTCGACCGAGGCTCCGCAGGCTCCGACGGCGAATCGTCAGCCGATGACTCGGCGTGAAGCGCGCGAGGCGCGCGAGGCCGGGGCCGCCCGCGGGGCGGGTCCGGTGCCGGAGTCCGTTCCTGCGGACGACGCCCTCTCCGCTCGACCGGCAGTGCCGACCACCGACGAAACGGCCGCTCAGACGGACCGGCCCGCTGAGGAGCATCTTCCCTTCTCCACGTTCGAGGAGTTGACGGCCGGCCCCGCGAACGCCGGTCCGGCGACCGATTCGCCGCTGGCCTGGCGTCAGCAGCACTACCTCTCGCACGCAGAGCCCAAGAAGCGGCGCAGCCTCAAGCCGCTGTGGGTGACCCTCGTCATCGTCGCGATCTTCGGCGGTCTCGTCGGAGGCGCCTACGCCGTCTTCCAGCCGCAGGTGACGAAGCTCGTCAATGCCATCACTCCTCAGGACATCGACTACAAGGGCAACGGCACCGGCGAGGTCCTCTTCGCGATCAAGAGCGGGGACACGGGATCGAATGTGGCTGCCAACCTGCAGAAGGCCGGCGTCACCAAGACGTACCAGGCGTTCTACACGCTGCTGCTGCGCCAGCAGCCCCAGGTGGAGTTCCAGCCCGGCGCCTTCAAACTGGCCAAGCGGATGAGCGCGCAAGCTGCACTCCTCGCGTTGCAGGACCCAGCGAACAAGGTGCAGAACACCGCGGTGATCCCCGAGGGGACGGCCGAGAAGGACATCATCCCCATCCTCGCCGCGGCCACGAAGCTCCCGGCGGCCGATCTGCAGGCGGCCGCAGCGAATCCGGCTGCATACGGGTTGCCGCCCGAGGCGAAGACCCTCGAAGGGTTCCTGTTCCCGGCGACGTACACGTTCACTCCGGGTGTAACGGCTCAGGAAGCCATCAAGACACTGGTCGATCGCAGTTTCCAGGCACTCGACCAGGCGGGGGTGGCGCCCGCCGACCGCTGGAAGACGGTCGTTCTCGCATCCATCGTGCAACGTGAGGCCGGGCTCGCTCCCGACTACCCGAAGGTGTCGCGCGTCTTCCTCAACCGTCTCGACCAGGGCTGGAAGCTGCAGTCGGACGCCACGGTCGCTTACGGAACCGGCAACACCCACACGGTGACCACGACCGACGCCGAACGTGCCGACGCGGGCAATCCCTACAACACATACGTGCACCCGGGACTCCCGGTCGGGCCGATCTCCAACCCTGGCGATCTGGCGATCAACGCGGCGCTGCATCCCGCCGACGGTCCGTGGATGTTCTTCGTGACGTGGAACCTGGAGACGGGCGAGACGATCTTCTCGACGACGGCTGACGAACACGACGCGGCCGTTGCAAAGTGGCAGCAATGGATGAGAGACAACCCCGGCTATGGATAAGAAGACTCCCGAGAACCCCGCCACCGGCGAGCCGGGCGGGCCGCGCGAGCCGGACAAGCTCGAGGAGAACGGGGTAGCCGAGGCGGCTGCCGAAGCGGAGATCGCCGCCATCGTCGACGCCGAGCGGGAGGCCGAGGCAGAGGAAGCAGTGCTCGCCGAGGCAGAGCTCGCCGCCGAGCTCGAGGAGCCGGCCGACGAAGCGGACGAGATCGCTGAGGTCGAGGCCAAGGTCGAGGTCGAGGTCGAGGCCGCTCCCGTCGCCGCCAAGGCGAAGCCGGCGAAGAAGGCGAAGGCGGCCGTACGCAGACTCGCCGTACTCGGTTCCCCGATCGGCCACTCGAAGTCTCCCGACCTGCACCGCGCGGCCTACCAGGCGCTGGGACTGCCGTGGGAGTACGACGCCGTGGACGTCACGGCGGACCGGCTCGCGCCTTTCATCGACGGGCTCGGCGCCGAGTGGCGCGGGCTCTCGCTGACGATGCCGCTCAAACAGTCCGTGGTTCCGATCCTCGGAGAGGTCGATCGACTCGCCGAGCAGACGGGTGTGGCCAACACCGTCCTCCTCGACGACGGAGTCCTTCGCGGATTCAACACCGACGTCTCGGGGATCGTGTGGGCGCTGGAGGCCGCGGGACTCGAGAGCGCCCGGTTCGTCCACATCCTGGGCGGCGGTGCCACGGCGGCTTCGGCCCTGGTCGCCGCGGCAGAGCTCGGCGCCGATCGCGTCGATGTCTACGCGCGATCGCTCGAGAACAGCGTCTGGCTGGAGCCGCTCGCTCACGAGCTGGGGTTGATGATCCGCATCCGTCCGCTCGGTCAGGCCGACCGTTCGTTGGACATCCCCGACCTCGTCATCAGCACGCTCCCGGGCGGTGTGACGACGGATGCCCGCTACACCGACTCGACCAGGCGTCGCTCGGTGCTGCTCGACGTCTCGTACGACCCGTGGCCCAGCGTTCTGGCCTCCGCCTGGCAGGCAGTCGGCGGCCGGGTGGTGTCCGGACTCGCGATGCTCGCCCATCAGGCACTCCTGCAGGTGCGGATCTTCGTCTCCGGAGACCCGCTGGAGCCACTCGAGGACGAGGATGCGGTGCTCGCCGCAATGCTCGAGGCCGTCGGCATCGACGCCACCGGTGCCGCCCTGGAGTCATCGCCGGAGGAGTGACCCGGCCGGACGCCCTTCGCCGCTGTGCCAGAATCGAACCATGCTTCGTTGGCTCACGGCCGGGGAATCCCACGGCCCCGAACTCATCGCCCTGCTCGAGGGACTGCCGGCCGGCGTGCCGGTCACCCTCGATGCGATCCGCGCCGATCTCGCGCGCCGCAAACTCGGTTACGGCCGCGGCGCCCGCATGAAGTTCGAGCAGGATGCGCTTGAGTTGTCGGGTGGCGTGCGTCACGGCTACAGCCTGGGCAGCCCGATCGCGATCCGGATCGGCAACACCGAATGGCCCAAATGGGTCGACGTGATGAGTGCCGAGCCGGTGGATCCCGAGAAGCTCTCCTCCGGCCGCGGTGCGCCGTTGACGCGGCCACGTCCGGGGCACGCAGACCTGGTCGGAATGCAGAAGTACGGCTTCGACGAGGCTCGGCCGATCCTCGAGCGCGCGAGCGCACGGGAGACCGCGGCTCGCGTGGCGCTCGGCGCCGTCGCCCGCTCCTTCCTCGAACAGCTCGGCATCACCCTCGTCAGCCACACGCTCTCCATCGGCCCCGTGCGGGTTCCGGAGGGATCGCCGCTGCCCGAGCCGAGCGATGTCGCCGTGCTCGACGCCGACCCGCTGCGGTGCTTCGACCCGGCGACGTCGGCGAAGATGGTCGCCGAGGTCGACGCCGCCCACAAGGACGGCGACACCCTCGGCGGCGTGGTCGAGGTGCTCGCCTACGGCCTTCCGCCCGGGCTCGGCTCGCACGTGCACTGGGACCGCCGGCTCGACAGTCAGCTCGCGGCCGCACTGATGGGCATCCAGGCGATCAAGGGCGTCGAGGTCGGCGACGGCTTCCTCACCACGACCCGTCGCGGATCCGAGGCCCACGACGAGCTCGTCCAGGAAGCGGGGGAGATCGCCCGCACGAGCGACAAGGCCGGCGGAACCGAGGGTGGGATGAGCACGGGCACGATCCTGCGCGTCCGCGCGGGAATGAAGCCGATCGCGACGATTCCGCACGCGCTGCGCACGGTCGACATCGCCACCAGTGAGGCCGCCCCGGCGCACCACCAGCGTTCCGATGTCTGTGCGGTGCCGGCGGCCGGAGTCGTTGCAGAGGCGATGGTGGCGCTCGTGCTCGCCAACGCCGTGCTGGAGAAATTCGGCGGAGACTCGATCGACGAGACCGCGCGCAACCTTCGCGGCTACCTCGACGCGATCCCGCAGAACCTGGCGACGACGCGACTGTCCGCACCGTACGCCGCCGAATGAGCGTGAAAGCAGCACTCGTGAGCACGGCTGCACGATCGTGACCATCGTCCTGATCGGTCCTCCCGCCGCAGGCAAGAGCCGGGTCGGCAAGCGGCTGGCGAAACGCCTCGGGTTGCCTTTCGTCGACACGGATGCGGTCGTCGTCTCGCAGCACGGTCCCATCCCGGTCATCTTCGCCGAGTACGGGGAACCGCATTTCCGGACGCTCGAACGGCAGGCGGTCGCAGAAGCGCTGAGCGGGCCAGGGGTCGTCTCCGTCGGGGGTGGCGCCGTGCTGCATCCCGACACCCAGTCCGACCTCGCGGATGCGTCGGTGGTGCTCCTCACCGTGAACCCTGAGGCGATCGCCGCCCGCATCGCGAACGCGAAGCGCCCGCTCGTCACCGACCTCGAGTCGTGGAAACGCCTCGTCGCCCAGCGCGCCGAGCTGTACGCCTCACTCGCCGACTACACCGCAGACACATCCAGCCGGCCGATCGACACCATCGTGGAAGAGATCGCGCGCTGGATCGAAGCACGCAGCATTCAGGAAAGGCAACGATGACCGACACAGAGTCCTCCGACAGCGCAGACGGCCAGCCCACCGAGATCCTGGTCGCGGGCGAGAACCAGTATCCCGTCGTCGTGGGTCGCGGACTGCGCACCGACCTCGCACCGTACCTCGGCTCGGGCGTCAACAAGGTGCTGATCGTGCATCCGCCGACCTTGGGCGCTGCTGCCGCCGACCTGCGCGAAACACTGCTCGGCCGCTATGACGTGCTCTTGGCGGAGGTTCCGGATGCGGAGGCCGCCAAGCGCGTGGAGGTCGCCGCATTCTGTTGGCAGATCATGGGTCAGGCCGACTTCACCCGCTCGGATGCCGTCGTCGGGTTCGGCGGGGGAGCCGTCACCGACCTCGCCGGCTTCGTCGCGGCCACCTGGCTGCGCGGCGTGCGACTGGTGCAGGTGCCGACGACGCTTCTGGGAATGGTGGATGCGGCGGTCGGCGGCAAGACCGGCATCAACACCGCGGAGGGCAAGAATCTCGTCGGCGCGTTCTACGCGCCGGCGGCGGTGATCTGCGACCTCGACACGCTGACGTCGCTCGCCCGCAACGAGATCCTCGCCGGTTTCGCCGAGGTCGTGAAGTACGGCTTCATCGCAGAGCCGGAGATCCTCGACATCATCGAGCGGGACGTCGACCGTGCGACCGACCCCAACACGCCCGAGTTCCGTCGCCTGGTCGAGCTGTCCATCGGCATCAAGGCCAGGGTCGTCGGCGAGGACTTCACCGAGCAGGGATTGCGCGAGATCCTCAACTACGGTCACACCCTCGGGCACGCGATCGAGCACGCTGAGCGCTACCAGTGGCGCCATGGCGCGGCGGTCTCGGTCGGCATGATGTTCGCTGCCGAGCTCGCCCGGTTGAGCGGCCGGCTGTCCGATGAGGTCGCAGACAGGCACAAGCGCATCCTGGAATCGCTGACTCTGCCGACCACGTATCCGCTCGGTCGCTGGCAGACCCTGCTCGCGACCATGCAGCGTGACAAGAAGACGCGCGGAAACCTGTTGCGGTTCATCGTGCTCGACGATCTGGCTCGGCCGACCGTGCTCGCGGGCCCCGACCAGAGTCTGCTGTTCGCGGCATATCAGGAGATCGGCGCGTGACCATCGCCGAGACAGAATCCGACCGTGGAGTCCGTCGCCGCTAGGGTAGCGACATGAGCAGCGATACCGTTCCCAGCGTCCTCGTTCTGAACGGCCCCAATCTGGGCCGTCTCGGCACCCGCGAACCCGATGTCTACGGTTCGGGCACGCTGGACGACCTGCGCGCATCCCTCGCCGACGACGCGGCGGGCAGGACCGTCGACCTGCGCCAGACCGACGACGAGGGGCAGCTTCTTCGCTGGCTGCACGAGGCTGCCGACTCCGGCGCACCGGTGATCCTGAACGCCGGGGCGTGGACCCACTACTCCTTCGCACTGCGGGATGCGGTATCGCTCGTCACGAAGGCCGGGGGCACCGTCATCGAGGTGCATCTCTCCAACCCGCACGCGCGCGAGGAGTTCCGTCACACGAGTGTGATCAGTGCCGTGGCGACCGGGGTGATCGCGGGATTCGGCTTCGAGTCGTACCGTCTCGCACTGGCGTACATCCTGCGAAACAGCCCGGCCATTCGCTGAAACGGGCACCGCCAACTAGAATTCTCTGAGGCCTCCGCCCTCCGCGCCACCGAGAGCGGGCCTCCGTGGACCGCCTCTGGCGCGCATCCACCCGCAACTCCTCCCAATCGAACGGAACACAGGTATGGCAACAACGGCTGACATCAAGAACGGCGTCGTCCTCAACATGGACGGCCAGCTCTGGACCGTGATCGAGTTCCAGCACGTGAAGCCGGGCAAGGGCGGCGCCTTCGTGCGCACCAAACTGAAGAACGTGACGTCGGGCAAGACCGTCGACCGCACCTTCAACGCCGGATCCAAGATCGAGACCTCGAACGTCGATCGTCGCGACTACCAGTACCTCTACCAGGACGGCGACGCGTTCGTCTTCATGGACACCAGCGACTACGACCAGCTCAGCGTTCCCGCTGTGGTCGTGGGCGACGCCTCCAACTTCATGCTCGAGAACCAGAGCGTCACCGTTGCACTGCACGAGGGCGAGCCGCTCTACGTCGAGCTGCCAGCCTCCGTCGTGCTGGAGATCACCTACACCGAGCCCGGGCTTCAGGGCGACCGCTCGACCGGTGGCACCAAGCCGGCGACCGTCGAGACGGGCTACCAGATCCAGGTTCCGCTGTTCCTGGAGACCGGCACCAAGGTCAAGGTCGACACGCGTACCGGGGACTACCTCGGCCGCGTGAGCGACTGATCCGGCCTGAATCCCGGTATCCCTAGACGATGAGTGCACGAAGCAAAGCCCGTAAGCGCGCGCTCGACGTGCTGTACGGCGCGGACGTCCGCCAGATCCCACTGAACCAGGCTCTCGCGACCGAGGCGGAGCGAGCGGCGAGCGAGCCGCAGCGCGAGTCCTCCTGGCTGTACGCCCGCGAGATCGTCGACGGCGTCATCGACAACCTCGACGAGATCGACGAGCAGATCGAGACGTACTCCCAGGGCTGGACGCTCGCACGCATGCCGCTGGTCGATCGCGCCATCCTCCGGATCGGCGTGTGGGAACTGCTGTTCAACGACGAGATCCCGGAAGGCGTCGCCATCTCCGAGGCGGTGGAATCCGCGACCGTGCTCTCGACCGACGACTCCGCAGGGTTCATCAACGGCTTGTTGGCCAAGATCGCCCAATCGAACACCAAGTAGAAACGAAGGCGAGGAACACGATGATCCGCATCGCACCCGACCGCCCCGCTCGGCGCCGGGGGATGCGCGCGTTCGCCGCCGTCCTCGTCGCCTTCGCTCTCGTCTCCGGGACCGCCGCCTGTTCGCTGGTCGGAGGATCGTCCGACGTTCCGACGGCCACGGCGAAACCGCCGACAGGCACCGATGGAGCAGTGAACTTCGACAAGGGCTTCATCACCGCCGGTGACGGCTCCAAGGTCGTCGACCTGTGGTTCGACCCGATGTGTCCCGCCTGCGGTGCTTTCGAGAAGGCGAACGGCGAAACGCTCGCGACGGCCGTCTCCGACGGAACGATCACGCTGCGGCTGCGTCCGCTCACCTTTCTCGACCGGCTCTCCAACGGCACCGGATACTCGACGCGCGCGGTCGCGGCCCTCACCTGCGTCGGGGTGAACGATCCGGACAATGCTCTGAAGTACTTCCAGACGCTCTACAAGGATCAGCCCGAGGAGGGCTCGAGCGGTCTGACGAACAAACAGCTCGCTCAGCGGGCCACCGATCTCGGTATCGACGACATCACCGCCTGCCTTGAGGACAGCGGACCGTACCAGGCCTGGGCACAGCAGAACACGGCGCGTTCGCAGACCGGCCCCATCGATGTCGAGGGATCCGATCTCACGTCGATCTCGCAGACGCCGACCATCCTCGTCAACGGCAAGCAGTTCACGGGCGACATCACCAAGGCGAGCGAGTTCACGGACTTCCTGCAGAAGAACTGAGACGACCCGTCCGCTGCGGCGGCGTGGACCGTTCGCTGCACACTGGTATGCTCGACAGCGGTAGACAACCTTTAAGAGCCGTCCTGTGAGGCGGGGAAGGGAGTCGGCATGACGGTGCGCACAGTGCTGCAGCAGGCTGACATCTCCCGGGCGTTGACTCGGATCTCTCACGAGATCCTTGAGTCCAACCGGGGAACGAACGATCTCGTGATCCTCGGCATCCCGACGCGCGGAGCGATACTCGCCCAGCGGATCGCGGAGGAGCTCCAACGCATCGAACCGGGCGCCGGCGATCTCGTCGGTGCGCTCGACGTGACGATGTACCGCGACGACCTCTCGCGCAATCGCACGCGAACCCCGTCGCCGACGTCCGTCCCCGGCTCGATCGACGGCAAGACCGTGGTGCTGGTCGACGACGTGCTCTACTCGGGCCGCACCATCCGGGCCGCCCTCGATGCTCTGAACGACTTCGGCCGCCCCCAGGCCGTGCGGCTCGCGGTGCTGGTCGACCGGGGGCACCGGGAGCTGCCCATCCGGGCGGACTTCGTGGGCAAGAACCTGCCGAGTGCCGCGTCCGAGCGCATCAACGTGCGGCTGACGGAGATCGACGGCGACGAATCGGTCACCATCGAGGAGGCCGGCGCATGAGGCACCTGCTCTCGACCAAGACACTGAGCCGTGACGAGGCGATCCTGCTTCTCGACGTGGCCGAGGACATGGCGGATGTGCAGGAGCGCGAGGTCAAGAAGCTCCCGACGCTGCGCGGCAAGACGGTGGTGAACCTGTTCTTCGAGGATTCGACGCGTACCAGGATCTCGTTCGAGGCGGCCGCCAAGCGGCTGTCGGCCGATGTCATCAACTTCAGCGCCAAGGGCTCGAGCGTGTCCAAGGGCGAGAGCCTCAAGGACACGGCGCAGACGCTGGCCGCGATGGGGGCGGATGCCGTGGTCATCCGGCACCACGCCTCCGGTGCCCCGCAGACCCTGGCGACCAGCGGCTGGATCGACGCGGGGATCGTGAACGCGGGCGACGGCACGCACGAGCATCCCACCCAGGCGCTGCTCGACGCCTTCACGATGCGGCGCCGCCTGCACGGCGCAGGGTCTCGCGGCCGCGACCTCGACGGGGTGACCGTGACGATCGTCGGCGACATCCTGCACTCGCGCGTCGCCCGCTCGAACGTCTGGCTGCTCGAGACGCTCGGCGCGCAGGTGTCGCTCGTGGCGCCTCCCACGCTGCTCCCGGTGGAGGTCGGCGGTTGGCCGGCGACGATCGGGTACGACCTCGATGCGGCGATCGACGCGAACCCGGACGTGGTGATGATGCTGCGCATCCAGGGCGAGCGGATGAACGCGGCGTTCTTCCCGAACACGCGGGAGTACGCGAAGCGCTGGGGGCTGGACGACGAACGACTGGCGCGTCTCGGCACAGATAGCATTGTCATGCACCCCGGGCCGATGAACCGGGGTCTGGAGATTTCGGCGGCGGCGGCGGATTCACCCCGGTCGACCGTTCGAGAACAGGTAGCGAACGGGGTGTCGGTGCGGATGGCCGCCCTGTACCTCCTGCTGTCCGGTGGAGACCCGGAGGACGGTTGAACATGGTGAACGAGACTTATCTGATCGCGGGCGCGACGCTCGCCGACGGCCGTACTGCCGACCTCCTGGTGGAGGACGGCCGCATCGCCGAGCTGGGCGCGGGCCTTTCGAGGGTCGGCGCCACGGTGGTGGATGCGACAGGACTGTTGGCGCTGCCCGGCCTGGTCGATCTGCACACGCACCTCCGCGAGCCAGGCTTCGAGCAGAGCGAGACCGTTCTGACCGGAACCCGCGCAGCAGCGGCCGGCGGCTTCACCTCGGTGTTCGCCATGGCCAACACCTCGCCGGTGGCGGACACGGCCGGTGTCGTCGAGCAGGTGCTGTCGCTCGGCGACGCGGCCGGCTACGCCACCGTTCGCCCCATCGGCGCCGTCACGGTCGGACTGGAGGGCGAGCGTCTCGCCGAACTCGGCGCGATGGCCGACTCCCGCGCTGCGGTGCGGGTGTTCTCCGATGACGGCAAATGCGTCTCCGATCCGCTTCTCATGCGCCGCGCGCTCGAGTACGTGAAGGCCTTCGACGGCGCCATCGCACAGCACGCGCAGGAGCCACGGCTCACCGTGGGCGCGCAGATGAACGAGGGCGCCCTCTCGGGAGAGCTCGGCCTCGCCGGGTGGCCTGCAGTGGCCGAGGAGTCGATCATCGCCCGGGATGTGCTCCTCGCCGAGCACGTCGGCTCCCGACTGCACGTCTGCCACGTCTCCACGGCCGGCTCGGTCGATGTGATCCGCTGGGCGAAGGCGCGCGGCATCGACGTGACCGCAGAGGTCACCCCGCACCACCTCATCCTCACCGAGGAGCTGGCCCGCGGATACGACGCGCGCTACAAGGTCAACCCGCCGCTCAGGAGCGACGAGGACGTGCGGGCGCTGCGTGCGGGCCTGGCGGACGGCACGATCGACATCGTGGCCACCGACCACGCTCCGCACCCGGTCGAGGCGAAGGACTGCGAGTGGGATGCGGCCGCCTTCGGCATGGTCGGCCTCGAGTCCGCGCTGTCCGTGGTGCACGCATCCGTCGTCGAGACCGGCCTGCTCGGCTGGGAGGATGTGGCCCGAGTGCTGTCGTACACCCCGGCCCGCATCGGCCGGCTGGCGGGTCACGGTCACGCGTTGGAAGCCGGGACTCCAGCGGAGTTCACGCTCTACGACCCGCGGGCATCGCGGGAGTTCTCGACCCGTGACCTCGCCGGCAAGGGAGTCAACTCGCCGTATCTCTCGATGACGCTGCCCGGCCGGGTCGTCGCGACCTTCCACCAGGGGTACCCGACCGTGCTCGACGGCATCGTCGCCGACGCCGGCGAGGTCGCCGAACGTGCCAGAGCATCGGCCGCCAACCGGGGGGAGGTCGTCCGTGGATAAGTTCCTCCCGGCGATCCCCGTCATCGCCGTTCTCGCCATCGTCCTCCTGCTGATGCTGTGGGGCTGGCGTCGACGTACTCGTCGCGACAGCTCAGCAGGCGGCGGATACGCGGCGCCGGCGACCGCATCCTCGCCCCTCGTCGAATCCGACACGTTCTACGTCGCCACCACGCGCGGGGGAGAGCACCTCGAGCGCCTCGCGATCCCGGGGCTCAAGTTCCGCGGCAAGGCGCGGCTGACGGTCGCGCTCGAGGGCGTGACCATCGCGATCAACGGCGAGAATCCGCTCTTCATCCAGGCGGATGCCCTCACCGGGGTCGGGGTCACCAATACGGCGATCGACCGGGTGGTCGAGAAGGACGGGCTGCTCAGGCTCTCCTGGACGACCTCTGCGGGTGCGCCCGCCGACAGCTTCTTCCGGGTCGTCGACCCGGCCGACCGCACCCCGTTGATCGGGGCGGTCGAAACCATTCTTCCCGCGCAGAGCACGGCGGGTCAGACGACGGAAAGTGAGGTGTGACGTGGTGGGTTCAGAACCGGCGGTCCTCGTCCTCGAAGACGGATCCCGCTATGTCGGGCGGGCATACGGTGCGGTCGGCCGCACCTTCGGTGAGGCTGTGTTCTCCACTGGCATGACCGGGTACCAGGAGACGCTCACCGACCCGTCGTACGCGGGCCAGATCGTTCTCATGACGGCGCCGCACATCGGCAACACCGGGACCAACGACGAGGACATGGAGTCACGTCAGATCTGGGTCGCCGGCTATGTGGTGCGCGAGCCCTCCCGCATCGTGTCCAACTACCGCGCGCAGCGAAGCCTCGACGACGACCTCGTGGCACAGGGCGTGGTGGGGATCAGCGGCATCGACACGCGGGCGGTGACCAGGCACATCCGGTCGGCCGGAGCCATGCGCGCCGGGATCTTCTCGGGGCCGGACTTCGAACTGAGCGACGGCGAGCAGCTCGAGCTGGTGCTCAGCGGTGCGCCGATGGCCGGCCGCAACCTGTCAGAAGAGGTCTCGACTCCCGAGCCGTTCACGGTGCCGGCGGTCGGCGAGAAGGTGGGCTCGGTCGCCGTGCTCGACCTCGGGGTGAAGACCTCGACTCTCAACAACCTGGCTGCTCGCGGGCTCGATGTGCACGTGCTGCCGCAGATGGTGACCGCGCGCGACGTGCTCGAACTCGAGCCCTCCGCCCTGTTCTTCTCGAACGGTCCCGGCGATCCGGCGGCCTCCGACAAGCACGTCGAACTGCTTCAGGATGTGCTGCGGGCCGGTGTGCCCTACTTCGGCATCTGCTTCGGCAACCAGCTGCTCGGACGCGCGCTCGGACTCGGCACGTACAAGTTGCCGTTCGGCCACCGCGGAATCAACCAGCCTGTGCTTGACAAGCGCACAGGGCGGGTGGAGATCACGTCGCAGAACCACGGATTCGCCGTCGAGGCGCCCCTCGAGGGCACGTTCGACTCGCCCGCGGGATTCGGCCGCGTCGAGGTGAGCCACTTCAGCCTGAACGACAACGTGGTGGAGGGGTTGAACTGCCTCGACCTGAACGCGTTCAGCGTGCAGTACCACCCGGAGGCGGCGGCCGGGCCGCACGACGCCAACTACCTGTTCGACCGGTTCCTCGAGATGATCACGAATCCACGCACCACGGATCCGGGCATCCGGAACCCGGCTGTTTCCTCCGACAAGAAGGATGACGAGTAACCCATGCCGAAACGCTCAGACATCAACTCCGTTCTGGTCATCGGCTCCGGCCCGATCGTCATCGGCCAGGCCTGCGAGTTCGACTACTCCGGCACCCAGGCGTGCCGGGTGCTGCGGGAGGAGGGCGTGCGCGTCATCCTCGTCAACTCCAACCCCGCGACGATCATGACCGATCCCGATTTCGCGGACGCCACCTACGTGGAGCCGATCACCTGGCAGGTCATCGAGACCATCATCGCCAAGGAGAAGCCGGATGCGATCCTGCCGACCCTCGGCGGCCAGACCGCCCTCAACGCCGCCATCCAGCTGCACGAGCACGGAATCCTCGAGAAGTACGGCGTCGAGCTCATCGGCGCCAAGTTCGAGGCGATCCAGAAGGGTGAGGACCGCCAGATCTTCAAGGAGCTGGTGATCGAGGCGGGCGCTGAGGTCGCCCGCTCGCACATCGCCCACACCGTCGAAGAAGCCGTGGGATTCGCTGAGGATCTCGGCTATCCGCTCGTCGTACGGCCTTCGTTCACGATGGGCGGCCTCGGCTCCGGATTCGCGTACACCGAGCAGGAGCTGCGGCGGATCGTCGGCGACGGCCTGCACCAGAGCCCGACCAGCGAGGTGCTCCTGGAGGAGTCGATCCTCGGTTGGAAGGAGTACGAGCTCGAGCTCATGCGCGACACCGCCGACAACACGGTCGTCGTCTGCTCCATCGAGAACGTCGACCCGGTCGGTGTGCACACCGGAGACTCCATCACCGTCGCTCCGGCGCTGACTCTGACCGATCGCGAGTACCAGAAGCTCCGCGACATCGGGATCGACATCATCCGCGCGGTGGGCGTCGACACCGGAGGCTGCAACATCCAGTTCGCGGTCGACCCCGAGAACGGACGCATCATCGTCATCGAGATGAACCCGCGCGTCTCCCGTTCGTCGGCTCTCGCCTCGAAGGCGACGGGCTTCCCGATCGCGAAGATCGCGGCGAAGCTGGCGATCGGCTACCGACTCGACGAGATCCCGAACGACATCACCAAGGTGACGCCTGCGAGCTTCGAGCCGACGCTCGACTACGTCGTCGTCAAGGTCCCGCGGTTCGCCTTCGAGAAGTTCCCGGCCGCCGATCCCACCCTGACGACGACCATGAAGTCGGTGGGCGAGGCGATGGCCATCGGCCGCAGCTTCACGAGCGCGCTTCAGAAGGCGCTCCGTTCGCTGGAGAAGCGCGGCTCGTCGTTCCACTGGGGACCGGAGACCCGCACGGTCGAGGAGCTGCTGGAGAGCATCCGCACCCCCACCGACGGCCGGATCGTCGACGTGCAGCAGGCGCTGCGTCTGGGCGCGACGAACGAGCAGGTGTTCGAGTCGACCAAGATCGACCCCTGGTTCATCGACCAGATCGTGCTGATCAACGAGGTCGCCGAGCAGCTCAGGAACGCAGAGACTCTCGACACCGACACCCTGCGCTACGCCAAGGACCACGGGTTCTCGGATGCGCAGATCGGCCAGCTGCGCGGCTTCGGCGAGAACGACGTGCGTGAGATCCGCCACATCCTGGATGTGCGCCCGGTCTACAAGACGGTCGACACCTGCGCGGGCGAGTTCCCCGCCCTCACGCCCTACCACTACTCCAGCTACGACCTGGAGACGGAGGTCGTTCCGAGCGACCGGCGCAAGGTCGTCATCCTCGGCTCCGGCCCGAACCGCATCGGACAGGGCGTCGAGTTCGACTACTCGTGCGTGCACGCCTCGTTCGCCCTGCACGACGCCGGGTTCGAGACGATCATGATCAACTGCAACCCGGAGACGGTCTCGACCGACTACGACACGAGCGACCGCCTCTACTTCGAACCGCTGACCCTCGAAGACGTGCTCGAGGTCATCCACGCCGAGAGCCAGAGCGGCGAGCTCGTCGGCGTCGTCGTGCAGCTGGGCGGCCAGACCGCGCTCGGCCTGGCCAAGGGTCTCGAGGCTGCCGGCGTGCCGATCCTCGGCACCTCGCCCGAAGCGATCGACCTGGCGGAGGAGCGTGGCCTGTTCGCCGAGATCCTCGAGAACGCAGGACTGCTCGCCCCGCGCAACGGGACCGCATTCGACTACCCGGGCGCCGTTCAGGTGGCCGAGGAGATCGGCTATCCCGTTCTCGTGCGCCCGAGCTACGTGCTCGGCGGTCGGGGCATGGAGATCGTCTACGACAGCCCATCACTCGCCGACTACTTCGAGCGTGTGGCGGGCCAGGGGATCGTCGGGCCGGCGCACCCGCTGCTCGTCGACCGCTTCCTGGACGACGCGATCGAGATCGATGTCGACGCGCTCTACGACGGCGAGCGACTCTACATCGGCGGCGTGATGGAGCACATCGAGGAGGCCGGGATCCACTCGGGCGACTCGAGCTGCACCCTGCCGCCGATCACGCTGGGCCGCCGTGAGATCGACCGGGTGCGCGACGCGACGCTCAAGATCGCCGAAGGCATCGGCGTGCGCGGGCTGCTCAACGTGCAGTTCGCGATCGGGGCCGGCGTGCTCTACGTGCTCGAGGCCAACCCGCGCGCGTCGAGGACGGTGCCGTTCGTCTCGAAGGCGCTCGGAATCCCGCTGGCCAAGGCCGCCTCGCGCATCATGGTGGGGGAGAGCATCGCCTCGCTCGTCGACTCGGGGCTGCTGCCCTCGCAGGACGGCTCGGTCATCCCGATGGACTCGCCGGTCGCCGTCAAGGAGGCGGTGCTGCCCTTCAAGAGGTTCCGCACCAAGGAGGGCAACGTGGTCGACTCGGTGCTCGGCCCGGAGATGCGATCCACCGGCGAGGTCATGGGGATCGACAAGGACTTCCCGCGCGCCTTCGCCAAGAGCCAGGCCGCAGCCTACGGCGGCATGCCGCTCGGCGGAACGGCCTTCGTCTCGGTCTCCGACCGCGACAAGCGCTCGATCGTGCTCCCGGTGCTGCGTCTGCAGCAGCTCGGTTTCGAGATCCTCGCCACCGAGGGAACCGCCGAGGTGCTGAACCGCAACGGCATCGCCGCCAGCGTGGTGCGCAAGTTCAGCGAGACGACCGACAGTGGCGAACCGTCGATCGTCGACCTCATCAACCGCAATGAGGTGGATGTGGTCATCAACACGCCGAGCGGCCGCTCCGCCCGCGCAGACGGCTACGAGATCCGCGCTGCCGCCGTCGCTGGCGACAAGCCGCTCTTCACGACCATCGCAGAGCTCAGCGCGGCGGTCGCATCCGTCGACGCCATCCGCGAGGGCTTCGAGGTGCGGTCGCTGCAGGAGTACGCGCTCGATCGGGCCGCCCGCGCGTGAGCTTCGGTGACCGGCTCGCCGGAGTCTTCGACAGTCACGGGCGACTCTGCGTCGGCATCGACCCGCACGAGCACCTCCTGGAGGCCTGGGGTCTGACCGCCTCGGCCTCCGGCGTGCGCGAGTTCGGGCTCGCCGTCGTCGAGGCGGCGGCGGGGCGCGTCGGCATCGTGAAACCACAGGTCGCGTTCTTCGAGCGCTACGGCTCGGCCGGCTACGCTGCGCTCGAAGAGGTGCTGGCTGCTGCGCGCGAGGCCCGCCTGCTGGTGATCGCGGATGCCAAGCGTGGCGACATCGGCACGAGCGTCGCCGCATACGCCGAAGCCTGGCTCACGCCGGGTTCTCCGCTCGAGGCCGATGCGATGACGATCTCCGCGTTCCAGGGCGTCGGCTCCATCGCCGAGCCCGTGCGGCTCGCGGAGACAGCAGGCAAGGGGCTGTTCGTGCTGGCCGCGACGTCGAATCCGGAGGCCGAGAGCATCCAGAAGGCCATCGTCTCGACCGGGCCGCGTGCAGGGGCGACGGTGGCGCGTGCGATCATCGATGATGTGACTTCCATCAACCAGACTCAGCCGGCGCAGGCGTTCGGCACGGTCGGGCTCGTGCTCGGAGCGACCGTCGATCTCAGCTCGTACGGCATCGACACGGCCACCGCATCCGCTGTCGCCACCCCTGTGCTCGCGCCCGGGTTCGGCTATCAGGGCGCACAGGTGCGCGATGTGGCGCGACTCTTCGGATCGCTCGCCGGTGGTGTGATCGTCAGCGAGTCCCGCGGGCTCCTGAACGCGGGTCCGCGCGCGCTCGCGGACGCGATCGGGAATCGCGCGGCGGAGGTGCGGAGCATCGATGTCTGAGCCTTCACTGCGCCCAGCCCCGCCCGAAGTCGACCGCCTCGCCGCCTCGCAGGCCGCCGTGGCGGCACGACGTGCGCGCGCTGCCGTGAAAGCGGCGATCGCTGCCCACGAGGTCTCGCCGCTGTCCGTGCTCGACAAGGCCACGGCCGATCCTGAGGGGGTCGAGGGGCGCCTGCGGGTGACCGAGTTCCTGCTCAGCGTTCCGGCCATCGGCACGACCAAGATGACGGATGCGCTCGAGAAGCTCTCGATCTCTCCGGCCAAACGCCTGGGCGGCCTCGGCCGTCATCAGCGACTGCGGCTGCGCGAGTTCCTCATCGAACGCGAGACCCGCAGCGGACGGCAGAAGCACCATCTCGTCGTACTGGCTGGACCGACGGCTGTCGGCAAGGGCACGGTCTCCACGTACATCCGGGAGAACTACCCGGATGTGCTGCTCTCGGTCTCCGCCACCACCCGTGCTCCGCGACCGGGCGAGGTCGACGGAGTCAACTACTACTTCGTCGACGATGCGGAGTTCGACCGCATGATCGCCGCCGGCGAACTGCTCGAATACGCGACGGTGCACAACCTGTCGCGGTACGGCACTCCGCGCGCTCCGATCGAGCGGGCACTGGAGGCGGGCAAGAGCGTGCTGCTCGAGATCGATCTGCAGGGTGCGCGCAGCGTGCGCGAGACCATGCCCGAGGCGCGACTCATCTTCCTGCTCCCGCCGACCTGGGATGAACTCGTCCGCCGATTGATCGGACGGGGCACCGAGAGCCCCGAGGAACAGCAGCGAAGACTGGAGACCGCCAAGGTCGAATTGGCTGCTCAGGACGAGTTCGATCACCGGGTGGTCAACACCGACGTGGCCGATGCCGCGCGGGAGGTCGTAGACTTGATGAAGATCCGCACGGCGCCGTCGCGCCCGTAGACCGTTTTTCTTCGTCTCCGTGACGATCGTCGTCGTATCGACGACCCCCTTCGAAGGAGCAATACACTTATGGCAATCAGCAACAAAGGCATCATCGACCCGCCCATCGACGACGTTCTCGCCAAGGTCGAGTCGAAGTATGCGCTCGTGATCTTCGCGTCGAAGCGCGCCCGCCAGATCAACGACTACTACGCCGACCTCCACGAGGGAAGCCTGTTCGACAACGTCGGACCGCTCGTCGACTCGAGCGTCGACGACAAGCCGCTGTCGGTCGCACTCCACGAGATCAATGAGGACAAGCTCACGATCAAGCCGATCGTCGAGTAGCACAGGACTCGTCACAGCACCGCCGTATAGGTTTGCCGCCGGGCGCGCCCGGCATGTAAGGGGATGCCGCCCGTGAGCGCACGATTGACCATTGTCGTCGGAGTGACCGGCGGCATCGCCGCGTACAAGGCGGTCGGAGTGATCCGGTCGCTGGTGCTGGAAGGCCACGACGTGCACGTCGTGGCCACCGAGGCGGCCCTCCGCTTCGTCGGGCGCCCGACTCTGGAGGCGATCAGCCGCAACCCGGTGGCGACCGACCTCTACGAGGGGGTCGCCGAGGTGCGTCACGTGGCGATCGGTCAGTCCGCCGACCTGATAGTGATCGCACCGGCCACCGCGAACACCATCGCGAAGCTTGCCGCCGGCCTCGCCGACGACTTGCTCGGCAACACGGTCCTCGCGAGCACCGCCCCTCTCGTCATCGCCCCGGCGATGCACACCGAGATGTGGCGCAACGCCGCGACCGTGGCCAACATCGCCACTCTGCGCGAGCGCGGGGTGACGATCGTCGGGCCGGCTTCCGGTCAGCTCACGGGCAAGGACTCCGGTCCGGGCCGCATGGAGGAGCCTCCCGTGATCGTGCGGGCGGCGCTCGAAGCGGCCGGCACGCATCCCCGGTCCCGTGAGGATGCCACGGCAGACACCGGCGCGGCGTCGGCCGTTCCCGCGGTGAATGACGTGGTCGTGCTGTCGGAACGCCGCCGTGCGAACGAGGCGGCGCGCCGTCCCCGCGGCGGAGACGACCTCGCAGGCAAGCGTGTGGTGATCACGGCAGGCGGCACACGCGAGCCGCTCGACCCCGTGCGCTTTCTCGGCAACCGGTCCAGCGGACGCCAGGGTGTCGCGCTGGCCCAGGCAGCCCGTGCTCGTGGTGCCGAGGTGACCCTGGTCGCCGCGCACATCGAGGTCGCACCTCCGGAGGGCGTGGAGTTGGTCGAGGTTCAGACCGCCCTCGAACTCCAGGAGGCGGTCACGACGGCTTCGGCGATGGCGGACATCGTGGTGATGACGGCCGCAGTCGCCGACTACCGGCCGGTAGAAGTGCGCGAATCCAAGATCAAGAAGACGGAGGCGGGGGACACCTTGACCCTCGAGCTCGTCGCCAACCCCGACATCCTCGCCACGCTCGCGTCCGCGAAACGCCACAACCAGGTCGTCGTCGGATTCGCGGCCGAGACAGAACCAGACCCCTCGTCGCTCATCGAGCTCGGCCGCAGCAAGCTCGCGTCGAAGGGCTGCGACTTCCTCGTGCTCAACCAGGTCGGCTGGACGCAGGGTTTCGCCACGGACAGTAACGAGGTCGTCGTGCTCCGGCGGGGCGGCGATATAGTGATGGAGGCCTCCGGCAGCAAGCTGTCGGTGGCTGATCGTATTCTCGACGTCATCGTATAGGCGACGTTCGGGTGGCACCCGACCAGGGAGAAACCATGGCAGATCTGCGTCTTTTCACGTCCGAATCCGTGACCGAAGGACACCCGGACAAGATTTGCGATCAGATCTCCGACAGCATCCTCGACGCCCTCCTCGCGGTCGATCCGCACAGCCGGGTGGCCGTCGAGACCCTGGTCACGACCGGCCTGGTGCACGTCGCGGGTGAGGTCACGACCAAGGGCTATGTCGAGATCCCCGCCCTCGTGCGCGAGAAGATCGTCGAGATCGGCTACGACTCGTCGGACGTGAGCTTCGACGGCAACCAGTGCGGCGTGTCCGTATCGATCGGCGCGCAGTCGCCCGATATCGCGCAGGGCGTCGACAACGCCTTCGAGTCGCGAACCGAGCAGAGCCACGACGACCTCGACCGTCAGGGCGCCGGCGACCAGGGCATCATGTTCGGGTACGCCACGACCGAGACGCCGCAGTACATGCCGCTGCCGATCTGGCTCGCGCATCGTCTCTCGGAGCGGCTCGCCGAGGTGCGCAAGAACGGCACGCTCGACTATCTCCGTCCTGACGGCAAGACCCAGGTGACCATCGGCTACGAGGGCATCGTGCCGAAATCCGTGCAGACCGTGGTGCTTTCGACCCAGCACGCTCCGAGCGTCTCGAATGAGACCCTGCAGGCGGAGGTGATGGAGGAGATCATCGCTCCGGTGCTGCACGCCGCCGGCCTGGAGTCCTCGCACGTGCGCACGCTCATCAACCCGACCGGCCGGTTCGAGATCGGCGGACCGAAGGGCGACGCGGGTCTCACCGGACGCAAGATCATCGTCGACACCTATGGTGGCGCCAGCCGACACGGCGGCGGAGCCTTCTCGGGCAAAGACCCGTCGAAGGTCGACCGTTCCGCGGCGTACGCCATGCGCTGGGCGGCAAAGAACGCCGTCGCCGCCGGGTTCGCCGACCGTCTGGAGTTGCAGATCGCGTACGCGATCGGCAAGGCTGCGCCCGTCGGCATGTACGTCGAGACGTTCGGCACCGGCAAGGTCCCCGATGAGCGCATCATCGCCGCGATCCGCGAGGTCTTCGACCTGCGTCCGGCCGCGATCATCCGCGACCTCGACCTGCTTCGCCCCATCTACGCCAAGACGGCCACCTACGGGCACTTCGGCCGTGAACTCCCCGACTTCACCTGGGAGCGTCTCGACCGGGTCGACGACCTGCGGTCCGCCGCGGGCCTCTAGCGTGGCGGCGACCGGCCGGGTCGCCCGCATCGTGATCGACTCGGCGCTTCCCCAGCTCGATCACTTCTTCGACTATCGCGTTCCCGACGAGCTCGCCGCCGAGGCAGTCCCGGGTGTGCGCGTGAAGGTCCCGTTGCGCACGGCAGGGCGCATCGCGGAGGGCTACCTCGTCGAATTCGCCGGCGACGATGCTTTCGAGGGCACGCTGAGCCCGATCGAGTCCGTCGTATCGCCCGTGCCGGTGCTCCGGCCCGAGGTCTGGACGCTCGCCCGCCGACTCGCCGACCGCAGCGCGGGAACGGCCAACGACATCCTGCGACTGGCCGTGCCCGGGCGGCAGGTGCGCGTCGAGAAGGCCTGGCTCGCCCGGCAGGAGGCGGCAGAGACGGCGGGCGGCTCTGTATCTCCGTCGGTCGTCGAGCCTGCAGTGCGCGGCTACGGCGATCGGGTGCTCGAAGACGCTGTGTCGCGCGGCGAGCGGCTGGCGCTGCAGGCGATACCGCGACTCGGCCGCCTCCCCGGCGGCGAGTGGGTCGGCGAATGGGCTGTCACCCTGGCGACCCTGGCCGCCGGGTGCTGGGCTCGGGGCGAGTCCGCCATCGTCGCTGTCCCCGACTACCGCGATTTGGACCAGCTCGCCGCAGCGCTGGCGGCCATCGCGCCGGCGGAGGCGGTCGCGCGTGCGGATGCCTCCCAGTCGAATCCCGATCGCTACCGCGCCTTCCTCGCGGCACTCAGCGGTCCCCGCATCGTGATCGGCAACCGCTCGGTCGTCTACGCTCCGGCCGAGCGACTGGGGATGCTCGCCGTGTGGGACGACAGCGACCCCCTGCACGCCGAACCGCTCAGCCCGTACGTGCACACGCGGGATGCCGCACTCGTACGTCAGGAGCTGCAGGGTGGCGCCCTCGTCTTCGCGGGCCACACCCGCAGCGTCGAAGTGCAGCGTCTCGTCGACATCGGCTGGGTGACTGACGTCGGACCAGAGCGGGCCGTGAACCCGAAGGTGATCCTGACCGCCAACCAGCCGGCGGCGGAGCCCGTGGCCCGGGCCGCGCGCATCCCGTCGACCGCCTGGCAGGCGGCTCGTGCCGCCCTCACTGGCGACGGCAGCGCAGCCACGGGGCCGGTGCTGATCCAGGTCGGCCGGCCCGGCTACGCGCCCGTGCTCGCGTGCGCGAAGTGCGGTCAGGCAGCACGCTGCAACCGCTGCGAGGGACCGCTCGGGCAGTCGCGGGCCGGCGCGGTGCCGTCCTGCGGCTGGTGCGGTGCGCTGGCGACCGGATGGCACTGCGAACACTGCGAGCACGACCGCTTCCGGATGGTCACGGTCGGCGCCGGGCGAACGGCCGAAGAGCTCGGGCGCGCCTTTCCCGGCGTTCGGGTCATCCTTTCCGATGGCGAGCATCCGGTGCAGACCGTCGGAGAGTCGGCCGCCATCGTCGTCGCGACCCGCGGGGCCGAACCCATCGCCGCCGGCGGGTATAGAGCCGTGCTGCTGCTCGACGGTGAGCGGATGCTCGCCCGCGAGAACCTGCGGGTCGCCGAGGACTGCCTGCGGTGGTGGTCGAACGCGGCCGCCCTCGCCGCCCCCGGAGCGCCGACCGTGCTGGTCGGCGTCTCCGGCGCGCTCGGCCGGGCCTTCGCAACCGGGCGCTTCGCCGAGTTCGCGCGCGCCGAGCTGGCCGGCCGCCGAGAGCTCCGGTTTCCGCCGGCGGTCAGGCTCGCGTCGATCACCGGTGCGGCGGACGTCGTCCAGGAGGCGGTGGAAGCGGTGGACCCGGCGCTGCTCATCGATGTGCTCGGACCGGCACCGCACGGCGACGGGCTCGTGCGCAGCATCCTCAGGTTCGACTACGCCAAGGGCCAGGAGGTGGCGATCGCCGTGCGCGCCGCGACCGTGCGGAACGCGACCAAGCGCCGTCGCGCGCCCGCGGGGAAGACGGGCTTCCGTCCCGCGCCGACGCTGCGGGTGCGCTTCGACGACCCGGACATCCTCTGACGCCCCGGGTAAGATTTCCTCCGATCCCCAGAACCGAAAGAACCTTCATGCGCCTCGTCTTCGCCGGCACGCCCGCGGTCGCCGTCCCCGCTCTGCGCGAGCTCGCCGCCCGGCACGAGGTCGTGGCCGTGATCACTCGACGCGACGCCGAACTCGGACGCAAGCGCGTCCTGACCCCGTCACCGGTGGCCCTGGCTGCCGGGGAACTGGGGATCGAAGTGATCAAGGCCAACCGTCTCGGAGACGACGTGACCGAGCGCGTCCGCGAACTGCATGCGGAGCTCGGCACGATCGTCGCATACGGCGGTCTCGTACGAGAGCCCCTGCTCTCGACGCCGCGACTCGGCTGGCTCAACCTCCACTTCTCCCTGCTTCCGCGCTGGCGGGGCGCCGCGCCCGTGCAGCACTCGCTGATCGCCGGCGACACGGTCACGGGCGCTGCCGTCTTCCAGCTGGTTCCCGAACTCGACGCGGGCGACGTGTTCTCCGAGCTCCGCAGGCCGATCGGCTCCGACGAGACGGCGGGCGAACTCCTCGACGCGCTCGCGGTGTCCGGGGCGGCACTGCTGGCCGACACCGTCGATGAGATCGCAGCCGGAACGGCTGTCGCCGTTCCGCAGAGCGGCGAACCGACCCTCGCCCCGAAGCTGGGGCTCCCGGATGCGCACCTCGACTTCTCCCAGTCCGCCGAGTCCGTCTATGCCCGGCTTCGCGGCGTCACTCCGGAGCCCGGAGCCTTCGCCCTCGTCGACGGGGAGCGATTCAAGATCCACGCGGCCCGGCCGGCAGAGGGCGAAGCGCTCGACGCGGGCCAGGTGTCCATGCGCGACAAGCGGGTGCTCGTCGGCACGGGCACACATCCCCTCGAGCTCCTGACCGTGCAGCCGGCCGGGAAGAAGGCGATGCCGGCTGCCGACTGGTGGCGCGGCCTCTCCCGGGAAGGGGTGGTGCTCGCATGAGCCCGGACCATCACCGCAGGTCGCGCGAGGGCGCTCGGCAGCAGACCCGGGTGCAGCCTGCGCGGCAGGTGGCCTTCGACGTCATCTCGGCCGTGCGCGAGTCGGACGCCTACGCCAATCTCCTTCTGCCGACCCGGATCTCTCGCGCCGGCCTGTCACCGGCCGACGCCGGTCTCGCGACCGAGCTGACCTACGGCACCCTCCGGATGCAGGGCTACTACGACAAGGTGATCGCGCGCGCCGCCGGGCGGCCGGTCGAGCGCATCGACGCGCCCATCCTGGACGTGCTCCGGCTCGGCGCCCACCAGCTGCTGTCGACGCGTGTCGCACCCCACGCTGCCGTCAACGAGTCGGTCGCGCTCGCACGGTCGGTCGGCTCGCAGTCGGCCACGGGATTCACCAACGGCGTGCTGCGCGAGATCGGGCGCCACAGCCCCGAGGAGTGGCGGATGCGCATCCTCTCGGACGCGAAGAACGAGAACGAGGAGCTCGCCTCCGTCACATCGCATCCGGCCTGGATCGTGCGCGCCTTCCGCCGTGCCTTGGAGGCAGAGGGTCGGGGCGACGAACTCCAACGGCTGCTCGAAGCGGACAACGAGGCGCCGCGCGTCAACATGATCGCCCTGCCCGGCCTGGCCGAGGCGCCGGAGGAGTCGACACCCGACCGGTACTCGCCGCTCGGCTTCACGACGGCAGGCGGCGACCCGCTGCGCTTGATGGACGCCACGAACGGGCGACTCCGCGTGCAGGACGAGGGATCACAGCTCGCCGCGCTGGCTCTGAGCCGTGCGCGGCCGGTTCAGCAGGGCGAACGCTGGCTCGACCTGTGCGCCGGCCCCGGCGGCAAGGCCGCTCTGCTGGCCGCCGAGGCGATCGAGCGTGGGGCGACCCTGGTGGCCAACGAGCTCGTTCCGGCGCGGGCCGACCTGGTTCGCCGAGCGCTCAGCGCGGTGCCGGCGGAGGTCGACGTGTGGGAGCGGGACGGCACGACCATCGGGGCGTCCGATCCGGAGTCGTTCGACCGTATCCTGCTCGACGCTCCGTGCACCGGCCTCGGCGCCCTTCGGCGCCGCCCGGAAGCGCGCTGGCGCAAGACACCGCGCGATGTCGCCGAACTCACCGAGCTGCAGGCTCGCCTGCTCGACTCGGCGATCGACGCCCTGAAGCCCGGCGGCTTGCTGGCCTACGTCACCTGCTCACCCCACATCGCCGAGACCCGGGCGATCGTCGCGGGCGCGCTCGAGCGCCATCGCGACGCGATCGAGCCGGTCGAGACCACGTCCGTGGTGCAGAGCTTCGCCGCCGACCGTCTCGACCTGGCCGGCGACCCGAACCAGGTGCAGCTCTGGCCGCACCGGCACAACACCGATGCGATGTTCATCGCGCTGCTCGCCAAAAACGGCTCGGCCGAGAAATAGGCTGAGAGCATGCCTGCACGGATCAACCCCAGCATCCTGGCCGCCGACTTCGTGAACATGGAGCGCGACCTGCACAAGATCTCGTCCGCCGATCTCGTGCACGTCGATGTGATGGACAACCACTTCGTGCCGAACCTGACGTTCGGGCCGCAGATGGTGGGACGCATCCAGGACGTGTCCACCATTCCGCTCGATGTGCACCTGATGATCGACAACCCTGACGAGTGGGGGCTGGGATACGCGGAGCTGGGAGCGTACTCGGTCACCTTCCACGCCGAGGCGGCCACCGATCCGGTGCGTCTCGCGCGACGGCTGCGGGCGATCGGCGCCCGGGCCGGCCTGGCGCTCAAGCCCGGCACCCCCGCCGACGACGTCTTCGAACTGCTGCCCGAGTTCGACCAGGTGCTGGTGATGACGGTCGAGCCGGGTTTCGGCGGCCAGTCGTTCATGACCGAGACGATGCCCAAGCTCGCGGCACTGCGCAGGGCGGTCGACGCATCCGGTGCCGATGTGTGGTTGCAGGTCGACGGCGGGATCACCGAGGAGACGATCGTGACCGCCGCCGAGAACGGAGCGGACACGTTCGTCGCCGGTTCGGCCGTGTTCCGCGCCGAGAATCCCGCCGCCCAGATCAGCCTCCTGCGCGAGACCGCCACCCGGCACCTCCACGCCTCCGCGACCTCCTAGACTGGAGGGGTGAAAACCTTCGACGACCTCTTCGCCGAGCTCAGCGAGAAGGCCGCCACCCGACCGGAGGGATCCGGAACGGTGCGCGAGCTGGATGCGGGCGTGCACGCCATCGGAAAGAAGATCGTGGAGGAGGCCGCCGAGGTCTGGATGGCCGCCGAGTACGAGACGGATGAGCGCACCGCCGAGGAGATCTCGCAGCTGCTCTACCACCTGCAGGTTCTGCTCGTGGCCAAAGGCCTCACCCCGGCCGACGTGTACCGACATCTGTGACAAGAGCCTCTTCGTCCTGATCTCACCCACGTCCACGAAAGTCCTCTCATGCTGAAAATCGCCGTCCCCAACAAGGGCTCCCTCTCCGAGACCGCAGCACAGATGCTGTCCGAGGCGGGATACCACGGCCGCCGTGACCCGAAAGAACTGATCGTCGCCGACCCGCGCAACGGCGTCGAGTTCTTCTACCTGCGCCCGCGCGACATCGCCACGTACGTCGGCTCCGGCGCCCTCGACGTCGGGATCACCGGCCGGGACCTGCTGCTCGACTCCGGGTCGCCCGCCGCGGAGATCGCCGCGCTCGACTTCGCAGCATCCACCTTCCGGTTCGCCGGACCCACCGGCGTCTTCTCCGACCTCTCCGACCTCGACGGCAAGCGCGTCGCCACCAGCTATCCGGGTCTCGTCGGGGCCTTCCTCACCGACAGCGGGATCGACTCCACCCTCGTCAACCTCGACGGTGCCGTCGAGTCCGCGGTCCGGCTCGGGGTGGCGGATGCTGTCGCCGACGTCGTCGAGACCGGCACCACCCTGCGCAAGCAGGGCCTGGAGATCTTCGGCCCGGTCATCCTGGAGTCGGAGGCCGTGCTGATCTCGTCGCCGACCACCGCATCCGGAGTCGACACGCTGCTTCGACGTCTGCAGGGCGTGATGGTCGCCCGCCAGTACGTGCTGGTCGACTACAACCTGCCGGTCGCGCTGCTCGACGCGGCCGTCGCCCTCACGCCGGGCGTCGAATCGCCGACGGTGTCCCCGCTCGGGGAGCCCGACTGGGTGGCCGTGCGCGTGATGATCAAACGCGACCAGACCAACCACATCATGGACGCGCTCTACGAACTCGGGGCGCGCGCCATCCTCGTCACATCGATCCACGCGGCGCGCATCTGATGAGCGTCGCGGTCAGGGTCATCCCGTGTCTGGACGTGGCCGACGGCCGCGTCGTCAAGGGTGTCAACTTCCAGAACCTGCGCGATCAGGGCGATCCGGTCGAACTGGCGCGCTCGTACTTCGAGCAGGGTGCCGACGAGTTGACCTTCCTGGATGTGACGGCCACCGTCGACAACCGGGCCACGACCTACGATGTGGTGCGTGCGACGGCCGAACAGGTCTTCATTCCGCTCACGGTCGGCGGGGGAGTGCGCAGCACCGAAGACGTCTCGCGTCTGCTGGCGAGCGGCGCCGACAAGGTGGGCGTCAACTCGGCCGCGATCGCCCGTCCCGCGCTGGTCGCCGAGATCGCGGACCGGTTCGGCGCCCAGGTGCTGGTGCTCTCGCTCGACGTGAAGCGTTCGGCGCGTACGGCATCCGGATTCGTCGTCACCACTCACGGCGGACGCACCGAGACCGACCTCGACGCGCTCGACTGGGCGGCGACGGCGATCGCGCTCGGCGCCGGCGAACTGCTCGTGAACTCGATCGACGCCGACGGGACCAAAGAGGGCTTCGACATCGAGCTCATCCGGCTCATGCGGAGTATCAGCACCGTTCCCGTGATCGCCTCCGGCGGAGCGGGCGCGGTCACCGATTTCGTTCCCGCTGTCGAGGCGGGCGCGGATGCGGTCCTCGCCGCCAGCGTCTTCCACTCCGGTGAGATGACGATCGGCGACGTCAAGAAGGAGCTCGCCCTGGCGGGCTTGGTGGTCAGAGACACGGAGGTCCGCTCGTGAGCGCATCCGGCACATCGATCGATCCGGCGATCCTCGAACGCGTCGCGTTCAACGCCGACGGGCTGGTCCCGGCGATCATCCAGCAGTGGGACACGCTCGAAGTGCTCATGATGGGGTGGATGGACGCGGAGGCGTTCCGCCGCACCCTCACCGAGGGGCGGGTCACCTTCTGGTCGCGCTCGCGGCAGGAGTACTGGCGCAAGGGCGACACCTCGGGAAACGTGCAGTATGTGAAGGGCGCCGCACTCGATTGCGACGGAGATACCCTGTTGGTGACGGTCGACCAGCTCGGCGTCGCCTGCCACACCGGCACGCGCACCTGCTTCGACGGCGACCAGCTCGCACCGGTCGTCGGCGAAGCCCCGTCCACCGCCCACGACCGTTCGGAGGCTTCGTGATCGCCACCACAGCAGCCGGCACCACCAGCCGCGACGGCTTCCGCGCTCTGCTGGCCGACCACCGCGTCGTCCCGGTGTCGCGGGAGCTCTTCGCCGACGGCGAGACCCCGGTGGGCATCTACCGCAAACTGGCAGGCAACCGGCCCGGCACCTTCCTGCTCGAGTCCGCTGAGCAGGGCGGCATCTGGTCGCGTTTCTCGTTCGTGGGCGTCTCCTCGTTCGGGGTGCTGACCCAGGAGCAGGATGCGGTCCGCTGGCTCGACTACGGCGTCTCCGCCGAGCGCGCGCTCGGCTCGGCGGCCGACCTGCCCCCGCTGGAGGCGCTTTCTGCCCTGTACGCGCGGTGGCAGACGCCACGGATCGAGGGGTTGCCGCCTCTGACCGGCGGTCTCGTCGGTTTCATCGGCTGGGAGGCCATCCGCCAGATCGAACGCCTGCCGAACCAGCCACCGGCCGACTACGCCATTCCCGGGCAGGCCCTGGCCTTCTGCGCCGACCTCGTCGTCATCGACCACCGCTCGGGCACCGTGCAGCTCATCGCCAACGTGCTCAACGACGGCCAGGACGACGAGGACGCGCTCTGGACCGGAGCACAGGGTCGCCTGGACCGCATGCAGACCGCGCTGGCGCAGCCCGCGGAGGCGTGGCTCGCCGAGGTCGACCTCGCCACGCCCGCAGACCCGGTGTCGCGCACGAAGCGGGAGGACTTCCTCGCCGCGGTCGTCACGGCCAAGGAGCGGATCGTCGACGGCGACGTCTTCCAGGTGGTGATCTCGCAGCGGTTCGAACTGGAGTGCTCCGCGCATCCGCTCGATGTGTACCGCGTGCTCCGCAGCCTGAACCCGAGCCCATACATGTACCTGCTCGCGCTCGAGCGCCCGGACGGGGGAGCGTACTCCGTCGTCGGATCGTCACCGGAGGCGCTCTTCAAGGTGCAGAACGGGCGTGCGTTCACGCATCCGATCGCGGGCTCGAAGCCTCGCGGGGCGACGCCGGAGGAGGATCTCGAGTTCGAGACCACTCTGCTCGCCGACGACAAAGAGCGCGCCGAGCACCTGATGCTGGTCGATCTCGCCCGCAACGACCTGGCGAAAGTCTGCCGCGCGGGCACGGTCGAGGTGACCGAGTTCATGCGAGTGGAGCGGTTCAGCCACATCATGCACATCGTCTCCTCGGTCGAGGGCGACCTGTTGCCCACGGCAACGGCGATCGACGTCTTCCGCGCGACCTTTCCCGCGGGCACCCTCTCGGGCGCGCCCAAACCCCGGGCCCTGGAGATCATCGACGAGCTCGAGCCGGCGCAGCGCGGAATCTACGGCGGGGTGATCGGCTACTTCGGATTCGCAGGGGATGCCGACCTCGCGATCGCGATCCGCACGGCCACGATCATGGACGGTGTCGCGCGCGTGCAGGCAGGCGGCGGCCTCGTCGCCGATTCGATCCCGGAGAGCGAGTTCCAGGAGTCCCAGAACAAGGCCGCAGCGCCACTTCGCGCGGTCGCGGTCGCGAATGCGATGAGGCGGGTGCGCGGTGGCGGAGCTGCCTGAGCCGGAGCCCGCCATGCCGGCAGACGGCGAACCGGAAGTCGCCGCAGCGGCCGACCGCCGCGTGTCGCGACGTGCGAAGTACCTGACGATCCTCGTACTCGTCATCGGCAGCGGGCTCGTCCTGCTGGCATCGACGCAGTCGTGGTTCTCCGTCGTGCTCACCCCCGCCGGCGGACACACGGGTGCGCTGATCGTGCAGGGGTCGGCGGCCGCTCCCGCGCTGACCGCACTGTCGTTGGCCGGGTTGGCCCTCGCCGCTGCGCTGGCGATCGCCGGTCCCGTGTTCCGGATCGTCCTTGCCGTTCTCGGGCTCCTGCTCGGCGCGAGCGTGCTGCTCTCGGCGTTCACGGCGCTGGGCGATCCCGTGCAGGCGGCGTCGTCGGCGATCACGTCGGCGACAGGGGTGTCTGGTGACGCATCCATCGCTCGGCTGGTCGCACGGGTCGACACGCAGGTCTGGCCGTCGATCGCCATCGTGGGTGGATTCGTGCTGATCCTCGGCGGCGTGGCCGTGCTCGTGACCGGCCGGCTGTGGCCGGGCGCGTCGAAGCGGTACGAGACGCGCTTCGAAGACCAGAGCAGCGGCGGAGCCGGTGAAGCGGACGCAGCGGCCGACGCCGACGCATCCGACGACGCGGAAGCCCGGGCTGCGGCCGAGAACGGCGAGGAGGGCGGAGCGAACGCCCCGGCGAAGCCGCTCGAGCGCGACACGGCGATCGACAGCTGGGATGAGCTCAGCCGTGGCGACGATCCCACCCGCTGAGTGGCCTGTGCGAGCCGGGCGACCGCACTCGCTAGACTTGACGGGAACCCCATTGATCCACTGTGAGCGGCCCGGCGGGCCGCCCACCTCACGAGCAGGAGTCGCATGAGCACCGAGTCAGTCGAGCCAGGCCACGGTCACTCCCCGGCGGCGTGGACGGCCGTCATCATCATGCTGATCGCATTCACGATCGGCGCGATCGCGTTCTTCTACGAGGCGGCGATCGTCGTGTGGGCGGCTGCCGGTCTCGCGATCGTCGGCCTCATCGTCGGCTGGGCAATGAAACGTGCCGGTTATGGTGTCGGGGGAGCCAAGACCCAGCCGAAGGGCCACTGACGCGTGCTGGACGACCTCCTCGCCGGCGCACTTCAGGACGCCGAGCGGCGTCGCGCTGAGCGCCCGCTCGCATCGGTCGAGGCGGACGCGGCGCAACGCGCTCCGGCCCTCGACGCCCTCGCGGCCCTTGCACCCGCCGACCGGGTGAAGATCATCGCCGAGGTCAAGCGCTCGAGCCCCTCGCGCGGCGCACTGGCCGAGATCGCAGACCCGGCAGCCCTCGCCGTCTCGTACCAGACCGGCGGTGCGAGTGCGATAAGCGTTCTCACGGAGGAGCGCCGGTTCCACGGTTCGCTGGCCGATCTCGAGGCCGTGCGTGCCGCCGTGTCGATCCCGGTGCTGCGCAAGGAGTTCATCGCCGATCCGTATCAGGTGTTCGAGGCGCGTGCCGCCGGGGCAGACCTGGTGCTGCTGATCGTGGCCGCACTCGACCAGAAGTCCCTGGTGTCGCTGCATGAGCTCATCACATCGCTCGGCATGACCGCCCTCGTCGAGGCCCACTCGGCCGACGAGCTCAGCCGAGCGCTCGACACGGGCGCCGGTCTCGTCGGCGTCAACGCCCGCAACCTCTCCACGTTCGAACTGGACCGGGACCTCTTCGGCAGTCTTGCCGACCGCATCCCGTCCGGTGTCATCCGCGTCGCCGAGTCCGCCGTCAAGACGGCCGACGACGTGGCGCACTATCGAGCTGCGGGTGCGGATGTCGTGCTCGTCGGCGAGGCGCTCGTCACGAGCGACCCGATCGCCACGCTCGAGGAATTCCTGGTGGTCTGATGTCCCTTCGTTCCGAGTCCGGCCCTTACTTCGGCGAATTCGGCGGGCGCTTCGTTCCGGAGTCGCTCATCGCCGCCCTCGACGAGCTCTCGGCCGCGTGGGAGGAGGCGAAAGCCGATCCTGCGTACTTCGCCGAACTCGACGAGCTGAACCGCACGTACACCGGCCGCCCGTCCATCGTCACGGAGGTGCCGCGGTTCGCTGCGCACGCCGGCGGCGCACGCATCATCCTGAAGCGCGAAGACCTCAACCACACGGGGTCGCACAAGATCAACAACGTGCTCGGCCAGGCGATCCTCACGAAGCGCATCGGCAAGACCCGTGTCATCGCCGAGACCGGCGCCGGACAGCACGGGGTCGCCACGGCGACCGCCGCGGCACTGTTCGGCCTCGACTGCACGATCTACATGGGCGAGGTCGACACCGAGCGACAGGCCCTCAACGTCGCCCGGATGCGCCTTCTCGGAGCCGAGGTCGTGGCGGTCAAGACCGGTTCGCGCACCCTCAAAGACGCGATCAACGACGCCATGCGCGACTGGGTGACCAACGTCGAGAACACCAACTACATCTTCGGGACCGTCGCCGGACCGCACCCGTTCCCCGCCATGGTGCGCGATCTGCAGAAGATCATCGGCGAGGAGGCGCGCCAGCAGGTGCTCGACCTGACCGGCAGGCTTCCGGATGCGGTCGTCGCCTGCGTCGGCGGCGGCTCGAACGCGATGGGCATCTTCCACGCGTTCCTCGACGACGAAGACGTGCGCCTCATCGGCTACGAGGCCGGCGGCGAGGGTGCGGACACTCCGCGCCACGCCGCGACGATCACCAAGGGACGTCCGGGCGTTCTGCACGGAGCCCGCAGCATGCTGCTGCAGGACGAAGACGGGCAGACCATCGAGTCGCACTCGATCTCGGCCGGCCTCGACTACCCGGGCGTCGGCCCCGAGCACGCCTGGCTGGCGAGCATCGGCCGCGCGCAGTACCTGCCGATCTCCGATGCCGAGGCGATGGATGCGCTGCGTCTGCTCAGCCGCACCGAGGGAATCATCCCCGCCATCGAGTCGTCACACGCTCTCGCGGGCGCCCTCGCACTCGGCCGGGAGCTCGGCCCGGAGGGGCTCATCCTGGTCAACCTCAGCGGCCGCGGCGACAAAGACATGGAGACGGCGGGTCGCTACTTCGACCTGATCGACGAGAGCGCGGTGCAGTCGTGAGCGGAACGACGTCGGCGAGCCGCGTCGCGGATACGATCGCCCGGCGCAACCAGGAGGCGGGCGGGGCACTGATCGGCTACCTGCCGGCCGGCTTCCCCGACCTGCAGACCAGCATCGACGCCGCCGTCGCCATCGCCGAGAACGGTGTGGACGTCATCGAGCTCGGCCTGCCGTACTCCGACCCCGTGATGGACGGAACGGTGATCCAGGCCGCGACGCAGAAGGCACTGGCCAACGGCTTCCGGCTGCGCGACGGGTTCACCGCCGTGCGGGAGATCACCTCGCGGGTCGACGTGCCCGTGCTGGTGATGACCTACTGGAACCCGGTCGTGCAGTACGGCGTCGACCGGTTCGCCGACGACCTGGTCGCGGCAGGGGGAGCCGGGCTCATCACGCCCGACCTCATCCCCGACGAGGGTGCATCCTGGCTCGCCGCCTCCGAGCGAGCGGGTCTCGACCGGGTGTTCCTCGCGGCCCCATCGTCGACCGATGCGCGACTGCGCCAGGCGGTCGAGGCCAGCCGTGGGTTCGTCTACGCGGTCTCGACGATGGGCATCACCGGCGCCCGGTCCGATGTCGACTCGGCCGCCCGCACGCTCGTCGCGCGTCTCCGTGATGTCGGCGCCACCAGCGCCTGTGTGGGTCTCGGCATCTCGACCGCCGACCAGGTGGCGGAGGTGCTCGGCTACGCCGACGGCGCGATCGTCGGCTCCGCTCTGGTGAAAGCGCTGGCCGATGGGGGCGTCGAGCGCGTCGCCGAGGTCGCTGCCGCGCTGTCCAAGGGCACCGCCAAAGCCAAATAGACTATGGTGGCCGCGCGCACGTTCTGCGCGGTCACATCAACTTCGAAAGGTGAGTCATCGGGTGTTTGCGACGATGAGCAGCTGGTACGCGAGCATTCCCAGCCCGGGGCCCGAGTGGCAGCAGATCCCGATCGACTTCTGGTTCATCCACTGGCGCATCCAGACGTATGCGATCTGCATCCTGATCGGAATCGTCGCCGCCGCGATGTGGACCTCCCGTCGCCTGAGCAAGCGCGGGGCCGAACCGGGCGTCGTACTCGACATCATCCTCTGGGCTGTGCCGCTCGGCATCATCGGTGCCCGCTTCTACCACGTCGTCACGCATCCGGCCGACTACTTCTTCCCGGGCGCCGACCTGCTCAAGACCCTCTACATCTGGGAGGGCGGCAACGCCATCTTCGGCGCGCTGATCGGTGGCGCGGTCGGTGCGTACATCGGCTGCCGCTGGTCGGGCATCCGCTTCTGGTCGTTCGCGGATGCGCTCGCTCCGGCGATGCTGCTCGCGCAGGCACTCGGCCGCCTCGGCAACTACTTCAACCAGGAGCTGTTCGGTCTGCCGACGAACCTGCCGTGGGGCCTCGAGATCGATCCCGGCAACAAGGCCATCCCGGTCGGTCTGCCCGACAACACGCTGTTCCAGCCGCTGTTCCTCTACGAGATCATCTGGAACGTGATCGGCATCGTCGTGATCCTCTGGCTGGAGCGCCGGTTCCAGCTGCGCTGGGGCAAGATGTTCGCGGTCTACCTCATCTGGTACGGCCTCGGCCGCTCCTACCTGGAGTCGATTCGCATCGACCCGAGCGAGTTCTCGTTCCTCGGCATCCAGACCAACGTCTGGGCCGCGTTCGGCGCCGTCGTGCTCGGCATCGTCATCTTCATCGTTCAGACCCGCCGTCACCCCGGACTCGAGCCGAGTGTGTACCGTCCGGGGCGTGAATGGATTCGCCCGGATGCTGAGGTAGACTCTGACGACACCGATTCGGATGATGACGCTCACGGCGAGGACGCCACTGAACCGACCGGATCGCGCGCAGCCAAAGCCACAAGCTCACTCGGCTCGTAAGTCTCGCAGCCGAGGGCTCCCGAAAGACACACCTCGGACAGAACCGCCTCCCCGCACCGCACCAGGTGGAAACGAGCGGCAACTTCCCCCTTGTTCCCGGGCCGATGGCGTCCCTCCGTAAGTAACGTCTAGACGTGAGGACGGTCGACATATGACGCTCAAGCCTCCCCACTCCCGCTTCGGCTCCTTTCCGGCGAAGCAGGGACTGTACGACCCTGCCTTCGAGAAGGATGCGTGCGGTCTCGCGATGGTCGCGACCCTGCGCGGCACGGCAGGCCACGACATCATCGACGCGGCGCTGAACGCGCTGCGCAACCTCGAGCACCGCGGCGCCGTCGGCTCCGATGCGGGCACCGGCGACGGCGCCGGCATCATCACCCAGGTTCCGGATGCGTTCCTGCGTGCCGTCGCCGGTCTCGAGCTGCCCGCCGCCGGCCGCTACGCGGTCGGAAACGCCTTCCTGCCCGTCGAGCCGGGGGAGCGCGCCATCGTCAAGAACGCGATCGAGGCGATCGCGGTGGAGCAGGAGCTCGTCGTCATCGGCTGGCGCGAGGTCCCGGTGCGCGCCGGCGAGATCGGCAACCTGGCGCGCGATGCCATGCCCGCCATCGAGCAGCTCTTCGTGGCGAGCACGCGAACCGGGGAGGAGGGGGAGCCGGTCGGCGGCATCCTGCTCGACCGTCAGACGTTCTTCCTGCGCAAGCGTGTCGAGCGCGAACTGGACGTCTACTTCACCTCGCTGTCGAGCCGCACCCTGGTCTACAAGGGAATGGTCACGACGCTCCAGCTGGAGCCGTTCTATCCCGACCTGTCCGACCAGCGGTTCGCGTCCAAGCTCGCGCTCGTGCACTCGCGCTACTCGACCAACACGTTCCCGTCGTGGCCGCTGGCACAGCCGTTCCGAATGATCGCGCACAACGGCGAGATCAACACCGTTCAGGGCAACCGCAACTGGATGCGCGCCCGCCAGTCCCAGCTCGAGAGCGAGCTGCTCGGCGACCTCGCACCCGTGCTCCCGATCGTGACGCCGGGAGCCAGCGACTCGGCCTCGTTCGACGAGGTCGTCGAACTGCTGTCGCTCTCCGGGCGCTCCTTGCCGCACGCGGTCATGATGATGGTTCCGGAGGCCTGGGAGAACCAGTCCGAGATCGACTCGCAGCGCCGTGACTTCTACGAGTACCACTCGATGCTCATGGAGCCGTGGGACGGCCCGGCCGCGATCGTCTTCACCGACGGATCCGTCGTCGGAGCGACGCTCGACCGCAACGGTCTGCGCCCCGGTCGCTACGTCGTGACCAACGACGGACTCGTCGTGCTCGCCAGCGAGATCGGCGTGCTCGACATCGAGCCGAGCCGCGTCGTGCGCAAGGGCCGTCTGCAGCCGGGCCGGATGTTCCTGGTCGACACCGTCGCAGGACGCCTGATCGAGGACGACGAGATCAAGGCCGAGCTGGCCGCGAGCGAGCCGTTCGGCGAGTGGCTCGACCAGGGCCGGATCAACCTCAAAGACCTGCCGGAGCGCGAGCACATCGTTCACACTCCTGCATCGATCACGCGCCGCCAGCGCACGTTCGGGTACACGGAGGAGGAGGTGCGCATCCTGCTCAAGCCGATGGCCACGACGGGCGCCGAGCCCCTCGGCGCCATGGGCTCCGACACTCCGGTCGCGGTGCTCTCCGACCGGCCGCGACTGCTCTTCGACTACTTCACCCAGCAGTTCGCCCAGGTCACGAACCCTCCGCTCGACTCGATCCGCGAAGAGGTCGTCACCTCTCTGAAACTCGGCCTCGGGCCGGAGCGCAACCTGCTGTCGAGCGGGCCCGAGCACGCTCGTCAGGTCGTCCTGGACTTCCCGGTGATCGACAACGACGAGCTTGCGAAGATCCAGCACATCGACCCGCGCCCAGGGAGCCGCCTCACCACCACGGTGAAGGGCCTCTACCGGTTCGACGCAGGCCCCGACGCCCTGAAGCTGCGACTCGCCGCGATGTGCGCCGAGGTCGATGAAGCGATCGAGGCCGGCGCCCAGTTCATCGTGCTCAGCGACCGCGACTCGAACAAAGACCTGGCGCCCATCCCGTCGCTCCTGATGCTCGCAGCCGTGCACCACCACCTCATCCGTGCTGAGACCCGGATGAAGACGGGCATCATCGTCGAGGCCGGCGATGTGCGCGAGGTGCACCACGTCGCCCTCCTGATCGGCTACGGCGCTTCGGCGATCAACCCGTACCTGGCGATGGAGACCTGCGAGGAGCTCGTGCGCAGCGGACTCATCAGCGGAATCACGCCGGAGAAGGCCGTCAAGAACGTGATCAAGGCGCTCGGCAAGGGCGTTCTCAAGATCATGTCCAAGATGGGGATCTCCACGGTCTCCTCCTACGCGGGCGCTCAGGCGTTCGAGGCCGTCGGTCTCAGCCAGGAGCTCGTCGACCAGTACTTCACCGGAACGACGAGCAAGCTGGGCGGGGTCGGCATCGATGTGCTCGCCGCCGAGAACCTCGCGCGTCACACGTCGGCGTACCCGCCCGAGGGTGCGGTGCTCGCGCACGAGCGGCTCCAGACCGGTGGCGAGTACCAGTGGCGCCGTGACGGCGCCCCGCACCTCTTCAACCCCGAGACCGTGTTCCGCCTGCAGCACTCGACTCGCACGCGGCGTTACGACATCTTCAAGGAGTACACCGACGCGGTCGACAACCAGGCCGAGACGCTGATGACCTTGCGCGGCATGTTCAAACTGCAGACCGGCACCCGGCCCGCGATTCCGCTGGACGAGGTCGAGTCCGTCGAGAACATCGTCAAGCGCTTCTCCACGGGCGCGATGAGCTACGGCTCCATCTCGAAGGAGGCGCACGAGACGCTCGCGATCGCGATGAACCGGATCGGCGCCAAGTCGAACACCGGTGAGGGCGGCGAGGATCTCGACCGTCTGCTCGACCCCGAGCGCCGCAGTTCGATCAAGCAGGTCGCATCCGGCCGTTTCGGCGTGACGAGCATGTACCTGACGCACGCCGACGACATCCAGATCAAGCTCGCCCAGGGTGCGAAGCCCGGCGAGGGCGGTCAGCTCCCGCCGACGAAGGTCTACCCGTGGGTCGCCCGCACGCGGCATGCGACCGCCGGCGTCGGACTGATCTCGCCGCCTCCGCACCACGACATCTACTCGATCGAAGACCTCAAGCAGCTGATCTTCGACCTGAAGCGCGCCAACCCGAACGCTCGCGTGCACGTCAAACTCGTGAGCGAGTCCGGCATCGGCGCGGTAGCCGCGGGTGTCGCGAAGGCCCTGGCCGACGTCGTGCTCGTCTCGGGCCACGACGGCGGCACGGGCGCATCCCCGGTCAACTCGCTCAAGCACGCGGGAACACCGTGGGAGCTCGGACTCGCCGAGACGCAGCAGACCCTCATGCTCAACGGGATGCGCGACCGCGTGGTCGTCCAGGTCGACGGCCAGCTGAAGACAGGCCGGGACGTCATCGTCGGCGCCCTTCTCGGCGCTGAGGAGTTCGGATTCGCCACGGCGCCGCTGGTGGTCTCCGGCTGCATCATGATGCGCGTCTGCCACCTCGACACCTGCCCGGTGGGCGTCGCGACGCAGAACCCGGAACTGCGCTCGCGCTTCTCGGGCAAGCCCGAGTTCGTCGTGAACTTCTTCGAGTTCATCGCCCAGGAAGTGCGCGAGTACCTCTCGGAGCTCGGCTTCCGCACGCTCGACGAGGCAATCGGCCACAGCGAGCTCCTCGACGTGAACGGGGCGATCGAGCACTGGAAGGCGTCGGGTCTCGACCTGGCACCCATCCTCACCGGCCCGGACTTCCCGGCGGATGCGCCGCGCAAGAACGCGCGTCAGCAGGACCACGAGCTCGATAAGCACTTCGACAACCAATTGATCGAGCGCAGCGCGGACGTGCTCGCCCGGGGCGGCCACATCGAGATCGACCTGCCGATCCGCAACACGGAGCGTGCGGTCGGCACGATGCTCGGCCACGAGGTCACACTCCGCCACGGCGAGAACGGGCTGCCGTCCGGCTCGATCGAGATCACGCTCACGGGATCGGCGGGCCAGTCGCTCGGCGCCTTCCTGCCGAGCGGAATCACGCTGCGGCTCGAGGGCGACTCGAACGACTACGTCGGCAAGGGACTCTCGGGAGGCCAGATCGTGGTGCGGCCCGACCGCAACAGCGTGTTCCCCGCCGAGCGCAATGTGATCGCCGGAAACGTGATCGGCTACGGCGCGACGCAGGGCAGCATGTTCATCCGCGGCATCGTGGGCGAGCGGTTCCTGGTGCGCAACTCCGGTGCGACCGCGGTCGTCGAAGGTGTCGGCGACCACGCGCTGGAGTACATGACGGGCGGCCTCGCGGTGATTCTGGGCGCTACGGGGCGCAACCTCGGCGCCGGCATGTCCGGAGGGACCGCCTACGTCTACGAGCTCAAGGAGGATCGCGTGAACCGCGACTCCCTGGCCAGCGGAGAGCTGGAGCTCCTCCCACTCGGCAGCGCGGACGTCGAGATCGTTCGCGACCTGCTCGAACGGCACGTGGCCGAGACCGAATCGGTTCTCGCCGCCGGCCTGCTCGAGAACTTCGATGACACCGTCGCGAAGTTCGTCAAAGTCCTGCCGCGCGACTACGCGGCCGTGCTGCAAACCCGTCAGAACGCCGTCGACGAGGGGCTGGACCCCGATGGCGATGTCGTCTGGAACAGAATTCTGGAGGTGACCGGTGGCTGACCCGAAGGGCTTCCTCAAGGTTACAGAGCGCGAGCTCCCCAAGCGCCGCCCGGTCTCCGTGCGCCTGATGGACTGGAAAGAGGTCTATGAGGCGGGAGACCCGAGCACGCTCCGCCAGCAGGCTGGACGCTGCATGGACTGCGGTGTGCCGTTCTGCCACCAGGGATGCCCGCTCGGCAACCTGATCCCGGAGTGGAACGACCTGATGTGGCGCGGAGAGGGCCGTCAGGCCATCGAGCGCCTGCACGCCACGAACAACTTCCCGGAGTTCACCGGCCGTCTGTGCCCCGCCCCGTGCGAGTCATCCTGCGTGCTCGGCATCAACCAGCCCGCTGTGACCATCAAGCAGGTCGAGGTCTCGATCATCGACCAGGCGTGGCAGAACGGCTGGGTGCAGCCGCATCCGCCGGAGCGGCTCACGGGCAAGACGATCGCGGTCGTCGGTTCGGGCCCCGCCGGTCTCGCCGCCGCGCAGCAGCTCACGCGCGCCGGTCACACTGTGGCCGTATACGAGCGCGACGACCGCATCGGCGGCCTGCTGCGCTACGGCATCCCCGATTTCAAGATGGAGAAGAAGCACCTCGAGGCGCGCCTGAACCAGATGATGGCGGAAGGCACCCGCTTCCGCGCCGGCGTCAACATCGGCGTCGACATCACCTGGGAAGACCTGCGCGCGCGCTACGACGCCGTCGTCATCTCGACCGGTGCGATGGTTCCGCGCGATCTCCCCATTCCGGGTCGCGACCTCAGCGGTGTCCACTTCGCGATGGAGTACCTCGTTCAGCAGAACAAGGCCGGAGCCGGCGACTCGGTCGCCGACCAGATCACGGCCGAGGGCAAGCACGTCGTGGTTCTCGGCGGTGGCGACACCGGTGCGGACTGCATCGGCACCGCGCACCGTCAGGGTGCCGCGTCGGTCACCAACCTGGCCATCGGCACGCAGCCGCCGAGCGAGCGTCCGGCCCACCAGCCCTGGCCGACCACACCGACGCTCTTCGAGGTGCAGACCGCACACGAAGAGGGCGGACACCGTGAGTTCCTCGCCTCGACCGTCGAGTTCCTCGCCAACGAGTACGGCGAGGTGCGCGCCATCCGCGTCGCCGAGACGGAGTACCTCGACGGACGCCGCGTTCCGAAGGCCGGCACCGAGCGCGAGATTCCTGCGGATCTCGTGCTGCTGGCTCTCGGATTCACCGGCCCCGAGTCCGAGGACCTGGGCAACCAGCTCGAGCTTCCGTTCGACGATCGCGGCAACGTGCAGCGCGACGCCGACTACCAGACCAGCCAGCCCGGCGTGTTCGTGGCCGGGGATGCGGGCCGCGGCCAGTCGCTCATCGTCTGGGCGATCGCCGAGGGGCGTGCAGCGGCATCCGCCGTTGACCGCTATCTTGAAGGGGAGACGCAGTTGCCGTTCCCTGTCCGACCCACCGACCGGGGAATCCTGGTCTGAGATCTCAGACGACCACGCGCATCCGCCGCGTGATGTCCCCACCGAATCGAGCGCCGTCAGGGGCGCAGAATCACGGAGCAAGAAGAAAAGTATGAGACGGGCCAAAATCGTCGCCACCCTCGGGCCGGCGACCTCGAGCTATGAGAACATCCGCGCGATCATCGACGCGGGTGTTGACGTAGCCCGAATGAACCTCAGCCACGGCAGTTACGACGTGCACGAGGGTGTCTACGCGAATGTGCGCAAGGCTGCCGACGACGCCGGAAAGCCGGTCGCCGTTCTGGTCGACCTCCAGGGCCCCAAGATCCGCCTCGGCAAGTTCGAGGCCGGCCCCTACGAGCTCGCCGAAGGCGACATCTTCAAGATCACCACCGAAGACATCATCGGCACCAAGGAGATCTCCTCGACCACGTTCAAGGGCCTGCCCGGCGACGTGAAGCCGGGCGACTTCCTGCTGATCGACGACGGCAAGGTGCGCGTCAAGGTTCTCGCCACCGACGGCACGGTCGTGACCACCGAGGTCATCGTCGCCGGACCGGTGTCGAACAACAAGGGCATCAACCTCCCGGGCGTCGCGGTCAACGTCCCCGCGCTCTCCGACAAGGACGAGGCCGACCTCCGCTGGGGCCTCAAGCTCGGTGCCGACCTCATCGCGCTGTCGTTCGTGCGCAATGCGAGCGACATCGAGCGCGTTCACGAGATCATGGCCGAAGAGGGACGCAAGGTCCCCGTCGTCGCCAAGATCGAGAAGCCGCAGGCCGTGGATGCGCTCGAGGGGATCATCGAGGCGTTCGACGCCATCATGGTCGCCCGCGGCGACCTCGGTGTCGAGCTTCCTCTCGAGGCCGTGCCGATCGTGCAGAAGCGCGCTGTCGAGCTCGCCCGTCGTGCGGCGAAGCCGGTCATCGTGGCCACGCAGATGCTCGAGTCGATGATCTCCAGCCCCGTGCCGACCCGCGCAGAGACCTCGGATGTTGCGAACGCCGTTCTCGACGGAGCCGACGCGGTCATGCTCAGCGGCGAGACCAGCGTCGGCGAGTATCCGGTCATCACTGTGCAGACCATGGCTCGCATCGTCGAGTCCACGGAAGAGCACGGACTCGACCGCATCGCACCGCTCGGCACCCGGCCCCGCACCCAGAGCGGCGCCATCACACTGGCCGCCGTCGAGGTCGCGGACTTCGTCGAGGCCAAGTACCTCTGCGTGTTCACCGAGTCGGGCGAATCCGCACGCCGCATGTCGCGCTTGCGCAACAAGATCCCGATCCTCGCCTTCACCCCGGAGGAGTCGGTTCGCCGTCGCATGTCGCTGAACTGGGGCGTCGAGTCGTTCGTGGTCTCGCGCGTCACCCACACCGACCAGATGGTCGCTCAGGTTGACGAGGCCCTCGTGTCGACGGGCCGCGCCCAGAACGGGGACAAGGTCATCATCATCTCGGGTTCCCCTCCCGGAATCCCCGGAACCACCAACGACATCCGCGTGCACCGAGTCGGAGACGTTCTCTGAGCATCCTGTCGTCGTAGAGAGGCCCCCGAGCGATCGGGGGCTTCTCTTTTTCAGGTCGGTCCTTCCCACCGACTTGCCAGCAACCCGGGAGGTTCTGCAGCCACCGACCGGCGTAGTCTCAGGTCATGAAACGTCGCTGGGTCCGCTGGTTGCCCGCTGTCGCCGTGCCGGCTGTGATCGCCGGCGGCGTGCTCATCGCTCCGCTCGCGGCAGGCGCAGCCGATCTGCCCGCGAAGACTCCCCAAGAGGTGCTCGAGCTCGTCGCGTCGAGTGACACCGAGGCGTTCTCCGGCACCATCGAGCAGAGCTCGAACCTCGGTCTTCCGTCGCTGCCGAACACCTCACCCGGTTCGGGCGGCTCAGCGAGCGGCGGGAATGACCCGGCCGATGTCGTCGAACTGCTGACCGGGTCCCACACGGGCAAGGTCTGGGTCGACGGCCCGACCAGAGTGCGGGTGCAAGTGCTCGACCAGCTCGCTGAGCGGGATGTGATCCGTAACGGGCAGGACGTCTGGCTCTACCAGTCGACCGGGCAGAAGGTCACTCACGTGACCCTGCCGTCCCGCACGTCCGAGTCGGCACCTGACGCCTCGACGCTGACGCCGTCGGCGCTCGCCCAGCGATTCCTGAAAGCCGTGGACCCGAGCACCTCTGTCACGCTCGGCAAGAACCTGTCGGTCGCCGGACGCGACGCCTACGATCTCGTGCTCACGCCCCGTACGTCCGCGACTCTGGTCGGCTCCGTGTCGATCGCGGTCGACGGCTCGACCGGGCTCCCCCTGAGGGTGCAGGTGGATGCGCGAGGCCAGAAGGACCCGGCGGTCGAGGTGGGCTTCACCCGGTTCAGCGACCAGAAGCCGGCCGCATCGGTCTTCGAGTTCACCCCGGCCGCCGGCGCCACCGTCACCGAGCAGAAGCTGCCGACGGGCGCCCACGCGAAGGTCTCGGGCGAGCATCCCAAGCCCCAAGTCACCGGAGAAGGCTGGGACGCCGTCGTGACCCTACCGGCAGGCTCGGCCCCTGCATCCCTCTCCTCGTCGCCGCTCTTCGCCCAGCTGACCAGCCGGGTCGACGGCGGGCACGCCCTCTCCACCTCGCTGGTCTCGGTGCTCATCACCGATGACGGCCGGGTGCTCGCCGGCGCGGTGCCGGTCTCCGCATTGCAGGCAGTCGCCGCGCAGTGAGTGCGCCCGCTGCCGCGATCGGGACGGATGAAGCGATCGGGACCGACGGCCTCTCCAAGAGGTTCGGTTCGCGCACCGTCGTCGACAGCATCGATCTGAGGGTGCCGCAGGGGTCCGTGTTCGGGTTCCTCGGGCCGAACGGGTCGGGGAAGACGACGACCATCAGGATGCTGCTCGGCCTCGTCGCGGCGTCGGCGGGGGAGCTCCGCCTCCTCGGCCGGCCGATGCCCGGCAGCGGATCGAGTGTCCTTCCCCGCGTCGGCGCCCTGGTGGAGGGGCCGGCTTTCGCGCCGTACCTGTCGGGGACGGCGAACCTCATGCGGCGCGACTCGGCCGACAGGTACGCATCCCCGGCCACCCGGAAGGAACGGGTGGCGAAGGCCCTCGACCGCGTCGGTCTTTCGCACGCGGCAGACCGGCGGGTGAAAGCGTATTCGCTCGGCATGAAGCAACGCCTCGGCATCGCCGGGGCGTTGCTCACGGAGCGGGACCTGCTCGTGCTCGACGAGCCGACCAACGGACTCGACCCGCAGGGCACCCGTGAAGTCCGCACGCTCATCCGGTCGCTCGCGGAAGGCGGAACGACAGTGTTCGTCTCCAGCCACCTGCTCGCGGAGATCGAGCAGATCTGCAGCCACGCGGCGATCATGCGCACCGGTCGTCTCGTCGCCCAGGGCTCGCTCGACGAGTTGCGGGCGGCGGGAGGGCCGAGGGTCCGGGTGGCGACACCGGATGCGGGCCTCGCAGCACAGGTGCTGGCACGTCTCGGGATCGGGCCGGAGGTGACGGATGACGGCACTCTCGACGGGGTGCTTCCCGATCCTGCACCCGCACCCGAGGATGTCGTGGGCGCTCTCGTCGCGGCGGGTGTCCGGGTGCGCGGATTCGCCGTGCACGCCTCGACGCTCGAAGAGCGATTCGTCGCGCTCACCGGGGAGGGCTTCGATGTCGAGCAGTGACACCCTGACCGCGCTTCCCCGGCGCACCGCGGGCTGGTCCCTGCTGTGGTCGGAACTCTCGGTCCTCTTCCGGCGGTGGCGCACCTGGGCTCTGCTCGCCGCCCTGGCCGCGGTCCCCATCCTGATCGCCGTCGCCGTCCGGATCACCGGCGGCAGCAGCTCGGGCCGCGGGCCGACGTTCCTCGACCAGATCACCGCCAACGGGCTCTTCGTCGGGTTCACGGCCCTCGTGGTCTGCGTGCCGCTGTTCCTGCCCCTCACGGTCGGCGTCGTCGCCGGTGACACCATTGCGGGCGAAGCGAGCCACGGAACCCTTCGCTACCTGGTCATCGCGCCAGCCGGCCGCGTGCGGCTTCTGGCGGTCAAGTACGCCGGGGCCGCCGCGTTCTGCCTCGTCGCAGCGCTCGTGGTGATCCTCGCCGGCTCGGTCATCGGTGCCATCCTCTTCCCGATCGGACCGGTCACCCTGCTCTCGGGCACGGTCGTCAGCGTCGGCGAGGCCTTCCTCCGCCTGCTCTACATCGCCGCGTTCGTCACCGTCTCCCTGCTCGGGCTGTGCGCGATCGGACTGTTCTTCTCGACGCTCACCGACGTGCCGGTCGGTGCGATGGCGGCCACGATCGTGCTCTCGGTGGTGTCGCAGGTGCTCGACCAGCTGCCGCAGTTGGACGCGTTGCACCCGTGGCTGTTCAGCCACTACTGGTTCGGGTTCGCCGACCTGCTGCGCGATCCGATCTCGTGGGACTCGTTGGGCAGCAACGCGCTACTCCAGCTCGGCTATTTCGCCGTCTTCGGCGCGCTGGCGGTCGGACGGTTCACGACGAAGGACATCCTGTCGTAGCCGCCCCTGATCGCCGCGCCGCTCAGGGGATCGTCTCAGCCGTGCTCTCGAGTTCCGAGCGCGGACGCTCCTTCGCGGTGGCGATCGTCACCCCGGCGGCGAGGCAGACGATCACGATTCCTGCAAGCTGCAGCGGCGTGAAGTGCTCGCCGAGGACCAGGACCCCGAACACCGTCGCGATCACGGGGCCGAAGCTCGTGATGATCGCGTAGAGCCGTGGTGGGATGCGGCGCAGGATGAACGTGTCGAGGCTGTACGGGATCGCCGACGAGAGCACCCCCGCGGCGATGAGCAGCCCGACCACCCGTCCGTCGAGCCTGCTGTAGTCGACGACGAAGAGCGCGATCGGCAGAAGAAGGATCGTCGCCACGACGCTGGCGACACTCAGCCCCTCGAGACCGGGCAGCCGCAGGGCGACCCGGCGGGTCAGCACGATGTAGGCGGCCCAGGATGCCGCGGCCGTCAGGGCCAGCAGAACGCCGATCGGGTCGATCTCGCCTGCCGTGCCGGTCAGGAGCACGACTCCCGCTGCGACGACGACGGCGCAGATCACGTCGAGCGGCCGGCGCGAGCCCGCGAGCGCCAGAGCGAACGGTCCGATGAATTCGATGGTCGCGGCGATCCCGAGTCCCAGGATGCCCACGGCCTCGTAGAAGCTCAGGTTCATCGCGGCGAGCACCACACCGAGTGCGAGCGCCGGCCACAGGCGCTGCCAGGTCAGCTCCGAGCGCTTGGGTCGGTAGAAGGGCAGGACGGCGATCGCGGTGATCACCTGACGCACGGCGACGACCACCACGGAGCCGACGATGGGGATGAGCAGCCCGGCGATCGAGGAGCCGAAGTTGATGCTGACCTCGGTGGCGACCTGGGTACTCGCCCCGACGAGCGAACGACGCGTGGTGCTGTCGCTCGGGTGGGTCACGCTTCGAGCTTAGGGCGTCAGTGCTCGGCCTCGTACCGCATGATCGCCCGAATGGTGGACGGACGGCGCACCAGCCGGAATCCCGCCGAGTCGAACAGCGAGACCGTGCCGTGATACCGCTCGGCGTTCGAGAGCGACGGCCGCACCCCGGGGTCGACGGGGTAGCCCTCGACGATCGTCGCGCCGCGACTCAGGGCGTAGTCGATCGCGCCCTGCAGCAGCGCCCGGGCGACACCTCGCTTGCGGTACTCGAGACGGACGACGAAGCAGGTGACCGCCCAGGGATCGGCGGGGTCGTCGCCGACCCGCTTCGTGATCGGCGAGCGCGCGAGACCCGGATACGACGAGTACGGTTCGACGGCCGCCCAGCCGACCGGCTCGCCGTCGATCCAGGCGACCACCCCGGGCGGGGGATCGTGGTCGAGACTCTCGTGAAGACGCTCGGCTCTCGCCTCCGTCGTCGTCTCCCGGAACGCAGCGCCGGAGAGCTTGAACCACTGGCACCAGCATCCGGACGGGTCGCCGCGCTCGCCGAAGACCTCTTGAAGCTCGGGCCACAGCGCCGCGCTGACGGGTTCGACCGTGATCGTCTCATCGGGCATACCCACCAACTTAGCGAGAGCGCAGCACTCCGGCGAGGAGGCTCGGATGCTCGACATGCCCGAAATGTCCGGTGCCCGGTACGACGATCGCCCGGAATCCGGGGATGATCGCGGCGAGCCGGGCATCGTCGTCGCGGCCGACGAACACATCGTCGTCGCCGTGCCACGCGACCACGGTGCACCGGATCCGCGCCCAGCGCTCGGCTGCCGGGTACGTCCGCGAGCTCTGCATCGCCCGCACGAAGGCGCCGGGACGCAGATCGCGGGCCAGGTCGTGCACGGCGTCGCGGTCGACCTTCGTGAACAGAGGTGACGTGAGAAGCGGGAGGATGCCGACGCGGTCGAGCAACCGCACGAAGGGGGCGGCGAGTGGACCGAGCAGCAGAAGGAGGCGCATCCCGCACAGCAGCCCGATCAGCGCCGGGTAGTGCACGAACCGGCCGAACGCCCCGAGCTCGGCACCCCGTGCCCCGAGCGTCGTGGCGGAGACCAGCGCCACCGACGTGGTCGCGTCGGGTTCCTGGGCGGCGAGCTCGAGTGCGACGAAGCCGCCGAGCGAGTGCCCGACGACGCGCCACCGGCGGTAGCCGAGCGAGCGGGCGACGGTCGCGACCGTCTCGGCGAGGCCGCCGGCATCCAGGGTGGCCAGGTCGTCGACGGGAGAGTCACCCCAGCCGGGCAGGTCGGGGATCACCAGGTCGCGCACCGCGCCACTCGCCTCAGCGGCCGCGATCGTCGTGCGCCACGTCGACCACGAGCCCGCCGCACCGTGCAGCAGGATCGTCGCTGTGTCAGATTCCCGGGCGCTGTGGCGAACCGTGACGGGCGCTAGCCGGGTAGGCACTGTCGATCTGTCCATGCCCCTTGTTCGGAGCGGACGCCCGCGTAGGATTCCCCCAGGAGCAGCTTGGAGGAATTCGATGAGAACTCGCACCACCGCTGGACTGGCCCCCGAGACACTCGATCGACTGGATGCCTGGTGGCGTGCCGCCAACTATCTCTCGGTCGGTCAGATCTACCTTCTGGACAACCCGTTGCTTCGTGAACCGCTCACGCGCGACCACATCAAGCCGCGGTTGCTCGGCCACTGGGGAACCACACCCGGACTGAACTTCATCTACGCCCACCTCAACCGGGTGATCCAGGAGCGGGATCTGGACACGATCTTCGTCGCCGGCCCGGGCCACGGGGGACCGGGGGTGGTGGCGAGCGCGTATCTCGACGGAACCTACCGCGAGATCTACAGCACCATCGACAGATCCGAGGAGGGACTGCGCAAACTCTTCCGCCAGTTCTCGTTCCCCGGGGGCATCCCGAGTCACGCGGCACCCGAGACGCCCGGGTCGATTCATGAGGGCGGCGAGCTCGGCTACTCCCTCTCGCACGCGTACGGCGCCGCCTTCGACAATCCGAACCTGCTGGTCGCGGCGGTCGTCGGCGACGGCGAGGCCGAGACGGGTCCGCTCGCCACGGCGTGGCACTCGAACAAGTTCCTCGACCCGGCGACGGATGGGGTCGTGCTGCCGATCCTGCACCTCAACGGGTACAAGATCGCGAACCCGACGGTGCTGGCGCGCATCCCGGAGTCCGAGCTCCTCGACCTCATGCGCGGCTACGGGTACACGCCCTACCTGGTCTCGGGCGGGTTCGACGGCGAAGACCCCCGCGCGGTGCACGAGAGGATGGCCGCGACGCTGGACGAGATCCTCGACCAGATCGCCGGCATCAAGCGGGCGGCCGAGGCGGGCGACCTCACCGATCGTCCCGCCTGGCCCATGCTCATCCTGCGCACTCCGAAGGGCTGGACCTGCCCCGCCGTGATCGACGGGCATCCGGCGGAGAACAACTGGCGCTCCCATCAGGTGCCGTTGGCGGATGCGCGCGACACCGAGGCGCACACCCGGCTGCTGGAGAGCTGGCTGGCCTCCTATCGGCCGGACGAGCTGTTCGACGACGCGGGTGCGCCGCTGCCCCTGACCACGGCCCTCGCACCGGTGGGGGAGCGGCGGATGAGCGCCAACCCCGTCGCCAACGGCGGAATCCTGCGCAAGCAGCTGCGACTGCCCGACTTCCGCGACTATGCGGAGGACGTGCCCTCGCCGGGTGAGACCGTGGCCGAGGCGACCAAGGTGCTCGGCGAGTGGCTTCGCGATGTGATCGTCGCGAATCCGGACAACTTCCGGCTGTTCGGACCCGATGAGGTCGCATCGAACCGGCTGCAGGCGGTCTTCGAGGTGACGAACAAGCAGTGGGATGCCGAACGCCTGCCGATCGACGACGACAACCACCTGGCACCGGCGGGTCGAGTGATGGAGGTGCTGAGCGAACATCAGTGCCAGGGCTGGCTCGAGGGATACCTGCTCACCGGGCGCCACGGCGTGCTCACCTCGTACGAGGCCTTCATCCACATCGTCGACTCGATGTTCAACCAGCACGCGAAATGGCTGAAGACGTCGCGGCAACTCGAGTGGCGGCGCCCGGTCGCGTCCCTCAACTACCTGCTCAGCTCGCACGTCTGGCGGCAGGACCACAACGGCGCATCCCATCAGGACCCCGGATTCATCGACCACGTCATGAACAAGAAGGCCGACGTGGTGCGGGTCTACCTTCCGTTCGATGCCAACACGCTGCTGTCGACCTACGATCACTGCCTCCGCACAGTCGACTACGTCAACGTGGTCGTCGCAGGAAAGCAGCCGGCGCCGAACTGGCTGACGATGGACGAGGCGATTGCGCACTGCACGCGCGGAATCGGCATCTTCGAGTGGGCGGGCACCGAGCGGCGCGGAGAAGAACCGGATGTGGTGCTCGCCGCTGCGGGCGACATCCCGACACTCGAAGTGCTCGCGGCCGCGTCGATCCTGCGCCACCGGCTGCCGGAGCTCAAGGTCCGGGTGGTCAACGTCGTGGACCTGATGCGGCTGCAGAGCGAGGGCGAGCATCCGCACGGTCTGGCCGACTCGGAGTACGACGCGATCCTCACGGCGGACAAGCCCGTGATCTTCGCGTACCACGGCTATCCGTGGCTGATCCACCGGCTGACCTACCGACGCCACGGGCACGACAACCTGCACGTGCGCGGCTACAAGGAGGAGGGCACGACGACGACTCCGTTCGACATGGTGATGCTCAACGATCTCGACCGGTACCGCCTGGTGATCGACGTGCTCGACCGTGTACCCGGTCTCGCTTCCCGCGAGGGCGCCTTGCGGCAGGAGATGCAGGACGCACGGCTCCGGGCGCGCCAGTACACGCGTGAGCACGGCGAGGACATCCCCGAGGTCGCGGAGTGGTCGTGGGGCGGCGGAGAGCGCACGACCCGGTTCGACACCACCGGCGGCGACAACGACTGACGGCGGCTGGGTGCCGGCAGCCCGTTCCAGACGGGCGTGTCAGCCCTTCTAGACGGGCGTCGCCGTGGCCGGGTCGACGGGCGTGAGGGTGGGGATCTTGGCAATGCGCCCGTCGCCGGACGAGCGACCGGTCAGCCGCCGCCCGATCCACGGCAGCACATACCGGCGGTAGTAGTCCAGCGTGCGTCGCGCGCCCGGTCCGTCAGGCGCGGCGGCGACCTCCTCGACGCCCCACTCGGGCGGCACCGGGACGTCGAACGCTGTCAGCACGTTGCTGGCGACGCGGGCGTGACCGAGCGCGTTGAGATGCAGGCGGTCCGCCGACCAGTAGCGGAGGTCCCGCAGGCCGGTGTCGGCCCAGTTGTCGACGAAGGTCGCGTTCTCTCGCGGCAGGAACGCCCGCACCTCGGCCGCGAGTTCGTCGCCACGGCGGGCGACCAGACCGCCCATCGGCAGGTGGTCGCTCGGGTTGCCCCCGGACAGCAAAAGCATGTGGATGCCGGCACCGGTCACCCGGTCCATCGCCTGTTCGAGCTGACGCGCCACCGACACCGTCGACACCTTGGGCCGCATGATGTCGTTCCCGCCGCCGTTCAGGCTGATCAGCTGCGGGGCCTGCGCGATCGCCGGCTCGAGCTGCTCGGCCAGGAGCGGCCCGAGCTTGCGGCCGCGGATCGCGAGATTGGCGTAGCGCACCGGCTCCGCCGTGGTCTTCGCTGCCGCGAGGGCGAAGCCGACCGCGACGAAGTCCGCCCATCCGCGCACCCGACCATCGGGCAGGTCGTCGCCGAGACCCTCGGTGAAACTGTCGCCGACGGCGATGTAGCTGGAGAACATCCTTCAACCGTACCTTCGCCTGAGTACCATGGGCGGCACACCGAACGAAGGAGTTTCAGGATGCAGCGGATCACCCCCTTCCTCTGGTTCGACGACCAGGCGGAACAAGCGGCCGAGTTCTACGTCTCCCTGTTCCCGAATTCGCGCATCCTCGAAGTGGTCAGGTACGGGGATGACGCCCCCGGACAGGCGGCCGGCGTCACGACGGTTCGCTTCGAACTCGAGGGCGTCGAATTCGAAGCCCTCAACGGCGGACCGACCTTCACCTTCACCGAGGCCTTCTCGCTCTACACCTCGGCGGACACCCAGGAGGAGATCGACCGGCTCTGGGATGCGCTCATCGCCGACGGCGGAGAGCCCAGTCAGTGCGGCTGGCTGAAAGACAGGTGGGGGCTGTCGTGGCAGATCGTCCCGAACCGCCTCGGGGAACTGCTGGCCGATCCCGACCCCGAACGTGCGCGCCGGGCGATGCAAGCGATGCTCGGGATGGGCAAGCTCGACATCGCCGCGCTGGAAGCCGCAGCAAACGGCTGACCTGCCGGTGAGCCCGCGCCGTCAGTCGCCGAGCAGGGTGCGCCAGGCGATCAGATGCTCGACCGTGACTCCGCCATAGCCGGGGGTCGAGGCGAAGGAGCTCCGCACCCGCGCCGTTTCCGTCTCGAGTGCACCCGCGCTGTCGTCTCCGAACGTGTACTGCGCCCCGCCGGCCACCTCGGGGGAGTCCGTCTCCACTCCGATCGTGAACGGCACCCCGGCGGCGCTCGCCGCGGTAACCGCCGGTTGCGAGAGTGCGACGATTCCGTCCGATCCGGCCGCGTGGTCGGAGAACGCGACGATCGCCACGCTCTGCAGGTGCGGCAGGATCGCATCGAAGGCCGTGCCTGAGCCGTACGGCTTCGCGGCCAGCCACCACGGGAGGTCAGCGCCGATCGGAACCCCGTTCGCAACCTGTTCGGCCGCGTCGATCATCACTGTGTACTGCGACACGATGGCCCCGAGGTCGGGATCCGGCACGCCGGCCCAGGGCTCGACATCGAACTGGATGCCGTCGAAGGATGCGGTGGCCAGCGCATCCGACACCCACTGTGCAGCGAGCGATGGCTGCGTCGCCCAGCCGGCGTCGCCACCGAGCGCCGAGACGGAGATGCCCGCGGCGTGGAGGGCATCCACGGCCTCGGGGAGCCAGGTGGCGAACTCGCCCTGGTTCGCTGCCCACGGAACGGACAGGTAGACCGAACGCAGCCCGTGCTCCCGGGCGAAGGCGACAAGGGCTCCCGGTTCGAACTCGCGTTGGCCGAGCCCCCGCGCATCCGTCGCCGGATCGATCGGGTTTCCCCACGCCCACATGCTGGTGATCGCCGACGGGGCGGACCCCTCGGTCGAGGCGTTGACGGCCTCAGCCGACGGGGCCACGGCACCGGAGGCGAAGGTCACGGCAGCGGCGACCGCGAGCGATGCGCACGCGAAGACTGTTGCGACCCGTCGTGCCGGCATAGCGAACCTCTCCGAAAGAAGCTGCCAGGGTCGGGTCTGCAGCCCTCACATCGTGTCACAACCGCGCGGTGCGCCGTCACACCAGTTCGGGGGCGGTTCAGTCGCGCCAGCCCAGGGCGGGCGCGATCTGGGTGTTGATCGTCTCGAGCAGGTGGGCGTTGTAGTCGACGCCCAACTGGTTCGGCACGGTCACGAGCACCGTGTCGGCCTCCTGCACGGCCTTGTCGTCGCGCAGCTCGGCCACGATCTGCTCGGGTTCGCCGACGTAGGACTTTCCGAAGCGGGCTATGCCGCCGTCGAGGTAGCCGATCTGGTCGTCGCGCTCGCCGAGCGCCGAGGCGCCGAAGTACTTGCGGTCGAGGTCGGAGACGATCGGCAGGATGCTGCGGCTGACGGACACGCGCGGCTCGCGCTCCCAGCCCGCCTCCTTCCACGCCTCGCGGAAGAGGTCGATCTGCTCCGCCTGGAGGTCGCCGAAGGGAACGCCGGTGTCTTCGCTGAGCAGCGTCGAACTCATCAGGTTCATGCCCTGCTGAGCCGTCCACACCGCCGTCTGGCGAGTGCCGGAGCCCCACCAGATCCGGTCGGTGAGACCGGGCGACTGCGGCTGGATTGCAAGACCCCCGGTCGATCCGGTCATCTTCGGGTCGGCATTCGCGACGGCGACGCCCTCGATCGCAGCGCGGAACAGGGCGGTGTGCGCCCGCGCCAGGTCCGCATCCGTCTCACCGTCGCCGGGGATGAAGCCGAACGACTCGGAGCCGCGGAGAGCCGTCTCGGGTGACCCCCGGCTCACGCCGAGCTGCAGGCGGCCGGCGCTGATCAGATCGGCGGCCGCGGCATCCTCGGCCATGTAGAGCGGGTTCTCGTAGCGCATGTCGATCACCGCCGTGCCCAGCTCGATCCGGCTCGTGCGGGCGGCCATGGCCGCGAGCAGTGGGAACGGCGACGCGAGCTGCCGGGCGAAATGGTGCACCCGCACGTACGCTCCGTCGATGCCGAGCTCTTCCGCGGCCACGGCGAGCTCGATCGTCTGGAGCAGCGCGTCGGAGGCCGTGCGGGATACCGAGCCGGGGATCGGCTGCCAGTGGCCGAACGAGAGGAATCCGATGCGTTTCACGATCACTCCAAGCTGAGCGGCGGCCGCGGTATTCCGTCTCCGCGGCCGCCGTGCTCGATCAGGCCGGGCGGTGCTCCGGCGAGACGGTCAGCGCCGGGTCGGTCTCGGCGACGTCACCGACGGCGATGTCGATGCGGGCAAGCACATCCGCCGACAGCTTCACTCCGGCAGCCGCCGCGTTCGAGGCGACCTGCTCGGGGCGGGATGCTCCGACGATGGCTCCGGCGACGTTCGGGTTCTGAAGAACCCATGCGACCGCCAGCTGCGCCATGGTGACGCCGAGCTCGTCGGCGATCGGCTGCAGCTTCTGCACGGCCGTGAGCACGTCGTCGCGCATGAAACTCTTGATCGCATTGGCGCCGCCCTTCTCGTCGGCTGCGCGGCTGCCGGCCGGCGCGTCGCCGCCCGGCTGGTACTTGCCGGTCAGCACGCCCTGGGCGACCGGCGACCAGACGATCTGCGAGATGCCGAGTTCACCCGAGGTGGGAACGACATCCTTCTCGATGACCCGCCAGAGCATGTTGTACTGCGGCTGGTTCGAGATGAGCTGCACGCCGAGGTCCGTGGCGAGCGCGTGGCCCGCGCGGAGCTGCTCGGCATTCCACTCCGAGACGCCGATGTAGAGCGCCTTGCCGGCTCGCACCACATCCGCGAACGCCTGCATGGTCTCTTCGAGCGGGGTCTCGTTGTCGTAGCGGTGCGCCTGGTACAGATCGACGTAGTCGGTGCCGAGACGCTGCAGCGAACCGTCGATCGACTCGAGGATGTGCTTGCGCGAGAGACCGACGTCGTTGTGTCCCTTCGGACCGGTCGGCCAGTAGACCTTCGTGAAGATCTCGAGCGACGCGCGGCGCTGACCCTTCAGGGCGTCGCCGAGCACCTGCTCTGCGGCGGTGTTCGCGTACGCGTCCGCGGTGTCGAACGTGGTGATGCCCGCGTCGAGCGCTGCGTTGACGCTCTTGGTCGCGATGTCGTTCTCGACCTGGGAACCGTGGGTGAGCCAGTTGCCGTAGATGATCTCCGAGATCTTGAATCCGCTGTTTCCGAGGTATCTGAATTCCATGACTCAACGCTATTCCATGTCTCATCGCTGCGCTGTCGGGCGCCCGTGAGAAGCTGAGAGAGTGGGAAGGGCTGACGGCAGTGACAGGCGGGTGACCACCGCCCCTATCGACGACTCCACCGCCACGATCCTCCACGTCGACATGGATGCGTTCTTCGCATCGGTCGAACTGCTCGACCACCCCGAAGCGCGCGGCAAGCCGGCGATCGTCGGGCATCCGGGGCCTCGCTCGGTCGTCACCAGTGCAACGTACGAGGCGCGCAAGTTCGGCGTGCGCTCGGCGATGCCGATGACCCAAGCCCTGCGGTTGTGCCCGAACGCCATCATCCTGCCGCCCCACATGAACAAGTACCGCGAGTACTCGAAGCAGGTCATGGCGATCTTCTCGGAGGTCACACCCCTCGTCGAGCCGCTGAGCATCGACGAGGCGTTCCTGGATGTCGCCGGTGCGCGGAGGCTGCTCGGGTCGCCGCGGCGCATCGCCGAGCTCATCCGCGCGCGCGTGTTCGCTGAGACCGGTCTGCCGTGTTCGGTCGGGGCGGCGTCCACCAAATTCGTCGCCAAGCTCGCGTCGGGGCGCGCCAAGCCGAACGGGCTGCTCGTCATCCCGCAATCGGAGACACTCGCCTATCTTCGGCCCCTGCCGGTGGGCGCCCTGTGGGGTGTCGGGGCGAGCACGCAGGAGGCGCTGCAGCGGATGGGTCTGCGAACGGTCGGCGATCTCGCCGATGCGCCCCTGCACCTGCTGCAGAAGACCGTCGGCGACGCGTCCGGACGCAAGCTGCACGAGCTGGCCAACGGCCGGGACGCCCGCGACGTCACCGTGGAGTCGCGCGAGAAGAGCGTCGGGCACGAGATGACGTTCGAGCAGGATGTGTCCGACCCCGACCGCCTGCGCCGGGAGTTGCTGCGCCTCTCGAATCAGGTCGGCGCCCGCCTGCGGAGCCACGAGCTCGTCGGCCGCACAGTGGCGCTCAAGATCCGGTTCTCGGACTTCCGCACCATCGCCCGGTCGCGCACCCTCGGCGAGTCCACCAACGTGGGCCGCCGCATTTTCGAGGAGGCGTGGCAGGTCTACGAAGGGCTCGACCTCGGGCGCACCCCGATCCGGCTGATCGGCGTGCGCATGGAGCAGCTGGCCGAGAGCGGCGGTAGTCGACTCGCCCTCTGGGATCCGGACGAGGAGTGGCGTGAGACCGAGCGGACCCTGGACGCCGTGAGCGCCCGATTCGGTCGAGGCATGATCGGACCCGCGTCCCTCGTGAAGCCGGGCCGCGATGCCGACGAAGCGGCGGAGGACGGACGCAATCCGAGGTGGATCAGCGACTGACGGCTGACGGTGGGTGACGTTCCTCCACAGGTGGTGCGGTTTGGGAGTTGTCCACAGGTAAATGGCTGATCAGGTGCTGTTTTGTCGGGTTGGAATGTCGGTGGGTCGTGATGGACTTGACGCATGACCACCACTCCTGACCCGGCCGCCGTGTTGCGGGATGCGCTCGCCTCCTTCAGCACGCCAGCCGGGCTGGGTCGGGACGAGCTGTTGGACCTGTTGACCGTGTTGGGTGATGTGCAAGCGGTCCTGGATGCGGTGAAGCTGCGGGCGGCCGGGGAACTGGTGGCCCGGTCGGTGCTGGCCACGGAGGAGAACCCGGTGACCCGGTGCGGGCACAGCAGCCCGGCGGTGTTGCTGGCGGAGCGGTGGCAGCTCCCGGTCCCCGCCGCCCGACAGTACTGCCTCGTCGGGGACGCCACCGCACCCCGGATGAGCCTGGCCGGAGAAGTCCTGCCGGCGACATTCCCAGTCCTGGCTGATGCCGTATCCGCACCCGTCGACACGCCCTCTGTCGGTTGGGTGAGTGTGGACCAGGCGGCGGTGATCGTCCGCGAACTAGGCAAAGCCGCACCCTCCTGCACAGTTAGCGACCTGGCCGCGGGGGAACGGATACTGGTGGAACACGCGCCGAGTCTGACCGTCACCGACCTCCGTGCGTTGGCCGGGCAGGTCCGCGACCGGCTGGACCAAGATGGAATCCTGCCCCGGGAGCACCGACAAAAACAACGCCGGTCGTTGACGATCAGCACCACCAGTGATGGGATGACCCACCTCGACTGGTACCTCGACCCGGAATCCGCCGGGTATGTGATCACCGCCATCGACACGTTGGTCGGACACGAACTCCGGAAAGTACGATTCCACGATGCAGGCGCCGCCACCGACACGGATGGTGATGATGTGCTGGAGTCTCGGACTATGGCGCAGATCCGGTCCGACGCCGCCGTGGACGTGTTCCGCCACCTCGCCACCTGCACCGCAACCGGAGTGAACAGCAAGCCACCGGTCACGGTGATCGTGCGCATCCCCCTGGACACGTTGCAGTCCGGGGTCGGTGCCGGTGAGATCGACGGGATCTCCACCCCGGTCAGTGCCGGCACGATCCGGCGGATGGCCGCCGACGCCCACCTCATCCCCACCATCCTCGGAACCCACAGCGAAGTCCTCGACCTCGGCCGCAGCCATCGCCTCTTCACCCGGGCACAGAAACTCGCCCTGGCCGAACGCGACGGGGGTTGCGCCTGGACCGGCTGCCCCCACCCACCCGCCTACACCGAAGCCCACCACATCCGCTGGTGGGACAACCACCACGGCCGCACCGACCTGGCCAACGGCATCCTGTTATGCAGCCGCCACCACCACCGCATCCACCACGACAACTGGCACATCCACGTCCACAACAACATCCCCTACTTCACCCCACCACCCCACATCGACCCCCACCAACAACCACGACCCGGCGGACGAATACGAATACCCCACGCCGCATGAACCCGCGCCACACGCTGTCAGTCACAACGCGCAGAAGCACGTGCGCTGCGCCTTCACAAAAAGCGGAGCCTCTCGTCATCACCGAGCCGTGGGTTCGCCGATCACCCGTTCAGCACGCGCGCGCACGGAGTCTCCACCCCGCACTACCGCACGCCGCCGCGCACGTCGCCGCGCTATCGCACGCCGACGAGGATGCCCCGGTGATCGCTGCCGTTATCGGGGAGGACCTCGCTCGATACGGTCGTCAGTCCTCGCACCAGTGCGTGGTCGAGCCGGGCCACCGGGAATTCGGCCGGCCAGGTGAATCCGAGTCCGAGCTCGTCGTCAGCGGCCTCGGTCATTGTCGACAGTAGGGGAGTGAACTTGCGGTCGGTCGTGGCGGTGTTGAAGTCGCCGACGACCAGAATGCGCGACGAACCGTCCGACCGGAGGGTGTCCGTGAGCTGACTCAGCATGGTGTCGCGCTGCGCATACTGTCCCGGCCTCACGGAGGCCAGGTGCACGGCGTAGAGCCGAGTGGTCGCACCCGGGGTGTCCAGATCGACCGACAGCGCCCGATCCCAGCCGAGGCCCAGATCGAGGCGCTTCTGGTTCGTGATGGCCACCTTGCTCCACACGCCGACCGTGCCGACGACTTCGCTGTATGGGTAGGTCGCCGCGAGTGCGCCGGAGACGGCTTCGCGCGAGGTGGCGTCGAGTTCTTGCAAAGCGATCACATCGGGATCGCGAGCGGCCAGGTCGCGCGCGATGTTGGCCGCGGCAGCGTTGTCGGCGTGGATGTTCTCGCTGGCGATGGTGAGGCTGGACGTCCCCAGGCGCATCCCGGGCAGCAGAGTCGGCATGAAAGCGAGCGCCCAGATGGTGGCGGCGGCGGCGACGCACAGGCCGCCGAAAAACGAGAAGCGCACGATCGCAACGAGACCGAGCAGCAGGATCACGACACCCAGCCAGGGCAGAAACGTCTCGAGCAGGGAGGCAGAACCGGCGACGTTCGGAAGGAAACCGTGCCACAGGAGGAGGGCGCCGACTCCGAGCGCAAGAATGCCGATCAGGATGCCGCGCGGGCGGCTGGAGCTGAGGATCGACACTCGCACGATTATTCCGGGCGACCTGCTGAGAACCCGCCGCAAACGCTGTGCACAGCCTGAGGGATGCCCTGGTGACCCTGTGAAGGGAAGGGTACGGTTGCTGTATGACCAACATCTCGCTGAAACTCGCGGAAACGATCAGTTCGAGCGGCATCAAGTCGGTGTACGGCGAGCCGGTCAAGATCGACGGAACGACGATCGTGCCGGTCGCGGCGGTGCAGTACGGCTTCGGCGCCGGCTCGGTCGGCGCCGGCTCGGTCGGTGGAGACGAGGAGTCTCCCGGTGGCGGCGGTGGCGGCGGGGTGAGCATCCCGTTCGGCGCGTACGTGAGCGATGAGCGCGGCACGCACTTCCGCCCGAACATCATCACATTGTTGGCCGTGGGCATCCCGTTCGTCTGGGTGGCGGGCCACGCGTGGTCCCGCGTCATCCGTGCGCTCAAGAAGTAGCAAAGTAGGTCGGAGAACCGGCGTCGACCGACGAGCGCCGACCCACTAGACTGAACGCGAACACGGGAGTCCGGTGAGCCGGGCTGAGAGGAAACTTCTCAAGTTTCGACCGTTGAACCTGATCTGGATCATGCCAGCGCAGGGAGACATTCTCAATTCCCGTGCCCTCTTTTCCTCGAGTGAAAGGGCACGTACAGTGCACGCAACCATTGCAGATTCCACGACACGTCCGACACGGGTTCTCCGCTGGCGCGTCGTCGATATCGTCGTCGCCAGTGTCATCGCCGTCGCGTCGGGCGTCGTCTTCTGGGCCTGGGGCCAGGCCGCCAACCCCCTCTCAGCGCCCGCCTCGGCTGTTCTGCCCGGCTTCCAGGGCATCCTCAACGGGTTCTGGCTGTTCGCCGGCGTTCTCGGAGCGTTGGTGATCCGCAAACCCGGTGCGGCCATCTTCACCGAACTCGTCGCGGCCTGCGTCTCCGCCTTGATCGGCACGCAGTGGGGCGCACTGACGCTGCTTTCGGGCCTGGTTCAGGGACTCGGCGTGGAGATCGTGTTCGCGCTGTTCCTCTACGCGAACTGGAGACTGGGGGTGGCGCTGCTCGCGGGAGCCGGCGCAGGAATCGCCGAGTCGATCCTCGACCTGACGGTCTGGTACCCGGGTTCGAAGATCGAGTTCGTGGTGATTTACACCGTCACGACGACCATCTCGGGCATCGTGGTCGCTGGACTGGGGTCATGGCTGCTCGTCCGGGCGCTGGCCCGCACGGGGGCGCTGAGCCGGTTCGCGGCCGGCCGCGAGGTGACAGGACGGGTGTGACCATCCGTACTCAGGCCGCGCCGCCGCAGAACTCGTCGGTCCCAGCCGCCGTTCGGGTCGGTGACTGGGGCTGGCGTTACTCCGGACGGCGCAACTGGGCGGTCCGCGATCTCACGCTGCGCATCGAGCCGGGTGAACGCGTCCTACTGCTCGGGGCATCCGGGGCGGGGAAGAGCTCATTGCTCGCAGCGCTCGCAGGCGTGCTGGGCGGCGACGACGACGGCGAGAGGTCCGGCACGCTGGAAGTCAGCGGTCTCGACCCCCGAAAAGCCCGCGGAACGAGCGGCCTGCTGTTGCAGGATCCGGACTCGCAGGTGATCCTCGCCCGCGTCGGTGACGATGTGGCGTTCGCCTGCGAGAACCTCGGGGTGCCGCGCGCAGAGATCTGGCCCCGGGTGCGGGAGGCGCTCGACGCGGTTCGACTGCGTGTGCCGCTCGAGCATCCGACGGCCGCCCTGTCCGGCGGGCAGAAGCAACGGCTGGCGCTCGCGGGCCTGCTCGCGATGCGGCCCGGTCTGCTCCTGCTGGATGAGCCGACGGCCAACCTCGACCCCGAGGGCGTCATCGACGTGCGGCGGGCCGTCGCCGAGACGCTGGAGCGCACGGGGGCGACCCTCGTGGTGGTGGAGCACCGGGTGAGCGTGTGGCGAGACCTCGTCGACCGAGTGATCGTGCTCGGCGCCGACGGCGGTGTGCTCGCCGACGGGCCACCGGATGCGGTGCTCGCCGACACCTCGAACGCGTTGCGACGCGCGGGTGTCTGGCTTCCCGATGAGGTCGTCCCGGTACCGCCCCGCGTGACGCTCGGCGCCGACCTTGTGACGGCGCACGAGCTCGTGATCGGTCGTGGTCGGGCGGCGCGCGGGCGACGCTCACGGCGTCGAGGCGGGATGACCGGAACACCGCTGCCGCATCGGATCGATCTCGGAGTCTCTGAGGGCTCGGCTGTGGCCCTGACGGGGCCGAACGGCGTCGGCAAGTCCACCTTGGCGCTCACCCTCGGTGGTCTGCTCCCACCCTTGGGAGGGTTGCTCCGCGCTGAGCCGGCCCTTGCCGGTGACGCGCCTGATGACCCGTCGTCGTGGCGTTCCCGGGAGCTCCTGACCCGCATCGGCAGCGTGTTCCAGAATCCGGAGCACCAGTTCGTCGCATCCACGGTGCGTGCTGAGCTGGAGGTCGGTCCGCGTGCGCTGCACGCAGGACAGGCGGAGGTCGACCGACGGGTGGGGGAGCTTCTCGAGAGGCTCGACCTCGCGTCTCTCGCCGACGCGAATCCGTTCACTCTGTCGGGCGGCCAGAAGCGACGGCTGTCCGTTGCGACCACTCTCGCGACCCGGCCCCGGATGCTCGTGCTCGACGAGCCGACGTTCGGACAGGACGCGCTCACCTGGGCGGGCCTGGTTGAGATGATCGGAGAGCTGCGAGCTGAGGGTCACGCGATCGTCGCCTCGACGCACGACGCGGAGTTCGTCGCGGCGATCGGCGCGGAGGTGCTCCACCTCGACGCGTCAGCTGACGAGACCGCGTTGAGCCTGGGCGGGGGTGCGGCATGAGCATCCTCGCTCCCGTGCAGCACGGCCCGCTCGCGAAGCTGAATCCGGTCTCCAAGCTCGCCGCAGCACTTCTGATCAGTGCCGTACTGCTGATCTCGATCGACTGGGTCTCGGCCGCTGTTGCCTTGACCGCCGAACTCGTGCTGCTGGCTTTCGCGCGCATCCCGTGGCGGATCGTGCTCGTTCGCACGGCACCGATCTGGATAGCTGCGCCGCTCGCCGGGCTCACGACTCTGCTCTACGGACGCACCGGCGGCACGGTCTACGTGCAGTGGCTGCTGGTGGAGATCAGTGACGGCTCGATCGAGCTCGCGATCGCGACGGCGCTGCGCATCCTCGCGATCGGTCTTCCGGCGGTGCTGCTCTTCGTGACGATCGATCCGACCGACCTCGCCGACGGTCTCGCGCAGGTGCTCAAGCTGCCCGCACGGTTCGTTCTCGGTGGCCTGGCGGGCCTTCGCCTGGTCGGCCTGTTCGTCGACGACTGGCGTGCGCTCACGCTGGCTCGCCGCGCACGCGGGGTGGCCGAGACCGGAGTGGTGCGCCGGATGCTCGGCCAGTCTTTCGCGCTGTTCGTCCTGTCGATCCGCCGCGGCACCAAACTCGCCACGGCGATGGAGGCACGCGGATTCGGGTCGCTCGTGGAGCGGACGTGGGCGCGTCCGTCGGTCTTCCGCGGCCGCGATTGGGCGGCGATCGCCGTCGCACTCGCGGTGGCGCTCCTGGCTGCAGGCGTCGCGATCGCGGTGGGGAGCTGGAATGTCGTCACTGCCTGAGGTCGCGGAGCTCCTTCGTGCCGCTGTGAGGGAAGCGACGGAAGCGACGGACGCAGCGAACGCGGCGACCGGGTCCGCGGGTCGCGCCGTAGTGGTGCTCATCGACGGCCCGAGCGGGGCCGGCAAGAGCACGCTCGCCGATCTGCTCGTCGCGGAGTGGCCGACGACCGCGGCACCGCAACTGGTCCGGATGGACGATCTCTATCCGGGCTGGTCGGGTCTGGATGTCGCGAGCGTCTCCATCGGGCGCGACCTGCTCACTCCGTTGCTGGCCGGACTGCCCGCTGGATGGCGGCGCTGGAACTGGGCCGACGATGCGCCCGCCGAATGGCACGCAGTCGATCCGGCGCGCCCCGTCGTCGTCGAGGGATGCGGCACCCTCGCCCGCGCGAACGCGCCGCAGGCCGACCTGTGCATCTGGCTCGATGCCGACGATGTGCTGCGGAAGGAACGCGCGCTCGCACGCGACGGCCTCGCGTTCGAGGGCCACTGGGACCAGTGGCAGAGCGACTTCGAACGGTACGTCGACCGTGAGCATCCCCGTCGCAACGCGGATCTGATTCTGGACGTGACGGCCTGCTCGATCGAAACGGGGTCGACGAGGCTCGCGGGGCGCTAACGTTGTGCCATGAGCGATGCAGAACACACCGATACCGAATACATCGTCGAGTACGTCGACGGCCCCCTGACCGGCACGAGCGAGCGACGCCTGCTGATCGACGGCGAGGTGGACGAGCGCATCGGCGCTGTGGCTGCGATCGACGGCCTCGAGTCCCTGTTCTGGTACGTCGCGGGCGAGGTGCGGGAGCTGGGTGGCGAGAAGTACGTGTCGTACCACTTCGACTCCCCGGACAGCGACCCGGTCGAGTCGGACGAGGAGCAGGAGTCGCTCTAGGCCCAGCCGAGTTCGTGCAGTCGTTCGTCGTCGATGCCGTAGTAGTGCGCGATCTCGTGCACGAGGGTCACGTGGACCTCGTCACGGAGCTGCTCTTCATCGTCGCTGATATCCAGCAGCGGCTCACGATAGAGGATGATGCGGTCGGGCATTTCGCCGAATCCGTAGGTGTCCCGCTCCGTGAGAGCGACACCGTCGTAGAGCCCGAGGAGGTCGAGCGAGCCGTCCTCGGGACGGTCCTCGACGACGAAGACGACGTTGTCGAGCCCGTCGACCATCTCGTCGGGCAGGGCGTCGAGCTCGTCCGTGACCAGGAATTCGAAGGCCTCGGCGTCGAGCTCCATCAGCAGGCCGCCTGAGCGGAGAGGTTCGCGGGGGTGGTCACCCGGTGAGTTTACCGGTGACCACCCCCGCGATTCCTCGATACCGTCCGGGGATCAGTACCAGTTGGACGACTGCGAGTGCGCCCAGGCGCCACAGGGGGAGCCGTAGCCGCGGGCGATGTAGTCGAGTCCCCACTTGATCTGCGTCGCCGCATTCGTCGCCCAGTCGGCGCCGGCGGTCGCCATCTTGCTGCCGGGCAGAGCCTGCGGGATGCCGGTGGCGCCGCTGCCTCCGTTCGAGGCCTTGTAGTTCCAGCTCGATTCCTTCTGCCACAGGTTGGTCAGGCACTGGAACTCGCCCGGTCCCCACCCGTGCAGAGTGGACGCCAGCTCGCGCGCGGTGGCCTTGGCCCCTTCGGGGGTGTTCGCATTGGCCAGCGCCTGTGCGGCTGCCGCGGCGGCGACGCGATCGGCTTCGGCGCCGGCAGCGGCGAGCGCATCCGATGCGGCCTGGGTGGCGTCGATGTTCTTGCGCAGGGTCGAGTCATCGAGCTTGGTGATATCGCCGAGGCCGGCGATGGCTGTCTTCGCGGCCGACGTGTCGGTCTTCGTTTCATTGGCGGCGACGGTGGCGGTGGCACCGGCCATGGTCGTCTTCGCTTCGGACTCGAGTCGCTCGCGAACGATCGTCGCGTAGATGGAGAGCTGTTCGTGGTGCATTCCGGTCGCTTCGGACAGGGTCCGGGTGTCCTTCTCGGACTGCTGCTGGGCGAGAGCCGGCGCGATCAGGGATGCGGTCATGAGGGTGGCTGCGACGCCTTTGACCAGGCGGCTGAGGGGGAGGTTGTTCTTGAGGGCGGTTCTGAGCATTCTCTTCCAGAGTTCTTCGCTTCCCCGTCGGCGGCCGGGCACGGTTCGTGACCGGGTTCGGCGCAGCTCGGCCCTTCACTGGTGGGGGAAGGGGCGATCAGACGGGCTGAAACCGCGCCAGGATGCGCGAAGGCGACCGGCGACCAGTGGTGGTCAGAGGGCGCGCTTCACGCGACGCGGGTGTGACGCGCGAACGGAGCGGCGCATCCGGGGTTCAGGGGGGAGGATGCGGGCAATGCGCGACACGACGGCATACAGTGCCGTCGACCGAACAACACTAGAGGCCCATTCTGGGCAGATCAGGCGGATTCCCTGGGAAGGACGTGTGTGCGGCGGTCAGCGCGGGGCGTCGACCTCGACGTCGACATGACGCTCGGCGTCGGCCATGCGCTTGTCGGTGACCCAGTACATCCCGATCAGCAGTGTGAGGGTCAGCCCGCCCATGATCGCGAACACGGGCTGCAGACCGAGGAACTCGGCGAGGATGCCACCGGCGGCTGCTCCCAGTGGCATCGTTCCCCAGGCCACGAGGCGATACGCACTGTTCAGGCGTCCGAGAAGACGGGGAGGGGTGATGCGCTGACGCAGCGAGACCGTGATCACGTTCCAGACCGAGATCGTCACACCTCCGACCAGGAAGGCCGCGCCGATCACCCACGGATCGGAGGTGAATGCCGGCGTGGCCAGCGAGAGCAGGCTTCCGAGAATGGTGAGGGTCAACGCGCGGGCACGGCCGAGCCAGTGCTCGATCCGCTCGGCGATGAGCGAACCTGCCACGCTGCCCGCGGCGGAGGCGGTGAGCAGCAATCCGTATCCCGGGTCGGTGAGCTTCATGGCCGAGTCCGGCCCGACGGCGTAGAGCACGAGTACGGTGAAGACCGCGTTTCCGGCGAAATTGAAGATGCCGACCATGATCGCGAGCACGCGCAGCAGCGTGTTGTGCCAGAGGAAGCGCAAGCCCTCGGCGATGTCGGCTCGTATGGTCGTGGTGCCCGGGTGGTCGGTCGAGAAGTTGCCTCGAAGCAGCAACAGGATGCCGATGGCGACCACCCACAGGATCACGGGCACGCCGAATGCGACGGAAGCCCCCGCGGCGACCAGAATGCCGCCGAGCGGGGGGCCGATGAACTGGTTGGTGGTGAGCTCAGCGGCATAGAGGCGTCCGTTGGCGCGCGACAGTGCGGACCGTCCCACGAGCTGGGGGAGGATCGACTGGGACGATGTGTCGTAGATCGTCTCGGCCACGCCGATGCAGACGGCTGCGACATAGAGGGCCCAGATCGATCCGGCGCCGAAGACGGTCGTGAGTGTGAGGATCGCGAGGAACGCCGCCCGCGCGGCGTTCGCGATCAGCATGAGCCGGCGCCGGTCGAATCGGTCGGCGAGTGCGCCTGCTGTGAGAGCGAAGAGAAGCCAGGGGAGCGTGAACGCGAAGGCCAGTCCCGCGATGAGCGCGGGGGAGTCCGTGAAGCGAATCGCGACCAGCGGAAGGGCGACCTTCATCACGCCGTCGGCGAGGTTGGAGAGCGCGGACGAGGTCCACAGCTTCCAGAAAGCGGCGCCGAGCGAAGCATTCATAAGTGAAGAATCTCACATCGATTGAGAAAATTCAAATCGATCTTGATTATCTCAATTCAACGCTATCCTGGGCTCATGGATGCGAACCAGAACCCGGTCGACGCGAAGCGCCGGCCCGCCACGGTCAAAGAGGCTAAGGCGCTGGCGAATCCGCTGCGCGTGAGGATGGTGCGTCTGTGCGGGCAGTACGAGCTGACCAACAAGCAGCTCGCCGATCGCCTCGGCATCGACCCCGGCACCGCGCACTATCACGTGAAGCAGCTCGTCGACGCGGGGTTCCTCGAGCCGGCCCCCGTCCGCACGGGGGAGAGCGGTGCGCTGGAGAAGCCGTACCGTTCCACCGGTCGCAGCTGGTGGCTCTCGGATGCCCTCGACGTCTCCGACATGGACGCCCCGTTCGGCCCGGTCGAGGCTTTTCAGCAGGAGCTCGCCGAGGCGGGTCCGTCGTCGATCGCCACGTATGCGCGGTTCTCCCTCCACCTCTCTCCGGAAGACGTCGTGGAGCTGGACCGCCGCATCGTCGCCGTGCTCGACGAGTACGTCGAGACGGATGAGCAGCGCACGGAACTGCCGGTGCACGGGGGACTCTTCCTGCTGCACCGCTCAGCCGACTAGCCGGGCGCCGTTCGTGGCACCCGGCCAGCCGTTCCAAGCAGAGCCCGATCAGTGCCCGGCTAATTCCACGGCGAAGGCGCCGGCGGCGGATTCACCGCCGGACGGTCATCGCAGGTGATGGTGTTGGGGAGCTCCCAGGGTGCGAGCCAGGGCCCCGTCACGCCGCCTCCGTCGTTGCCGCCGAGGTCGGTGAGGGAGAACTCGGAGCCCGTCGGCGGGAAGTTGAACGACCCGCAGTTGTTGACGCCGACCGCGCCGACATTGCGCGCATCCACATTCTGGAAGGACGCGGACCCCGCGGATCGCGCGCTGACGACCGAGGTGCCTGTTCCGTCGACCCGGATGTCCCGGAAGTGGACGTTGGTGATCGTGTAGAGATCCTTCACCGGGAAGTCCGTGACCAGCATGATGGCGTTGTACGTGCTGTCGAGGAAGTGGTCGCCGACGACCTGGACGTCCGCGTCGATGTTGCGCTCCAGCGCGTAGAACCAGATCGCACCGAGCCCGATGTTCCAGTTGAGCTCGTAGGTTCCTGCACGCACCGTGGTGTTGTCGGTGATCCACAGGTGGCCGGCGAACGGCTGGGCACCGAAGCGAGCGCCCACCTGGATGGCGCTGCCTTCGCGCAACGGGTCGGCGACCAGATTGCTCGAGACGGTGATGTCAGTGCCGCCGTAGATCGCGATGCCGTTCGCGAGCGTCGGCGTCTGCACGGTGTTGTGGTCGAACGTGTTCTTCGCATTCGCGGTCTCCTCCGACCACATCGCCAGCCCGTCGTCACCGGTGTTGCGCACGAAGTTGTTCGACGCGATCGAATTCGTCACGCCGGTGTGGAAGTTGAGTCCGTCGGCGATCTGGTCGGCGATCTGATTGCCGGTGATCCGCACGTTGTTCATCGGCCCGTCGAGCCAGATCGCAACCTTGGTGTGGTGGATGTAGAGCCCATCGATGGTCGAGTCGCTGAGCGCCCCGCCGATCCCGTTGACCTGGTCCGTGTCGATGCGTTCCCGCACGTCGCCCTCGATGGTGAACCCCGAGAGGTGCACGTTCTTGCTGCCCCCCGCCGACGCATCCTTGCCGTAGAAGCCGACGCCGGTGTGAACGGACCCGTCGGGAGCGGGTGTCGCCAGCGCGACCTCCTTGCCCTTGATGATCGTGTACCAGCTGCCCGCGCCTTCGATCGTCACGTTGTCGACGATGATGTGGCGGTTGACCTGGTAGACGCCCGGCGGAACGTAGACCTTGAGGTGGGTCTTCTTGGCGAAGGCGATGGCTTTGTCGAAGGCGTTCGCCGAGTCGCGCTTTCCGAACGGGTCGGCGCCGAAGGCGAGGACGTTCGCCGCGAGAACCCGCACGTGCGGAGCCCCGACGAGCTGCGAGTCGAGCAAGTCGATGGTGGTGGTGGTGGCGGCAGGCGAGCCCGCGGGCACGGTCAGGCGGATCTTGTCGCCCGCCTTGTACGTGCGCCCGAGGAGCAGCCGCTGCTCGTCGTAGAAGTGCATGGGGCGGAACGGTTTCGAGATGACCGGGGAGGGCGTCGTGGCGTTCGGCACGCATCCGCACTCGGTGATCCACCAGTCCGGATGCAGCAGGTCGGCGTTCGGGTCGTTCGTGAACTGGTACTGGTTGTACAGCCAGGAGTACTGCGACGTGAGCGTCATCGTCTTCTTCGCTCCGCCGTTCACCGTCACAGCGAGCGGTGCCGTGATTCCGCCACCGTTCGGGGAATCGGGGATGCTGTAGCGAACGGTGATCGCGTTGGTCGCGCCCGGGAGGATGAACTCGACGTATTGGCCGGCGGTGAGGGAGACGGCGCTACGACCGGAGGCTTCAGCGGGGAGAGTGTAAGCGGCGCGGTCGGGTCCGATGATCGTGCCGGTGGTCGCGGCCTTCTCGGCTTCCTGTTCGGCGAAATCGACAGCGGCACCGCGGCCGGCGACCAAAGCCGGGTCGAGCGCGGCGCGGGTGACGGGGCTCGCCGCAGCCGGAGCGGCTGCGGCGGGCGCGGCGAAGCCCACCATGGAGACCGCGGCGGCCAGGGCGGCTGCGATCGCGACGGGGCGGAACACGTTTCTGGTCATCGTCGACTGGATCCTCTCGGAATGTGCACGTCATCGGACACGCTCGGGGCGGCGACCGCCCGGAGAGTTGCCCAGACGATACGGCCCACGGGAACCGCTCCACAAGAGTCTGAGAGGAAATGTCGACGAATTGTCGAGTTATTGCAGGATGCTACGCAAGAGTCCGCAAATTCTGCCGCCGGATTACGGTGCCGGCGCTCAGGGAGCGCGATTCTCCGGCGGCGCGGTGTGTCGACCGGCAGCATCGGGGACGTCGGCAGCGGTTTGGTCCGTCTGAGCGGGCCGGGCATCCGGATCGATGTCGTCGGCCTTGCGCAGCTTCTCGTCGGACTGGGAGCGGGCGTCTGCGGCATCGTCCTGACGGGCTGCCGCTTCCTGCCGGAGCCGCTCGGCGTCGACCTCGGCCTGCTGGGCGTCGGCCTCCGCTCGGGCGGCCTTGGCCTCGCGCTCCCGTGCAGCCAGACCGTCGTCGGCCGCTGACTGCCGCAACTCTGCGGCCCGGTTGCGATCGGCTTCCTGCTTGCGGCGCCGGCCGGTCATGACCGTGACGGCGATGATGACGGCGATCACCACGACCACGATGATGATCACGATGATGAGTGTGGTTGTGTCCATGCCAGAGCACAGTACGCCCCTGGCGGCCGAGCGCCACTAGGGTATGCGCATGTACTTCGCGATGATCGCCGGACTCATGCTCGTCCTTCCGCTCGTCTCGATCGTGATCGAGGGCGTCGCCACGGGCTGGAGTGTCGACGCGCTGACGCTCGTCGGCACGTGGTTCGTGTTCTGGGGGATCGGCGTGCGCTTATTCGTCGCGGGCATCAGCCAGACGGTGCGTCCCGGCTTCACGGCTGAGAACATCCTCGGAAAGAAGGATGCGGACGCGGATCAGATCGTGCAGGAGCTCGGTTTCGCGAACCTGTCGTTCGGCGTGGTCGCCATCCTGTCGCTGCCGTTCCCGTCGTGGCTGGCGCCCGCCGCGCTTGCGGGCGGACTCTACCTCCTGATCGCGGGCATCCGCCATCTCCCCAAGCGGAACAAGAACATCAAGGAGTGGTTCGCGACGGTCAGCGATCTGCTCGTTGGAGTCATCGCCGTGTTCGTCGCGATCGCCACGCTGGTGCGCGGCTGACTCCGGCTCGGTAAAGCCACGCTCGGTAATACTTGGGGTGAGTAACGGGGCTTGAACCCGCGACCTCCTGGACCACAACCAGGCGCTCTACCAACTGAGCTATACCCACCATGTCTTCGAGCGATTCTCTGCGTCTCGCTCAAAGCAACTCGACGATTCTATTACATCTGCGACGCCCATTTTTCCACCACGTCCTGAGAGATCGTCTGGACGTCCTCCGTGGCCGGTCCCGGCTCGGCCACGAACGCCGCCCGACGGTAGTACTCGAGCTCTCGGATCGACTCGAGAATGTCGGCGAGGGCCCGGTGTCCGCCGTGCTTCTCTGGGGCGTTGAAGTACACGCGGGGGAACCAGCGGCGGGAGAGTTCTTTGATCGAGGAGACGTCGACGCTGCGGTAGTGGAGATGGTTGTCGAGCCGCGGCATGAACTTGGCGATGAACATCCGGTCGGTGCCGATCGTGTTGCCCGCGAGGGGCGCGCTGCGTGCCGTCGGCGCGAACTTCAGCACGTACTCGAGCACCTCGTACTCGGCCTCGCCGAGGCTCTTCCCGTTCGGGATCTCTTCGATGAGACCGGAGGTGGTGTGCATGTCGCGCACGAAATCGCCCATGTTCTCGAGGGCGGACTCGTCGGGCTTGATCACGATGCTGAGTCCAGGGTCGAGAACGTTCAGTTCGAAGTCGGTGATCACCACCGCGATCTCGACGAGTTCGTCGACCTCGAGGTCGAGCCCGGTCATTTCGCAGTCGATCCAGACCAGTCGATCCGAGGAGTTAGCCATGAGAAAAGTCTAGTGCTGGGCTCCGACGGGGCACGGCACGGGCTGTTTGGCGTCGATCCCGTCGCCCGCGGAGATGTGGCGCAGGCGGCGCCCGACCCACGGAATCGCGTACACCCGCAGCCAGGTTCGCAGTGGGAGGGGCTCCGGTGGCGGCGTCGGCGTCTCCGGAGTGCTCCTGGAGGCGATCTCGGCATACGGGACGCCGAGAGTGTGCGCCGCCTTCGCCGCGAGCAGCCGGTGCCCACCCGCGCTGAGGTGCACCCGGTCCGACGCCCACATGGCGCCGTCCTGGAACTCGCGCACGCCCCAGACGTCGAGCACGATCGACTCGGTCTCCCGCGCGATGCTCCAGACATTGGCGTTGAAGACGGCGGCGCGCCCACGGAACGGCTTGAGGAAGAACGCGAACTGGGGGTCGAACAGATTCGCGAGCAGCACGGTCGCTCCCGCTGCGCGCAGCGACCGGATGCCCGTGTCGAGCCGCTCTGCCAGCGCATCCGGATCTGCGGCCGGGCTCATCAGGTCGTTGCCGCCGACCATCACCGAGACGAGGTCGGGACGGAGTGTCAGGGCTCGCGGGATCTGATCGGAGACCACATCTCCGATCCGGCGGCCCCGAACGGCCAGGTTGGCGAATTCGAACGGGTGCCCGGCAAGCCGCGCGTCCCCGTCCAGGATCGCGGCCAGCCTGTCGGCCCAGCCGAGCCATCCCGCCGGATGCCCGGGGGCAGCATCGCAGAGCCCTTCGGTGATCGAATCTCCGAGGGCGACGTACCTGGTGAAGGCGGCTCGGCTCACAGGTGTGATTCTGCCGACCTCTCGCGAACACCGGGTGAAGCCCGCGCCCCTGACGCCCGATGGTCGACGGATGTTCGCCCGACGTACACTGACGGGGGAGCATTCGTCATCGGCGGTTAGCCCACCCGTCACCGTGCGCAGGAGGTCCGCGGACATGAAACTCACGTTGTACACCTCCGCATTCTGCGAACCGTGCATGCAGACCAGAGCGGTGCTCGCCGAGGCGTCGAGGCTGGTGCCGTCGGCGACCGTGACCGAGTTCGATGTGGCCCGGGAGACCGAACGAGCGGAGTCCGACCGCATCCGGATCACTCCGACCGTGATCGTGAGCACCGCAGACGGTCGGGAAGTGTTCCGCGCAGAAGGTGTCCCGACGCTGCAGCAGGTGCTCGTGGCGGCGGCGAAGGCGGTCTGAGGGTCACGAAACGCCACTCGGTTCCGTGGTTGGTCGCTGCGTGCGCGGTTTCCCGCCATGATGTGATCATCGGCGCCGACGTGCGCACGAGTGAGAGGGTCCACCGATGAGCACTGACACCAAGAAAAGCAGTTCGGACAACGCTGTCGTCCGGTACCTGAAGCGCAAGTGGCTGGCGATCGTCCTCGTCGTGCTGCTGATCGTCGTGGCGATTCAGAACGGCGTCGGCGACGACAAGGCGACCATCTTCCTGCTCTGGACGCAGGTGACCATGCCGACCTGGCTGCTCGTGCTGATCGTGTTCGTCATCGGCGGTATCGTCGGCTGGATCTTCGCCCGCAACCGCGCCGCCCGCCGCGCCCGGCGCTGACCAGCGAGCGGGCGCTCCGGTGCCTCGATGAGAAGGTTGCGGCGAGTGGGCGCTCCGGTGCCCTCGGCAGGAATCGAACCTGCGACCAAGAGATTAGAAGGCTCCTGCTCTATCCGCTGAGCTACGAGGGCGGGCTGTTCCACGATACCGCAGCGTGCGGTTCGTGCCCGCCGGGCTCAGCGGAGGCGCTCGCCGGCTTTGACGCGTTCCGCTGTTCTGGCGATGCGGCGTGAACGGGTCTCCGGACGGGTCGCCTGCTCGATCCAGCGTTCGTATTCGCGCTGGTGGCTGTAGCTCATCGCGCGGAAGGCGTCGAGGGCACCGCTGACCTTGAGGGCCTCGCTCGCATCCTGGGCGAGTTCGACGATGCGCTCGGACGTGTCGAGTGCGATCGTGACGTGCACGGTGTCGCCTTCGAGTTTGCCGAGCCGCTCACGGATGCTCTTGAGCACGAGGATGAGGTGCGAGCCGCCGCCGTAGGTCACCAGTGAACCGCGGTACTCCTCGCTGTCGAAGCTCGCGACGACGGGGATGCGTCCGGCGCTTCCGAATGTCTCGAGCACGTCGAACGGGAAGTCGACGAACGTCTGGGAGTTCTCGGCCTCGCCCCGCTGGAGTACTGCGTCGAACTCGAGCGGACCTGGATCTCTGTAGCTTGGCACAGTGCCGAGTTTAGCTCAGGTACTTCGGCGCGCTCACAGGCGAGCGCCCGTCTTGCCCGCACGGTTGACGATGGTGATGCTCGGGCGGCGTCCGCGGAGGTTGACGCGCAGGCGGAGGCTCGCGCTGCGGGCGATCAGAATAGCGATCACGATGGCGGCCGCGGCGGGGACCAGACCCGAGATCATGATGGCGGTGTGCGGCCCGAACGATTCGACGATCCAGCCCATCAGCGGGCCGCCGAGAGCCTGACCGCCGAGGAGCACCAGGATGTAGAGCGAGATCACCCGCCCGCGGATCTGCACGTTCGACGACATCTGCACGAGCGAGTTCGCGCCGGTGATGAAGAGCAGGTTGGCGACACCGATTCCGACGAGGAGGATGGCGAAGACGAACTCGTCCGGTGCGAATGCGGCGAGCGCCTGCACGATGCCCAGCGCGGCGGCCGTGCCGACGACCATGCTCAACCGGATGCTCGTGCGGCGCGTCGAGGCGAGTGCGCCGACCAGCGCCCCGCCCGCCACGAGCGCGTTGAACAGCCCGTATCCCTGGGCGCCCACGTCGAAGACGTTGTTCGCGTACGCGGCGAGGAGCACCGGCATGTTGAACGCGAAGACCGCGAGCACGGCGACCATCACGACGGTCCAGAAGATGACGGGCTTGCGGCGCACGTACCGCATCCCCTCTGCGAGCTGTCCCTTTCCGCGGGGAGCGGCGGGGGAGGAGTGCAGCTCGGAGCGGCGCAGTGAGGCGACTGCACCGACCACGGCGAGGCAGGCGACCGCATTGATCGCGAACGACCACCCGCCACCGACCGCGGTGATGAGGATGCCGCCGACGGCCGGTCCGATGAGGCCGCCGAGCTGGAAGATCGACGAGTTGAGGCTGATCGCGTTGCGCAGGTAGTGGGGGCCGACGAGCTCGTTCACGAATACCTGGCGGGCCGGGTTGTCGACGACCGTGACCAGCCCGAGGGCGAAGGAGATCACGTAGACGTGCCAGACCTCGGTCAGTCCGGTGAGGGTCAGCACCGCGAGCACGGCGGCGAGCAGCGCGGCCGTCGACTGGGTGATGATGAGCAGTTTCTGCTTCGAGTACCGATCGGCGATCACGCCGCCGTAGAGGCCGAAGACCAGCATCGGCGTGAACTGCATGAACACGGTCACACCGACGGCCGCAACGCTGCCGGAGAGCTGGAGCACCAGCCAGTCCATAGCGATCCGCTGCATCCATACGGCCGTGTTGGCGACGAGGTTGGACGCCGCGAACCTGCGGTAGTTGGGCACTCGGAGGGAGATGAAGGTCTCGCGCCACGGTGGGCGGGTGCTGAGGACCGGCATCGGTCCGGTGGGCGGTGCTGCGGTGGAGTTTGCCACGTTCTGTTCCTGCGAGTCTGGTTCCGTATAGAGGTCTGTCCTCTTGACGTTACGCAACCTGCGGTATTCTTGCAGCGAATTGAAGCTATAACTCCTATTGACTTTGTGAATGGATGCTCGATGTTCGACCCGGTCCTCCTCCGCACGTTCCTCGCCGTCGCCGACACGCGAAGCTTCACGAAGGCCGGAGCGCGACTCGGAATCAGCCAGCCGACCGTGAGCCAGCACGTGCGGCGTCTCGAACAGTCGGCGAAACGGCAGCTGGTGGCCAGGGACACCCGCGAGGTGCGGCTCACCGACAACGGTGACGCGATGGCGGGGTTCGCGCGATCGATCCTCGCGGCGCACGCGGAGGCCGAGAGCTATTTCAGCGGCTCCGCGATGCGAGGACGGCTGAGGTTCGGCGCCGCGGACGATCTGGCGATCACGACGCTGCCGCGCATCCTCAGGCACTTCCGGCAGCAGCACCCGCAGATCAACCTGGAGCTCACGGTCGACCAGTCGGGTCCGCTCTATCGCAAGCTCAAAGCGGGGCAGCTCGACCTGATCTTCATCAAACAGAATCCGGGAACCACCGAGGGCACCGTCGTGGCGACGGATGAGCTGGTCTGGGTCGGGCAGGAGAAGACCGTCGTCGACCCGGCCGAGCCCATCCCGCTCATCGCGTACCAGGGGCCGAGCCTGAGCCGGCAGATCACGATCGACGCGCTGGAGGAGGCGGGACGCACCTGGCGCATCACCTGCAACACGCGGGAGGTGAACGGGGTGCTCGCCGCCGTGCGCGCCGGTATCGGGGTCGCCGTGTTCCCGAAGTCGCTGATCCCCTCCGACCTGGTCAAGGTCAGCAACCGGTTCTCGCTGCCCGAGCTCGGCGGAGTGGATTTCACACTGCTGTCCAACCCCTCGGCGGCGCGCGAGCCGGTGGATGCGCTCACGGCGGCCATCCTCGCGCGCGCGGTCACGCGCATCCCCTAGCCCTCGAGCGGCACCCGGTCGGAGTCGGGGGAGCGCAGACCGCCATCGGATGCCCGCTTGCGCAGCGACAGCGCGATGATCGGGAAGAGCAGCACGCTGAGCATCCCAGCACCGACGAGAGCCGTCGCCGTGCCCTTCTGCAGGTCGCCGGATTCGAGACCGATGTTCGTCACGGCGACGATGATCGGCAGGCCGGTTGCGCTGAGCAGGGTGAGTGCGGTGCGGTCCCGGAACGTGGAGCCGGGCGGAGCGGCGAATGATCCGGGGATGCCGCGTATCACGATGAGGAGCAGCAGGAAGATCGGCAGGAGGAGGAGCGCCCGCGGATCGGAGATGAGCGCTTTCAGGTCGAATCCGATGCCGGTGTTGATGAAGAAGATCGGCACCAGAACCCCGAACGCCACGGCTTCGAGCTTGCCCTCGACCAATTCGGCGTCCGGCTTCTTGGCGCCGGACAGCAGCACCCGGCAGATCACACCGGCGGCGAATGCTCCGAGCAGCATGTCCAGGCTGAGAGCGAGGCTGAGGCCGACGAGGGCGGCGATCACGAGCACGACGAAGCGCACCGCGAACTGACCGCTGGTGTGAAGTGTCGCGCGCACCAGCCCGTGGAAGCGTTCGTGCGCGCCCCGTGAGGCCAGCCAGACGGCGACGCCGGCGATCACGGCGAACCCGATCAGCACCAGGGCGGCTGCGAGCGGACGGCGTCCGCTGAGGAAGAGTGAGATCGCCAGCAGGGGTCCGAACTCGCCGACAGCGCCGACCGCGGTCACGGCCCGGCCGAACGTCGTGTGCAGCTCGCCCGCATCCCGAAGCACGGGCATGAGCGTGCCGAGTGCCGTCGAAGTGAGTGCGATGCCCACGTAGACGCCCGCGATGACATCGGGCGCGAGCAGGATGCCCAGTCCCACCCCGACGACGAGCGAGACGACCCAGCCGAGCGAAGCCCGGCGCAACGGCCTGCCCTTGATCGCAGCGAAGTCGATTTCGTTGCCCGCCATGAAGAACAGGAAGGCGAGCCCGAAGTTCGCCAGGAAGTCGAGGGCGTCGGTCTTCGGGATCCAGCCCAGAACGCTGGGGCCGACCAGGAGGCCGAGCACGATCTCGAAGACGACGAGCGGGATCTTCGCGACCCGCCCGACCAGGGTGGCGAGCAGCGAGGCCGCGACCGCGATGAGCGGGATGAGGACAATGGTGCCGACGGCGGGGTCCATGCGCCAGATCGTACTCGCGGCGCGCTCGGGAGGCGTTCACACGGCCGAAACGCGCCAGGGATAGTGTGGCTCCATGCGTGACCTTCAGGCCAGAATCATCGAAGAACTCAACGTCAGCCCCACGATCGACCCCGCGACGGAGGTCGAGAAGAGGGTCGACTTCCTCGTGCAGTACCTGAAAGCCACAGGGGCTGCCGGGTATGTGCTCGGCATCAGCGGCGGACAGGATTCGTCACTCGCCGGCCGGCTCACCCAGTTGGCGGTCGAGCGTCTCGCCGATGACGGGGTCGATGCCGAGTTCTTCGCCGTGCGCTTGCCGTACTCGGTGCAGCAGGACGAGGACGATGCCCAGCTCGCTCTTTCGTTTATCAAGCCGAAGCGCACCGTGACGTTCAACATCAAGCGCGCGGTCGACGGATTCGAGGACGAGTACAAGGACGCGCTCGGCGACGACATGACCGACTTCACCAAGGGCAACGTGAAAGCCCGCGCTCGGATGGTCGCGCAGTACGCCATCGCGGGACAGCGGCGCCTGCTCGTCGTGGGAACGGACCACGCGGCAGAGGCGGTCACCGGATTCTTCACGAAGTACGGCGACGGCGGCACCGACATCCTGCCCTTGACCGGTCTCACGAAGCGACAGGGCCGAGCGATCCTGGAGCACCTGGATGCGCCCGAGCGCCTCTACACGAAGGCCCCCACCGCCGACCTCCTCGATCTCAACCCCGGCCAGACCGACGAGGACAACCTCGGGCACACATACAACGACATCGACGACTTCCTCGAGGGCAAGGAGGTCCCGGAGGAGGTCGCGACAGCGCTCGAGGCGCGCTTCCTGGCCACCGAGCACAAACGGCAGGTTCCGGTGAGCATGTTCGACGACTGGTGGCACGGACGCGGCGGGTACACCGAGGTCGCTCGGTAGCTCACGCACACGCAGACAGAGAGAGGGCCGGCGGATGATCCGCCGGCCCTCTCTTTCGGGTGGAGTGTCCTACCGGGTCAGACCGGCTGCGAGAGCCGGGTGGTCGGAGCGGTGTCGGTGCCGACCGCCGCGGTGCCGGGCTCCCGGGTGAACGTCTGCGGGCTCGTCGAGTCGTCCACCGCCGCGGGGACGGGGGTGAACTGCTCGTGGTGCTGCTGGGCGACCCACGCATCCTGTCGCTCGAGCAGCACTCGGTCGGTATCGGTGTTCTCGAACCGCCAGCGCTCCAGGTCGCCCTGGAAGATCCGGCGAGCCCGATGCGGCTTGTTCTGCCACTCGATCAGCCGGTCGCGGAACTCGGCGATGGCCGGGTCGAGCTGGTAGCCGAACGTCGCCGACGCGCGCTTCATCTCGGCGAGCTGGTGACCCGCCCAGTTGGCGGCGATGCCGGCTCCCTTGATCGGGAGGAGCCGCACCATGATGTCGGCCTGCCCGACGGCGCGATCGGAGAGAACCTGCTCGCCGGGGGTCAGTGAGTTCCAGACGGATGCCTCGGTCGCCGCATCCACGAGGGCCGCGATGGCCGACGCCTTCTGCTGACGATCGGTGCGGGAGAGCAGACCCTTGATCGCGCCACGGGCGATCAGAGCTGCGAGCAACCCGGCGAAGATCACGGCAACCGCGAGCACCACCGCGTTCAGGATCATCGGTCGTGCTGCCGACGATGTGAGCCAATCAACGAATTCATTCCACCACTGCATGCGGCGATGGTAATCCCGGTCGGGCGCGCATCCCGGGAGCCTGGCCGCAGTGTCGTGGAGTCGTGACCGCGACGTTGGACCGGGTCGTTTTCCGGCGGTCCGTCGGCGCGGCCGTCACCGTCGCTGCCGGACGGTCACGCCTCCGTGTGCTCGGTGCCGTGAACGGCGTACGGGTCGATCGCGGCGACCTCAGCGGTGGTGAGCGGGGGAGCCTCCAGCGCCGCCACATTCTGCTCGAGCTGGGCGACGCTCGACGCGCCGATCAGGGCGCTCGTGACGGCAGGCTGCCGCAGCACCCAGGTCAGTGCGAGCTGCGCGAGCGTCTGGCCGCGCCCGGCAGCGATGTCGTTGAGTGCCCGGGCGCGCTCGAGATAGATCGGGCTGAGCTGCTGCTCCGAGAGGAAGCGGCTGGTGGCGACGCGCGACCCGGCCGGGACCGAGCCGTCGAGGTAGCGGTCGGTGAGCAGCCCCTGAGCGAGCGGGGAGAAGACGATACTGCCGACACCCAGCTCGTCGAGCACGGGGAACAGACCGTTCTCGATGTGCCGGTCGAACATGGAGTAGCGCGGCTGGTGGATGAGCAGGGGCACCTTGTGTTCGGCGAGGGCGGCCGCGGCGGCTCGGGTCTGCGCCGGGTCGTAGTTGGAGACGCCGACGTAGAGAGCCTTTCCCTGCTGCACGGCGGTCGCCAGAGCGCCCATCGTCTCCTCGATCGGGGTCTCCGGGTCGGGACGGTGCGAGTAGAAGATGTCCACGTAGTCGAGACCGAGGCGTTCGAGGCTCTGGTCGAGGGAGGAGAGCATCGTCTTGCGGGACCCCCACTCGCCGTACGGGCCGTCCCACATCCCGTAGCCCGCCTTGCTCGAGACGATGATCTCGTCGCGGTACGGAGTGAGGTCTTCGCGCAGGATGCGCCCGAAGTTCGTCTCCGCGCTGCCCGCGGGCGGTCCGTAGTTGTTGGCGAGGTCGAAGTGCGTGACGCCGAGGTCGAACGCGCGCCGCACGATCGCGCGCTGTGTCTCGATCGGGCGCTCGTCGCCGAAGTTGTGCCACAGGCCGAGGGAGAGTGCAGGGAGCTTGAGGCCGCTTCGGCCGGTGCGGTTGTAGGTCATCGTCTCGTAGCGGTCGCCTGCGGCAGCAAAAGTCATGCTCTCATCGTAGGAGAATGTTCTCGACCCGAAGCGAGAGGTGTTCCTATGCAGACGTTCGTGGTGGCCGGAGGGTGTTTCTGGTGCCTGGATGCGGTCTACCGCGTGCTGCGCGGTGTTCAGGATGTGGTGTCGGGCTACACCGGCGGCACAGCGGTCGACCCGACCTACGAGGAGGTGTGCACCGGTTCGACCGGGCACGCCGAAGCGGTCGCGGTCACGTTCGACCCCGAGGTCATCCCGGCCGGCGTCATCCTCGATGTCTTCTTCACCCTGCACGACCCGACCCAGCTGAATCGGCAGGGCGCCGACATCGGCACCCAGTACCGGTCGGCGATGTTCTACGACGGCGACGAGCAGAGGGCGCTCTTCGAGGATGCGCTCGCCCGAGCGCGCACGTATTGGGACGGCGAGATCGTCACCACTCTCGAGCCCCTCGGCACGTTCTACCGGGCTGAGGAGTATCACCAGGACTTCTTCGCCAAGAACCCCGGGCAGGGCTATTGCCTGGCCGTGGCACAGCCGAAGGTGAACAAGATCCGCGCGTCGTACGCCGACTACGTCATCGCTGCGTAGGTCACGCTTCTCCACAGCGCGAGGAATCGGGTCGCTCTCCCCAGATCCAGTCCTTTCGCGCCGGCGGCTCCGGATGCGGTCGAGACTCGTCTCATCGCCCGCGTCGGGCGGCTGAGCACGAGGAGAGCACTATGACCGATTCCCTGTCCATCCGAGGTTTCGTCGCGACGGTTCCGAACCACCTGACCACCGACGAAGGCCTCCCGATCACGACGTTCCGGCTGGCGAGCACGCGCCGCAGATTCAACCGGGAGACGAAGTCCTGGGAGAACGGTCCGACCAGTTGGTTCACGGTCTCGACCTATCGCCAGCTTGCGTCGAACGTGGCCGGCTGCGTTGCGAAGGGCGATCCCGTCCTGGTGACCGGGCGCCTGAGCGTGCGGGAGTGGGAGACCGGTGAACGATCGGGAATCGTCGTCGAGATCGATGCCGATGCGATCGGGCATGACCTGTCGTGGGGGTCGTCGGCGTTCAGCCGCACGATCAAACGGTCTGCCGGCGAGGGCGATGAGCAGGGAGGAACGGGCGGAGCGGATGCTGATGACGCGAACGGTTCACCAGGTGTCGCCGCGTAGTATGTAAGGTGTTCAGCCTGCCCCAGATCCACCCTGCCCCAGATCCACTCTGCACCAAGATCCACGGAGACCAGATGCCGCACCTTCCGAATTCGTCGACCGTTGCGGATTCCCGGAGCCGTCGGTCGGCCGTCGGAGTGGCTGTCGGCATCTCCCTTGCAGTGGGTCTCGCACTCAGCGGCTGCGTGGGAGGCACGACGGGCGGCACGAGCTCGCACAGCGCATCCGCCGCGCCCGCACCGAGCGCCACGAGCTCCGCTCCGGCCGTCGTCGAGCTGCACCCGCAAGGCTCGGCGCAAGACAACCTGCCGTTCTTCGACCAGGTCAACCGGGCGACGCTCGCCGCGCATCCGAACGCGGTCGGACGCGACTTCATCGACGCGCTGGTGGCCGCCGGATTCGACAAGTCGAGCATGCAGCTCACCGTCGACACCACGACGATCGGGCTCAAGGCCAATTCGATCCAGTTCTCCGTGCGCATGGGTGACACCTGCCTGATCGGCCAGAACGGAGCCGATGCCGGCGGCTACAACAGCCAGGTGACCGCCGTGCTCGCCACTGGTGCCTGCCTCATCGGGGAGACCCGCCCGATCGACTGGTAGCCGAGCGGCTGAGCTCGCGGCGCTCCGTCGCGGAGTTCGACCGAGCGCTCACACGCCTTCTTCCCACGCACTCACCCTAGGATTGATCCCATGGCCGAATACATTTACTCGATGGTGCGCGCCCGCAAAGCGGTGGGCGACAAGCTGATCCTCGACGACGTGACCATGTCGTTCCTCCCGGGAGCGAAGATCGGCGTGGTCGGACCGAACGGTGCGGGTAAGTCGACCATCCTCAAGATCATGGCCGGGCTCGACACTCCGAGCAACGGCGAAGCGAAGCTGTCGCCCGGGTACACCGTCGGCATCCTGATGCAGGAGCCCGTTCTCGACGAGACCAAGACGGTGCTCGAGAACGTGCAGGAGGGCGTCGGCGAGATCAAGGCGAAGGTCGACCGGTTCAACGAGATCTCGGCGGAGCTCGCCGACCCCGATGCCGATTTCGACACGCTCCTCGGCGAGATGGGCACCCTCCAGGAGCAGATCGACGCTGCCGACGCGTGGGATCTCGATTCGCAGCTCGAGCAGGCGATGGATGCGCTGCGCTGCCCACCGGGGGACTGGCCCGTCACGAGCCTCTCCGGCGGTGAGAAGCGACGCGTGGCCCTCTGCAAGCTGCTCCTGCAGAAGCCCGACCTCCTGCTGCTCGACGAGCCGACCAACCACCTGGACGCCGAGAGCGTGTTGTGGCTGGAGCAGCATCTGGCCAAGTACCACGGTGCGGTGCTCGCGGTGACCCACGACCGGTACTTCCTCGACCATGTCGCCGAGTGGATCGCCGAAGTCGACCGCGGTCACCTCTACCCGTACGAGGGCAACTACTCCACGTATCTGGAGAAGAAGCAGGCTCGTCTCGAGGTGCAGGGTAAGAAGGACGCGAAGCTGTCGAAGCGTTTGTCAGAGGAACTCGACTGGGTGCGCAGCAACGCGAAAGGCCGTCAGGCCAAGTCGAAGGCGCGCCTGGCCCGCTACGAGGAGATGGCCACCGAGGCGGAGCGCACCAGAAAGCTCGACTTCGAAGAGATCCAGATTCCGCCGGGACCGCGGCTCGGCCAGATCGTGATCGACGCCAAGAATCTGGAGAAGGGCTTCGGAGACCGCAAGCTGATCGAAGAACTGACCTTCACGCTGCCGCGCAACGGCATCGTCGGCGTCATCGGCCCGAACGGTGTGGGCAAGACCACGCTCTTCAAGACGATCGTCGGCATGGAGCCCCTCGACGGCGGCGACCTGAAGATCGGCGAGACGGTCGAGATCTCCTATGTCGACCAGTCGCGAGGCGGCATCGACCCGAACAAGACGCTGTGGGAGGTCGTCTCCGACGGACTCGACTACATCCAGGTCGGCAAGATGGAGGTTCCGAGCCGGGCCTACGTGTCGACGTTCGGATTCAAGGGGCCCGACCAGCAGAAGAAGGCCGGCGTACTCTCCGGTGGCGAGCGCAACCGTCTCAACCTGGCGTTGACGCTCAAGCAGGGCGGAAACCTGCTGCTCCTCGACGAGCCGACCAACGACCTCGACGTCGAGACGCTCTCCAGCCTGGAGAACGCGCTCCTCGAGTTCCCGGGGTGCGCGGTGGTCATCACCCACGACCGGTGGTTCCTCGACCGGATCGCCACGCACATCCTGGCCTACGAGGGCACTGAGGAAGATCCGGCCAACTGGTACTGGTTCGAGGGCAACTTCGAAGCGTACGAGGAGAACAAGGTCCAGCGCCTCGGCCCCGACGCGGCCAAGCCGCACCGCTCGGCCTACCGCAAGCTGACGCGCGACTGACGCGGAGCGGACGATGAGACTGCACGTGCCGATCCGGCTGCGCTGGAGCGACCTCGACGCCTACGGCCATGTGAACAACGCTGAGATGCTGCGACTCCTGGAGGAGGCGCGCATCCAGGCGTTCTGGATCACAGACGACGACACTGGCGACGGTGCGGGCGCGGTCGGATCGAGCACGGCGGTTCTCGACGGCCGACCCGGCGCAGACACGCTCACGCTCATCGCGCGCCAGGAGATCGAGTACCTCGCGCCCATCCCGTACCTCCGGCAGCCCCTCGACATCCAGCTGTGGCTCGGCAGGCTCGGCGGTGCCAGTCTCGAGGTCTGCTACGAAGTGTGGTCGCCCGAGGCAACCGAACCGCCGGTGCTCTACTCGCGTGCCGCCACGACGATCGTGCTCGTGGATGCGGCGAGCGAGCGGCCACGCCGCATCAACGACCGCGAACGTGCGGCCTGGACGCCGTACCTCGACGAGCCCGTGGAGTTCACCAAGCGAGGCTGACGCCCGACCGGTCGCAGGCGGGGATGCGCGGGCGCCTAGTTCGAGACCGTGACCGTGTCGCCCGACACAGTGGCCTTGAGCTTCTTCAGGGGCGTCGAGGCAGGGCCGTCCAGCACATCACCGGTGGTTCCATCGAAGCGTGACCCGTGGCACGGGCAGTCGAACTCTTTTCCCTGCGGCGCGACCGTGCATCCCAGGTGGGTGCAGACCGCACTGAACGCGACCACCGCTCCCTCGGTGGGCTGAGAGACGACGATCGGAGCCGTCCCGAGCCTCGCCGACACCGCGCCGCCGACCGGGATGGTGGCGAGCGGCATCGTGATCGGACTGGCGGCCGCGCCGTTCCCTGCGTCTGCAGGACCGGTGCAGGCGGTGAGCACCAGCGCGCCCGCCCCCAGCGCCGCTGCGCTTCCGATCGTCACAAGTGTTCGGCGCGAGAGCTGGGTCGAATCGGTCATGCGAGTCCTCACGGGTCGGCGTAGCTTTGGTCTATCGGTATGCACGAGTCTCCGGAGTATTCGGTTCAGCGAGTCGGCGATTCCGGTGAACTTTTAGTGCGGCGTCAGCGTGTACGTGTTGGAGGTGCTCATGCCGAACGACGATTCGCGACTATTGCGGGAGCTGCACGATCAGCACGCGCAAGCCGTATGGCGCTACGTCGTGCATTTGACCGGCGATCGGGCGATGGCCGACGACGTCGTGCAGGAGACGCTCCTGCGGGCGTGGAAGAGGCCGGCCGTGCTCGACCAGTCCCAGAGCTCTGCCCGGGCCTGGCTGTTCACCGTCGCACGCAACCTCGTCATCGACGACAAGCGCAGCGCCCACAGCATCCACGAGTTCGGCACGGATGTGCTTCCCGAGCGTGAGGCCCGGAACGAGTCCGACGCCGTGCTCGACGCCTGGCTGGTCTCGGATGCTCTCGCCGAGCTCTCCATCGAGCACCGAGCGGTGATCGTGCACGCCTACTACGGCGGCCGATCGATCGCCGAGATCTCCCGAGAATTGGACATCCCGGAGGGCACTGTGAAATCGCGCATCCACTACGGGTTGCGGGCGCTGCGGCTCGCATTGCAGGAGAGGGGTGTGACTGAGCGATGACGACACACGACGAATTCGTCACCTGGGATGGCGCGTACCTGCTCGGGGCGCTGTCCAGTGCCGACCGGCGGGCGTACGAAGAACACCTCCGCACGTGCGATGCATGCACGGCAGCCGTATCCGAGCTGGCCGGCCTGCCCGGGCTCCTCGGGCACGTCTCGGAGGCCGAAGCCTTCGCCCTTCTCGAGGCCGACCAGACGGCGGGCCAGGGTGTGCCGCAAGGGCAGACCACGAGCATCCGGGAAGCCGAACGGCTCAGCGCCGACGGTTCGAACCCCGACCTCCTCGGTGGTCTGCTCCGGGCCGCGCGCCGACGTCGCATCCGCACGCGCTGGTGGGCGGCGGGCTCGTTGGCGGCCGCTGCCGTCATCGTGGTCCTGAGCGCGATCGTCGTGTCGAGCCTTCTGATGCCGACACTCACCCCGGCTCCTGAAGCGGGCAAGAGTGTTGTGATGACCCAGGTGGAGCCGAGCGGTCTGTCGGCCGACATCAAGCTCGTCGCCGAGCCGTGGGGTACGAGGATCGAGTCGCGCTGCAGCTACGCGGACTGGGACGGGCAGGCGCCCGGACGCTCGTGGACGTATGCCATGGTCGTCACCGATCGCAACGGTCGCGAGACTCAGATCTCGACCTGGGAGGCGGCGCCCGGAACCACGGTCGAGCCGACGGCGACGACCAGCGTTGCGGTCGCGGACATCGCGAGCGTGGACATCCGGTCGGCGGCGAACGGTACGGTGCTGCTGCAGAGCACCTTCGACTAGCGCGGAGCGGGCACCCTGATCGTCGCCTCCTGGGCGACGCTGGCGATGAGGCGTCCCTCGCGGTCGTAGATGCGGCCGAGAGCGAGGCCGCGCCCGCCGCTGGCGCTGGGCGACTCCTGTGTGTACAGGAGCCACTCGTCGACCCGGGCGGGCCGGTGCCACCACATCGCGTGGTCGAGACTGGCCGCCTTGAGCCCGGGGGTCGCCCACGCGATACCGTGGCGACGCATCACCGACTCCATGATCGTGTAGTCGCTGGCGTAGGCGAGCGCTGCCCGGTGCAGCTCCGGGTCGTCGGGCAGCCTGTCGATCGCCCGGAACCAGACGGCCTGGTGGGCGACGTGCTCACCGTCGACGGTGAGGTAGATCGGGGAGGTCACGTGGCGCATGTCGAAGGGGCGTTCGCTCGCCCAGTACTGGGCTACCGGATGCGCGACGTTCTCGAGCGTGGAGGCAGAGTTCGGGAGTGTCTCGGGCTCGGGGAGATCTGCGGGCATGACGACCTGGTGGTCGAGGCCGTCGTCCTCGTCCTGGAAGGAGGCGATCATCGACAGGATGGGCAACCCGCTCTGGTACGCCTGGGTGCGCCGCGTCGAGAACGATCGGCCGTCGTGGATGCGGTCGACCGAGAACGTGATGGGCAGGTTCACGTCGCCCGGGCGCAGGAAGTAGCCGTGCATGGAGTGGATGATCCGGCCGTCGGGTACCGTGCGCGTCGCCGCGACGATCGACTGTGCGAGCACCTGTCCGCCGAACACGCGTCCGAGCGGCATCCACTGCGACGGACCGGTGAAGATGTCCTCGCTGGTGCGTGCTCCGGTGTCGGTCAGGTCGAGCGCGGTGAGCAAGGATGCAAGGGGCTCGGTCACGGTGCCTCCATCGAGTGGTCGTCTTGGTAGTTTAGACAGCAGATGAGCCAGACATTTTCACTCGTGGATTCCCTCGCCGTTTCCGACCTCCAGACCTACCTGTCCCGAGCCGCGCGCGTCGAGGAGGGTTCCGTGCGCCTGATCGGCGGATCGGGCGTCCTCGCCGTGTATTCGGCGATCCTGTACCCGCGCGGGCTGCTCGACCAGACGCCGACCGTCCTGGGGCTGCGCACGTTCGCGATCCAGCCGGGCGCCGACTTCGATGCGGTGGTACCGATCCGGTCGCTGCTCGATCGTCTCGCCCGCATCGGCGAGGCCGTCGCTGCGGGCACGACGCCGGAGGGGCCCGTCGAGGTGCGCATGCCGCTCGAGGTTTCGACCGTCACCTGGGCCGGCATCTCGCCGCCGCGCGGAGGCTGGCGTCCCGTCGGGCAGACGAGTTTCCAACTGCTGGAGCAGACCGCCAAGACCGGTATCGCCGAGGTGGCGGAGGCGGTGCCCACCGGAACGGGCGAACAGCTCGTGCAGCGCGTCCGCGCCGAGGTGTGGGGCCGGCCCATCGACGATCTCGAGTACGTTCCCGCCGGCGCCGCGTTCGCTGCGGAGAGCCTCGGCTTCCTTGCAGCCGACGAGCCCGTGACGATCCTCGAGACCGGCCCGTGGACACGCCTCACCACCCGGCGTGGCCACATCCTGGTGCGTCGCCAGGCCTGGAGTCTGCGCGGCTAGCTCCGATCAGCCGCGCGCGACCGCTCGTCCGGCTTGGCGGCCTGAGAAGAGGCAGCCCCCGAGGAAGGTGCCCTCGAGCGACCGGTAACCGTGCACTCCGCCGCCGCCGAATCCGCTGGCCTCTCCCGCCGCATACAGACCCGGCACCGGGGAGCCGTCCGCTCCGAGCGCGCGGCCGTCCAGGTCGGTCTCGATGCCGCCGAGACTCTTGCGGGTCAGGATGTGCAACTTGACTGCGATGAGAGGCCCGGCTTTCGGGTCCAGCAGCTTGTGCGGGCTGGCGACGCGGATGAGCTTGTCGCCACGGTAGGCGCGGGCTCCGCGGATCGCGGTGATCTGCGCATCCTTGCTGAAGTCGTTGTCGAGTTCGCGATCGCGCTCCTGGACGTGCCGTGCCACCAGCTCGCCGTCGAGCGGAACCTCCGCGAGGCGCTGCATTCCCGCGATGAGCTCGTCCAGCGTGTCCGCCACCACGAAGTCGGCGCCCTTGTCCTTGAACGCTTCGACGGGCGCCGGCGCACCGGAGCCGACCCGTTTCGCCAGCAGGCGGAGGTCCTTGTTCGTGAGGTCGGGGTTTTGTTCACTGCCCGAGAGGGCGAACTCCTTCTCGATGATCTTCTGAGTAAGCACGAACCAGCTGTAGTCGTGCCCGGTCGCGCGCAAGTGCTCGAGAGTGCCGAGTGTGTCGAAGCCGGGGAACAGCGGAACCGGCAGTCTGTTCCCGGTCGCATCGAGCCAGAGGGACGACGGACCCGGCAGGATGCGGATCCCGTGCTTGTCCCAGACGGGGTTCCAGTTCTCGATGCCCTCGGTGTAATGCCACATCCGGTCGCCGTTGATCAGGCGAGCGCCCGCGGCCTCCGTGATCGCGAGCATCCGGCCGTCGACGTGCGCGGGTACGCCCGAGAGCATCTTCGCCGGGGGAGTCCCGAGCCGCTCGGGCCACGCGGCGCGAACGAGGTCGTGGTTGCCTCCGATGCCGCCGCTGGTGACGATGACCGCCCCCGCGCGTAGCTCGAAGTCACCGACCTGGTCGCGGTTGCTGGGGGCACCGCGTAGTGCAGCATCCGGGGCGAGCACCGCTCCGCGCACCCCGGTGACAGCACCCGATTCGACGATCAGCTCGTCGACCCGATGGCGGTGCAACAGGGTGACCGACCCGGATGCGGCCCCCGCCTGGACCCGGCGGAGGAACGGCGCGAGCACACCGGGCCCGGTGCCCCAGGTGATGTGGAACCGTGGAACGGAATTGCCGTGGCCGCCCGCCGTGTACCCGCCGCGCTCCGCCCAGCCGACGATCGGGAAGAACCGGACGCCCTTCTCGTGCAGCCAGGCGCGCTTCTCGCCTGCCGCGAACTCCAAGTATGCCTCGGCCCACAGCCGAGGCCACTTGTCTTCGTCGCGGTCGAATGCCGCACTGCCGAGCCAGTCCTGGCGGGCGAGTGCGAGCGAGTCGGTGATGCCCATCCGGCGCTGCTCGGGGGAGTCGATGAGGAAGAGTCCGCCGAACGACCACCACGCCTGCCCGCCGAGGGAGGCCGACGGCTCCTGCTCGACGATGGTGACGCGTTTGCCTGCGTCGAGCAGCTCACTCGCTGCGACGAGTCCGGCGAGGCCGGCTCCGACGATGATGGCGTCGGTGTTGCGCGATTCGGGTCCCGCCGGCTCGGTACGGCGCGAAACTGACTCGTTCGGGTTGGGCGTCATCCTTGTGTCTCCTTCGGCACGCGACTTTTATTGTGCAGTATGACGGTTCGAATCAACCACATCACGTTCGACAGCGCCAACGCCTACCAACTCTCGCGTTTCTGGGCCCAGGTCACCGGGTTCGCGGAGGACCCGGACAACCCCAATCTGCCCGACGACGCCGAGAACCTCATCCTGAGCGCGGACGGCGCGACGAAGCTGCTCTTCATCAACGTGCCGGAACCGAAGTCGGTGAAGAACCGTGTGCACCTCGATGTCGCGCCGATCGATGGCACACGCGACGAGGAGGTCGAGCGGCTCATCGGGCTCGGCGCGACCCTGTATGCGGACCAGCGGACACCGGATGGGCGCGGCTGGGTGGTGCTTCAGGATCCGGAGGGCAACGAGTTCTGCGTCGAGCGCAGTGCGGCCGAGCGCGAGGTGGAGGAGCTGGCCGCGCACCCGACCTGATCGTGCAGAGGGGTCACTCCTCGAAGGTGTTGACCATGGCGAAGGCAGCGCGTTCGAGGTAGGCCCACAGGGTCTCCTCCTGCAGGGGCGGCAGGCCAAGTTCGTCGACGGCGTCGCGCATGTGCTTCAGCCAGCGGTCTCGGGCGTCGGGGTTGACCTTGAACGGCGTGTGGCGCATCCGGAGCCGCGGGTGGCCGCGCAGCTCGCTGTACGTGCCAGGACCGCCCCAGTACTGCTCGAGGAACATGGTCAGTCGTTCGGCTGCTGGGCCGAGGTCGTCTTCCGGGTACATCGGCTTCAGCACGGGATCGTCGGCCACACCGCGGTAGAACGTGTCGACGAGTCGGCGGAAGGTCGCATGGCCGCCGATCTGGTGGAAGAACGTCTCGTCGACGCCTTCGCTGGGGATGCTCACGTCACTCCTCGGGTGGCTTGGTCGTCGACGGCTTGTCGGGCTCAGGCGGTGTCGTCGGACGCGGTTGGGTCTTCGGTGTGGCCGTGGTCTTCGGTGTCGCCGGAGTCTTCGGCTCGATAGGCGTCTTGAGGGTCACTGACCGGGGGTCTGCCAGGGCGGCCCCGGAGCGCTTGGCCGCGGCGCGCGCCTTCCGGCCCTTCGGCAGCTCTTCGACCACGGGGGTCGGCCGAGTGCGCGGCGGTTTGGCGCCGTTCACGCTGGCGGCCCCGTCGAACCCGCTCAACACGATCGCGCTGAGCGACGGCAGCTTGACTCCCATTTCGTCGAGCGCCTCCTTCAACCGCTTGCGCAGTTCGCGGGAGACGTCGTCCTTGGCGGTCGTCCTGGTCTTCAGCACGAGACGCGTGACGAGGGCCTCTGCGGAGATCGATTCGAGCCCCCAGATCTCCGGCTTCTCCAGAATGCGCGAGCGCCACTTCGGGTCTGTGGCCAGCGCCGTGCCGACGTCCAGCATCCTGCGCTCGACGGCTTCGACGTCGGCGTCGTACGGAACGGCCAGGTCGATGATGACGCGCGACCAGCCCTGGGACATGTTCCCGACCCGCAGGATCTCGCCGTTGCGCACGAACCAGAGAACGCCGTTCACATCACGAACCTGGGTGACGCGGATGCCGACCGCCTCGACCACGCCGGTGGCGGGACCGAGGTCCACCACATCCCCGACTCCGAGCTGGTCCTCCATCACCATGAAGAGACCGTTGAGCACGTCCTTCACGATGTTCTGGGCGCCGAAACCGAGGCCGGCGCCGAGCGCTGCGGTCAGCAGAGCGAGCGACCCGAGCACTTCGGAGGCGAAGACATTGATGATGAGGATGATCGCGATGATCCCGATCGTCACATTGACGATGTTCGAGAGCACGGTTCCGAGCGTCCGTGTGCGCTGCACGACACGAACGGCAGCAAGGGGAGAGGCGACCAGCGCCTGGGTGTCGGTGACGCTCTGGTTCTTCTTCACCCCGCTCACGATCTGGTGCACCACGCGCCGGATGATCACCCTCAGAATCCAGCTCAGCAGGAGCGCGCCCGCGACGATGCATACCGCGGTGAGTAGTTTCCACCCGCTCGCAACCGCCCAGCTGCCGAGCTCGGTCCAGAAATTCGTTGTCGCCACCATAGGTCTTCGAGCCTACCGACCCTCGCCTTGGCGGGGGCTGGATTCAGCGGTCGACGAGCCCGTGATCGTACGCGAAGATCACCGCGTGGACCCGGTCGCGCAGGTGGAGTTTGGCCAGCACGCGCCCCACGTGCGTCTTGACCGTCGATTCGGTCAGGTAGAACTTCTCGCCGATCTCGCCGTTCGAGAGGCCCTGGGCGATCGCCAGCAGGATCTCGCGCTCGCGCGGGGTCAGTGCTGCCGTCGGGTCGACGACCGGAGCGCCGACCGGTGCGGATGCGGGCAGCCGATCCGCGAACAGCTCGAGCATCGAACGGGTCACCCGGCCGGAGACCGCCGCGTCGCCGGCCGCAACGGCCCGGATCGCCGAGGTCAGCTCGGCGGGCCGCGCGTCTTTCAGCAGGAAACCGCTCGCACCCGCTCGAAGACCGCCGAACGCGTACTCGTCGAGGTCGAAGGTGGTGAGGATGATGATGCGCGCGGCCGGATTCGCGGCGACGATGCGCCGGGTCGCCTCGATCCCGTCGAGGTTCGGCATGCGCACGTCCATCAGGATGACGTCGGGCCGGGTCTCGACCGCCAGTCGCACGGCCGCCACCCCGTCGGCGGCCTCGCCGACGACGGAAAGGTCTGGCTCGGCATCCAGGACCATCCGGAAGCCGAGGCGCACGAGCGCCTGGTCGTCGACGAGCAGGACTCGGATCGGTGCCGCGTCGGTCACAGGGATGCTCCTCGCGTGTCTGGATGCTTCTCGATGGTGTCGAAGACGGCATGCAGCCGCCAGCCGCCTCCGGGTCTCGGTCCGGCCTCGAGGGTGCCGCTGTACAGCGCGACACGTTCGCGGAGACCGAGCAGGCCGCGGCCGGTGCCCTGTCCGGCAACACCGTGCACGGCTGCATCGTCGTCGACGGTGATCGAGATCGAGTCTGCGGCGTACGCGATCTTCACGTCGACGACCGTCGCCAGTGCGGCGTAGCGCAGGGCGTTGGTGAGGGCCTCCTGCACGACGCGGAACACGGTGAGCTGCTGTCCGGTGTCCGTCGGCGCTGTTCCGGTGACGGTGATGTGCACGGGGAGGCCGGCGGCCCGGAAACGCTCGACGAGCTCGCCGAGTTCGCCGATGCCAGGCTGCGGTCCTCGCTGCGCGCCGTCCTCTTCGGTGGCCCGTAGCACGCCCAGGAGCCTGCGCATGTCGCCGAGAGCCGAGCGCCCGGTCTCGGCCACCATCCGCATCGCATCCGCCGATCGTTCGGGGGAGGATTCGACCAGCCGGGACGACCCGTCGGCCAGCGTGATCATGACGGTCAAGCTGTGCGAGACGATGTCGTGCATCTCGCGGGCGATGCGACCGCGTTCGGCGGCCGCTGCGATCACGGCCTGCTGATCACGTTCCCGCGCCAATTGCTGGGCGCGGTCGATGAGCGCGACGAGATAGCGGCGCCGATTGCCGATGTTGACGCCGATCAGCACCCAGAAGAGGGAGATCAGGACGACCGTGACCCAGGATGCCGTTGGATTGGAATCGAACGGAGCGTACGTGGTCCCTGCGCCGATCACCGGATTCGCCGGCTCGCCGCCGATCGGCACGGTCGCCCCGCCGAGGAAGAGCGCGCCGATGGCGAGAGCCCCTGCCGTAGCGACGGAGACGACCCCGAATGCGATCCAGGCGGCCGGCGCCGAGCGGTACACGGCGATGGCGTAGAGGGCGAAGAGCACCACGACGAAATCGACCTCGCGACCGAGGAACAGGCTCGCCACCATCGACACGAGGGCGATGGCGAAGACGGCGACTGGATAGCTACGGCGGAGGAAGAGCGCAGCGCCGGCTAAGGCCGCCAGTCCCAGTCGGACCGCGTTCTGCCAGGTCGGATCGGTGAACATCCACACGATCCCGATGACGATCGTCGGCACCAGGTAGATGCCCGCGATCACCGCATCCACCATCACCGGATGCGCGGCCAGGAATCGCCGGATGACCCCAGGTGGCCGGGGGAGTTCGAGATCTCCCCCGACCGGAGAAGCCGTCCGGTCGGGGGAGATCTGGTCGTTCGTCATGGAGGAAACGCTACGCGTCCCGGCGCTTCAGGAAGACGGCGCCGACCACGAACGACACTGCAGTCCAGACCGCGACGATCAGCACGTTCTGCCACGGCTCGAAGTCGGCGTTGGTCCCGCCCGCGAGGGCCTGACCGGCGGTGCTGATCAGGTACTCCGGAACGTGCTTCAGCCACTCGATGTCGGTCAGCGAGTTCACGATGTTCACGATGATCGGCAAGAGGAACACGACGCCGAGTGCGGCGGCGATCCCGCCTGCTGCTGCGCGCAGGATCGTGCCGAGGCCGAGCGCGAACACCGAGACCAGGCCGAGATAGAGTCCGGCCCCGAGGATGGCCCAGGCCGTGCCCTGCGTGAAGTCGGCGTCGAGCCCTTTACCCGAAAGCACGGGAGCCGCGATGGCGTACCCGGCGGCGGTGACGACCACACCGACGACGAACGAGCAGACGAACAGCACGATCGCCTTGGCGACGAACACCGGAGTGCGGCGAGGCACGGCGGCGAACGACGACCGGATCATGCCGGTCGAGTACTCCCCGCTGATCACCAGGACACCGAGAACCGCTACGGCCAGTTGGCCGAACAGGAGCCCGAACGACGCTGCGCTCATCACGAAACTCGACCGGGCCGAGGGCGGCATCTGACCGATCACGGACTCCGGGATGGAGAACGACACAAGGGTCGTGATCCCGAGCCCGAGGATCAGGACGATCGCGTACGTCCAGAACGTGGAGCGCAGCGAGCGGAACTTGATCCACTCCGAGCGGACGACCCGTGGGAAGGTGAGATGCCCGAGTGACGTGTGGCGGGTGGTGGGTGCGACTGCGGTGCTCATCGGGAGACCTCCGTGCGGTATTCGACCTCGTCCTGCGTGAGCGCGAGGTAGGCCTCCTCGAGAGAGGCGTTGATGGGGGTGAGCTCGTGGAGCACGATGCCGAACTGCGCAGCGGCCTCGCCGATCTGCGCGGCGCTGAGCCCGTCGATCTCGACGAGCTGGCTTTCGAGCCCGGTGATGGTCACGTCGGCGCCCTGGACAGCGCGTGCAAGCTCGTCGACCTGCGGGCTGCGCACGCGCACGGCGTTCCGCATCGCGCCGTCGAGGATGTCCTGCACCGGTGCGTCGGCGAGGATGCGCCCGCGACCGAGCACGATGATGTGGTCGGCGGTCTGCGCCATCTCGCTCATCAGGTGCGACGACAGGAACACGGTGCGGCCTTCGCTTGCGAGGTGGCGCGCGAACTGACGCACCCAGAGGACGCCCTCGGGGTCCAGGCCGTTGACCGGCTCGTCCAGGATGAGCGTGGCCGGGTCCCCGAGCATGGCCGCGGCGATCCCGAGCCGCTGCCCCATGCCGAGGGAGAATCCGCCGACGCGTTTGCTCGCGACGGCTTCGAGTCCGGTGAGTCCGATGACCTCGTGCACGCGCCGCTTGGGGATGCCGTGGGTCGCGGCCATCGCCAGCAGGTGGTTGTAGGCGGTGCGGCCGGTGTGCACTGCCTTGGCATCGAGCAGAGCGCCCACCTCGGTGAGAGGGGACTTGTGCTCGACGTAGCGCTTGCCGTTGACGATCGCAGTGCCGTGAGTCGGCCGGTCCAGCCCCATGATCATGCGCATGGTGGTGGACTTGCCGGCGCCGTTGGGACCGAGGAACCCGGTGACCTTTCCGGGCTGGATCGTCGCCGAGATGTCGTTGACGGCGGTCTTCGCGCCGTACGTCTTGGTGAGACGGGTGAGTTCGATCATGGATACGACTCTATTGAGGTTGCACCGCCGAATCGTCGGATACCGGTCTGGCAATACAGTGCGCGGGATGGTACCGGAGTACCATCCCGCGCATGCTCTCGGCGTGGCCTACCGCGCGTCGCGCTCCTGCGCTGCGATGGCGCGCTCGACACCCGCCAGGTTCTCGACCACGAGGCGGCGCAGAGCGGCAGGCTCCTGGTGCGCGTCGAGCCACGCACGGGTCGCATCCCGCAGCTCGGCGTTCGCCAGCGGCGCCGGGTACATACCCGCGACGAGGTATTCCGCGATCTTGTAGCTGCGCGACTCCCAGATGGTGAGCAGCGAGTCGAAATACGGCTTCACGAACGCGGCGAGCACGGTCTTGTCGGCCGCACGCTGGAACCCGAGGCCCGTGTACCGCACGATCGTGTTCGGCAGGCTGTCGCTTCCGAACACGGAGTCCCAGGCCGCCTGCTTGCCGTCGAGGGTGGGTGCGGATGCGGCGGCTTGGGCTGCGAACTGGGCGCCGTTGGCCGTGTTGTCCGCCTTCAGAGCCGCGTCGATCTCAGCCGTGCCCGCCTTTCCGCCGGCGACGAGCGCGATCAGCAGCTCCCAGGCGAGGTCGGTGTCGACCTCCAGACCGTCGAGCGCGGTCTCCCCGGCGCGGAGGGCCGCGATCGTGGCGAGCTGCTCATCCGTCGACGCCAGGGCGGCGAAGAACTTGACGAACTGGAACTGGGCATCGCTGCCGGCCTCGGCCTGCTGGGCGAGCGTCCAGAGAGCGGACGCCGCATCCTCGACCGTCGCCTTCTGCTTCTCGGGCGCGACATACGATCCAGCCGCGAGCACGAGCTGGCTGAGAGTGGTGCGGATGGTCGTCGACTCGGTCTCGGGCGCGATGTTTCCGAGCACCAGACGCACGTAGTCGCTCGCCGACGTCTCGGCGTCGCGGGTCGCATCCCACGCCGCGCCCCAGACGAGCGAGCGGGCGAGCGGGCTCTCGATCTCGGAGAGGTGCTCGATGGCGACCTTCAGCGACTCCTCGTCGAGACGGATCTTCGCGTAGGCCAGGTCGTCGTCGTTGAGCAGCACGAGCGCCGGGCGCGCGAGGCCGACCAGTTCGGCGACCTCGGTGCGCTCGCCATCGACGTCGAGCTCGATGCGGTGGTCGCGCACCAGCTTGCCCCCGACGAGGTTGTAGAACCCGACGGCGAGGCGGTGCGGCCGGATGGTCGGGTAGTCGGCGGCGGCCGACTGGAGGATGGCGAACGACGTGATCCTGCCGTCGGCATCAACGTCGATCTCAGGGCGCAGTGTGTTGACGCCGGCCGTCTCGAGCCACTTCTCCGACCACTCCGTCAGGTCTCGGCCGCTGGTGGCCTCCAGCTCGACGAGCAGGTCGCGCAGCTCGGTGTTCGAGTGCGAGTGCTTCTTGAAGTACTGCGCGACTCCGGCGAGGAAGTCGTCCTGGCCGACCCAGGCGACGAGCTGCTTGAGCACCGACGCCCCCTTGGCGTAGGTGATGCCGTCGAAGTTGACCTGGACGTCTTCGAGGTCGTTGATGGTGGCGACGATCGGGTGGGTCGAGGGCAGCTGGTCCTGCTTGTACGCCCAGCTCTTCTCCATGGCGGCGAACGTCGTCCAGGCCTCGTGCCATTCGGTGGCCTCGGCGGTGGCCAGTGTGGAGGCGTACTCGGCGAAGGACTCGTTCAGCCACAGGTCGTTCCACCACTTCATGGTGACCAGGTCGCCGAACCACATGTGGGCGAGCTCGTGCAGGATCGTGACGACGCGACGTTCCTTGATGGCGTCTGTGACCTTGGACCGGAAGACGTACGTCTCGGTGAAGGTGACGGCGCCGGCGTTCTCCATCGCCCCGGCGTTGAACTCGGGCACGAAGAGCTGGTCGTACTTCTCGAACGGGTACGCGTAGTCGAACTTCTCCTCGTAGAACTCGAAGCCCTGACGGGTCTTCTCGAAGATGTAGTCCGCATCCAGGAACTCGGCCAGGCTCTTGCGTGCGTAGACGCCCAGCGGGATGGTGCGGCCGTCGCGGCTAGTGAGCTCGCTGTGCTCCGAGACGTAGGGGCCGGCGATCAGCGCCGTGATGTAGGAGGAGATGACCGAAGTCGGCGCGAAGGCCCAGGTCTTGGTGCCGTCGCCCGCATCCGTGGGCTCGGGGGTGGGGGAGTTGCTGACAACGGCCCAGTGGGCGGGGGCCGTGACGGTGAAGGTGAACTGCGCCTTGAGGTCGGGCTGCTCGAACACCGTGAACATGCGCCGCGAATCCGGAACCTCGAACTGGCTGTAGAGGTAGACCTCACCGTCGACCGGGTCGACGAAGCGGTGCAGACCCTCGCCGGTGTTGGTGTACAGCGCGTCGGCGACCACCGTCAGTTCGTTCTCGGCCTGGAGACCGTCGAGCTGAATGCGCACGCCGTCGCTGACGGCGGAGGGGTCGAGATCGGAGCCGTTCAACGTGACCGAGTGCACCGTGCGCGTGATCGCGTCGATGAAGGTCGACGCGCCCTCGGTGGCAGAGAACCGCACCGTCGTCGTCGACAGGAATGTCTCGGGACCAGTCGTCAGGTCGAGGGTGACGTCGTAGCTGTGGGTGCTGACGAGCGCGGCACGCTCCTGTGCTTCGACGCGGGTGAGGTTTTCTCCGGGCAACGCTGGCTCCTTCGGCTGTTCGTATGGGGATCGTGTCCAACTGACAACCCTAGACCGATCGGCATCGAGCGATGGGCGCGGGTTCTGCGTCGGACGTCTTCCCTAAACTGGGCGGTATGCGCATCCACATCGCCACCGATCACGCCGGCCTCGACTTCAGCAAGCACCTCCAGACGCATCTGACGGCCGCTGGACATGAGGTCGTCGATCACGGACCGCAGTCGTACGACCCGATCGACGACTACCCGGCGTTCTGCATCAACGCCGCCCATGCGGTCGTCACCGACCAGCAGGCGGGGGTGGATGCGCTGGGCATCGTGTTCGGCGGCTCCGGAAACGGCGAGGCGATCGCCGCGAACAAGGTGACCGGAGCGCGGGCCGCACTGGTCTGGAACGAGAGCACAGCCAAGCTCGCCCGCGAGCACAACAACGCCAACGTGATCTCGATCGGCGCGCGTCAGCACACCGTCGAAGAAGCGACGAGCTTCATCGACACCTTCATCGCGGAGCCGTTCTCCGAAGAGGAGCGGCACGTGCGACGGATCGCCCAGCTCGCGGAGTACGAGGCCACCGGTGACATCGCGGGCAAGAACGTGGACCGCTGATGCCCGAGGGTCACTCCGTCCACCGCATCGCACGGCAGTTCGCTCAGAACTTCGTGGGGCACCGGATCGCGGTGTCCTCCCCGCAGGGTCGCTTCGCCGAGGGCGCGAGCCGCATCGACGGTCACGTGATGACCGACGCGAAGGCCGTCGGCAAGCAGATGTTCCTGGAGTTCGACAATGGTCTGTGGCTGCGCATCCACCTCGGCATCTACGGTGCGTGGGACTTCGCGGGCGACATCAGCGTCGACCCGACCATCGCATCCGCCAACGGCCGCATGGGTCAGACCAACCAACGCGGCACCGTGCTCGATTCGGCCGGTGAGAACTCGCTGCACAGCATCGGAGCACCTCGGCGCACGCGCCTGCGCATGTCGGAGTCGGAGAAGCTCGAACCGGAGATCACCGAATTCCCGCCCGAGCCGATCGGTCAAGTGCGCGTTCGTCTGCTGAGCGACACCGCGGTCGCCGACCTGCGCGGCCCCACCGCGTGCGAGGTGCTCGACCCCGCCGAGGTGGATGCGGTGATCGCCAAGCTCGGCCCCGACCCCCAGCTCGAGAACGACCAGGCCACCGAGGATCGCTTCGTCGAAACGGTTCGCAAGAAGCAGACACCGATCGGCCTGCTCCTGATGGACCAGTCGGTCGTCAGCGGCATCGGCAACGTCTACCGCGCCGAACTTCTCTTCCGGGCGCGGCTCAACCCGCACACCCCCGGCAGACAGGTGCCCGACGAGACGGCGCGTGCGTTGTGGCGCGACTGGGCGAAGCTCCTGAAGATCGGCGTCGAAACCGGCCAGATGCTCACGATGGACGACCTCGACGACGACGCCCTCCGCAAGGCCATGGCATCACGCGACGACCGACACTGGGTCTACAAACGCGAAGGCCTGCCCTGCCGGGTGTGCGGAACGAACATCGTGCTTGAGGAGATGGGCGGACGCAAGCTGTACTGGTGCCCGGTCGACCAAGCGTGAGGTGAGCGCTGACGTCAGGCGGATGTGCCAGTCTTGATGGATGCGGCAGAATCCGAGCTTCACCCTGGCCGACCACGGCGAGATCAAGCGGCTCATCCGAGACAACCCGTGGGCGACCCTCGTCAGCAACACCGCCGAGGGGCTCGTCGCCTCGCACTATCCGGTGCTCGTCGACGAGACCAGGGAAGAACTGGCGATCGTCACCCACGTCGGGCGCCCGGATGAGCAACTGCACGAGCTCGGCGAGCACGAGCTGCTGGTGATCATCCAGGGTCCGCACGGCTACATCTCACCCGGCTGGTACGACGCGAAGCCGGCGGTGCCGACGTGGAACTTCGTGGTCGCCCACCTCAGCGGCGTTCCCGAGATCCTGAGCGACCAAGAGAACTTCGAGATTCTCGGCCGGCTCGTCGACCACTTCGAGGACCCGATGCCGAACCCGCGGCGCATGGAGGGAACACCCGAGAATGCCGCTTACGCACAACGGATCTCATCCGGGACGGTCGGGCTGCGACTCACCCCCACGCGCATCGTGGCGAAGAGCAAGATGAGCCAGAACCGGCCCGACGAGACCGTCGACCGCATCGTCGCAGAACTCGAGGGGGACGGCCCGTACGCGAGCACGGCGCTCGCTGCAGAGATGCGGCGGGTGCACGACCGGATGCGCTCCGCCCGATGAGTCTGGTGCTGCGCGGTGGGCGTCTGCCCACCGCCGACGGCACGGCCGACATCCTGATCGACGGCGGATCGATCGTGCGGATCGCGCAAGCAGGAACGCTACGCGGCGACGAGGTCGTCTCGCTCGACGGACGCTGGGTCGTTCCTGGGCTCTGGGACCAGCACGTCCACTTCACTCAGTGGGCGCAGACGGCTCGCCGTCTCGACGTCTCCGGGGCCGTGTCCGCCGCCGAGGCCGCCGAGCTGGTGCGCCGGCGCACGGCTCGGGATGCGGGCGACGACCCGATCGTCGGGTTCGGATTCCACGACGCCCTGTGGCCCGACCTGCCCACCCGTGAGCTTCTCGACAGCGCCGCGGGAGACCGACCCGTCGTGCTGATCGCCGGCGACCTGCATTGCTGCTGGCTGAACACCGCCGCGGCCCGGATGTTCGCGCCCGAGTCGGCCGCCGACCCGTCAGCCGCCGTGCTGCGTGAAGACGAGAGTTTCGCGGTGACGAGCCGGCTGAGCGCCGCTGGGGACGAGACCCTCGACCGCTGGGCGAAGGATGCGGCGCATGCGGCCGCCGCCCGCGGCGTCGTCGGCATCGTCGATCTCGAATTCGCCTGGAACCTGGACGTCTGGACGCGACGGTTCGCCGGCGGCTTCGACTCGCTTCGCGTCGAGTTCGGCATCTACGGCGACCACCTGCAGCGCGCCATCGACCAGGGCCTGCGAACGGGGATGCGCATCGCCGGCACCGAGGAGCGGCTCACGGTCGGTCCGTTCAAAGTGATCACCGACGGCTCGCTCAACACGCGCACGGCCTATTGCTTCGACCCGTATCCCGACGGGGGTCACGGTGTGCAGAACCTCACGCCGGTCGAACTGGGGACGGCCATGGCTCTCGCCGCGAGCGCCGGAATCGAGCCGGCCATCCACGCGATCGGCGACCACGCGAACCGGATCGCCTTGGACGCCTTCGAGCGGGTCGGCTGCACCGGGCGTATCGAGCACGCCCAGCTGCTGACGAATGAGGACGTGCGGCGCTTCGCGGAGCTGGGCGTCGTCGCGAGTGTGCAGCCCGAGCACTCGATGGACGACCGCGATGTCGCCGATGTGCTCTGGGCCGGACGCACCGGCCGTGCATTCCCGCTCGCCGCCCTCCATCGCGCTGGTGTGCGCCTCGCCTTCGGCTCCGACGCCCCCGTCGCGCCGCTCGACCCGTGGATCGCGATGGCGGCCGCCGTCGCGCGCTCGCGTGGTGGCCGCGAGCCGTGGCATCCGGAACAGGCCGTCGCCCGGCGGGTCGCGCTCGCGTCCTCGGTGCGTTCCGACCTCGCGCCGGGTGAACCGGCCGACCTGGCCGTGCTCGACGAGGACCCATTCGGCTGCGGCCTGACCGAGCTGCGCGCGATGCCCGTCGCGGCGACTCTGCTGGCCGGAGCGTTCACGCACGACGCGCTTCGCTGAGCCCGGTGCGCATAGAGAAGGGCCACCCCGCGGGGTGGCCCTTCTCTATGCGGTTCTGCCGAGGTGGCTATTCGCTGATGTGCGCGAAGAGGAACCAGCGGTCCTTGTCGAGGCCGCGGGCGATCTCGATCGCGACGTCCTGGCTGGTCTGGTCGAGCTCGTCGAGCTCCTTGACCGCGGCGTTCACGCTGATGAGGGCGGCGTCGATCTGGCCGATGACCTCGGCGATCGTGTCGTTCGACTGACGGAAGCCGGCGGTCAGCTCCTTGGCGCTGGTCTTGGCGGCCACGGTGCCGAGACGGGCGTCGACCGGCAGGCCGAGGGCGACGATCCGCTCGGCGGCCGTGTCGGCCCAATCCTGCGCGTGGTCGACGATGGTGTCGAGCAGCTCGTGAACGCCGACGAAGTTGGCGCCGCGGACGTGCCAGTGGGCTTGCTTGCCGTTGACGACGAGCGCGGTCAGATCGATCACGACGGGGGTCAGGAACTGTGCGACTCCGGCAGCGACGTCCGGGTTGGAAACACTCTGGGATACGGTGATGTCCGTCATAGGGGGCGTCCTTTCGTTTGCCTGGCTCAACGCTACGCGGCTGGGAGAATTCCGCAACGAAGCTGAGCCTGTGCTAAGTAAGGCAGACCTGCGGGGGATATCCCCCCGTGGGGTTCGGTTGCCTCCCTGATACCCCCGCCGTGAACGCTTGGCGAGGCTGGATGCATGACTCGCGCACCCCGCTCATCCGCCCTCCGCAGGCCCCGCGCCACCCTCGTGGCCGCGGTCGCCGTCGGGGTGACCGCGACGGCAGTCGCTGCGAGCCTGGCAGGATGCGGTTCGGTGTTCGGCGGGGGAACGATCGACACGGTCGGCAAGGTCGCATTCGATCACTCCCTGCCCATCCCACCCCTCGCCGCGTCGACGATCGACCCCTCCGGTGAGAAGGTCTTCGCCCTCGACGCGCAAGCGGGCACGACGGAGTTCGTCGCGGGAACGCCGACGACGACCTGGGGTTTCGACGGTGCGTACCTCGGACCGACAATCGTCGCCGACCGTGGTGATCGCATCCGGATGCACGTGACCAACCACCTCGCCGAGGAGACCTCCGTGCATTGGCATGGGATGCATCTCCCGGCGAGGATGGACGGCGGCCCGCACCAGATGGTCTCGCCTGGTGAGGTCTGGGAGCCGCACTGGACAATCGACCAGCCCGCGGCGACGCTCTGGTACCACCCGCATCTGCACGGCCAGACCGAGAAGCAGGTGCAGCTGGGCATGGCCGGGATGGTCATTGTGAAGGATCCGCAGGAGGCGGCGCTCGCTCTTCCGCGCGAATACGGGGTCGACGACGTGCCCGTCATCGTGCAGGACAAGCGCTTCGACGCGGATGGCCAGTTCAGCGACAACGTCTCGGGATTCGTCGGCGCGATCGGCGACACGCTCCTCGTCAACGGGGCGATCGGGCCGTATCTCGACGTGACGACTGATGTGGTGCGGCTCCGGATGCTCAACGCATCCACCGCCCGCACCTACGATTTCGGCTTCAGCGACGAGCGTTCGTTCCAGATGATTGCGAGCGATGGTGGGCTGCTGAGCGCACCGGCCGCGCTGACGCACCTGCGGCTCTCGCCCGGTGAGCGCGCCGAAGTACTCGTGCGGATGGCGCCGGGGGAGTCCGTGACACTGCGCTCGACGCCGCCCCAGCTGGGCATCGACGGCGCGAACGCCGGGATGAACGCGGGCACCGACACGCTCGACGTTCTTCAGCTCCGTGCTGCGGCAGCGTTGCGGCCGTCCGGCGCGACGCCGCAGAGCTTGGTGCCCATCGAGCGCTGGGCGCCGTCGGACGCATCCGTTACGCGCAGGTTCGACCTGAGCGGCCACGACATCAACGACCGCCAGATGGAGATGGGGCGCGTCGACGAGACCGTCGAGGTCGGGACGCTGGAGCAGTGGGTCGTGACGAACACGATGAGCGCGCCGCACAGTTTCCACGTGCACGACGTGCAGTTCCAGATCGCGAGCATCGCAGGCGAGCCGCCGCCGCCAGAGCTCGCCGGCTGGAAGGACACGATCTACCTCCCGCCCGACACCGGGTTCCGTCTGCTGATGCGCTTCACCGACTACACCGACCGGAACGTTCCGTACATGTACCACTGCCACCTGCTCACCCACGAGGACGCGGGAATGATGGGCCAGTTCGTGGTCGTCGAGCCCGGCCAGCACGCCGGCACCATTCCCGAAGACAGCACCGCGGCCGGTTCCGGCAGCGGCCCCCGACAACAGGAGATGTCCCATGACCACTGATTCCTCTGCCACGCTTGACGGCGTGACCACCAGCCAGCAGTCCGTCGAGCAGCGCGAGAACCCCGGGCGCAGCTATGGGATGCTGTGGCGCGGCGTTCCCCGCGAGCTCGGTTTCCTGCTTCTCACCATGCCGATCGCGATCATCGGGTTCTCCGTCATTCACTCGCTGTTCTGGGCGGGTGTCGGGACGATCGTCATCTACGTCGGCCTTTTCGTCCTGATCGGCGCGTTCTACACCGCCCGCGGGTTCGGAACGCTCGAGCTGGTGCGCCTCCAGTGGGCGGGCCGTCCGCGGATCGCCCGGCCGCAGTGGGAGCCCGCCGACAAGCCGCGGAGCTTCTGGCGTTCGGCGTTCGGTCCGTTCGTCAACGGTCACTACTGGCTCTACCTGCTGCACACGATGATCGTCAACCCGATCGTCAGCATCTTCTCGTGGGTGGTCACCATCGTCTGGACCTCGATCGCCCTCGGCGGCCTCACGAGCTGGATCTGGTTCGGCTTCATCCCGCAGGGCAACCAGGACTTCTTCCTCTCGCGCACGATCGTCGACTGGATGTTCAGCACGCAGTCGACCTTCAACCCGCGCGCAGGCGACATCGTCCTGCAGCTGATCCTCGGCGTGGTCTTCGCCGCGACGCTCCCGTTCGTGACCCGCGGGCTGACCCTGATGCACAACGCGATCGCGGCCGGCGTGCTCGGCGCGTGGCGGTCGGAGGCGCTGCAGCGCGAGGTCGCCGACCTGTCCGCCTCACGTGGTGCGGCCGTCACCGCCGAGGATCAGGCGCTGCGCCGTCTGGAGCGCGATCTGCACGACGGGCCGCAGCAGCGGCTCATCCGGTTGCAGATGGACATCGCCACGGCCGAACGCAAGCTCGACAGCGATCCGGAGGGTGCTCGGGCGATCCTCGCGGAGGCCGGCGCCCAGGCTCGCGACACCCTGGAGGAGCTGCGAGCTCTGTCGCGCGGCTTCGCCCCGCCCATCCTGCAGGACCGCGGTCTCATCGTCGCGATCGAGTCGCTCGTCGCCCGCAGCCCCATCCCGATCCAGCTGGAGACGTCCATCGCGCCGGGAACGCGTTTTTCGCCCGAGCTCGAACGCAGCGCGTACTACGTCGCGGCCGAGCTGGCGACGAACCTCGCGCGGCACTCGGATGCGTCCGCCGCGCGGTTGTTCATCGACCTGCGAACCGACCCGGCCGGCGTGCTGTGGCTCGACGTGTGGTTGACCGACAACGGCAAGGGCGGCGCGACCCTGGTCGATGGTCACGGATTGCGCGGACTGGACGAGCGCGTGCACGGCTTGCGCGGCGAGCTCGTCGTGGACAGCCCAGCGGGTGGTCCGACCCGGATCGGAGCCCACATCCCCGTGCCGCCGCTGCAGTAGCGCGCGCCCTAGGCTGGAGGGGTGTCAGACCCCTCCAGCCTCCGCGTCGTCGTCGCCGACGACTCCGTCCTGCTGCGCGAGGGTCTCATCCGGCTCTTCGACGAGGCGGGGTTCGACACCGTCGGCGCATACGGCGACGCGGACAGTCTGCTCGCCGAGATCGACCAGGTACGGCCGAACGTGGCTGTGCTCGACGTCCGGATGCCGCCCACCTTTCGCGACGAAGGCGTGCGGGCCGCGATCACGCTGCGGCAGGAGCATCCGTCGGTCGCCGTGCTGCTCCTCAGCCAGTACGTCGAGGGGACGTACGCGCAGGAGCTGCTCTCGGCCGGCAACGGCTACACCGGCTACCTGCTGAAGGACCGCATCGCTTCCCTCGACGAGCTGAAGGATGCGATCACCCGTGTCGCCGACGGCGGCACCGTGCTCGACCCCCAGGTCGTTCGCGAGCTCCTCGTGCGCCGGACCGACCCGCTCGCGGCGCTCACCCCGCGCGAGACCGAGGTGATGCAGCTGATGGCGGAGGGCCGCACCAACGCGGGCATCGCCCAGAGGCTCGTGATCGGCGTGGGTGCGGTCGAGAAGAACGTCACGTCGATCTTCCAGAAGCTCGCGCTCGAGGACTCGGGATCCGATCACCGTCGCGTGCTCGCTGTTCTGGCCTACCTGCAACGCTGACCTGTTCTCCCGGCCGCACCCTTGCCGGTCGCCCGTGCCGAGGTCAGACTGAGGGCTATCGGTTCGGCTGACAGAAAGCAGGTGTGCAATGGCTGGTCTGGACGACATCACGAACAAGGCCAAAGAGTTCCTCGACAGCGACACGGTCAAGGATGCACTCAAGAGCGAGCAGGCCGAGGATGTCAGAGACAAGCTCCTCGACGGCGTGGCCGACGCAGCCAACAAGGTGACCGGCGGCAAGTTCGAGGAGCAGATCGACGGCGCCCGAGATTCCGCAGACAAGGCGGTCGGCTCCGACTGACCAGGGCCGCCTCCACCGCTCACACGAATGGCCGGACCCCCTTGGGGCCCGGCCGTTCTGCATGACGCGCGGCTGGAGCAGTGGCTATTTGTGAGGAATATTCGAAATTCAGTAGCGAAGTTGCCGGTGGGGCGTCTAACATCTGCACATCCATACTCTGTGACGCGTTTTCAGTTCATCCCGTCTTTTCGTGTACCGGTCTCAGCCATTCGACAGTCGCTGCTGTTTGAAGGGAGCCCGCGTGCGGCGTGTCCTTGCAGCATTCCTCTCGCTCGCGCTTTCCCTGGGCGCGGTGCTCTTCCTTGCCGTTCCGGCGTCGGCGATGGAGTCGCAGGACGACCACGACGGCTCGGGCTCCCAGACCTGGACACGCGAACCAGCACCGGCTTCGACTCCTGAAGCCGTGGATGCTGCGCCTGCGCCCACGCCTGCGCGTGATCCCACGCCGACTCCCGACCCGGCTCCGCCACCAGAACCCGTACCCGCCCAGGCCGTAGCGAGCACGACTCGGACGCCCGAGCCCACTTCGACTCATGCGCCCGTCGTGACTCCGACCCCTGCGACGGGACCACGCCACAACGAAGACCACGACCAGATCCCCGCGATCAGCTACCGCTTCTCACCCGGGGCGGTCTCGACCTACGGCACGCTCCAGCAGGGTGCCGTCGGAATCGAGTTGCGTGCGGTGAGCGGTCACCATCCCGTGTCCGGCAGCCCGTGCGTCTGGAACCGGGCGAGGCCGGTCTGCGCCTTCGGCCCCCTGGCACCCGGAATCTGGGAGCTCACGCCGCTCCATCTGCAGCGCGGGTTCCACGAGAACTCCGCAATCGGGAAGGCCGCCTACTTCGTCGTCCCGGCGACCCCGACGATCACGGCCGCCGCCAACGACGACCGGACGGTGACCGTCGCCGGCACCGGGGTCGCCGGTGATCGCGTGATCGTGAAGGGCGCGGATCATGAGCACGCGTGCTCCGCGAGGGTCGCCGCGGATGCCCGGTGGTCGTGCAAGAGCGAGGTTCTGAAGCCCGGGGAGTACTCCTTCGCAGCGACTCAGGTGGACGTCGTGTCCGGCACCACCGCGCGCGTCGACTGCGCGACCTACGTGTCCGGTGGAACATCCCCCCGGTCGCAGCCGGTACCGGTGACCGTCGCGCCGCCGGGCCCGATCACGATCGACCCGGACAGCTGGTCGTTCGGGATCCTCGGTGTCGACCTGAGCCGGCTGCACCCGGGTGATCGGTTCACGATCGGCGGCCAGGGCCTGCCCGCTGGCCTGTCGATCTCGATCGAACTGCATTCGGTGCCCGTTGTGCTCGGTGCCACCACCGTTGCGACGGATGGGTCGTTCACTCTGGATGCCGCGCTTCCGAGCGACACTGCGCCCGGCGCACACGACGTCATCGTGTCCGTCAGCGGAGCCGGCGTGGTTCCCGCCACGAAGAGCGTGCACGTGACGGTGCTCGGACCGGACGCCGGCCCGGTGCTGACGACGGATTCAACGGATGTGCCCGCGTCGTCGCCTCCAGCAGCGGGCATCCTGGTCGTGCCGCCGGTCGCTGCCGCGCTCGCCACGGTGCCGCACGCCGACATCCCGTCCGTCGCCGAGGACGCAACGGAGGCCGCCCCGGGCGACGGTGAGGAGTCGTCGGCAGCAGAGCCGGGGCACTCGCGTGCCGAGCACGATGCCGAAGGAGTCGCCCCCAATATCCTCACGAACGCGATCCACAGGATGCAGGATGTCCTCGCGCACCCGCAGAAGGTGTCGGCCGCGATCGCGATCGGTCTGGTGCTCATCATCTTCGCGATCCTCCCGGCGCACCTCCTGAACGCGACGCTGTCCGAGCAGTACGAGCGGTTCGCGCGGCGCCTGCCGAAGCCGAAGAAGCAGCCGCACTGGCTGGAGTCGCTGGCGGCCTGGCTCAACCGCGAACCGGTGGTCGGCGTCGTGGCGATCATCGTCACCACCGCGCTCCTGTTCGGCTTCGCCGATCCGTCGTTCGGTTTCACCCTCGCATCCCTGCGGCTGTTCCTCGCCTGTGCCATCGCCCTGTTCTTCGTCGGCTACGTCGCAAACGCCACTACGGTGGTCATCGCGCGCCGTCGGTGGGACATCGATGTGGCGATCTCCGTGCGGCCGCTCGGGCTCATCCTGACGGTGATCGGCGTCATCCTCTCGAGGTTTCTCCAGTTCTCGCCCGGGTTCCTGGTCGGCCTGATCCTCGGCCTCACGATCGCGAGCGGAAAGTCGGTGCAGGCGTCTGCGTGGAAGGTCGTGCTCACGCGCACGGCGATCCTGCTGACCATGGGCATCGGGGCGTGGGGTGTTTTCAGCACGCTGCCGGCGGAGCATGCGACCGAGGAATCGTTCGGGTCGGCGCTTTTCGCCGAGACGCTCGTCGCGATCACGGCCGAGAGCCTGGTGGCGCTCGTGGTCGTGCTGCTGCCGTTCCGCTTCCTCGAGGGCGAGCGGATCTACCGGCGCTCGAAGCTTCTCTGGACCGGGGTGTACCTCGTCACGCTGACCGCGTTCCTGGTTGCCGTGGTCTCCTGGGACGGCAACTGGCGGGTGCTCGGCCCGGCGTTCTGGCTCTGGATCGCCGCATTCGTCGTCTTCGGCGCGCTCTGCCTGGGCGTCTACCTGTACTTCCGGTTCTGGGCGCCGCCGCTCTACGTCGACAGCGAACCCGACGACGAGCAGATCCCGATCAGCGACGACGCGTAGGGCCCTGTTCTGCAGCGTCCGCACTCGTGCGAAAAGTGCGGTTGCGAGTGCCGGAACCCGACTTTCGGCACGAGTGGATGCGCGAAGGAATGGGGGCCGAGACAGGCTACGACGTCGACCCCATGTCAGTGCAGTTGTCCGGCGACCTGCGCGGCACGTTCCAGAAGTCGCCAGCCCACCAGCAGAAGCTCTCTGACGCAGCCGTCGCTTCGACACGGGACACAGGCGGGGCGGAGCCATGACCAAGACCACCAAGGCCGTCCCGGTGTCGGCGCTCAAGCCGGGGCACGTCGTCATGGAGAGCGTCGACTTCCCGGCGATCGTGACGAGAGTGTCGCCCAGCGCTCGCTGACTCACCGTGTGGGCGCGCTACCCGTGGCAGGCATCGCACGAGAAGGAGTGGAGTCTCGGCACATTCCACCGCACAGACATCATCAACAAGGTTGTGGAGAGGGGCTACTGATGGCCGGCCAATTTCGGAGAAGTTCGCTGAGGTGGTCGCGGCCAGTCTGGAGGCGAGCCGTCCGCGACTGAAGCCGGGCACCTACGCGGGCTATGTGCATCTGTACGAGTCGCGCAACCTCCCGACCTTCGGGAAGCAGCGCATAGCAGCGGTGACCTCGCAGGACGTCGAGCTGTTGGTTGGGAAGCTCGTCGCCGCCGGACGCGCCTCGAGCACGATCCACAACCACTACGTGGCGCTGAACAAGGTCTTCCGCTACGCCATGCGGCACCGGCTCATCACGCACAACCCATGCGAGGCGGTCGAGTTACCAAAGCCGGGTAGCCGGGAGGACTTCGCGGCGGTGTTCCTGACGCTGCCGCAAGTCGAAAGCATCGCGGCCGAGTTGGACTTGTGGTACCCATACGGACTGCTGGTGCGCTTTGCTGCCTATACAGGACTCCGTTCTGGAGAGCTTGCGGGACTCCGGGTCAAAGACATGGACCTCGCAGGAAACCGCGTTTTCGTGCGCCAGACCATTCGACGGATCAATGGAAAGTGGACTGTCGGAACGCCCAAGTCGAAGAACAGCACCCGCGAAGTGCCATTCGCGCGGCGGTCGCCGGTCGTCGACCTCCGCGAGTACCTGTTGACTCACCCGAATAGTGGAGACCCCGACGCCCTGTTGTGGCCGGCACGGTCGAACGGCTCGCGCCGACTGGACTACACGCGACCTATCGACTGCGGGGGAGTGCGGAGCTACTATCTCGTGCCTGCCGCCGCGCGCCTCGGCATCGCCGCGCACATGCGCTTCCATGACTTGCGCCACACGTACGCCTCACTGATGCTCGCCGCGCGGTTCGAGCCATTCGAGGTAGCTCGCTACCTCGGGCACTCGGGGCTCGTGCTTCTGGCCCGCACGTACGGGCACATGTACGCGACGGAGCCGAACGCCGTGGCTGACAAGTTCGAGAGCTACGCACAGGCCCAATGACTGGCGAGGTCGGGCACTTCTATTTCTTATTAGGACCATCACTGGACATTTAACATCTTAATCCGCTACTCTGGACATTAATCAAACCGACAAAGAGTTAGGGGCTTGAAATGGAAGTTACTGGATATGACTCGGACGAGCGCTTCTACGCCACCAGGTACCGGCAGGGGCAGCGGACCGTCTTCTCGCTCGACCTCTCGCTAACCCAGATCGCGTCACTCATCCCTCCGCCCACTGCGGGTCGGGCGGCCGAGGGTAACCGCATGGTCAAGGAGGCTCACGCACGCGCCTTCGGTGACTACGTCCGGATCAAGGAAGACTGGGTTGCACCCGCTCTCGTTCTTCGAGCGCCGGATATCTTCCAGTTCGAAGTCAAAGAGACGATCGGGGGCACAGAGTTCGGTGTTCTGGCGTTCCCGAAGCTTGCAGCTACCGACCTGCGGATTCTTGATGGGCAGCACCGCATTCTCGGCATTCATATGGCTATCCAGGGCATCGCTGATGACCTGGAGAAGGCCCGGTCACAGGTAGCAGCGGCCAAGCGTCACGAAGACAACCCCGCAGTCGCCGCGCAGTTGCAGCTACGCGTGGACGAGCTTACGGCGCAGCGCGAGCGGTTCTCGAAGGAGCGCACCTCTCTTCAGATCTTCGTTGAGGATGACCAGCAGGCCTATCGGCAGATGTTCTTTGACATCGCCGACAACGCGCTCGGAATTACCTCATCGGTACGTGCGCGATTCGACAGCCGAAAGGTGGTTAACCGCAGCCTCGAAGAGGTCATGAAGCATGCGCTTCTGAAGGGACGAGTGGATCCCGAGCAGGATCGAATCGGACGGAACAACCCGAACCTGCTGGGCGCGAAGCAGGTCGCGGAGATCGTCCGCACGCTCGTGGTTGGGATTGACGGTCGCATTGGCCGTCGTCTGGAAGACGAGCTGAGCGAGGATGCGCTCGTTCAAAAGACCAACGACTTCCTCGATGTGTTGCTGGAAGCCTTCCCGGCTCTGGCAAGCGTCGCGGACGGCGATCTGAGCCCCGAGGATCTCCGACGCACAAGCCTGCTGGGATCTACGGTCATGCTCCGGGGTCTGGCAGGCGTGTACGCAGAGCTATCCGACCGGCACGCTTTTGAGGATGAGGACATCGTGGACTACTTCTCGAAGCTTGCGCCGCACATGACTGGTCCAGTCACGGAAGAGAGTATTTGGGTCGCGCATATGGACGACGACGTGTTCGCCGTCGGCTCCTTCGCACCCCGCGCCCGCCGTCAAGACCTGAAGGAGCTCCGCGACACGCTGGTCAAGTGGGCCGAGCCAACCCCGACGTGGATCACCGCGCCCCCGACTGCTCTGCTTTAGTGATGATTCAAGTGACCTGCTTTCGACAGAATCGTCGCATCGAAGCAGATTGGGACCCCGCGCGGGGCTAAACGAGGCTGTTTTCCACTCCCGTCGGCACCGAATGGAATCGGGAATCGGCTGCTTCAAGCGGAATGGAAGAGTGCCACGTGCGACAACCCTGTAAAACAGGGGCGGAGAGATGGTCAGCGACACGCTTGCTAATTGCTTCCTCCTGTCCAATGTCGACAGTGGGTGATACGCTGCCACCAGTACATCGAGAGATTGGAGCCACCATGGCAACCAGCACAGAAGAAGCCGACCCCAACGGTTCGAAACGCAAGGCTCGCCTGAGTCAGACCGACGTTCCTACATACTCGGTCACCGAGGCGTTGCGGGTACCCGCGGCGCTGAGGGACGAGTACGGCAAGCAGGCGACGCGTCCACTCATGGTTGCGGCGGCGTTGAACATGTCGCCGACTGGCAGCACGTTCCGCATGATCACCGGAGCGGCGGCTGCCTACGGCCTGACAGACGGCGCGGCGCAGGGCGAATCGATCGGGCTCACCCAGCTCGGTCGTCGTGCGGTGGCTCCGACGCAGGAAGGTGACGACACCTCGGCGTTGCGCGAGGCCGTGCTGGTTCCGCGCGTAGTGCGTCAGTTCCTCGAGAAGTACGACGGCAGCAAGGTGCCTTCTCGTGCTATCGCCCTGAACGTGCTCGAAGAGATGGATGTGCCCGGTGATGTCACCGGTCGCGCCCTGGACATGATCCTGGAGAACGCGCGTTTCGCCGGGTTCATCAAGGAGATCAACGGACAGGAGTACGTGAACCTCGATGGAACTCAGCCCATGGCCGTGGTCACATCAATCGCGGCGAAGGGTGAGCCCGAGGCCTTCGACGAGGAGGAGGATACGCCTCTCGCCGAGGTCCGCCTAGGAGGTCGCGCCCCCGCCGCGCCGACCTTGGTGAACGACATCTCCACCAACAAGCGGGTGTTCGTCAGCCACGGGAAGAACGCCGCGATTGTGGAGCAGATAAAGGAGCTGCTGACGTTCGGTGGATTCGAGCCGATCGTTTCGGTCGAGAAGGAGTCAGTCTCCAAGCCGGTGCCTGACAAGGTGATGGACGACATGCGGTCCTGCGGAGCCGGAATAGTGCACGTCGGGTCCGAGAGCCGTCTGATGGATCAGGACGGCAAGGAGGTCAGGGTGCTCAACGAGAACGTTCTGATCGAGATCGGCGGCGCGATGGCCCTCTACAAGCGCAACTTCATCCTGCTCGTGGAGAAGGGCGTCGCGCTGCCGTCCAACCTTCAGGGTCTGTACGAGGTGCGCTATGAGGGCGACAAGCTCGACTACGAGTCGACGATGAAGCTGCTCAAGGCGTTCAACGAGTTCAAGCTGGCGTCCGCCGAGGACTGACCAGCGCCGCTCGAGTGGTTCGGAAGGAGGTGATTGATATGGCAGGAAAGAAGTCCACGTCCAAGGGTGTCGCGCGCAGCGCGATCACGGGACGTTTCGTGACCCCGGCTACGGCCGCACGCAACCCGCGTACGACCGTGACCGAGAAGCCCACCAAGCGCTCTGGTAAGTAACTGGTGGTGAGCAGTAAAGGCGGGGGCCCGATCTAACGGTCGGGCCCTCATTCCTGTTTCAACTCTAGCGCGGCGTTGTCGCGGCGGCTAGATCGCCAGCAGCCCGGTGCCCACGGGGATTTGGCGGGGATTCGATTTAGGGGCGGACCTCCGATGGGTCGTGCTGCCCAATACTCGCAACAGAGGGGATGACGGGAATCGAACCCGCGTAATCAGTTTGGAAGACTGAGGCTCTACCATTGAGCTACATCCCCGCGCCGCCCGGAAGCGGGCACCAGGATATCGTAGTACAGGTTTCGCGGAGCGCTCGACGGGCGCGCCCGAGCATGCGCGCGTACAGTAGACTTGCGCGTGGTCTTTCGCCCCCGACGGGTTTGTTCGCGTCGCGGTAACGGACCGGGCGGGTGAGGTCGTACGAACCCGGGGCGTAGCTCAGCTTGGCTAGAGCGCCCGCTTTGGGAGCGGGAGGTCGCAGGTTCGAATCCTGTCGCCCCGACCAGACCTCAGACCTTGCGAAAGACCATCGTTCAACTACAGGAGAACCCAACAACGTGAAGACCACGGTTGAAAAGCTGAGCCCCACTCGTACGAAGCTCACCATCTCGGTGACGCCCGAGGAGCTGAAGCCGAGCATCACCCACGCCTACGGGCACATCGCCGAGCAGGTGAACATCCCCGGCTTCCGCAAGGGCAAGGTCCCGCCCGCGATCATCGATCAGCGGGTCGGCAAGGCTGCTGTGCTCGAGCACGCGGTCAACGAGGGTCTCGACGGCTTCTACCGCCAGGCCGTCGAGGACAACGACGTGAAGCCGTTGGGCCGCCCGCAGGCGGACATCACCGAGTGGCCGAATGAGAGCGACTTCTCGGGCGACCTGCTGCTGACCATCGAGGTGGATGTGCGCCCCGAGGTCGAGCTGCCGAAGTACGACGACGTGAAGATCACCGTCGACGCGGCCGAGGTCACCGACGCCGACGTCGACGAGGAGCTCGACAGCCTGCGCAGCCGCTTCGGCACGCTGGTGACGGTCGACCGCCCGGCCAAGTCGGGTGACTTCGCCCAGATCGACCTCGTCGCCAAGATCGGCGACGAAGAGGTCGACACCGCCAACAGCATCTCCTACGAGATCGGCTCCGGCGAGCTCATCGAAGGCATCGACGAGGCGCTCGACACGCTGACCGCCGGTGAGACCACCACGTTCTCGGCACCGCTCATGGGCGGCGACCACGAGGGCGAGGCGGCGGAGATCACCGTCACGCTGACCGCCGTCAAGGAGCGCGAGCTTCCGGATGCCGACGACGACTTCGCGCAGATCGCCAGCGAGTTCGACACCATCGGCGAGCTGAAGGACAGCCTGCGCGAGCAGGCCGCCCGCGCCAAGACGTTCGGCCAGGGCACCAGCGCCCGCGACCAGCTGGTCGAGAAGCTGCTGGAGCTCGTGGAGATCCCCGTTCCCGAGCAGCTCGTCGAAGACGAGGTGCACCGTCACCTGGAGCAGGAGAACCGCCTCGAGGACGACGTTCACCGCGCCGAGGTCGCCGAGTCGAGCGAGAAGACCTTCCGCACGCAGATCCTGCTCGACGAGATCGCTCAGGCCGAGAACGTCAAGGTCAGCCAGGATGAGCTCACCCAGTACCTGATCCAGGGTGCGGCGCAGTACGGCATGGACCCGAACGAGTTCGTGAAGATCCTCAGCGAGAACGGCCAGATCCCGTCGATGGTCGGCGAGGTCGCCCGCAACAAGGCGCTCGCGATCGTGCTCGGCAAGGCCACGGTCACCGACTCCAACGGCAACAAGGTCGACCTCTCCGAGTTCACGGCCCTCCCCGACGACGAGGAAGACGGCGAGAACGTCTTCGAAGAGGTCATCGAGACCGCTGAGGCTGCCGAGGCCGAAGAGCCCGCCGCCGACGAGGCCGAGAAGCCGAAGAAGAAGGCTGCCGCCAAGAAGAAGTAGTCCACCGTCGAAAGGCCGGGCGTCGCGCGACACCCGGCCTTTCGCGTACCCGAGGGGAGAACCACGATGGAGTGGCAGCGCAGAGTGGATGCGGTGTGGGCGTCCACGGGGGAGCGGAGCGAGGCCGACGTGGTCGCCGCGATCGACGCGCTCGTCGCGGAACGCCCCGCGGACGACCCGTCGGCCGTCTTCGAGGCGGCGGGCGCACGTGACTTCGCCGGCCGCGAAGCCGAGGCCGAGCCGCTCTATCGCAGGGCGCTCGAGTTGGGCCTGCCCGACCCGTGGCGCGCGCAGGCCGTGATCCAGCTGGCCAGCACCGTTCGCAACCTCGGCCGCGCCGACGAGAGCGTCGAGCTTCTGCAGCGCGAGCTCGCCGAGCATCCGGAGCACGAGCTGGCGGATGCGGCACGCGCATTCCTCGCACTGGCCCTGCACGACGCGCGCCGACCGACCGAAGCCGTGCGCACTGCTCTGATCGCGCTCGCGCCGCACCTCCCTCGGTACCGTCGCCCGATCGCCGCGTACGCGGAGGAGCTCGGAACCAGCTAGCGTTGATACCGACAGTGCCTAGGGTTCCGTTCCCGCGCCGGAGGGTGCGGGAAGCCTGGTCCGAGCGGCACCACGGCGACGCACAGCGCGAAGCCGTCATCTGACAGGACAAAAGCCCGGAGGATCCCGTCGTCGTGCCATCACGGCGATCGAAAGGATCCTGTGTCGCCGCTCGCCCTCCTCCTCGTCGTGATCGCCGCCTTCGCCCACGCGGCCTGGAACCTGGCCTCGAAGCGCGCGAGCGCGAGCGGCCTCCCGTTCATCCTGCTCGGCGCGATCGCCTCGACCGTGCTGTGGCTGCCCATCGCCGGCTTCGACCTGGCGCTCAACGGTGTCGACCTTCGTTGGCTGCTTCTCGGCGCCGGAGTGTCGGCGGTCATCCACGTCGGATACATGTGGGTGCTGCAGCGGGGATACGCGCACGGCGACATCTCCGTCGTCTACCCGATGGCTCGCGGCACCGGACCTCTGCTCTCGGTGGTGTTCGCGATCGTGCTGTTCCACGAGCATCCGTCGGCCCTGGCACTGGCGGGTGCCGCCGTGGTCGTCGCGGGCATCGTCGGCATCGGTCTCTCGACGACCAGGTCGGAGCCCGGGCACCGGATGCTCGGAGCGGGCATCGTCTACGGCCTCCTGACCGGCGTGACGATCGCCGTCTACACCCTGTGGGATGCGTTCACGGTGACCGACCTCGGGGTCTCACCCATCCTGTTCATGGTCGGCTGCAGTTTCGGGGAGGTGGTGCTGCTCGCGCCGATCCTGCTGGCACGCCGCGCCGAGCTGGTGGCGGTGTGGCGCGCCTTCCGGTGGCAGGTCGTCGTCGTCGGAGTGCTGTCGCCGTTGTCGTACGTGCTCGTTCTCACCGCGATCCAGCTCGCGCCGGTGTCGCTCGTCGCACCGGCCCGCGAGTTGAGCGTGGTGCTCGTGAGCCTGGCCGGCTGGCTGATCCTGCGCGAGCCGCGGCCGGCGCAGCGGATGGCGGGAGCCGTCGTCGTTCTCGGCGGGGTGGCCATGCTCGCGCTGAGCTGACGCCACGACGATCTGCCCAGGGCGAACAGGCCGGTAATGGCGTGTTGGCTCCGATAGATTCGATTCCGAAGCGACAAGGAAATGGAGCGACACATGGCCGATATGGGCATGCAACCGAGTGTTTTTGACCGACTGCTGAAGGACCGCATCATCTGGCTGGGCTCCGAGGTGCGGGATGAGAACGCGAACGAGATCGCCGCGAAGCTGCTTCTCCTCGCCGCCGAGGATGCCAAGCGCGACATCTACCTGTACATCAACTCGCCCGGCGGCTCGATCACGGCCGGTATGGCCATCTACGACACGATGCAGTTCGTGCCGAACGACATCGTCACCGTGGGAATCGGAATGGCGGCCTCGATGGGCCAGCTGCTCCTCACCGCGGGCACGAAGGGCAAGCGGTACATCACGCCGAACGCGCGAGTGCTGCTGCACCAGCCGCACGGTGGCTTCGGCGGAACCGCGAGCGACATCCAGACCCAGGCGCAGCTCATCCTCGACATGAAGAAGCGCCTCGCCGAGATCACCGCGGCGCAGACCGGCAAGACCGTCGAGCAGATCAACGCAGACGGTGACCGCGACCGCTGGTTCACCGCGCAGGAGGCCCTCGAGTACGGCTTCGTCGACCACATCCGCGAGACAGCGACCGAGGTCGTCGGCGGCGGCGGAACCGACGTCGCGTCGGACGCCGAGTAGAGGCCTCGGAAGGAATAGGAACAGACATGAACATCCCCAACTTCGGCGGCCAGGCCTTCAACGGCGTGCAAGCCCCCGGCTCGCGATACATCCTGCCGAGCTTCGAGGAGCGCACGGCGTATGGCTACAAGCGCCAGGACCCGTACGCGAAGCTCTTCGAGGACCGCATCATCTTCCTCGGCGTGCAGGTGGACGACGCCTCGGCCGACGACATCATGGCGCAGCTCCTCGTGCTCGAGAGCCAGGACCCCGACCGCGACATCGTCATGTACATCAACTCGCCCGGTGGCTCGTTCACCGCGATGACGGCGATCTACGACACGATGCAGTACATCCGCCCGCACATCCAGACGGTCGTGCTCGGCCAGGCGGCCTCGGCCGCCGCCGTGCTGACCGCCGCGGGCACCCCCGGCAAGCGGCTCGCGCTGCCGAACGCCCGCATCCTCATCCACCAGCCCGCCGTCGGCGAGGCCGGACAGGGGCAGGCGTCCGACATCGAGATCCAGGCCAACGAGATCATGCGGATGCGCACGTGGCTCGAGGAGACGCTCGCGCGTCACTCGAACCGCTCGCAGCAGCAGGTCAACAAGGACATCGACCGCGACAAGATCCTGTCGGCCGACGAAGCACTGGAGTACGGCCTGATCGACCAGGTGCTCACCAGCCGCAAGACCCTGCCCGCGCTCGTCAAGTAGCAGCGCTCGAATGAACGGGGCGATCGCCGAAGGCGATCGCCCCGTTCGTTTTGTGCGGGGATCGCTGACGGCGAACGCGCCGTTTACCATTTGCGGCCGGGGTGCGCACCTTTGTCGCCCGCACAGGTTAGGCTCAACAGAACAGACCCGAGGAGGAGGGTGACGGATGGCTCGCATCGGGGAAAGCGCCGATCTGCTCAAGTGTTCCTTCTGTGGCAAAAGCCAGAAGCAGGTTCAGCAACTCATCGCCGGTCCGGGCGTGTACATCTGCGACGAATGCGTCGAGTTGTGCAATGAGATCATCGAGGAACGCCTGGCGGAAGCGGGCGAGGAGACGTCGAGTGAGTTCGACCTCCCCAAGCCGAAAGAGATCTTCGGCTTTCTCGAGGAGTACGTCATCGGGCAGGAGGCCGCGAAACGTGCACTCGCCGTTGCGGTCTACAACCACTACAAGCGCGTTCGTGCGCGGGCGACGATCACGTCGGCCGACGTCATCGACGACGTCGAGATCGCCAAGAGCAACATCCTGCTGATCGGCCCGACCGGCTGCGGCAAGACCTACCTGGCTCAGACGCTCGCCAAGCGGCTCAACGTGCCCTTCGCCGTCGCGGACGCGACAGCGCTAACCGAGGCCGGCTATGTGGGTGAGGATGTGGAGAACATCCTCCTGAAGCTCATCCAGGCCGCCGACTACGACGTGAAGCGCGCCGAGACCGGCATCATCTACATCGACGAGGTCGACAAGATCGCCCGCAAGGCCGAGAACCCCTCCATCACACGTGACGTGTCCGGTGAAGGTGTTCAGCAGGCGCTGCTGAAGATCCTGGAGGGCACGGTCGCATCTGTGCCGCCGCAGGGCGGGCGCAAGCATCCGCACCAGGAGTTCATCCAGATCGACACGACGAACGTGCTGTTCATCGTGGCGGGCGCGTTCGCCGGACTCGAAGACATCATCTCCCAGCGTGCCGGCAAGAAGGGCATCGGCTTCGGCGCCCCGCTGCACAGCAAGGGCGACGACGTCAACCTGTTCAGCGAGGTGCTCCCCGAAGACCTGCACAAGTTCGGGCTCATCCCCGAGTTCATCGGCCGTCTGCCGGTCGTCACCACGGTGACGCAGCTCGACCAGGAGGCCCTGATGCAGATCCTCACGGTACCGAAGAACGCACTGGTGCGGCAGTATCAGCGCATGTTTGAGCTCGACGGTGTCGAACTCGACTTCGAGCAGCCTGCGCTGGAAGCCATCGCCGACCTCGCCGTGCTGCGCAAGACGGGCGCCCGCGGTCTCCGGGCGATCATGGAAGAGGTTCTCGGGCCGATCATGTTCGAGGTCCCGTCGAGCTCCGAGGTCGCCCGCGTCGTCGTGACGCGTGAGGCGGTTCTCGAGAACGCCGCACCGACGATCGTGCCTCACCGCCCTCGACGCGAAGAGAAGTCGGCGTAGGGCCCGAGAGCCCGTCGTCTGAGCAGCGCTCGGCAGCGATCAGCTGTCGGGCGCTGCTGCCTGTGTGGGAGCCGCCGGCGGCTTCTCCTCCGGCGCCGGCGGTCTGATGAGCATCTGCGGCGCACGCGACACCATCAGCCAGGTCGGCAGGATCGCGAGCACCAGCAACGGGATGACCGCGGTCGAACCGGTGACGGCCGCGGCGATGAACAGCGCGATCCAGCCGTCGCGAGCGACGGCCAGGGTGAGACCGAGCACGCCTGCGCCCACCGCCACGGCGAGCGGTATCGACGGCACGATCGCGTTGGCGAGCACTCCGACGGCCGCCCCGATGAAGACGGCCGGGAAGATGCGCCCGCCGCGGAAGCCGGCCGAAGCGGCGACCACCAGCGCGACCAGTTTCACGCCGACGATTCCGGCGAGCTGCCAGGGGGCGTAGTCGGCACGGGACTCCACAAGCTCACCCATCTGCTCCAGGCCCTTGAACAGCGTGATCGGACCGCCGAGGGCGCCGAGGAGGCCGAGGACGACGCCGCCGAGCGTGATGTAGAGCAGTGGATACTTGAGGCCGTGGAAGACGCGATGAACGATCGGGAAGACGTACACGGCGGCGAGGCCAAGCAGCGTCGCGACGACTCCGATGACGATCGCCGAGACGACGTCGACGGCCCGGGGCGTGTTGTACTCGGGCATCGGGATCGTGAACGACGGATGCGCTAACAGTGTCATCGTCAGAGCGCCGGCTGCCGCCGAGACCAGTGGCAGGAACAGACGGTCCCACAGGGCGCCGCCGGTCTTGAGGGCCGCGACGACGCCGGTGAACACGAGGGCGGCCGCCACCGGCGTGCCGAACAGTGCGCCGATCGTTCCGGCCGCCGTGATCAATACGACCAGGTTGGTGGGCACCGCCGGCCACAGGCGCGCGACGAGCGCGACCAGGAGGCCGGTGTTGATCGCAATGATCGGGTTCTCGGGGCCGAGGCTCACACCGCCGGCCAGCGCGAGTACGGTCACGAGGAGTAACGACGGGATCACGGCGAGCCGCATCGGGGGACCGATGAGCTCCGTGGTCGCCGAGTCGGGTCCGGCATGGCCGGGAATCAGCCACACCGAGAGGCCGATGGCGAAGCCGGTCACGCTCAGCACGCCGAAGATCCACCAGCCCGACGACGGGTCGACGCCGATCGCACCGGGAAGAGCCTTCCAGACACCGTCTTCGAGGAGGCCGGCGAGCTCATCCAGACCCCAGAGCACCAGGGCGGACACCACGCCGACGAGCGCTGCCGGGACCGACAGCCGCACGAGCATCCGGATCGTCGGTGTGCCGGTCTCGTCCGTCGCCGATGTCATCGTGACCTCCCCGCGTTTGGCCTCAGCGTATGGCCAAGCACGGGGAGGGGTCCAGCGTGGGAATCAGCCGTCGAGGCCGCGACGCTTGAGCAGTGGCTCGATCACCGCATCCCGGCCGCGGAAATCGCGGTAGGCCTCCAGGGGGTCCTTGGACCCGCCGACGCCGAGCAGACGTTGCCGGAAGCGGTCGCCGTTCTCACGGAGCAGACCGCCGTTCTCCTTGAACCACTCGACCGTGTCGGCATCGAGCACCTCGCTCCAGATGTAGGAGTAGTAGCCCGCGTCGTACCCTCCCGAGAAAGTGTGTGCGAAGTAGGTGCTGGCGTAACGCGTCGGCACGGCGGGGTTGTCGAGTCCGACGGCGGCGAGGGCTTTCGCCTCGAAGTCGGCGACGTCGGTGACGGTGTCGTCGGCGGTGATGGCGTGCCAGGCCTGGTCGAGCATCGCGGCAGCCAGGTACTCGCTCGTGAGGAAGCCCTCGTTGAACGCTTCGGAGGCGTGGAGCTTGTCGACGAGCTGCTGAGGCATCCGTTCGCCGGTCTCGTGGTGAACGGCGTAGTTCTCGAGGATCTCCGGCCAGAGCATCCACATCTCGTTGACCTGGCTGGGGAACTCGACGAAGTCGCGATAGACGTTGGTGCCGGCGAACTTCGGGTACGTGACCCGGGCGAACAGGCCGTGCAGCGCGTGCCCGAACTCGTGGAAGAGGGTGTTCGTCTCGTCGTAGCTCAGGAGCGTCGGGTCACCGGCCGCCGGCTTGGGAACGTTGAGGTTGTTGACCACGACGGTCGGGTTGTCCAGCAGCTCCGACTGTGAGATGAGCGGGTTCATCCATGCCCCGCCGCGCTTCGAATCGCGCGTGTAGAGGTCGAGGATGTAGAGCCCGAGGGGGGAGCCGTCTTCGTTCCTCACTTCGAAGACGCGCGCGTCGGGGTGGTAGGCCTCCAGCTCCGGATGCTCGGTGAACGTGATCCCGTAGAGGCGGGTAGCGGCATAGAACACGCCGTCGTGGAGCACCCTCTCGGCCTCGAAGTACGGACGCATCGCTGCGACGTCGACGTCGTACGTCGCCTGCCGGACCTTCTCGGTGTAGTACGACCAGTCCCAGCTCGCCAGCTCGACTGTCTCGCCGGCCTCCTTCTGCAGCTCCGCCTGCTCGCTGCGGGCGTTGCGTGCGGCGGCGGGAGCGAGACGACCGAGCATGTCGGCCACAGCCTGCGGGGTCTTCGCCGTCTGATCGGCTGTCACGTAGGCCGCGTGCGAGTCGAAGCCCAGCAGGCGCGCCCGCTCCGCGCGCAGTCGCGTGATGTCGAGCACCAGCTTGCGGTTGTCGTGGTCGCCGCCGTGGATGCCGCGGGACCGTGAGGCCGTCATGATGCGCTCGCGAACATCCCGGTTCTTCAGGCTGGCGAGATACGGGTGCCCGGTCGGCAGCACGAGGGTGATGACGAATTTGCCGTCGAGCCCGCGCTCCTTGGCGGCCTCTGCCGCGGCGGAGATCTCACCGTCGCCGAGACCGTCGAGCTCGGAGCGGTCGTCGAAGACGACGGCCAGGTCGTTCGTGTCGGCGAGCAGATTCTTCTCGAAGCGGGTGGTCAGCGTGGAGAGCTGCTTGTTGTAGTCCTTGAGCTTCTCCTTCTGCTCGTCGCTGAGGCCGGCGCCGGCGAACGTGAACTCGTCGTAGTAGCGCTCGACCAGGTAGCGGGACTCCGCATCGAGGCCGAGGGTGTCGAGCTGGTCGTGGAGGGCTTTGAGGCGTCCGTAGAGCTGCGGGTCGAGCCGGATCGCGTCGGAGTGGGCGGCGAGCAGCGGCGCGATCTCTTCCTCGAGTTCGTTGGTGAAGTCGCTGCTGTCGGAGGAGCTCTTGTTGAAGAACACCTCGGCGACGCGCTGGAGCGTCTGGCCGGAGGTCTCCAGGGGGATCATCGTGTTCTCGAAAGTGGGCGCATCGGTCGTCGCGGTGATGGCGCGGATCTCGGCGAGCTGCTCCTCGAACCCGCGGTCGAAGGCGGGCCGGTAGTGCTCGTCGCGGATGTCGCCGAACGGCGGCAACTGGTAGGGGAGAGTGCTCGGTTCGAAGAACGGATTGGAGGTGTCTGCCATGGCTCCAGCCTAGGACCAGGCGATGGGGTCGCAAAGAACTCTATGCAAACACACTGTTGCAAAGAATGAGTTGCAAAAGAATGCTTGCAAAGATCTCTTTGCACACGTAGAATCGCCGTATGGCAACCGATGAGAAGCCCCCGGCCCGCTCGCACTCCTTCGACGACGCGCTCGGCATGGAGGCGCTGCGCGCTCTGGCGCACCCACTGCGGGTGCAGATCATGAACGAGCTCTCCGACTTCGGCCCGCTCACCGCGAGTGGCCTCGCCGAGCGGCTGGGGGAGTCGAGCGGATCGACCAGCTACCACCTGCGACAGCTCGCCAAGCACGAGATCATCGTCGAAGTCGAGGGCAAAGGTTCCGGTCGCGAGCGCTGGTGGAAGATGGCTCCCGGCGGGATCACCATCGGTTCGCCTGAGACGCTGGAGACGCCGGCCGGCCGCGAAGCGACCGAGCTGATCTCGCGGGAGTGGCAGCAGAACAACGAGCGCCGCCTCGTTGCGTACCTCCGCTATGGACTCGATGTGTACGGCCCCGAGTGGAGCCAGGCGGCCACCCTGTCGACCTCTCACCTGCAGCTCACGATGGAACAGCTCGCCGAATTCGGCCGTGAGTACTACGCGATGCAGGACGCGCTGAAAGCCAAGTGGAAGGCTGAGGGCACCTTCGCCTCGGATGACGCCGGCACCCAGGTCGAGCTCGAAGACGCTCAGGATGCCGACCGCCTCCGTGTTCAGATCCAGTTCAACGCCTTCCCGCTCGTGAACGGCGACGGGCGATGACGACGACCGCGGCCCCGCGCATCCGTCGCACGCCGCTCAGCGGGGGATTCAACAGGCTGTGGGTCGCTGCGCTCACCAGCAATCTCGCCGACGGGATCGGTCGCACGGCCGTTCCGCTGATCGCAACGACGCTCACCCGCGACCCGGCTCTGATCGCCGGGCTCACCGCGGTGACTTTCCTGCCCTGGCTGCTCTTCGGCATCCCGGCCGGGATGCTGCTCGACCGCGTCGACCGGCGCATCGCGATGGCCGTGGCCAACAGCCTCCGGTTCGCCGTGGCCGCACTGCTCGCCCTGCTGATCACCTCGGGATCGCTCACGATCTGGTGGCTCTACTTGTGCGTTCTGCTCTTCGGTCTCGGTGAGACCGTCTTCGACAACGCCACGACCACGGTCGTGCCCAGCCTCGTGAAGCGCGATCAGCTCGATCGCGCGAACGGCCGCATGCAGTCGGCAGAGATCGTCGTTCAGAACTTCATCGCGACCCCGGTCGCCGGCTTCCTCTTCGCGGCGGCGATCGTGCTGCCGGTGTGGTTGACCGGCAGCGGCTTCCTGATCGCCGGCCTGCTGGCTTTGACGATCCCGGCCGCCGCGGCGCGAGGGCTCAAGGCCGGGGCGTCTCCGGATGCGGCCGGGCACGAGGCTCCGCGGCCGACGCTCGGCCACGTGGTCGCCTTCCTCGTGCACCACCGCTTTCTGCGCTCCATGATCATCCTGACCTCGATCACGGCCTCGGCCCTTGCATTCGCCCAGGGCAGCGTGGTGCTCCTGCTGTTGCAGACCTTCTCGGTGCCGACCGCCCTCATCGGTGTGGTCACGGCCGGCGTCGGACTCGGTGCCCTCGTCGGCGCCCTGATCTCGAGCAGGCTCGTCGAACGGTTCGGGCGCGGCCCGATCATGTTCTGCTCGATGCTGGTCGGCGGTATCGGCCTCCTCGGCGTGGGTATCACCGGCAACGTCGTGTTCGCGATCGCTGCTTACGCGGTCGGAGCGTTCGGCGTCGCTGTGTGGAACGTGCCCTGGGGTGCGCTCCGGCAGGCCATCGTACCCTCGGACATGCTGGGCCGTGCGATGGGGATCGTGCGGACCATCGGCTGGGGGCTCACGCCCATCGCAACCGTGCTCGGCGGGTTCGTCGCCCGCATCGACCTCAGACTGCCCTTCGTCATCGGCGGCGGCGTCGTAGTGGTTCTCACCCTCGTCGCCGTTCGTCTCCTGCTCTCGGCCGGCTCGCAGGAGCCCGCCCCCGAAACACTCCCGGAAGGAACCGGATCATGACTGCACTCAGCTTCGACACCCGTGGCGGATTCGTCGACAGGGCCGCCGTCGGCATCGGACGCGCGCTCACAGCCTGGGGAACCCGCCATGCGGCGCTCCGGCCGGCGCCGAGTTACTCGTCCCAGGCCGCACGGTTCGATCGCTCGCGCGACGAGGCGTCTCGGCTGCTGCCGCAGCTTCCGCGGTAGCCGCGGCTCAGGTGTCGAGGTCGAACTCGTCCGGCTCCTGGGCGACCGGCTGCGTGATGGTCGCGGAGTCTTCGGACGCGTTGTACCGGATGGTTGTGCCGTCGTCGAGCTCGACGACCGGCTTGCCCTCCAGCCAGGTGAGCGTCCACCGCCAGGTGGTGGTGTCCACATCCGTGGCCACCAGCTCCTCCTCGACGGTCTGCACCGCGTAGCCGACGACCTCCGGAAGGGTGGCGGGCGACTCGGCCCCGACGGCCCAGCGTGTTCCGAGCTGCATCAGGCCTCCGCCCTCGGCAGATCGATCTCGTACGTCACCCAGGACGTGCGCTCGGCGACGGAGTCGTAGACGCTCTTGGCCAGGTCGTTGTCATGGGCCGTGATCCACTGCACCACGCCCAGACCCTGATCCACCGCGCGCAGTCGTGCTGCATCGATGAGAGCGTGCCCGACACCTTTGCCGCGCGCGTCCTCGATCACGTAGAGGTCGTCGATGAAGAGTCCCCGATCGCCTTCGAGGGGTCGAGCGAACTCACGCATGTGCGCCAGCCCGACGATGCGATCACCGTCGACCGCGACGAGGCCGTCCTCTTCGTGGCTCGGCGCTGTCAGCCATGACCACAAGACCAGGGCCTTCTGGTCGGTGAGTGTGGTGTCGTAGAACTCCGCGTACTTCTCGTAGAGATCGAGCCAGGCGAAGAAATCGCCATCCTCGACCGGTCGAACCTCAATCGACATGGTGCCTCCGTTCGCCATTCCCGCCCAGGCTGAGGGTTGCTGCTGTCACGACCATACCGCGCGCTTCCCCGAGGGTCGATGCTGCCCGAGGGATCGTGACGGAGTCAGCTCGTCATGGCACGAGGTCGTAGGTGACCCACTTGGTCTTCTCGGCGACCTGGTCGTAGACGCGGCGCGCGGTCTCGTTGTCCTTGGCCGTTATCCAGCGGACGACCGAGTAGCCCTGCTCGCGAGCGCGTTCTCGAAGAGCCTCGAGCATGGCCGTGCCCGCGCCCTCGCCGCGCGCATCCGGAACCACGAACAGGTCGTCGAGGTAGAGACCGCGGCTGCCGTCGAGCGGCCGGGCGAACTCGCGCACGTGGGCCAGCCCGATCGGCTCGCCCTCGTCGTTGAGGACGAAGTAGGCCTCGAGCTCGTGGTTCCTGTCTGTGATCCAGCTCCAGACGAGGAGTGCCTTCTCGTCGGTCAGCGGCGTGTCGTAGAAGTCACCGTAGCCCGTGTAGAGATCGAGCCAGGTGAAGAACTCATTGTCCTCAACCCGTCTGACCGTTCCGCTCATCGTTCCTCCTCTATGGGGGCCTGGGCAAGCAGAATATCGGTGACAGTGAGCTCTTCCGCGGATTCGAACCGCAGGTCTTCGATTCTGCCGACGGACTTGAGGTCGCGGGCAGCGAGCTCGATGGCCTCGACGGCATCCGCCGGACCGGCGATGACCGCGTAGTCGACAAGCGCTTTCTGCGACGCCTTGGCCGCCGTCTTGGCGCCGCGGATGCTGGTGAGTGCCTTGCCGACGACCCCGAGGACCCGGGTGCGGTCCTCCCACCCGGCCGTGAGCTTCTCGGCCTCCGGCCACGTGGCGACGTGCACAGAACCCTCGTTGAACCACGACCAGGAATCCTCGGTCGCGAACGGCACCACCGGCGCGAAGAGGCGCAGCAGGGTCGAGAGAGCGACGCGGAGTGCGACGACCGCGGAGGTCTGCTCGGGCGAGCGTTCGCTGTACGCACGCTCCTTCACGAGTTCGAGGTAGTCGTCGCAGAACGTCCAGAAGAAGGTCTCCGTCAGTTCGAGTGCCCTGGCGTGGTCGTAGCCCTCCAGGGCGGATGTCGCCTCTTCGACGACGTGGGCGAGGTTCTGCAGCATGCTCTGGTCGAGCGCGTCGGTCACGAGAGCGAGATCGTCGGTCTCCGGCGCATCGAAGCCGAGGATGAACTTGGCCGCGTTCAGGATCTTGATGGCCAGACGGCGGCCGATCTTGATCTGCGTCGGATTCTGCGGATCGAACGCCGCGTCGGTGCCGAGGCGGGACGACGCCGCCCAGTAGCGCACCGCATCCGACCCGTGCTTCTCCAGGATGTCGGCAGGAGTGACCACATTGCCCTTGGACTTGGACATCTTCTTGCGGTCGGGGTCGACGATGAAGCCGGAGAGCGCCGCATGCGCCCACGGTGCCTCGCCGTGCTCGAGCTGCGACCGGAGCATGGTCGAGAAGAGCCAGGTGCGGATGATGTCCTGGCCCTGGGGGCGCAGGTCGAAGGGGAAGACGGCGTCGAACAGCTCGTCGTCGCGCTTCCAGCCGCCGGCGAGCTGTGGGGTGAGGGAGGAGGTCATCCAGGTGTCCATCACGTCGAGCTCGCCCACGAAGCCGTTCGGCTGGTTGCGGGCCGACTCGTCGAAGCCGGGTGCTGCATCCGACGACGGATCGACCGGAAGCTGGTCGACGCCGGGCAGGATCGGTTCGTCGAAGCGCGGGTTGCCGTCGGCGTCGAGCGGGTACCAGATGGGGATGGGAACCCCGAAGAACCGCTGGCGGGAGATCAGCCAGTCGCCGGTGAGCCCGTTGACCCAGTTCTCGTAGCGCACGCGCATGAAATCGGGGTGCCAGTCGAGCTGCCGGCCGAGCTCGATGAGCCGGTCGCGCAGCGCCTCGTCGCGGGCGCCGTTCTTGACGTACCACTGCCGGGTGGAGACGATCTCGAGCGGCTTGTCGCCCTTCTCGAAGAACTTGACGGGGTGCTGGATGGGCTTCGGGTCGCCGATGAGGTCGCCGGACTCGCGCAGCTGCTCGACGACGGCCTGCTTGGCGGAGAACACGGTCTTTCCCGCGAGCTCGGCGTATGCGGCCCTGCCGGCCTCCGACTCGATTGCGAGCGGTGCGTCACTGACGAGTCGTCCGTCGAAACCGATGATGGCGCGGTTCGGCAGGTCGAGTTCGCGCCACCACACGATGTCGGTGATGTCGCCGAAGGTGCAGACCATGGCGATGCCCGTCCCCTTGTCGGGCTGCGCGAGGGGGTGCGCGAGCACAGGGACCTCGACGCCGAACAGCGGAGTCGTCACGGTCTTGCCGAAGTACGGCTTGTAGCGCTCGTCATCCGGATGCGCGACGAGCGCCACACAGGCCGGGAGCAGCTCCGGGCGGGTCGTCTCGATGTAGATCGGACCGTGCTCGCCGTGGAAGGTCACACGGTGGTACGCGCTCGGCTGTTCGCGGTCCTCGAGCTCGGCCTGGGCGACAGCGGTGCGGAAGGTGACGTCCCACAGGGTCGGCGCCATGGCCTGGTAGGCCTCGCCGCGCTTGATGTTGTTGAGGAACGCGAGCTGCGAGGTGTGCAGCGACTCGTGGCCGATCGTGCGGTAGGTCTGGCTCCAGTCGACCGAGAGGCCGAGCGTGCGCCAGAGTTCCTCGAACTGCTTCTCGTCTTCGACGGTGAGGCGCTCGCACAGCTCGATGAAGTTGCGGCGTGAGATCGGCTTCTGGTCGGCGGCCTTGGAGCTCTTGTTGTCCCCGCCCTCGAACGGCGGCACGAAGCCGGCTTCGTACGGGAGGGTCGGGTCGCAGCGCACGCCGTAGTAGTTCTGAACGCGGCGTTCGGTGGGGAGGCCGTTGTCGTCCCAGCCCATCGGGTAGAAGACGTGCTGGCCGCGCATCCGGTGATAGCGGGCGATCACGTCGGTGTGCGTGTAGCTGAACACGTGACCGATGTGCAGTGACCCGCTCGCCGTCGGCGGGGGTGTGTCGATCGAGTAGATGCACTCGCGGTCGGCCGCGAGCGCGCCGGCGCGGTCGAACAGGAACGTCCCCTCGGCCTGCCAGTGGTCGCCCCACTTGGTCTCCAGGCCTTCAAGGGCGGGCTTGTCGGGCAGGGGCTGGGCGGCGCTCATGGTTCTCCGAATCGGTATGTGCGGCACCGTGTCGGTGAAGAGGTGCCTGAATGTGTGATGCATCCAGGCTACCGGAGCCCAGCCCCCGCCGGACTATGCGGCCGTCTCGACCTCGTCGATGATCGGCTTGCGCCTGGCAGCGGCCAGAGCGGAGACCAGCGTGATGATGCTCATCAGTGCGAGGACGATTCCCGGGTGCCACCAGACGTTGCCGGTCGCCTGACCGAGAATGAGGGTGACCGCGGGCACGAAGGCGGTGAGCAGGGCGGCGATGCTGTAGGCGACCGACAGGCCGCTGTATCGCACGTCGCTCGGGAACAGGTCGCTCATCAATCCGCCGAGGCCCGCCCACGACAGGGTGGGCAGGATGCCGCCGATGATCATGCTGCCGACCAGGATCGGGAAGGTCGCGAACTGCAGCAGGAAGTACATCGGGAACGCGATGACGAGCGTGCCGATTGCGCCGATTGCGACGACCCTGGCAGAGCCGATCTTCGTCGCCCAGACGCCGAACAGCGGGATCGTGATGAGCTGGAGCAGCCCGCCGATAGTGGTGGCGACCAGCAGATCAGTGAAGCTGAAGCCGAGCTGCGCTGTTCCGTAATCGACCATGTAGGTGTTCATGAGCGAGTACGAGCCGATGCCGAGGACGGCCGCACCGATTGCGATGAAGAAGCCGGTCGGCGCCTTGCGGAAGACCTCGAGCACCGGGAACCGGTCGCGCTTCCCGGTCGCGAGCAGCTGCTTGAAGACCGGGGTCTCGTCGATCGACCAGCGGAGGTAGAGCGAGACGAGCAGCAGCGGGATGGCGGTCAGGAACGGGATGCGCCAGCCCCACGCGGCGATCTGATCCGCCGGAATCGCGAAGGAGATCACGATGAAGACGACGGCGCTCAGGATGCTGCCGACCGGCGATCCGAGCTGGGGGAGCGCCGCGTAGAACCCGCGGCGCTTCGGGTTGGCGTACTCGGTGGCGAGCAGGATCGCGCCGCCCCATTCGCCGCCGAGCGACAGTCCCTGGATCAGCCGGAGCAGAACGAGCATGATCGCGCCGAACCAGCCGGCCTGGGCGTACGTGGGGAGCACACCGACCAGGCCGGTCCCGATCCCCATCATCAGGATCGTGATGAGCAGCGTCGGCCGACGCCCGATCCGGTCGCCGAGGTGACCGAAGACGATCGCGCCGATCGGGCGGATGACGAATCCGGCCGCGATGGTGAGGAAGCCGGCGAGCACTCCGCCGAAGGTGCCGAGCGGCTCGAAGAAGAGCGGACCGACGAAGAAGGCGCTGAAATAGGCGAAGAGATAGAAGTCGTACGATTCGAGCGACGTGCCTACGAACGAGGCAATGGTCACCCGCCGGGCCGTTCCCGGCGTGATGCCGGGGCGGTCGGTGGGGCTGTACGCGATGGTGTCTGTGGAACTCACGACGGTCCTTGTCATTCGGTGCTCGGAATGGATCGATAATTAGATCGAGTCCAATAATAGGCACGAGGGAGAACGCATGACACGACCGCCGCATTCCGGGTCGGGTCGACCTCGGCTGTCTTCGCGGGAAACACTGGGCGAGGCCGCCGCCGAACTCTTCCTCGAGCAGACCTATGCGGGCACCACGATCGAAGAGATCGCCCAGCGTGCCGGCGTCAGCCGCGCGACTTTCTTCAACTACTTCGGCGCCAAGAGCGATCTGCTCTGGGTCGAGGTCGACGAGAGTCTCGTCGGGTTCGCCGACCTCCTGACAGCGATTCCGGATGCATGCCCGCCGATGGAGGCAGTGCAGAACGCCGTGCTCGCCCTCGCCGACCAGTTCGGCCCCGCCCGGTTGCCGCTCGCGGTCACCCAGTACGAGCTGATGGGCACGAACGGCGAACTCGAATCGTCGGCCCTTCCGCGGTTTCTCACCCTGGTCCGGCTCCTGAGCGACGACGTCGCGCGACGGATCGCGCAGGATGCGGGCTCGCTGCTCCCGCGCAGCATCGCGACGTCGGTGATCGGTGCCGCCGTCGCCGCGGCCGCTGTCTGGGCGCGTTCGGGCGTGCGCCGGGGCCCCCTGCGGCCGGTCGTCGAGGCTGCGATCGCACCGGTTTGCGCGGGCTATCAGGAGGCTCTCGATGAACGTCCCGCGACCAGGTAGAATCGAGAGCACAGACATCGACCCGGCCATCACCGGCGAGTCTTCGGAAGAACGGCCGGCGCTCGCACCGGCCCACTAGAACCGAACGGGGCTGGCCCGTCACAGCCAATGAAACAGCGGTCGCATCCCACGAGAGAGTGGATGCGGCAAGCGGGGTGGTACCGCGGCAAGCGCGTCGAGCGCCTGGCGTCCTCGTGCAGATGATCGACCTGCCAGGAGTGAGATGCCGTACCCCCAGTCACCGGATGCGCAGTCAGCGGACGACCGGTCGGGCGTGAGCCCGAGCCCGAGTTTTCCCGAGATCGAGACCGAGGTGCTCGACTTCTGGAAGGAAGACGGCACGTTCCGAGCCTCCATCGAGAACCGCGCCGACGCACCCGAGTGGGTGTTCTACGACGGGCCGCCCTTCGCGAACGGCCTTCCGCACTACGGGCACCTCCTCACCGGCTACGCCAAAGACGTGTTCCCGCGGTTCCAGACCATGCGCGGCAAGAAGGTGGAGCGCCGCTTCGGCTGGGACACCCACGGGCTGCCCGCCGAGCTCGAGGCCGAGCGGCAGCTCGGCATCACCGACAAGAGCCAGATCGAAGAGATGGGCATCGCGGCCTTCAACACGGCTGCGCGGGATGCGGTGCTGCACTACACGCGCGAGTGGCGCGAGTACGTCACACGCCAGGCCCGGTGGGTCGACTTCGACAACGACTACAAGACCCTCGACGTCACCTACATGGAGTCGGTGATCTGGGCGTTCAAGCAGTTGCACGAGAAGGGCCTCGCGTACGAGGGTTATCGCGTGCTGCCGTACTGCTGGCGCGATCAGACCCCCCTGTCGAACCACGAGCTGCGGATGGACGACGACGTCTACAAGATGCGTCAGGACCAGACCGTCACGGTCACCTTCCCACTCACGGGCGCGAAGGCGGAGGCGCTGGGGCTCACCGCCGTGCGCGCGCTGGCGTGGACGACGACCCCGTGGACCCTTCCCACCAACCTCGCGCTCGTGGTCGGCCCCGACATCGAGTACGCCGTGGTTCCGGCCGGTCCGAACGGCGGAGCCGACGGCCACGGGAGCCCGGAGCACGCCGACCTGGGCGCCGAGTACCTCCTCGCGGTCGAGTTGGTCGGCAACTACGCCAAAGACCTCGGATACGAGTCCGCGGCCGACGCCCTGGCCGCCGTCAGCCGTCGCATCCGGGGGTCGGAGCTCGAGGATGTGACCTACGACCGCCTGTGGGATTACTACGCCGACGCCGAGACCTACGGCACGCAGAGCGCGTGGCGCATCCTCGTCGACGACTACGTCACGACCGAAGACGGCACCGGTATCGTGCACACGGCCCCCGCGTACGGCGAGGACGACCAGCGTGTCGCCGAGGCAGCCGGCATCCCGGTGATCATCTCCGTCGACGACGGCGCGCGATTCCTCCCAGTGGTCGAAGACGTAGCCGGGCTGCAGGTCTTCGAAGCCAACAAGCCGCTCACCAAGCTTCTCCGTGAGGGCGGCCGACTGCTGCGCCAGGCGAGCTACGAGCACTCGTATCCGCACTGCTGGCGCTGCCGCAACCCGCTCATCTACAAGGCCGTCTCCAGCTGGTTCGTTCGGGTCACGGACTTCCGCGATCGCATGGTCGAGCTCAACCAGGAGATCACCTGGGTTCCCGAGAACGTCAAAGACGGCCAGTTCGGCAAATGGCTGAGCAACGCCCGCGACTGGTCGATCTCGCGCAACCGCTACTTCGGTTCGCCGATCCCGGTGTGGAAGAGCGACGACCCCGAGTACCCGCGCATCGACGTCTACGGCTCGCTCGCCGACCTCGAAGCGGACTTCGGCCGTCTGCCGCTGAACGCGGAGGGGGCACCGGATCTGCACCGCCCGTACATCGACGATCTCACCCGCCCGAACCCCGACGACCCGACGGGACGCTCGACCATGCGGCGCATCCCGGATGTGCTCGACGTCTGGTTCGACTCGGGCTCGATGCCGTTCGCTCAGGTGCACTACCCGTTCGAGAACCGGGACTGGTTCGACACGCACAACCCGTCGGACTTCATCGTCGAGTACATCGGCCAGACGCGCGGCTGGTTCTACATGCTGCACGTGCTGTCGACGGCTCTGTTCGACCGTCCCGCGTTCAAGAACGTGATCAGTCATGGCATCGTGCTCGGCAGCGACGGGCAGAAGATGTCGAAGTCGCTGCGCAACTATCCGGATGTCAACGAGGTCTTCGACCGCGACGGCTCGGATGCGATGCGCTGGTTCCTGATGTCGAGTCCGGTGCTGCGCGGCGGCAACCTGATCGTCACGGAGGAGGGCATCCGCGAAGGCGTGCGCCAGGTGCTCCTGCCGTTGTGGAGCACGTGGTACTTCTTCTCGCTGTACGCCAATGCGTCCGGCTACGAGGCCGAGTGGCGCACCGACTCGACGGATGTGCTCGACCGCTATCTGCTGGCGAAGACGCGCGATCTGATCGAGGATGTCACTGCCGACCTGGAGGCGCTCGACAGTACCCTCGCCGCAGCCAAGCTCCGCGACTTCGCGGATGTGCTCACCAACTGGTACGTGCGCCGGTCCCGCGACCGGTTCTGGGAGGGCGTCGGAGACGACGGCTCCAACAAGGAGGCATTCGACACCCTCTACACGGTGCTCGAGACGGTGACCCGCGTAGCGGCGCCGCTGCTGCCGCTGGTCGCCGAACGGATCTGGCAGGGCCTCACGGGCGGGCGCAGCGTGCACCTGACCGACTGGCCGGATGCCGCCGACTTCCCCGCGGATCTGCCGCTGATCGACGCAATGGACCGCATCCGCTCGACCGGTTCGACCGTGCTGTCGCTGCGCAAGCAGGCCGGACTCCGGGTGCGACTCCCGCTGGCCGGGCTGACCGTGGTCGCGCACAACGCAGCGGCGCTCGCGCCGTTCGAGGGCATCCTGCGAGACGAGCTCAACGTGAAGACGGTCGAGCTGGTCGAGGTGCAGGATTCGAGTGCGGGCGAGTACGGCATCACGAGCAAGCTCACCGTCAACGCCCGCGCTGCGGGACCGCGGCTCGGCAAGGATGTGCAGAAGGTCATCCAGGCTGCGCGCGCCGGTGACTGGACCGAGATCGACGGCGTCGTGACGGCCGGTGGCGTCGAGCTGGCCGAGGGCGAGTACGACCTGGTGCTGGAGACCGCCCGGGCCGACGGCGAGTCGACGCTGGCGCTCGCACTGCTGCCGGGTGGCGGGTTCGTGCTGCTCGACACCGAGACCACACCGGAGCTGGAGGCGGAGGGCCTGGCGCGCGACGTCATCCGCTCGGTGCAGGACACCCGCAAGGCGGCCGGACTCGACGTGAGCGACCGCATCCGCCTCGACCTGGTGTTCTTCGACGACCGGGATGCGGAAGCGATCGATCTCGTGAACGAGGTCGACATCGCCGCCGAAACCCTCGCGCCGGTGACCACGGTCTACTCGCCCGCACGCTCGGCGACGTTCGATCGCGCGGGCGGTCCGCTCGTCTCGGAGTGGCTCGCATCCGTCGTCGAGCACGACGCCGCCTTCTATCAGGACTACCCGGCCGGGCACTTCTCGAACACCGGCCGCTTCATCGCGGCGGTCACCCGCCTGAACGGGAGTATCGATGTCTGACGAAGACTTCAGGGAAGCGGCGGAAGCGGTCTACCAGACCCTCGTCTCGCGAGTCGGCGAGGGCGCACCGCAGCCGCGGCTCGGCGCCACACGGCGCGCCGTCGAGCTGTTGGGCGATCCCCAGCGGGCCTACCCGATCATCCACATCACGGGCACCAACGGCAAGACGAGCACGAGCCGCATCGCCGAGAGCATCCTGCGGGCGTACGGCCTGCGCACCGGGCTGCTGACGAGCCCGCACCTCGTGCGCTTCAACGAGCGCATCGTCATCGACGGCGAGCCCATCAGCGATGAGAACCTCGTGCGCAACTGGGAGGACGTCGAGCCGTACTTGGCGATCGTCGACGGTGAGCTCGTGGAAGCAGGGGAAGCCCCGCTCACGTTCTTCGAGGCGTTGACCGCGCTCGCGTTCGCGAGTTTCGCCGACGCTCCCGTCGACGTCGCCGTGATCGAGGTCGGAATGGGCGGCGAGTGGGACTCGACGAATGTCGCCGACGGTCAGGTCGCGGTCTTCACCCCGATCTCCCTCGACCACACCAAGGCGCTCGGAGACACGGTCGCCGCGATCGCGCGAACGAAATCGGGCATCATCAAGCCGGCCGCGGACGTCGTCACCTCCGTGCAGCCGGCTGATGCCCTCGCCGAACTCGTCAAGGCTGCGGAACTGACCGAGTCCACGTTCGCCGCCCAGCCGGAGGCCTTCGACGTGGCGAAGACCTCCGTCGCCGTCGGAGGTCAGCTGGTGACCATCCGGGGACGTGCGGCGACGTACGACGAACTGTTCCTGCCGCTCTACGGCGACCACCAGGCGCAGAACGCGGCCGTCGCGGTGGCTGCGGTCGAGACCTTCCTGGGTCGGGGAACTCAGCCGCTCAACGGCGAACTCCTCGAGGAGGGGTTCGCCACGGCGACGTCGCCGGGCCGACTTCAGCTCATCGGCATCGAGCCGAGCGTGCTCGTCGACGCCGCCCACAATCCGGCCGGCGCTCAGACGCTCGCCGCCGCCCTGCGCAGCTACTTCGGATTCGAGGAGATCGTCTTCGTGTTCGGGACCCTCGTCGACAAAGATGCAGCCGGCATCCTCGAGGCGCTCGCCCCGATCGCCGCGCGCTTCCACGTGACCCGTTCGCGCTCGGACCGTGCGATGGACGAGGAGGCGCTCGGCGACCTTGTGCTCGCCACCACCGGCAGTGAGAGCACTTTCGTGTTCGCCGATGCCCGGGATGCGCTCGAAGCGGCACGCGAGTGGGCCCGCGAGGGCTCCAGCCGCGCCGTCGTCGTGACGGGATCGATCACGCTCGTCGGCGAGGCGATGGCCATCGCCGAGGAGCAGGACTGGAAGAGCCCGGAATGAGCGACGAGACCACCGAGCCGAAAGAGCCGGGAGAGCCGACAGGGCCGGCCAAGCCCGCGAAGCCTCGCCGGGCCCGCTCGGTCACGGAGATGCTCGGGTCGATCGTGCTCGGCTTCGAACTCGTCGTGGTGTTCCTCGGGGCGCTCGTGCTCTTCGGGTTGCACGCTCTGCCGGCCGCCGTCGCACTGGGCGGGGGAGCGGCGCTCATCGTTCTGATGATCGTCGCCGTCGGACTTCTGCGCTCCCCGGTCGGAGTCTGGCTCGGTTGGCTCTGCCAGCTCATCGTGGTGGCCGCCGGCTTTCTGGTGCCCGCCTTCTTCATCGTCGGGGCGATCTTCACGGCCATGTGGGCTTACTGCATGATCATGGGCGCCCGACTCGACCGAAACAATCAGGCCGCGCGCGCGGCCGAAACCGGAACGGAGAATCCATGACAACCGCCGTCGAAGAAACCCTCGTCCTCGTCAAGCCCGACGGAGTCGCCCGCAACCTCACCGGCGAGATCCTCCGCCGGATCGAGGCCAAGGGGTATTCGCTCGTCGACCTCAGGATGCTGCAGGCCGACCGCGACCTGCTCGCCGCGCACTACGAGGAGCACGTGGGCAAGCCCTTCTACGAGCCGCTCGTCGAATTCATGGAGAGCGGACCCATCGTCGCGATCCGTGTCGCAGGCAACCGGGTGATCGAGGGCTTCCGCTCGCTGGCGGGCACGACGGACCCGACCACCGCGGCCCCGGGCACGATCCGCGGCGACCTCGCCCGCGACTGGGGCCTCAAGGTGCAGCAGAATCTCGTGCACGGCTCCGACTCGCCCGAGTCGGCCGCTCGTGAGCTCGCTCTCTGGTTCTAGCCACAAACGATGAAGGGCCCCAGGACAACGTTCCGGGGCCCTTCTCCGTACCGGGAGGGATCAGATGAAGACGTTGTGGATCCAGTCGAGTTGGATCTGCGCGAGCACGGCGACGATCGCGTAGCTGACGATCGTGATGAGCGGCACCCAGCCGTAGAGCTTGCCGAAGAAGCGGCGAACGGATGCCGGAACCGGAATATTGCCTTCTCGGAGGTTGTAGAACGTGACCGCCCAGAAGGTCGGGATCGTCACGAGCCAGGTGACCATGCACCACGGGCACAGCACGTTGAGCACCGTGATCGACTGCGTGATGAGGTAGATCACGAGAACGAGTGCGCCGATGACACCCAGGTTGAAGAGCATCCAGTACCACTTGGCGAAGCGCGCGCCCGCGAGAATGCTGACTCCGACCGCGATCACGGCGGTCCAGCCGGCGATGCCGAGCAGCGGGTTCGGGAAGCCGAAGATGGCGCCCTGCGCGGAGTTGAGGTTCTTGGAACAGCCCACCAGCAGGCTGAAGTTGCAGCTGAGTTGAGCGTTGGGATCGGCCAGTACGGCGAGCTTGTCCAGAGTGAGTTGGAAGGCCGCCCAGAAGCCGACGGCTCCTGCGACGATCAGAAAGATTGCGAGGGCGATCGGACGTCTGCTCGTAGTCGGTGACACAGACGGATTATGACAGAACGGGGCGCGTGTCGACCTGGGAACGGCCTCCAACTCGGCCAGGGCATGCGATAATCATTACGAAGTCATCACGGCCGAGCGCCGCGATGACGCCAAAGAAGGCTTGAGGGCGTGCAACGCCCAGCACGGGCCGGTCCAGGTGACCGGCCGAAACGACATCGAGAAGGTGCGACCAGAGCCACGAGCCGGTCGCACATATGGAGAATTGCGGATACGGCGCGAAAGCGGCGAATCCGCTTACGGAGAGTACCCGGAGTGCGGGGAACCGCGCCGGTCGAGGAGTGCACCAGCGATGGTGGAAAACGAAAATACCGACAAGAACCAGGGCAACGGAACGGAAGGCGCAGAAGGGGTCACGAAGAGGCGGTCACGCCTCTTCGGGTCGCGCAAGAGCGCGAAGAGGGCCGCTGTCGCTCCACCCGCCGCCGCTGTGTCGACGCCTGCCGCGCCCGCCGCGGATGAGCATCCGGCCGTGATCGACCAGCCCGTCGCGGTCCCGCCGCTGACCGGCGCGCCGCAGACCGAGGAGTCCCAGATCGTGCAGACGACCATTCCAGAAGCAGAGCAGTCCGCCCAGGCCGACGCGGCCGAGCAGCCGGAGACAGAGGAGAGCGCCGCGCAGACGGCGCAGCCCATCCCCGGTCTGCCGCCGACGACGCTCCTGTTCCAGGCCCCCGACATCAAGCCCCTTCCGCCGCTGCCGCGCGACGATCGGGACGAGGGCGACGAGGAGGCCGGCTCGGTCCGGCGCCGCTCCCGGCGTCGCGCCGGTGACGAGAACCGCACCGGCTCGAACGACCCGGCCAACACCGTGGTCAAGGTGCGTGCACCGCGCGAGCCCGAGCTCATCACCGAGCCGCAGCGCGTGAAGGGATCGACCCGGCTCGAGGCCAAGAAGCAGCGCCGCCGCGACGGTCGTGACGCCGGTCGCCGGCGTCCGGTCATCACCGAGGCCGAGTTCCTCGCGCGCCGCGAGTCGGTCGATCGGCAGATGATCGTCCGCGAGAAGAACGGGCGCATCCAGATCGGCGTGCTCGAAGACAAGGTGCTCGTGGAGCACTACGTCGCGAAGTCGCAGGAGGCGTCGCTCATCGGCAACGTCTACCTCGGACGCGTGCAGAACGTGCTTCCCAGCATGGAGGCGGCCTTCGTCGACATCGGCCGTGGCCGCAACGCCGTGCTCTACTCGGGCGAAGTCGACTGGGACGCCGCCGAGACCGGCAACCAGCCCCGCCGCATCGAACTCGCTCTGAAGCCCGGGGACCGCGTTCTCGTGCAGGTCACCAAAGACCCCGTCGGCCACAAGGGCGCCCGCCTCACGAGCCAGGTCTCGCTCCCGGGCCGCTACCTCGTCTATGTCCCGAACGGTTCGATGAACGGGATCAGCCGCAAGCTTCCCGACACCGAGCGTGCGCGGCTCAAGAAGATCCTCAAAGAGGTGCTTCCGGAGAACACCGGCGTGATCGTGCGCACGGCGGCGGAGGGCGCGACCGAGGAGCAGCTGACGCTCGACGTCACGCGTCTCACCGCCCAGTGGGCCGACATCTCCAAGCAGGTCGAGAGCGTCCAGGCTCCGGCCCTGCTGCACAGCGAGCCCGACCTGCTGATCAAGATCGTGCGCGACGTGTTCAACGAGGACTTCCAGAAGCTCATCATCGCGGGCTCGGATGCGCAGGCCACCATCGAGATGTACCTGCGCCAGGTCGCTCCCGACCTCCTCGACCGTGTCGAGACCTACCAGGGCGATCGGGATGCGTTCGACGAGTTCCGCATCACCGAGCAGATCGAGAAGGCGCTCGACCGCAAGGTGTGGCTCCCGTCGGGCGGCTCGCTCGTCATCGACCGCACCGAGGCGATGACGGTGGTCGACGTCAACACCGGCAAGTTCGTCGGTTCGGGCGGAAACCTCGAGGAGACCGTCACCAAGAACAACCTGGAGGCGGCCGAGGAGATCGTGCGCCAGCTGCGGTTGCGCGACATCGGCGGCATCATCGTCGTGGACTTCATCGACATGGTGCTCGAGTCGAATCGCGATCTCGTGCTCCGCCGCCTGATCGAGTGCCTCAGCCGCGACCGCACCAAGCACCAGGTCGCCGAGGTCACCTCGCTCGGGCTCGTGCAGATGACGCGCAAGAAGCTCGGCCTCGGATTGCTGGAGACCTTCAGCGAGGCGTGCGAGGTCTGCGCCGGCCGCGGTGTGATCGTGCACCACGATCCCGTCGTCAAGCACCGCCAGCCGCAGCAGCAGCCGCAGAACGAGCGTCGTCGCGGTCGCGGTGGCCAGCAGTCCGGCGGATCGGCCGGACCGGCCTCGTCGAACGGCAACGGATCGACGAACGGCAACGGCAACGGCCACGCTGCCGGTGCGACCCACGCGATCACCGATGACGCCAAGAGCGCCCTGGCCCAGATCGCGGCCAGCACGCTCGCTGCTCACGCTCACGAGAACGACCAGAGCGAGTCGGAGAGCACGGTCGAGACCGCCGCAGTCTCCGCGGACGAGGCCATCCACGGCAAGCACGTCGCCCCCGAAGCGGCCCCGCTGGCCGTCGACGATGCGCCCAAGAAGTCGCGCAGGAAGAGCAGCGCGAAGAAGTCCGCGCAGTCCAGCGAGTCCGCCGATGCTTCCGTCGCCGAGTCGACGTCACCCGTCGTCGCAGACGCCGAACCGGCCGCCTCGTCGGTGGATCTCCCGGTCACCTTGCTCGACATCCCCGTCGTCACCGCTCCTGCGAACCGCCGCCCCAAGGCGAAAGACGCCGAGCAGCTGCTCGATTCGGTCCTGGAGGCGTTGCCTCAGCCGAAGCAGCCCGGTCAGGGTCGTAGCCGGAGCCGCCGCGTCAGCACGGCTGCGATCGCCGGCGGTTCGGTCGCTCCGGAGATCACCCGCACGGAGCACGAGGAGTAGGGCTTCCGCAGAGCGTCGCCGTCGAGGCGCGGGATCAGTGCTTGCGCACCCGGTCCCGCGCCTTGATGCGCAGGCCGCTGGCTCGGAGACGGAGCACGAGCTCCCTTCCGGTGACCTCGGTCGCGCCGGCGGCGACGAGTTCGTCGTAGCGCCTGTCCGGCACGTCGTAGTGGTCCAAGTCGAAGGCGCGCGGTGCGATCCCGTTCGCTTCAGCGAAGGCGTGGAGTTCGTCCAGCGACGTGTCGCTGACGAGATGCGCCCACAACATGCCGTGGGCGGGCCATGCCGGGGGATCGATCAGGACCGTCATAGAATGATTGTAGGAACCCACGCCGTCGTCGGCGCGGACCCGAGCCCATCCGAATCACCCGTGAGTGAGTTTGACCGGGTGTAGGGCATCGGGTAAAGTTGACCGTTGGTGTGTGTCGGACGCCGTCCGCATGAGCGCCATGGTTTTCTGAGAGCCGCATCCGCACTGTGTTGAAAACACTGCAGTGCGGAGTCATGGCTCGCCAGTAACTTCCTGAAGACAAAGACAGTAGGACCAGGTCCGCGGCTCGCAAGTGAGCCAGGGGAGCTGTTCCCCAGAGAAAAGGTACGTAAAGTGGTTTACGCAGTTGTGCGCGCCGGTGGCCGCCAGGAAAAGGTCGAGGTCGGCACCATCGTGACGATGGACCGCATCAAGGCCGACAAGGATGGCAACGTCGAGCTGGCTGCTGTGCTGCTTGTTGACGGTGACAAGATCACCTCCGACGCGACGTCGCTCGCCAAGGTGAAGGTCACCGCAGAGGTTCTGAACGACCTCCGTGGCCCGAAGATCGTCATCCAGAAGTTCAAGAACAAGACCGGATACAAGAAGCGCCAGGGCCACCGTCAGGAGCTCACGCGCGTCAAGGTCACCGGCATCAAGTAACGCGTACGAGCACAGGCTTAGGAGAAGAAGCAGATGGCACACAAAAAGGGAGCGAGCTCCACTCGCAACGGTCGTGACTCGAACGCTCAGCGCCTCGGCGTGAAGCGCTTCGGCGGTCAGGTCGTCGGCGCGGGCGAGATCATCGTCCGTCAGCGCGGCACGCACTTCCACCCCGGCGTCAACGTCGGTCGTGGCGGCGACGACACCCTGTTCGCCCTCGCCGCCGGTTCGGTCGAGTTCGGCAACAAGGGCGGCCGCAAGGTCGTCAACATCGTGGCGGCCGAGGTCTAAGACCTCTCGTCTCACGAGCACTCTTCCGGATGGGCGGGCTTCGGCCCGCCCATCCGCGTTTTCGGTCTATCGAGACCATCAGACACATTGGAGCATCATGGCAACGTTCGTGGACAACGTGACGTTGCATCTGCGCGCCGGTCACGGCGGGAACGGCTGCGTCTCCGTTCGCCGTGAGAAGTTCAAGCCATTGGCGGGCCCCGACGGCGGCAACGGCGGCAACGGCGGGGACATCGTCCTCGTCTCCGACCCCCAGGTGACGACGCTGCTCGGGTACCACCGCGCTCCGCACCGCTCGTCCGACAACGGCGGCTTCGGCATGGGCGACCACCGCAGCGGCTACAACGGGCCGGAGCTCGAACTCCCTGTTCCGGTCGGCACGGTCGTCAAAGACTCCGACGGCACCGAGCTGATCGACATGTCCGAACCGGGGCTGCGTTTCGTCGTCGCGCCCGGTGGCATCGGCGGTCTCGGCAATGCTGCGCTCGCCAACCAGAAGCGCAAGGCCCCCGGATTCGCGCTGCTCGGCACCCCGGGCTGGGAGGGCGATGTCCTCCTCGAGCTCAAGACCGTCGCAGACATCGCGCTCGTCGGCTTCCCCTCGGCCGGCAAGTCGAGCCTCATCGCCGCGATGAGCGCAGCCAAACCGAAGATCGCCGACTACCCGTTCACGACACTGCACCCGAATCTCGGTGTCGTGCAGGCCGGCGACGTGCGCTACACCGTCGCCGACGTTCCTGGGCTGATCGAGGGCGCGAGCGAGGGCAAGGGCCTCGGCCTCGAATTCCTCCGTCACGTCGAGCGCTGCAGTGCTCTGCTGCACGTGCTCGATTGTGCAACCCTCGACCCCGGACGCGACCCGCTGAGCGACCTCGACGTGATCCTGGGAGAGCTCGCCGCGTATCCGGTGCCGGACGGGCAGACGCCGCTGCTCGAGCGCCCGCAATTGGTCGCCCTGAACAAGATCGACGTTCCAGAGGCGCGCGAGCTGGCCGACTTCGTGCGCTCCGACCTCGAGGCCCGCGGCTACCAGGTGTTCGAGATCTCGACGGTGAGCCACGAAGGGCTCCGTCAGTTGTCGTTCGCCCTCGCCGAATTGGTCGAGACCGCTCGCGCCGAGCAGGTCGCGGCCGAGGCGATCCGTCCCCGCATCGTGATCAGGCCGAAGGCGGTGGACGACTCGTCGTTCGTGATCAAGGTCGAGGGCGGCTCCGATGGGCCCGTCTACCGCATTCTGGGCGCCAAGCCCGAGCGGTGGGTTGCGCAGACCGACTTCGCGAACGACGAGGCGGTCGGCTTCCTCGCCGACAGGCTCGCGAAGATCGGCATCGAAGACCAGCTCTTCAAGGCCGGAGCGGTCTCGGGCTCCACCGTCGTCATCGGCCGTGACAACGGCGTGGTGTTCGACTGGGAGCCGACGCTGACATCGACCGCGGAACTCATCACGTCTCCGCGCGGCACGGATGCGCGGTTCGACGACAACGCCCGCGCCACACGCAACCAGCGCCGCGAGGACTACTTCGACAGGATGGACGCGAAGGCCGAAGCCCGCGCAGAACTGCTTCGTGAACGCGAGGCCGGTCTGTGGGTCGACGACCTCGGCGACGACGACGCGAACGGCGAGACCAAGGAGACCGACTCGGAATGACCATCGACGACCGTAGCCAGGTGCCCTCCGCGAGACGCGTCGTCGTCAAAGTGGGTTCGTCCTCCATCAGCGGGGACAATGCCGGGCAGATCGGTCCGCTGGTCGACGCCCTCGCCGAGGCGCACGGGCGTGGCACGCAGGTCATCCTGGTGTCGTCGGGTGCGATCGCGACGGGCATCCCGTACCTGCAGCTCGATGGCCGTCCGACCGACCTGGCAACCCAGCAGGCCGCTGCGGCCGTGGGCCAGAACGTGCTGATCTACCGGTATCAGGACAGTCTCGACCGGTACGACATCGTTGCGGGGCAGGTTCTGCTCACCGCGGGCGACATGGAGAATGCGACGCACCGCACCAATGCGAAGCGGGCGATGGAGCGACTGCTCGATCTGCGCATCCTGCCGATCGTCAACGAGAACGACACGGTGGCGACCCACGAGATCCGGTTCGGCGACAACGACCGTCTCGCAGCGCTCGTCGCACTGCTCGTCGATGCCGACCTCCTCGTGCTGCTCTCGGACGTGGACGCGCTCTACACGAAGCCGCCGCAGGAATCCGGCGCCGAGCGCATCGATGTCGTCGCCTACGACGACGCGCTGGACGGTGTCGAGATCGGCTCGACCGGCCTGTCCGGGCTCGGGACGGGCGGAGCACTCACCAAGGTGTCTGCCGCCCGACAGGCGGCCGAGCAGGGCACAGCGGTCATCCTCACGGCAACGGCGCTCGTCAGCGAGGCGCTCAGCGGTGGGCCGGTCGGTACGTGGTTCGTTCCCGCGGGCGCGGAAGCGCAGACCGCCTAAACTTGTCGCATGTCTCAGACCACGCTGGATGGTGTCGCGCTCGTCGATAAGCTCGCCGCTGCCAAGGAGGCGTCCCTCGCCCTGGCGACGGCCACCACTGACCAGAAGAACCGTGCGCTGCGCGCCATCGCGCGCCGTCTCGAGGAGTCGGCGCCGCGCATCCTGGAGGCCAACGAGCTCGACCTGGCCAACGGCCGCGAGCAGGGGTTGTCGTCGGGCCTGATCGACAGGCTCACGCTCAACGAGACGCGACTCGCCGGCCTCGCGGATGCGGTGCTCCAGATCGTTGCGCTCACCGATCCGGTCGGTGAGGCGGTGCGCGGCAGTTCCCTTCCCAACGGAATGAAGATCACGCAGGTGCGCGTGCCGTTCGGCGTCGTCGGCGCCATCTACGAGGCTCGCCCCAACGTCACCATCGACATCGCGGCACTGGCGCTGAAGAGCGGCAACGCGGCGGTGCTCCGTGGCGGAAGCGCGGCGATCAACACCAACCGCGTTCTCGTCGAGCTGATCGGCGAAGCCCTCCAGGATGCCGGTCTCCCGGCAGGCTCGGTGCAGACCGTCGACGAGTTCGGCCGCGCCGGTGCCACCGAGCTGATGCGCGCGCGTGGGTACATCGATGTGCTGATCCCCCGGGGCAGCGCCGACCTCATCCGCACCGTCGTGACCGAGTCGACCGTGCCGGTGATCGAGACGGGCGCCGGCGTCGTGCACATCGTGCTCGACGAGAGCGCGCGCGAGGACTGGGCCGTCGACATCGTGCGCAACGCCAAGGTGCAGCGCCCGAGCGTGTGCAACGCTGTCGAGACCCTGCTGGTTCACTCCGCTGCGGCCGATCGCGTTCTGCCCGCGGTCATCTCCGCGTTGACGGATGCGGGGGTCACCGTCCACGCCGACGATCGCGCCATGCGGCTCGCGCCCGCCGCCGTCCCGGTCACGGAGGAGGACTGGGCGACCGAGCACATGAGCCTCGACATCTCCGTGAAGATCGTGGACTCCCTCGACGAGGCGATCGCGCACATCCGGCGCTACTCCACTCAGCACACCGAGTCGATCATCACCAACGACCTCGCCAATGCGGAACGGTTCCTCGCCGAGGTCGACTCCGCCGTCGTCATGGTGAACGCGTCCACCCGGTTCACCGACGGCGGTGAATTCGGCTTCGGCGCAGAGGTCGGCATCTCCACTCAGAAGCTGCACGCTCGCGGCCCGATGGGACTTCCCGAGCTCACGAGCACGAAATGGATCGTCCGCGGGTCGGGCCAGATCCGTCCGTGACCCACCACTAGACTGATTCGCAGGCGTTCGCGCCGAGAAAGGAACACTCCCGATGACACACCTGACGGCCGTACTGGCTGAGACCGCTACCCATGTGGACCTGCCGATGCCGACCTGGGCATACGGGGCCATCGCACTTGCTATCTTCGCCGTGCTCGGGTTCGTCATCTGGAGCTACCGCGACGTGGCGAACCGCCACAGTCACAAGGCCGGTCCGGGTGCCGCCGATCACGCCGCCGCTCCGGGCGCGACCCACCACGGTACCGGCCACCCCACCCAGGGACACTGACCCGCCGAGCGTATGGAGCTGACGGAGAAGCGCCGGCCGAGGGTCGGGGTCATGGGCGGAACGTTCGATCCGATCCACCACGGCCACTTGGTCGCCGCGAGCGAGGTCGCCCAGTCGTTCGACCTCGACGAGGTCATCTTCGTGCCGACCGGTCAGCCCTGGCAGAAGGGTGCGGTGAGCGCGGGGGAGCACCGCTACCTCATGACCGTCATCGCCACGGCGTCCAATCCCCGCTTCACCGTGAGCCGGGTCGACATCGACCGCGAGGGTCCGACCTACACGATCGACACCCTGCGTGACATCCACGAGTCGCGGCCCGAAGCCGAACTCTTCTTCATCACCGGGGCGGATGCGATCGCCCAGATCCTGAGTTGGCGCGACGTCCAAGAGCTCTGGGATCTCGCTCATTTCGTCGCTGTGAGTCGCCCGGGACATGACCTGAGTATTTCTGGATTGCCCCAGCAAGACGTAAGCTTGTTGGAAGTTCCGGCCCTGGCGATCTCGTCAACCGACTGCCGGACCAGGGTGAGCAGGGGATTTCCTGTCTGGTATCTAGTGCCGGACGGCGTTGTTCAATACATCTCCAAACACCATCTGTATCGGAGTGTGGCATGACTTTGTGGCAAGACCCGCCGCCACAGACACGGCGACAGGCACGCGAGAACGAGCGTTCTGCGGAGCAGAAGGCAGCTGGGCAGGCATCCCGCCGCGCCGGCACCGCTGAGCCGACCCCTGCTGGCGAGATCCCCATCGTGACCACGCCTTTCACGTTCTCGGCCGGTCGTCAGGACGACGCACAAGACTCCTCCGCCAAAGACAAGAGTGCCGCGCCGCGCAGCGACGAGCAGCCTGCCATTCCGGCCACCGCTTTCGCCGAGCCCGGCGTCTCCGCACCTTCGCGCCCGAACCTCCCGACGTATGGTTCGTCCTTCGACTCCTTGCTGGCGCCCGACGCGTCGAACGAAGCAGTCGATGATTCGCCCGCTGCCGACCTCTACCGGCAGTCGCCTGCGCCCGGCAGCGTCGAGCCTGTGACCAAGCCCGTCTCCGTCGTGCCGCAGCCTCCACGCGCCGCATCGACGCCCGCCCCGGTTACACCTGCTCCCGGCGCAAGTGGCGAGCGCATCCTGACCCGTCGTGAACTGCGTGCGATGCAGCAGGCGCAGGAGGCGAACCAGCAGGCGGGCCACATCGAATCCGTGGTTCCGATCACCTTCACCGCTCCGGGCGACGAGACGGATCCGGCCGCCGATGCGCGCTCGACCGAATCGGGCACGGCAGAGGCGCCGGCCGACATCGATTCTGCGGCGGCGACCGCCTGGCCGTTCGCTCCGCTGACTCCGTCGGCAGCCGTTCCGGCCGTCGCTCCCTCATACACTCCGCCGGTATTCACGCCGGATGACGACGCGTCGACGAACGCCACGCCTTCCGCGGGCACCGCTCCGTCGGCCGCTGTTCCGCCTGTCGTTGCCCCCGAAGCCGAGGCTGTCGATGCTACGGCTTCCGAAACGTCCGACGGCGAGCGCGCGCCGTATCAGCCGCCGGTCGGCCACTGGTCGACCGCCGCCGAGCTCGACGACAAGAACCAGCCGTTCGACCAGATCATCTCGCGGAACGTCGGCACCTCCGGGTCAGCGACCACCACGAATGCGCTCATCCTTCCGTCTCTGCCGGTCGGGGATGCGACGGGCCCGCTGACGAGCACCGGCGAGATCCTCGTCACCGGCTCGATCGACCTGCCTCGCGGGCTCGGTTCGACGGGAGCGCACGACCGGATCGACTCGTCGGACATCGACCGCCTGCTCGACGGCGAGGAGAACGAGTTCAACACCTCCGAGGTCGCGCCGGTGCGCGCATCGCGGGCCATCAGCTCGCACACGTCCACACGGGGAGTGATCACGCCGCCGAAGAAGCGCGGCACGCGCCTGCCCGTCATCCTCTCGATCACGGCCGCGGTTCTCGCCGTCGGCGTGATCGGACTGCTCGTAGCGGCCTATGTCTTGAATGTGTTCTGATCATCATTCCGACACTGACCGTTCCACCCGAACCCTCCAGGGAGAACCACCTGTGACCGCATCCGATCGCGCCCGCGAGATCCTGCAGCTCGCTGCGAAGGCGGCCGACTCGAAGGGCGCCGAAGATCTGGTTGCTCTCGACGTGTCGGGACCGCTCCCGCTCACCGACATCTTCCTGCTGGCCACCGGCCACGTCGAGCGCAACGTGGTGGCCATCGCCGGGGAGATCGAGGACCAGCTGAACGAAGCGGGCGTGAAGACGTTGCGCCGTGAAGGTCGCGCCGAGGGCCGCTGGATTCTGCTCGACTTCGGCGACCTCGTGGTTCACGTGTTCCACGAGGAGGACCGGATGTACTACTCGCTCGAGCGACTCTGGAAGGACTGCCCGGTCGTTCCGCTGCAGCTTCCCGTTCACGAGACGGCGGACTAGTCGGGCTTCGGCTTTCTCTCAGGTTCGCCTGAGAGGTCTCTCATGTTGGCCTGATCCACTGGTCGGACCAACTGAATGGAGCTGCCGATGAAGTGCCCCACCGACAACGCCACCCTCGTCATGAGCGAGCGCAACGGAATCGAGATCGACTACTGCCCGGAGTGCCGTGGAGTCTGGCTCGATCGAGGTGAGCTCGACAAGATCATCGATCGATCGCCGAATGGTGCGCTACCCGCGCAGCCCCAGTACGCGGCGCCGGCGCAACAGCCGCAGTATCCGGCGCAGCAGCCGTATTCCGCACAGCAGCAGCACTCGGGACAGCAGCCGTACCGCAAGAAGAAGGAGAACTGGCTCAGCGAACTCTTCGACTGAGCAGACACGCCCGGCGCGCTCCGGCCATTTTTTGCTGCGGGCCCCGATGTAGTACGCTTGATGAGTTGTCTTCGAGAGATCGAGTGCAACTTCTGGGTCTGTGGCGCAGCTGGTAGCGCACCTGCATGGCATGCAGGGGGTCAGGGGTTCGAGTCCCCTCAGATCCACCGAAAATCCCTGGTAAGAAGCGAATTCCGCTGCTTGCCAGGGATTGTTTCGTTGTGCCGAGACCGGAAATGTCGGGTTTTGGCCGGCAATTGGGGTAGACGAAGAACGACCTGTCCCGGTCCGGGCGCTCGTGCAAGCCGGGGTCGTTCACGACGAAGTGATCGAGGTTTGACGCGGAGGCGATCGCGTGGGCTCCAGACGGTGCCGTGTTCATCCGGTTTACGCTGGATGGCGCACGGTTCGCTGAGTTCGTACGGTTGTGGGTGAACGCGGTCCGACGGCGCGCGCAGCACTCAGGGCAGGAGGATTGATCGCCGTCGAACCCAGCCACCCGGACTCGAGGTTGCTTTGCGCTTGGCTTGACCCGCGAATCGCCGCTAAGCGCCCGAGGTTCGCGGATTGGAAGCGCGCGAGGTTGGCGCACCTTCATGCGGCTGGGGAGCGGCGCTAATCTCGGCAAAGCATACGGCCACGACGCTTAGATCGTCGCGCAGTCGGTACCCGGCAGGCGTTCGCGAGCCGGCTGCGCGAGGTACTGGACGACGATAGGTAGCCGGGCTACGCGTCGGGGCCATCATTAGGGCCCATTCTCGAACACAGGCGCAATCTTGGACGTTCGGGAGACACGCCTCGGACTCGACTTCGCTACCGACGCCGACACCCTAGGCGAGATAGCCTGTGCACCATGAGGTGGTTGCGCAAGGCAGGCTGCTTTATTCTCTCGGCCGTCGGCATCGTCGGTGTGCTCGTCGCACTGAGCGCGTGCAGCTCGCCGCCGACATCGCGCCCCTCACCGCAAACGCAATCGCCGGCCGCCGAAGCGATGCCATCGCCCTCCCCGATGGCCGTCGACACGATCGTCGTGCATCCCACCGGCATCGACCTCACCGCTTCCGGAGTCGTCCAAATGTCGCTCGCCTACACGGCTACCGCAGAGCTGTTCACGTCCCAGCTCGCGGCCGCAATCGGCACCCCTGCGAAGGTGACGGATCGCCCGTCGCGGGACTACCGCGAAGCGGACTCGACTTCCTACGAGTGGCCCGGGTTGATGATCGTGGACGAGCACCGAAAAGAGGGGGGTCCCGGGCCGTCGCCGTCGGGGACGCAGACTCTATCGTTGACGGCGACCCAGCCGACTATCGGTCGCGGCATCGCGATTCAAACAGTGCAAGGGATCAAGCCCGGCGACACCGTCGCCTCGGCAGCGGCCAAGTTGGGAGTGGACCCGGCGGCGTCCGAGTACTTCGCGATCCCCGCCGAGACGGGTCCAACCCTCGGACCGCCGGCCGTGCAAGGCGAGTTCAACGCTAATGCGGTGGGGGTCGAGCAGGCGGTCGCGGACCCCTCAGTGGTGAGCATTTTCGCGCCTTACAACTTCGGCGACGGCCACGACATCTGAGCCGACCCGCAGGTTAGTTGAGCGAACACCAAAAGTTCTGGAGTTCAGCAATCGAATCCGAGCTCATCAAGCCCGCAAACACTCAGTCGGTTCGACCTTGCAAGCGAATTGATCCTTGCGCTGAAGCCTATGTCCTTGGTCCCTGCGACCATTCCTCTATACATACGGTTGATCGGAGGGCGGGATGCGGGGCGAGGCGACCGTGTTGCACGCCGACCTCGAGGCGTTCTACGCCTGGTCGAGCAGCGCGACGCGCCCGAGTTGCGTGGCCGGCCAGTCATCGTCGGCGGAGGCGTGGTGCTGGCGGCAAGCTACGAGACCAAGGCGCGAGGTGTGCGTAATACTTGCATAGCTTGCAGGGGGTCAGGGGTTCGAGTGCCCTCAGATCCACACTTCGAAGGCCGACTGCCCGTATTTTCGCGGAAGTCGGCCTTCTCTAGTTCTGTGGGACCCGCTACCCGACTCGGCGTCGCAGGGACAGCGCGAGCATCGAAATCACGACGAATGCGGCGGCGGTACTCATGACTGCGGTCATTCCGCCGAACCCCTGGGCAAGTACGAGGATGGCGATTCCCACCGATCCGCCGAGTTGCAGGGAGGTGCCCAGCATCCCCGAGGCGCCGCCGGCGATGTGCGGCTCGACGGTCGACATGACGGTCGTATTGATCGCGAAGAAGACGCCTCCGACGCCGAGCCCGATCAGGACCATCGCAAGCGCGAGCACCGGGTTGAGTGAGGTGTAGCTGTCGAGCGGAACCAGGAGGAGTATCCCGACCAGCATGAGACTCGTCGAGGTCCAGACGACTGCGCGGACTCCGATTCGATGGATCGCCCGGCTGACGGTGAGGGCGGTGGGGAGCTGCGGCACAGTGAGGAACAGGAAAGCGGCACCGATTGCGATGGGTGCCAAGTGCAGCGTCCCGCCGAAGAACTCCGACAGGAAGAAGATCACGCCCGTCACGGCGCCGCCGAGCAGAGCGTTCGCGACGAACGCGCCGACTCGCGCGGGATCCATGAACAAGGCGACGGGGAGGAGCGGGTTCGTCGCGCGGCGCAGGTGGGCGACGAGCCCGATCAGCGCTAGGGCTGCGACGGCGAAAGCTATGATCCAGATCGCGTCGATCGCGACGTGTGCGCCCAGCTCGACGAAGCCGAACACCAAACCGAGTGCCGCGAGTGTTGCGAGGACCGCGCCCAACAGATCCAGACGGCCGCGCTGTTCCGGCCTGAGCGCAGGCAGCATGGTTCTGTTGAGAACAACCAGCACGACGGCGACGGGAATGTTCAGGATGAAGATCCATCGCCAGTCGAGCCATTGCACGATGATGCCGCCGAAGATCATTCCTGCCGAGAGGCCGACGCCTGTCACGACGCTGAACCAGCCCAGAGCCCGACTGCGCGCTCGACCCTCGTACAGGTTGGTGATAACCGCCAAGACTGCGGGCGAGGCGAGTGCGGCGCCCAGTCCCTGGAGGGCGCGGGCGAGGATGAGGAGACCCGGGACGACCGCTGCGATGACCACCGCGACCGTGAACACCGACAGACCGAGGACCATGGCTCGGCGGCGTCCGATGATATCCCCGAGCCGTCCGCCCACGATCAGGAAGCCGCCATACGCGAGAAGGTAGGCATTCACGACCCACGAGAGCGTGGCCGGGGTGTAGTGGAGGTCGTGTTGAATGCCGGTGAGGCCGACATTCACGACCGCGACATTGATTGCGATCAGTAGTTGCGTGCAGAGCAGGACGGGGAGAGCTGCGCGGTGTGTGCGCGCTCGGGCAGAGACGGGTGGTGCGATCTTCGACATGAATTCCTCGGAATGGTAATTGGACGATTAGTCCATTTCAACTCACCAGCCAATATGGACCAATCGTCCAGTTGTGTCAAGTACGATGCCGATATGAGTACGACTCCACCTGCCGAACCTCGTCTTCGCGTCGATGCCCAGCGCAATTACGACGCTGTGCTCGCCGCCGCGCACCGCCTGTTCGCCGAGCACGGCATCGACGTGCCGATGGATGAGATCGGAAGGGAGGCAGGGGTCGGCAAGGGCACGCTCTACCGGCACTTCCCGACGAAGGACCATCTCTACGCTGCCGTGTCGCTCGAGCGGTTCGCGCGCCTGCGGGACCGAGCCGACGAGCTCGCATCCCAGGCGGATCCCTGGGATGCGCTCGCGTCGTGGGTCCGAGATTTCGACCTCAGCGCGCACCACTACCGCGGTCTGAGCGGGAGGGTCAGCGAAGGACTGGGGCGGGAGGACTCCGAGGTCTCGCGCGCCTGCTTGCCCATGCGTGCCCGCGCTGACGTGCTTCTTCGTCGTGCGCAGGATTCCGGGGAGATGGATCCGAACATCGATATCAAAGCCCTGCTGACACTGGTGAGCTCACTGCCCGATTCGTACCGAGACGGCGACGGTTCGAGCAACCTGCTCGATGTGGTGCTGAACGGCCTGCATAGAGCGCCTTCGCCGCCTCCGACGCACGGCTGAGTCGTGGCGGGTCGCCGCTAACCCCGTGATTGGGCACGCAATATCCCGGCTGGCCAAAATGCGTACAGTAAACTTCTGGACAGCCGTTATCTCAGCCCAAGGGAATTCCTCCGATGACCGATCTGCCACGCCGGCACCAGGGTGCGCGCGGTGCGACCGCTATTCGTCACGGCCGACTTCCCCGGCGCCGCGCCGTCGGCACGATCGCGAAGATCTTCGCGGCTGCTGTCGCTGTCGTCGCGGTGAGCGCGACATCCGTCGCCGCCTATGCGGTGTGGGATGTGACGCGCTCGGTCAAGCCGACCATCCACCTGGCCGCACCCGTGCCGGGCACCAAGGCCCAGTCGATCCCGAGTGTCGCCGCCATCGAGGGTGGTGTCAATCTCCTCATCACCGGCACGGACAGCCGGAGTGGACTCGGGGGCATCTACGAGACCAGGGCCGAACAGAATGCGAGCTCGGGAGCGGGCAACAACGATGTGACGATGCTGCTTCACATCGCCCAGGATCACAAGAGCGCGGTGGTCGTCAGCTTTCCCCGTGACCTGATGGTGCCCATCCCGCGCTGCCCGGCACTGAACGGCAAAGGCACGATCGGCGCGTCGACGTATGCGCAGTTCAACACCGCGCTGTCCCGTGCGGGCGTGCCCTGCGTCGCGTTGACCGTCCAGAAACTCATGGGAGTCACCATCCCGTACGCCGCCGAGATCAACTTCGCCGGAGTCAGCGCGATGTCCACGGCCGTGGGCGGGGTCACGGTGTGCCTGGCGACGCCGGTCAAGGACAAGTACACCAATCCGGCGTTGAACCTTCCGGCGGGCGAGAACACGCTGGTGGGCGATCAGGCGCTGTCGTTCCTACGCAGTCGGCACGGGGTCGGCGACGGGAGCGATCTCGGCCGCATCAGCAACCAGCAGGTGTTCCTTTCGGCGTTGGCCCGCAAGGTCGTCTCGGGGGGCGTGCTCGGGAATCCGTTGCAGTTGTACAGTCTGGCCAAGGCTGCGACCAACAACATGAAGCTCTCCGACACGCTCGACCCGACCACCATGGTGCAGATCGGCCTTGCGCTGAAGGATACGGGTCTCGAGAACGTGGTGTTCGTGCAGTACCCGTCGGTGACCGATCCGGACAACGTCAACCGGGTCATCCCGTACAAGAGCGCCGCCGCCGCGCTGAGCAACGCCCTCGTCGAAGACGTCCCGGTGGTCCTGACCGGAAAGACGGGCAGGGCCGCGGAGGATCCCACCGCGGGGTCGACGCCGACACCCACCGTGCCTCCGGCCGATCCTGCGGTTCCGCCGACGCCGCCCGCGTCCGTCGACCCGTCCGCACAAGCGACGCCGGGAACGTCGACCCCCGTCGCGCTACCGCCGTCGATCACCGGGCAGACTGCAGCTCAGCAGACCTGCACCAAGGGGAACAACTAGGCGCTCTCGACGCGCTCGCGCGACGGTGTGCCCGCACTCGCCCGCTGGATGCCGGCTGGTGTTGCCATACCGGTCCGCTCACCGTTAACTGAGAACATGACGGAGAGCAAGACGGCGCCCAGCGGGCGCATGACGTCGCTGCAGCGGCGCGTTCTGGTCGTCGCGATTCTGGCCAGCTTCGTGGCGTTTCTCGACGGAGCGGTCATCAATGTCGCCCTGCCGGCGATCGAAAGGGAACTGGGCGGCGGGCTTCCGCTGCAGCAGTGGGTGGTCGACGCGTACCTGTTGTCGCTCGGGTCGTTCATCCTGATCGCCGGTTCGCTGTCGGACGTATTCGGTCGTAAACGGATCCTCTACGTGGGCCTGATCGGCTTCGGGATCACCTCGCTGTTGTGTGCGTTCGCTCCCTCCGGCATCTTCCTGATCGTGGCGAGGGCATTACAGGGCGTCGCGGGCGCACTTCTCGTGCCGAGCTCGCTGGCGATCATCATCTCCACCTTCTCCGGGGCGGCTCAAGCCAAGGCGATCGGTCGCTGGACGGCCTGGACGGGAGTCGCCATGATCGCAGGCCCCGTGCTCGGCGGGGTGTTCGTCGACACGCTCTCGTGGCGCTGGGTGTTCGCCATCAACGTCGTGCCGATCGCGGTCACGCTGGTGCTGATGACGACCCTCAAGCAGCCGGACAAGGGCACGGGCGGTCACGTCGACATTCTCGGGGCGGTTCTCGGATCTGTCGGTCTGGCAGGCACGGTCTACGCTCTGATCGAGCAGGGCGTCTACGGCTGGGGGAGTCCGCAGGTGCTGATCCCGCTCGTCCTCGGCCTGCTGTGTCTGGCGGCGTTCTTCTTTGCGGAGACCCGTGTGAAGCGGCCGATGCTGCCCCTCGGTCTGTTCAGGGTGCACAACTTCTGGGTCGGCAACATCGCCACCGCGCTGGTCTACGGAGCCCTGGCCTTCGGCCCGCTGATGGTCACGCTCTTCCTCCAGCAGGTCGCCGGATTCGGAGCGACGCAGGCCGGCTTGGTGTTCATCCCGTCGACGGTGTGCATGCTGTTGCTCTCCGGCTTGTTCGGGGGACTCGCAGGCAAGTACGGTCCGCGGTTGTTCATGGCCGTCGGCCCGATCGTCGCGTCGCTCGGGTTCCTCTGGCTGCTCACGATGGGCGACGATGCCAACTTCTGGCTGCATCTGCTGCCCGGAGTGCTCCTGTTCGGTGTGGGGCTGTCGATGACGGTAGCGCCGCTCACGTCCGCGATCCTGGGCGCGATCCATCCGGCTCAGGCCGGAATCGGCTCGGCCGTCAACAACGCTGTCTCGCGGATCGCCGGACTGATCACGGTGGCGATGGCCGGCCTCATCATCGGACAACAGCTCGATCGGGCGGGACTGGATCGTGCGCTCATCTGCACGGCGGGCCTCATGATCGTGGGCGGTCTGGTGTCGGCCGTGGGCATCCGCAACCACGAGCCGCCGGCGCCGCCGATTCAGACCACGACGGACTGACCGGCGAGCGCAAGCATCGCCACGTCGATGATCGCGCACGTCATGATCAGCTGCATGAGCAGCCGGGTGGGGGATCGGCGGAACAGGAGGACGACGCCGAGCGCGGCGACCGCGAGGCCGATCACGAGGCCGACGATCAGCAGCGGTTGCGGCGGCCAGCCCGGCCCGAGGGTGATGAGGATCGTGGCAGCGGCCAGGCAGCCGAACGCCAACAGACCGCTCGGTACCGCGCCGAGCCGATGGGGCAGGCCCCGGATGCCGGTGGCGGCATCGTCCGCGAGGTCGGGCAGCACATTGGTGACGTGCGCGGCGACACCGAGAAGGGCGCCCGCGGCGAGCACCCACGGCGCAGGGAAGGCGGGCTCGACCTGGCCGAGTGTGGCGATGGCTGGGAGGAGACCGAAACTGATCGCGAACGGCACGAACGAAACGACCGTCGACTTGAGCCCGAGGTTGTACGCCCACCCGCCCGCAATAGCCACGAAATGGGCCAGCACTGCGAGCAGCCCGAGGACGGCGGTGACGAGGAGGGCCGCCGCGAGCGCGACGAAGGCGGCGGCCCGCACGACGGATGCGCCGATCGCGCCCTGGGCGGCCGGCTTGTCCGAGCGCTGGACCGCCGCATCCCGTGCCGCATCGAGCCAGTCGTTCGACCAGCCGATCGAGAGCTGGCCGAGAAGAATGGCCAGCGCGAGGATCGCCAGGCGCGGCGGGGAGTAGCCGAGGCCGATACCCAAGACGGTGGCGACGACCGTGACGACCACTGTCGGGCCGGGATGACTGGCGAGAATCAGTGCGGTCGCCTTGTTCGCCATGGTCGCAATGCTAGGCCGAACTCTGTGAATGTAAAAGACTTGCGTACTCTTGCAAGGAATTGCGTATGCTGGGCCCCATGTCGAAACGTCTTGCAGAGGTCGCCCGCAAGGTCGGAGTCAGCGAAGCCACCGTCAGCCGGGTGCTCAACGAGAAGCCCGGCGTCTCGGAGGCGACGCGACAGGCGGTGCTGACCGCCCTGGACGTCCTCGGATACGAGAGGCCGAGCAAGCTCCGGGGCGAGCGTGCCCGGCTGGTCGGCCTTGTTCTGCCCGAGCTGCAGAACCCGATCTTTCCGGCCTTCGCGGAGGTGATCGGCGGCGCCCTCGCCCAGAACGGCTACACCCCGGTGCTCTGCACGCAGACCGCGGGCGGCATCTCCGAGTCCGACTATGTCGAGCTCCTGCTGCAGCAGCAGGTCTCGGGCGTGGTCTTCGTCGGTGGTGCGTACGCGCAGCAGGATGCGTCGCACGAGCACTACGGCCGCCTGACCGACCTCAATCTGCCGACCGTGCTCGTCAACGCGCCGGTGTCGGAACTGAATTTCGCCACGGTGTCCTGCGATGACACAGTCGCCACCTCGCAGGCGCTCAATCACCTGCGATCCCTCGGGCACGAGCGGATCGGGCTCCTGCTCGGGCCGCGCGACCACGTTCCGTCTCAGCGCAAGCTGGCTGCAGCCCGGCGCATCTTCGAGACCTGGGGCATCCCGCTCGACGACGATCTGATCGTCCACTCCCTCTATTCGCTCGAGGCGGGCCAGGCTGCGGCAACGCGGCTGTTGAATGTCGGGGTGACAGCGATCGTCTGCGCGAGCGATCCGATGGCGCTCGGAGCCATCCGGGCGGTGCGCCGCGCCGGCCTGTCCGTGCCCCAGGATGTGTCGGTCGTCGGGTACGACGACTCGGCTCTGATGAACTGTACGGAACCTCCGCTCACCACCGTGCGCCAGCCGATCGAGCCGATGGGGCGCACGATCATCGAGCTGCTGCTGCGGCAGATCTCGAGTGATTCGGCGATCTCGGACGAGCTCTTCTTCGAGCCCGAGTTGGTCGTCCGCGGCTCGACCGGACCGGCGCCCGTGTCGTAATTGTTATGCAATTCAGCGCAACTGTACGCAAATGAATTACTCATTGTTGAGTTCTTGCGTTGATCTGTCCTTAACGCTACTTTTGGCCTGACGACGACGGCGCCGGAGGTTCGGTGCTGTCGCACGCCGACGACCGAACCGTCGACTGCCCCGGGCCAACCCGCGGGGGTCGCCCGATGCGTAAGGACTCCGAGTGGACCTCCCCGTGCTCGCCGCTCAGCCGACTACCACTGCGCCCGCCGCAGCCTCAGCGCCGGCGGCCCCGCACCTCGCGCCATCGCAGAGCGACCCGCTCTGGTGGCGCAGCGCGGTGATCTACCAGATCTACATCCGCAGCTTCGCCGACGGAAACGGTGACGGGATCGGCGACCTGGCGGGTGTGCGTCAGCACCTCGGCTACCTACGCGAACTCGGCGTCGACGCGATCTGGTTCACGCCCTGGTACGAGTCCCCACTCGCCGACGGCGGCTACGACGTCGCCGACTACCGCAAGATCAATCCGGCCTTCGGCGACCTGGCCGAGGCCGAGGCGCTCATCCAGGAAGCGCTGGCGCTCGGCATCCGCACCATCATCGATGTCGTCCCCAACCACATCTCCGACCAGCACCCCTGGTTCCAGGCGGCACTGGCGGCCGAGCCGGGATCGCCGCAACGCGAACGGTTCTGGTTCCGTCCCGGCCGCGGCGAGAACGGCGACCGGATGCCGACCGACTGGGTGTCGAACTTCTCCGGTGAGACCTGGACCCGCACGACCGCTGCCGACGGCACCCCCGGCGAGTGGTATCTGCACCTGTTCACCCCGCAGCAGCCCGATCTGAACTGGAACCACCCGGAGGTACGCGCCGAACACGAGGCGATCCTGAAGTTCTGGTTCGATCGAGGGGTCGCGGGCGTGCGGATCGATTCCGCGGCGCTGCTCGTGAAGGACGACGCGCTGCCCGAAGTACCGGAGCACCCAGGACCCGGAGAGCACCCCAACCAGGACCGCGACGAATTGCACGAGATCTACCGCGGCTGGCGGAGCATCGCGGATTCCTACCCGGGGACACGCGTGCTCGTCGGAGAGATCTGGCTGCCCGAGATCGACCGCTTCGCGATGTACCTGCGTCCCGACGAACTCCACACGGCCTTCAATTTCGACTTCCTGGCCCGGCCGTGGAACGCTGCGGAGTTGCGCGAGTCGATCGACGCGACACTCGAGGCGCATGCGCCCGTCGGTGCACCCAGCACCTGGGTGCTCTCGAACCACGACGTGACCCGGCCGGTGACCCGCTACGGCCGCGAAGACTCCTCCTTCGCCTTTCTCAAGAAGCGCGCCGGAACCCCGACGGACCTCGCAGCCGGACAGCGCAGGGCACGCGCGGCAGCGCTGTTGACGGCGGCGCTTCCCGGATCGCTGTACATCTATCAGGGCGACGAGCTCGGCCTGCCCGAAGTCGAGGACCTTCCCGCCGACCGGCTCGAGGACCCGATGCACTTCCGCTCGGGAGGCGTCGATCCCGGACGCGACGGCTGCCGGGTTCCCCTGCCCTGGCGCGGCGTTCATCCGCCATTCGGGTTCAGCCCCGCGAACGGGGCGGCGGAGCCCTGGCTCCCGCAACCGGAATCGTGGTCGCACCTCACGGTCGAGGCCGAGCAGAGCGATGCGAACTCGATGCTGTGGCTCTACCGGCAGGCTCTGCGCATCCGCCGCGCAGAGTCCGACCTGGGCGACGGCGCACTGACCTGGCACGAGAGCCCTGAGGGGACGCTGTCCTTCGCGCGGGGCGACCGATTCCTGAGCGTCACCAATCTCTCGCAGGAGGCGATCGCTCTGCCCGAGCATGTCGCCATCCTGCTCAGCAGTAGCCCGCTGGTCAGCGGGCTGCTGCCCCCGGACTCCACGGCGTGGCTCAGAACACAGCACTAGCCGCCGGAGCGTGCGGCACCCCAGCCGCGACACCGCACCACCCGCACCACACCATCATCGAAAGGAACCGACAATGAGGTCACCAAGATCCGTCGCCGCGATCGCAGCTCTGACGATCGCCGGTGTCGGCCTGCTCGCCGGATGCTCCAGTTCCGGCAGCGGCGACGACGGCAAAGTCCACATCACCGTCGCGAGCCTGATCCCAGGCAGCGACAAGGCAGCATTCAAAGCGTTCGACGACCGCGTCAAGGAGTTCGAGAAGGCGAACCCGAACATCGTCGTCAAGTCCGAGGAGTACCAGTGGACGGGGCCGACGTTCTCGACCCAGCTCGCCGGTGGAACTCTGCCCGATGTCTTCAATGTGCCGTTCACCGACTCGCAGTCCCTGCTGCAGGCCGGACAGCTGGCCGACATCACCGCAGAGGTCAACAAGCTCTCGTACGCGGACAAGTTCAACGAGAACGTTCTCGCCGTCGCCAAATCCGGCGACAAGATCTACGGCATCCCGTACGGGCCGTACGCGATGGGGCTCTCGTACAACCGCGAGATCTTCACCAAGGCCGGCCTCGACCCGGACAAGCCGCCGACGACCTGGGATGAGGTCCGCGAGGACGCCAAGATCATCTCGGAGAAGGTCCCCGGCGTCGCCGGCTACATGCAGATGACGCAGGGCAACACCGGCGGCTGGATCCTCACCACGACGACCTACGCGCGCGGAGGCCGCATGGAGGTGTCCGAAGGCGGCAAGACGAAGGTCACCACCAACAACCCGCAGACGAAGGAGGCGCTGCAGTTCCTGCACGACGTGCGCTGGGAGGACAACGCCGCAGGCAGCAACTTCCTGCTCGACTGGAGCGGTATGAACCAGGCGTTCGGCGGTGGGCAGGTCGCGATGTACCCGAGTGGTTCGGACGTTCTGACCTCGCTCGTGCAGCAGAACAACGTCGACCCGAAGAACTACGGGCTGACCACGCTTCCGCTGGCGGACTCGGACGATGCAGGAGCGCTCGTCGGCGGTAACGTCGCCGCTGTCAGCCCCAAGTCGAGCGCGGCCGAGAAGGAGGCTGCTGTCAAGTGGATCGACTTCTACTACATGCAGAAGCTCCTCGACGAGAAGCAGGCCGTGGCTGACGCCAAGGTGCTCGCCGCATCGAACCAGCCGGTCGGCGTTCCGACGCTGCCGGTCTTCGACAAGGCCACCTACGACCAGCAGATGTCGTGGATCCAGCCCGAGGTGAACATCCCGCTCGAGAACGTCGCACCGTTCACGGACAAGATCTTCGACACGAACCTCGTGCCCGAGCCGAACAAGCACACGCAGGAGCTCTATGCGGCGCTCGACTCGGTCGTGCAGGCCGTGCTCACCGATCAGAACGCCGACATCGACGCGCTGCTGACGAAGGTCGACTCCGACGTTCAGAAGCTGGTCGACGCCGACAAGTAATCCGGCACCCGGCAACACGGGCTGGCGGGGCGTGACGCGCCCCGCCAGCCTTCGGCCGCATCGGGCGGCCTCCGACGACCTGACACGCAGAAGCTACAGAAAGCGCACACCATGACAGCGATCGACCGGTCGAGACCGGCCAACGCCGACGTCCCTCCGAAGACCGGAAGCAGGCAAGCGACCCGTCGCACGCCTGTGACCTGGCTCCGCGGCGGGGGACTGAGCAACCTCGTCTTCCTCCTGCCGATGCTGATCATCTTCGGGGTCTTCTCGTGGTGGCCGATCGTGCGCAGTGTGGTGATGAGCTTCCAGCACACGAACCTCGTCAGCGCACCCACCTTCGTCGGCTGGGACAACTTCGTGCAGGTCGTGAATGACCCCTTGTTCTGGACAGCGGTGGGTAACACGGGCTGGTTCGCCCTCCTCGCATTGATCCTCGGCTATCCGATCCCACTGATCGCTGCCGTGCTGATGAGCGAGGTCAAGCGGGCGAAGGGGCTGTACAGCGCACTCGCGTACCTCCCCGTGGTCGTGCCGCCCGTCGTGGCGGTGCTGCTCTGGAAGTTCTTCTACGACGCCAGTCCCACCGGTGTCTTCAACACGATCCTCGGCTGGGTGGGCATCCCGCCGCAGCCGTGGATCCAGGATGCGACGCAGGCGATGCCGTCGCTCGTGGTCGAGGCTACGTGGGCTGCCGCCGGCGGAACGATCATCATCTATCTCGCCGCGATCACCGGCGTGGCACCGGAGCTCTACGACGCCGCCGAGGTGGATGGCGCCAACATCTGGCAGAAGATCTGGCACGTGACCATGCCGCAGTTGCGCGGCATCCTGCTGATCACACTGATCCTTCAGATCATCGGCACCGCGCAGGTGTTCCTTGAGCCGTTCCTCTTCACCGGCGGCGGCCCGGTGAACTCGACGGTCACCGTGCTGCTGCTGATCTACCGGTACGCGTTCCAGAACAGCCTGGGCGGCGACTACGGCGCGGCCACCGCGCTGAGTCTGCTGCTCGCCCTGTTCCTGGCCGTGCTCTCGCTCGTGTACTTCCGCCTCACCAAGTCTTGGAGCCAGAATTGACGACTTCGACCGATCTCACTCCCGAAGTCATGAACGTGATGACCGGTGAACTCGAGGACTCCGGGATCGCTCCCGGGTCACCCGGGGGTCGTAAGCGGCGTCGCCGCAAGGGCCGGCGCGCCGAGGAGTCCGGCGATCGCGGCATCCTGTCACCGTCCGATCTGCGGCGCCCGGGAATCAAGTGGGGTACGCGCGTCGTGCACGTCGTGCTGCTCGTGTCGCTCATCGTGGTCGGCCTCGGGCCCCTGCTCTGGCTCGCCAAGTCGGCGATCACGCCGACCCAGGACACGCTGCGCACGCCCATGGCGCTGTTCCCGAACGGCGTCGACTGGGCGAACCTCTCGACGGCCTGGTCGACGGTCCACATCGACGTCCAGTTCATGAACACGATCTGGGTCGCGCTCGGCTCATGGGTGATGCAGATCCTCGTCGCCACGACGGCCGGCTACGCCCTGAGCGTGCTCAGACCGAAGTACGGCAAGGTGATCTACGGCCTGGTCCTCGGCACTCTCTTCGTGCCGTCGGTCGTGCTGCTCGTGCCGCTGTACCTGACCATCCTCAACCCGCCGCTGCTCGGTCAGTCGCTGATCAACACCTTCTGGGCGGTGTGGTTGCCCGCCGGCGCGAGCGCATTCAACGTCGTGCTGATCAAGCGCTTCTTCGACAACCTCCCGCGGGAGATCTTCGAGGCGGCGCGCACGGACGGGGCCGGTCCGTTCCGGCTGTTCTGGTCCATCGTGCTGCCCATGTCGAAGCCGATCCTCGGAGTCGTCTCGGTCTTCGCGATCATCGCGGCGTGGAAGGACTATCTGTGGCCGCTGCTCGTGCTGCGGGACCCGGCCATCCAGCCGCTCTCCGTGCGCCTCCCCACCCTGCAGCAGGCGATCCAGCTCGACGTCTATCTGGCGGCGCTTGCGATCTCGACGCTCATCCCGATCGTGCTGTTCCTCGTGTTCCAGGGGCTGTTCCTGCGCAGTGCCGGGCTGGGCGGTGCGGTCAAGGGCTGACCACCACGGGACGTCCCGGTCGGGAGGCTAGGATCGAGCGATGATCGGGCTTCCCAGAGCGCGGACGCGGGCGCGGACGGTCGCGCTGGTCGCGTCGGCCCTGGTGCTGGCGCTCGGTGCTTCCGGATGCGCTGCGAGCACATCCGGAAGCCTGCAGAGCCCCACGCACACCGCCGGCCCGACACGCACGCCGACTCCGACACCGACCGTCGACCCGGTCACGGCGTTCGCCCGCGCGAGAGTGGCGACCATGACCCTGAGGGAGCAGGTCGCCAGCCTCTTCATGCTCCACCAGCCGGGGACGGACGGGGTGGCGCTCCGGTCGTTCATCGACCAGTACGGCGCCGGAGGCATGATCCTGATGGGCGACAACATTCCGCCCACCCCGGAGGCTCTTGCCGCTCAGACCGCCGCGATGACCTCCGATCCTCTCCTCCCTCCGCTGATCGCCATCGACGAAGAAGGCGGTGACGTGACGCGCCTGCCGTGGGACACCCTGCCGGGCGCGACCGCGCTGAGGGCGCAGCCCGCGGAGACGACGCAGTCGGTGTTCGCGCAACGCGCGGCGCTGTTGAAGAACGCGGGAGTCACGGTCAACTTCGGCACCGTCGCGGATGTGACCGCGGACCCTCGCTCGTTCATCTTCGACCGAGTGCTCGGAACGACGCCCAGCGAGGCTGCTCCGCATGTCTCGGCCTCGGTCGCGGGGGAGCGCGGCACGGTGTTCTCCACCCTGAAGCACTTTCCCGGGCACGGGGAGACCGATGCCGACTCTCACCTCACTGTGCCGACGACCCCGGTCTCGATCCAGGGGTGGACGGCTCAGGACGCTCCGCCGTTCGCGGCCGGGATCGCCGCGGGGGCAGAGTTCGTGATGTTCGGGCACCTCGTGTACAGCGCCGTCGACGGAGCACCCGCGTCGCTCTCGACGGCGTGGCATAGCATCCTGTCCGAGCAGCTGGGGTTCCACGGCGTCGCGATCACCGACGACATGCGGATGCTGCAGGACACAGGGCTTCCCGAGTACCAGAATCCCGTCGAGAACACCGTGCGCGCCCTTGCGGCGGGCAACACGATGGTGCTGTTCGTGCTGCCGGCGAACCCTGCAGCCTCGGGCCTCGACCCGAACGCCCTCGTCGACGGGGTGGTCGCGGCAGTGCAAGCGGGGCGCATCCCGGCCGCCCAGATCGAGACGGATGCCCGGAAACTGCTCGAGCTGCGCCGGTCACTCGGGTCAGAATAGTGACGCGTCAACTTTTTTTCGGAGAATCGGAATAGATCCGATATCTATGCGCTTGCATGTACTCGAGGGGAACGAGAATCGCCTCGACCACGACTCTTGAGGAGAACAAGCGCATGACCACCACCATCGAGATCCCCGGCTACAAGGCCGGCACCTGGACCATCGACCCGTCGCACAGCGAGGTCGGCTTCAGCATCCGTCACCTCATGATCAGCAAGGTGAAGGGCGTTTTCGAGAACTTCGACGCTACCTTCGTCACCGCTGAGAACCCGCTCGAATCGACCGTGACCGCCAAGGCGGAGGTCGCGTCGGTGAACACCAAGGACAAGAACCGCGACGCGCACCTGCGCACAGGGGACTTCTTCCTCGCTGAGGAGCACCCGCACATCGAGTTCGTCTCGACCGGAGCCCGCCACGAAGGCGGAGACTTCCTCGTCGACGGCGACCTCACGATCAAGGGCGTGACCAAGCCCGTCACGTTCGAGTTCGACTTCGGTGGCTTCGGACAGGACCCGTACGGCAACTACAAGGCCGGCGCGACCGCGAAGACCAAGGTCAACCGCGAGGACTTCGGCCTCACCTGGAACTCGGCCCTCGAGACCGGCGGCATGCTGCTCGGCGACGAGGTCACCATCACCCTCGAGCTTCAGGCTGTGCTCAACCAGGCGTAGTCTCACTCGCAATACCCTCAGGGATCCCGCACCAGCGGGGTCCCTGAGCTCGTTAATGGTGGCGTTTGCGCGGCGGTGTCGGGCGGGGCATCCGGATGCGATCGAACACCGGGTTCAGAAGCTGCACGAAGAACGCCAGCGAACCCAGCCAGGGGGAGAGCACGACGGTGAGTACTGCCAGCGCAAGGGCCACCAGCGTCCCTGCCTTGGTCGAACGGATCGCCTCGGGCGACAGCCCCTCGACCAAGGCGCGCTTCGGGTTGGTCAGATGGAACCACTGCACCGTGCTCACCGCGATGACGAACAGATAATTGATCGGCAGCAGGATGCGGCCGGGCAACAGGTCGTTGTAATTGCTGATGAGACTCGTCGTGAACGGGATCAGCACGACACCGAGCAATCGGAGCGTGTTCAGGAGGACGGTGCGCGCGTCGACCCGGATGACGTACTCGAACTGCCAGACGTGAATCCGCCAGAGGGTGGCCAGCAGTAGGAAGCTGATGACCAGGCTCACGAGATTGAACGACTGGCCGGCGAGCGCGTTCCAGAGCTCCGCATCGGTGTGGACGTCGCCGAGCTGGCTCACATTGAGATCGAGCACGAGCAGAGTCGCCGCGATGGCGAAGACGCCGTCGGTGAAGGCTTCGAGCCTCCGGGTCGAAACCGGCGTCCTGTCCGCATCCACGACCTCTGCCATAGCGGAATGCTAAACCTTCAGGAGCCGTCGCCCCCCGCGATCTCCTCGTGGATGCGACGCAGGTCTTCGAGGAGCGAGCCCAGCAGGACCCAGTGCCGGGGATCTGGTGTGGCGATCGTGAGCGGGGCCGTCAGCATCGGGACGCCTGCTGTCTTCGTGTCCGGCTCGGATGCCGTCTCTCCCGGGTCGCGCGCCAGCAACCGCAGATCGTGCGCCGCGCGCCGCAGCTCGTCCGAGATGGCGACGAGCGAGCGTTCACCGGGGAGGCTGTCGTCGTAGTGATCATGGAATGCCCGGGTCATGCCGATCGAGCGGGTGATCAGCGGCCGCAGCCGCGCGAAGAGCTCGTCGTCGTGGTCGAGGATGTGGCGGTGCTTCGCCTGCCGGGGATTGAGAGTGAGGCTGTCGTGGGCCTCGGTCAGCGCCGTTTCCGTGTTCTTCTCCATGGGCCGGAGAAGGCGTGCTTCCAAGAGCAGCTCGTTGAGCAGCGCCGGCGACTGCTCGGTCTTCACCGCATCCGCCAGCCGCTGGAGGGTCGCCGCGATCGCGTTGCTGAGCCGCAGCACGGAGGCGTGCGCCGGGGCGATGAGCACAGGCGGCACGATGAGGATGTTGACGAGCACGCCGATCAGTGCGCCGATCACGGTCTCGATGATGCGCGCGAATGCGTAGTCGGGCGACGTGGCGCCGAGGGAGAGCACCAGCATCGCGGTGATCGGCACCTGGTTGGCTGTGCCCGGGGTGAGCCTGAGCGCCCAGGCGAGGACGATCGACACGACGACCGCCAGAAGCACGATCCAGCTGTTGGCACCGAAGGCGAGGCCGATCGCGTAGGCGATCAGCACGCCGACGATCACCCCGATACTGCGCTCGATGGCCTTGCCGACGGACTGGTTCACGCTCGGAGCCACCACCAGCAGGGCGGCGATGGTTGCGAAGACCGGCAGCTCGGCGGGGAGCAGCAACGTGGCGACCACCCACGACAGGATCATGGCGATCGCAGTCTTGACGACCTGCAGGATCGGCAGCCTGGTCGTCGTCCTGAGGTTCGTCGGGAGTCGCAGGGCCACGACCCCAGGCTACCCGGGTGGACCCACCTCGCCCGTCAGACCGAGGAAGCGCCCGTATGCTCTCGCGCCGCGCGCGACCTTCGTCGTCGCGGCGCTCGTCAGGGGCGAGAACGGTCGGGGATCAACGGTGACTCTGGTCGACGTGGTCTTCCGCTTCCAGGTGCCCGTCACCCGGCCGCGCGACACGATGATCGGGGCGAACACGCCGTTTCCGCCGGGAACGATGATGTCCGCGTGCTCCGGATCGAGCACCACGTCGCGGTTCTGATAGCCGATCAGGTATTCGTCGAAGCCCGGGAGGAGGTGCACGGCACTCTTCTCGGCGGCGGTCGGCGCGTTCTCTGAGGCCCGACCGGTGAGCTCCGTCGGCATCCAGTACTCGATGCCGTCGACGGTCAGGGAGGTCAGCCGGTCGCCGGCGACGGCGAGCGCGGTCTTCGCACCCGCGACGGTGCCCTTGGTCCACCAGACGAAGTCCTTCATCGTCGCGGGACCGTGACCGGCGACGTACCGCACGAAGAATTCGGCGAGCGCCTCGTCGTGACCGAGATCGCGCGACTCCGGCACCCACTCGTCGAGGAGCACGAGCGACTGCTGGGTCTTGTGCGACGGACCCCAGCAGAGCACGCCGGTCTGGGCCAGGAAGTAGATGAGGTGGTAGCCCCGCTGACCTGCGGTCGCGATGCCGTTCGCCTCCCACAACTCCATGAGGTCGGCGCGGCTGATGTCCCGGCCGCCCTGAATGGCCGCGGTGACCACATCCTGCGCCTTCACGAAATCGGGACTCTCGAGCTCGAGCTGGCGATGCCGCAGTGTGAGGCCGTTCACCATCCGCTCGGTCGTGATCGAGAGCATCCAGCGCAGATCGGCCGGCGGCACGAAGTGCAGAGTGCCGCGCATCGGCCAGGATCGGATGATCTCTCCCGCATCGAGTGCGGCGATGACGTCGGCCTGCACGATCCCGGGCGCGCGGACGCCGAGCGCCCAGCAGGCGGCGCCGAAGTCCTGGGCCTGAACGGCGAGCATCCGGTCGACCACCGCCTTCGGGGTGCTCTCGTGCTCGCCTGCCAATCCGTGCGCGAGCAGACGGAACCGGAGCAGATCGGCGGCGCTGGCGGCTGTCATTCAGCCAGTATTGCGGACGCCACCGACGCCCTCCGGCGGCGGCCCGCTCAGCGCAGGAGGCCGAGTTCGGTCAGCTGCGTGCTCAGGCCCGCGCCGTCGGGCGAATATACCCAGGGGGAGCCGCTGAGCGTCGAGTGCTTGTCGGCCTTGGACCGCCCGCCCGCGAGAACAGCCTCGCCGGTGGACAGCTGACGGATCGCGACGGCTGCGACGTTCTCGGGATGCGCGGTGGCGAACTCGGCATAGAGCGCCTCGTCGTGCTGGCCGTCGTCGCCCACGAGCAGCCACTTGAGACCGGGGAACTCGTCGGCGAGTCGCAGGAGGTTCGTGCGCTTGTGCTCACGACCGCTTCGGAAGAGCCTGTCGTGGGTCGGCCCCCAGTCGGTCAGGAGCAGAGGACCGGCGGGGAACAGGTTGCGCGAGAGGAACCGGGTGAGCGTAGGAGCGACGTTCCACGCCCCCGTGGAGAGGTAGATCACCGGCGTCCCGGGATTCGTGGCCGCGAGGCGTTCGAGCAGGACAGCCATTCCGGGCGTCGGGACGCGTGCGTGCTCGTCGAGTACGAAGGTGTTCCAGGCGGCCAGGAACGGGCGGGGGAGGGCGGTGACCATCACCGTGTCGTCGACGTCGGAGATGATCCCGAATCTGGCCTTGGGGTCGACGATGAACACGGGGGCCTCGAACACGCGGGTGGACTCGGCTGTGTACATCTTGATCGTGTGCCAGCCTGGGGCGAGCTGCACCGGGATCACCGTGTCGATCACGCCGCCGCGGTCGGGTCTGACCGCGTGGGTGCTGCCCTCGATCTCGACCGTGACCTCGACGTCGGAGACCGGCACGCTGATGAACGAGCGCCAGCCGCGGATGCTCTCCTCGCGTTTGCGGTGCATCCGCTCGGCCCGGCTCCCTGGACGGGGATCCCGCGCTAGCACGACCCGGCCCAGGATGCGCGCCCACGTGGGTGCTCCGTAGCCCGTGTACGGGACGACGGTCGCCAGGAAGCCGCGCTTGCGGGCACGCCGCGCGCGGAACTCGTGGAACGCATCCTCGATGCGTGCAGCGCGGTGCATGATCGGCTCGGCGCTGGTTCCGCGTGTGTCGGGTGATCCGGGCATATGCGCTCAGTTTCTCATGAACCATCGACCGCATTGTGCGCAGCCCCCAGAGTTGGGGGAGGGAAAAGCGGCGCGTCGCCCGTTTTCGGAGCCAGAACTGAGCTTTCCACGATTATGATCCGAATAACGCACCGGTACGTCCGGTGCGGGGCTGGGGACCCGGACCAACGTATTGTCTGCAGGAAAGAAGGAGTTGCCCTCGTGCCCATCAATGACCTTGTGGCCAGCCAGAATCAGACGAGTGCTCCGCTGGTGCGGACCGAGCCGATCCAGGAGCGCAGTGCCGCCCGGATCGACGCGCTGCTCGATGCTGCGGCCGAAGTGGTCGACGAGATCGGGTTCGACCGGCTCACCACGGCGATGGTCGCCGAGCGAGCCGGCGCCTCGATCGGAACGGTCTACCGCTACTTCCCCGACCGGATCGTGCTGCTTCAGGCGCTCCGCGACCGGGCCGTGCAGCGCTATCGGGCTGCCGTGGTCGAAACCATCCGCACGCAGAACCCGGAGCACTGGTGGAATGCCGTGGAGTGCGCGATCGACGCTTTTGTGGCGATGTTCCGCTCCGAACCCGGTTTCCGCATCATCCGGTTCACCGATGCCGAGCGTTCCGGGATGCCCGGCGATGGCCCGCAGGACGATGACGACTTCTTCGCCCACCGCTTCGCCGAGATCCTCTCAGACGAATTCGGACTGCCGGCGGGAGACGACCTCAAGTTCCGGCTGGAGATCGTGGTCGAGATCTCGGACTCACTGATCAACCGTGCATTCCTCGTCGACCCGAATGGTGACGAGCGGTTCATCGCCGAAGCCAGAGTCGTCGCCCGCGAGTACCTCGCCAAGCGCTACGGCGACAGCGAGTAGCGGCGCGAGCATCGCCTGAATCGTCGGAACGGGTGTCCCACTTCGCAGTGGGGCACCCGTTCTGTGTCGCGCTCGGGCCGAAATGTCGGAGGCCGCTGGAATGATTCGACGAACCGTGGATGTTACAAATCGACGCAATGCTTTGCCAAGCATGCAAAACCGTGTTTGGGTGGAAGAACAGCAGGCCTGTGTCGATCCGATGCACGATTCGAGGAATGAGCCGCAGACATGATCGAGTTCCGCTCGGTGACGAAGGAGTTCCCCGACGGCACGGTCGCGGTCGAAGACTTCTCGTTGGTGATCCCGTCGCGCACGATCACGGTTCTCGTGGGCTCCTCCGGCAGCGGCAAGACGACGATCCTGCGCATGATCAACCGGATGCTTGACCCGACGAGCGGAGCCGTCGAGATCGACGGTGAAGACGTGATGAAGCTCAAGCCGGTGCATCTGCGCCGCAGCATCGGCTACGTCATGCAGAATTCCGGGCTGCTTCCGCACCGCAAGGTCGTCGACAACATCGCCACCGTGCCTCTCCTGCGCGGGGTGAAGAAGAAGGTCGCGCGCGAGCGTGCCCTCGAGCTGATGGACACGGTCGGGCTCGAACGAACGATGGCCGACAAGTATCCGAGTCAGCTCTCCGGCGGCCAGCAGCAGCGCGTGGGAGTCGCCCGTGGGCTGGCCGCAGATCCGAACATCCTGCTCATGGACGAGCCGTTCGGCGCGGTCGACCCGATCGTGCGCGACGACCTCCAGAACGAGCTGCTGCACCTGCAGCGTGCGCTCGACAAGACGGTCGTGTTCGTCACCCACGACATCGACGAGGCATTCCGGCTGGGGGAGCAGGTCGTCATCTTCCGCAAGGGCGGGATCGTCGCGCAGAAGGGCACCCCGACCGAGATCCTCGCGAATCCGGCCGACGACTTCGTTGCCTCGTTCATCGGGGCCGATCGAGGCAAACGCGCCCTGCACATTGAGAAGACCGCGGCCGGCGATGTGCTGGTCGACAGTGAAGGACGTCCCGCGGGTGTACTCGCCGGCGCGTCCGCTGAGGCAGAGGCCGTGACCGTTCCGGTCGCGGGTGCTCCGGCGCAGGGTGAGGAAGCGTCGTGAGCTGGCTGTGGTCGAACTTCGGCCTGGTCTGGGACCTCACGGTCGCTCACGTGACTCTGAGCGTCTTTCCGATCATCATCGGCTTCATCGTCTCGCTTCCGATCGGATGGGTGGCCAACCGGTATCACGCGAGCCGCGGCGTCCTGCTGACGATCAGCGGCATCCTGTACGCGATCCCGTCACTGCCGTTGTTCGTGGCGATGCCGGTTCTCATCGGAACGAAGATCCTCAATCCGATCAACGTCATCGTCGCACTGAGCATCTATGCGGTCGCGCTCATGGTGCGCAGTGTGGCGGATGCGCTCGCTTCCGTCTCCGGTGATGTGCTCCAGTCGGCGACCGCCGTGGGGTTCTCGACCTGGAAACGCTTCTGGACGGTCGAGCTGCCGCTCGCCGGCCCGGTGCTGCTGGCTGGACTGCGTGTGGTCTCGGTCAGCACGGTCAGCCTGGTCAGCATCGGGTCGCTCGTGGGCGTGTCCAGCCTCGGAAACCTCTTCACTGACGGCCTGAACCGTTCCTTCAACGACGAGGTCGTCATCGGCATCGTGGCCATCATGATCATCGCGGCGGTCTTCGACACGGCGCTCGTACTGCTCGGGCGTCTTCTGCTGCCCTGGACGAGAGTGGATCACCGGAGCAAGCGCGCGGCCCGTCGCGCTGCCCTGAAGGCGGTGACGTCCGCGTGACCGACATCCTCGCAGCCTTCGGCTGGCTGTTCGATCCGGCGAACTGGTCGGGCCCTGACGGCATTCCGACGCGGCTCGGCGAACACATCGCCTACTCCGCCCTGACGTTGCTCATCGCGGCCGTCATCGCCATCCCCATCGGACTCGCGATCGGGCACACGGGGCGTTTCCGCGGGTTCGCGGTCGTGCTCTCGGGGGCCTTCCGAGCCATCCCGACGCTCGGTCTGGTGGTCTACCTGGCCCTGGCCCTGCAGAGCTCGACGATCGTCCCGCCGTTGATCGCCCTGACGATCCTCGCCATTCCGCCCATCCTTGCCGGGGCGTACTCCGGTGTCGAGTCGGTCGACCCCCGAACGGTCGACGCCGCACGCGCGATGGGGATGACCGAGTTCCAGATCATGGCCAAGGTCGAGCTGCCGCTGTCTCTGCCGCTGCTGATCGGCGGGTTGCGCTCGGGCGCACTGCAGGTGATCGCGACCTGGACCGTGGCCGCCATCCTGCCGGTCGGCGGCCTCGGTCGCTATCTCATCGATGGGCTGGCCGTTCGGCAGTACGACCAGATGCTCGGCGGATCGATCCTCGTCGTCGCTCTCGCCCTCGTCACAGACGGTCTGTTCGCGCTCACGCAGAGGTTCGTCGTGCCCCGCGGTGTCACCGCGGGCAGGGTCGCCGACGTCCGTGACAAAGAACCGCGGCGTCCGATGGGAATCTCAGTTCCCAGCCGCTCCGAAACCTAACTGTCCATCGCAGCCACACCTACTGCACCATCGAAAGAGAGAAAAGAATATGTTCGCATCCAAGAGAGGCCGCATCGCGGCCGGCGCGATCGCGGCGGGAGCCCTCCTGGCTCTCAGCGCGTGCTCGTCCGGCGGCGGAGCGCTGGGTGGCAACACCTCGTCGTCGTCGACCGACACGATCACCGTCGGATCCGCCGCGTTCGGTGAGAACCAGATTCTCGCCGAGATCTACGCCCAGGCGCTCGAAGCGAACGGGGTCAAGGTCCAGAAGCAGTTGAGCATCGGGCAGCGCGACGTCTACCTCGCGGCGCTGAAGGACGGCTCCATCGACCTGATCCCGGAGTACAGCGGCAACCTGCTGCAGTTCTACGACAAGAACTCCACGGCGACCTCGCCGGAAGACGTCTTCGCAGCGCTCAACGACGCGCTGCCGAGCGGCTTCGAGGTGCTCGACCAGTCCGACGCTCAGGACGCCGACTCCTACAACGTCACCAAGGAGTTCTCCGACAAGTACGGCGTCACGAGTCTGGAAGACCTCAAGAAGGTCGACATCCCGCTCGTGGTCGGAGCGAATCCGGAGTTCGAGACGCGCCCGTACGGCATCCCCGGACTCAAGAGCGTCTACGGCGTGACCGCGACCCTCAAGCCGTACAGCGACAGCGGCGGACCGCTGACCGTCGCCGGTCTGAAGAACGGTGAGGTGCAGCTGGCCGACATCTACACCACGACGCCCGCCATCAAGGAGTTCGTCACCCTGAAGGACCCGAAGAACCTGATCGCTGCGCAGAACGTCGTGCCGCTGATCAACACCAAGAAGGCCACGGGCACGGTGAAGGATGTGCTCAACAAGGTGTCGGCGGCGCTCACCACCGACGACCTGATCGAGATGAACGAGGAGAACCAGGGCGACAGCAAGACCCAGCCCGACGTGATCGCCAAGGAGTGGCTGTCGAAGCACCCCATCAAGTGATCGGAGGCTAGTCCTCTTCTGTGGGCGGCGGCTCGGGAGACCGGGCCGCCGCTTCCATGTGCCTGGCCTCCCGTCGGTTGAGCACCGTCTTCACGACGAACACCAGGACGATGAACGCGGCGATGACCCCGACGAAGATGTATCCGGCGCCGTGCAACTCGCTCGACAGCTCGCGGTACCCACCGGCGGCCAGCGAGCCGACCGACACGTAGGCGAAGGCCCAGATGACACAGGCGGGAGTGGTCCAGGCCATGAACGTGCGGTAGCGCATCGGGCTCATCCCGACCGTGAGCGGGATGAGGGAGTGCAGCACGGGCAGGAATCGCGAGAGGAAGACAGCGATGCCGCCCCGCTTCGCCAGGTATGCCTCGGCCCGATCCCAGTTGGCCACCCCGATGCGCCGCCCGAGTCGGCCGGCCCGGATCTTCGGTCCGAAGAAGCGGCCCAGGCTGAAGCCGATGCTCTCACCGGCCAGCGCGCCAACGATGACGGCGACCACGAGTGCGATGAACTCCACGGGGTTGGCGACCGCGGTGCTCGCCACCAGCACGATCGTGTCACCCGGGACGATGAGGCCGATGAGGATCGAGGTCTCGAGCAGCATGCCGACCCCCGCGAGGGCCGTCCGCACAACCGGGTCGACGCTCTGCACGACGTCGAGGATCCAGGTGAGGGCCTCGTTCACGAGGTGCCGCCGATACGATGCAGCGTCGTCCAGAAGTACTCGAGAGTCTCGGCCATGTCGGCGCTGTCGTCGAGCATCCACTGCACCTGCATCCCATCGGCGACGGCGATCGCGAGGCGCGCGATCTGCAGTGGGTCGAGGCCGGGGTCGAGTCGTCCCGCCGCCTGTTCGGCGCGTACGTGCTGGGCGAGCTGACCGATGAACAGGCGATACCGCTCGACGAAGTAGGCGTGGCCGGGGTGGTCTTCGTCGGCGGCATCGGCGGAGATCGTGGCGTAGAGCTGCACGAGACCGGGCACCTGAGCGTTGTGCCGCACCACGTCGACGAGGGCGTCGAATCCCGGCGCGCGGGACGAGGCTCCCGTGACGTCGACCTCGTCGCGCTTGCGCAGCACCTCGGAGAACAGTTCCTCCTTGGATGCGAAATGGTGCAGCAGCCCGGCCTGGCTCAGGCCCACCGACTCGGCGATCTCCCGGAGCGAAGCCCCGCGATAGCCCTTCTGCGCGAAGACGTCGAGGGCGGTCGTCAGGATCTCTTCGCGCTTCGCGATCCCCTTGGCGTACGAACCCTTCTTCGGCATGGTTGAAATACTACTGTGCGCCGACTGGGCTTCTGCTTCGACCGGAGCGACGCGGTGGCAGGCGCTCAGCTGGTGAGGATCAGCACGGGCGGAACGACCACCAGGGCGGTCGCGACGACGGCGACGAGCAGCCGCAGTCCCGGCCCGACAGGATGCTGGGGCGTCACGAGGCGTTGCACGCGAGCGGTGATGGCGGTGCGGCGTTGCTCGGGAGTGCGCTGGTCCTTGGGCGCCCCGAGGGCGGCTCCGGAGGTGCCCGTCGCGTCGACGAGTTCGATCGCCTCCGCGAGTACGGCGTCTCCGACGATGTGCCGCGCGTGATCGTCGGCGAGCATCTCGACGAGCAGGGCGACCGCATCCTGTGCACGCGTCGCGATGGGGAACCAGGGGAGTGCGCGCTTCCAGGAGCGGAAGGCATCGAGCAGCAGGTGGTGCTTCTGTTTCAGGTGGGCGTGCTCGTGCGCGATGACCGCTTCCAGCTGGTCGGCGTTGAGGAGCTCGATCATGCCCTCGGACAGCACTGTGACACTGCGGGCGCCCGGGAGGCAGTACGCCGCGGGAGCCGGGTGGTCGATGATCCGCGTGCTGGGTGCATCCGGAAGCGGGGAGCTGAGCAGGCTGAGCAGTTCGCGGTGGCGGTGGCGCTGGCGGCGGCTGCGCGCCGAGGTGAGCGCGAGATTGAGCAGGAGGTGCACGGTGAGCAGCACGGCGGCGCTCAGGGCGAAGGTGGTCGCCAGCGAGGCGCTCGGCGGGAGCGGCCCGGAGAGGATGGTGCGGAACGCTCCGCCGATCCTGCTCCAGAGGTCGTCGCCGAACGGCTGCAGGCCGAAGAGGAGGAGGGAGCCGATCATCGAGATGCCACCGGCGAGAGCGATCGACTGCCAGAGGGTCAGCGCAAGTCCTGGAGCGGCTGCCGGCCACTTCGCACGCGCCAGAAGCACCGGCACGGGACCGGCCAGGGCGATCGCGAGTACGCCCAAGGCGACCGCGAGGCCGCTGACGGGGGTCCCGATCATCTACGAGGCGCGGGCCGCGAGGAGACGACGCAGCGTCTCCGCTTCGGACTCGTCGACCGAGCCGACGAAATGCGCCAGCGCGGCGTTGCGGTCTGACGAGCTCTCGAGCACCTCGTGCATCAGGTCGGCCACATGGCTCTCGCGGGACAGCGCGGCCGTGTAGAGGTGCGGCCTCGCATCGCGGTCCCGTTCCACGAAGCCCTTGTGCTCCAGGCGCGACAGGACGGTGAGCACGGTGGTGATCGCGGGTGTCTTGTCGTCGGCACGTCGTCCGGCGAGTCTGTCGCGCAGTTCATTGGCCGACAGAGGGGTGCCGACGCTCCACAGAGCGTTCATCACCGCCCGTTCAAGTTCTCCGAGATTGGCCACGGATCAAGGGTAGCGCGACTTCCCGAGAATGTTCTACACTCTGTAGAAGTTGAAGTTCTACGAAGCGTAGAAATCCCGGAGGTGGAGGACGCTGTGAACGAGTGGCTGGACCCGCTGCTGCTGTCGAGATGGCAGTTCGGCCTGACGACGATCTACCACTTCCTGTTCGTTCCGCTCACCATCGGCATCGCAGTGTCGGTCGCGATCTTCCAGACGGCCTGGTATCGCACCGGCAAAGTGCACTACCTGCAGCTGACCCACTTCTTCGGCAAGATCTTCCTCATCAACTTCGCCATGGGCGTGGTCACGGGCATCGTGCAGGAGTTCCAGTTCGGGATGAACTGGTCCAACTATTCGAGGTTCGTCGGCGATGTCTTCGGCGCCCCGCTGGCACTGGAGGGTCTGCTCGCGTTCTTCCTCGAGGCGACGTTCATCGGGCTGTGGATCTTCGGCTGGGACAAACTGCCTCGGGGTCTGCACCTGGCCACGATCTGGATCGTCGCGATCGGCAGCATCCTGTCGGCCTACTTCATCATCGCCGCGAACGCCTTCATGCAGAACCCGGTCGGATTCAAGTTGAATGAGGCGCGCGGCCGGGCCGAGCTCACGGACATCTGGGCTGTGCTCAGCAACAAGGTCGCGCTGGCGGCGTTTCCGCACACGATCTTCGCCTGCTTCATGGTCTCGGCCGGTCTGATCATCTCGGTCGCCGCCTGGCACCTCTCGCGCAATCAGAACCTCGACACGATGCGTCCGGCCCTCAAGTTCGGGCTGTGGGCCATGGTCGGCGCCGGGGCCCTCACCGTATTGAGCGGCGACCAGCTCGGCCTGGCGATGGTCGAGACCCAGCCGATGAAGATGGCCGCCGCCGAGGCCCTCTACAAGACGTCGACCGGTGCGGATGCGTCGTTCTCGATCTTCACCCTCGGCACCCCCGACGGTGTGCACGAACTGTTCTCGATCCGCATCCCGTACCTGCTCTCGTTCCTCTCGACGCACACACTCACCGGCACGGTCGAGGGCATCAACGACCTGCAGGCCCAATACCAGCAGCTCTACGGCCCCGGCGACTACACCCCGGTCATCTGGGTGACCTACTGGGCGTTCCGCTGGATGATCGGGCTCGGCCTGCTGCACGTGCTCGTCGCCATCACCGGGCTCTGGCTCACCCGCAAGGGTCGGCTGCCGAAGAACCGATGGGTCTGGAAGGCGGCGATCTGGGCGTTCCCGCTGTCGTTGCTGGCCATGACGATGGGATGGATCTTCACTGAGATGGGCCGGCAGCCGTGGATCGTGTTCAGCCTGATGAAGACAACAGACGGCGTCTCGCCCGGGGTGACCGGTCTGACCGTGCTCATCTCCCTGATCGCTTTCACCGTGGTCTACGGAACGCTCGCGGTGGTCGAGTTCTCGCTCATCCGGCGCGCGGCGCAGAAGGGTCCTGCCCCGGTCGAGGAGCACCTCGACGACGAGGGCAAGCACGTTCCCGTGGCGACGGTCTACTAGGAGGCTCTGATGGATCTGGCAATTCTCTGGTTCGGCATCATCGCGTTCTTCTTCGTCGGCTACTTCGTGCTCGACGGCTTCGATTTCGGCGTCGGGATGGCGCTGCCGTTCCTCGGCAAGGACGACGTCGATCGCCGCGTGATGATCAATACGATCGGGCCGGTGTGGGACCTCAACGAGACCTGGCTGATCGTGGCCGGAGCCGCCCTCTTCGCCGCGTTCCCCGAGTGGTACGCCACGCTGTTCAGCGGCTTCTACCTCGCGCTGCTGCTCATCCTGCTCGCCCTGATCGTGCGCGGTGTCTCGTTCGAGTACCGGCACCAGCGGCCCGATTCGCGCTGGAAGAAGTGGTTCGACGGGATGATCATCGTCGGCTCCACCGTCCCCGCGCTGCTCTGGGGCGTCGCGTTCGCGAACATGGTTCAGGGCGTTGCGCTGGATGCGGACCACAACTACACGGGCACGCTCTTCGACCTGCTCAACGGCTACGCACTGCTCGGTGGTCTGACCACGCTGCTCCTCTTCTTCACGCACGGCGTCGTGTTCGTCTCGCTGAAGACCGACGGCGATATCCGCCGGCGTGCGCGCAAGCTCGCCATCAAGTCCGGCGCCGCCGCGATCGTCGTGGCAGCGGCGTTCCTGATCTGGACCGCGATCGCGAACTTCTCCGTGGTCTTCGTCATCCTGGCCGCGCTGGCAGCGGTGACTCTCGTGGCCTCCTGGATCGCGAACATCCGGGGTGTCGAGGGCTGGTCGTTCGGGCTCATGGCCGTCACCATCGCGCTGGCCGTCGTCTCGCTGTTCGCGGCGCTGTTCCCGGATGTGATGCCTTCGTCGCCGAATCCGGCGAACAGCCTCACCATCGCGAACGCTTCGAGCACGGATACGACCCTCACCGTGATGACCTGGGTCGCCGTGATCTTCCTGCCCCTGATCGTGCTCTACCAGGCGTGGACGTACTGGATCTTCCGCAAGCGGGTGACGCGGGACCACATCCCTGAGGAGGAGCCGGCGCCCGTCGCCGCCTGACCATGCGTCCTTTCGATCCGCGTCTTCTCCGCTACGCTTCTGCGGCGCGCGGCATCCTCGCGGCCGGCGGCCTGCTCGCCGTGCTGCAGACGTGCTGCGTCGTCGCCTTCGCCTGGCTGGTCACACAGCTCATCGTGCGGGCCATCGCAGGCGACAGCCCCGCCGAGCTGAGCGGATTGTTCGCCTGGCTGGTGCTCGTGATCCTGCTGCGCGGTGCCGTTCTCTGGCTGTCCGACACGAACGCCGCCCGGGGCGGCTCCACGGTGATCGGGCAGCTCCGCGCGGCACTGACCTCGGCCCTGGGGCGGCTTGGTCCCTCCTGGCTCAGCACCCGGAGCACGGCCGAGGTGACACTCACCGTCGGTCGCGGGCTCGACGCGCTCGACGGCTACTTCACCAAGTACCTTCCGCAGCTCATCCTCACCGCGCTGGCGACGCCGATCCTGCTCGCCGTGATCTTCTGGCAGGATGCGACGAGCGGGATCATCGTGCTCGTCACCCTCCCGCTCATCCCGCTCTTCATGGTCCTGGTGGGCTGGGCGACGCAGGCCGCCCAGCAACGTCAGTGGGCGGCGCTCTCGATCCTGTCGCGGGGGTTCCTGGATGTGGTGAACGGGCTGTCGACGCTGAAACTGTTCGGACGACAGCATCGGCAGTCGGCACGCATCCGGGCCGTCAGCGATGACTACCGCGTGCACACCATGAAGGTGCTGCGGATGTCGTTCCTCTCGGGGTTCGTGCTGGAACTCGCGGCGAGTCTCTCGGTCGCGCTCGTCGCCGTCGCGATCGGGCTTCGCCTGCTCGACGGACAGCTCGACCTGTCGGTCGGGCTGTTCGTGCTGCTACTCGCCCCGGAGGCGTTTCTGCCGCTTCGGGCCGTCGGCGCCAGCTACCACGCCGCGACCGAAGGGATCGAGGCGTCGCAGAGCGCGTTCGAGATCCTGGATGCGGACCGTGCCGTCCAGGACGCGCCCGGCACCGTTGCGCACCCGACCCGAGCAGCACAGGGAGCCGCCGGCGGTTTGGTCTTCGACGACGTCAGCGTGCGTTATGACGATCGAACCGCAGTGGATGGCTTCAGCGGACGCGCCGCTCCGGGCGCCCTCACCGTCGTCAGCGCTCCGAGCGGAGCGGGGAAGTCGACGCTCATCGCGGCCGCTCTCGGGTTCGTGCCCTTCGACGGTGCGATCGAGGCCGCAGGCGCGACGGATGCGTCAGGCCGCCGCGACGCGATCGCGTGGGCGGGGCAGCGCCCCGGGCTGATCGCCGGCACCGTGTCGTCGAACGTCGCCCTCGGCTCAGCCGTGCCCGACCTCGAGCTGGTCCGTGAGTCCCTCCGGGCCGCGGCCGCCGACGAACTCTCGCCCGATATCGTCCTCGGTGCGGCTGGGGTCGGCCTCTCCGGCGGACAGGCTCAGCGGGTGGCCGTCGCCCGCGCGTTGTACCGGATGCGCGCCCAGGGTTGTCCAGTGCTGATCCTGGACGAGCCGACCTCCGCGCTCGACGATGTGACCGAGGCGCGTCTGCTTCGCACCCTGCGACGGCTCGCGGACGACGGAAGGACGGTCGTCGTTGCCAGTCACCGCGAGGCCATCGTCGCCGCCGCCGACGCGGTGCTGACACTGGGGGCGCTCGCGCATGTCCGTTGATGCAGTGACCCGCGCGCGTTCGACTCGCCGCATCCTTCGCCTCGCGCTCCCGCCCGCCCGGCGGCTGTGGGTCGGCGTGGCCTTCGGAGCGCTCAGCGCAGGCAGCGCGGTCGCCCTGCTCGCCGTCTCCGCCTGGCTCATCACGCGCGCGTCGGAACAGCCGTCCCTGATCTACGTGTCGATGGCCGTCGTGGGCGTGCGCGCCTTCGCGCTCGGCCGGGCGTTCTTCCGCTATTTGGAACGTCTCGCCGGTCACGACGCGGCCTTCCGCCAGCTCGCCGTGATCCGCTCGGAGCTGTTCGCGCGTCTGGTGCCGGTCGCTCCCGACGGGCTGGGCGACACGCGTCGAGGCGATCTGCTGACGAATCTCGCCGACGACGTCGACGAACTGCAGAACCAGTCGCTCCGAGTCGTGCAGCCATTGGTGACCTCCGGGGTCGTGGCGCTGGTGAGCGTCATCGGCGTCTTCCTCCTGCTGCCGGAGGCGGGGGTGGTCCTGCTGCTCACGCTGCTGGCGGCCTTCGTGGTCGGCACGGCGGTCAACCGCTGGCTGTCCGGCCGCGCCGAGAGGGGCATCGCACCGCTGCGCGCCGCACTGAACGACAGCATCCTCGATCTCGTCAGCAATCTGGACGTGCTCACCGCATTCGGCGCTCTGCCGAGCGCGCAGCAGCGGGTGACGGATGCGGGCGCCCGGTTGACCTCCGCGTTGCGTTCGCGCGCGGCCGGTGTCGGGCTCACCGGTGCCGTCGTGTCCGTGCTCGCCGGTTCGGCGACAGCGTTGGCGCTGGCCGTCGGTGTCCCTGCGTTCGCGGGGAGCCGACTCGACGCTCCCACGCTCGCGGTCGTCGCGCTGCTGCCGTTGGCCGTCTTCGAAGTGTTCGGGATGGTGCCGCTCGCGTTGGGCGCGCGGAGGCAGGTCCGTGCTAGTGCGGAACGCCTCGCGGCTGCAGCTCCTGATGAGCCTCCGGCCGGCATCCCGGTCGACCGTGCTCACCCGGTCGGTCTCAGTGCCGGGCGCGTTCCGACCGTCGAGTTGCACGACCTGAGTGCACGCTGGCCGGGTGAGGATGGCGACGTGCTCACAGGAGTGAGTCTGAGGCTCGAACCCGGAGAGCGTGTGGTGCTCTCCGGGCCGACGGGGGCAGGCAAGACGGCTCTGGCTCACGTGCTCACGCGCTTTCTCGACTACGAAGGGCGCTTCGCCATCGACGGCGTCGAGGCACGAGCCGCCCGCCAGGACGATGTGCGCACGGTGATCGGACTGAGCGAGCAGCAGCCCTATCTGTTCGACTCCGACGTGCGCCAGAACCTGCTCTTCGCACGTGACACGGCGACCGACGACGAGCTCCTGGACGTGCTCCGCCGGGTCGGGCTCGCCGAGTGGGTCCAGGAGCGGGGCGGCTTGGATGCGCGGGTCGGCGAACGCGGCGCTCTCGTCTCGGGTGGACAGGCGCAGCGGATCGCGCTTGCGCGCGCGATCCTGGCCGACTTTGCCGTGCTCATCGTCGACGAACCCAGCGCAAACGTCGACGCTGGGATCGGGGACCAGGTCGTTCGCGACATTCTGACGACAGCGGCCGAAGACGGACGCACGGTGCTGCTGATCTCGCACACGCCCGTTCCCGACGAGCTCGTCACCCGCAGGATGCGGCTGGAGGAGGGCCGGCTGGTCGGCTAGAGCGGGCGCGTGAGCGCGCCGAGCCGCGCTCGCCACGCAGCCGTCTTCGACGCGTCCTGCGCGAGCCGCGGGCCGTTCACCCAGGCCGGGACGGACCGGATGCCGTGCAAGGCGTTCACGGCCCAGACCACGCACCCTTCGAGCTGCGCCGGAGACACCGCCTCCTCATCGATCGGAACCCCGAGCGCAGCGGCGACACCGCGCACGGTACGGGCGGCAACGCTGTCGACACGCGGAAGGCTCAGTGGCGGCGTGAACAGTGTTCCATCGCGCCACCACAGCAACGCCGTCGAGGAGCCGTCGGACACCTTCCCGTCGTCGAGGATGACCGCCTCCTGCGCTCCGACGCGCTGCGCTTCCTGCCGAAGCCGGCTCATCGCGTCGAGGTCGGGGCCCTTGAGCAGCGGCGCCGTGCGCGGGTCGCCCGCCGCGGTGGAGAGTACGACGGTCTGCGTGAGCGGGGGAGCCGTTCTCAGGCGCAGCCGCAGCCGGTGCGCATCCCGGACCGTCACCAGTTCGAAGCGAGGAAACCACTGTCCCGTTCGAGGCAACTCGTCCAGCGCCGCCGTCCAGAACGATTCCAGGTCGGCGCGGTCGCGGAAACCGCGTTCGACAGCCGTCTCGGCGAAACGGGCACCGTGCAGCCCGACGGCGAGCACCGCACCCTCGGCCACGAGGAACGAGTCGGCGGCTTCGAGAGCCGTCTCCGCCACCTCGCAGTCGTCGAGAGCGACCAGTCGGCCTCCGCGCCAATCGAAGAGGGTGCTGCTCGCGTCCATTCGCCTAGGCTAATGCAGGTGGTTCCCCCTCTCCGTAGGTTCCCGGTCGATGGCTGGGTCGACTCCGCCGACCTCTTCGTCGCCCTCTTCGGCGGATCGCCGAACGCGGTATGGCTGGATGCGGGGGCCGGCGCGACCACAGGCCGCAGCTACCTCGCCTCCGGCGATCTGCTCGCGACCTCGTCGCTCGCCGACGGGAGCGTCGTCCTGCAGTCGGCCGCGGGCGCCGGGGTGTTCGACGGCACGATGCTCGACTTCCTCCGCGACGACCTGGCGGCACGAGGCCGTGTCCCGGCTGAACCCGGCGGGCCGGAGTTCGCGCTCGGCTGGATCGGCTGGCTCGGCTACGAGACGGGTGCCGCAGCGAACGGAGTACCCGTCGCGGCGACCGAGGCCCCGGACGCAGCCATGCTCTTCGTCGACCGGGCGGTCGTGATCGATCACGACCTGCACACGATCGAACTGATCGCACTCGATGCCGGGGACGTGGCGGGCTGGGTCGCCACGATGCGTGCCGCCGTGATCGGCGCATCCGGTGCCGCCGCCGCCCTTGCCGATCAGCACGCGCTCGGAGACGAACCTCAGCGCGCGAGCTGGCGCCACAGCGACGAGGAGTACCTGGCGCTCATCGCCGACTGCCAGGACGCGATCCGCCGCGGCGACGCCTACCAGCTCTGCCTCACGAACATGGCGACGGCGCACCTCGACCTCGACGCGCTCTCGGTGCACCTGCGCCTCCGTGCGGCGAGCCCGGCCCACCACGGCGGACTGGTCCGCATAGCCGGCACGGCCCTGGTGAGCTCGTCGCCGGAGCAGTTCCTCGCGGTCACGGCCGATGGGCGCGTGCGCACCAAGCCGATCAAGGGAACCCGCCCGCGCGGTGCGACCCTCGCACGCGATCTCGAGCTTCGCGCGGAACTCGAGGCGAGCGAGAAGGAGCGCGCAGAGAACGTGATGATCGTCGACCTCATGCGCAACGACCTCGGACGCGTCTGCGAGGTCGGCTCGGTCGAGGTCCACCACCTGCTCGCCGTCGAGAGCTATCCGCAGGTGCATCAGCTCGTCAGCACGGTCGAGGGGCGGCTGCTGCAGGGGCTCACCGCCACGGATGCGGTCGCCGCCTGTTTTCCTGCCGGCTCGATGACGGGAGCACCGAAACTGAGTGCCATGCGCATCCTGAACCGCCTCGAGCGCGGCCCTCGAGGCGTGTACTCCGGATGCTTCGGCTACTTCGGGCTCGACGGTGCGGCCGACCTCGCGATGGTCATCCGGAGCATCGCCATCCGTCCCGGCCGGGTGGACATCGGTGCGGGAGGCGGGATCACCGCACTGTCGGTGCCCGACGAGGAACTCGAAGAGGTAGCGATCAAGGCGCGGGCGCTGCTCACCGCAGCCGGCCTGACAGCGGGCGGGAACGGATCCGCCGGTCCGAACGTTTAGTACTGTTGGGAGAACGAAATGTGTTCGTAACGAGCACAGGTCCCCCCTCTTTCCGTCCGGTGAGGATCCGCCGGACGAATCACAACGAATGAGAGTCACGTGGCACACGAGCACGATTCAGCGACCGGGCCGGTCGAGGGCGCGCAGTACGACTTCGCCGCCATCCAGAACAAGTGGATGCCGATCTGGGACGAGCTCAAGCCCTTCGCCACCGACGACCCCGCCGACAAGCGGCCGCGCAAGTACGTGCTCGACATGTTCCCGTACCCCTCGGGCGACCTGCACATGGGTCATGCGGAGGCCTACGCGCTCGGCGACGTGATCGCGCGCTACTGGCGCCAGCAGGGCTTCAACGTGCTGCACCCCATCGGCTGGGACTCCTTCGGCCTGCCTGCCGAGAACGCCGCCATCAAGCGCGGGCTCGACCCGAACGGCTGGACCAACGACAACATCGCGCAGCAGAAGGCGAGCATGCGCCGCTATGCGCCCAGCTTCGACTGGGATCGCGTGCTGCAGACCAGCGATCCGGAGTACTACCGCTGGAACCAGTGGCTGTTCCTGAAGCTGTACGAGAAGGGTCTGGCGTACCGCAAGGCGAGCTCGGTCAACTGGTGTCCGTTCGACCAGACCGTGCTCGCCAACGAGCAGGTCGTGAACGGCCGGTGCGAGCGGTGCGACCACCTGGTCACGAAGAAGAAGCTGACCCAGTGGTACTTCCGCATCACCGATTACGGTGACCGTCTGCTCGACGACCTGAACCAGCTCGAGGGTGCCTGGCCGTCCAAGGTCATCAGCATGCAGCGCAACTGGATCGGTCGCTCCACCGGCGCCGACGTGAAGTTCACGATCGAGGGTCGCGACGAGCCCGTCACGGTCTACACCACCCGACCCGACACGCTGTACGGCGTGACCTTCATGGTGGTGGCACCCGACTCCGACCTGGCCGCCGAGCTGGTCCAGGATGCACGGCCCGAGGTGAAGGCGCGCTTCGACGAGTACCTGGAGCAGGTGCGCGGCACCACCGAGATGGACCGGCTGAGCTCCGAGCGCGAGAAGACCGGCGTCTTCCTGGAGCGACACGCGATCAACCCGCTGACCGGCGAGACGCTGCCGATCTGGGCCGCGGACTACGTGCTGAGCGACTACGGCCACGGCGCGATCATGGCGGTGCCGGCACACGACCAGCGCGACCTCGACTTCGCGCGCGCCTTCGACCTGCCCGTGCGGGTGGTCGTCGACACCAATCAGCCGGTGACCGGCGCCATCCCGGTCATCCACACCGACCCGGAGACCGGCGAGCCCATCCTGCCCGACGACCTGCCTCCGCAGAACCCGGCCGAGACGGGGACCGCGCTGAACGGCGAGGGCCGCTTGATCAACTCGGGACCGTTCGACGGCCTGAGCAAGTCGAACGCCATCCGCCGCATCACCGAGGCGCTGCAGGCCGGCTCGCTCGGGACACCCGCGAAGAATTTCCGGCTGCGCGACTGGCTGATCTCGCGTCAGCGGTACTGGGGCACGCCGATCCCGATCATCCACTGCGAGAAGTGCGGAGAAGTGCCGGTTCCCGAGGCAGACCTGCCGGTGCTGCTGCCTCCGGCCGAAGGCCTCGACCTGCAGCCCAAGGGGACGAGCCCGCTGGGTGCCGCGTCCGAGTGGGTCAACGTCACCTGCCCGTCGTGCGGCGGACCGGCCAAGCGCGACACCGACACGATGGACACCTTCGTCGACAGCTCGTGGTACTTCCTGCGTTTCCTGTCGCCGCGCGATGCGACCAAGGCCTTCGACCCGGCTGAAGCGGAGAAGTGGGCGCCCGTCGACCAGTACATCGGCGGCGTCACCCACGCCATCCTGCACCTCCTGTACTCGCGGTTCATCACCAAGGTGCTGTTCGATCTCGGATACCTGAGCTTCACCGAGCCGTTCACAGCGCTGCTGAACCAGGGTCTGGTGCTGATGGACGGCTCCGCGATGAGCAAATCGCGCGGCAATCTGGTGAAGCTGTCCGACCAGCTGGACGAGCATGGAGTGGACGCCGTGCGCCTGACGATGGCGTTCGCCGGTCCGCCGGAAGACGACATCGACTGGGCGGATGTGTCCCCGTCGGGCAGCGCGAAGTTCCTGGCGCGTGCGTGGCGCGTGGCTCACGACGTGAGCAGCTCGCCCGAGGCGGTCTGGAAGAACGGGGACCCGGCGCTGCGCCGCGTGACCCATCGTTTCCTGGCCGATGCGCCCGGTCTGATCGAGGGCTTCAAGTTCAACGTCGTCGTCGCGCGTCTCATGGAGTTGGTCAATGCGACCCGCAAGAGCATCGACACCGGCGCTGGACCCGCGGATCCCGCCGTTCGCGAGGCTGCCGAGGTCACTGCGATGGCGCTGAACCTGTTCGCGCCGTACACGGCTGAGGACATGTGGTCGACGCTCGGTTACAAGCCGTCGGTGGCACTCGCGCAGTGGCGCAAGCCCGATCCCACGCTGCTGATCGAGGAGTCCGTGACCGCGGTCGTCCAGGTCGACGGCAAGGTGCGCGACCGGCTCGACGTCTCGCCCAAGATCTCGGCGGACGAGCTGGAGGCGCTGGCACGTGCATCCGATGCTGTGAAGCGATCGGTCGGCGAGCGCGAAGTGGTGAACGTCATCGTCCGTGCCCCACGGCTGGTGAACATCGCGACGAAGCCGCGCTCCTAGAGCTCAGCGCGCACGAGCGGCGGCTGTCCTCCACAAGGAGGGCCGCCGCCGTCCTCTCCACGGATCGATCGCTCAGTCCCCGTGGCGGAGCCGCGCTTTCTAGCGTGGAGGGATGCGACATCGAGCGGGGCCAGGTCCGGAGACCCAGCCGAATCAAGAGAGCGACGGCGCGTTCGAGACCGACGCTCTCGACTCGGTCGCCGGCGCGCGTTCGGCGCGCGTCCGCATCGGTGTCGGAGCCGGGGTGGTCATCCTCATCGTTGCGCTCGTCGGTGCGGTGGTCGTCAACGCGGTCGCTCAGGGAGGGAGCGGCGCAGAGGTTGTTCGCGAACCCGCTCCGGCGGGGTCGGAGGCACCGGCGGCCGATCTCTCATCGACCGCGTCGGCGAGCGTGCCCGTTCTGGTCCACGTCCTCGGCGCGGTGAATCGGCCCGGGCTGGTAGCTCTGACGACCGGAGCACGCGTGGTGGATGCGGTGGCGGCAGCCGGTGGCCTGACCGACGATGCCGAGCTGTCCGGCGTGAATCTTGCCCGCCTCGTGGCGGATGGCGAGCAGCTCGTCGTGCCGCGCGTCGGGGAGGTCCTGCCACCGCCGGCCGGGAACGCGGGTGGCGGCGGATCCGCGGGGGCGACCGGCGTATCCGGAGGCCTCGTGAATCTCAATACGGCAGATCAGGCCGCGCTCGAGACCCTGCCTCGCATCGGGCCCGCGCTCGCCGGTCGCATCCTCGACTACCGCAGTGCGAACGGACGGTTCGCGGCGGTCGCGGACCTGTTGAAGGTGACCGGTATCGGGCAGAAGCTCTTCGACGGGCTCAAAGACCGGATCACGGTATGACATTCGATCTCAGGCTGGTCGTGCCGGCCGTAGCGATCTGGCTGGTGTGCGGGGTCGCGGTGGCGTTTCCGGACGTGGTCTCCCGCATGGCACCCGTGGCCTGGGTGATCGCCGCGCTGTGCGCGGTGGCCGCGATCGCGGCCGGTCGCCGACGCGGCTCGACCGACGGGCGAGACCGTCGAGCCGGTCGCGGCGGTGCGCACTGGGCGCGTCTCGACCGAGCTCGGCGTGCGCTGCGCATCGGGTGGATGTCGGCGGCACTGTCGATCATCGGTGCCGCCGGGGCGCTCGGCTCGGTCGCGACGGATGCGCCACGGCGTACCCCAGCCGCGGTGAGTGAAGCGGCCCGTGCGGGATCGGCGATCACGGTGGTGGTGCGCACAGACAGTGCACCCCAGTCGATCAGAGCGGGATTCGACGGCCAGGCCCGGTGGATGTGGCGCGGTACGGCGCTCTCTGCGACCGTCGCAGACGATCGATTCGCGGTGGACATGCCGGTGTCGGTGATTGCGACGACGTCCGCGAGCGACGTGCGGCGGATCGTCTTCGGCTCGGTCACCGTCGTGGAGGCCACCCTGCGACCAACCGAACCAGGCGAGGCGACCGGCTTCATCGCCGTCGCCCGCGGAGCCCCTCGCGTCTCGGCGAATCCTCCCCTCTGGCTCGGCTGGACCGCGCGAATTCGGGAACGGCTCGCCGCCGGCGCCGCGCTCACTCCGGGCGACGGTGGAGCGCTCCTTCCGGGTCTCTCGATCGGCGATGTGACGGCGGTGGGGGAGCAGCTCGACGAGGACATGAAAGCGAGCTCGCTGAGCCACCTCACGGCCGTGTCCGGAGCGAACTGCGCGCTCGTCACCGGGCTCGTCTTCTTCGGCGGTTCACTCGTGGGGCTCGGGCGGCGCGGTCGCGTGGCCGCCGCGCTGGTGGCGCTGGTCGCGTTCGTGGTGCTGGTGACGCCCGGGGCGAGTGTCATCCGTGCCGCCACCATGGCGGTCGTGGTCCTCATCGCGGTCGCACGAGGCCGCCCGGCCCAGGGGTTGCCGGTGCTCGCGCTCGCGGTGATCGTTCTGCTCCTGCACGATCCCTGGCTGGCGCGCAACTACGGGTTCGCCCTGTCCGTGCTTGCGACGGCGGGCCTGCTGGTGCTGGCCAGACCGCTCGCGCGCGTGCTCACCCGGTGGATGCCACGTGCCCTCGCCACTGTGGTGTCCATTCCGCTGGCGGCACAAGTGATGTGCCAACCCGTTCTCCTCATGCTCGCACCGACCCTGCCCCTGTACGGAGTCGGAGCCAATCTCCTCGCTGAACCGGCCGCACCTCTCGCGACTGTTCTCGGCCTGGTGGCCTGCGTGCTGCTGCCTGTGGCGCCCGTGCTGGGCCAGGCCGTGGTGTGGGTGGCGTGGATTCCTGCCGCGTGGATCGCGCAGGTCGCTCATACGGCTAGCTCGCTCCCGGGCAGCAGCCTGCCGTGGCTCGACGGGCCGGTGGGCGTGGCCCTGTGCGCCTGCGCTGTCGCTGCGATCGCGGTACTCGTGCTCTCGCCCTCGGGGCCACCACGGGGTGTCCTGGCCACGATCGCCGGTGGGGCACTGATCGCCGGGGTCGGGGTCTACTCAGGCAGTCTGGGCGGGGGCGCACTGGGCCGGGTGCTCTCGATACCGCCCGACTGGCAGATCGCCGCCTGCGATGTCGGACAGGGCGACGGCGTGCTCGTTCGCGATGGGGATCGAGTCGCGATGATCGACGTCGGGCGTGAACCGGGTCCGGCGAAGGACTGTCTCGAGCGGCTGGGTGTCGAACGGCTGGAGTTGCTCATCCTCACCCACTTCGACGCCGACCACGTCGGCGGCCTGGCCGCCGTCGTCGGTTCCACCCGCGCTGTCGTCGTCGGGCAGACGGGCAGAGAGGCGGACGAGCGGGTCATCGCCGAGCTCCGTCGCGCCGGGGTCGAGATCATACAAGGATTCGCGGGACGAACGGGTCGTCTCGGCGAACTCGAGTGGCGAATTCTGTGGCCGCCGGCTCCGGAACCCGGTGAGCCCGCCATCGGCGAGAATGACGGCAGTGTCACGGTCGCGATGGAAGGGCGGGGGCTGCGGTCGATCTACCTCGGCGACCTCGGGGAGAATGCGCAGAACGAGCTGCTTGCGACGGGGCAGGTCGCGCCCGTGGATGTCGTCAAGGTCGCTCATCACGGGTCGGCCGACCAGAGCGAAGCGCTGTACGAACGGCTCCGTGCCACAGTGGGGCTGGTGTCGGCCGGCGTCGACAATGGCTACGGACACCCCACGCAGCGAGCCCTTCAGCTGCTGAGCCGCAACGGGACCGTGGCCGAGCGCACCGACACGCAAGGGATGATCCTGGTTTCGCCGGGCACAGCCCAGGGAGGCGTGCGGGTGTGGAGCGAGCGCAGGGCTGCGGGAGAGTCAACGGCCTCGAAGCACCCGGGTGGTGACGGCGGTCCACCGTATGCTGGAGAAGACCGAGGAGGAACGTGGCGGCACGACCCAGCAGCAAGACGAGCGGGAGCAAGGGAAAGGCGGCGCCCGTCGCGATCCCGCAGCTCGCGTGGAACCAGATCCGGTCCGCCCCGGTGGTCCTGGTCTCGGGTCCGGAAGGCTTTCTCGCCGACCGTGCGATCCGTACGCTGCGCGACGGCCTCAAGGCGGAGGATCCGAGTCTCGAGATCAGCGACCTCGCCGCCGACGACTACGCCCCGGGCGAATTGCTGACGCTGGCGAGCCCGTCGCTCTTCGGCGAACCGAGGCTCATCCGCGTGGGCAGCGTCGAGAAGACCAACGACGTCTTCCTGAGCGACATGCTCGACTATCTCGCTTCACCGGCCGACGGTACCGTCGTCGTCCTGCGGCATGGTGGGGGTGTGCGCGGCAAGAAGCTGCTCGACGCCATCCGCGGGGGCACGGGCGGCGGCATCGAGGTCGTCTGCACCGAACTCAAGCGGGACTCGGACAAGTACGACTTCGCGCAAGCCGAGTTCAGGGCGGCGGGCAAGAAGATCGCGCCGGCCGCGCTGCGGGCGATCACTTCGGCCTTCGCCGACGACCTCGCCGAACTGGCGGCCGCCTGCCAGCAGCTCATCTCCGACACCGCGGCCGAGATCACAGAAGCGACGGTCGACAAATACTACGGCGGACGGATGGAGACCAATGCGTTCCAGGTCGCCGATGCTGCGATCGCGGGTCGGCATGGCGAGGCTCTTGTCACCATGAGGCACGCCCTGGCATCGGGCGCCGACCCGGTGCCCATGGTGGCGGCGTTCGCCAGCAAGATCCGCACGATGGCGAAACTGTCCGGCGCACGCGGCGGGTCAGGACAGCTCGCCCAGCAATTCGGCCTCGCACCGTGGCAGGTGGACAGGGCGCGGCGCGATCTCCAGGGCTGGACCGAAGACGGTCTCGGCCGTTGCATCGAGGTGCTCGCCGAGACGGACGCCAATGTGAAGGGCGGTGGCCGCGACCCGGTGTTCGCTCTCGAACGGATGATCGGCATCGTCAGCGCCCGCGGTCGCGGCTGAACGTGCATCCTGGGCCGGTCAGACCTCGAGAACACACTGCCGCGCCCCGAGAATGCGAAGAGCCCCCGTCGTCATGACGGGGGCTCTTCGCTGTGCGGACGATGCCGCAGGTGGTCTGTCTAGAGGCTCGCGACCTGCTTGGCGATGGCCGACTTGCGGTTCGCCGCCTGGTTCTTGTGGATGACGCCCTTGCTGGCAGCCTTGTCGAGCTTGCGGTTCGCGACCTTCAACGAGGAGACGGCCTTGTCCTTGTCGCCGGCGACGACAGCCTCGCGGGTCGCGCGAACGGCGGTCTTGACCTCGCTCTTGACGGCCTTGTTGCGCTCCTGCGCCTTCTTGTTGGTGCCGATGCGCTTGATCTGCGACTTGATGTTTGCCACGTGTGGTTACTTTCGTTTGAAGTGAGTTACGGATGAGCCGCTCAGCGAGAGAGGGCGCCTTGCGGCAGTCGTGCGGACGAACCCACACGCAAGCCAACAAACAACTTTACCAGCGCCCGCGCCCAGCACCAAACGCGACGACCCGCGACCGCGCGGTGCGCGCGAGGGACCGTCCGCAGAACCGGCTTCACATCCGGGCGTAGGCTCGAATCCATGACCTCTAACGCATCCATCGCCATCGTCAATGCCTATGTCGTCCCGGTCGCGGGAGACCCGATCGAGGGGGGAACAGTCCTCGTCGAGAACGGCAAGATCACTGCCGTCGGGCGCGACGTCACGGTTCCGGATGCGGTGCAGACCATCGACGCCACGGGCAAGTGGGTGCTCCCCGGCTTCATCGAATCCCACGGTCACGTCGGTATCCACGAGGAGGCCAACGGCCCGGCCGGCGACGACACGAACGAGATGACGACTCCGAACACCGCCGCCGTGCGTGCGATCGACGCGATCAACATCGACGACGAGGGCTTCCGTGACGCACTCTCGGGCGGCGTCACCTCGATCGTCGTGAAGCCGGGATCGGGGAACCCGATCGGTGGTCAGACCGTCGCGATCAAGTCATGGGGCGGGCGCACCATCGATGAGCAGGTCATCCGCGAGGCCGTCAGCGTCAAGTCGGCGCTCGGCGAGAACCCGAAGCGTGTCTACGGCGCGAAGAACGTCACCCCGAGCACCCGGCTCGGCGTCGCGATGATCATCCGCGAAGCGTTCGTCGAGGCCCAGAACTACCGCGACCAGCGCGACGATGCGAAGAAGGAGGGCAAGCCCTTCGCCCGCGACCTCGGCAAGGAGACCCTCGTGCGTGTGCTCGACGGCGAGCTCGCGTGGGATCAGCACACGCACCGTCACGACGACATCGCCACGGCCATCCGTCTCGCTGACGAGTTCGGCTACCGGCTCGTGATCAACCACGGCACCGAAGGCCACAAGGTCGCGGACGTTCTCGCCGAGCGCGACATCCCCGTCATCTTCGGGCCGCTGTTCACCTCGCGCTCGAAGGTCGAGCTGAAGGATCGCGCCATCGCCAATCTCGCCAAGCTCGCCGCAGCCGGTGTGCGCGTCGCGATCACCACGGATCACCCCGTCGTGCCGATCAACTTCCTCGTCCACCAGGCCTCCCTCGCCGTGAAGGAGGGTCTGCCGCGCGAGACCGCTCTCGAGGCGCTGACCGTGAATCCTGCCTCCTTCCTGAAGCTGGATGAGCGAGTCGGTTCGCTCACGCCGGGCCTCGACGGCGACGTGGTGATCTGGTCGGGCGATCCGCTCGACGTCAACTCGCGGGCCGAGCACGTCTTCATCGACGGTGCTGAGGTGTACCGCTGGGAGGGCGACCACGGTCACGTCGTCGAGCGCTCGGAGCGGTTCGCGACCGCAGGCTGAGAGACCTGCAGCGAACGCCCGGACCGGTCGCGGCGCCCGAATAGGGTTGCGGCCCCGGCTCGTGGGAGAATCGAACCACAATGTCACCACGAGCTCTGAAGGCCCTCGAGCCCGCCGCGACCGATCCGGCGTCCATCCGCAATTTCTGCATCATCGCCCACATCGACCACGGCAAGTCCACCCTGGCCGACCGGATGCTGCAGATCACCGGCGTCGTCTCCGATCGGGACATGCGTGCCCAGTACCTCGACCGCATGGACATCGAGCGCGAGCGCGGCATCACCATCAAGAGTCAGGCCGTGCGGATGCCGTGGCAGCTCGACGGCAGCACGTTCGCGCTCAACATGATCGACACCCCCGGTCACGTCGACTTCACCTACGAGGTCTCGCGCTCGCTCGCAGCCTGTGAGGGCGCGATCCTGCTCGTCGACGCGGCCCAGGGCATCGAGGCCCAGACGCTCGCGAACCTGTACCTCGCTCTCGAGAACGACCTGACGATCATCCCCGTGCTGAACAAGATCGACCTGCCTGCGGCCGACCCAGACAAGTACGCCGCCGAGCTCGCCTCGCTGATCGGTGGAAAGCCGGAGGACGTGCTTCGCGTCTCGGGCAAGACGGGCATCGGCGTCGAGGAGCTGCTCGACCGGGTCGTCGAGCTGATCCCGGCGCCGGTGGGCAAGAAGGATGCTCCCGCCCGCGCGATGATCTTCGACTCGGTCTACGACAGCTACCGCGGGGTCATCACATACGTGAGGATGATCGACGGAAAGCTCTCACCGCGCGAGCGCATCCAGATGATGTCGACCAAGGCCACGCACGAGATCCTGGAGATCGGTGTGAGCTCTCCCGAGCCGACACCGTCCAACGGTCTCGGCGTCGGCGAGGTGGGCTACCTGATCACGGGTGTGAAGGACGTGCGCCAGTCGAAGGTGGGTGACACGATCACGACGGCGGCGAAGCCCGCGACCGAGGCCCTTCCCGGCTACACCGAGCCCAAGCCGATGGTCTTCTCAGGCCTCTACCCGATCGACGGCAGCGACTACCCCGAACTCCGCGAAGCCCTCGACAAGCTGAAGCTTTCGGATGCCGCGCTCGTCTACGAACCGGAGACGTCCGTCGCCCTCGGGTTCGGATTCCGTTGCGGCTTCCTGGGGCTGCTGCACCTCGAGATCGTCACCGAGCGCTTGGAGCGTGAGTTCGGACTCGACCTCATCACCACCGCGCCGTCGGTGGTCTACGAGGTGACGACCGAAGACAAGAAGGTCATCACCGTCACGAATCCGAGCGAGTTCCCCGGCGGCAAGATCGCCAAGGTCGAGGAGCCGATGGTGAAGGCCGCGATCCTCGCGCCCAAGGACTACGTCGGCGTCATCATGGAACTCTGCCAGAGCCGTCGTGGCTCTCTGCTGGGCATGGACTACCTCGGCGAAGACCGTGTGGAGATCCGCTACACGATGCCGCTCGGCGAGATCGTCTTCGACTTCTTCGACCAGCTGAAGAGCCGCACTGCAGGCTACGCCTCGCTCGACTACGAGCCGACGGGTGAGCAGGAGGCCGATCTCGTCAAGGTCGACATCCTCCTCCAGGGCGAACAGGTCGACGCGTTCAGTGCGATCGTGCACCGCGACAAGGCGTACGCATACGGCGTGCTCATGACCGGCCGACTGCGGGAGCTGATCCCGCGACAGCAGTTCGAGGTTCCCATCCAGGCTGCGATCGGCGCGCGCATCATCGCCCGCGAGAGCATCCGTGCCATGCGCAAGGATGTGCTGGCCAAGTGCTACGGCGGTGACATCACCCGCAAGCGCAAGCTCCTCGAGAAGCAGAAGGAGGGCAAGAAGCGCATGAAGATGGTCGGCCGCGTCGAGGTCCCTCAGGAGGCGTTCATCGCCGCGCTCTCCGGCGACACGGAGAAGAAGGACAAGAAGTAGCCGCAGCTCCGGCCTGACCTCGCTGGGTCAGCCGGACACTGCCGCCAGCGACACGAGAGCCTCGGCGTCTGCCGCTGCGGATCCGAGACCCGACACGACCACCAGTGCGTGATCGACGTATCCTTCGGCCCAGCACATGTTGGGATCGGAGTTCAGGCAGAGCGCGCGCGGTGAGACGAGACCCTCCGCACCGCCGAATTCAGCGGGGACGGGCGTAGCGTCCGTGTATGCGAGCGGTCCGAGCCAGTCGGCTCCCGTGACGACGGCGACGCTGATGGAACGGCTCGCAGCGTTCTCGCTGCAGGTGAATCCGTGCGCCGAGAGGACCGCAGCGCGCGCGAGCGGGTCAAAGGCGCCGGTGACGTCCAGGTCCCCGCGTGTGAACGAGCCGACGCCGGGTTGCACCGAGCCGACGGCCGAGCCGATGGAGGTGCAATCCCCGACCCGGTCCCAGCGGCTGGTGACGAGCGGGCGGGCGCTCACGAGCTCCTTCGCCGAATCGATCTTCGCAGCGGTGTTCTCGGCGATGTCGACGAGCGCGGAACGGATCGCGTCCGACCCCGCCGCCGCCGCTGTCACCGGCGCGATGACGGCAATCCAGGTGGTGCCGGCGAGTGCATCGATCCGGCAATACGGACCCGAGTCGCTCGCCGACCCGCATCCGCCCGTGCTGGTCGTCGCCACGCCGAGCGAGTCGTACGCTCGCAGTTCGTAGCCGCCCGCACTGGCGCCGACGTAGTCGTTGTATGCGCGTGCCGCGTCAGGCAGCGCCGAGACCTGGAGCGAGGTGCCCTCCACTCGATCGGCCCAGTAGCAGCCGAAGAACCCGCGTTCGAATGCTGCGACGACGGTGGGGCTCGACGGAGGATTGATCCCCTGCGTAAGCGAGACGCGCGACGCCGACCAGGGATCGGCCGATGGCGGTGCGATCCAGTATTCGCCGACGGGGATCAGCGCGAGATCGGGGCCGATGGCGTCCAAATCGGCGTGTGCGGCAAGATCCGCACAGGCGAACGGCGTGCCCGCGGCGCCAGCCGGGGACGACGTCGGGGTCTGCGCGTGCGTCACGGGCGGATGCGCGCTGACAGCCGGCGTGCATCCGGTGAGCATCAGGGCCGCAGACGCGGCGATCAGCACGAGCGTTGCCTGTGCCCTCATTGTTCCCCCTGGTATATGTGTCGCTGCGTGGGAGAACATATCGACTCCCGGCCGTCTAGGCTGATTGCGACCCGAAAGCGTTATCAACCAGAAATGATCAGGACCGAACGCATGCGACGCTCCTCGTTCACCGACCAGCCGGTGACCTACGGTGCTGTGGGCGGCACGCAGTCGCCCGATCTCCTGTACTACCCGCCGAAGGGGTACCGGCCGCTGGAGCGGCAGGCGCGGCTCGGCAGCGGCGAGGAGAGGTTCGCGTCGGCCGTCACGGCGCTGATGACCTGGGGTGTGCAGCGGGGGAGCGGGATCAAGGTCACCGAGGCTCACGAGGGAACGGGCGTGCAGTACGAGGGCGTCATCTTCAATCCCGACGGCAGTCCGTCGAAGCTGCAGGAGCATCGGTCGAGCGAGGCGGTGTTCGCCGACGACGGTTCCCCGTACATCGCCAACGGGATGACGGCCGTGCTGAAGATCCCGTTCTGGCCGCTGCACGTGTCCGCACCCATCCGTGTCGTGTACGTGATCGATGAGCCCAACCGCGCCGGCTTCGCGTACGGAACGATGCACGGGCATCCGGAGAGTGGTGAGGAGGCGTTCCTGGTGGAGTTGCGCGACGACGGCTCGGTGTGGTTCGTGCTGCGCGCGTTCTCCCAGCCGTCGAACGGCTTCTTCCGTGCCGTCGCGCCGATCCTCTGGCTGGTGCAGCGTCACTATACGGGCAAGTACCTCCGCTCGCTCCTACCCGTCCGGTCGGTCTGACGTGCCGAGCGCACTCCCGCTCGGCGATCCCGCCCCGGCGGACGGACTGCTCCCCGCTTCCGCGGCGTTCGGTGCCGGCGGGCGCGATTTCGGCGTCTACCTGCACGTTCCGTTCTGCCGCGTGCGGTGCGGATACTGCGATTTCAATACATACACGGCGACCGAACTGCGTGGGGTCTCGCAGAGCGAATACGCCGGTCACGCCATCCGCGAGGTCGGCTTCGCGGCCGGTGCGCTCGAGGGCAGCGGCATCGTGTCGCGTCCGGTCTCGACGGTGTTCTTCGGCGGCGGCACTCCGACCATGCTTCCGGCGAGCGACCTGGCCGGGATGCTCGCAGCCGTCCGCGACGCCTGGGGACTCGTCGACGGGGCCGAGGTGACCACCGAGGCGAACCCCGACTCCGTCGACGCCGCCTACCTGGAGCAGCTCGCGGCCGCCGGCTTCACCCGTGTGTCGTTCGGGATGCAGTCGGCCGTTCCGCATGTGCTCGCGACCCTCGAGCGCACGCACGACCCCGAGCGGGTTCCGCGGGTCGTCGACTGGGCGCGTGCTGCCGGGCTCCAGGTGAGTCTCGACCTCATCTACGGAACACCGGGGGAGTCGCTCGACGACTGGTCCCGCTCACTCGATTCGGCGCTCGCCTGCGAGCCCGATCACCTCTCCGCGTACTCGCTCATCGTCGAGACCGGTACGAAGCTCGCGCGGCAGATCAAATCCGGGCAGGTCGGCACGCCCGACGAAGACCTCCAGGCCGACATGTACGAGCTGGCGGATGCGCGACTCGCCGCCGCCGGCTACGACTGGTACGAGGTCAGCAACTGGGCCAAGGATGCTGCACACCGCTCGCGGCACAACCTCTCCTACTGGGAGGGCCACGACTGGTGGGGTGTCGGACCCGGCGCGCACAGCCACGTGGGCGGTGTGCGGTGGTGGAACGTGAAACACCCGGCGGCCTATGCCGCACGGGTTCTGGCGAACGAGTCGCCGGCGGCCGGGCGGGAGACGCTCGACACCGAGACTCGGCGGGTGGAGCGTGTGCTCCTGTCGACGCGCATCCGTGGCGGGCTGGAGCTCGGGGTGCTCGACAGGCCCGGCCGGACCGCGGTCGCCGAACTGATCGCGGACGGGCTCGTGAACGCAGAAGCCGCCCTGCGCGGGTCGGTCGAACTGACCCTGCGCGGGCGGCTCCTGGCGGATGCGGTTGTCCGCCGCCTGCTCGTCGACGAGCCGGCGAGCGTGGCTAGCTGACGAACTTGATGGCGATCGGGTACGTGTAGTACTGACCCTGGTTCGCCTTCACGGCGGCGATGATGCTGAAGATGATGTTCACGGCCCAGACGGCGGCGAGGATGATGAAGCCGACCAGCACGATGGTCAGGATCCAGCCGACGACGTATGCGATGGCGAGCGTGATCTGGAAGTTCAGCGCCGTCGCCGTGTGCTCGCGCACGAAGGGTCCGCGATCCTTGAGCACCAGGTAGCCGATCAGCGCAGGGAGGAAGCCGAAGAGGATTCCACCGACGTGGACGAGCGTCGCCCAGAGCTTCTCGTCGGCGGGGCTGAGCTGCTGGGAGGAGCCGCCGTACGGTGCTCCGGGGGGAGGCGGCGGAGGCGGCGGAGGTGTTGCGGACATGGGGTGCTCCTAGGCTGCCGCCCGGGTGGGCGGGTCGGGGACTTGTCGTCCCCAACCCTATGACAAGCGGCGCGAAACTGGGAAGAAGCCGAGAGGATTCGACTACTTGATGAAACGGAAGTTGACCGGATAGCGATAGGTGCCGCCGCTGTTCACCTTCACGAATCCGAGGATCGAGAAGACCAGGTTGACGATGTAGAGCGCCCACGGGATCAGGAGGCTGAAGATGAAGCCGACGGGGGTGAGAACGAGGAACACGCTGATCATCACGGAAACGAACCAGACGATCAGCCAGGTGATCTGCCAGTTCAGCGCCTCCTTGGACTCCTGCCGCGTGAGCGCGCCGCGGTCCTTGAAGACCAGGTAGATGATCAGGGAGGGCAGGATCCACAGGATGCCGCCGAGGTGGGCGAAGGACGCCCACTGCTTGTCCTGTGCCTGGTCGAGCGGCGCGGCCGGAGCCGCTGCTGCGTATGGCTGCTGCGGCTGCTGCGGCGGGACGCTCCCGTACGGCTGCTGCGGCGGCACGCCGTTGTTCGGGTCGGATGCGGGCTGGTTCGGGTCGGTCATGATCGGTGCCTTCCGTTCGGATCCGGGGGGAATCGATACTCTCGGCAATGCCGGAACCTGCCGATCAGTGCAACTCACGCTTTTGTGAGACCGCACACATAAGGTAATGCCACGATTGAATCGGGTGCAATCAAAGGGTGGCGTGTCGGCGCGATATGATTAGCACTCAGGATCAGTGAGTGCTAACCCAGCCGCACGGCAGCATGCGAACACAGTCAGGAGGCGAGACGGATGGTTTCCGACCGGAGCCTCGAGGTTCTGCGTGTAATCGTGCAGGACTACGTCGCCTCGCGCGAGCCCGTCGGCTCGAAGAGCATCGTCGAGCGTCACTCGTTCGGTGTCTCGGCCGCGACGATCCGCAACGATATGGCCGCCCTCGAAGAGGAAGAGCTGATCGCGGCGCCGCACACGTCGTCCGGCAGAGTGCCGACCGACAAGGGGTACCGCCTGTTCGTCGACCACCTCTCGGATGTGCGCCCCCTCACCCCGGCGCAGCGCCAGGCGATCGAGGCCTTCCTGGGCCAGTCCGTCGATCTCGACGACGTGCTCGCCCGCACGGTGCGGCTGCTCTCGCAGCTGACCAGCCAGGTGGCGCTCGTGCAGTACCCATCGGTGGCCAGGTCGCGCATCCGGCACATCGAGCTCGTCACCCTTGCCCCGCGCAGGCTGCTCTGCGTGCTCATCACCGACACGGGTGCGGTCGAGCAGCGAGTGGTCGAATTGAGTACCGACCTCTCCGACGAGGTCGTGGCGGAGATCCGTGGAGCCATCAACGGGGCGGCGGCCGGTCTGTCGTTGCTCGACGCCACCGCCCGCCTTCGCGAGCTTCCGGATGCGCTCACCGAGCGCACGCGGGAGCACGTCGAGCCGGTTGCGAAGGCCCTGATCGACCAGATCGCCGCCAACCGGCAGGAGAAGCTGGTCATGGCGGGCACTGCCAACCTGGTGCGCACGGAGCACGACTTCACGGGGAGCGTCTATCCCGTGCTCGAGGCGATCGAGGAGCAGGTGACCCTGCTGAAGCTGTTCGGCGAGATGGCGACCGACCAGCACGGCGTCGCCGTGAGCATCGGCCGGGAGAACGCCGCGTTCGGCCTGGCCGAGACCTCCGTGCTGTCGAGCGGGTACACCGCCTCGGGATCCGATGTCGCGCGCCTGGGCGTGCTCGGCCCTCTGCGCATGGACTACTCCAACAACATGGCGGCCGTCCGCGCGGTCGCCCGATACCTCTCCCGCCTGCTTGGCGAATAGAAGAACCGAACGAGAAGGAAAAGCCGTACGTGGCCGACCATTACGAAGTCCTCGGTGTTGAACGCAACGCCACCCCCGACGAGATCAAGAAGGCGTACCGCCGCCTGGCCCGCGAACTGCATCCGGATGTGAATCCCAGTTCCGACGCGGCCGAACGATTCAAGTTGGTCACGCACGCCTACGACGTGCTGAGCGACCCGAAGCAGCGGCAGCAGTACGACATCGGCCCGCAGCCCGGCTTCGGTGGCGGGGGAGCCGACTTCGGCGGCTTCGGCGACATCTTCGAGACCTTCTTCGGCGGCGGGGGCAGCCGTGGTCCCAAGTCGCGCCGCGAGCGCGGCCAGGACGCGCTGCTGCGGGTCGAGGTCGACCTCGACGAGGTCATCTTCGGAACGCACCGCGATCTGGAGGTCGACACGGCGATCGTCTGCGAGACGTGCAACGGATCGTGCTGCCAGCCCGGCACCGCACCCGTGACCTGCGACATCTGTCACGGAACCGGAAGCATCCAGCGCTCGGTTCGTTCCCTGCTCGGCAACGTGATGACGTCGAGCCCGTGCGGCACCTGCCGTGGCTACGGCACCGTCATCGCCACCCCGTGCGTCACCTGCCAGGGTCAGGGCCGCGTGCGTGCCCGTCGTACCGTTCCCGTCGACATCCCCGCCGGCGTCGACACCGGGCTGCGCCTGCAGATGCCGGGCAGCGGAGAGGCCGGCCCCGCCGGCGGCCCGAACGGCGACCTCTACCTCGAGATCAAGGTCAAGCACCACGACGTGTTCAGCCGTGATGGCGACGACATCCTGTGCACCCTCGAGGTGTCGATGACGGATGCGATCCTCGGCACCACGGCAACGGTCAAGGCGCTCGACGGCGACATCAGCCTGGAGCTGAAGCCCGGCGTGCAGAGCGCCGACATCATGACGGTGAAAGACCGGGGCATCACGCACCTGCGCGGAAGCGGCCGCGGCGATCTGCGCGTGGGCATCCAGGTGGTCACGCCGACCAAACTCGACCACAAGGAGCGCGAGCTGATGAAGCAGTTCGCCGCGAGTCACAAGCAGGTGGAGCCCTCGCTGGCCCACTTCCAGCAGGGCCTGTTCGCCAAGCTGCGCGACCGGTTCCTCAACGTCTGACCCGGCCGTGAGCTCGCTCTACGTCCGGGAGGACCTCGAGTCGGCCGAGGTCGGCGGCCGCGTGTCGATCGTCGGCGCCGAGGCCAAGCACGCCGCCACGGTCAATCGCACCCGGCCGGGCCAATCCGTGATGATCGGCAACGGCCGCGGTCTCGTCGTGACCGGCGAGGTGATCGAGTCGACCTCGGCGGAACTCACCATCGACGTCGAGGTCGTCGAGCGGGTCGATCGCCCGGTCCCGAGCGTGACACTCGTGCAGGCGCTCGCCAAGGGCGACCGGGACGAGCTCGCGATCCAGGCCTCCACCGAGCTGGGCGTGGATGCCGTGGTCCCGTGGTCGGCCGCGCGCTCGGTCTCCCGCTGGGACGGGCCGAAGGTGGCCAAGGGGCGCGACCGCTGGGCGACCATCGTTCGAGAGGCCGCCAAGCAGTCCATCCGCCCCTGGGTGCCCGAGGTCGGCGAACTCGCGACGATCAAGACCCTCGCCGCCCTGTGCGCGGCGAACCGTGTCCTGGTACTCGAACCGGATGCGACAGCGCAGCTGACCTCCGTGGTCCCGGATGAGCGTCCGATCGTCCTCGTCGTCGGTCCCGAGGGCGGGATCGCCCCGGAAGAGCTCGCTGCTCTCGCCGAGGCCGGCGCGGAGCTGGTGCGCCTCGGCGACACCGTGCTGCGCACTTCGACGGCGGGCCCCGCCGCCCTCGCGGTGCTCAACGGAATCCTCGGCCGATGGTGAGGCTGCTGCCTTAAGATGGGGGACATGGAAACCGACCAGCGATCCATCTTCTCGCGCATCATCGCGGGCGAGGTGCCCGCCGACATCGTCTACGACGACGAGCGGATCATCGCCTTCCGCGACATCGCACCGAAAGCGCCCGTGCACCTGCTGGTGCTGCCGAAGACGGAGCAGTATCGCAACGTGGTCGAGCTCGCTGCAGGCGACCCGGCGCTGCTTGCCGAGCTGGTCTCCACCGCGGGCCGCCTCGCCAGGGAACACTCCGACGGCGATTTCCGTTTGATCTTCAATACGGGCGCAGGCGCGGGACAGACCGTGTTCCACGTTCATGCCCATGTCCTGAGCGGAGAGCTCGAGGAAGGAAGCCTTGCCGACTAGCGAATTCTCGCCCCAGAACAACGAGGGGCAGGCCGAAGCGCGGTTCGACGTCGACGGCGTCGCGATGGTGCGGCTGCTCGGACCGCAGGACAGGCTGCTCACCACGCTCGAGAGGCAGTATCCGCTCGTCGACGTTCACGTGCGCGGCAACGAAATCTCCCTCACCGGCGAGCAGACGCAGGTCGAGTCCGCCCGCCGGCTGATCGAGGAACTGCTGCAGATGGTTCGCAACGGCCAGGAGCTGAGCCCGACCGAGGTGACGAGTTCTGCACGAATGCTGAACACCGACCTCAATCTGAGTCCGTCGGATGTGCTGAGCCAGGCGATCCTCACGGCCAGGGGCAAGAGCATCCGTGCCAAGACGCTCGGCCAGAAGCAGTACGTCGACGCGATCGACGAGAACACCATCACGTTCGGTATCGGACCGGCCGGTACGGGCAAGACGTATCTCGCGATGGCGAAAGCCGTGCAGGCGCTGCAGCGCAAGGAGGTGTCCCGCATCATCCTCACCCGTCCGGCCGTGGAGGCGGGCGAGCGCCTCGGCTATCTGCCCGGAACGCTCACCGACAAGATCGACCCGTATCTGCGACCGCTGTACGACGCGCTCAACGAGATGATGGACCCCGATCTCGTCCCGAAACTCCTCGCGGCGGGAACGATCGAGGTCGCGCCGCTCGCCTACATGCGCGGCCGCACGCTCAACGACTCCTTCATCATCCTGGACGAGGCGCAGAACACCACGCCCGAGCAGATGAAGATGTTCCTGACCCGTCTCGGTTTCGGTTCCCGCATGGTCGTGACCGGCGACATCACGCAGGTCGACCTGCCGAACGCCGCCAGTGGGCTTCGTCTGGTGACACGCGTGCTGAAGGACATCGACGACATCCACTTCGCGCGGCTGACCAGCGACGACGTCGTGCGTCACACCCTCGTCGGCCGCATCGTGGATGCGTACACCGAGTACGACGCGCAGAAGCAGGCACTGCATTACGAGCGTGAGCAGGCGGCGGAGTTCGCCAACCGGGCGGAACGCCGCTCGGCGATCCCGCGCGACCGCATGCCGAAACGACGTTGAGCACAGGACGATAGGGCTGACCAGTGAGTATCGAAGTCAACAACGAGTCGGCCATCGCGGTAGACGAGGCTGCGCTGCAGCGGCTCGCGACCTACGCGTTCGACATCATGCACGTGCATCCGGATGCCGAGCTCGCGATCGTGCTGGTCGACGAGGCGGCGATGGAGCAGCTTCACGTGCAGTGGATGGACGAGCCAGGGCCCACCGACGTGCTCAGCTTCCCGATGGACGAGTTGCGTCCAGGAACGGAAGACGAGCCGTCGCCGGCCGGGCTGCTCGGCGATGTCGTGCTCTGCCCGCAGGTGGCGCAGGCACAGGCGGAGACGGCCGGGCACAGCCTGATGGAGGAGCTGCTGCTGCTCACGACGCACGGCATCCTGCACCTGCTCGGGTTCGATCACGCCGATCCCGCCGAGGAGCGGGAGATGTTCGGCATCCAGCGCGACATCCTCATCGGGTTCTCGCGCTACGACCGACAACGATAGGGGGGCGGATGCTGGTCACGGTCTTCTTCGTCGTCGCGTTCCTGCTCGTCGCCTTCGGTGGTCTGATGGCCGCCGTCGACTCCGCGATCTCGGTGCAATCCCGTGCCGACATCGCTGAGCTCGCCGACACGTCGCGCGCCAGGAAGTCACTCCTCGCGATCGCGGCCGATCCCGGCGCGCACTTCAACGCCATCAACTTCATCCGAATCACTGCCGAGACCACGGCGGCGGTTCTGGTGACGCTCGCGTTCGAGATGATCTTCGAGCAGTGGTGGATCTCGCTCCTGCTGTCGGCACTCATCATGACCGGGGTCTCATTCGTCCTGGTCGGGGCGAGTCCGCGCAGCGTCGGTCGTGCCCATTCGAAATTCCTGCTGCAGCTGACCGCTCCGCTGATCCGTGCCATCAGAGTGCTGCTCGGACCGATCGCCGACGGTCTGGTCGCGCTCGGTAACCGGGTGACGCCCTCGATCTCGCGATCCGCGCCCGTGGCCAGCGAAGAGCAACTGCTCAGCATCGTCGACGAGGCGACCGAGTTCGACGTGCTCGAAGAAGACGACCGCGAACTGATCCACTCGATCTTCGAGTTCAACGACACGGTGGTGCGCGAGGTCATGCTTCCGCGTACCGACATGGTGACGATCGACAAGAGCGCCGGGCTCGGCACGGCCATGGGGCTGTTCCTGAGCAAAGGCGTGTCGAGGATGCCCGTGATCGACGGCGACCCCGACAACGTCGTCGGCATCCTCTATCTCCGCGATGTTGCCAAGCTGAGCTTCGAGAAGCCGCTCGGTGCCGACGAGGTGACGATGGGCGAGCTGGCACGCCCGGCTCTGTTCGTCCCCGAATCGCAGAAGGCGGATGCGCTGCTGCGCCAGATGCAGCTCGAATCGAACCATCTGGCGATGGTCGTCGACGAATACGGCGGAATCGCCGGTCTCGTGACGATGGAGGACCTCATCGAGGAACTCGTCGGCGACATCTCCGACGAGTACGACCACGAGGTGGAGCTCGTGCAGCAGATCGGTGCGGGGCGCTACCGGGTCAGCACCCGGCTGCCCATCGACGAGCTCGGCGAACTGTTCGGCCTCGAGCTGGACGACGACGACGTCGACACCGTCGGCGGTCTCGTCTCGAAGCTGCTCGGACGTCTGCCGGAGATCGGCTCGAAGGTCTCCGCGTACGGGCTGCTCTTCACCGTGGACCGCACCGAGGGCCGCCGCAAACACGTGAGCACCGTGCTCGTCGAGCGCGACACCGCATTGATCTCGGCGCCAGAGGCGTCGGCAGAGGAGAACCACCAGTGACCGATTTCCACGCCGGATTCGTCTCGTTCGTCGGCCGCCCGAATGTCGGCAAGTCGACGCTCACCAACGCGCTCGTCGGAGAGAAGGTGGCCATCACGAGCTCGAAGCCGCAGACCACCCGCCGTGCGATCCGTGGCATCGTGCACCAGAAGAACGGCCAGTTGATCCTGGTGGACACTCCGGGCATCCACCGGCCCCGCACTCTGCTCGGCGAACGGCTGAACTCCCTGGTGCAGTCGACGCTCGGCGATGTCGACGTGATCGGGTTCTGCGTACCGGCCGACGAGAAGATCGGACCGGGCGACCGGTTCATCAACGAGCAGCTCGACGCATATCCGCGGGCGAAGAAGGTCGCGATCGTCACGAAAATCGACGCCGCCAGCAAAGCTGCCGTCGCGGAGCAGCTGCTCGCGGTGTCGGCGCTGCGCGAGTGGGAGGCGATCGTTCCGCTCTCGGCGACCAGCCACATCCAGCTCGATACGTTGACCTCCGAGCTGATGCGTCTGCTGCCCAGCTCACCGGCGCCGCTCTACCCGGCGGATGCGGTGACCGACGAGGGCCTCGAAGACCGCATCTCCGAGTACATCCGCGAGGCCGTACTCGAAGGCGTCGAGGACGAGCTCCCTCACTCGCTCGCCGTCACCATCGACGACATCGTGGAGCGAGACGACAAGGACCTCGTCGAGGTCTACGCGAACCTCTTCGTGGAGCGGGACAGTCAGAAGGCGATCGTGATCGGCAAGGGCGGGAGCCGCATCCGCGACGTCGGCGCGGCCGCTCGCGTGCCCATCGAAGCACTGCTCGGCAAACAGGTGTTCCTGTCGATCCGTGTAAAGGTCGCGAAGGACTGGCAGCGCGACCCGAAGCAACTCGGACGACTGGGCTTCTGACCAGCTGGGCGTGACCGCGTACATCCAGCGGATGAAATCCGCCGTCACGGCGGCTTCGGCCGTCTCCCGCCCCGTACCGTAGAAGCATGCAGCACCCTACCCACCTCCTGGAGCGGCTCGTGCCGTTCCGCTGGGTGCTCGAGCCTGCCCTAGGGCTCATCCTGTTCAGCGTGTGGCTGATCTCCGGGCTCGCGCTGGGCGTCGAGACCGCGTTGACCCTGCTCCTCTATTGCGCCGCCGTCGCCGTGTCGCGGGTTCTCCCCGGAGCGGCGCTGGGCTTGATCTGTGCAGCCGTGCTCCTGGATGTGGTGAGCTCAGCGACCCTCGAGACGCCGTTCCGGGTCATCGGACTCGTGGCGGCGCTGTTCACGGTCTTCGGCGTCGCGGCGCACTCGGGCCGCGTCGTGCGCTGGCTCGATTTCACCGCTGCGATCCTCCTCGGGCCGGCGGTCGCCTATCTCTTCACGGTGCGCGGGCAGCTCAAGTTCCCGCTGTTCGGTCCACTGATCGGCGGGTACTACACGTCGCAGGGTGTCGGTCTCCTGCTCATGAGCCTGCTCCTGGTGGTCGGTTTCGTCGCGTGCTGGTTCGTCGGATTCCTGGTCGCTCGACAGCGCGCAGCGCCGTCGACAGAGGGGAGCTCGGTACTCGTCTGGCTCGCCTCGTCGGGAGGGACGCGGGTCACCGACCCCGACATCGAGAATGTCGGGCTCGTGCGCCGGCTCACCCGCGCCGAGCTCGCGTTCGACGTGGCCGGTGCCGTCGCCTTCGCGTTCGTCTGCCTCTTCCTCGACGCCGTCAGCGTCTTCGGTTTCGACAGCGACGGGGGTCCGCGCTCCGGATTCCTCGTGATGATCGGATTCGCAGTCGCGATCGCGGTGCGACGGATCTCGCCGGCCGTCGCGCTGGCCCTCGCGTGGCTGGCCGCGATCCTGCAGATGACGACCGGCCACACCATCCAGTTCAGCGACATCGGCGTGCTGATCGTGCTCTATGCGACGGCGGCCTACGGTGATCGGATCGTTCGATGGTCGGGGCTGATCTCGGCGGGCGTCGGAGCAGTCGTTGCTGCGCTGTACTTGACCCTCACGTCGGCGCTCAGTCAGAACTACCTCAACCTCCTCTCCGGGGCGATCGCGCAGCTGGCTCTGCAGTTCGCGTTCCTCTTCGTGGTCAGCGTCACGGTTCTCGGACTGTCGTGGGTGCTCGGTCTGCTCGTGCGCACGTGGCGAACGGCCCGCCTCTCCCGTCGTGCTCAGGCCGAGGCCGAGCTCGATCGCGCACGGGCCGTCGAAGACGTCGTGGTCGAGCAGGAGCGCACACGCATCGCGCGAGACATGCACGACGTCGTCGCCCACTCGCTCGCCGTCGTCATCGCTCAGGCGGACGGCGCCCGCTACGCGCGCCACGCCGATCCCGACTCCGTCGACGAAGCGCTCAAGACCATCGCTTCGACGGCACGGTCCGCCCTCGGTGACGTGCGGGTGCTGCTCGCCGAGCTGCGCCACGCCCAGCCTGAGGGTCCGCAGCCGTCGCTCGACGACCTCGACCGCACCATCGACCAGATCCGCGCCGCCGGTCTCGACGTCTCGTACGAGCGGATCGGCGACGTCGGTCGCCTCGGATCCGCTCAGCAGATAGCGGCATACCGAATCGTGCAGGAGGCGCTCACCAACGCACTCCGGCACGGAGACACCGCGACGTCCGCCTCTGTCATCCTCGCCGAATCGGCGAAGGAGAACGGGGGACCCGGAGTCGTCATCACCGTGAGGAACATCATGAAACCGCTCTCGCTCGACACTCCGGCGACGGGAACCGGGGCGCTGCCCCGCATCGGCCATGGCCTGCCGGGAATGCGCGAGCGTGCCGCCCTGGCCGGTGGCTCGCTCGCAGCGGGGCCGAGCGGCGACTGGTTCGTCGTGAGCGCCTTCCTTCCCGCCGGAGCCACTGCATGAGCGGGACGGAGCAGGGCACGCCCATCCGGGTGCTGCTCGTCGACGATCAGGCGCTGTTCCGTGCGGGCATCCGGATGCTGGTGAGCTCGCAGCCCGACCTCGAGTTCGTGGGGGAGGCGGCCAACGGAGCGGAGGGTGTGCGGCTGGCTCGGGAGGTCTCTCCCGATGTCGTTCTCATGGACATCCGGATGCCTGTCATGGACGGTATCGCGGCGACGACCGAGATCGTCGAGGCTGCCGCGCGCTCTGGCTCATCCGCCCCGAGGATCGTCGTGCTCACGACCTTCGACCTCGACGAAGCGGCGGCTCGCGCCATCCGTGGCGGGGCGAGCGGTTTCGTGTTGAAGGATGCGGAGCCCGAGTTCCTTCTCGCAGCGATCCGCACCGTGCACGCGGGCAGCGCCGTGATCGCCGCAGGAGCCACCCGCGAGCTGTTCCAGTTCTTCTCGGCCGGCGAGCCCGCGAAGCCGCAGCCGCCGGAATTCGACACCCTCACCGCCCGGGAGCGGGAGATCTTCGTGCTCGCCGCCCGCGGTCTGAGCAACTCGGAGATCGCCGCGACCGAGTTCTTGAGCGAGGCGACGGTGAAGACCCACATCAGCCGCATCCTGAGCAAGCTCGGGCTGCGCGACCGGGTGCAGATGGTGGTCTACGCGTTCGAGCACGGGCTCACGGCGGTCGACTAGCAGCGCGTGAATCATCCTCGCGGTGGATGGCCGGTAGGTCCTTCGCCCGATTCGAGCCGTGCCGCGCATCCCTAGCGTTGAGGCATGGACAACGTCACCAGTTCGACGGTCACGACCGCCGCTCCCATCTTTCCGCCGCTCGAGAAACTCGTCGCGCGGGTGGTGAACGCGACCAAGTCGTACGGGGCCGGCGCCGGCCGCGTCAACGCGCTCCACGGCGCATCCCTGGGCATCCCCGCCGGCCAGTTCACCGCGATCATGGGCCCGAGCGGCTCCGGCAAGTCGACTCTCATGCACATCATGGCCGGTCTCGACTCGGTGACGAGCGGGCAGGTGTGGCTCGGCGACACCGAGATCACCCGACTCCAGGATGCGGAGCTCACGGTGCTGCGTCGTCGTCGCGTCGGGTTCGTGTTCCAGTCCTTCAACCTCGTGCCGACCCTCGATGTCGCCGCGAACATCCGTCTGCCCTTCGAGCTCGACGGTCGTCGGCCGACCCGTACGCAGAGCGAGTGGATCGACCACCTGGTCGAGTCGCTCGGGCTGACCGACCGGCTCACGCACCGCCCGCACGAACTCTCCGGCGGACAGCAGCAGCGCGTTGCGATCGCGCGCGCCCTCGCGACGCGGCCCGATCTGATTTTCGCCGACGAACCGACCGGCAACCTCGATTCGCGCACCGGCCGCGAAGTGCTGACGCTTCTTGCCGAGGCCAGCCGCACGTATGGGCAGAGCATCGCCATGGTGACGCACGACCCGATCGCAGCGAGCTTCGCGGATCGCATCGTCTTCCTGGCCGACGGTGCTGTCGTCGACGAACGCGACCGTGCCACGCCCGAGGAGATCTCCGGCTACATGCTCGGCATGGAGCAGCGCGCGTGAGCCGGCCGTTCTCCGCGTTCCGGGCGAACGCCAGGGAGCATCGGGCGAGCATCCTCGTCGCCGCGCTCAGTGCCGCATTCGGCGTGGCACTGCTCGCATCGACCGGCGTGCTGGCCGCGTTCATCGCGGGTGACGATCTCGCCTCCCGCCACGGGTCCGTCCTCGTGGCGCTGGATGTGGTCGCGGGCGTGTTCTTCACGATCGCCGTCTACGTCGGCGCGATCGTCACCACGAACACCTTCGCGACGATCATCGCCGGTCGCACTCGCACGATCGCTCTGCTGCGGTTGATCGGTTCGAGCGCGCGTGCGCAGCGACGGTCCGTCGCCGGCGAGGGGTTCGTCGTCGGTGTCATCGGCGCCGTGGCCGGCGGAGCGTTCTCCGCCACGTTGGCCCTCGCCGCCGTTCGGGTGTTCGTGACGATGGGGGTTCTCCCGGATGAGCCGTATCCCGTTCTGACACCTGTACTGCTCGCACCACTGGCCATCGTCGTCGCGACCACCTGGCTGGCGTCGTGGGTCGGAAGCCGCCGGGTGCTGACGGTGACGCCGGTGCAGGCGCTCGGCGCATCCGAGGAACGGCCGGCGACAGCGATCCGGGGGAGCCGCTGGCGCAATGCCGTGGCGTTCGCACTGGTGGTGCTCGGCGTCGCCCTTCTCGTCTTCGGCCTGCTGCTCGGTCTCGGGATCTTCGCGGCCACCCCGATCGGCTCGTTCACGTCGTACGGTGTGCTGATCGCGCTCCCAGGCGGAGTGCTCTCGTTCACCGGGATCATCCTCGCGGCACCACTGTTCATGCCGCCCATCCTCCGAGGCGTCGGCCTGATCTTCGGGCGCGGGACGGCGGCGCGGCTCGCGGCTGCGAACGCCGTGCGCAACCCGGAGCGCAGCTCCCGCACGACGATCGGTCTCGTCATCGGCGTCACGCTGATCACGATGTTCGTCGTCGCATCGCAGTCGTACCTGCAGATGATCCACCAGGCGCAGGAGAACGAGCCCGGAATGTACGCGGGCGTCGACAGCGTGCTCACGGCGACGATGGCGGTGTTCACGGTACTGATCGGATTCTCCGCGATCATCGCGGCGGTCGGTGTCGTGAACAGCCTTTCGCTCAGCGTGCTCCAGCGCCGCCGCGAACTCGGACTGCTCAGAGCTCTGGGGTTCAGCGCCACGCAGGTGCGGCGGATGATCCTGGCCGAGAGCGCGCAGCTGACCGTTGCATCGATCGTCATCGGACTCGTGCTCGGCACGGTGTACGGCTGGATCGGGGCGCAGGCGCTGCTCGGGAGCATCCCGGGCGGAGGACTGCTCGTGCCGAGTCTGCCATGGCCGTTCCTCGGCTTCATCGTGCTGGCTGCTGCGCTGCTCGCGGTGGTCGCGTCCGTCGCGCCGACCAGGCGCGCAACGTCCGTCGCTCCTGTCGCCGCACTCGCTGTGGAGTAGACGCGCCTTTTCTCAGGCAGATGACCCCGGGGCTAGGAGTTGGCTGAAGAGGGCCGTCACGCAGGCTTTCCCTGAGCAGAACGTCGAATAATGACGTCGGCTCTGCACCGGATGGAAAGGACCGCGCCCTGGACTGGATCACGACACTGAGGTTCGACAAGCCCCCGTTCCTCATCGCGACGGATGCGCTGATCGCTGTTCTGGCGCTCTATCTCTTGGTCCGGCCGACGCGGCGGCGCGCCATCGTCGGGCTTGCGGCGCTGGTCGTGGGAGGACTCATCGGGCTCCTCACAACCTGGATCCTCGGCGATGTCCTCGATGTCTTCGGAGTGGCCCTCACCCCGGTGACTCGGATGTGGGTGATGATCGGGTTCGCGGGGGTGGCCTTGGCAGTCGTCAACCTGTTCCGGTCCCGATGGTGGCGCAAACTCGTGGCCATCGTGAGCATCCCGATCTTCCTGATCGCGGCGGGAGCCGGAATCAACGTCGACTTCGGCGAGTATCGCGACCTCGACGATGTTCTCGGCGTCGTGCCTTTCGCACCATTGAACCTCCACAGCGAGCGCGGCCAGGTCACCGGCGTCGGAACCGACTACTCGGCGACCTGGACCGCGCCCGCATCGGTTCCGTCCCACGGCGAGATCGGTGCGGTGCGCATCCCGGCGACCCACTCCGGGTTCGCGGCGAGGGAGGCCGTTGTCTACCTGCCTCCCGCCGCGCTGGTCGCTGATCCTCCGGTTCTCCCCATCCTCTACGCCTTTTCCGGGCAGCCGGGTGCGCCGTCGAATGTGTTCACAGCCGGCCGCATCGCCACGCAGATGGATGAGTTCGCGGCGAAGCACCACGGTCTTGCGCCGATCGTCGTCGCCGCCGACCAGCTCGGCGCCCCGAACCACAACCCGATGTGCGTCGATTCTCCGGATCTCGGCAATTCCGCCACCTACTTGCTCAGGGATGTGCCCGACTGGATCAGGTCTCACCTCCGGGTCAGCAGCGACCCGGCGGCCTGGGGTGTGTTCGGGTATTCGGAAGGTGCGACCTGCGCCATGCAGTTCGCCGCAGGGCATCCGGGGATGTTCGGATCGGCGATCGCGTCCTCTGCCGAACTCCGTCCGAGCCTGGGTGACGACCACGACACGATCGTCAAAGGCTTCGGTGGATCCGCCGCCGCGTATCGTGCCGCACAGCCGGGCGCCCTCATGGCGGACAATGCTCCGTACGAGGACTCGCTCGTCATCCTGGGTGTCGGCCAGAACGACGCGAAGTACACCGCGTACGCGAAGGCCCTCGAAGCAGACGCGATCAGAGCAGGAATAGCGACCCATCTGTACATCTCACCGGGCTCGGCGCACGACTGGCAGACCGTTCGCCATACGCTCGCCGTCGGATTCCCCGCTGTCGCGGCCCACATGGGGCTCGGGTCGTGACCACGTTCCGCCGTCATCTGCTGAGGATTCTCTCGAAACAGCCGTTCACGCTCGCACTGACTGCGACGATCCTGATCCTCGCCCTGGCTACCGGCCCGGTGCACGGCCCTCGCAGGCCGTTTCACGTCTGGCTCGGAACCGGCCCCGGACCCCTGACCGACGGTCATTGGTGGTCGACCATCACGTCCGTCCTCTTCACCGACAACCTCAGCGAGCTGATACTCGCGCTCGTCCTGACCATCGCACTCGTCGGCGCGGCCGAACGGTTGATGGGCACCTGGCGGACCGCTGTCGCCTACGTCGTGACGTCGACTGTCGGGATCCTGCTCGGGGTCGGTCTGCAGCTGGTCGCCTCCGGCACCGGCGAGATGTGGGGACGCAGTGTGCGAAACATGATCGTGCTCGACGTGTTCACGGCGGTCGGAGGGACGATCATGGCCGCGAGCGCCTTCGCCGGTGCGCTCTGGCGGAGGCGCATCCGCGTGCTGACCGTCCTCGTCGCCCTGGTCCTGGTGCTCTATTCCGGTCTGCCCGGAGATCTTTACAGACTGTTCGCGATTCTGATCGGTCTCGCCCTCGGCGTGCTCTTGCGTCCGCCCGCCACTCTCGCGGGCTGGGTTCGTAGTTCGCATCATGAGGTGCGGGTACTGCTGGCATCCGCCGTCGCGATCACCGCGATCGGCCCGGTGGTCGGACTCATGGCGCAATCTCGGAGCGGATTGCTGTCGCCGATCAAGCTCCTCTTCACCAACGAGGTCCCCGAGCGCGGCGCGGTGTTGGCGCGCTGTCAGGCCTTCTCGGTGACCAGGCAGTGCGTGCAAGACCTTACGCTCGAGCGGATCAACGGGCTCGGGCCCATCCTCGTCTCCGTTCTGCCTCTGCTGGTGCTTCTCGTCGCGGCATACGGATTGCTGCGCGGGGCGCGCTTCGCGGTCTGGCTCGCCGTCACTGTGAATCTGCTCCTCGCAGTGCTGTCAGCCCTGTACTTCGGCCTGCTCCCGCTGGCCGGTCTGACGTCGGCTCCTCGCTTCAGCGCACACTATTGGGAGGTGTCGGTCGATCTGACGCTGTCGGCGATGCTGCCTCTCGTGTTCGCTGTTGTGCTGATCGTGCTCCGTAAACACTTTCCTGTACGGGCCGCCGCTCGTGCAGTGCGACGTTATGTGCTCACGGTCCTCGTTTCGGGTATCGTGCTGGCGCTGGTGTACCTCGGGGTGAGCTACGCGTTCCGGGAGACGGGATTCACCAGGATCGTCGGGCTCTCCGACCTGCTCGGTGATCTGCTCGAACGCTTCGTCCCAGCGAACTTCCTCCGGCGCGAGACGATCAGCTTCCTCCCGACAGCTCCGCTGGTCACGATCGTGTACCACAACGTCGGCACAGTGTTCTGGCTCGTCGCGATCGTCGCTGCCGTCCCCGTGATGCGCGGAGGCGCATCCTGGAGCGGTGCAACCGAAGCGGCCCGGGTCCGGAGCCTGTTGCAGCGCGGCGGAGGGGACGCGATCTCGTTCATGGCCACCTGGCCGGGAAACGACTACTGGTTCGATGCGGTCGACGGCCGGGCGATCGCATACCGGGTCGTCGGCCGCATTGCGCTCACGCTGGGTGGCCCGTTCGGGGCGCCACCTCCACACGATCGCTCGATCGGCCGGTTCGCCCGGTTCTGCGACGACAACGGCTGGGTGCCGGTGTTCTACAGCGTGGATGCAGAGCTCAGACCGCTCTTCGAGGGTCTCGGGTGGTCCACCACCGTCGTCGCCGAGGAGACGGTCATCCGCCCGCAGCAGTGGGCGACGACCGGCAAGAAGTGGCAGGACGTGCGCACCTCGATCAATCGCGCCGAACGCGCGGGCATCCGGGCGGAATGGACGACCTTCGTGGCGCTGCCCCTCGTCGCGACCGCGCAGCTCGCCGACATTTCCGAGGCGTGGGTGGCCGACAAGGATCTGCCCGAGATGGGCTTCACGTTGGGCGGGCTCGACGAACTTCACGATCCAGCGGTGCAGCTGATGATCGCGGTCGACGGGCACGGTCGAATCGAGGGTGTCACCAGCTGGCTTCCCACCTACCGCGACGGCGCGGTGATCGGCTGGACCCTCGATTTCATGCGCCGGCGCCCCGACAGCATCAACGGGGTCATGGAGTTCCTGATCGCCGAATCGGCCACCAGGATGCGCGACGACGGCATCGAGTTCATGAGCCTCTCCGCCGCACCGCTCGCCCACACCGCTGCCGCTGGGGAGAGCGAACCCAGCAGCTTGGATCGCCTCCTCGGGTTCCTCAGCGCCTCCCTCGAACCTGTGTACGGGTTCCGCTCCCTGCTCAACTTCAAGCGCAAGTTCCAGCCGGAACTGCATCCGCTGATCATGGCGTACCCCGACCCCGTGCAACTGCCGGCGATCGGGATCGCGCTGGTGCGCGCATACCTTCCACAGCTCTCGGTGAGGCAGGCTGCGAGGCTCGCCCGGGGCCGGAGCTGAGAGCTGTGCACTGACCGGATCGGGATGACCGATCCAGACCCGCGTGCTACGCTCGATACTGTGTTCGGTCTGCTCCTTCTTAGCTGCCGCGACGAGTCCTAGTTCTGGGCCTCCCTCGTCGCGGAGTTCGTCGTCGGCTCTCCACCACACCGCACGAGGAGATTTCAGACCATGAAGAACACCCAGGCGCCGAGCGCCATGCCGATCCATAAATACCGGCCGTTCCATGAGCAGTTCCGTGTCGAGCTGCCCGACCGCACCTGGCCCGACCAGCGCATCACCGAGGCGCCGCGCTGGTGCGCGGTCGATCTGCGCGACGGCAACCAGGCGCTGATCGACCCGATGAGCCCCGAGCGCAAGCGCATCATGTTCGATCTGCTCGTGCGGATGGGCTACAAGGAGATCGAGGTCGGCTTCCCGAGCGCGAGCCAGACCGACTTCGACTTCGTCCGCAGCCTCATCGAAGAGAACGCGATCCCCGACGACGTCACCATCCAGGTGCTGACCCAGTCGCGCGAGCACTTGATCAAACGCACGTACGAGTCGCTGATCGGCGCTAAGCAGGCCATCGTCCACCTCTACAACTCGACGAGCGTTCTGCAGCGCGACGTCGTCTTCCGCACCGACAAGCAGGGCATCATCGACATCGCCCTGAGCGGAGCGCGCCTGTGCCGCTCGATGGAGTCGACGGTCCCCGGCACCACGATCTACTACGAGTACTCGCCGGAAAGCTACACGGGCACCGAGCTCGAGTTCGCGGTCGACATCTGCAACCAGGTTCTCGAGGTCTTCGAGCCGACACCCGAGCGCAAGGTCATCATCAACCTGCCGGCCACCGTCGAGATGGCCACTCCGAACGTGTACGCCGACTCGATCGAGTGGATGTCGCGCCGCTTGGCCCACCGCGAGAATGTCATCCTCTCGCTGCACCCGCACAACGACCGCGGAACGGCCATCGCGGCCGCGGAGCTCGGCTACATGGCCGGCGCCGACCGCATCGAAGGCTGCCTCTTCGGCAACGGCGAGCGCACCGGCAACGTCGACCTGGTGGCGCTGGGCATCAATCTGTTCACGCAGGGCATCGACCCGCAGATCGACTTCAGCGACGTCGATTCCATCAAGCGCACCGTCGAGCACGTCAACCAGCTGCCCGTGCACGAACGCAGTCCGTGGGCCGGCGACCTGGTCTTCACCGCGTTCAGCGGATCGCACCAGGATGCGATCAAGAAGGGGTTCGAGGCGATGGCCGCCGACGCGGCCGAACAGGGCAAGAGCGTCGACGATCTGCTCTGGGCGGTTCCCTACCTGCCGGTCGACCCGAAAGATCTGGGCCGCAGCTATGAGGCGGTCATCCGCGTCAACTCGCAGTCGGGCAAGGGCGGGGTCGCGTACCTGTTGAAGACCGACCACGCCCTCGACCTGCCGCGCAAGCTGCAGATCGAGTTCTCGGGCGTCGTGCAGGCGAAGACGGACGCCGAAGGCGGCGAGGTCTCGAGTGACGACATCTGGGCGATCTTCCAGGACGAGTACCTTCCTGCGCCCGCCCACGCGGCGGACAGCAAGTGGGGTCGATTCGAGCTGGGCAGCACCAGCACCTCGAACGAGACCGGTGGTGAAGTCGAGCTCACCGTGACGCTGCGCGACGGCGACTCCGTCGCGCGAGCGACCGGCACGGGCAACGGGCCCATCGCTGCGTTCCTCGACATCCTGAACCACCGCGGGATCAGCGTGCACCTCTACGACTACTCGCAGCACACGCTGTCGGCGAGCGAGTCGGCCTACGCCGCGGCATACGTCGAACTGGACGTGGAGGGCAAGCGACTGTGGGGCGTCGGGATCGACGCGGACACGACCACCGCATCCTTCAAGGCCGTCGTCTCTGCCGTGAACCGGGCAGTGCGTGCCTCCGAGTCGGAGGCCACGACGACAGAATCGGAGACGCTGGTCTCGGCGTAGCGGTCCGCCTGCTGATCGCTACTCTGGTCGATCGATCTTGTAGCGGGGGAGCGAGGCGGTGTCGGTGCGCTCCGCCGAGGACGGCCTGCGGGCGATCCTCGGCCAGCGGGGGCGGAAGCTGCTCAGGCTGAGCTCGCGCTGCTCCGGAAGGCTCCAGCCGAAGCGCACGGCGAGCAGTCGCAGGATGAGCGTCACCACCACGCAGACGATCGCTGCGATCGTGGGCGGCACGCCGAGGTCGACCAGCACGACGAGAACGACCGTGCCGGCGCCCGCGGCGACTGCATAGAACGATCCGACGTGCATCAGCGCGATCGGCAGGGTGAGCAGCATGTCGCGCAGGATCGAACCGCCGACAGCTGCGACCACGCCGACGAAGACCGCGGGCACCTCGGGAAGACCGAGCGAGAGCGCCTTGGTCGTTCCGATCGCGCCGAAGAGCCCGATCGTGAGGGCGTCGAGAAACGTGATGATCGGGTCGAGGCGGCGGAACAGACGTACCAGCAGCATCCCGAGCAGGGCTGCGACGACGGTGATCGGCAAGTACCAGTTCGACTGGAGGGCGACCGGCTGGGTCACCAGCAGCAGGTCGCGAAGCAGACCGCCCCCGACGCCCGTCGCGACTCCGATGATCGCTATGCCGAGCAGGTCGAGGCGACGGTCGCGAAAGCCGGAGGCGAACATCGCGCCCTGCAGGCTTCCCACGCCGACGGCCACCAAGTCCGCCCACAGGGGGATGGTGAAGGCCGTCGTGCTCATAGGTCACTTGTACCATGCGCGGCTGGCCCGGACTGTCGGCGTGACGCGGGATACTGGGGTGTGCCCGTTTACCGTGATGAAGCCGTCGTGCTGCGCACCCACAAGCTGGGTGAGGCCGACCGCATCGTCACGCTGCTCACGCGCCAGCACGGCAAAGTGCGCGCGGTGGCGAAAGGCGTTCGGCGCACGGCGTCGAAGTTCGGCTCCCGGCTCGAACCGTTCATGGTCGCCGACATTCAGCTCTACGAAGGACGAAGCCTCGATGTCGTCACCCAGGCCGAGTCGCTCGGCTCGTACGGGGCGGACATCGCCGGAGACTACGCCAGCTACACCGCCGCGAACGCGATGGTCGAGACCGCTGACCGTTTGACCGAATCCGAATCGTCGCTGCAGCAGTACCTGCTCCTCGTCGGTGCGCTCAGATCCCTCGCCCGGCGCGAGCACGGCCCGATGCTCACGCTCGACTCCTACCTGCTTCGGGCGCTCTCGCTCGCGGGCTGGGCGCCGAGCTTCCTCGACTGCTCACGCTGCGGCGCCCCCGGCCCGCATCGGAGCCTCGTCGTGCAGCTCGGCGGGGTGGTCTGCGAGAACTGCGCGCCTCAGGGTGCGCCCAAGCTCGACGCTGAGACCATCGGCCTGCTCGCGTCTCTGCTGACGGGCGATTGGGATGCTGCCGAAGCGGCCGACGACGCAACACGATCCAAGGCGAGCGGCGTGGTCGCCGCGTACACCCAGTGGCACCTCGAGCGCGGCCTGCGCTCCCTCCAGCACGTTCAGCACGACCGGAAAGCAGAGGCATGAGCCCCAAGCCGTACACGCACAGAGACGCGGTAGAGTTCCGGCCGCTCGACTGGACGGGGCTGTACCCGCCCCAGCTCCCCGCATCCGCTGTGCCGGATCATGTGGCGGTGGTCATGGACGGGAACGGCCGCTGGGCGAACAAGCGCGGACTCACCCGCATCGAAGGCCATCGTGCCGGCGAGGCGGCACTGCTGGACGTGGTGGCCGGCGCGATCCAGATCGGAGTCAAGCACCTGAGCGTCTATGCCTTCTCGACGGAGAACTGGAAGCGCTCGCCCGAAGAAGTGCGGTTCCTGATGGGCTTCAATCGTGACGTGCTGCACCGCCGCCGCGACCAGCTCAACGAGTGGGGTGTGCGTGTGCGTTGGGCCGGCCGTAGACCGCGCCTCTGGTCGTCGGTGATCAAAGAACTGCAGTTCGCGGAGAAGCTGACGGCGGCCAATGACACGCTGACCCTCACGATGTGCGTCAACTACGGCGGGCGCACCGAGATAGCGGATGCGGTGCGCACTCTCGCCGAGGAGGTGGCCGCAGGCCGCATCAAGCCGTCTGCGGTCACCGAGAAGTCCATCCAGCGGCACCTCTACGCTCCTGAGCTGCCCGACGTCGACCTGTTCGTGCGCAGTTCGGGTGAGCAGCGCACCAGCAACTTCATGCTCTGGCAGAGCGCGTACGCCGAGATGGTCTTCCTCGACACGCTCTGGCCCGATTTCTCGCGGACCGATCTCTGGCAGGCCATCGAGCTGTACGCATCCCGCAACCGGCGGTTCGGCGGGGCCGTCGACGCGCCGGGAATGCCCGGCTGACTTCCGCCGTTGGCCCTGGTGTGAGCGAACCCATCAAAATCGACATCTGGTCCGACATCGCCTGCCCGTGGTGCTACATCGGCAAGCGCAAGTTCGAGGCGGGCAGCGGCCTCTTCTCTGAGTCAGGAGACAACCGCGCGGTCGAGATCGAGTACCACTCGTTCGAGCTGTCTCCCGACACCCCCGTCGACTTCGACGGCAGCGAGGTCGACTTCCTCGCCGGCCACAAGGGGATCTCAGCCGATCAGGTCGGCCCGATGCTGGAGCGCGTGACCGGCATCGCCGCATCCGTCGGCCTCGACTACGACTACGACATCCTGAAGCACACCAATACGATCAAGGCGCACGAGCTGATGCACTTCGCAAAGGCGCAGGGCAAGCAGCTCGAGATGGCAGAGCGTCTTTTCAAGGCCTACTTCACCGAGGGCCGCCACATCGGCCGCATCGAAGACCTCGGCGACCTCGCGGCTGACATCGGCCTCGACAGGGACGCGGTCGTGGCGTCGCTCGAGTCGGAGGAGTTCCTCTCCGATGTGCGCGCAGACCAGGGTCTCGCCCAGGAGTACGGCATCCAGGGTGTCCCGTTCTTCGTGATCGAGGGCCGCTACGGTGTCTCGGGCGCCCAGGACCCCGCCACCTTCGCCCAGGTGCTCGAGCAGGTCTGGACCGAGCGCGCCGAGGTGCCGGCGTGACCGCCGATGGTTCGGGCTCGGGCTCGGGCTCGGGCTCGCCGAAGGGCGCTGCGACGTCCTTCGCGCTGATCCCGCTCGGCTCGTCCGACGCCGCCGCGTGCGAAGGCGGCGCCTGCCTCATTCCCGGCTCGTCCGTGCCGGCCCCGACCGAGTCCTGAAACGAGGGGTGGGGGGGGCGGGGGGGCCCGCCGGCCCCCCCCCGCGGGGGGGGGGGCCCCCGAGGAGGCGGAACGAAGGAGTAAAAAAAAAAAAAAAACCACACACAAAAAA
>NZ_JBHVWM010000004.1:0-218060 GCF_042882245.1 Leifsonia sp. NPDC058230 | reverse complement strand
GCGGGCGGCCCCTCCCACACCCCCCGCCCCCCGGCCCCGCCCCCCCCCGACCCCACACCCGCGGGCCCCCCCCCCCCCGGCCCGCCCCCCCCCGACGCGGCGTGTTGCGACCCCCTATTGGTTCAGAGCGGTCCGGATGCGACGGATCACCTCGGGAATCGGATGGGTCTTATTGACCCGCACGACCCGCCAGCCCAGCGTTTGGAACGCCCACAGCCGATCGACGTCCGTGAAGTACTGGTCCGGGTCCGTTCGGTGGTGATCGCCGTCGTACTCCACGAGCACGTGGAAGCGGGGGAAGGCCAGATCGGCGAAACCGCGGAACGTGCCGGCGGAGTCGAGGATCGCCCAGTTGATGTCGGGCTCCGGGAGTCCGGCTCTGACTATCGCCAGCCGCAGGGCGGTCTCCATGGGCGAGTCCGTCCGAGCGCGGATGAATTTCAGGGCGCGACGCAGACGATCGACGCCGGGACGATTGACCGCTCCCGCGACGGCGGCGTCGAGTCGCGTCGATTCGGCGAGCGGCGACTTTCGCCGCAGTAGCGCGTCGCCTGCCACGATCAGGTCGTCGAGCGAGAACGTCGCCGCCAGTTCGCACCACACCTCGACCGGATCCGGCACAGGTAGCCCGTTCCGCTCCCGAAGGGTGCTCTGTTCCACCATCAGCTTGTGGCCCGCCACTCCGGCTCCGCGTGGTGCGCGTCGCGGTGTGGTGACTGAGACATGAAGAGTTTCCGTGATGGCGTGCGACGGGACGGGCAGGCCGTAGATGATCGCCGCCGTGACATGACTGAAGAACTGGCCGTCGTCCATCCCGGTTCGAAAGGCCTCGCAGCGTTCAATCGTCGTCAGCTCGGAGTTTCGCGCCGACGCGAGACGCACCCCATGGAAAGGCACCGTGAGGTCGCTGCGACGCAGCCGCGACCGTGAGACCCCGAGTTCTTGCGCCCTCTTCGTCGTGAAGGCGCTCTCTCGGATTTCTGACGGGAGTGGTGCAGCTCGCATCGCCACAGATTGCCAGGATCCGCGAGACCGCGCAGAAACTGTCCACAGGCACCGGAGACGAGGGGTCGCAACGCGCCGCCTGACACCCTCGCGAGACGGCGTGTTGCGACCCCTCGTCGTGGAACGGGAGAGCCAGACGGCGGGTTGCGACCCCCTACCGACGGTGGGCGGCGGGCGGGCGCCTACTCGGGGTCGGAGATGTCTGCGACCGTGGCGGAGAAGGCCGCGATGACGGCATCGGCTTCGGCGAAGAGGGAGTAGCCGTGCGCGCCGGCGCCCATCGCGATGGTGCGGCCCACGATGGTGACGTCGGCCACGACAGGCCACGCCGTCGTGCTGCCGAACGGGGTGATGGTGCCGCGTTCGTATCCGGTCGCTTCGAGAGCGACCTGCGCATCCGGGAGCTGGAGTTTGTTCACCGCGAGGACAGCGCGCAGTTTCGGCCACGAGATCTTGCGCCCGCCGGGAACGAGGGCGAAGACGAATGTGCCGTCGCTGCGTTTCACGACGAGCGTCTTGACGATGTCGGAGGGCTCGATGCCGAGGAGGGCGGCGGCCTCCTCGAGACTGCGCGCGGCCGGTCGTTCGGCGATCCGGATGCTCACCCCACGGGCCGCCGCGTCGGCTTCCGCACGCGCTCGGCCCTCCTCCACAGGTTCGCCGTTGCTCGGAGTCTCCACAGCATCCGGGGTCTCGGTCATGGTCTACCGCGCTTTCTGGGAGAATCGAGGGAGATGTCTACTACAGCAACGATAAGCCACGCACCCCAGCTGACCATCGGTCCGCTGGCACTCGACGTGCCCGTCGTGCTGGCTCCGATGGCCGGGATCACGAACACCGCGTTCCGGCGACTCTGCCGCGAGTTCGGGGCCGGCCTCTACGTCAGCGAGATGATCACCTCGCGGGCACTTGTCGAACGCACGCCGGAGTCGCTCCGGCTCATCACCCACCACGAGTCCGAGACGCCTCGATCGATCCAGCTCTACGGGGTGGATCCGAAGACCGTCGCCGAAGCGGTGACGATGCTCGTCGCAGAAGACCGTGCCGATCACATCGACCTCAACTTCGGCTGCCCCGTGCCCAAGGTCACGCGCAAGGGTGGGGGAGCGGCGCTGCCCTGGAAGCTCGGCCTGTTCCGCGAGATCGTCGAGGGCGCGGTGAAGGCTGCAGGGCCGATTCCGCTCACCGTCAAGATGCGCAAAGGCATCGACAGCGATCACCTCACCTACCTGGAAGCGGCGAAGGCGGCTGAAGGCGCCGGTGTCGCATCGATCGCACTGCACGCCCGAACGGCAGCCGAGTTCTACTCGGGGCAGGCCGACTGGTCCGCCATAGCGAAGCTCAAAGAGACCATCACCGGCACACCGGTGCTCGGCAACGGTGATATCTGGTCGGCCGCCGACGCGATCCGCATGGTCGATGAGACCGGATGCGACGGCGTCGTGGTCGGCCGGGGGTGCCTCGGTCGTCCCTGGTTGTTCGGAGACCTTGCCGCCGCTTTCCGGGCGAAGTCGGGCGAGATCAGCGCCGAAGATGCAGCGCTCGCGCAGGCACATCCGTCGCTGGGGCAGGTCGCAGCGACCTTCCGGCGTCACGCTGAACTGCTGGTCGAATTCTTCGACAGCGAGGAACGCGGCTGCCGCGACATCCGCAAACACGTCGCCTGGTACTTCAAGGGCTATCCGGTAGGCGGCGACCTTCGCGCCAGCCTCGCCACCGTGGACACGCTCGCCCACCTGGACGACCTGCTCGCGACGTTGGATTGGACTCAGGAATACCCCGGCGAGGCCGCCGAGGGCCAGCGGGGCCGCGCCGGATCGCCCAAACGCCCGGCACTGCCGGAGGGCTGGCTGGGCAGCCGCGACCTCGACGGCTACCAGCGCGCAGAGATCGCCGAGGCGGAGGTTCACAACAGTGGCGGATAGTGGGGCCGACGGCGGGTACAGCGAATACGACAGAGAGCGATGGCTACCCGAGCAGCACTCGAACCGCCGAAGCGATTTCGCGCGCGACCGTGCCCGACTGCTGCACTCGAGCGCGCTGCGACGGCTCGCCGCGAAGACCCAGGTGCTGAGCCCGACGGCAGGCCTCGACTTCGCCCGCAACAGGCTGACGCATTCCCTCGAGGTCGCGCAGGTCGGTCGTGAGCTCGCAACCAGCTTGGGCCTCGACCCCGACATCGTCGACACAGCGTGCCTGGCGCACGACATCGGGCACCCGCCGTTCGGGCACAACGGTGAACGGGCGCTCAACGCCTGGGCTCACGACATCGGCGGATTCGAGGGCAACGCACAGACGCTGCGTCTGCTGGCTCGACTCGAACCCAAGGTCTTCGGTCCGGATGGGCGTGCCTACGGGCTCAACCTGACCCGCGCGAGTCTCGACGCGAGCTGCAAGTACCCGTGGCCGTCCACATCGTCGGTCGCCGATCCGAGCGGTCGAGCGAAGTTCGGCTTCTACTCCGACGACACGCCCGTCTTCCAATGGATGCGAGCCGGGGCGCCCGAGCGCGTTCGCTGCATCGAGGCGCAAGTGATGGACCTCTCCGACGACATCGCCTACTCGGTCCACGACTTCGAAGACGCCGTCGTCAACGGCTACATCGACGTCGCTGCGCTCGGCAGCCGCGTCGACCACGACGACCTCGTGAGTTCGATGTACGAGTGGATCGGTGGCGAATTCAGCCACGACGAGCTCATCGCCGCCTTCGACAGGCTCGATAATCTCGACATCTGGCTCGACGGCTGGGATGGGAGCCGGCGCTCGCAAGCCAGACTCAAGAACCTCACAAGCCAGCTCATCGGGCGCTTCGCAGGTGCAGCCATCCGGGCGACGCGAGAAGCGGCGCCGGGGGAGCACCTCGCGCGGTTCGGAGCGGACGTCGTCGTTCCGGCGGCGATCCAGGCCGAGATCGCCGTGTTGAAGGGCATCGTCGCCACGTTCGTCATGTCGAAGAACACGCGGCAGCCGATCTACGTTCAGCAACGGCAGATCCTCACGACGCTCGCCGACGTCTTGCACGCCAATGGCCCGCACGAGCTCGATGCAGGCTTCGCCGAGGACTGGCAGACCGCCGAGTCCGAAACCGAACGCAAGCGGGTGATCGTCGACCAGGTTGCGAGCCTCACCGATCAGTCAGCTCTGAGCTGGTACGAACGACTGGTGCAGCACTGAGTTGACCCGGTGGGCTTGAATCCCCGGGCAGGAACCTGAATGCTGGAATCGCGGCGCTGGGAGTCGCAGCCATCGAGAGGAAACAATGAGCACCCCACAACCACCGGTGAACGGCGACGATCAGGCGCCGACCGAGGGCACGGCCCCCGCACCGGCGAAGCGCACGCCCAGCAGGTCCACTCCGAAGGCCGCGGGAGAGGCGGCACCCAAGGCGACCACTCCTCGCACCACCACCGGTGCCACGAAGGCCGGCGCCACCCGCACGGGCGGCGCATCTGCGGCCCGCAAGCCGGTCACCGGCGCGCGCAAACCGGCGGGGGCAACGGCGACCGAGGCGTCGCCGACGGAGAAGTCCACCAAGCCGACGACACGTCGCACCGCCGCGAGCAAAGCAGCGGCCACTCCCAAACCGGACGAGGAAGGGGACGTGCCCAGCATTCTCGAGACAGCCCTTGCCGGACACAATGCGTCCGTCCGGGCGAGCGTCGACGCGGTCGAGTCGGCCACCCCCAGCGAGCCGACAGTGACTGCAGCCCCGGATGCGTCTGAGGCAGAGGCCTCTGCCTCGGCGTCCGAAGAGACCGCATCTACGGAGCCGTACACCGAAGCCACCACACCCACCGAGCCCTTCACGGAAGCAGCACCGGAAGCAGCACCAGAAGCCACCCCAGAAGCGACCCCTGACACCGCCGTACCGCCAGCCGAAGCACACGACGCCACATCGGCACCCGACGGCACTGTGCCGCCCGGGGGATATCGAAGCGTCACCGACTTCGCCGAACGTCTTGACGACACGCGCTTCTTCTCCTCGCTCTTCGACTTCACATTCACCAACTACGTGACGCGAAAGCTCGCCGGTCCGGTCTACGTCGTCGGCCTCGTGCTCATCGCGCTCAGCATGCTGCTGTCGATCATCTACAGCCTGACGGTGGCCATCGGAACGCACTCGTTCCTCGGTGCGTTCGTATTCCTGTTCGGGGTGATCATCACGCTGGTCGGGGCGATCCTGTCCGTGCTGCTGCTGCGCGTCGGGATCGAAGTGTTCGTCGCGATCATCGAGATCGCGCAGAACACCCGAGGACGCAAACGGGAACGACGCTAGCAGTCGCACTCGACGCCCTCGCGTCGAACGTCCGTCAGGCTCACTAGAATCGAACCATGGCCGGCCGGATTCGACAGAACGACATCGAAGAGGTCAAGGCTCGCACCAACATCGCCGACATCGTCGGCGACTACGTCAGCTTGAAGTCGGCCGGCGTCGGAGCGCTCAAGGGCCTCTGCCCGTTCCACGACGAGAAGAGCCCGAGCTTCCAGGTGCGTCCGGGTGTCGGCCGCTACCACTGCTTCGGGTGCGGCGAAGGCGGAGACGTCTACGAGTTCCTCCAGAAGCTCGACCACGTCTCGTTCACCGAGGCCGTCGAACGACTGGCCGCGCGCCTGGGCTTCACCCTCCACTACGAGGACGGTGGCGGCGGTCCCTCCGAGCATGGCAACCGCGCCCGCCTCCTTGCCGCCAACGGTGCAGCCGAGGAGTTCTTCCGCTCGAAGCTCAGCGCGCCAGAAGCCGACATCGGCCGCCGCTTTCTCGGTGAGCGAGGGTTCGACGCGCACGCCGCGGCCCAATTCGGTGTCGGTTTCGCGCCGAAGAGCTGGGACGAACTCACCAACCACCTCCGCAGCAAAGGCTTCACCGTCGAGGAGCTCACGACCGCGGGTCTGGTCTCACAGGGGGATCGAGGCGTCTACGACCGCTTCCGCGGCCGCCTGATCTGGCCGATCCGCGACCTCACCGGTCAGACCATCGGCTTCGGCGCTCGCCGGCTGCTCGACGACGACAAGGGCCCCAAATACCTCAACACCCCCGAGACGCCGGTCTACAAGAAGGCGCAGGTGCTCTACGGGCTCGACCTCGCCAAGCGTGACGTCTCGCGGCTCGACCAGGTGGTGGTCGTCGAGGGGTACACCGATGTGATGGCCTGTCACCTCGCGGGCATCACCACCGCCGTCGCCACCTGCGGAACCGCGTTCGGAATCGATCACATCAAGGTGATCCGCCGCGTGATGGGGGACGACAACAGCACCGGCTCCGTCATCTTCACGTTCGATCCGGATGCGGCAGGCCAGAAAGCCGCAGCGCGCGCGTTCGGCGAGGAGCAGCGCTTTTCGGCCCAGACCTATGTCGCGGTCGGCCCGGAGGGCCTTGACCCCTGCGACCTGCGCCTGCAGAAGGGCGACGACGCGGTGAGGCGGATGATCGACGCCAAGAAGCCGATGTTCGAGTTCATGATCCGGCAGGTGATCGACCGCTACGACCTCGACACGGTCGAAGGACGCACGGCCGCGATGCGCGGGGGAGCTCCGATCGTCGCGACCATCCGCGATCCAGCTTCACAGAACGGCTACGCGAGGGAACTCGCACGGCTCTCGGGCGCCGACTTGCAAGACACGCTCCGAGCCGTGCACGCCTCACGGCGTGGGGAGCGCGCCGCAAACCAGAGTGGCCAGCCGTCCGGGCAGGGCCAGTCGCGGTCTCGGGCCGAGGAGCCCGAGATCCGCGCGGCGGCCGGCCTTGCAGAGATCCCGAACGATCCGGTGTCCCGAACCGAGCGCGAGACTCTGATGGTGCTGCTCCAGTTGCCCGCCGAGGTCGGCGCAGAACGGGCGGCCCGTGTCGTACAGGTCGCGTTCGCGAACCCGTCCCTCGGCGTCGTGAAGGATGCGATCGCCAGCCAGCTCACGACGCTCACCGAGCCGGGGTGGGTGGACAGGATCACGGCCGAGGTGCCGGCGCCGTTCGCGCCGCTCGTCAACGAACTGAGTGTCGCATCCGTGCCTCAGGCGGAATCGGGCAACCTGACCGGATACGCGCGGGCGGTGGCGGGAGCCCTGATCGAGCGCGACCTGCTACGGGAGAAGGCGGAGCTGCAACTGCGCTTGCGTCGCGCCGACGACCCCGAGACGGTCCGGACCCTCGGCCGGGCCATGATGCAGATCGAGACAGAACGACGCCTGCTGCGCGAAGGATAGTCGTTTTGCGCCGTCTGGACGACGGCAGACGGGCCTTCTGCGCCGATATATTGCGTCATTCGTTAAGATCTCGCTACGAAATCGATTCGGATTCATGCATCGCGTTCGTTTCGTGTTAGGACTATGGCTACACGATTCGGCAATGAGGCACCCGTGTGCTTGCCGCCTACGTGACCCCACACCAGGAAGAGGTATTCGGATATGAGATCCGCACACATCAGCGGCAAACGCCTGCTGGCCGTGTCGGCCGCGTTCGCGGCGACGGCCTTGGTGCTCGCCGGCTGCTCCGGCAGCGGAAGCGGCTCCGGCAGCAGCGGTGGAGCCCTGACCGTCGGCACGACCGACAAGATCACGTCGATCGACCCGGCAGGCTCGTACGACAACGGCTCGTTCGCCGTCATGAACCAGGTCTACCCGTTCTTGATGAACTCGCCGTACGGCACGGCCGACGTCAAGCCCGACATCGCGACCTCCGCCGAGTTCACCTCGCCGACGGAGTACACCGTCAAGCTCAAGCCAGACCTCAAGTTCGCCAACGGACACGACCTCACCTCGTCCGATGTGAAGTTCACCTTCGACCGTCAGGTGAAGATCAACGACCCCAAGGGCCCGGCCTACCTGCTGGCAAACCTGGACAGCATCTCGACTCCGGACAAGACCACCGTCGTCTTCAAGCTCAAGACCCCGAACGACCAGACGTTCGCGCAGGTCCTCTCGAGCCCGGCCGGTCCCATCGTCGACGAGCAGGTGTTCTCGCCCACCAAGGTCACCTCGGACGCCGACATCGTCAAGGGCAAGCCGTGGGCAGGCCAGTACTCGATCACGAGCTACGACTTCAACAACCTCGTCGCCTACCAGGCGAACCCCGACTACGAGGGCGTTCTGGGAAAGCCGGCCACCGACAAGGTGAACGTCAAGTACTACGCCGAGGCGTCGAACATGAAGCTCGACATCCAGAAGGGCTCGATCGACGTCGCGTTCCGGTCGCTGTCGCCGACGGATATCGCGAGCCTGCGCGGTGACAAGAACGTGAAGGTCGTCGACGGTCCCGGTGGAGAGATCCGCTACATCGTCTTCAACTTCAACACGATGCCGTACGGTGCCACCACGCCGGACGCCGACCCCGCCAAGTCGCTCGCCGTGCGCCAGGCCGCTGCCGACCTCGTCGACCGTTCCGCCATCGCCAAAGAGGTCTACAAGGACACCTACACGCCGCTCTACTCGTTCGTTCCGGACGGCCTGACCGGTGCGGTGACGCCATTCAAGACGCTGTACGGCGACGGCAACGGCGGCCCCAGCCTCGACAAGGCCAAGGCTGTTCTCGAGGCTGCCGGCGTGACCACCCCGGTCTCGCTCAACCTCCAGTACAACACCGACCACTACGGCCCCTCGTCCTCCGACGAGTACGCCCAGGTCAAGGAGCAGCTGGAGCAGGGCGGTCTCTTCAAGGTGACCCTGCAGTCCACGGAGTACGTGCAGTACAACAAGGACCGCGTCGCCGACGTGTATCCCGCTTACCAGCTCGGCTGGTTCCCGGACTACTCGGACGCCGACAACTACCTCACGCCGTTCTTCCAGAAGGACAACTTCCTGGTGAACCACTACGAGAACGCCAATGTTCAGGACCTGATCACGAAGCAGGTCGGCGAGACCGATCCGGCCGCGCGCACCAAGCTGATCGAGCAGATCCAGACCGATGTCGCTGCCGACGTGCCCACCCTGCCGCTGCTGCAGGGCGCGCAGGTCGCAGTCACCGGAAAGACGGTGACCGGCGCCGACAAGACGCTCGACGGCTCCTTCAAGTTCCGCTACGGAGCGCTCGCGAAGGGCTGAACACCACCGGCTAGTCCGCTAGCCACTGGGGGCGGTCCGCTTCGGCGGGCCGCCCCCGCACACGGTCCACACCACGATTGGCTCTCATGACAGCAACCGTCACCGGCCCGGAGACCCTTGCGGCTCCCGGCTCACGACGTCCGGAGACGAAGCGACGATCGGGTGGCGGCCTCGGCCGCTACATCCTGATCCGGACTCTCCTGATCATCCCGACCATCTTCATCCTCGTCACCCTCGTCTTCTTCCTGATGCGCTCCACGGGTGATCCGATCACCGCGGCACTCGGCGGCAAGCTCACCCCGGGTCAACTCGCCGAGCGCATCCATGAGGCCGGCTACGACCGCCCGCTTATCGTGCAGTACCTCGAATACCTGGGACAGGTCTTCACCGGTAACTTCGGGACGACGCTGAGCGACAACCAGCCGGTCGTCGAAGTGCTCCTGAAGTACGGCGCCGCCACTCTCGAGCTCGCGTTCTACGCTCTCATCGTCGCGTTCATCGTCGGCATCCCGCTCGGTATGGTCGCCGCCTATTTCCGCGACAAGGGGAGGGATGCATCGCTCCGCGTGTTCGCGATCCTCTGCTACGCGACACCCGTGTTCTTCGCCGGAATCCTGCTGAAGCTGGTGTTCTCGATCTGGCTGGACTGGCTGCCGGTCGCGGGACGCGCATCCACCAGCTCCGAGTTGCAGATGCAGTTGCTGCCCAACAAGACGGGCATCTATCTCATCGATGCATTCCAGACCGGGGACCCGGCGATCGTCGGGGATGTGCTGATCCACGCCGTCCTCCCGGCGATCGCTCTCGGCCTCCTCACCGCCGGCGTCTTCCTGCGACTGGTTCGCACCAACGTGATCGGGACGCTGTCGACCGACTACGTTGACGCCGCGCGCTCACGAGGTGTGAGCGAGTACCGTCTGGTGCGCAAGCACGCCTACCGCCCGGCGCTCATCCCGATCATCACGGTCATCGGCCTGCAGATCGCGCTCCTTCTCGGCGGAGCGGTGCTGACCGAGACGACCTTCGAGTGGAAGGGCCTCGGCTTCCAGTTGGTCCACTACCTCCAGGCGCGAGACTTCGTCGCCGTGCAGGGCATGGTCGCGCTGCTCGCCGTCATCGTCGCGCTCACCAACTTCATCGTCGACATCATCGCGGCGCTCATCGACCCGAGAGTGAGGTACTGAGATGGCGGCGAAACGCAGCCTCTGGGATCGCCTCCCCGTCATCCACCAGCTGCGGCAGAGCGTCGGGCTGCAACGGGGGATGCTCGTCGCCGGCCTCAGCATCACCGGCGTCTTCATCGTCCTGGCTCTCTTCGCTCCGCTGATCGCGCCGTACGGGTTCGCTCAGCTGAGGGATGCGAGCGGGCAGTTCGGCGCGCAGCAACCCCCGAGCCCTGCCCACATCTGGGGCACCACGGTCGGTGGCTATGACGTGTTCTCGCGCACGATCTGGGGAACGCAGACCGCGATCGCCGTGATCATCGTCGCGGTCGTCCTGTCGATCTTCGCCGGGATCTTCCTGGGGTTGGTCTCCGGATACCTCGGCGGCTGGCTCGATCGGGTCCTCGTGGTGATCTGCGACGCGATCTACGCGTTCCCGTCGCTCCTCCTCGCGATCCTCGCAGCCATCGTCATCAGCGGCGGTCAGTCGAGTCTGTGGGGCGGCATCCTGGCCGCCGCGATCTCGATCACGGTGGTGTTCATCCCGCAGTACTTCCGGGTGATCCGCGCCGAAGCCGTCCGGATCAAGTCGGAGGCGTACGTGGAGTCGGCCAAGGTCGTCGGCGCGAGCACCTCGCGGATCATGTTCCGTCATGTGCTGCGCAACTCGACCCGCACCCTGCCGCTGATCTTCACTCTCAACTCGTCCGAGGCCATCCTGACCCTCGCGGCGCTCGGCTTCCTCGGCTTCGGAATCCAGCCGACCGCCGCTGCGGAGTGGGGGTACGACCTCAACAAGTCGCTGGCGGATGTGACGAGCGGCATCTGGTGGACCGCGCTCTATCCCGGCCTCGCCATCGTGCTCATCGTTCTGGGCATCACATTGGTCGGCGAGAGCCTGAACGACCTGGCGGATCCGCGTCTGCGCGGCCGGCGGGCCGTGGCGCAGGCGTCCGGTACGGTCGCTGAGACCTCGGTCGTTCCCGGTGGAACCCTGACGGCCGGTCCCGGGGGCCTGGACGGCCTCGAGGGCGGGGAATCCTTCGACGAGCACGGAATCGAGGTCAGACCATGAGCGATGTCGTTCAGATCGACCGCTTGGCGGTCTCCTTCTCCACCGATGCCGGCGCCGTGAAAGCGGTCGACGACGTCAGCCTGCGGGTCGCACCCGGCGAGGTCCTGGCCATCGTCGGCGAGTCCGGCAGTGGCAAGACCGTCACCGCCAAGACGATCCTCGGTCTTCTTCCAGAGACCGCCACGACGTCGGGAGCGGTCATCCTGCGCAGCAAGGACGGCGAGAGCGAGGCGGATGTGGTCAGCCTGACGAAGCGGCAGCTTCGGGAGGTCCGTGGCCCCGATGTCGCGATGGTCTTCCAGGAGCCGTCGTCAGCGCTGAACCCCGTGTATCCCGTCGGCTGGCAGATCGCCGAAGGCCTGAGGGCGCACGAGAAGATGTCGAAGGCCGAGGCCCGCAGACGGGCGATCGAGATCCTCGAGCGGGTCGGCATCCCGGAGCCCGAGAGGCGCGTCAAGTACTACCCGCACCAGTTCTCCGGCGGCCAGAAGCAGCGCATCGTGATCGCCATGGCGCTGGTGCTGAACCCGGGGCTGATCGTGGCCGACGAGCCGACGACGGCGCTCGACGTGACCGTGCAGGCCGAGATCCTCGATCTGCTCCGCCGTTGTCGTGACGAGTTCGGCGCCGCGATCGTGCTGATCACCCACAACATGGGCGTCGTCGCCGATCTGGCCGACCGCGTCGCGGTGATGTACCAGGGCAAGGTCGTCGAAGAGGCGGATGTGAAGACCCTGTTCGCGTCGCCGCAGCACGAGTACACGAAACGGTTGCTCGCCGCAGTGCCGAAGATCGGTCAGGGCCTGTCGTCGACCCAAGACCGCGCGGAGGGCCGCGCGGCCGATTGGGCCGACGTGGTCCCGGTCGTCAAGGCCGAGGGCTTGCGCATCCAGTACCCGGGCCGTCTCGGTCAGCCGGGGTTCGTGGCGGTCGACGGTGTCGATTTCGAGATCCGGCCCGGTGAGGTGCTCGGCCTGGTCGGTGAGAGCGGTTCGGGCAAGACGACGATCGGACGGGCGATCGGAGGCCTCGGCAAGGTCACCGGAGGCTCGCTCAGGGTTCTCGGCGTCGAGATGAACGGCGTACGGGAACGCGAGTTCAAACGAGTGCGGCGCGACATCGGGTTCGTCTTCCAGGACCCGGGCTCGAGCTTCAACCCGCTGCTGACGATCGCCGATTGCGTCGCCGAGCCCCTGGTCGTCCACGGGCGGGCGTCGAGCCCCGCGGATGCGCGTCCCCGCGTCGACGACCTGCTCGAAGCCGTGCAGCTCCCGCGTAGTTACGGCGACCGCTTTCCGCACGAGCTCAGCGGCGGTCAGCGGCAGCGCGCGAGCCTGGCGCGCGCCCTCGCTCTCGAGCCGAGCCTGCTGATCGCCGACGAGCCGACCTCGGCTCTCGACGTGTCGGTGCAGGCGCGCGTGCTCGAGCTCTTCGCCGAGCTGCAGCGGGAGTTCGGCTTCGCTTCGCTGTTCATCAGTCACGACCTGGCGGTCGTCGACATCCTGGCCGACCGCATCGCGGTCCTCCATCGCGGGAAGCTGGTCGAGGAGGGCACCGGCGCCGAGGTTCTCGGCAACCCCCGTGAGCCCTACACGCAGCGCCTGCTCGCGTCTCTGCCGGTGCCGGATCCGATCGAACAAGCCGACCGGCGGGAGGCTTTGCGCGCATTGCGAGCGCAGAGCGCCTAGTGTCGAAGTGTGAGTTCCAAAGCCGCCATCGCTGTCAGTGACCTGTCTGTCGAGTACCCCGCTCGGGGTGCGAGCGCCTCGTGCGTCGCACTCCGCGGGGTCAGTTTCCAGGTCGAGGAGGGTGATGTCCTCGGCATCCTGGGCGAGACGGGATCGGGTAAATCGACGCTGGCGGCGATCCTCGCGGGCCGGGGCCTGCCGATCCGGGCGTCCGAGCCGGGGCCGCGGATTAGCGGCGGCGACGCCTCGGTTCTCGGCCACTCGATGCGCAAGGCGCGCAGACGCGACATCGCCGAGGTGACCTTCCATGTCGGCTACCTGGCGCAGGATGCGGGCAACACGCTGGAGCCGTCGCTGACGGTCTCCCAGAATGTCGCCCTGCCGATCTTCGAACGCGACGAGCACTACAGCCGTCGGGCGGCGGGGGAGAGGGCGGCCACCATGCTCGACACGGTTCACCTTCCGCTGAGCGTGCTCTCCAAGTACCCGTACGAACTGAGTGCCGGCCAGCGGCAGCGGGTCGCTCTCGCCCGCGCGCTCGTGCTCGGGCCGTCGGTGCTGATCGCCGACGAGCCGACGGCTGGCATCGACGCGACGGTCCGCGACGCCGTCATCGACCTGCTCGGCCAGCTGAAGGATCACGCGGGATTCTCCGCCGTCATCGTCAGCCACGACCTGTCCGTGCTGCGCCGGGCGACGACGAAATCGCTCGTCCTGCACGGTGGGCGGGTGGTGGGCTACGGGCCGATCGAGGATGTGCTCGCGCGGCCCGAGCATCCGTTCGTCGCCGGACTCGCCAAGGCACTCAACCCACCCGGTCGACGCACCGAGCGTCGACCGCAGCGCGCCAGCGCCGAGTAGCGAGCGCGGCAGCGTTCCCCTCCGTTCTGTTCCCATCCGTTCGCGTTCGACCTGGAGACGACTATGACCGAATCCCAGCCCACGACCCTCCGCACGACCAGCCAGCACCGAGCTGTGCTGTCGGCCGACGTCACACCCGTTCCTGCCGACCGTCGACCGGAGGCCGGCGCGATCGCCGTACTCCCTCGCCCGAGCGCCGTCTTCGTCGACGCGGTCGAGTCCGGCGGTGGCACGGTCAGCGACCTGTCTGAGGACACGCGCGGGCTCATCTGGCTGTCACCCCGCGGAGCGGACGACCTGGCGGCGGCGCTTGAAGCGCATCCGTCGATCGGCTGGGTCCAATTGCCGTTCGCCGGCGTCGACGCGTTCACTCGGGTCATCGCAGACGAGAAGCACTCCGGCATCCTCTGGACGAGTGCCAAGGGCGCATACGCTGAGCCCGTCGCGGAGCACGCGCTCGCCCTGACGCTGGCACTCCTGCGGGTACTCCCGAAACGCGTGGTGGCTCGCAGCTGGGCAACGGAGCCGGAGGGGCGCTCGCTCTATGGACTCAACGTCGTGATCATCGGCGCCGGAGGTATCGCGCTCGAGCTCATCCGCCTCCTGGCCCCCTTCGACGCGACCATCACCATCGTGCGCCGGTCCGAAACTCCGGTGCCCGGCGCCGACCGAACGGTGGCGACGGATGCGCTGGGCGAGGTGCTCCCCGATGCCGATGTCGTCATCGTGGCCGCGGCCCTGACCGGCGGAACCAGGCACCTCTTCGGCAGCGACGAGTTCACGGCGATGAAGAATACGGCCTACCTCGTCAACATCGCCCGTGGCGGACTGGTCGACACGGATGCGCTGGTCACGGCGCTGGCGTCTGGCACCATCGCCGGAGCAGGCATCGACGTCACCGACCCGGAACCCCTGCCCGACGGACACCCGCTCTGGGACGAGCCGCGGGCCCTGATCACGCCGCACCAGGCCGACACCCCGGAGATGACGGCGCCCCTGCTGGCCGAGCGGATCCGCCTGAATGTCGAGGCTTTCCACGGCGACGGGCGTTTCGTCGGTGTGGTTGATGCGGAAGCCGGCTACTGATCCCGGCACGACGCGCGCGAGAGATGCGCTCGATTTGGCCGTACGCGAATCCTTGATAAAGTAGCTACGCTGTTTCAAGCATTCCTCGATAGCTCAATTGGCAGAGCAGCCGGCTGTTAACCGGCAGGTTCTTGGTTCGAGTCCAAGTCGGGGAGCGATACGGGCCCGGAGGCGATTGTCTCCGGGCCTGTTCACTACCTCCAACCCCTCGGCGACTGGGAGCAGGATTGCTCTGCGCCGCCATCGAAGCCAGGAAGAGGATCGTGCGTAAGACCGAACTCGACTCACTTCGCGGCATAGCGGCATTCGCTGTGCTCCTGTACCACGCCACTGCAGCGTCACTCCACACGTTCTTCGTCGGCGCCAAACTGCAGAGTGTCGACGGTATCTGGCAGAACGCTCTGATGTATTCCCCGCTGCGGATCTTCAGTGCGGGCCCAGAAGCCGTCTGGCTCTTCTTCGCGCTGTCCGGGTTCGTCCTCGTTCGCTCTGCGTCTCGACCGGACTACCGATGGGATGCCTATTACCCGAGCCGGATCATCCGACTGTACGTTCCCGTCATCGGCGCGGTTCTGCTGACCGCGGTGATCTTCCTCGTGATTCCGCACCAGGTCACGCCGGCCAACAGTGTCTTCGTCGGCGGTCTGCCGAACACCTACACGGTCGGGAACATGATCCTCGACTCGACCCTCCTCACAGGCACCAGCGCCGCCAACGTGCCGTTGTGGTCACTCCAATGGGAGGTGCTGTTCTCGCTGTTGCTTCCGGTGGCCGTGCTGCTGGCGAGGAAGTATCCGATCGTCTCTGCGGCGATCGCCGTCGCAGCTTCCATTGCGAGCGTATGGACGGGGTCGCTGTTCCTTCTGTACATGCCGATGTTCGTGATCGGAGCAGTACTCGGATACAACTGGGAAGCGATTGACAAGCGCCTGGGCGTTCTCCGCCTGGGAGGGCTTCGTGGCGCGCTCATCGGAGGGGCCGGCCTGGTGCTTGCGATCTGCCTCATCACTTCGGCCTATTCGTTCCACTTCCTCGTTCGCCCGGATGATTTCTGGAACGTCAACGTGGCAAGTACGATTTTCACGGTCGCAAAGCTTGCAGGCATAGCCATGGTGTTCGCGCTCGCGATCGCATGGGCACCCCTGCGAACACTGCTGCGAGTGAAGCCACTTGTGGCCCTTGGCACGATCTCGTTCAGCCTCTATCTGACGCACGGTCCTATCGTCATCGGTTTGGCCTTCCTTCTCGGCCCCGGCATCGTGACGACGATTCTTCAGATCGTCACGAGCATGGTCGTTGCGATCATCTTCTACCTCCTGGTCGAAAGGCATGCGCACCGTCTCTCCCGGTTGGTCGCTCGACGGATCCGCGAAGAGAAGCCGGAGAAGTCCACTGCAGAGACCGTGTCCAGCCTGTCGTCTTAGAGGAACGCCGGAGTATGTCCCCCGGGGCATATACGGCTGCACCGAATGTTCACCCGTCGGCGCTGGGCACGGAGACCCGGAGCGCGTACGCTCGCGCCATGACGATGGACAACGGTGAAGGCCGCTGGAGCGACGACGAGTCCCGGCCGGGGATCGATCCGGATCAGATCGTGCACGACTTCGAGATCGACGACGCGGAGAATCTCGAGGCGCGGGAGGACGAGGCGACCGACATTGCCTTGGCCGCACCGGGCGGGATCGTGTTCGGCGAACGCTACGACGACGAAGGCTTCGACGCCGAGCACAATCCGTGATTCTGCTGCTACTCCTCCGGGAGTAGGCGGGGAGCACCTCCCGGCGGATGGGATGTTCAGCCGCGCTCGTTAGCATTGGCAGATGCCGTGGAACGCGAACGAGGAGGCCTGGTTCGCGCGCGCCGCGAACGGCTGGGGCCGGCGGCGTCCGCCTTCGGCTCGCTGGATCCCTGTCGTCGTCGCACTCCTGGTTCAGCTTCCCGGTCTCGTCATCGCAGCTTTTCACGCGCGCGAGGATGTGCTCACCCTCGTCTTCGTGGCGCTCGCGTTCGCCTCGTCCTTCGTTCTCGTCGCCGCACGCCAGCATCCGGGGCCCGTCGTCGCGATCGTCGGCGCCCTGTGCGTCCCGGCCATCGCTGCGACGACCGGTCCGCCCGTCTCGGCGATCCCGCTTGCTCTTGCCGTTGTCAGCGCGGTCGCGCGCGGCGCCCGGGTCTGGGCATGGGGGACGCTCGCGGGCTTCGCCGTGATCGGCCCGCTCGGCGCCTATCTGCTGGCGGGACACCCGACCGCGATCATCCGGCCGCTCATCGTCGCGCTCATCCTCTGCCTCCTGGTCGGGGTCGGCGAGGCGCTGCGCAACCGTCGTGAGCGTTATCACGAGGTCGCCCAGCGCATCGCCGCCCGCCGGGAGTCCGCTGCCGAAGCGGAGCGCCTGCGCATCGCCCGCGAACTGCACGACGTGCTCGCGCACTCGCTCTCGCAGATCAGCGTGCAGGCCGGTGTGGGACTGCACCTGTTCGACACCCGCCCCGACAAGGCCAAGGAGAGCCTCGCGGCGATCAAAGCGACCAGCAGCCAGGCACTCGAAGAGGTGCGCGGTGTGCTCGGCTTCCTCCGTTCCGAGGGCTACCCGACCTCGTACGCGCCCGAGCCCGATCTCGATCGCATCCCGGTGCTCGTCGAGACGTACACCCGCGCCGGGCTCGACGTGAGCTACGACGAAGATCTGCACAGCATCCCGGCGCCCGCGATACAGCTCGCCATCTACCGCATCGTGCAGGAGTCGCTGACCAACGTGGGCCGGCACGCTCAGGCCAAGACGGTGCATATCGCTCTGGGTGAGTCCGCCGGAGAGTACGTCGTCACGATCGCAGATGACGGACGCGGACTTCCCGACGGCGTGAGCGAGAGCGGCAGGGGCATGCTCGGGATGCGCGAACGGGCCGAACTCCTCGGCGGCCGTTTCGAGGTGGGTGCGGGAGACGAGGGCGGCGTCATTGTCACCGCGCACATCCCGGCGCGTGCGGCCGCCACCAACACAGGGTGGACCCGCGCGGAGACGACCACGTGATCCGTGTTCTGCTGGCCGATGACCAGCATCTCGTGCGTGCAGGCTTCCGTGCGCTCCTGGAGGCCGAAGACGGCATCGACGTGATCGGGGAGGCGTCCACGGGCCGCCAGGCTGTGGCGATCGCTCTCGAGACGCATCCCGACGTCGTGCTGATGGACATCCGGATGCCCGACGGCGACGGCTTGTGGGCCACCGAGCAGATCGTGGGCGAGCCCGCACTCGCGGGTACGCACATCGTCATCGTGACCACGTTCGAGCTCGACGAGTACGTCGCTCACGCCATCACCGCGGGTGCGAGCGGCTTCCTGGTGAAGGACACGGAGCCTGTCGACCTGATCCGTGCGGTCCGAGTGGCTGCGGCCGGAGACGCGCTGCTCTCTCCCGGCGTCACCAGGCGGCTGCTCGAACGTGTCGCCGGCGGATTGAAGCCGGCGCCCCCGACGAGCGAGCTCGACGCCCTCACGGAGCGCGAGCGCGAAGTCCTCGCCCTGGTGGGACTCGGCCTCACCAATGGCGAGATCGGCGAGCGCCTCTTCCTGAGCCCCCTGACCGCGAAGACGCACGTCTCACGCATCATGACGAAGCTGGATGCGCGCGACCGGGTGCACCTCGTCGTGGTCGCGTACGAGAGCGGTCTCGTCCAGCCCGGCTGGCAGTAGTCTCGCATCCCCGTCCGCATACCTGCTCCTGGGGGAGTACTGCAGGTCACTCCGTCCGGCGGATTCGGTCGGCGGCGCATCCGGCGAGGCTGAGGTGACGGTTCGCAGAGCGCGGGCCGCAACGCACCGATTGGATCCCACCATGCTCAGCACTCTCGCTGCAACGACCGCCGCCACCCACTGGGTCGGCCCGTGGGGAGGCGGCTTCGGCTGGTTCTTCCTTCTGATCCCGCTGTTCTGGATCGCCGTCTTCGTTCTGATCTTCACCTTCGCGGGGCGTCGCTGGCGCCGTGCCGCGGCGGCCGGTGGTGGCTACGGCTACGGTCGCGGCCCCAGCAGTCCCAGCCGATCGGCCGAGGCCACCCTCGCCGAGCGTTTCGCCAAGGGTGACATCGACGAGGTCGAGTATCGCGCCCGACTCGAAGTGCTGCGGGCCAATCGCGAGAACCAGGGCTGACACTCCGCAGAGCCCACCGCCGACCGCGCCGGGTAAACTCGTTCGGGCCGTTCGCGTGAACGGCCCGAAGGGACACCTATGAACGGCTTGTCGTCGACCGATGCCGGCAACCTGGCGCTCGTGTTCGCCATCGTCGGCGGTGTGCTCCTGCTGGTCGCAGTTGTGTTGCTCGTGCTCTGGCTGCGGTCGCGCGCCGCGCTTCGACGGCTCCGCAACGCCCGCGAGGAGTCGGAGTGGGACCGCATCGACCGCGAGCTGGAACTCGCGGAGCACGCCGGCCGGTTCCGCATCATCCGGGAGCTCCAGGATGTGGCGGTGCAGGCCGTCTCCAAGCTCGTGGCCGAGTCGCAGGGCATCCGTTACTCTGCGGCGACCGACCCCGAAGCGGCGGCCCGGTCGGCCGTCGTGCTGGAGTCGACCGCCCGGGATGCCCTGGCCGACCTCCGCCGCGTGCAGTCGATCGTGCGCGAGGGGGAGTCCGCGGCCCTTCCCCAGCCCAGCCTGCACTCCGTCCGCGATCTCTTCCGCGTGATGCGCGATGCCGGGCTGGACGTCACCTTCACCGAAAGCGGTGACCGCTTCGACCTCCGGCCCGGCGCAGAACTCGCCGTCTTCCGCATCGTGCAGGGGATGCTCGAGAACGCTCTCAAACACGGCGGTGCGGGTACCGCGGTCGCGGTCGCCTTCGCGTGGACCGGGGAAGGCCTGCAGGTGAGCGTCGACGACGACGGCATCCGCTCGGCCGCGCGTCGTGCAGGGCTCGCGCCCGACGAGGTCGACCGCGCCACCCGGTACACGATCGACGACGACCTGGCCGCTCTGACCGCGCAGTTCGAGGGTGCGGGGCTCACGGAGATGCGCGAACGGGCGGCGCTGTTCGGCGGCATGCTGAACGCCACCACGGTTCCGGGTGTCGGGTTCTCGATCTCAGCTGTCTTCCCGGCTCTCCGTTTCCACAACGGGGTGCACGGAGTGAACCTGGGGCGTTAGTCCTCCAGGTGGTCGCGGCCCGGCAGCCAGCTCAGACCGGGAACGCCCCAGCTGTTCTTGCGCGACGCCTTCGCGGCCGCCTTGCTGAACGGATGCGTCAGCCGATCGACGTAGATCACCCCGTCGAGGTGGTCGTATTCATGCTGGAAGATGCGCGCGAGCCAGCCGTCGGTGCGAACCTCGAACGGCTCCCCATCGAGGTCGACGGCACGCAGGAGCGCGCTCTCCGCACGGCGCAATGGAAAGCGTTCGCCGGGGAACGAGAGGCAGCCCTCCGACTCGAGGTCCTCGTCGAGTTCCTCGGTGGAGGTCGGTGAGATCCAGAGCTCGGGGTTGATCGCGACGCCGCGGTGGAGCACATCGTCGTCGTCCGTCCAGCCGTAGACGAAGAGGCGCAGCGGGACACCGACCTGCGGGCCGGCCAGCCCGACCCCCGGGGCGGCATCCATCGTCTCGAACATGTCGGCGACGAGCGTGCGCAGATCGTCGTCGAACTCCGTGACGGCGGCAGCGGGGGAGTGGAGGACGGGATCTCCGGAGATCCGGATGGGGAGGACGGCCATTCAGCAAGAATATCGGCTGGAAACTGGGTAGGGTCGTGGGGTGGGTACGGCGCTGATGGATCTGACGCAGGAGATCGCTCTCGAACCGAGCGCCTTCATCGGCATCCCCATCGCCCTGGTCGGAGCCTGCTTCCTTTCGATCGGCGCCCAGCTCCAGCACCACGGGGTCGCCAAGGTCGAGGCGAACACCCAGCAGGCCGACTCCGGTCTGAGTCTCAATCAGCTCCGGCTCCTGCTTGCGCGACCGTCGTGGGTGATCGGCACGGTGATGCTCGGTCTCGCGATCATCTTCCAGCTCGTGAGCCTCTCGCTCGCCCCCATCATCGTGGTGCAGCCGCTGGGTGCCATCGCCCTGGTGGTCACGGCCATCCTGAACGCCCGGGTCAGTCATGTGAAGCTGAACCGCACGTCGATCATCGCGATCTGTCTCTGCGTTGGCGGCGTGGGGGCTTTCGCGATCCTCGCGGCGTTCACCGCCCGGGATGTGCCCGTGTCGAGCCAAGCGCTCGTGCAGATCCTCGTCATCCTCGCAATCGTGCTCGTCGCCTTCGGGGTGGCCTTCTACTTTCTGCGGTCGCGCTTCAAGGCGGTCATCTACGTCGTCGGCGCCGGAGTGCTGTACGGCTTCGTCGCCACCCTCGCCAAGGTCGTGATCGACCGCATCAGCAACGCCGAGTGGGACTGGCTGCTCGTGCTGTGCATCATCGCCCTGCTCGCGGCGGCCGGTCTCGGCGCGTACTTCGTGCAGAACGCGTACTCCTCCGGGCCGCCCGACCTCGTCATCGCCGGGCTGACAGTGATCGATCCGCTCGTGGCTGTCACCATCGGCATCGTCATCCTCGACGAGGCCGCGCAGGCGCCGTTGTGGGCGATGATCGGCTACGTCGTGACCGGTGCAGTCGCGGTCTACGGCGTGTTCCTGCTCGCCCGGCACCACCCCCAGACCTTGGAGCTCGTGCCCCCCGCCGCGCCGACAGCGGTCCCGGTTTCCGACACTTCGACCGATTCCGGCTTAGACTAAGCGACTGAATCAGCCGGTCGGGCTCCGTCCGGCCGAGCGAAGACCATCGCCGGATTCACTTTCCCGGCCCACCAACGTAGGGATCCACCACGTGCCCGATTCGAGCGGACCGCATAGTTCCACGCCCGCCCAACCGGCGAGCGCCGCGAAGAAGCCCTTGACCGTCCTGATCGGCGCCGACACCTTCGCGCCCGACGTGAACGGCGCGGCGCGCTTCGCCGAGCGCCTCGCGGCGGGTCTCGTCGCCCGCGGCCACGACGTCCACATCATGGCGCCGGCTGCGAGCAGCAAGCACGGCACCTGGGTCGAGGAGCACGAGGGCCAGCAGATGACGGCCCACCGCCTCTACAGCTGGCGCTGGTACCCGCACGACTGGCTGAGGTTCGCCATCCCGTGGCGCATCAAGCAGAACAGCGCCCGCGTGATCGACGAGGTGCGGCCCGACGTCGTGCACTTCCAGTCGCACATCGTGGTCGGCCGTGGCCTGTCGATCGAAGCCCAGAAGCGCGGCATCCGGATCATCGGCACCAACCACTTCATGCCCGAGAACATGCTCGAGTTCACGATGATCCCCAAGGGCATCCAGGAGTGGGCGATCGGGCTCGCCTGGAAGGCGGCCAAGCGCACCTTCGGTCGCGCAGAGGCTGTGACGACCCCCACCCAGAAGGCGGCACAGTTCCTCGAGAAGTTCACCGGTCTCCGCGGTGTGCACGCCATCTCGTGCGGCATCGATGCGAGCAACTACACGCCGGACTTCTCCGCGCGAACCGAGAACCGCATCCTGTTCGTCGGCCGGGTCACCGGTGAGAAGCAGATCGACGTGCTCCTGAACGCCGTCAAGAAGCTCCCCGCGGCGCTGGATGCGAAGCTCGAGATCGTCGGCGGCGGCGACCAGCTGAAGAACCTCCAGCACCTGTCCGAGTCCCTCGGCATCTCCGATCGGGTCACATTCACCGGCTATGTGACGGATGAGGAGCTGCGGCAGGCGTACACGCGCGCCTCGGTCTTCGCCATGCCGTCCATCGCCGAGCTGCAGTCGATCGCGACCATGGAGGCGATGGCGTCGGCTCTCCCCGTCGTCGCCGCGGACGCGATGGCCCTTCCGCATCTGGTCCACGACGGCGAGAACGGCTACCTCTTCACGCCGGGCGACGCCGACGACCTCGCCGAGCGCCTCGAGCACGTGCTCACGCTGCCGAAGGACCAGCTCGACACGCTCAAGAACGCGTCCCTGCGCATCGTCGCGGCACACGACATCCAGCGCACCATCAGCACGTTCGAAAGCCTGTATCGTGGTGAGCCGGTGGCCGACCCGGTGACGGATGCGGCCAATCCAGTGGCCTCGTCCGAATAGACGAGCGCCACACGGGGCGGTAGCTCAGCTGGTTAGAGCATCGGACTCATAATCCGCCGGTCACGGGTTCAAGTCCCGTCCGCCCTACAATTCTGTCGGTCGCGCAACTCACGCCGTGCGGTGTATTCGGCGCCACTCCCGAGGAGAAGTGCCGTACCAACGGCGGAACGACCGCGAGAAGTGGGCTTGATCGGCATAGCCGGTCCGGTGAGCGATGTCGGCGATCGAGAGGTCGTGGGCCGAATCAGTGAGCAGTCCGGCCGCAGTGTGCGCGCGCTGTTCGCGGATCCAGTCGCCGAGTGACAGGCTCTCGCGGGCCAGGACCGTGTAGAGGTATCGGACCGAGATGCTGTGCGCGTGAGCGATGCGGGCGGCGGAGAGTCCGTGGTCGAACAGGTGCAGTCGCACGTACTCCATGATTCGGGGGAACAGGGTGTCGGCGAGCGGTTCTCTCGCTCGCGCCGCGTCACCCCCGGCTGACGAGATCACGCCGCGCACCATGTCGATGATCGGCGTGGAGAGCACGTCCATCGCTTGGTCGCCGCCTCTGATCGACTGGTGCACCACCCGCATCAGAAAGCCCGAGACCGTGGAAGCCAACGCCTCGTCGATCTGCAGACGAGAGGCCAGGAGCGGGTCGACAAGCCTGTCGGGCAGACCCAAGGTCCGGTACGGGATGACGATCGAATATCGATGGCTGGATCCCCATTGGCGAGCGTCGAGCTCGTACCGGGTGGAGGTGAGCACCATGTGTGTCGGCGGAAGCGAGACGTGGTGACCGTTCTGCTGCACAGCACTCGTACCCGTGTTTGTCATGCTGAAGACCAGCAGATCCGGGTCGCTTGCACCAGGCCTTGTTCGTCGATGAACTGAACTGTCGACACCGTCGACAAGGATCTCGGCGACACCGAGTTCCCCGATTCGCCCGGCACCGAAATGGCCGCTGAGCCCGCGGTCGTGGCCGACCCGAAACTCGGCGGGAGCATCTCCGTCTCGAAACCAGGACGTCACTGTCTCGGCGCGCTCATACTGCGGGACATCGACGAGGGAGTGCACAACCATGACTTCGACTACTGCTTTCCGTTGCTGCTACAGCCATCCGCGATGCTTGAGCCGGATGTACGCACAGATCTCGATGAGGAGGATGACGAGAGCGATGGCGACCCATCCGTAGACCAAGTTCGTGCCGGGAAGGTTCTTGAAGTTCATCCCGTAGAGGCCCGAGATGACCGCCGGAATCGCGAGCATCGCCACGATCGCGGAGATCTTTCGGGAGTCGCCGCCCTGGGCGCTTGCGATCGCGTTCTCGTGAGTGGCGATCACGCCATGGAGCGCGGCCTCCTGGTCGGCGCAGAGCTGACTCACTCCCGCCAGGTCGTCGATGAGATCCTGAATGAACGATTCACGGTCACGAGTCCCCGCGGTCAGTTCATCAAGCCGATCCTTGTTGCTGGAGAATGCGATCGCGAGAGTCGAGACGGCCCGTGTCACTTTGCCGATCCGTTTGCGCAGCCGATAGATCCGCTTCGGGTCATTGCGGACTGTCTCGTCGAACACCTGATCCTCGAGCTCTTCCAACTCGGATTCGTTCAGGCTCGCCCGAACGACGTAGCCGTCGATGATGCTCGAGACGATCGCGTGAACTCCGCTCATCACGCCGCCCGCAAGGCCCTTGGGCGCAGCGTCGAGAACGGCGGAGAGGTCGACGTGTTGCGTGTCAGATCCGCGCTGAATCGTGACGAGGAGACCCGGGCGAGCAAAGATGAACGTCTCGCTGATGACCAGCTCGTCCGAGCTCGACGCGCATCCGACTTCCCACATCGCGATGAAGAGGTGTTGCTCGAACCACCGCACCTTGGGATGCAGCCGGGTGGCCGTCGCATCCCCGACCGCGAGCGGATGCAGACCGAGCTCCTTCCCAAGCTCGGTCATCCCTGCGGGGTCGGGACTCGACACCTCCACCCAGACGAAGCCCCCGCCTGTGCTCGCGACGGCGATCCCCTCACCGGGCGGACCCTCAGCGCCGGTCGGCACACCGTTCGCGTCGAAGGCACGGATCACCCGTTGCATCCATCATCCCTTCGTTCGGTCGCACGAGGATCATCGGGCGAACGTCTGCCGTGGGGGAGCGAGACGACGGCCAGGTACAGCTCGGCGGTATCCCGCGGATCGGACAGGCTTCTCAGAGTGAGGGTTTCAAGCCGGTGCAGACGGTTGCGCACCGTGTTGGAGTGGACGAACATCGCCCGGGCCGTCGCAGCGACAGAACCGCCCGTGCCGAACCACGTGCGAACGGTGTCGAGGATCACCGCTTGTTCGGATTCGGGAAGTCGGAGAACCTGGGAGAGCACGATGGCTGACAGTTCCGACGCGACGTCGGGTGCGCCGGCGGCCATGGTATTGATCGCGAAGTCGGAGAAGAAGGTCACCTGACCTTCTTCGGAGGCTGCGAGGGATGTGCGGGCCAGCCGGACCGCCTGCGCGGCGTGCCCGAAGTCCTCGGTGACCGAGCTGATCCCTGCCCGCACCTGGTAGTGCTGCAGAGCCTTCCGCACGAGTCGGATCTGTTCGTAGAAGCAGGAGACGATTCCGAGCTCGACATCGGAACGTAGCAGCCACGCCGACTCCAGACCCCCGTCAAGCAGGCGCCGATCGATGTGGGGAGCAGGAACGTGGCCGTCCCCTTGCGCCTCGATCGCGACGACGACGTAGGGCCGGTTGCGAGGGAGGCCCAGCCTGTCGACAGCTTGCCAGAGCGTGGAGTTCGGCTGATCGCGTCCGCTCAGCACGGTGTCGATGAGTGCAAATCGTTCGCGCTCGCCGTTGATGAGTCGGAGCTCTTCTTCGTCGCGGTACCCGGCGCTCATCAGTCGGACGAACTCGTCGTTCATCGTCCACACCTGCCCGGTGACCGAAATGAGGTCAGCATCGGAGGCCGACCCGGATGCCCGGCCGTGGTCGACGATCTCACCCCAGATGAACTCCGAGCCGACCCGGATGGCGTCGAGCACGTCGGGGAGCGGGAAGTTCGCCCGTGCACGGGACGCCCCGATCATCCGAATGGTCTTATCGCGTTCGGGATCGGGCGTACCCAGCGTGGAGATGAAGCCGACATGCGCCGTGCACGAATCCAGCAGTTCCTGGTCGGTTACGGGCGACGGTTCGCGATAGCTCGGCACTCGCCGCCTGATGGATCCCGCCAGTCGAGAGGGAAGGTCGGTCGCGGTCGCCAACAGCGACGATGTCAGTGCCGGGAGGAGGTCGGGAGTATGCGGCTCGGTCATGGCTGTGTCCGGTCGATTCCACAGGGACACGCCGTGGAGTCGCCCGTTCGGGATGACTCGAGCGCGCTGTCAACCAGGTATGTCACGTCGATCCAATAGGTCACCGGGGCATCAACACCGGGCATGGATACAGAGATGGCCGGCTGGGGGTCATTCATCGGCTCTCCGATCACGGGTTGGAAAAGTGACAGAACCGATATTCGCGTGGCCCCCGCTCGGGGGCAATGGAATCGATGACACGGTTGGGCGCTCTGAAATGTGCGCCGGAACAATGTGCACGAATTGGAGTTTCATCGTTCACGCTCGTACAAGATTCCGGCCGCGTCCCTTCCTAGCTTGGTGAGGGCGTCGAGCAATCGATGCGTCTCGACACCGAACTGAGGAGAAAGAGAAATGGCTACGTACAACCCCAACGAACTGGTCCGACTGAGCGATACCGACGAGGTGACTCTCGACCCTGACGCGGACATCCGCGGCCGCAAGGTCGTAGACAGTGCCGGAGAGGATCTCGGGAAAGTCGACGATCTGCTGGTCGACCAGACCACCAACAGAGTTCGTGCCCTGGTCGTCAACCACGGCCACCTCTTCTCCAAGACGACGTCGGCGATCCCCGTCGATGCCGTTGCGCGGATCACGGCCGACGAAGTCGTGATCGACCGGAACAAGGACAAGATCGGTGGAGCGCCGGCGTACGACCCGACTCTCGTCTACGACGAGGCCTACTACGTCGACGTGTACGGCTACTACGGCTACGCGCCCTACTGGTACGACGAGTACGTCTACCCCACGTATCCCTACTACGTGTGACCCGATCGGCACGGCCAGGGATCCGCTGAGTTTCCTGGCCGCGCTGGCCTTCTGCTGCCGTCCCGGCCACGTGGTGTCTCGGCGACGCCACGCTCATACGAAGAACACCTCACGAAAGGACAACACATGGCACTATCAGACCTCATTCTCCAGCTCGGGACTCAGGCCAAGGATCTCGAAGAATCCGCATCAGCCCTGCACGCCGACAATGACGCGAAACTGAAGGCCCGCGCGAGCGAACTGCACGAGTCGCTGTCGAAGATCAAGGGCACGCTCGGCCAGAGGCTCGAGGCCGACTCGGACGCCACCGCCGACCGGTTGGCGGGGCTGCAGCGCACCGTTTCCGACGGCTTCGAAGCACTCCGCGCCGAAGCCGCCGCTCGTACCACCGATCCGGCCGAGCAGGCAGGGGCCACAGCGGGGCAGGCAGAGCTCGACGCGGCGAATGCGATCGATTTCGCCGTTCACGCCCTGCAAGAAGCGGAGTACTACCTGCTCGCCTCTGCGGCTGCTCGGGGAAACGACGGTCTCACGGACGCCGAGGTCACTGTCGACGGGGTCGTGGTCACGGATGGCGAGAACGCGACCGCCGACGAAGAACCGACGAAGTAGGCAGGAGGGCCGCGAGAATGAGCGACGTCGCAGGAGTGATGGTACGTCAACGACACCGGATATCGGAGATCGCGAGAGTGCTGCGCCGGTACGGCTTCGCGCGTCTCGCGGCCAACGCCGCTGCGGCGACGGGCGAGAGCGGAAGTGCCCGCGCATCCTTCGCCGAGCGGAACGCCGACCCCGCGCTCGTGCAGATGAGCGCGGGCGCCCGCCTCCGGTCTGCGCTCTCGGAGCTCGGCACGACCTGGATCAAATTCGGCCAGATGCTGAGCCTGCGTCCCGACATCGTCGGTGTCGACGTCGCCGATGAGCTTTCGAAGCTGCAGGCGGCCGTACCGGCGGATGCGCCGGGGCTGGCAGAGAAGCGTGTTGCCGGTGCTCTGGGTATGCCGGTCGCCGATGCCTTTGCGACCTTCGAGAGCGACCCGATGGCGTCAGGCTCCGTCGCGCAGGTGCATCGCGCAATCCTCGACGACGGCACCCCTGTCGCTGTCAAGGTGCTCCACGACGGAGCCGAGGAACGTGTCGTCAGCGACCTCGAACTGATGAGCGCCCTCGCCACGTTCGCCGAGGCCAACGACCCGGAGCTCGCACGGTTCTCACCGACGACGCTCGTGGCCGAGTTCGACACCATGATGCGAGCGGCCATCGACCTGACGCAGGAGTTGGACAGCCTGAAGACGTTCCGGGCGAACTTCGCCGAAGAACCGGACGTTCTCATCCCGAAGCCGTACCCGGAGCGGTCCGCCAAGCAGGTGCTCACGATGGAGCTGATGACCGGGCGGCCTTTCGCCGATCGCGCGGCGCTCGAGCGGGACGGCTGGGATGTCGACGCCTTGAGCCGTCGCGCCTCGGACATCTACCTCGAGATGGTGTTCCGCGACGGCATCTACCACGCCGATCCGCACCCCGGGAACTTCCTACTTCCAGACCCCGAGCACATCGCGATCCTTGATTTCGGCGACGTGGGGCGGCTCACCGGCGCCAGAAAGGAGCAGCTCGAGGACCTCCTGCTGGCCGTGTCGAAGAGGAGCGTCGATGGCGTCACGGATGCGGTCATCGAGATCACCGACGCCCCGGCCGACGTCGACGTCAATGCGCTTCGGGGCGACATCGACCTGTGGCTGAGCCGGTATCTCAAGGGAAGCGTCGCCGACCTGGACACTTCCGGGATGCTGCGATCCGGTTCCGCCCTGCTTCGCAAGCACAGACTCACTTTTCCGTCCGACCTCGCGCTTCTCTTCCGGGTGCTGCTGCGGCTCCAAGGCCTCGGCCAGCGGCTGGGCACATCTCAGTCGATCACCGATCTGCTCGAGCCCTACCTTCGCAGGATGACGCTGGAACGGCTCGATCCCCGGCGTCTTGCCCACCGTCTCGTGCGGGCGACGAAGTCCTGGGAGCGGTTGCTCACCTCCCTGCCCGACGACGTGCGCAAAGTGTTCGGGCAGCTGCGTGCAGGTACGGTCGCGGTCGACTTCAAGGTGCACGACACCGACGGTTCCGTGCCGCAGCTCGTCGACGGCATCCTCGCCAGCGCATCGATCCTCGCGGCATCTCAGCTGCTTTCGCGCAAGACGGGCCCGCTGATCGCGGGCGTATCCGTCCCGGGTGCCGTGAGCGTCGCCGTCGGGGTCGTCACGTGGCACCGGCTGCAGATGAAGCGGCCGGGATACCGCAAAACCGTGACCCGCATCCTGAACGCGGTGAAGCCTCGCTCATAGGGCCCGACGGAAGTCCTCCCCTCGCCACGCCCACAGGACCGGTGTCTAGTGGGGACATGACCCAGCACAACACCTTCGTGTACGTCGACATCGGATTGAGGGTGACCGAGCTTTCGCCCACTCAGTGGCGTGTGAGCGATACGCGACGCCCGGATGAGGGCGAGGGTTCGTCCCCCATCGGTTTCATCGAGCAGACGGAGGCCGGGTTCGAAGTCACCGACCCCGGTGAGCCGGGTCGCCGTATCCGGTTCCGCACCTTCACCGAAGCGATGACGATGCTGAGCCGACGCCGAGGGTCGGATACCAGCGACCCGGCTTGAAGCCGACTAGTTGATGTCAGCCGGGTTACCGCCGACGCGACGATTCTCGTCGAGCGCGTCGATGGAAGCCATCTCCGCTTCGTCGAGCTCGAACCCGAACACGTCGAAGTTCTGGGCCATGCGCTCACGCCGGTTGGACTTCGGGATGACGATGTTCCCGGACTGCAGATGCCAGCGCAGAACCACCTGGGCGGGCTGGACGCCGTGCGCCGCGGCAGCACTCTGGATGGCGGGCAGGCCGAACAGGTCGTACTTGCCCTGGCCGAGCGGACCCCATGCTTCGGTGTGGATATCGTGTTTCGCCTGGAATTCCTTCAACTCGCGCTGCTGGAAGATCGGATGCAGTTCCACCTGGTTGACGGCGGGAACGACATCGGTCTCGGCGAGCAACCGCTCGAGGTGCGGCACGAGAAAATTGCTGACCCCGATCGAACTCGCACGACCATCCGCCGCGAAGGTCTCGAACGTGCGCCACGTGTCGACGAAGAAGTCGTTGGCCGGCATCGGCCAGTGGATCAGGTACAGGTCGAGGTAGTCGAGTCCGAGCGCGCTGAGGCTGCGAGCGAAAGCGCCCTCCACGTCGCGCGCCTTGTGGTGGTCGTTGCGCAGCTTGGTGGTCACGAAGATCTCTTCACGCGGAATCCCCGAAGCCCGGAGGGCAGCACCGACCTCGGCCTCGTTGTTGTAACCGGTCGCCGTGTCGATGTGGCGGTAGCCGACCTCGAGGGCGTCTTCGACCACACGCTGGGTGTCGGCCGGGTCGACGAGGAAGACCCCGAATCCGAGCTGCGGAATCTTCTTACCTGAGTTGAGCGCGATTGTGGGCACCGAGTTCGTCATGCTTCAGAGCGTACGAGTCGCGCGTCGAACCGTCCAATAGGTGAAAGCGCAGGGATTCAGAAGCCAGTCTTCTCGGACTTCCGGTCACGGTCACGGTTTGGCGCCGTTGCCGAACGATCCATGGAGGGTGGTGCCCTTGAACACCGCACATGCGGTGTCTTCGCGAGCAGCGAGAGCCCCTGAGCCACGTCGATCGACGTCTGGATCGGGATCGTCTGGTCGAAGGTGCCGTCGTAGTGCACGGTGGTCGCGATGTGCCCGGACGCGGCCGGGACGGCCAGTATCAGGCGCACACCCGTCCAGGCGATGTGCTTGGCCATCGTCGTCGGGACGGCTGCGGCCTCGGCCGGGGTCGCATTCGGGGACATCATGACGGTCACCGCGGTCGAGAAGTGATTCGAGACGACCAGGCATTCCGGGCGGTCCGGGTCGGGTGAGGTCGTCTGTGCGTTCGACGTCTTCTCGAACACCATATCGACGGCGGCAAGGTCATCCACGGCGCGGACGGCGGTTCGGACTTCTTCGGCCACTCGCGAATCGAGGGTCGCCGTCGGCAACGGAGCGGGCGCGGCGTTTCGCGGGATGCACGGCTTGTCGGAAACAGCGTTCGTGTCGCGACCCACCGCGCCGGGGTGCGAGCCCTTCGATCGTCGAGCATCCCGCGAGAAGCACTCCAGCACACACGACGGCAAGGACGGTGACGACTCGGCAAAGCATGCTGCCGACGCTAACCCGAAGACTTCCGCGTCATCTGAGCGAGACGACGGCGAGGTACAGCTCGGCGGCATGGCGAGGGTCGGACAGACTTCGCTGGGTCAGAGTCTCGAGTCGGCGCAGGCGGTTCCGAACGGTATTGGGATGGACGAACATCGCCCGCGCGGTGTCGGCGACCGAGCCGCCGGTACCGAACCAGGCCCGAACGGTTTCCAGGATCAGCTCCTTTTCGGGATCGGCAAGTTCGAGGACCCGGGAGAGCACGATGGAGGAGAGTTCGGAAGCCACATCCGGTGCGCCGGCGGCCATGGTCGTGACCGGCGAGTCGGAGAAGAACGTCACCTCACCTTCATCGGAGGCTGCGAGGGATGTGCGGGCCAGCCGGACCGCCTGCGGGGCGTGCCCGAAGTCCTCGGTGACCGGGCTGATCCCTGCCCGCACGTGATAGCGCTGCAGCGACTTCCGCACCGAGTGGGTCTGCTCGTGGAGACAGGAGACGATGCCGAGCTCGACATCGGAGCGCAGCAACCAGGCCGACTCCATCTGGTCTTCCAGGAGGCGCCGATCGATACGAGGCGTGGGAACGTGGCCGTCTCCCTGCGCCTCGACGGCGACGACGACGTAGGGCCGGTTGCGAGGGAGGCCCAGCCTGTCGACGGCTTGCCAGAGAGTCGAGTTCGGCTGGTCGTGTCCGCTCAGCACGGTGTCGATGAGTGCGTAGCGTTCGCGCTCGCCGTTGATGAGTCGGAGCTCTTCTTCGTCGCGGTATCCCGCGCTCATGAGGCCGACGAACTCATCGCTCATCGACCACACCTGACCGGCGACGGTCACCAGCTCGGCATCGGATGCGGACCCGGAGGCTTGGGCGTGGTCGACGATCTCACCCCAGATGAACTCCGAGCCGACCCGGATGGCGTCGAGCACGTCGGGGAGCGGGAAGTTCGACCGGGCACGGGACGCTCCGATCGTCCGAACCGTCTTATCGCGTTCAGGATCAGGCGCGCCCAGGGATGAGATGAAGCCGACATGCGCCGTGCACGAATCCAGCAGTTCTTGGTCGGTTACGGGCGACGGCTGGCGGTAGCTGGGCACTCGCCGCCTGATGGATTCGGCCAGTCGAGCCGGGAGGTCGGCGGCGGTGGACAGCAAGGTCTCCGTCAGTTTCGGCAGGAGACTGGAGGGCTGGGTATCGGTCATTGCTTCGTCCGTCCGGAGCGGGGTAGGGGAATGGTGGGCGCACTTCGAAGCCTGCGCGCCCACCCTCTCTGTCGTCTACCCCTTCTGAAGCTGGTTGGCTTCGTCCCTCGCGTATGCGGCGTCCAGGATCGCGTACTCCGCCTCCTGGAGTGCGTAGATCGCGAAGTCGACGGCGTCCTCTGCGTCGAGCTCGGCGTCCGCAGCCGAACGTTCCGCCTTCTTCGCGGCACGCGCAGCGCGCTTCTTGGCGATGTCGTCCTGCAGGGAGTCGAAACTGTCGGAGACGGACTTCTGCACAGCCGCCCACGAGGCGGCGAAGTCGTCGGCGTCGGCGTTCATCTGATCGCCGATCCTGACCTTGGTCTCATCGAGTGACTTCTTGGCTTCGGCCCGCTTGGCGGTGACGTTCTCCGCCGTGTCCTCGTTGAACGAGTTCACGGAGTCTTCGACCGACTTGGCTTGCTTCGAGAGTTTCTCGAGGTGGTCTGAGAGTGCCATTTGTTCTTCCTTTCATTTGTTGCGGATAAGAGTCTGTCGACGTTCGGATCAGCTGTCGGTCTTCGCCACCTGGCGCACGCTGAAGGCGGCCCCGATCTCGGCGACGCCGCGGAAGATTGCGAGCACGCTGACGTACGTGACCAGGACGACGACGCCGGAGGAGAACGAGGAGGAGGCGAGAAAACCGAGGACGAGCTCAGCGATGCCGGAGAGCAACTGCAGCCACCAGATGGGACTCAGCGAGATGCTGAAGAGGCTCGCGATGATGTCGTAGGTGCCGACGAAGACGAAGTAGACGCCGACGACGATCGCGAGCGACTCGAACGTCGCGCCCGGGTTCACGAACGCGATGACCGCCCCGATGACGAGCAGGACGGTGAAGAGGATGTGCCAGACGCGCCAGCCTCCCAGAGTGATCGTCGCGCGGAAGATCTCATTGGCGGCCGAGAGGAGCAGGAGGATGCCGAACACCACCGAGATGACGTACACGGTGGAGGTGTCGAATCGGAGGACGACGAACCCGATCACGATCCAGGCGATCCCTACGATCAGCAGGATCCACCAGGCGCTGCCGAACTTCTTGGCAGCGGTCACGAGGGGACTCGGGGCGGTGAGAATAGTCATGACGAAGGGCTCCGATCACGGGTTTGAAAGAGTGACAGAACCGATATTCGCGTGGCCCCCGCCCGGGGGCAATGGAATCGGTGACACGATCGGGCACCTCAAAATGTACGCCGGAACAATCGGCCCAGCCAGGCCCACCGAGAACCTCAATCGGTAGCCTTGCGGACCAGTTGATCTGCCCGGGACTATGAGTCGATGTGTCGGGCTTGCCGTTCGGCGTGTTCGGTTCGGTGCAGTTCGGCGTTCTCATTCGGATCGGCGGGTTGCCGGATGTCGAACACCACCTTCTCGATGGTGCCGCTGAAGGCGAAGGGCGCTAGGTCCTCGTATTCCTTGTCGACGACTTCTCCGTTGTCGGCGCCGATGTCCAGGCCCTGGTAGGGCGCCATGATGATCGGCACGGTGCGGTCCATCCGCCCAGACCCGACGGCTTGGCCGTCGATCGACAACGTGACAGTCCCCCCGGTGCCGAGCGCCGGAGTATCCGCCGCGAACTCAAGCGCCACCTGCACTTTCCGGCCGGCGGGCAAGTCGACCGACGATTGCTGCCGGTAAATATCGATGCCGAGGAAACTGTACGTGTGCTTGAGCTTGCCGTCTTTGACGTAGAGGCTGTAGCCGCCCATCTGGTCATACGCGCCGACAATGACTCCTTCGGCGCCCTCCGCCGGCACGTCGAGATCAGCGGTGATCGTGTACGACCGGTTCTTGATCGGCGGCGCCACTCCCTCGGGTACGTTCTGCACGTCGGAACCCCAGTACGTGTGACTCTGGTTCGCCGGGATTGGCGGCACAATGCCGAAGAACGCTGACAGACCGGCCAGGAGCGGGAGAACGTCATACTTTCGCGCCTCTGACCACCAGAGCTCGTCGAGTTCCTTCACCTTGTCCGGGAACTGTTCCGCGACGTCGTGCGCCTGACTGAAGTCCTCATCGAGGTTGTACAGCTCCCATTTCAGCGTGTGCGGGTCGAAGACGCCGGGGGCGAACTGGGCGATCGTCGCGGGGCTCGCATCCCACGGAATTCGCGGCAGGATGCTCGCCGCCCACCAACCGTCCTTGTAGATTCCGCGGTTTCCGTAGATCTCGAAGTACTGCTGAGTGTTGTGTTCGGGCGCGTCCGCGGCGAACAGGGAGTCCTTGAAGCTGGACCCGTGCACCGGCATCTGTTCGATGCCGTTCACGGACGTCGGTTGGGGGATTCCGGCGATGTCGAGGATGGTGGGGCCGATGTCGATTACGTGGGTGAACTGGCTGCGCACTTCGCCTGAGGCGTGGATGCGGGCGGGCCAGTGGATCACCATCGGGTCGCGCGTGCCGCCGAGATGTGAGGCGACCTGCTTGCCCCACTGGAAGGGCGTGTTCCCTGCCCAGGCCCACGCCGCCGAGTAGTGCGGCAGAAGGTCCGGACCACCCCACGCCTCGACCCCGCCGTACTCGTTGAGGAGGGCGATCTGCTGGTCGTTGGTGAGGGGGATGCCGTTCTGCATCGTGAACTCGTTGAACGATCCGGTGGTGGTGCCTTCGAGGCTGGCGCCGTTGTCGCCCCAGATCCAGATGACGAGCGTGTCTTCGAGCTGCCCCATCCGCTCGAGCTCGTCGATCAGCCGGCCGACGTTGTAGTCGGCGTTCTCGGAGTAGCCGGCGTAGACCTCCATCTGACGTGCGTAGTACTTCTTCTCGGCATCCGAGAGGGAGTCCCAGGCGGGCATCGCATCTGGTCGCGGTGTCAGCTCAGCATCCGCGGGGATGACGCCGAGTTCCTTCTGCTTGGCGAATGTCTGGTTGCGGTACTCGTCCCAGCCCATGTCGAACTTGCCCTTGTACTTCGCACTCCAATCGGGTGGCACCTGGTGCGGCGCATGACTGCACCCGGTCGAGTAGTACATGAACCACGGCTTTTCCTGGCCGTGGGCCGTGATCCCGTGCAGCCAGCCGATCGCGTGGTCGGTCAGCGCATCGGGCAGGTAGAAATCGCGATCCGTCGGGCCGCCGAGGGGGGTGTGCGTGGTCTGGTTCTCGGTGATCATCGGGTCGTACTGACCAGACTCGCCGCCCAGAAAGCCCCAGAAGTGATCGAAGCCCCACGCGTTCGGCCAGCGGTCGAACGGGCCGTCCGGGCCGAGCGCGTTGTTCGGCGTCATGTGCCACTTGCCGAACGCAGCCGTCGAGTACCCGTTCAGCTGCAGCACCTGAGGGAACGGTGCAGCGGTATTGGGGCGCGCAGCCGTGTACCCAGGGAATGGGCCGGGGAGTTCACCGATAGATCCGAAGCCAACCGCGTGGTGGTTGCGACCGGTCAGCAAAGCGGCCCGGGTCGGCGAACAGAGCGCGGTCACATGCAGACGGTTGTAGAGCAGCCCTGCGTCGGCCATCCGTGTGTAGTTCGGGGTGTCGATCGGACCGCCGAACGTGCTCGGATTGCCGAAACCCGCATCATCGATCAGCACCAACAGGATATTCGGAGCACCCTCCGGCGGAATCAGCGGCGCCTGAATCGCCCAGTCAGGCGTCGAGGTGCCGAGAGTTTCGCCCATCACCCCGCCGAAGCCGGGATCTGCCATAGGCAGCTTCATGCGATCCCGACCCGACTCACCGGATGCAGCAGGGCTCATTGTTCAGCTCCTTCATTTCCAGGGGATCGACGTCGCCAACACACCGCGGCGCAGAGTCACCGTTCGGGCCTCGCTGCAAACTATCGCGACCGAAAAGCGTGGCACATCATCCGATCGGGGTGAGGTAAAGGCCGAGGAAGAGGCGGCGCGCTCAAAGGCCGAGGGATCACCCTACGTGGATGACGCCGACCGCGATGCCCTCGCAGAGACTGTTCAGATCGGGTTCGGTGAGGGAGTCGGTCCGAAGGAGGTCGGCCCAGGCAACGACCTGATGGCGCACACCCAGCAGCCCGCGACTCTGCATACGCAGGGACTTCTCACCGACGACGAATTCGCCACCGAAAAGGCCAAACTGCTCGCCTAGTCAGGAAAACAGATGAACCCGCAAGAAGTCCTGCCTTTCCCTCCCACACCATCTGCGAGCACCGCGGGTCGGACGATGCAGGAGTCGGAGTACCACCAGCGGGTGGAGCCGAAGCGGTTGCCGGATGATGCGCCCAACATCCTGATCATCCTGATCGACGACGCGGGGCCGGGTCTGCCCGACACATACGGCGGCGAAGTGCGCACAGACACGCTGTCGCGCATCCACGATCAAGGGATCGGCTACAACCGATTCCACACCACAGCGATGTGCTCGCCCACCCGGGCGTCTTTGCTGACCGGCCGCAACCACCACCGGATCGGCAACGGCCAGATCGCCGAGCTCGCCAACGACTGGGACGGGTATGCCGGCGAGATCCCGAAGAGCAGCGCTCTCGGCGCCGAGGTGCTGCGGGACTACGGATACGCGACAGCGGCGTTCGGGAAGTGGCACAACACGCCGGCGATCGAGACCAGCGCGGCCGGGCCGTTCGACAACTGGCCGAGCAGCATCGGGTTCGAGTACTTCTATGGGTTCCTGGCGGGTGAGGCGTCGCAGTACGAGCCGAACCTCGTGCGCAACACGACTTCCGTGCTTCCGCCGAAGACGCCGGAGGAGGGCTATCACCTCAGCGAGGACCTGGCCGATGACGCCATCCACTGGCTGCACAACCACAAGGCGCTCGAGCCGGACAAGCCGTTCTTCATGTACTGGGCGACCGGATGCCTGCACGGCCCGCATCACGTGATGAAGGAGTGGGCGGACAAGTACGCGGGCAAGTTCGACGACGGGTGGGACGCTTACCGGGAGCGCGTCTACAAGCGCGCGATCGAGAAGGGCTGGATCCCGAAGAACGCGAAACTGACGCCGCGGGATGCGCGGCTCTCAGCCTGGGACGACATCCCCGAAGAGGAGCGTCCCTTCCAGGCGCGCCTGATGGAGGTGGCGGCAGGGTTCGCCGAGCACGCAGATGTGCAGGCCGGCCGACTCGTCGACGAAGTGGAGGCGCTCGGCTACGGCGACAACACCCTCATCGTCTACATCTGGGGCGACAACGGATCGTCCGGCGAAGGCCAGAACGGCACCATCAGCGAGCTGCTCTCGCAAAACGGCATCCCCTCGACCGTCGCCCAACACATCGCGGCGATGAACGAGATCGGCGGCCTCGACGTACTCGGCACCCCGAAAGTCGACAACCAGTACAACGCCGCGTGGGCGTGGGCCGGAAGCACACCCTATAAGGGGATGAAGCTGCTCGCCTCGCACCTGGGGGGCACACGCAACCCGATGGCCGTGCGCTGGCCCGCGAGAATCGAAGCCGACCCCACACCACGCAGCCAGTTCGTGCACTGCACCGACATCGTCCCGACCATCTACGACGTGCTCGGCATCACGCCGCCGCTCGTCGTCAACGGGGTCACGCAGATCCCGATCGACGGGGTGAGCTTCGCGAACACGTTCGACGACGCTGCTGCCGAGGCGCGGCACAAGACCCAGTACTTCGAGATCATGGGCAGCCGCTCGATCTACCACGACGGCTGGATGGCATCCGCGTTCGGACCCCGCGCGCCCTGGGTGCAGGGGATGCCTCCAGGCATCCAGGACTGGACACCCGACTCCGACGTGTGGGAGCTGTACAACCTCGACGAGGACTGGACTCAGGCCGACGACCTTGCAGCTGCGATGCCGGAGAAGCTCGCGCAGCTGAAAGAGACGTTCTCGATCGAAGCCGCGAAGAACAGCGTCTACCCGATCGGCGGCGGACTCTGGGTACTCGTGTTCCATCCGGAGATGAGGATCTCCAGCCCGTACCGCGAATGGAACTTCACCGGCGACATTATCCGGATGCCCGAGTTCTGCGCTCCAGCGCTCGGCAACCGGGCGAACACGGTGACGATTGATCTCGACATCCCCGCCAACGCGAACGGTGTGCTCTACGCGCTGGGCGGTGCCGGCGGCGGCCTCACTTGCTACATCGACGACGGGGTGCTCTGCTACGAGTACAACCTGTTCATCATCCAACGCACCAAGATACGCGGAAGCGCACCACTGCCAGCCGGGGCCGCGACGATCACCGTCGAGACCAGCTACGTCGAGGCGAGACCCGGCGGCCCACTGAAGGTGGTCATAAGCGTGAATGGCGAGGAATATGCGAGCGGCGTTGTCCCAATCAGCGCCCCGCTGGCATTCAGCGCGAACGACTGCTTCGATGTCGGTCGCTGCCTCGGCGGCTCCGTATCGCTCGACTACTACGACAAGATGCCATTCCGCTTCAATGGGACCATCAGCAACGTCAACGTCCGCTACGCGACGTAGGCCTCCAGCTCAGAGGCGGGCCAATGTGTGCGATTACTGCCCTCCCGGCTGCAGAGCCATCGCCCACTGCACGGCGACGACGAGCCCGATCACGACCCCTGCGGCGACGATGGATGCGGCGAACACGAGCAAGCCGCGGAGAGTCCGGCGGCCGGCCGGCGTTCTGGGATCGAAGGCGTCCGCAGAGATCTTGTCGATGTTCGGCGCGATGATGGCCACGTACGGCTCCTGAGAGTCATCGGGCAGTCCGTACGGAAGCGGACAACGAAGCCGTCAGCTCTTCGTGAGCTCCTGGGCGAGCATCACGATGATGCCGCTGGGGCCGCGGAGATACGTGAGCTTGTAGACGTCTTCATAGGTCGCCACACCGCGAAGGGGGTGGCATCCGTGCCGGGCGGCTATCTTCAGGGCTTCGTCGATGTCGTCGACAGAGAACGCGACCCGATGCATCCCGATCTCGTTGGGGCGGGTGGGCTCCGTCTCGATCGCTTCCGGGTGGATGTACTCGAAGAGCTCGAGGCGCCCGTGACCGTCCGGGGTCTGAAGCATGGCGATCTTGGCGTGGTTGCCGTCGAGGTCGACCGCGGTATCTGCCCACTCGCCACTGATCGTGTCCCGGCCGACGACGGTGAGACCGAGGTCGGTGAAGAAGGAGATCGTTGCTTCGATGTCGCGGACGGCGATGCCGACGTTCTCGAGTTTGATGGTCATGCGTTGCATGCTACCCATCGCCCCGAACACCGAGTACGGGCGTCCGTGCGCTAGTCCCTCGCGTCCTGGACTTCGTTGTCGAGTTGCTCGTCGTCGACGGCGATCTCTTTTCTGGTCACCCGCGTGGCGTGCGTCAGCAGCTTCTCCACGTCGTCAGCGTCGGCCGGGTCGACGACGATGACGATCCCGGCACTCCCGGCGTCCAGCGCTTCGCTGATCGTCTTGAGGTCCTCCGCCGACGACTTGTTGGCGATGTGCCCGGCAAGGGCACCGATACCGCCTCCAGCGCCACCGGCGACCAGGAGGGCGCCACCCAGGGCGACCGCCGGGAAGAGCGCGACGACCAGTCCGCTCGCCAGCCCGATGGCCAGCCCCTTCCTGCCGCCGTGGTGCTTGGCCCCGTCATCCCGTTTCGGAATGGCGACGTTGCCCTCCTTGTCGCGCACGACGACGGCGGCATCGAACGCCGCGTGCTTTCCGGTGTCCTTGAAATGCGCATGCAGCTGGTCGAAATCGGCCACCGCCTCGTCTTCGCTTCCGTACTGCGCAGCAATCGCCACATACGGCTGATCGGCCATCTCAGTGCTCCCGTCGTCATCGGTCCGTCTCGGCGCCCGGCCGAGGTGCTCCGGCGGACGCGGAGCGAACCTATACGAAGCCTGGGACCGCGCATCGGGTCAGACATCACCCTGACCGGGTGATCCAGCGCCCGCGATCGGCAACTAGCTTGGGCCTCGGCACGAACCTCCATCCCCGCATCCTGATGAGAGACGACGTCGGTGACAGAGCGGCGATCGCGACCCGCCCCCGAAGGAGAAGCGCTATGACCGGCAGTTCGATGTCAGCGCCCGTCACTCCACGGAGCGCGACGACCGGGTGGTGGGCTCTGCTGCCGCTCGCGCTCGCGCAGTTCATCTGCTCGTTCGCGGGGTCGAACATGAACGTGATGCTCAATGACATGAGCCGCGATCTGGATACGAGCGTTCACGCCATCCAGATCTCGATCACCCTCTTCCTTCTCGTCATGGCCGCACTGATGATTCCGTTCGGCAAGCTGACAGACCAGCTCGGGCGAAAACTCTGCTTCGTTCTCGGGCTCTCCATCTACGGGGTCGGTGCTGTCGTGAGTGCCCTGTCGCCGGGTCTCGGGTTCCTCATCCTGGGCAACTCCATCCTGGAAGGCGCGGGCACAGCGCTGCTGATCCCGCCGGTCTACATCCTGGTGACGATGTACTGGACCGGAATCGCCGATCGGGCGCGCGCGTTCGGCCTCGTCAGTGCTGCCGGCGGTGTCGGCGCGGCGACCGGACCCCTGATCGGCGGGTGGATCTGCGCGACGATCAGCTGGCGGGCCGCGTTCGTATTCCAGGCGTTGATCATCGTGGTGATCCTGGTTCTGGCCCTTCGTCTGAAGGATCCGCGACCGGCGGAACCCGACCGGCCCTATGACCTGGTCGGGGCGATCCTCTCCGGATCCGGACTGATCGTCTTCGTGCTCGGGATCCTTGCGGTCGACAACAGTTTCGTGTTCGCGCTCGTGCTCCTGCTGGCCGGTGCCGGCATCATCGCACTGTTCTTCGTCTGGGTGCGACGGCGGGAGTCCGCGGGCCGCGAGCCGTTGCTGTCGACGACGCTGTTCCGAAGTCGGATCTCCAATCTGGGACTGGTCACGCAGAACCTCCAGTGGCTGTTGCTGATGGGCACGTCGATGCTCGTCGCGAGCCACCTGCAGGTGGTCCGGGGTTATGACGCGATCGAGACAGGGGTCATCTTCAGCGCCGCCACGGTCGGGATCCTGGGCTCCTCCCTGGCCGCGGGGGCCCTTGTGAAGCGATTCGCGCAGCGGACGCTGATCGTGACCGGGTTCCTGATAACCGGCGTCGGCCTGCTCCTGCTGCTCATCGTCGGCGCCGTCCCGGGCGCGTGGGCGTTCGCATGGGGCCTGCTTGCGATCGGCATCGGGCTCGGAGTCATGCTCACACCGAGTGTCAATCTGGTGCAGTCGGCCTTTCCGGAGGAGAAGCAAGGGGAGATCTCCGGCCTGTCGCGGAGCATCTCGAATCTCGGGTCGAGCTTCGGGACAGCGATAGTCGGAACTTTGCTCGTGCTCGACGTTCGTGGACCGAACGACAACTACGTGCTCGCGCTGTCCCCGCTGGTCGTGGTCGCGATCGCAGGCATGGTCGTGGCGAGTCTGCTGCCAGGTCGCTCTGTCACGACTGCGCGAACTTCTGGATGAACTCGGTCTGGGCGACGATCATGCGCTCGATCTCTCGAGGGTCGACCGATTCGTCCGACGCGTGGATGCGGGACTTCTCGGTGTCCTCGACGCCCCACAACACGATCGCTGCACTGGGCGCCACCTTCTGCAGCGACGCCACGAGGGGGATCGAGGCACCACTGCCGATGGATTCGACCGGCGCACCGTACGCATCCGTCAACGCATCCTTCGCCGCGACGATCGCCGGGTGCGACTCGTCCACTGCGAACGGGTGACCCGTCTTGATCTTCTCGACGACGACTTCGCAGTTCCAGGGCCGCTGTGCCCGCAGGTGGGCCATCAGAGCTTCGAGTTGTGCGTCCGCATCCGAGCCGGGGATGATCCGCATCGAGAGCTTCGCCGTCACCTCAGGCAGCAGCACGTTCGACGCCTCGGCTGTGTTGGGCAGGTCCATGCCCAGCACCGTGACCGAGGGCTTCATCCAGATGCGGTCCGACAGCGAGCCCGTGCCGAGGAACTCCACACCGGGCAAAATGGCCGAGCCGTCGCGGTACACACTCTCGTCCATCGCGGCGCCGTCCCAGTGGCCGCTGTCCACTCCGGGGATCGTCGTGTCGCCGTTGGCGTCGTGGAGCGTGTCGAGGATCCGGATCATGGCGGTCATCGCATCCGGGGCAGCGCCGCCGAACATGCCCGAGTGCACCGGGTTCGCGAGCGTGCGCACTGTGAGGGTGCACGCGACGTCACCGCGGAGGGCTGTGGTGAGGCCTGGTCTGCCGACCGCCTGTGGGCCGATGTCTGCGATCACGGCGACGTCGCATCCGAACAGGTCCGGGTTCGCTTCGACGAAGTCCTCCAGGTGAGAGATCGTCTCCTCTTCGCCTTCGACCAGGATCTTGACGTGGCAGGGACGATCCGGGCCGAGAAGCTTGAGCGTGCCGTAGTGGATGACCAGCCCGGATTTGTCGTCGGCGGCGCCGCGTCCGTAGATGCGGCCGTCGTCCTTCGTCACCGGCTCGAACGGTTCGCTCTGCCAGCCCTGGCTCGCCGGCGCCGGCTGGACGTCGTAGTGCGCGTACAGCATCACCGTCGGTGATCCCTCGGGGCCGGGCAGATCCGCGTAGACGCAGGGATAGCCGCCCGGGACGTCGAGGAGGCGCACACCGGCGGCGCCGGCCGCCTCGAAGAGCTCGACGACTGCTTCGCCCATGCGTCGGACGGGTTCGGGATCGAACCCAGGGAAGGCGACAGAGGGGATGCGCACGAGTGTCTCCAGCCGCTCGATGATCTCAGGCATGAGTGCCGAGGCTCCGGATTTCGTTGACTCTGACATTGCTCTTCCTCCCGCGCTTCGACGGCGATCAGTGAACGAACAGCTGGATGACCAGACCCGACACCACGACCGCGACCCACGAGACGAGCATCGGAACGGTGAACGAGTGCCAGATCGGCACCTGGGTGAGTTTCGTCGATCCTGTCCGGTCGGTTTCGACGGAGGCGATCTGACCGCCGTTGGCCGGGAACAGCCAGACACCGATCAGCGACGGCCACATCGCTGTGATGACTCCGGGCGCGAGACCGGCCGCGATGGCGATCGGGATGAGGGTGTTCGTCGTCGCGGACTGGCTCGTGGTGAGGCCGCAGACCAGGAAGAGCGCGACCGCGAGGAGCAACGGCTGCGCCTGGATGAGCTCCCCGAGTGGCTTGATGATCGTCTCCTCGTTCGCCGAGATGAAGGTGTCCGCCATCCACGCGATACCGAAAAGGGCTACCGCAGCGACGTACCCGGCCTTGAGCAGTGGCTGTTCGACCACCAGTGACGGCTTCACCCGCCGCACGAGGATGATGACCAGGGCGGCTGTGAACATCACCATCTCGATCACGATCGACATCGAAAGGGGGACGAGCTCGCCCTCGGCGTCGGGGAACGCCGGGCGGAGGTCCGGGAACAGTCCGAGGATGACGACCAGGAGCGTGCCCGCCATGAAGATCCAGGCGGCCGTCTTGCCGCCGGGTGGAACCGTGTGCTCGATCGGTGCGGGCGCGGCTGCCTTCCGGCCTCTCCGCCCGGGTTCCGTGACGGCGATCGCCGGACCGGATCCGGCAGAGCCGACGGCGGCGAACTGAGCAGTGAGAGCGGCCGGCACCTCGACAGCGCCTTCCTCGACGCGCTTCTGGAACGTCGGGTCGTCGACCAGCTCCTTGCCGATGCGCTGCTGAACGAACGACGTGGCGATGCACGCGATGATCGCGGACGGGATGGTGATGAGCAGCACCTGAGGCAGCGTGAAGCCCTTCGCCTCGATCAGCACGAGGTAGGCGGCCATCGCGGCAGAGACCGGGCTGGCGGTGATTCCGAGGCCAGATGTGACCGTCGCCGAGGCCAGCGCACGCTCCGGCCGCTGGCCATTGCGGTACGCCGTCTCGTAGATGACCGGGATGAGCGCGATGAAGATGTTGGACGTCCCGGAGAGCACGGTGAAGACGAACGCCACCAGCGGTGCCACATAGGTGAGTCTCTTCGGATTGCGCTGGATGATCTTCGACGCGATCGAGACCAGGTAGTCGATGCCGCCCGCCGCCTGCATCGCCGACGACGCAGTGATGACGGCGATGATGATGAAGAACGCGTCGATGGGCGGCGAACCCGGTGGGAGGCGGAACCCGAAGACGAGGATTCCCGTGCCGAGCACGCCCCAGAGGCCGAGCCCGATGCCACCGGTCCTGACCCCCAGCACGATGGCTCCGATGACGACGCACGCTTGGAGAATGATCACGACGGTATCCATGGCGACCCCCCTTTTCGCCATAAGAATGCACGAGCGCAACCCATTCCGGGATCGCCCGATCAGGGTGATTTCGCGCCCGGCGACGCCCGCCCTACCGTGTCGCCAACGGGCGGATGGCTCCGTTCACGACGTCACCGGGAGCACCCGCGCCGTAGCGGTAGAGGCGGAAAGTCACGTAGAGGCCTGTGGTGACGATGAGCCAGATGCCGAGAACGATGAATGGTTCGGCGTGCACGTGTCCGGGGAAATAGGCCAGGTCGCGGATGGCGCTGACGGCCGCGCCGGTCGGCATCCAGCGGCCGATGAACTCGTAGAACGGGGGAAGGAGAGCGGGCGCGACCGCCCCGCCCGAGGCCGGGTTGCTGATCAGCACGAAGACGACCCAGGTCGGCAGCAGTGCCCAGCGTGCTCCGATCAGCATGCGGAACACGTTGTACGTCATACCGGCGACGAGCATCGTGAGGGCGATCACTCCCCAGGAGGGGAAAAAGGGCAGGGGCATGAGCCGGAGGATCACCCCGATGGTCAGAACGATGGCGAACGCGGCGACGACGGAGCGGACCGCATCCCAGCCGAGTTCACCTCGTAACGTCAGCTTCGTCGCATGGGTGCGGGTCTGGACGGCCCCGAGGAACCCGATGATCACGGCGGCGAGCGGCACGTAGAAGAGCACCAGCCCGGAGGGATCATTCGGGCTCAGCGGATGCGTGTCCATAACGGTGACCGGATGCCCGAGTCTCGTCTCGATGACGGGCGCGTCCGCCTCGAGCAACCGCGCGACCGAGTCGCCGGACGCGCTGGAGATGTAGAGCGTCCCGGCCGTGCCGTCATCCACGAGCGCGCCGTAGATCCGCTGGTCCTCGATGGCGGCGAGTGCGTCCGGCGTGGACGGGAACGTCGAGACGAGAAACGTCGTCGTCGGAGGCTCGGCGAGTGCCGCCTTGAGCTCGGCCGGCGTCACCACGGTCGACACGAGGCCGATCGGCACATTGTGGGGCTTCGGGTTCGCCATGGCGAGGCTGTACGAGGCGGTGAACAGCGCGGCGAAGATCGCGATGATGAGGGTGACGACCAGAGCAGGCCGATGCGGCCCCGGCACCAGGCGGGCGATGCGCGACTGCACGCTCACCGCCCGCTCCGTTCGGCGCCCGTCCCTGCTTCGAGCGCATCCAGGATCGAGCGCTGCCCCTTCACGACCTTCGAGCGCGCTTCGCCGATCGGGAACCAGCGCGCATCGTCGACCTCGGGGAACTCCTGGATCCTCCCCGACCGTGGCGGCCATTCGAGGGGGAACGTGTTGCTCACGATCGTCTGCGGCGAGAAGTCCGCTTCGCCGGCGAAGGCGACGATCGTCTTGCCCGACGGCTGCGCGAACTCGCCGAGCAATTCGTACGGGACTGCCGGCGCCGCCGTCCCGATCTCCTCCTCGAACTCGCGCAGTGCGGCCGCCAGCTCCCCGTCGACATCAGAGAGCTCCACGATGCCCTTCGGAATCGACCAGGCGCCCTCGTCCTTGCGCGCCCAGAACGGGCCGCCCATGTGCGCGATCCACACCTGGAGGTCGGGAGCGCGGCGGTAGAGCAGGATGCCGGCGCTTCGCACGGCGGCCATCACCCCGTTCCCCACGACATGTACGTAACCCTATGCCGCATTCGGCCGGCACAGAGAAGACTCCCGGCCGACCGGCGCTAACGTGGGAGGGTGAACTCCGGCGATGCGTGGGTCGAGGGCCCGAACGGCGAACGATTCTGGGGCAGGTTCGGTGCGGCCGGCCTGCTCGTGCACGACGCCAGGCGCGGCATCTTGTTGCAGCACCGGGCCGACTGGAGTCACTTCGGCGGCACCTGGGGGTTGCCGGGCGGCGCCAGGCACGAGGGCGAGTCGGCGGTCGACGGCGCGTTGCGCGAGGCGAACGAAGAGGCTGCCGTGCCGCCGGATGCGGTCGACGTACTGTTCACGAGCACGCTCGATCTCGGTTTCTGGTCCTACACGACCGTCGCCGCCGAGGTGGTGAAGCCGTTCCAGGAACGGATGGCCGATGTGGAGAGCATCGAGCTGCGCTGGGTGCCGATCGCCGACGTCGCCGAGCTGCCCCTGCATCCGGGCTTCGCCAGTTCCTGGCCGGAGCTGCGGGCGCGCCTGTCTGCCCTCGCCGAGTAGGACGCTACGACGCCACGCTTCGTCCCCAGCCGGCGGGCCACAGCGCCGAGGCGGGCACGTCGAGAAAGCCGGTGGGCACGCTCAGGTACGATCCGGCGCCCGGATACGCGGGCTGGCCGGGGTGCGAGGGCGCACCCGGGTAGTCGGGCGTTCCACGGAACGCGGGTGATTCGCGGGCGAGCAGCCGGTTGCCGATGACCGTGCCGAGGTAGCGGCCGTCGCGGGTGCAGGCATCGTCGTCCCCCCAGGGGAACCAGCCGATCCATTCGCCGTCGGGGTTGAAGAGGTGCTTGCCGTTCTCGTCCGCGCGGAACGCAATCCAGGTGCCTTGGCTGTCGTACAAGAATGCGGTCATCGTCGATCGCCTTTCGGGTCGGCCCTTCGGGTGTAGTGAATTATCCTCACCTTTGCGGATGCTGACAATGGGTTGCGCGAGAATGTCTCCGGTGCCCAGGAGAATGGGGGCGTGCACATCGTTCTCGACCGGTCAGGGTCCGCCGTCGTCACGGCGATCCGGGTCGAAGACGACGGGGCGGTTCTCGGCGAAGAGACCATCGAAGCCGACGCCCTGCCGCGGTACGTCGCGCAGGCAGAGAGCCGAAGCCCGCGGTGGGTCTGGAGCGACACCCGCAGCTGGTATCCGCAGCTTTTGAGAGCGGGTGTGCGGGTCGAGCGCTGCGTCGATCTCCAGCTCAGTCACACGATCCTCCGCATGTCCGCGCTCTCGTCCGGATCAGCGCTGGCCAGGTCACCGCTGGGGGTGTGGGATGCGGCCCCCGTGCTCGAGGACGCGCCGCCGGCCGCCGCGGCGACGCTCTTCGACTTCGATGCGGCCGACGCGCATCCCGTGGCCGAGCGACCCAGCCCGCTCCAGGAGTTCGCGTCGCAGCAGGATGCGGTGGCGGGCAGCACGAGCCCGGGCCGCCTGCGCCTCCTCCTCGCCGCCGAGTCCGCGGGCGCGCTGATCGCGGCAGAGATGCGGTTCGCGGGTCTGCCATACAGCGCCGAACGGCACGACGCTCTGCTCACCGAGCTGCTGGGACAGCGTCCGCGCTCCGGGAGCCGTCCGCCTGTGCTCGAGGGTCTCGTGGGGGAGATCCGGGTATCGCTCGAGGCTCCGGGCCTCAATCCGGACAGCCCGCCCGATCTGATCCGTGCCTTGACCCGCGCCGGACTGATCGTGACTTCGACGCGGTCGTGGGAGCTCCGCAAGCTGGAGCACCCTGTGATCGACCCGCTCCTGCGGTTCAAGAAGCTCTCGCGGCTCCTGACGGCCAACGGATGGACGTGGCTCGACGCCTGGATCAGCGACGGCCGCTTCCGGCCCGACTACGTTCCCGGGGGAGTCGTCACCGGACGATGGGCGACGCGTGGTGGCGGCGCACTGCAGCTGCCGAAGCAGGTGCGCGGCGCCGTCGTCGCCGATGACGGGTGGAAGCTGGTGGTCGCGGATGCGGCCCAGCTGGAGCCGCGCATCCTGACCGGACTCTCCGCAGACACGGCGATGGCCGAGGCCGGCCGTGGCAAGGACCTGTACGAGGGCATCGTCGCGTCGGGCGCCGTCGATGAGCGTGCGCACGCGAAGGTCGCAATGCTCGGTGCGATGTACGGGGCCACGACGGGGGAGAGCGGGCGGTTGATGCCGCGGCTCACCCGTGCGTTCCCGCGAGCCGTGCGCCTCGTCGAAGAGGCTGCGAGGGCGGGCGAGCGGGGGGAGATCGTCACGTCGCGCCTCGGTCGCAGCTCGCCCAAGCCGGGCGCGTCGTGGATGGCCGCGCAATCGGCGGCCTCCGAGGCGGAGTCGACCGCTGCGGATGAGCGCCGCGCCCGCAGTCAGGCCCGCGACTGGGGCCGCTTCACCCGCAACTTCGTGGTGCAGGCGAGCGCCGCGGAATGGGCGCTCTGCTGGATGGCCGATCTGCGCAAGAGACTGAGTGCCTTGTCTCCCGGTCGCCTGCAGGACGGGCCGCACCTGGTGTACTTCCTGCACGACGAGGTGATCGTCCACACCCCCGCAGAGCTGGCCGAACAGACGGCCGAGGCGGTCGTCGAGGCGGCGAAGCAGTCGGGGAGGCTGCTCTTCGGTGCTTTCCCGGTCGACTTTCCGGTCGTGGCCGCGATCGTCGACAGCTATGCGGAGGCGAAATGATCAACCGGCGGCATAAAGCTGTGTCGAAGTTGGTTGATCATCCCGAGCTGAATGAGGATGGACACCATGACTGACACCGCCACCGCCCCCGTCGACCCCCGCGAGATCCTGGCGCGCTACCACGAGCGTCGGGAGATGGCCGTGACGTCGCCCAAGGGCAGCCTGGCACTGGTCAACACGCAGTGGATCAGCGGCGATCCGGCGGCACCTGCCCAGCCGATCTGGGGAGTCCCCGGGCTGTGGTCGCCGCTGCCGAAGGGGCAGTCCGGCCTGAAGGTCACGGCAACCGCCGCCGACAACATCGTCGTGGACGGACAGCTGGTCGACGGTGAGGCGATCGTGCGTGGCAAGGACGACCCCAACCCCGGCGAGATCGCCTTCAGCGACACGGTGACGGGCTTCGTCATCGCCAGCGATGAGGGCGAGTACGCCCTGCGGGTGTGGGATGCGAACTCCGAGGCGATCCAGGAGTTCGGCTCCATCGACGCGTTCGACTTCGACCCATCGTGGATCATCCGGGCGACGTTCACGGAGATCGAGGGCGGCAAGGCGGTGGGCTTCGAGCACCTGAAAGACGAGGGCAAGACCCGCGATCTGGTCGTGCCCGGCGAGATCACCTTCAGCAAAGACGGCGTCGACTACAACCTCGCGGCATTCAAAGCCGGACGCGCCCTCCAGCTGGTGTTCTCCGACACCACCAATGGCGATTCCACCTACTCGGTCGGTCGTTTCCTCTTCGTCGCTCCCAACCCTGACGGCACGGTGACGCTGGACTTCAACCTGGCCGTTCTGCCGCCCTGCGCCTTCAGCTACAACTTCAACTGCCCGCTGCCCCCGGCGCAGAACCGTTTCGCCGTGCCGATCGAGGCCGGCGAGAAGAATGTGCTCAACAAGGCCGGTGAACTGCTGCACTGAGGTGCGGCGTTAGCTCCCCGGCCGTCGGCCGCGACGCGGGCGGTCGGACGATCGTTCCTGGAGCAAGGCTTCCGGATGCGCGGCGAGCGTCGCCGCGACCTCGTCGATCCACTCGATCGCAGCCTTCGCGCCGAGCTCTGCAGCACGATTCGCGGCCAGGAGTGCGCGCGAATCGGCATCATGCGCGAGCTCGCGGATCTTCTCGGTGTACGAGAGGCGGTAGTCGGCCAGCACGTGTGGCGCGTCAGCATCGGGGAGGGATGCGGCGACGAGGGTCTGATCCTGCATCTCGTCCCAGTCGGGGCGGCTGTCGTGAGGACCGTGGGTGAGCCACTGCCGTGCCTGCTCGCTGCCCGCATCCGTCAGTTCGTAGAGCGGAAGACCGTCGTCGGTCGTGCCGGCCGGCGCGATCAGGCCCTGGTCGGTCATCCGCTCGAGAGTGGAGTAGACCTGCCCCGCGTTCAACTGCCGGCGATGCGCTGCGCGGGCGAGGAACTCGCTCTGCAGTTGCGACCCGTATGCCGGGCCGAGCGTGAGAAGAGCCAGGAAACCGTTCTGAACGGACATACTCAGTATGCTATTACCAGCTTCTCGGAAGCGACGGATGAACCGCCGAATCACAATCTTGTAACTTCGGTGGGTTGTACGGCATAATTCGAAGCGTCGGCCGTGAGGTCGATTCCAATTTCATAGCGTGCTGCATGGTTGCCGCGTCGATCGGTCGTTGGGGAAGACGTACCGAATCGAGACGGAGGAAACTCATGGCAGCACACGCAGCTCGGGGAGTGCTCTACGTGCACTCCTCACCTGGCGCGCTCTGCCCCCACATCGAGTGGGCGGCTGGTCGCGCTCTTGGTCGCGCCGTCAACTTCACGTGGGAGACGCAACCGGTGCTCAAGGGCGCCCAGCGCGCCGAGTTCTACTGGGAGGGGCCCCAGGGCACGGGCGCCGCCATCGCCTCGGCTCTGCGCGGTTGGGAGCATCTTCGCTTCGAGGTCACCGAGGACGCCGGATTCGGCACCGATGGGGGCCGCTGGATGCACACGCCCGATCTCGGTATCTTCTTCGCCCAGACGGACACAGCCGGCAACACGGTCATCCCCGAAGACCGGGTGCGCTACGCGATGGAGATCGCGGGTGCCAACCCGATGGAGCTGCACCGCGAACTGCGACTGGCGCTCGGTCAGGCGTGGGACGACGAGCTCGAGCCGTTCCGGCACGCCAGCGACGACACACGCGTGGTCTGGCTGCACAAGGTCGGCTGAGTTCTGCGGGACTCCCGCGGCGGGCCGGAACAGGCATTGCGCGCTGCCGCCCACCCGCGGTGAACGACGAGACCCCGACCGGATGATCCGGTCGGGGTCTCGTACTGTCGACAGCCCGCGGCTAGACCGAGCGGAATGCGACGACCGCGTTGTGGCCGCCGAAGCCGAACGAGTTGCTGATCGCCAGCAGGTCGCCGTTTCCGAGGGATCGCGGCTCCGTGACCACATCGAGCGGGATCTCCGGGTCCATCTCGGTGATGTTGATCGTCGGGGGAGCGGTGCGCTCGTGCAGTGCCATGACGGTGAAGACCGCCTCGATGGCACCGGCCCCGCCGAGGAGGTGACCAGTGGACGCCTTGGTCGCCGAGACCGGGATGCCCTCGAGCAGGTCGCCGAAGACGCGACGAAGCGCGTTGTACTCGGCGATGTCACCGACGGGCGTGCTGGTGGCGTGTGCGTTGATGTGGCTGACGTCGGAGAGCGAGGCACCCGAGTTCGAGATCGCCGCGATCATGGCGCGAGCCGCAGCCGAACCCTCGGGGTCGGGAGCAGTGATGTGGTACGCGTCACTGGTGACGGACCCGCCGACGAGCTCGGCGTAGATCTTGGCGCCACGGGCCTTCGCGTGCTCCTCGGTCTCCAGCACGAGCGCGGCCGCGCCTTCACCGAGAACGAATCCATCGCGCGAGATGTCGTACGGGCGGGATGCCGTGGCCGGGTCGTCGTTGCGCTTCGACAGCGCCTGCATGGCCGCGAACGACGCGATCGGCAGCGGGTGGATGGCCGCCTCCGAACCGCCGGCGATCACGACATCGGCGAGACCACGCTGAAGGTGGTCGTACGCGTTGGCGATCGACTCCGTGCTGGAGGCGCAGGCCGAAACCACGGTGCGGATGCCCGCACGCGCGTGCAGGTCCATCCCGATCGCGGCGCCGGGCCCGTTCGGCATGAGCATCGGAACGGTCATCGGCATGACACGACGCGGTCCACGCTCGCGCAGGGTATCCCACGCGTCGATGAGGGTCCAGACGCCGCCGATGCCGGTCGCCCAGTCGACGGCGAGGCGCTCGGGCTCGACCTCGGGGGATCCTGCATCGGCGTAGGCCTCACGGCCCGCGATGAGAGCGAACTGGCTCGACGGGTCGAGACGCTTCACCTCGTGGCGCTCGAGCACCGTGGTGGCGTCGACCTTGGCCTGCGCGGCGAAAGTGACCGGAAGGGAGAGCTCGGAGACCCAGTCCTTCTCGATGGTGGATGCGCCGGACTCCCTGGCGAGCAGGGCCTTCCAGCTGTCTGCGGCGGTGCCACCGAGCGGCGAGGCGGCGCCCACGCCGGTGACGACGATTTTCTTGGTCATAACGGCAACTCTCCGTTGGATGAGGAACGTGACAGCGCTGACGAGCGCTATCGATCGCGGGGCGGGCCGACCCGGGCAGGCAGGCCCGCCGCCGCGAAGGAAGATTCTTGCGAGGCTTAGGCCTGAGCCTTGACGATGAACTCGACGGCGTCGCCGACGGTCTTGAGGTTCTTGACCTCTTCGTCCGGGATCTTGACGTCGAACTTGTCCTCGGCGTTGACCACGATGGTCATCATCGAGATCGAGTCGATGTCGAGGTCGTCGGTGAACGACTTGTCCAGCTCAACCGTGTCGGTCGCGATGCCGGTCTCGTCGTTGATGAGCTCGGCCAGGCCGGCAAGAACTTCTTCGGTGGACAATGCCATTTGTTTTCTCCTTGGGGGGTGTCGTTTGACCGTTGATCAGTTTAGGGCAGCACGACGACCTGTGCGCCGAACACCAGTCCGGCGCCGAAGCCGATCTGGAGCGCGAGGCCGCCGCTGAGCTCGGGGTTCTCTTGCAGGAGACGATGTGTCGCCAGCGGGATCGAGGCTGCGGAGGTGTTCCCGGTCGTCTCGATGTCTCGGGCGATCGCGACGGTGTCGGGCAGTTTCAACTGCTTGGCGAACTCGTCCACGATGCGCATATTGGCCTGGTGGGGGATGAACGCGGAGAGCTGATCGCTCGTCACGCCGGCCGCATCCAGTGCCTGCTTCGCGACCTTGGCCATCTCCCAGACCGCCCAGCGGAAGACCGTCTGGCCTTCCTGGCGGAGGGTCGGCCACTCGGCAGAACCGTCGCGGAAGTCCACGAGGGTGCCGTTCATGCTCACGGCGTCGGCCTTCGAGCCGTCGGAGCCCCAGATGGTCTTCGAGATGCCCGGGTACTCGCTCGGGCCGATCACTACGGCCCCGGCCCCGTCACCGAGGAGGAAGGAGATGGAGCGGTCGGTCGGGTCGACGACATCCGAGAGCTTCTCGGCGCCGACCACGAGAGCGTAGTGTGCCATGCCGGTGCGGATGAGCGCATCCGCTTGGGCGATCGCGTACGTATAGCCTGCGCAGGCAGCGTTCATGTCGTACGCTGCGGCCGGGTTGGAGCCGACACGGTCCGCGAGAACTGCGGCGAGGGACGGGGTCTGCCGCGAGTTGCTGATCGTCGCGACGATCACCGCGTCGATGAGCTGCGGGTCGACACCGGACTTCGCGATCGCCTCACGCGATGCGTCGGTGGCCAGGTCGACGGCGAGGACGTCGTGGCTCGCCCGGGTGCGGGTGATGATCCCGGTGCGCTGGCGGATCCACTCGTCCGACGAGTTGATCGGGCCGACGAGGTCGTCGTTCGGCACGATGAGGTCGCCGCGGGCGGCACCGATCGAGAGGATGCGGGTGTACTGCGGGCCGTGGGCCTGCTGCAGTGTCGGGTGATTCATCCGGGTCCTCCTAGGCGGCCTGGTCGATGAGGTCGAATGCGGCGGGCAGGTCGTCCGGCGTCTTGATGGCGACGGCGGGAACACCCTTGAGGCCGCGTTTGGCGAGACCGACGAGGGCGCCGGCGGGAGCGACCTCGATGATGCCGGTCACGCCGGCATCGGCGAAGGACTCCATCGTGAGATCCCAGCGCACCGGGGACGAGACCTGGCCTACCAGGAGATCCAGGTACTCTGCGCCAGAGGTGACCCGCGAGCCGTCCTTGTTGGTCCAGATGGGAAGCGTCGGATCTGCGGCCGCGAGCGTGCTCGCGAACTCCTGCAGGTGCGCTACGGCCGGCTGCATGTACCGGGTATGGAAGGCGCCTGCGACCTGAAGTGGGATGACCCGGGCGCGAGCAGGCGGGTTCTCGGCGAGCTTCGCGAGAGCATCCAAAGCGCCGGCGACGACGATCTGGCCGCCGCCGTTGTAGTTGGCGGGGGAGAGGCCGAGTTCGGCCAGCACGGCGAGCAGCTCCGTCTCGTCGGCGCCGATGACGGCGCTCATGCCGGTCGGCGCCTCTGCGGCCGCCCGGGCCATCGCGGCGCCACGCTCACGTACGAAGGCCACCGCATCCGTCTCGCTCAGGATGCCCGCGCCGGCAGCGGCGGTCAGCTCGCCGACGGAGTGACCCGCGATCCCGCCGATCCTGTCGCGACGGCCGTCGGCCAGCAGTGCGGAGAGCGTCAGCAGCCCGGCGGAGACGATGAGCGGCTGGGCGACGGCGGTGTCACGGATGGTGTCCGCATCGCTGACGGTGCCGTGCGCCACGAGGTCGATGCCCACTGCGTCGGAGATGCCCGAGAGCTGGTCGCGGAACGACGGCTCCGTGAGCCAGGGTTCCAGGAAGCCGGGGGTCTGGGAGCCCTGCCCAGGGCACACGATCACAATCACGAGTTCTAGTCTGCCAATCCTCCGCCAAGCGGATGTGTCGATCGGATACGAAGTATTCCGAGATCCTTTGTGAATGTCTACTAAGGCGTGCGGCTAGCCGCGCCGCGGAGCATCCGGTTCGTTGATCGAGCCGACGATGAGGGCCGCCTGGAGGATGAGCGCCTCGCGCGCACCCGTCGCGTCCCAGCCGATGACCTCGGAGACGCGCTTCAGGCGGTATCGAACGGTATTGGGATGCACGAAGAGCTCGCGCGCCGTCGCCTCCAGGGAACGCCCGTTGTCCAGGTAGCACCACAGGGTCGTCAGCAGCTCGGTCGAGTGCGCCTGCAGCGGACGGTAGATGCGGTTGATGAGGGTGGCGCGCGCCAGGCCGTCGCCGGCGAGGGCGCGCTCCGGGAGCAGGTCGTCTGCGTGCACCGGTCGCGGGCAGTTGCGCCACGCCTTGGCGACCGCGAAGCCGGCGAGAGCGGCCTTGGCGCTCTTCGACGCATCCACGAGGCTTGCGACCTCGTGCCCGAGCACGAGATGGCCGGCACCGAACCCCGGTTCGAGCTGCGAAGCGATCTCGAGAAAGCTGACCATCGGCGCCGCGCCGATCGTCTCGTCGGGAGTCGCCGCGCTCGGGAAGGCGCGACCGATCACGAGGACGAGGCGGCTTCCCTGCACGCCGATCAGCACATCCGCCGACATGTGCCTGGCCGTACGTCGCAACTGATCGACGTCGAGCATCTTGGGGGCGGTGCCGACCAGCACGCTGACCTCGCCGTGCCCGTGCCAGCCGAGGGCGGCGATCCGGCTCGGCAGCTCGTCGTCGTACTCGCCCGTGAGGATGCTGTCGACGACGAGAGCCTCGAGGCGCGCATCCCACAGACCACGGGCCTCTGCGGCGCGCGCGTAGACGTCGGCCGCCCCGAACGCGATCTCGCGCGAGTACAGCAGGATCGCCTCGCGGAGCGGTTCGCCGCCGTTCTTCACGCGGTCCTCGACGACCTCCACCGTCACCTTGATGAGCTGGAGCGTCTGCTGCAGGCTCACGGAACGGAGCAGCTCGCGCGGCGCCGCCCCGAACACGTCGGCGGCGATCCACGGCGTCGACCGTGGGTCGTCGAACCAGGAGATGAACGAGGAGATGCCCGCCTGAGCGACCAACCCCACCGCGGACCGCCGCCCGGGGGGCATGTCGCGGTACCACGGCAGGGTGTCTTCGAGTCGCTTGAGCGTAGCGGTAGCCAGCTCACCCGAGATCTTGCGAAGCCAGGTGAGCGTCTCTTCCTTCGTCTTGGGCACCGGAGTGCGGCCCGTGGTCAGCTCTCGCCGCCGGCCGAGCCGGTGGTGCCAGCGTTCACGTCGTGCAGCAGGTACTTCTCGATCGCTCGGGCCGGCGCGTTCGGGTCGACCTGACCGCGGGCCGCGAGCAGCTCGAGGGTGCGGACGACGAGCGACGGTCCGTCGATCTTGAAGAACCGGCGGGCGGCAGCGCGGGTGTCGGAGAAACCGAAGCCGTCGGCGCCCAGCGTTGCGAACTCACCGGGAACGAACTGACGGATCTGGTCGGGAACAGCGTGCATGTAGTCGGTGACGGCGACGAACGGCCCCTGAGCATCCTGAAGCTTGCGGGTGACGTACGGCACCTGCGCCTCTTGCTGCGGGTAGAGGAAGTTGTGCTCCTCGGCGCGCAGGCCGTCGCGGCGCAGCTCAGACCAGGAGGTGACCGACCAGACTTCGGCGGACACACCCCAGTCCTGCGCCAGCAGGTGCTGCGCTTCGAGCGCCCACGGCACCGAGACGCCGGATGCGAGCAGCTGAGCCTTGGGACCGGCCACGTCGTTGGCGCGCAGCTTGTAGATTCCGCGCACGATGCCGTCGACGTCGACACCCTCCGGCTCGGCCGGCTGCACGATGGGCTCGTTGTAGACCGTCAGGTAGTACATGACGTTCGGGTCCGGATGGCTGTCGCCGTACATCCGCTCGAGACCGCTGCGCACGATGTGCCCGATCTCGTAGCCGTACGCGGGGTCGTACGAGACGACCGCCGGGTTGGTGGACGACAGCACGAGCGAGTGCCCGTCGGCGTGCTGGAGGCCCTCACCCGTGAGGGTGGTGCGTCCGGCGGTGGCGCCGATCATGAATCCACGGGCCATCTGGTCGCCCGCGGCCCAGATCGCGTCGCCGGTGCGCTGGAAGCCGAACATCGAGTAGAAGACGTAGACCGGGATGAGCGGCTCGCCCTGGGTGGCGTACGACGTTCCGATGTTGGTGAACGCCGCGAGCGCTCCCGCCTCGTTGATCCCGACGTGGATGATCTGGCCCTGCGGGCTCTCCTTGTACGCCAGGAGCAGCTCGCGGTCGACCGACGTGTAGTGCTGGCCGTTGGGGTTGTAGATCTTCGCGTTCGGGAAGAACGCATCCATGCCGAACGTGCGTGCCTCATCCGGGATGATCGGGACGATGCGGTGACCGAACTCCTTCGACCGAAGCAGGTCTTTCAGCAGTCGCACGAACGCCATCGTGGTGGCGATCTCCTGCGTGCCGGAGCCCTTCTTCGAGATCGCGTACGCGGAGTCGTCTGGCAGGTTGAGCTGCGTGTACTTGACGCGCCGCTCGGGCACATAGCCGCCGAGCGCGCGACGGCGGTCGTGCAGGTACTGGATCGCCTCGTCGTCGGGCCCGGGGTTGTAGTACGGGGGCAGGTACGGGTTCTCCTCGAGCACCGCATCCGTCACCGGGATGCGCATGGCGTCGCGGAACGTCTTCAGGTTGTCGAGCGTCATCTTCTTCATCTGGTGGGTCGCGTTGCGGCCCTCGAAGCTCGGACCGAGGCCGTAGCCCTTGATGGTCTTCGCGATGATGACGGTGGGCTGGCCCTTGTGCTCGACCGCCGCCTTGAAGGCTGCGTAGACCTTGCGGTAGTCGTGGCCACCGCGCTTGAGGCCCCAGACCTGCTCGTCCGTGTAGTCCTCGACGAGCTTGAGCGTGCGCGGGTCGCGGCCGAAGAAGTTCTCGCGAACGTAAGCGCCGCTCTCGGTCTTGTACGTCTGGTAGTCGCCATCCGGAGTCTGATTCATCAGGTTGACGAGAGCACCGTCGTCGTCACGGGAGAGCAATTCATCCCACTCGCGGCCCCAGATGACCTTGATGACGTTCCAGCCCGCGCCGCGGAAGTAGCTCTCGAGCTCCTGGATGATCTTGCCGTTGCCACGCACCGGGCCGTCGAGGCGCTGGAGGTTGGCGTTGATGACGAAGGTCAGGTTGTCGAGCTTCTCGTTGGCTGCGACCTGCAGCTGTCCGCGGCTCTCGACCTCGTCCATCTCGCCGTCGCCGAGGAACGCCCAGACGTGCTGGTCGCTCGCGTCCTTGATGCCGCGGTTGGTGAGGTACTTGTTGGCCTGCGCCTGGTAGATCGCGTTGATCGGGCCGAGACCCATCGAGACGGTCGGGAACTGCCAGAACTCTGGCATGAGGCGCGGGTGCGGGTACGACGAGAGGCCGCCTCCCGCGTGCGACTTCTCCTGACGGAAGCCGTCGAGCTGGTCGGCGCTCAGGCGGCCCTCGAGAAAGGCGCGGGCGTAGGTGCCGGGGGAGGCGTGGCCCTGGATGAAGATCTGGTCGCCGCCGCCCGGGTGGTCCTGACCGCGGAAGAAGTGGTTGAAGCCGACCTCGTAGAGCGCGGCGCTCGACGCGTAGGTCGAGATGTGGCCGCCGACGGCGATTCCTGGGCGCTGCGCACGGTGCACCAGGATGGCTGCATTCCAGCGGATCCACGCGCGGTAGCGGCGCTCGATCTCCTCGTCGCCCGGGAACTCAGGTTCGTTCTCGGGGGAGATGGTGTTGATGTAGTCGGTGGTCGGAACCATCGGTACACCGAGGTGCAGTTCTTTGGAGCGCTTGAGCAGGCTCAACATGATGTCACGAGCACGCTCGTGACCATGAGCCGCAACCAGTGCGTCGAGGGATTCCTGCCATTCGGCGGTCTCCTCCGGGTCCGAATCGATGTTATTCATCGAGTACGGGTCCTGGTCGTTTACAGTCACCCTCGACCTCTTTCTTGTGTCGGATAGATCGTGAGAGGCGCGTTTCGCTGTCGGGTTGCGACAGTGCGAAGGCACCATCTGCCAGCCTAGCCTCACTGCGCGCCCCATGTTGACCGTGCCCTTGGAAGTCCCTGCGAGCGGGTCTATGCTGTGTGCTCGTGCGTCGCGTGCGGATCCATCGCGCGGGCGCTGAAAGGAAACAGAACATGGCTCTGGAGAACGACACCCAGGCACCCGACTTCGAATTGCTGAACCAGTTCGGCGAGACCGTCCGGCTCAGCGACTTCCACGGCAAGCGCGCGGTCGCCCTCGTCTTCTTTCCTCTGGCGTTCTCCGGCACGTGCACCGGAGAGCTCTGCGCGCTTCGCGACAACCTCTCCCTGTTCAAGGACAACTCGGTCGAGCTCATCGGCATCTCCGTCGACTCCAAGTACACGCTTCGAGCGTGGGCCGAACAGGAGAACTACGACTTCACCCTCCTTGCAGACTTCTGGCCGCACGGCGACATCGCCAAGGAGTACGGGGTGTTCCTGCCCGGCAAGGGCTACGCGAACCGCGCGACCTTTGTGATCGACGAGTCCGGCGTGATCCGCGCATCGTTCATCACCGCCCCCGGCGAAGCGCGCTCGATCGAGGCCTACCGCGCCGCGCTCGAGTCGCTGCCCGCGCACGTCGCGTCCCGCTAAGCTTGAGGGAGCCGCACAGCGGCGAAGGGCCTTTAGCTCAGCTGGTAGAGCGCCACGTTTACACCGTGGATGTCATCGGTTCGATCCCGGTAGGGCCCACCATCACTCCTTCGCGAACCAGCCCGGCGCCCCGACGGGTGACGGTGGTCGCGTCTAACCTGGCGCGTGCGGCCGCACACTCGGCTGCGCGAAAGGAGCAGGGTGCCCGAGAGCGTCGAGCTGTGGTGGGCGCGACGCCAGTGGTCGAAAGGCGTCGACGTTCCGTATGCGGTCGGCACCTATCGCACCGACTGGTCGCGCTACCCGGTGCTCGTTCGGCAGTACCATCCCGATCTGAACCACGGAATCGTCCTGAGCCAGGTTCCGCCGGCCGCTGAGGTCTACCTCGTGTGGGAGTGCGATGCCGGGCACCGTTTCGTGGCCACACCCGAGGAGCAGCGGTCGAGGCCGGGAGGTTCACGGCGGCGGTCGACCTGGTGCCCCGAATGCTCGACACTGGCGACGGGGAGGCGCATCCCTCGTGCCGTGCCCGATCTCGGGATGCACGTCTGCGGGCACCTGCGCGACCCGCGCCGGATCGAGAGCGACCCCGACGACGACCGCTGCTTCCTCTGTCGCCGTCTCGACAGGTCGCACATCACTCGGGAGCAGCTCGTCAGCATGGCGGCGCCCCGGTCGCGTGTCGCTGTCTCGGCGGCCAACGGAATCGGTGGGCGATTCGCGTGGCAGTGCGAATACGGGCATCCGTCGTACGAGGCGACGATCGAGCGCATCCTGAGCGGCCGGCGATGCCCGGTGTGCCGCCATGCACGGGCCGGGGCGGATGCTGTGCCGGTCGGCGAGGCGTTCATCAGTCAGTGGGCGCCCAAGCCCGCATCGGCGGCGGAGCCCGAATTGCGGCGGCGACTGGCTGAGGAGCTCGACGTGGACCTCGGGCAGAACGCGGTGCGTGTGGCGCGCCCGTTCTTCTCGCACCTGGAGGTCTGGCCCGACATCATCATCCCCGAGCTGCGGATCGCCATCGAATACGACACCACCGGGCGCGACGGTCTCGAGCACGTCGGGCGCCGGGAGGAGACGGACCGCAAGAAGGACAGACTCCTCCGTGCAGCCGGGTGGGAGGTGGTGCGGGTGCGGTGCGGCAAGCTGCAGCCGATCGGACCGTACGACGTGACCGCATCCGGAGTCACCGCTGCGCTCGTCGAGCGCCTCGTCGAGCGGCTCGGCGAGGTGCGCGGACCACTGATCGTCGACGCGTACCGGCGCTGAACATTGCACTCGTGCATCGTCGGAGGCCGTCGCTACGCTGAGACCACATGGTCACTAGGAGGACATTCATGGCTTCGACACTCAACCCGTACCTGAACTTCCGCGACAAGACGAGGGAGGTCATGAACTTCTACCAGAGCGTCTTCGGAGGCGAGCTCACCGTCAGCACCTTCGCCGAATTCAACATGGCCGACGATCCCGCCGAGGCCGACAAGATCATGCATTCGCAGCTCACGACGCCCGCCGGCTTCACGCTGATGGCCGCTGACGTGCCGCAGCACATGCCGTTCACCGAGGGATCGTCGATCTCGGTGTCGCTGAGCGGCGATGATGAGTCCGAACTGACCGGCTACTGGGAGAAGCTCATCGAGGGCGGCAAGGTCGTCGAGCCGCTGTCGAAGGCGCCGTGGGGCGACAGCTTCGGAATGGCTGTCGACAAGTACGGTGTCAGCTGGCTGGTCAACATCTCGGGGACGCCCGCGCAGTAAGTGTCAGAGTCCCGAGAGGCGTCTTAGAAGACGTGGTTCCGTAGCCAGGGGAGTGGGTCGATCGCGGTGACGCCACCCGGCCGCACTTCGAAGTGGAGGTGGGCGCCGGTGGAGACACCGGTGTTGCCGACCGTTGCAATGGGCTGACCTGCCGCGACGGTCTGTCCGACGCCGACCGCGAGCGAACCAACGGCGAGGTGGCAGTAGCGCGTTGACACCAGTTCACCGGCCAGATTGTGGTCGAGGGTGATGGACACACCACAGCCGCCGTCGTCGAACCCGACCGCTTCGCGCACGGTTCCGGCGGCGGCAGCGTGCACCGGGGTGCCCAGTCCGGGTGTGAAGTCGACGCCCTGGTGGTCGCTCGATGCCCCGCGGGTCGGAGCCGAGCGTCCGCCGAACCCGCTGGAGACGTGAGCCTCGGCGCCCACCGGCCACACGACGACCGGGTGATAGGCGACCGCCACGCCCTCTCGAGCGACGGATGGGAGGGCGACCTTCGAGGGCACGTGCATCGACTGAGCCGGGACGGGAGCGCTCAGTCTGATCAGATCGTCTTGACCGATTCCGGCCTGGGCGGGCGCCGCAGCGAGGCCGAAAGCGAGTCCGCTGGCGACAAGGGCGGCCGCCGTGCGGGTGAAAAAGGGCATGAATGTGGGCACAGGTGTTCCAGGAAAGTGGGGAGGGGAATTTGCCGAACACGTCGGAGGTCGACCGATCGATAGTAAAATACTGAGTGCAAAGAAGCCTGAGTGGCGGGCGTACGTCGCCTGTGCGGCTGTGCAATGCGCGGTCGATGGCACATTCATTGCATGCGCGGGCCGGCGAGGTCGACAATGAGTCATGGTGGTGTCCCGAGCATCCGGACCGGTGGTCGTCGGGGTCTATCCCGGCCAGGCGACGGCCGTCGTCGTCGAGGCCGCACAGCTCGCGGCGGAGTTCGGCCGAGCACTGCTGTGCGGCTATGTCACCCTCGACAGCTACCTGACCGAGTGGGAGAAGGGCGATCGGCGGCAGGCCTCGCTGCACCCCGTGGAGGTGGGCCGCGCAGACGAGGCGGTGGCGCTGGAACTGGCCGGGGCGATCACACTCGCGCTCGAGGGGAAACCGACGCTCGAGCAGGGCTGGTCGTTGCGCATCCTGAACGGAGATCCAAGTCAGGCGCTGAGTCGGCTGTCCGATGAGGTGGATGCCCGGCTCGTCGTCGTGGGAACGCACGGCGCCGGTTTCAGCCACGCTCTCGAGTCCTGGCTGGCGGGCTCGGTCGCGACGCACCTGAGCCGTTCGGTTCGCTGTCCGGTCGTCGTCGTCCCCGTCGAGCACCGGCGGGGGAGTGGCGCGCCTACGCTCGGCTGAGGTCGCGGGCGGTGAAGAAGTCGACCAGTGCCGGCGCGACGGCTTCGGCTGCGACGTCGTGCGTCTGCCCTTCCAGCACGACGACCTCTGCACTTGGAAGGGCCGCCGCGACCTCTTCGGCGCCATAGCGCAGGAAGTCGGGGCTGGCGCCTCCGACGAGGGCGAGGGCCGGTACCCGGATGCGCTTGGCCCGCTCGACGGGCACCGCGCTGTCACCCATGGCCGCGTCGTCGTAGGCGAGTGTCGGCGCGATCGATTCCATGCCCGGCCAGGCCGGTGAGTGGCGCATCCCCTCGATCGCCTGTGGCGGAAGGCCGACGCGGGCGAGGAAGAGCTCGACCGCGGCCGCCCGGTCGCCGGCGGCCAGAGCGGCTTGCAGCTCCCGGGTGTAGACGGCGGCAGCGGGAAGGGCCGGGGGTGGCATGAACGGGGGCTCGAAGAGCGCGATCCCGGTGACCTTCTGGGCGCCCAAAGCCTCCGCCGCAGCCAGGACGAGTGCCGCACCCGACGAGATTCCGAACAGCCGCGCCGCGCCGCCGACCTGATCGATGAGCGCGCCAAGATCCTCGATCTCCCGTTGCACGGCGAACGGGAGCGTGTCTCCGCTAGCACCGCGGCCGCGGCGGTCGTAGAGCACGACCTCGAACGTGACCGACAGGGCATCGGCGATCGATCGCATCGGCCCCGCGTCGCGGTAGCACGAAGCGCCGTCGACCAGGATCAGTGCTGGACCGTCGCCGACCGTCTCGAAAGCGATCGTCGTGCCGTCGGGGGAGACGAGAGTGGACATGAGCGGATCCCTTCGGTGAGCATTCATCGGTTTACCTGCGCCGCACCTCGGCGCGCGTCGTCCAGCTCGTTGAGCAGGGTGTCGAGCAGATCGAGGGCGGCCGAGAATCCGTGCTCCACGCCGTAGCCGACAGCACGGGCGCCGTCCAGTGGGCTCTGGTAGCGCATCACGGCGGTGAGTTCTGTTCCCGTCGCACGTGACTCCAGGGTGATCGTCACGAATGAACCCGGTCGGACATTCGTGATGTTGCCCTGCGCATCCGACGGGCGCTCGAAATAGGAGACGCGTTCGGGCGGCACGATCTCGCGGTAGACGGATCGGGCCCAGATCTCGGTGCCATCGCGGCCGCGTAGGCAGTAGTGCCACACGCCACCCGGCCGGAAATCGATGGAGCACTCGACGACGGGGAAGTTCGGGGGACCCCACCACCGGCGCAGGTGTTCGGCGTCCGAAAGGGCCAGGAAGACCAGCTCTCGTTCCGCGGAGAACGTGCGGGTGAAGGTCAGAAGGCCGGGCTTGCGTACGACGGCGGTGGGGGAGTTCACGGTTGGTCCTTGTTCGCCTGCAACTCCTCGAGGTAGCCGTCGAGGCGGTCGAGACTTCCGGTCCAGAGGGTCGTGAAGTGCGACATCCACTCGTTGAGCTCTTCGAACGCCTGCGTTTCGAGCCTGCAGTGCCGCCACTGTGCATCCGGGTGCCGGGAGATGAGGCCGGCCTTTTCGAGCACGGTCAGATGCTTGGAGATCGCAGGAACGCCGACGGTGAATCCCGTGGCGAGTTCGCCAACGGTGGCGTCGCCGGCGCGGAGCTTTTCGACGAGCGTGCGGCGGGTGGGGTCGGCCAGCGCGGCGAAGACGGCACCGAGACGATCCTCGTACTTTCCGACCGCGGCAATTTCCATATATGGAAAATACGGCGACCGGTGAGGAATGTCAATGGTTGTCATGGAATGGGCCGTTCGTAGACGTCGCAGCCAACCTCGCTCGACGGCTTGAGTATCGATGGCAATGGCGAGCGACTCTGCGGACGCCGCAATTCTTCGGTGAACAGCTGTCGTGGGTCAGTCGTCTGCGACAGCAGCGACACCATTCAACCTCGTCAATTCGTAGCGCTGATAATGCACATTATGTCAGGTAGAACGAGCATTATTACAATAGATGCACGAACTACAGTTTCTGGGCCGCTCCTCCAACGAACGGCGGCCACAGGGAGCTCGGCTCGTGGAACTCCCGATCATCCTCGGTCGCCGTGACGACGCCAGCGACCACATATCCCGCGTACGCGGCACTCCGGCAGGCGCAACCCCTGGACATTCTGAAATCCACTCGATCCGAGTTGCAAAGTTCCTATTGCTGAGTTGAACACCCTTGTTGCTCCGCAGATCCTCACTCAGCTCGGAACCGGCGCCCTCTCCCCCACCCACAAAAGCATTCGACACCCTCCCTCCCGGACGCCACGTCGCGCGCTAAGACGTCGGTAAAACAAGGCCGCAGTAATTCGGTTCATCTTCTCGGCCTCAGCGTCGTTGTCCATGTGATCTCCCGCGATGCCGGCGATATCGGGCCGCCGCGGTTGTTGAAAGCGGCGTCAAGAGGATCACCAACAATCTGAGGTAAAACCGACAACCGGTGGATGTGTTGCCGTCTGCAATATCTCGCGCTTGCCCTTGGGATACGCCCGGCCCGAGACCGGACCGACGTCCGATTCTCCGTCGCCGAAGCAACCGCGCACCGTCCCCCTAATGTGCCGAACCTCAGGGACAACTAGCTGGTGAAGTACTGCCGAATATTTTCTAGAGCTCGGTGTCCGTGTCTCCGTGAGGTTTAGGGACAGTCGTACTGAGGATCGATGTCATGAGGCGGCACTCATCAAAAGCACCGTTATCGAGCTCTCAACCGAACCCCTCGTTCGTAGCCCTTCTCCCAGCGGCCCCGCGATTCATAATCCACCATCGGATTCACGGGACCCTCCGCGCCAGGCGTGGCAGCGAACCCTGCGTGCAGCCCTTGTGTGAACGCATATGACCAACGGTAGCCAGCCAACCCACCGATAGTCCTCACTTTCCTTGCGAAAATCGCCAGACCCCAAATTGCTAAGACGATCAGGATCAGGAGGATTAGGCCACCGATGCTGAACGGGAAAGGTCCCCAGTCAGCCATCGTCAATGGAAGGCTATGTACCATCAGGAGTCCGATCACCGGTGCGTTCATCACCTTGGAAAGAAGCGGCTGCGTTTCGTGGCCCGAAGTCTCTACTCAACCAACTCAGAGCCACACTGACCGCAAGTAGACCTGTCGCGACCATGCTCCATACGTCGGGATTAATGAACAGCATTAGGACCACGACTAGGGCGTATACCGAAAGCCAGATTCGCACCCACGATCGCTTTCGCGCGAGAGCGCTCAGGAAAACGACCGGAAGGGCAATCCACCACGCGATGTTGATCAGCTCGATCGCGATTGTGATTCCCAACGAGATGGGTGCTTCCGCTCGGCCTGTCCAATCAATCTGAGCGAGGCCAGCCAGAACCAGCGCCGAATCCACTATGACGGCGCCCACCAGCGAGACTGTCGCCAGTCTTAGCGGGACAGTAACACGCATGAATTTTAGCCAGATATCGATAGCCATTCACGCCCCTCGTGACAACACTTAATACACATACAGAGCCCCCGAGATGTCTCGGCCTGGTGCCAGAATCCTCGATGGCGCATCCTTCTTGCCGAACGCGCGCGCCGTGTCGTCTATTAGGGTCACGACATCGTACGCCAATCCGGCTAGAGACTCAGCATCGGCACCCTCCAGATCCTGCCCCTTGCTTGCGATTCCTCTAGCAATGCACCGCCGCGCCATCAGCGCCTCTTGAAGACGCGACGAGGAGAGGTACCAATCGGTCTAGCTCACCGCTTCGACAACGCTCTCGCAGGTGTCGCTGAGTCGCCGTGACCGATCTATGGACGCAATGAGCGTTGACGAGATCTGCGCGAGCTGTTCGACCTGCTCGGGCGAAAGTCTGACGAGAAGACGCTCCCGGACCTCCCCCAAATGCCCCTGTGGAGTTTGCGCTTGTCGCGTCGGCCCGGCCACACACGATCTGCCATGAGTTCCCGACCTGGTCTTTCACTGCAACGGTCCTCGACGACGGCCTCGCCGGAACCCTCAGCACCCTGCCTTCCCTGAGCTAAGCGGGAAAGGAATGCAACGCCCGGTCGGCAACACGTTCGAGCTCGGCGCGCGACGACCCACCCGTCGCCTGGACCGCCATACCGCTGGTCACCGTCGACAGATATTTCGCCAGCTCTTCCGGGCTCTCATCAGCGGAGAGATCTCCTGCGGCGATCGCCGAACGGAAACGGTCGGCGAACTTCGCCTCTCCGGCGGCGCGGCTGTTCGCAAGAAAGGCGACCACATCCTGATGCGCGGGATTTCCCGACAGGCCGCCCTGGATGGAAAGGCAGCCCGGGGGCCGCTCCGGATCGGTGATCGCGCGCACGTTGCTGCGCAGATAGTGCTCGGCGACCAGACGTGCGGTCGGTTCAGCGATGGCGTCATCGACGTAGGCCATGTCGACTGTCGCGTACCGCTCCACCGCTCGCTTGAACGTCTCCTCCTTGTTGCCGAAGGCGGCGTACAGACTCGGACGGTTGATGCCCATCGCCTCCGTGAGGTCGTCGAGGCTCGTGCCCTCATACCCTTGGCGCCAGAACACCGTGATCGCGTTGTCCAGGGCATCCTCCAGCTCGAACGTGCGGGGTCTCCCTCGTTCCGCCATCTCACCCTCCATCACATGCCGAAGCATTTCCGTACTCAGTTGAACATATTTGCCCGATCCGGGAATTCCCTGGTCGCCGCTCGGCTTTTATGTACCGATCGATACACAAATAGGAGATCATCATGAGTACATCAATCGAAACCAGCCTTGCCGGCAAGACGGCGATCGTCACCGGTGCCTCGCGGGGCATCGGCGCGGGAATCGCCACCGAGCTGGCACGTCAGGGCGCGAGAGTCGCTATCACTTACTGGTCGTCCGCCGACCGCGCGAACGACGTCGTGAAGCAGATCATCGAGGCGGGCGGCGACGCCGTTGCGATCCGTGCCAACAACGCCGACCCCGAGGGCGCCCGGCAGGGCGTGCGTGACGCGGTGGCAGCGCTCGGCTCAGTCGACATCCTCGTCAACAGCGCAGGCGGCGGCTGGTTCGAGCCCTTCACCGAGGCGTCCGACGAGCACATCGAGCAGACCATCGACCTCAACATCCGCGGAACGGTCTACAGCACCCACGAGGCGCTGAAGCACCTGCCGGATGGTGGTCGCATCATCACCATCGGCAGTGTCACCGCGGAAAGCATCCCGTTCCCAGGCGGCTCGGTCTACGGCATGAGCAAGGCAGCCCTGGTCGCGTTCACGAAGGGACTCGCACGCGACCTCGGTGCCCGCAAGATCACTGCGAACATCGTCCAGCCCGGCCCGATCGACACCGAAGGCAATCCCGCCACTGCCCCGTCGGGCGACTTCCTCGCCGGACTAACAGCGCTCGGCCACTTCGCGGCGCCCAAGGATGTCGGCGGTCTCGTCGCCTGGATCGCCTCCGATCGGGCGCACTTCATGACCGGCTCCACCGTCACCCTCGATGGCGGCTGGACCGCCTGAGACGAAGCCACTGACGCAGTGTCCCCGGGGCCTCGACCGGCGCAACCTATCGAGGTTTCGGGGAAGGCAAACCGCAGCTCTGTGCATCGAATGGCAGAGTTCGTCGGGACGTTTCCCTGCGTTGTGCATCCTCGACGGCGGGGTTCACACTGGATTGATGGAACAGAGTAACGAGAATATCGAGACGGCGAAGGCTCTTTACAACGCGTGGTCGAACTCGGACCGGGATGCCATCGAATCACTCTTAGCGCCGGACTTTCACTTCACCAGCCCGCTCGACAATCGACTCGACCGTAGTGGCTATTTCGAGTATTGCTGGCCGAACAGCGGCGGTGGCGGTGAGTTCGAGTTCGTCGGTTTCGGCACCGCCGACGATCGCGTCTGGGTCACGTACGAGGGTCACCAGGGAGCAGTTGGCGGGCGCAACACCGAGTTGATCACAGTGCGCGACGGCAAGGTCGTCGACGTAGAGGTCTACTTCGGATGGACGGTGCCCCACGATGTGCCGAAGGGCAGCCACCGCGACCCGGCCTGATTCAGCCAGGCTCAGTCGCCTTTGTCGTGCTTGACGGCGAGCAGGTCGATGGTGCTCAGCTCAGGGTCCTTCGCCAGCAGGTTCGGACCCACCTCGCCGAGAGCCTTGGGAATGGCGCCGTTCAGATGCGCTTGCCGCGCATCCTCGTCGGCGAAAGTGTCGAAGATGCCGAAATGCGTGTCGTCGATCTGGAAGGCATACCAGGTGCGGGTTCCCGGCTCGAGGTCGACTAGAGCTTTGCCGCCGATCAGGAACTCCTTCAGCTCCCCCGCTTGGTCGGGCTTCGCTTCGAGCAGCGCAAGTACACCGAGTTTCAGTTCCATGTGATTCTCCCTAGCGGGTTGCGACGCCCCGTCATCCGGATTCCGGATGCGTCAGGCTAGACGGTACCCCTCGACCGCCCGTAGAGCTGCGGTCCAATGTTCACAAACGGATAATCTGCATCACGGGACCGGGCCGCGCCGCTCATCGGCGGACCGTTGCGGCGCCGCCGGTGGCGACGGGCTCCTGCAGGCGCCGGTAGTGGCGGAGCACCAGCCACAGGGTCAACACGCCGATCGCGGATGCGAGCACCAGTCCGGTGACGTAGAACGTGGTCGTCAGCGCTTCGAGCGTACGGGCGGTGCTGGTGGTCAGAAAGCCGCTCTTCAGCTCCTCCAGGGCGCCGCCAGTGACCAAGACCGCGAGCACGGAGGCGATGCCGCTCATCGAGTCCCAGAGCGCGTGCAAGAGGGAGACGCCGACGAACGCGAGAGGAATCCACCACGACCAGCGGTAGCGCTCGCGTCCCTTGGCTGCACCGAAGATCACGGCGCCGAGGATGGCGGTCCAGAGCACGTGGCCGACCGGGGTCGCGATCGCGCGGATCACCTCGGTCTGCAGCAGCGAGATCAGGTCGATCCCCTGCGCGGTGAGCGCGGCATTGAAGGCGTAGCCGGCGGATTCGAAGGCAGCGAATCCGGCTCCGATCGTCGCGCCCAGCAGCGCCCCCTGTGTGGCCGTCTTCGGAACGACCCGCCAGCCAACGACGACGAGGATCACGCCCTTGACGAACTCCTCGATCAGTCCGACCGCAACGTAGAGCCAGGGGGCCGGCTCCAGGTTCGCCTCGAGCAGGGATGCGCCAAGCACGCCGAAGATGCCGCCGATGATGAACGCCACCAGCAGTTGCAGGACGCTGACGTTACCGGTCACACGCTCCACCACGAAGAGGACCACGCAGAACGGGACGAGGAAGCTGCCGAGGAGGATCAGCGTCGGAACGAGGTTCGTGTTGAGCGTCACGAAGGTGGTGACGATGGTGATTATCCAGAGGGCCAGCCCGATGAGAAGAGACTTCCACCACCAGCCGTGGTGGTGATGTCGGCCACCGAGCCGTTCGTTCACCAACTGAGCGTGGTCGGCAAGAGGATCGGACGATGCATTCATGGGTTGACCTCCCGAGGAAGAGCACCTTCCCACGGCCCGAACGTACGCTCGGGGCGCGATAGCGGCAAGGGCGCCGTTCGCCCCCGCTCGGCTCCCCCAGCGTTATCAAACTGGGGCGGACTTCCCCCGCACGCACGCGGATCGTCCTAAAGTTGGTGCGATCGGGCCTCCGACAAGAAATGACGCCAGCGGTCGTCTCAGTGCCGGTCAGGTGAACTCGGGTGCATCAAAGGAGAGCAGTGAGATGAGACCACTTCGGTACTCGATCAACGTGACACTCGACGGCTGCTGCCATCACGAGGCGGGGCTCCCCCCGGACGAGGAGTCGATGCGGTATTGGACGGCCGAGATGGAGCGAGCCGATGCCCTGCTCTTCGGCCGGGTGACCTTCGAGATGATGGAGTCGGCGTGGCGCAAGCCGGCCACGGGCGCGTGGCCGGAGTGGATGGATGAGTGGCAGCTCCCGTTCGCCGAGGCCATCGACCGGGCGAAGAAGTACGTCGTGTCGAGCACGCTGAGCCGGGTCGACTGGAATGCCGAGCCGGTGCGAGACGACGTGGGAGCAGCGGTTCAGCGGCTCAAGCAGGAGTCGGGCGAGGGCCTGTGGGTGGGTGGCGTGACACTCCCCCTGGCGTTGGCAGATCTGGGACTGATCGACGAGTACGAGTTCGTTGTGCAGCCGGTGCTTGCGGGACACGGGCCGACGTTGCTCGCCGGTCTGCGCGATCGCATCCAACTCGAGCTCGTGGACCGCCATGAGTTCCGGTCGGGGGCGGTCGCCGTGCGATACCGGCCCACGCGAGGTGCGACCTGATATGACGTCGGAGCCAGACAACCCCGCGGTCGAGCTGAGTCGCATCATCGCTGAGGGCCGCATCTCCGAAGAAGCGCTGCAGGCCATCACGGGCATCCCGCCGGAGAAGCTGCAGTCCCTCAACGGAGCAGGAGCAAAGGCAGGGATGATGGCATTCATCTCGGAGCCACCTTCCCTCTCGAACGACGAGATCAGGAGGCTGTCCATTCTCGCGGCGCAACTGACGGAGGGAATGCGGATCGGCGACGACGAACGGCTCACGGCGATCTTCGAGTCGCTGACGATCGAGTGTCGCCTCACCCTCGCGAACATCGCCCTGCTGACGGGACTCGACGTCGTCGACGTCGAGAGCGCCCTGCGCGACCCGCGGACCGTCCCGATCGATAAGAAGTACGAACTCGCGATCAAGGGCTCGTACCTCATCGGTGCCGTCAATCGAGCACGCGGTCAGTGAGCACCGCCGACAGCCTCAGTTCTTCTTGCCACCGACACCCGGTACGGATGTCACTTGCCTCATCCACGACGCGAGTTGGTCTTCGTCGATGTCGTCCACGGACTCGAGCTCGACACCGCGTGTCGACTTTCCCATCCCCACCGGAGTCACCGGCGGCACCGGCTCGAGCGCCACGCCATTGATGAACATGAGCTTGACATGCCCCGCAAAACCCCCGCAGGAGAAGCACCAGCCGTCGCCGACGCCGTAGTAGGACATGCCCCACTTCACCGAGCGCGTGAGGTCGGGCAGAGTCTTGGCGGCCAGTGCATCGACCGCTTCGGCGATGCCGCGCTGCGGCTGCGGCAGGCTGGCGATGTATGCGAAGACCGGCTTGTCGCCGACCGCAGCTTTCGCCGGACTCGCCCGGCCGGTCATCGCTTCCGGCAATGTCGTTGCGGACTGAACTTCTTCCGCCGGGCGCGCGGCGCGTTTCTGGACCTCGCGCTGGTCGTTTTCCCCGCTGGTCATGGCGCGATCATATTCCTCGCCCCCTGCTCCCCCGAAGCTCAGCGCGCGAACGTGACGTGGATGACGCCGCTCTCGGCGACCTCGGACGTGACCGTGTAATCGCGATCGAGCTCCCGCAGGTCATCCCAGAGCCGCTGACCGCGCCCGAGCACGATCGGGGCGATGGCGACGTGGAGGCGATCCACGAGACCGGCGGCCAGGAAGTCACGGGCGACACCCGCTCCCCCGCCGATTCGGATGTCTGCCCCGGCCGCCAGCTCCCGCGCCCGCTCGAGAGCCTCCCGGGCGCTCGTTGCGAGGAACTCGAAGCGGGTGCCATTGGCGAAGTCGATCGGCGGGCGCTCCCGGTGGGTCAGCACGAGCACCGGTCCGCCGAACGGGGGCTCCTCGCCCCACCACCCGCGCCAGTCCGGATCGTCCGGGAACGCGTGGAGTCCGAACATCCCGGCACCCATGATCTCCGCGCCGATGTTGTCGAAGTACGCCGCGGCGTAGCGATCGTCGACACCGGAGGTCCCCTCCCCCGTCGTCTCGTGCAGAACACGCTCGCGGAAGGTCCGCGTGGCGATGTAGTCCGCAACCAGCCTCCCCCAGTCCTCGCCCATCGGATTCTCGGCCGTCTGGCCGGCCGGCATCGCGATGCCGTCGAGTGAGAGATTGAGGTCGATGCGAACCGTCATGGGATCCTTCCGGGCGTGAAGCGTACGCCGTACAAGCTGGCAGACCCACGACGCCGCGTCAACCGCTCACCCCTGACGATGACACACGGCGGTTTCTCTTCTCGCTGCGACATGACTATGGTGAACAGCGTTCTAGTGAACACCGTTCAGGTGTCATACCGCGAAGGAAGCACCGATGATCAACTCCCCCACTTCGTGGAGCGATAGACCATGATCGCCCTCGTCGACGGCAGCGGCGCCGGGTTGCTGGACAGACTTCGCACGGCACGCGAGAGAGGCGACGTCCCGCTCGTCGACGATCATCGCTGGCCTCGCGCTCAGCGGGATGCGCTGCTCGCTGCCGCGACAGCAGCGCAACTGCCCGACGACGCAGGCTGGGCCACGCTCACGTCCGGCAGCAGCGGTTCGCCCCGGGTTGTTCTGCGCACGGCAGCCTCGTGGTCGGCGTCGTTCGATGCCGTCGCGCGCCTTCTCGACGCCGGCCCAGGCGAGTCGGTGCTGCTCCCGGCTCCTCCCTCCGCATCGATGACGCTGTTCTCGCTCGCGCACGCGCTCGAGGGCGGTCCGCATCCGCTGCTCGGCTCCTCGGCGCGCGGTGCCGACGCCTCCACTACCTGCCTGCACGGCACTCCGCAGGCGTTGCGTGCGCTCATCGACGCCGGTCCTCCCCCGACCATCCGCACGGCCCTCGTCGGCGGCTCGCACCTGGACCCTGGGTTGCGTGCGCGCGCCGAAGCTGCCGGAATCCGGGTCATTGCCTACTACGGAGCGGCCGAGCTCTCATTCGTCGCCGTCGACGAGGGGGCCGGTCTGCGGCCGTTCCCGGGAGTGGAGTGGAGCATCCGCGACAGCGAGCTTTGGGTGCGCTCTCCTTTCGTGGCGCTGGGATACGTCGGTTCCCCCGGACCGCTCCGGCGCGACGGCGAGTGGGCGACGGTCGGTGACCGCGCGGAGGTCGTCGATGGAGCCCTGCATCTGCTCGGACGCGCCGACGACGCCATCCTGAGCGCCTCCGCCACCATCGTGCCGGAGGAGGTGGAGGCCGCTCTGCGATCCGTTCCCGGCGTCCGCGATGCGATCGTGTTCGGGCTGCCACGTGCCCGGGTGGGTGCGCTGGTGGCAGCGTTCGTGGAGCTGGATGACGAGGGACCGGCAGACCTCCGAGGTGAGAGCGAGCTGCGCCTGGCTGTGGCACACCGTCCGCGGCGATGGTTCGTGGGCGAGCTGCCGCGCACCGTGTCGGGCAAGCCGGCGCGGGCCGAGGCCGTTCGCCGCGTCTTGGCCGGAGAGGTCGCGCGCCTTGTCGTCTGACCGCCATCCTGTGATCATCGCCGCCCGCCGGACCCCCATCGGCACACGAGGCCGCGCGCTCGCCCGACTCCGCGTCGAGGAGCTGAGCGCACCGGTCATCCGGGCAGCTCTGGCAGACGCCGAAGCCGCGACCGGCACTCCCGTGACGGTTGCCGACGTCCTGCTCGGCAACTGCATGGGCCCGGGCGGCAACCCTGCGCGTATCGCTGCCCTGGCCGCCGGCCTCGGTCCCGGGATTCCCGGGGGAACCGTCGACCGGCAGTGTGGCAGCGGACTCGCCGCCATCCTGGATGCGGTGGCGGCGATCCGCGCCGGAGACGAACGAGTGCGCGTGGCCGGCGGCGTGGAGAGCGCCTCGACCGCTCCGCAGCGCTCCCTGGAGGGAGTCCCCTACGACCGCGCTCCGTTCACCCCCGACGGCTTCGCCGACCCCGACATGACACGGGCAGCAGAGGACCTCGCGGCGCACGACGGCATCCCCCGCGCTCGCCAGGACGCGCATGCCGCTCGCAGTCACGCCCGTGCCCGGGCGGCCCTCGCTGCCGGGCGCTTCCGTTCCGAATTGGTGCCGATCGGCCGCCTCGACGTCGACGATGCGATCGGTGGCGCCGAACCGCTGCTTCCCCGACTGTCGCCGCTCTTTCCCGGAGGCACGCTGACAGCGGGTACTGCCACGCGCGTCAGCGACGGTGCGGCGGCGCTCGTCGTCGCCCCTGCTGGCACAGCGCCTGGACTCGCAGTGCGCGCCTCCGCCATCGTTGGCTGCGACCCGGCATTGCCCGGCATCGGGGCGGCGCCTGCCGTGCAGTCAGCCCTCCGAGCAGCAGGCGCCGACGTGCCGGATGTCGCCGCCTTCGAGATCGTGGAAGCCTTCGCGGCACAGAGCCTGGCCGTCCTCGACCGGCTGGGGATCGCCGGCGATGATCCACGGGTCTGTGCCGATGGCGGCGCACTCGCGCTCGGACACCCCTGGGGTGCGAGCGGAGCGGTGGCCGTCGTCCGGCTGTTCAGTCGGCTGATGCGGGAGGGCGCGCCGGCAGGGACGCTCGGAGTCGCGGCGGCATCGGTGGGAGGCGGCCTGGGCATCGCAGCGGTCGTGGAGGTCGTGCGCTGAGCATCCGATGAGCCTCACCGCATCATGGCCTCGGAGACCTTCCACAGCCGGTCGGCTGCGATCGGGTCGAGCGCGTACGCAGCCACGCCGGCCGCGTCGATGCCGCACGCATCCGGATGGTCGACCACGGCCTGCTGCGAATTCTCGAAGTACCGCCCGCCGATGCCCTCGAGCAGTGGCGAGGTGCCGACGAAGACGCTCGTCGCCGCCCCCTGCTGCAGGGTCTTGTAGGTGTAGCGTCCGGACGACCGCAGGTCATCGAGCACCGCAGGATCGTAGTAACGCGAGAGATTGGAGTCGGCGATCGCTCCCGGATGCACGGCGTTGACCAGGATGCCGTCGTCGGCCCAGCGGCTGGTCGCGCCGACCGCGAAGAGCACGTTCGCCGTCTTCGACTGGGCGTAGGCGAGGGCGGGGTCGTAGTCGCGCCGCTCGAAGTCGATGTCGTCGAACACCACCGGTGAGTTGAGGTGTGCGCGCGAGCTCAGCGCGACGACCCGCGCACCCTCTGCGGCGCGCAGCGCCGGAAGAAGCCCGACGGTCAGTCGGAAGTGGCCGAGGTGGTTGGTGGCGAACTGCATCTCGTGCCCTTCCGGACTCAGCCGACGTTCCGGCACGGCCATCACACCGGCGTTGTTGATGAGCAGATGCAATGGACCTTCGAACCCTTCTGTGAGACGGTCCACCGACGAGCGGTCCATCAGGTCGAGCTGCGTCACACTCACAGTGCTATTGCCGGTGGACGCCGCGATGTCATCCGCGACGCGCTGGGCGGCAGCGGTGTTCCGAGCAGCGATCACCACCTCGGCGCCTGCTGATGCCAGGGCGCGTGCCGTCTCCACCCCGATTCCGCCTGCGGCGCCGGTGACGAGCGCCCGCTTGCCGGTCAGGTCGATGCCTGCCACCACCTCCGCGGCAGTCGAGTTCCAGTCGAACGGAGAGACGATTCGTTCGGTCTGCGTGTTCATGCGTGTTCCTTTTCTGATCTGTTCGGGTTGATGCGCCGGATGACCTGCGCCAGTTCGTCGGCGATCGCGCTCGCGGCCTCGCTGTCGCCGCTCTCACGGGCCGTCCAGTACGCGACCTTCAGGTCGAGGTAGGCGAGGCGCGTGTTCATGGCGTCGATCTCGGCGCGGATGCGGTCGGAGTGCGCCTGGAAGAGGGCCCGCTGCTGACCCGCCGACGCGTCCCCGAGGCTGCTGCCGTCGAAGTAGGCGCGCATGTCCTCGATGGAGAGGCCGACCGCGCGGAGGTTCGCGAGGGTCTCCAGCCGAGCGACGTCCGCATCCGAGTACCGGCGGTGATGGCTGGAGGGCTCCCGCCGCACCGGCGACAGCAGGCCGATGCGCTCCCAATAGCGCAGCGTGCTCTCCGGGAGGCCGCATCGGGCGGCCGCTTCGGCGATGGTCAGGTGCTCGGACATGTCTCCAGTATCGGTAACCTGAAGCACTTCAAGTCAAGTGGGCTGCCGACGCGGCCCTGAGTAGCGTGGTGATCATGGCGATGCACGACGACCAACTGCACATCGATGAACGGATGGCCAGTCAGCTGATCCACGAACAATTCCCGCACTGGCGTCTCCAGGGCGTCCGCGAGCTTGCGACCGACGGAACTGTCAACGCCATCTTCCGGATCGGCGACGACCTCACCGCACGCTTCCCGCTCCGCGCCGCCGATCCCGAGGAGGTCGGGGCTGAACTCATCCGGGAAGGTGCGGCGATGCGCGAGCTGGCCGCGTGCTGCCCGTTCCCCACACCGGCACGTGTCGCCGTCGGCGCGCCGGGACACGGGTATCCGTTGCCGTGGGCGGTCCAGACCTGGCTGCCGGGCTCCGTCGCAACTCCGGCCGGCCTCGCTCGGTCCCGGGTGTTCGCCCGCGACCTGACAGCCCTCGTGCAATCGCTCCGTGCAGCCGACACCGCGGGACGGACGTTCGACGGGACCGGACGCGGAGGCGTGCTTCGCGACGCCGACCGTTGGATGGAGGTCTGTTTCCGTGAAAGCGCGACACTGCTGCCGGTCGAACGCCTCCGAGAACTCTGGCGCGGCTTCCGGGAGCTGCCGAATCCTTACGCCGACGTTATGACGCACGGCGACCTGATTCCCGGCAATCTCCTCGTCGATGGGGAACGTCTGGTCGGTGTTCTCGACGGAGGAGGGTTCGCTGCCGCGGACCGTGCTGTCGATCTCGTCGCGGTCTGGAACATGCTCGACTCCGACAACCGCGTGTTCGTCCGCTCCGAGTTGGGATGCAGTGAGCTGGAATGGCAGCGAGGGGCGGCCTGGGCGTTCGTCCAGGCGATGGGCTTGGTGTGGTACTACCGGGAATCGAATCCGGGGATGAGCGCGCTCGGGAGGAGCGCGCTCACGCGCATCCTCGACGACTCGTCGCTCTCCTGAGTGAAGCGAAACCGTTCGGCCCCCTACTGTCGCGCCATGGCGATCCGGAGGCGCTCATCCGGGTCGATGAAGTGATCGTTGTCATCGACCCCGGCATCGAGCTGCACCCAGTTGATCCTGCCGGTGAATCGGCTGGATTGAGGGCTGTAGTCAGACGCGACTGCCGTTCCGGACTCGTAGCCGACGTCGGTCGTCTCGTCGGCCGAGAAGACCATCGGCTGAGTGGCGCCGACGCGACCGGTACCGACCTTCTCGCCGTCGTAGTAGAGGGTGACATCGCCTCCCTTGGCGAGCCCACCTCCGTCGTACGCGAACTCGACGCGAACCTGGTGCGTACCCGTTGGAATGGGCCTCTCAGCCTCGGTCGGGAACTCCTGGATGCCGAGTACGTTGTACACGAACTTGGCGTTCCCGTCTTTGGCGTAGAGGCTCCAGCCTCCGAATCGGCCGCCCTGGGCGATGATCACGCCGTCGACGCCTCTCTCGGGGACCTCGACTTCGGCGGTCACCGAGAACGACTTGTTCTTGATGCTGATCACGCTGTTCTCGGAGAGCCGTCCCATGCCGGGGAACAGCAGCTGGCTGTTGCCGTGGATGAGCGTCGGTCTTCCAGCGAGGTCGGCGTTCAACCGCTCGCCCGTTCGATCGTCGATGGGCAGAACGTTGTACTTGGTCGCCTCGATCAGCCAAAGCCGTTGGAGTCGGTGCAGCGTGTCGGGTTGCTCGGCGGCCAGGTTGCGCGCCTGGCTGTAGTCGCTGCTGCCGTCGTACAGTTCCCAGACATCGTCGTCGAACGCCGGCACGACGCCACCCACCATCACCCACGGGGTGCGGTGTTTCGTGACCGCGCTCCAGCCCTTGTGGTAGACGCCCCTGTTGCCGAACATTTCGAAGTACTGCAGGTCGTGACGCTCGGGCTCGTCCGGCTTGTCGAAGGTGTAGAGCATGCTTGTGCCCTCGATCGGTGCCTGTTGCACCCCGTTCACCATCGTCGGTTCCGGAAGGCCCGCCGCCTCGAGGATGGTCGGAGCGACGTCGATCACGTGCGTGAACTGGGTCCTGTGACCGCCCTTCTCGGTGATTCCATCCGGCCAGTGCACGATGGTCCCGTTGCGGGTGCCGCCCCAGTGCGAGGCGACCTGCTTCGTCCACTGGAACGGAGTGTCCATCGCCCACGCCCACCCGACCGCATAGTGGTTGTACGACGTCGGGCTGCCGAACTCATCCATTTTCGAACGCATGAACTCCGGGGTCTCGAGGGCGGCCATCCCGTTGAAGTTCGCCATCTCGTTGAACGCGCCGTTCAGTGTGCCCTCTGCGGATGCGCCGTTGTCGCCGATGATGTAGTAGATGATCGTGTTGTCGATGATCCCGAGGTCCTCGATCGCATCGATCACGCGGCCGATGTAATGGTCCGTGTGCTCCATGAAGCCCGCATAGACCTCCATCTCCCGCTCCAGTACGGGTTTGAGGTCGGCGGGCATGTCGTTCCAGGCGGGAATCTCATCGTGGCGTGGGGTGAGCTCTGCGTCGGCGGGGATGATGCCGAGCTCCTTCTGGCGAGCGAACGTCTTCTCGCGCTGTGCGTCCCAGCCGTCGGAGAATGCTCCCGCGTACTTGTCGGCCCATTCCTTCGGAACGTGGTGCGGCGCGTGGGTCGCCCCTGGCGCGAAGTAGACGAAGAACGGCTTGTCGGGCATCAGTGCCTTCTGGGTGCGGATCCAGTTGACGGCGTGATCCGCGAGATCCTCGGTCAGGTGATAGCCCTCCTCCGGGGTCGCCGGCGGTTCGACGGGGGTCGTCCCGTCGTAGAGCGCGGGATCCCACTGGTTGTTCTCACCGCCGATGAAGCCGTAGAACGCCTCGAACCCGCCGCCGGCCGACGGCCACGCGTCGAATGGGCCCATCGGCGACGACTGCCACACCGGAACCTCGTGGCACTTGCCGAATTGCGCTGTCGAGTACCCGTTCAGTTTCAAGGTCATCGCCAGCGGTGCCTTCGTGTTCGGGCGAAGAGAGCTGTTGCCGGGCGCCGAGGTCGCCGTCTCGGTGATGCTCCCCATCCCGACCGAGTGATGGTTCCGCCCGCTGAGCAGGGCGGCGCGGGTCGGGGCGCAGAGCGCGGTGGTGTGAAAACGGTTGTATCGCAGGCCTCCGGCGGCGAGCCGTTCGGCGTTCGGCGTGGCACAGGGTCCTCCGAACGCGCTGGCCGACCCGAAGCCGGCGTCGTCGACCAGGATGATCAGCACATTCGGGGCGCCGGCCGGCGGCCGCAACGGCTCGATCGGCGGATACGACGTGTCCGGGTCCTTCGCGTCGTAGGTTGTCAGCCCCGGCCGGGGACGGTCCGGGATGGGCAGCGTTGTGCGCGCGTGGCGATCGGGATTCATGACGTTTCCAGACCGCTTAGAAGCGGCGCCGTCTCGGAGTGACGGCAGCGCCGACGACAGCGGCCTTCGCGATCGGCGCCGGCCCGGGCGTCGCGACGGCCCTCGTCACCACGGCCGCTTTGGCGACCGGAGCGCGAACGACCCCGACTCGTCCTACTCGTCCTGCTCTCAACATCTCAGACGTCCTCTCTCTGTGCAGCTTCTTGTTCGAATGCGGCTTCGGCTTCGAGTGCATCCGCGATGTCCTGGCTGTGGATGCGCCCGTCGGCGATGAGCCGGCCACCGGCCCGACGCGCTGCGGCCGCGAATGGAGCGGCCCACAGGTTCTCGTAGACGATGACGCCCGCCACGCTCCCGGGATCCATCGCCGCTGCGAGGTCGGCGACGTCGTCGGCCGCCAGGAACTCGGCCAGCTCCGCCGCGATCGCCTCGAGCGGGCCGAGGCCTTCCAGATCCGACAGTTCCGTCGCATCCACTCCCCCGTCGATGTCCTTGACCAGGACGATCGCGTCGACCAGCCGGATCGTGCCCGCATCCACCAGCCGCACGAGCTCGTCGATCACCTCGCCCGAGAAGTTCTGCTGTCCCTCGGGGAATTCGATGATGACGAAGTCGACCGGTGCGGCGTTCTCGGTTGTGTCATCTGTCATGTTGTCTCTCTTTCGCCGGCGGTGCCCTCTGGCAGTCGCTCTTCCCGTATCTGACCCCTTTTTCGAAAGTACGCTCGGGAGTTCGTCGGGTCATCACCCCGATCGGATGACACGCGATAACGGGTCAGGCGTCGGCGTCGGCTCCAGCCGCTCTCCGCTGCGATGACGATGTGCCGTCCGATGCGATCCGGTTGACCGAGACGAGTTCGATGGTCATATCACCGATCAATTCGAGCAGACCGTTGAGACGGGCTTGGTCGTCCACCCATCCGACGAGGCAGGTCTGACCGTTCCCGGTTCTCGTGACGGTGAAGCCTTCGAAGGCGGACACGAGCGCAGGGCTGAGCGTGGCTCCGACGACGATCTCGAAGGTCCCGGGACGCACGGTTCACCTCCCCCAGCGCATTCCTGAGCTGCGCTGACCCCCATCCTTGCTTCCCCCTTCGTGTCCGTCGTCACCCCGTCCGGGTGATGCGATCGACGGCTCCGCGGGAATAGCTTTCGGTCGACAAGGCACCGAGAGGCTTGAATATGAACCAGATGGACCCAGCAGCTCCCGAGCTGCCACCGACGCAACCGATCGACATCACCCTGCTGGTCGAGCAGCTGTCCCATGAAGGAACACCGACGCCGTCCGCGGCAGATCGGACGACGAAACCATGAGCACACCCGAATGGGCCCGGTGGGGCGGCTGGATGCGGTTCGCCGCGTTCATCGTTCTCATCAACGGAATCTTCGGGCTCCTCCAAGGCATCGTCGCGATCTTCGCACCGGACGGCTACTTCGTCCTCTCGAAGGGCGGGCTCTTCATCTTCGACCTGACCGGGTGGGGCTGGTGGAACCTCGTCTTCGGACTCCTGCTCGTGCTCACCGGCGGCGCACTCTTCTCCGGTGCCACCTGGGCGCGTGTGGTCGCCGTCATCCTCGCGATCCTGAACGCCATCGGTCAGCTGCTTCTGCTTCCTGCGCAACCGTGGTGGTCGACGATCATCATCGTGCTGGACATGCTCGTGATCTTCGCCGTGACGGTTCACGGGCGCGAGGCGCGATCTGCCGGCTGAGACCGCGACGCATCCGGATCGCCGGGCCGGCCGGTCAGCTGCTCCCGCTCACAGTCGCGCCATTCCGTGCCCGATGATCACCACTCCGATGATGATCAGAATCAGCACTCCGACGACGCGGCTGTTCCCGGTGAGCCAGGACCGCGCTCTGACCAGGTCCGCCCTCGTCTTCTCGGGTGACACGAGGCTGGAAACGATCGGAAACGCCACAGTGGATGCCGCGAGCAGCGTGTACACGACGATCACGATCGCACCTTCAGCCGTCGACAGCCCGCCCGCGCGGATCGACAGGCCCGCGGCCGCGCTCAGCAGAATCGCTTTGGGCCGGACGTTGAGCAGCAGCGCGAGTCCGAACGCTTCCCACGGGCGCAGCTTTCCCACATTCGAGAGCCACTTCGGGAGATCCGCGCTCGGTTTGCCTGCGCTGCGGCGCCAGACGACGATCGCAAGAACGACGAGGGCGAGACCGATGACGATCATCACCGTTCCGATCGCGACCTGCGAACGGCGTGGCGGTGCGCTGGGGATGAGGAAAGCGAGCAGCGTGAAAGCCAGGACCACCACCGCGAGACCGATCACGAAGCCGACCATGAACGCGATCGACGAACGCCGCCCGTTCGGAGACAGCAGAATCAGGATGGTGGCCATGATCGGCACGGAGCTGAAGGCGACACCGACAGCGATGGGCAGGATCTCGCCCAGCGTCGCCCACATGCGTACTCCCTCCGCTCGCTCCCGATCGTTCCCGCACTGACACGACCATATTCCGGTCGCCGCGGCAGGTCGTCATCCCGTCGGGGTGATGCGCCGTTGGTGAACGCCATCGCCCTTCCGCTCACCCGGTCTGCGCAGCGTCCCACCAGGCGACCACGCGTGTGCCGTAGAGAGTGAGCCACTTCGACGGCTCCCCCTGCGGCACGTCCACCTCGAACCAGACCCGGCCAGGGAGCCGACGTTCCTGCAGCCAGGTTCCGTCGGGGCGGCGCGCAGTGCGGATCGCCTCAATTGCTTCAGCGATCCGCGGGTCGGGTGCCGAGCCGTCGTGCAGGGATGCAGCCCGAAAGTAGTCCGCGGCGTTGAGAATGCTGTACGACCAGCGGAACGGATACGTCAACCGTGTCGCCCACGGGCCGACGACCTCGCCCGTGGACAGCGTGTAGAGCAATCGGCGCCGCAGCAGGTACTCCTCCCCCGCCCGACGGGCTGCTCGGAGCGCAGCGGTGCCGCCGGTCGCACGTTCGTAGTACAACAGCCCCTTGAGCGTATTGAGTGTGGAATGGAACGACGACCGCGTCGAGCCCTCGATCCATTCGCAGTTCCAGCCCCCGTCGGCCAGGCGATGGTCGACGAACCACTGGGCGATCCCGGACACGTCAGCACCCAGCCAGGCACCAGTGGCGAGCGTGTACGCATTGATGCAGCAGTCCACCTCTCCGCCCCAGTACGGCGAGTCGTCGTAGTCCCAGCGGCTGTTCTCGGCGAGCAGTTCGGCCGTGCCATCGAGAGCGGCAGGATCCAATCCCCAGTCGCGAAGGGTGTTGAGGGTCCACGTCGTCGCTGTATACGGCTGACCTGCACCCTGGGCGGCTTCGGGACCGTCGAAGTCGAACCCGCCCGGGAAGAACGACCCGCCCGCCCATTGACCGTCGGGATCTTGAAGCGCGATCAGCCGCGCCCCGAATCCCTCCGTCGCCACTCGCGCCCGGGTTGTGCTCCACACCTCGCGTGGCTCGCCCGCGAGATCGCGCTCGACCTGCCAGCGCAGCGCCGGGTCGGCGTCGAGCATCCAGTCGAGCAGGGCTGGTTCGATGGCCATCGTCGGCAGGCTACATCCATGGGCGCCGATGGTGGGAGTCTGCGAAGGTGGCGGCGACCCGCGTAGCATCGCCTGCGGACGCATCCACAATCAGCAGAGCGGGCCGTCGCCCCGTCGAAGAGCCACGAAGGGTGGTCGCAATGTCTGACCCCGAACTGTCCGAGTTGCGCAAGCTGGCTGCACAGGGCGACCCCGACGCTGTCGCCGAGCTCGTCGAACTCGCCGCCGAGCGGGAGGATGTGGATGAGCTTCGGCAGCTCGCGGACGCCGGCAACACCGACGCCGTCGACGAACTCATCGAGCTCGCCGCCGCGAACGGCGACCTCGACGAACTCCGTCGCCTCGCAGCGAACGGCAGCCGCGACGCCGCAGACGTCCTCCTGGAGCTGGAGGAAGAACGGGCCACCGACGACGACGAGTGACGCCGCTAGTCGTCGTCGGCCGGTCCGAGCGCGGCGCGGGCGGCGAGAACCTCGGGGACGTGTGCTTCGGCCCATTCCCTCACAGCTCGTAGCGGCACCAGGAGCGAGCGGCCGAGGTCCGTGAGTTCGTACTCGACGTGAGGGGGGTTCTCGTCGAAGACTGTTCGCGATATCAGGCCGTCCTCCTCCAGAGATCGGAGGGTCTCCGCGAGCACCTTCGGTGTGACCCCTTGGATTCGAGTCGCCAGGGCGGTGAATCGCATCGGCCCATGTTCGAGCGCGTTGACGATGAACACTGTCCATCGTGCCCCGATGCGCCGCAGCACGATACGAGACGGACAGGTCGCGGACATGATGTTGTACGCCATCTGAGGCCTTTCCGGTTACGTTGAAGTCACCAGTTACCTTTCCATAGCGTCGGGTGTATCGGCATCCGATCGGAGAAGAATATGACTGGAAGACTCGCCAACCACACCGTGCTCATCGTCGGCGGAACCCACCGCCTGGGCGCAGCCATCGCGGCGGCCGCAAGCGCGGAAGACGCACACGTGACCGTTTCGACGCATGCGCCGCACGACGAGGACACACTGCGAATCGACCTGCGTGACGAGGCCTCCGTGGCGGCGGCCGCGCGGCACATCGGTCCCATCGATCACCTGGTCTCGACCGCGGGCAGGAGCTACAGCGCGCCGATCCGCGAGATGGAACTCTCCCGGGTGCAGGAGGCGATCGCTGCCAAGATCACCGGTCCCCTCCTGCTGGCCAAGCACTTCCAGATCCGGAAGTCGCTGACCCTCTTCTCCGGTCAGGTCGCCTGGCGTCCCGGTAACGGGAGCTACGCCACCGGGGTCACCAACGGCGCCATCGCGTTCGCAGCCCAGCACTTGGCCGCCGAGCTCGCTCCCGTACGCGTGAACGCGATCTCCCCGGGGATCGTCGACTCAGGTCTGTGGGACGCCCGCGGCGCACTGAAGGCGGCATTCCTCACCGGCGCCGCCTCTCGGACGCTCCTCGGCACGACAGGAACCGTCCACGACATCGTCGACGCGGTGCTGTGGATCATGTCGGCCCCGTTCTTCACGGGCGAGACGCTGCGCGTGGACGGCGGGCGACGGTGACGGCTAGCTCCCACTCGCGGATCGGGCACGTTCCTCGAGCGCCTGGCGCACGGGTGCGAACGCCACCCGGTCGAGAAGCAGCTCGATCTCTTCGATCCGGCCGTCGACGACGGTCAGAAGCTCAACGCATCTCACCGCTCCGCCGGAGGTGTCGGTGACGAAGTCGTAAACCACGCACGCCCGTGGTCCCCGGGTGTAGATCTCGCTGATGTCGTTCCGCACCAGAACGGGAAGCAACCGACGGAGGGCCTCGATCCACTCCCCCTTGTCGGAGGTGCCCGCGGCGAAGGTCGCGACGAGCGTGTCGGAAAGGAGCGATTCCAGCGGTGAAAGTTCCCGGGCGCCGACGGTTTCGATGTAGGCGCGAGCGGTGGCTTCCACGCTGCGGTCGGTCTCGGTATCGATTCGAGTGTTCATGACGCACACACTAATCACAAGCGACCATTTGTACAAGCGTGCATTTGTGGTACAACAGAGTAGGCAACGAGCGAAAGCGAAGGAGTGTCCATGGCAGAGAGCGCGCAGGATGCCGAGGTCGACCGCGCCCTGCGGGCGCTGGCCGATGCCAACCGCCGGTCGATCCTGTCGACGATCCGCGAGACAGCCCTCCCCGTCGGTGAGCTCGCCGCGAGTGTCGGCCTCTCGCAGCAGACCACGTCGCACCACCTCGGCGTGCTGCGCGATGCGGGCCTCGTCTCCGAGAGTCGCCAGGGCCGTCGCCATCTGTACGCCGTGAACAGCGACGGCTTCGCTGCAACCCGCGACTATCTCGAGGGCTTCTGGCCCGGCAAGCTCGCAGCGCTGCGCGACGCGGTCGAGTCCGGACGGAAGCGTGACCATGCCTGACTACGCAACGGCCATCGACATCCGGGCAACAGCTGAAGAGGTCTTCGACTATCTCGTGACGTCGGAAGGACTCACGACCTGGATGGGCGAGCACGCGGTGCTCGAGCCGATCGAGGGCGGGCTCTTCCAGGTCGACATCGCCGGTACTCCCATCCGGGGCCGGTTCCTCGAAGTCACGCGACCGGAGCGGGTCGTCGTCTCCTGGGGTGTCGCAGGCAGTACCGACCTCCCGCCGGGATCGACGACGGTGAGCTTCACCCTGACCCCGGTCGAGAACGGCACGCGCGTCGAGCTGCTGCATCGAGACCTGCCGAACACCTATGCGGACGGCCACGCCGAGGGCTGGGGCCACTTCCTCCCCCGCCTCGCGACGGCAGCCGAGGGCCTGGCTCCCGCCGATGACAGCGAGTGGGTCCCGCTCCCGCGACGTCGCTGACCCGTCTACTGCAGCGCTATCTTCTCGCCTCTGACGGCCGCGCTGTGGAGCATGAACTCCTTCGACTGCGGCTCGACGGTCGCAGGTAGCGTCACGCCGACACGGAGCCGATCATCTTCGGTGCAGCGGATCGTCGCCTCGTACGGCTCGATGCCGGCGGCCGTGAGACGAACGTCGAGGGCGACACCCGCGGCCTCCCCCACGGTGGCCGGAGTCACGCCGACGATCTCGGCCGCAGCCTCCACCCCGAGCTCGTCGAGGCGACGGATGCGCGCCGCCTGCCGTCGCATCCCCCGCCACACCCACAGACTGAACGGTATGGCCAGAACACTCAGCACGATGCCGCCGACGACCCCGAGCAGTCCACCCGCGCGCACGCTCGCGAAGAGGATCAGGAGCGGGCCACTCAACGCGAGTATCGCGCAGCCCACGGCTGTGCTGGTCGTGGTGCCACGCCCCACGTTCTTGACGTAGAGCGGACTCGTCCCGTTGATCGATCGCACGGCGCGAGTCTAGATCACGTGGTGAGCGCCCGCCTGCTGACGAGGTCGAGCGCGCGAACGCCGCGACGCGAGGCGACACCGGCGAGCAGGAGCGCCCATCCGATGACGCAGAACACCAGCGCGCCTCCGAGACCCGACCACGCCCCGCCTGCCTCGCCGGTCGCGCCCGCGCGCAGCATCGCGAGAGCAGGCGCCGTCGGGAACAGGCCGGCAAGGCTCTCGAACACGGGAGGCACGGTCGACGTCAGGCCGGCCCCGAGTGCGATGATGCCGATGAGAACGGCGATCAGCCGTCCAACGGATCCGAACGCCGCGGCCAGTCCCTGGTTGAACACCGCGAAGACTGCACCCGTGACCATCGCCAGCGCGGCGAAGCCCAGCCACTGATCGGGGCGCATCCCGAGCCCGATCTGCACGACGGATGCGACCAGCAGCCCCTGCGCGAGACCGATCAGCACACCGATCAAGGCCGATCGGAGCGCGATCGTCACCGACGACTCGGTCGTGAGCAGCGGCCGCGTCGGCACAGCCTTGCGCGCCAGCGCTGTCGCCAGCGCCCCGAACCAGAGGGCGATCGTCGCGAAGAGTGGAACGGACTGCAGGCCGGGGGCGGGAGTCTTCTGAGTCGCGAGCACCGGTTGCGACGCCACAGCGGACAGCGTCGTGATGTCCGATTCGGTGTAGGTGGGGATCTGGTCCACCGCTTGAGCAAGTCCGGCCGCGAGCTGAGCCGCCCCGGAGTCGACCTGCGCGGCGCCTCCCGCCAGGTCGGTGGCGCCGCTGCTCACCGATGCGGCTCCGCTGTCCGCCTGCGCGGCTCCCGCTGCGAGCTCGGCCGCGCCGGCAGCGGAGTCTCCGATCGCCGCCACGAGCGGGGCCATCGCAGCGGCCAGCTGCCTGTTGCCCGCGGCCACCGCATCCGCGCCGCCCGCCAGCCGAGCTGCCGCCTGGTCCGCGTTCTGCAGCCGGGCGAGCGCATTCGTCGCCGCGGTGCAGATCGGCCCGGGCGTCAGGCACACCTGGGCGACGACCTGGCTGAGGGATGCTGTCGCACCGTCGATCGCGGACGCGACTTCGTCCGTCGCGGCGGCAACACCGGCGGCGCCCTGCGCAAGTTGCGCGGTCTGGCCGGGCAGACTTTGCGAGCGGCTGTCCAGCGTTCCCAGGCCGCTCGAGAGCGCTCCGGCACCCGCATCCAGCGACTGCAGGCCTGAGGCGAGCGACGATGCGCCGCTCGCGAGCGACTGCGCCCCGCTCGACACCGCCGCTGCACCCGATGAGACGCTGGCGGCACCGGACGCCGCCTGACCGATCTGCTGGTTGATCGAATTGAACCCTGCGTAGACATTGCTCAGGTATTGACTCGTGAGTTGACGGTTCAGGGCAGCGGTCGCCGCGGTGGTGACGGCCGCGCTCAGGGCCGGGTCGGCGAACGCTGCCGCCGGGCTGGTCTCCACCGTGAACTTCGCCTGGTGCGCGTTCGCCGCTGGACCCGACAACGACGTCGCATCGGCCGAGAAGGACTTCGGGATCGTCACGACGGCTTCGTACCGGCCACTGGCGAGGCCCTCCGTCGCTTCTTTGTCGTTGGTCAGTGTCCAATCGAAGTTGGACGCGCTGGGCTCCGAGGTGCTCGGTGGCGTGTCGCCTGCGGCGGATGACGTCGGCGGGCTTCCTGCGATCAGGCCCGCGGCGAACTGACGACCGAGCGGGACGCTCGTGCCGTTGACCGTGACGGGGACGTCGTCGTTCACGATCGCCGCCGAGACCCGGTCGAGGTTCGTCGTCGGCGCCCAGAGCGCCCAGGTGAGGAGGCCCGCGATCGCCAGCGGAAGCAGAAGCAGCCCGAGGATGCCTACTGTCCCGACACGCTCCGATCCGGAACGGGCCGAGAAGGGTGAGGGTCTCATGTCAGTTCATCACCAATTCCGGGAGTAGCGCATCGGCGTTCGAGAGGCGCACCACGGTTCGCGGTGCGTCGGGCGGGAGGACGTCGTCGAGAGCCGTGTCGTCGACACAGGAGACGACGATCGTCAGTGATCGGCCCGTGCTGATCGCCTCCGCACGGGCGTCGAAGAGTGCCCTTCCGATCCGTGCTCGGAGCGGAGGGGCGCTGACCGAGTCGACATCGTCGATCACGACGATTGTCGCCTGCGACGTGAGGATGTCCTCGACGGCGGTGGCCGGATCCGAGGCTCGTGCCAGCCGGGCGATCCCGACGCGCGATCGCACCGCGGCAGCACGGACGGGCAGGAGCAACCCCGCCACTTTGAGCCTCCCGCCCGAGATCGGAAGCCGCCCTGCCAGTGCGAGCACGGCAGCCGTCTTCCCGCTCTCCGGAGGGCCGCAGACGATGAGCGCGCCGCCCTCGGGAACCATCGCGTCGAGTCGCTCGACGAGCATCCGCCTGCGGTTGGCGATGGTGACTCCTTCGGCGGCGATGGCGAGGGGTTCCGCCGAATCGGGCCAGCCTGCGGCATCGAGCTCCTTCTGCAGCCCCTCGCCTTCCACGTCGAACGACGGCAGCACCCGGTCGAGCCAGACGGGAATCCACCAGGCTCCGTTTCCGAACAGGACGAGAACGGCCGGGATCAGCGTCATCCTCACGATGAAGGCGTCCACAGCGACACCGACGGCCAGGCCCAGCGCGATCGGCTGAATGGAGGCGTCGCCTTCGGGGATGAAGGCCGCGAACACCGCGAACATGATGATCGCGGCCGCCGTGACGACGCGAGCGGAGCCGACGAACCCTCGCTCGACGGCCGCACGGGCCTCGCGGAAGTGCACGTAGTCCTCGCGCATCCGGCTGACGAGGAAGACCTCGTAGTCCATCGCCAAGCCGAAGAGCACTCCCATCAGGATGATCGGCATGAAACTGATGACGGAGCCGAGGGCAGCGATGTTCAACGGTCCGGCGAGGAAGCCGCTCTGGAAGACGAGGCTGCACACGCCGAACGCCGCCCCGACCGAGAGCAGGTATCCGAGCGCGGCCGTGATCGGCACGACGATCGAGCGGAACACCATCGCCAGCAGCACGAGCGACAGCCCGACGACGAGCAGGCCGAACGGGAGGAGGGCCTGAGCGAGTCGCGCGGAGATGTCGATGCCGGCGGCTGTGTAGCCCGTCACCGACAGGTCTGCCCCGAATTCATCGAAGAAGTGGTCGTGCATCGAGCGCAGCGTCGCGACGAGGTCTTTCGTCTGCTCCGAGTCGGGCGCGCCGTCTGGGATGACCTGCACGATCCCGGTGTCCCCGGTCTCGTTGGGGGTCGCCAGTGGCACCGCGGCCACACCGGGAACGGTGCGGATCTCCGCGGCGATGTCGTTCATCAGCCCGACCGGATCGGTGCTCTGGATGACCGACCCGGTCACGATCAACGGCCCGTTGTATCCGGGGCCGAAGTGTTCGGCCACCAGGTCGTACGTGATGCGCGCCGGGGCGTCCTCGTCGAGCGAGCCGGCGTCGGGCAGCGCGAGCCTCAGCTGTGCGGCGGGAACGGTCGCGAGGCCGAGCACGGCGACCACGGCGACGACCGTGACGATCGGCCACTTCGTGACACCGCGCACCCAGCCGAGGAAGAAGCCGCGTTGCCGGGCGGCGGCCGGTTCCGGATGTGCGGCCTCCTCCCCCGCAGCGGCGTCGGTCTCGGCGACCACCGCAGCGGCGTCGGCGGCGTCGGCGGCGTCGGCATCGGCGGCGTCCGCTTGAGGCGAGCCTCCATCGCCATCTCCGTCGGGCGCGTCGTCCTCCCCAGCGTCGCCCGGCACTGCGACCGTCCGATACCGCTTCGGTACGATCCGCATCCCCGCGAACGCGAGCAGCGCCGGTGTCAGGGTGGTCGAGATCAGCACGGCGATCGCCACCGCAAGCGCTGCCGCAACGCCCATCGTGGTGAGGAAGGGGATGCCCGCCACGCTCAGCCCGAGGAGCGCGATGATCACGGTGATCGCCGCGAACACGACGGCGGATCCGGCGGTCGCCACCGCCCGCGCGGCAGACTCTTCCGGCGGGATGCCGTGCTTCACCTGGTCCTGGTGCCTCGAGATGATGAAGAGTGCGTAATCGATCCCCACGGCGAGCCCGAGCATCAACGCCAGCAAGGGCGTCGTCGAGGTGATGGTCGTGAAACTCGTCGCGATGAAGATCAGCGAGAGGGACAGCCCGACGCCGAGGAGTGCCGTGAGCAGCGGGAGCCCGGCAGCGACGAACGAACCGAAGGTGACGAGCAGAACCACCAGCGCCACCAGGATGCCGACCAGCTCGGTGGCGCTGATGCCCGCTGCGGTCTGAGCGAACACCTGGCCCCCGACGGCGACCTGCGAACCAGCGGGAAGCGCTGCGGCGAGCCTTTTCCCTGCTGCCTGCAACGCATCAGCCGTCGACGGCTCCACCGCGCTCTGGGAGACCGACAGCTGAATGGGAACGAGCGCGGCCGATGCATCCGGGCTGATGTTGCTCGATGTCGTCGATTCATACGGCGACGTGACAGACGACACCTGAGGAACCTTCGCGATCTCGGCGACCGATGCTTCGACGGCAGACTGGAACGATGGCTCGCGCACATTGCCGCCCGGCGGAGCGACGGCGATCAGCTGTGCAGAGGTGCCGCTGACCTGCGGGAACGTCCTCGCCAGGGAGTCGAGCGCCTCCTGGGACTCGGTGCCGGGAATCGTGAAGGTGTTGTCCGTGCCCTTGCTCGCGAGACCCGCCCCGGCGACGAGCGCCACCAGTGCGACGAGCCAGATCGCGAGCATCCGCCAGCGCGCGCGGAACGCCCACCGGCCGAGCGAGTAGAGAACGGATGACACCGCGCACCTCTTCAATGCCGGCTGCGGGCCTGCATCGTTCCTCGCAGGAGCCGACTCCCCAATTTAGAGCTATCCTCACGTTCGCGGCAAGAACTGGACGGAGCGAAACGCAGGCGGAAACGGTTCGCCACGGCTGATCTCGCCGCTAATGTCGGCGATACAGCCGCATGTGCAGCGGCCCTAAGGAAAGGTCGTTTCCATGACGTCTTCTGATCCGATCGACGCCGTCCTCAACGATTTCTCGCTCGACGCGAAGAACCTCACGAGGTCCGCCATCAATGGCGTCCGCGCCGCTCTGGGCATCAGTGGAGCGGTCGCCGTGATCCTCGGCATCGTCCTGATCGTCTGGCCCGTCAAGACGCTCGCCGTGCTCGCCATCTTCCTCGGCATCTACTTCGTGGTCGCGGGCGTGATGCGGCTCGCGCTCGGCATCTTCAGCAAGGGGATCAGCGGCGGGATGCGCACGCTCAACATCGTCCTCGGCGTGCTGCTGGTGATCGCCGGCATCGTCGCGCTGAAGAATGTGACGGCTGCGGCCACGACTCTGATCATCTTCGCGATCGCCTTCATCGGTATCGGCTGGATCATCGAAGGCGTGATGTCGATCGCCGAATCGAGCCGTGCCTCATCGTCCGGCTGGGCGATCGCCTCCGGGATCATCAGCATTCTGGCCGGCATCGTCGTGCTGTTCCTGCCGGCGTCCTCGGCGGTCTTCCTGGTCTTCTTCGCCGCGGCGGCCCTGATCGTGCTCGGCGCGATCGGCATCTGGCGCGCGTTCACGTTCGGCCGCGACGTGCTGAAAGCGACGAGCGGCGCGCCCGTCACGGCCTGACCCACTCCGAGAGAGGAGAACGGCCCCCGCGGGTGCGGGGGCCGTTCGTCGTTCAGGCCGAGTTCCTGGCGCTGGGCAGGTGGTGCGCCCACCAGTCCAGGATGACGTCGAAGCGCTCCTGGCGGTGGCGCGGACGGCCGGCGCGGCTCAACTCGTGATCCTCCCCGGGGAACACGACGAGCTCGGTCTCCACCCCCTGGCGCTTCAGGGACGCGTAGTACCGCTCGGCCTGGCCGAGCGGGCAGCGCAGATCGTTGGACGAGTGCAGCACGAGCGTCGGCGTCGCCACCTGTGCGACGACGGCCTGCGGACTCTGCGACCGGATCAGTTCGGGATCGGTACCGGTGTACTCGTCGCCGAAGAAGCTGCCGATGTCGCTCGTGCCCACGAAGGCCTCGGGATCGAGGAATCCACGCTCGACGATCGCCGCCGCGAACCGGTGGTCGTGTGCGATGGTCCAGGCGGTCAGGTAGCCCCCGTACGACCCGCCCATGATCCCGACGCGCTCAGCGTCGAACGAGGGGTTCTCCGCGATCGCACCGTCGAGGAAGTCGAGCACGTCGTTCAGGTCGACGGTCCCCATCGCTTGACGGATGACGCGGCCGTGCTCCTGACCGTACCCGGCCGAGCCGCGCGGGTTGCACATGACGACCGCGTAGCCCGCCTGGGCGTAGACCTGCGCTTCGTCGAACACGCTCACCGTGTAGGCGGCGAACGGGCCCCCATGGATGTTGAGGAGCACCGGATGCGGGCCATCGCCATCCGGGGAGAAGACCCAGCCGTGCACCGGGTAGCCGTCGCGCCCCGTCACGGTGAGCTCTCGTGGAGCGATCACTCCCGCTACACGTAGCGACTGCGAGAAGTCCGTAAGTCGGCGCAGGTCGCCCCGTTCGATCAGGGCGACGTCGCCGTGCGTGGTGGCATCGGCGAACGCGGCGACGAGCGTGGCACCGGCCGCGGCGACGCCGCCGATCACGACCTCCGAACCCGTCAACCGCTCCGACTCCCCCGCGGCCGTCACCCGCGTGAGCACGAGAGCGCCGCGGCTCCGGTCCTGCACGAGCACGGAATCGTCTTCGAACGCGACGATCGCGGATTCGGTCAGGTCGACGGTCTCGGGATCGGTGAGCAGGCGCGGCTCGGCGCTCTCCGCATCCACCGCATACAGTGCGGCGTTGCGGGCGACGAAGTCACGGCCGGAGTCCCCGACATCCTGAGCCGTGAAGTAGAGCACGCCGTTCAGACCGTAGCCGAGCTCGATCATCGACCAGCTCCCGTGCTCTGCCGTGACGTCGCGCGGTTCGGCGTTCGGATCGCGCGGATCGATCAGGAACACGCTCGACCGCAGATCGTCGTCCCGGCTCTCGTGCCGCGCCGAGATGAAGGCGAGCGCCGAGCCGTCGGGAGCGAACGCGATGCTGTGGTCGTCCCACTCCCCCGTCGTGAGCTGACGCGGTTCCGCCACCAGGGCAACACTGGGCAGCGCACCATCGGGATTCGGCGCCGGCTGCACGACCGGCTCGCCCCAGACATCCGGAACCTGAGCAAGGTAGATGTGCGAGCGCCGATCGGTGATGTAGCCGAGGCCGTTGGCCTGATATTTCAGCGTACGGATGCGCCGGGCGGGCTCCGCGTTCGGCTCCAGCCCCTCGACAGTGCCGTAGCGTCCCTGCTCGGGCTCCCGGCTCACGAAGGCGAGCGCACGGCCGTCCGGCGCCCAGGCGAACTCGGAGACGCCGAGCTTGCGGTCGGTGACGGGCACGGGTTCGCCGCCCCCTGCATCCACCACGAAGAGCTGCGGCGGCGACTTGGGGACCGCACGCAGAAAGGCGATCAATCGTCCGTCCGGCGAGAACTGGGGGGCCGTGTCGCGGAAGCCCCGGGTGAGCCGCTTCGGCGCCGCGTGACCGGTGAGCGGAACGGTCCAGAGCTGGCCGACCGTGGCATCCGCAGCCAGGTCGGGGTGCGTCACCGAGACCACCGCACGCCCGCCGCCCGGATGGACGGTCGGAGCGGAGACGCTGGTCAGCAGGTCGAGATCGGCGGCCTTCACTCGGCGACCGGAACGAAGCTCGTGACGTCCCCGACGAGGCGGGTGTGGTCGGCGGGGATGGGGTCGACGGCGGCCTGTGCGATCTCGGCTGCGAACTCGCTCACGTTGTACAGCTTGCCTGCAGCCTCCTTTCGGGCGTCGATCGCGCCCGGGTTGAGGCGGTTCAGCAGGGTCGCGGTGATGGTGCCCTCGATCATGTCGCCGGACACGACCACGAAGTCGATGCCCTTCTCGGTGAGCGACGGGATGAGCGCACGCAGGGCATCCTCGCCCGCTCGCTTGCTGAGCGCGACCGCTTCGTACTCGGGCATCGTCTCGGTGGTCGTGATGAAATGCGCCTGGTGGCTGGTCACGAAGACGACACGGGAGCCCGGACCGAGCAGCGGCAGCGCAGCGTTCAGCGTGTTCACCTGGGCGTCGCGGTTGAGCTGCATCGCGTAATCCTCGGCCATTCCGGACTCCATACCGCCGGAAGCGTTGAGAACCAGGATGTCGAGGCCGCCCCACTCCTTCGCGACCGTGTCGAACAGAGCAGCGACCGAGTCGCGGTCGGTGAGGTCGGCGCCGACCGTCAGAGCGCTACCACCGGCCTCCCGGATCGCGTCGGCGAGCTTGACCGCGCGCGCCTCCTTGTTGCGGAAATTGATGACGACGCTTGCGCCGGCGGCGGCGAGGTACTGAGCGGTGTCAGCGCCGATTCCGCGCGACGACCCCGTGATGAGGGCACGCTTTCCGTCGAGGGAACGTGGGGCGAGAGGGTTGGACACGAAGACTCCTAGCACGATGGGTTTCTCGTCCCTGAGACTACCAAGTGGGTTCCGCTCGCCCTGGCCGCAAACTGATACCTTCGATACAACCGGTGAAGGGAGGTCTCGGATGGACATCATGTCCTTCGCCTGGATCGTCTGGCTCGTCCTGATCCTGGTGTTCATCATCATCGAGATGCTGAGCCTCGATTTCGTGTTCCTCATGCTGGCGATCGGCAGTGTCGGCGGGCTCGTCTCCGGGCTTTTCGGCGCACCCTGGTGGCTCCAGCTCATCATCGCCGCGGTGTTGTCGGTGGCACTGATCTTCTTCCTCCGGCCGCCGCTCCTGCACCGCTTGAAGCGCGGTGGCGACCCGGCCAAGAGCAACGTGGACGCGCTGATCGGCATGTCCGGCACGGTCGTCTCCACGGTCAACAGAACCTCCGGGTTGGTCAAGCTCGCCGTCGGCGAGACCTGGACCTCCCGGCTCGCGCCCGGACTCGGCTCGGCCCCGGCCGAGCTGGTGCCGGGTGAGCATGTCGTCGTTGTCGCGATCGAAGGGGCAACCGCCGTCGTCACGCCGGCTCCCGTCGCTCTCGGTGCCGACGACTTCACTGAAAGGAGTGCTTCGTGAGCGATGCCAGCCAGTTGGTCTTGCAGATCGTGATCTTCGTCATCGTCGCGATCATCGCGATCTTCGTGCTCGTCACCCTGTTCCGGGCCATCCGGATCGTGCCGCAAGCCACCGCGGGTGTCGTCGAACGCCTCGGCAAGTACCACAAGACGCTGCTCCCCGGGCTCAACATCGTCGTGCCGTTCATCGACCGTGTGCGGCCGCTGCTCGACATGCGCGAGCAGGTGGTCTCGTTCCCGCCGCAACCCGTGATCACCGAGGACAACCTCGTCGTCTCCATCGACACCGTCGTCTACTTCCAGGTGACGGATGCGCGAGCGGCGACCTACGAGATCGCCAACTATCTCGGAGCGGTCGAGCAGCTCACCACCACCACCCTCCGCAACGTCGTCGGCGGCCTCAACCTCGAAGAGGCGCTGACCAGTCGTGACGAGATCAACGGGCAACTGCGCATCGTGCTCGACGAAGCCACCGGCAAGTGGGGCATCCGAGTGTCCCGTGTCGAGCTGAAGGCGATCGACCCGCCCCTCTCCATCCAAGACTCGATGGAGAAGCAGATGAGGGCCGAGCGTGACCGTCGCGCCGTCATCCTCACCGCCGAGGGCACCAAGCAGTCCGAGATCCTGAACGCCGAGGGGATGCGGCAGGCCGCCATCCTGAAGGCCGAAGGTGACGCCAAGGCCGCTGTGCTGCGCGCCGAAGGTGAGGCCAAGGCCATCACCACCGTGTTCGGGGCGATCCACGAGGGCAACCCGGACAACCTGCTGCTCGCATACCAGTACCTCCAGACGCTGCCGAAGCTGGCCGAGGGCCCCGCGAACAAGATGTGGATCATCCCCAGCGAGCTCACGCAGGCGTTGCAGGGTATCGGTCAGGCGTTCAGCCAGAAGGGCGCCGTCCCCGCGCCGGATGCGCCGGACGCCCCGAAAGCCGCAGCAGTTCCGAGTGCGGCGGCGGGTGGCGTCGCCACCCCGCCGGCGTGACCTTCCTCTCGGGACCGCTCCCTCGCATCATCGCTCACCGGGGCCTCGCCACCGAGGCCCCGGAGAACACGCTCCTCGCGTTCCTGCACGCCCTCAGCGCAGGAGCGACCCATCTGGAGACGGATGTGCACGCAAGCGCCGACGGCGTCGCGGTCGTCAGTCACGATCCCGACCTGTCGCGCGTCGCCGGGCGTTCGGTGCGCGTCGAGCAGCTCACCATGGCGGAGTTGAGGCGCATCGATCTCGGCCACGGCCAGACCTTCTGTTCGCTGGCGGAGGCGCTCGACGCCTTTCCCGAGGCCCGCTTCAACATCGATATCAAAGATGAGCGTTCCGCCCTCCCGGCCGCCCGTGCGATTCTCGACGCGCATGCCGTCGATCGCGTGCTGATCACCTCCTTCGACGAGAAGCGCCGTAAAGCCACGACCGACGCATTGCCCGGCGTCGCGAGCTCGGCATCCGTCACCCGCTTCCTGCCTGCCATTCTCGCCGCGAAGCTCGGAATCACCGCTCTTGCGCGCCGCTCGCTGCGCGGACTCGTCGCCGTGCAGATCCCCGAACGCCGCGGCCCCCTGCGGCTCGTCACGCGCCACACCGTGCGCGTTCTCCACGAGGCAGGCGTGGAGGTGCACGTTTGGACGGTCAACGATCCGACGCAGATGATCCGCCTTCTCGACCTCGGCGTCGACGGCCTCGTCACCGACCGCTGCGACATACTGAAAACACTGGTCACCGCAGGAAACTGACTGAGAAGGGCCTGAGAGTAACGCCCCGACGGAAAGAGAACGCCCAGCTTGTGGGTTTATAACTGTGAAGCATCGCGCGAAGAGGAGACCACAAAATGGCAGATCGTAGTTTGCGCGGAATGAGACTTGGCGCCCAGAGCTTACAGAGCGAAGAAGGCGTCGTGTATTCCCCGCGTTCCCGTTATACCTACCTGTGTCCGGAGTGCGGCCAGGAGACCGAGATGGTGTTCTCGGCCGAGGCTGAGGCACCCGAGACCTGGGAGTGCCGCCACTGCGGCCACGAGGCCACGCTGCTGGTCGGCGACCAGCCCGTCGAGGTCGATCGGTCCGACGTGAAGACCCCCCGTTCCCACTGGGACATGCTGCTCGAGCGCCGCACCCGCGCAGAGCTGGAGGAGCTCCTCGAAGAGCGCCTCACCTATCTGCGAGCCCGCCGCGGCGGAGAGCACAAGATCGGCGCCTAGCCGTTCAGTACGAACCTGTCGAGAGAACCTCCGGTCGAGAGACCGGAGGTTCTTTCGTCGACGGGGTGCGATCAGCCCTCAGGCCGACGGTCCGAAGTCGACGTCCGCCGTGCGCACCGTGCCCGCCGTGCGCCCGGGCGCGGTGTGGTTGTCCCAGTACAGGTTCGTGTGCGCGATCACCAGGTCGGGGGTCGGCGCACCCCACTCCGAAAGATCTTCGGTGGTGTGCGCATCCCCGACCAGGGTGGCGTCGTAGCCGCGCACGATGGCTCCGTGCAGGGTCGAACGGATGCACTCGTCGGTCTGCGCACCGGCGATCACGAGCCGGCCGATGGCCAGCTCGGACAGCACCGTCTCGAGCTCGGTCTCCTCGAACGAATCAGCGTAGGTCTTGTGCACGAGAGGCTCTGACGCATCCGGATTCAACTCGGGGACGATCGCCCACGCGTCGCTTCCCCTGACGATGTCGTCGCTCGAGTGCTGCACCCAGACGACGGGGACGGCCTCTGCGCGCGCCTTTCCGACCAGCGTGTCGATGTTCGCGACGACGGCGTCGCGTTCGTGCGCTCCCCCGACGATGCCGTTCTGAACATCGATGACGAGGAGTGCCGTGTTTGGGCGGTCTTGCAGCGTGGTCATACTCTCTCCCGCAGCTCGGATGGATTCAGCTGCGGCAAACGCTACACCCGGCGACCGACGCCGGGGAGCGGGCTCTTGCGGGCGCCGAACGCGATGATGAGCCCGAACAGGCCCAGCCCGGAGACCAGCAGCTCGACCCCACGACTGTCGATGCTCGCGGGCGTCGTCGTGGTGCCGAGGGGAACATCCGTCACCATGTGACCGGGCTTGAACGGCGGAATGCTCGCGATCGTCCGACCCGACGGGTCGATGATCTGGCTGCTGCCGACCGTCGAGATGTTCACGAGCGATCTCCCCGCCTCGATCGCACGCAGGCGGGCGATCGCCAGCTGCTGCTGGTTCTCATCCGTCTCCCCGAAGTCCGCGTTGTTCGTCTGTGCGAAGATCACCTGCGCTCCGCCGCGCATCATGTTCGTGAGCAGCTGGTCGTCGACGATGTCGAAGCAGATCGAGATGCCGGCTTTCACGCCGTCGACGTCGAACACATTGTCTCGGGTGCCGGGCGTGTAGTCGCGTCCGATGAGGTCGATCAGGGACGGCGCGAACTGGCGCCAGAAGCTGCGGTCGGGGACGTACTCGCCGAAGGGCACCGGATGCGCCTTGTCGTAGTAGTCGACCGCCCCCTGGCCCTCCTTCCACAGCAGCGAGGTGTTGAAGTACTCGCCGTTCCGGTACGTGATCGTGCCGACGACGAACGGAGCGCCCATCGTGCGGCTGAGAGCGTTCAGGATGGCGGCGCTGTCGGAATCGCGGGTCGGGTCGGGCTGAGCGGCGCCCTCCGGCCAGACCACCACATCCACGTTCTCGTCCTGGATCTTGAGCGTCTCGGCGATCTGGCTGTTGAGCACCGCATCCGGGGCCGCATTGTCGAAGTAGCCGGCGGGACCGTTTCCCTGGACGGCCGCCACGCGGATCGTCCCGTGTGTCGGCGCAGGCCAGGCCGGCACCACCAGCACGACAGCGACGGCGGCCACAGCGATCCCCGCCCGCCAGAAGCGGGCCAGGTCGATCGCGAAGCAGAGCTCGACGATCAGGGCGACCAGCCAGACCATGATGAAGCTGAGGCCGGAGATCCCGACCCAGGCGACGAGTGCGGCGAACGGGCTCTGCGACTGGGATTCGGCGACCCGGCCCCACGAGAATCCCCCGTACGGCCAGTTGCCCGCGACCCACTCGCGCAGGGTCCACAGGCCTGCGACGATGACCGGCATGAGACCGAGTCGGCCGAGCTGCGTCGGCCACGCGCGGGGAACCCAGCGGTACGCGAGCGCGATGAGCATCCCGCCGAGACCGTAGAAGAGCGCCTCGAGCGTGGACAGGGCTACCCAGGGCTCCGGACCGAGGTAGAGCGACGTCCAGGCGACGTGGAAGAGGTAGAAGGACTCCCCCGCGACGAAAGCCACGAGGAAGGCACTCCCCGCACGGCGCCCGCGCACGGCGAGCAGCACCATGCCGATCCCGACGAACGTCAGTGGCCACCAGTCGCGGTCGGGGAACCCGGCGTCCAGTACCGGCCCGGCCGCAGCCGCAACCAGCAGCGCGAGCCACAACGGCAAGGCTGCGCGGGGGGAAGCGGTCACGGGGACAGAGCCTAGAACACGAGGTTGGGCCCGAACCGCGAGAAGACTAGGCAACGGATGAGTACGCGACGATGCCGCGCCGGATCGACTCCAGGGCCTGCCGTGCCGTGCGCCCGACCGGGCCCTGGGCCACGAGCGAGAGCTGGTCGAGCAGGTCGATGGTCTGCTTGGTCCAGCGCACGAAGTCGCCGGCCGCCATGTCGGCTTCGGAGAGCACGGTGTTCAGGCTCGTGCCCTTGGCCCACATGTGCATCGCGAGCGCCAGGGTGGTCGACGGCGGCTCTGTTCCGGGCAGGCGGTTCTCCCGCTCCAGGTCGTCCAGTCTGCTCCAGATCTCGATCGTCTTCTCCAACGCCGGCCGGAATGCCCCCTTGGGCAGGGTGCGCTCGTTCGCCAGTCCCTCGTCGCGGCGGGGCTCGAAGACGAGCGCGCACGCCATCGCCGCAACGCTCGGGGCGTCGAGCTGGTTCCAGATGTTGCGGCGCAGGCATTCCGCCACCAGCAGATCCCGCTCGCCGTAGATGCGTTTCAGAGTGCGACCGTGCACCGTCAACGCCGTCGTGTCCTCCTCGGTCGCCAGATAGCCCAGTTCGAGCAAGACATCGGAGACGCGGTCGAAGACCTTGGCGACGGCACCCGTGCGCGAACGGATCTGCGCGCTGAGCGCATCCGTCTCCCGCTTCAGCTTCCACCAGCGTTCCGCCCAGCGGGCGTGCTGCTCCCGGTCGGGGCACCGGTGGCAGGGATGCTCCTTCATGCGCTTGCGCAGGGCCGTCAGCTGCCGCTGGCGCTTGTCGCGATCGGCGCGCGAGGCGTTCTCCATCCGAGCGCCCTTGCGTTCCAGGTCGCTGAGCTCCCGACGGATGCCCGAGTACTCCTTGAAGTCGCCCAGGTGGCAGGTCATCGCCTTCTCGTAGCCGGCGAGCGACTCCTCCTGCTGCCGCACCTTGCGCGCCAGATCGACCACCGCACGGTCCGCCTGGAACTGGGCGAACGACGACTCGAGGATCTCGCGAGTGCGTTCCCGCCCGAACTGGTCGATCAGGTTCACCGCCATGTTGTACGTGGGCCGGAAGCTCGAGTTGAGCGGGTAGCTGCGGCGCGAAGCGAGGGATGCGACCGACTGCGGGTCGAGCCCGTCCTGCCACTGGATCACCGAGTGTCCCTCGACGTCGATGCCACGGCGTCCGGCACGGCCGGTGAGCTGGGTGTACTCCCCCGGCGTGATCGGCACACGGGCCTCGCCGTTGAACTTCTCCAGCTTCTCGAGCACGACGGTGCGGGCAGGCATGTTGATTCCGAGTGCGAGAGTCTCCGTGGCGAAGACGACCTTCACGAGCTTGCGGCGGAAGAGCTCTTCGACGACCTCCTTGAAGGCCGGCAGCAACCCGGCGTGGTGTGCCGCGACGCCGCGTTCGAGGCCTTCCAGCCACTCCCAGTAGCCGAGGACGGCGAGATCCTCGTCGAGCAGGGTGCGGCAGCGGTCCTCCACGATCTCCCGGATCTCGTCACGCTCGTGAGCCTGCGTGAGGCGCACGCCGGAGCGCAGGGTCTGCCGAACGGCCTGATCGCATCCGTTGCGACTGAAGATGAAGAAGATGGCCGGGAGGAGATTGCGGTCGTCGAGCATCTTGACGACCTCGGCGCGATCCAGGCGGAACGACTCGGTGCGACCTCCGCGCGAGTGGTAGCGGCCCACATCCTTCATCTGGCGCGAATTGAGGGTGCGGCCGCCGTAACGTGCCATCTGCACCAGCTCGGGGTTCACCCTGTTCGTTGCAGCCAGACCGGACGAATCGAAGAGGTCGATGAGCTTCGAGCGCATCAGGATGTGCTGCTCCAGGGGGACCGGCCGCTCCTCCGACACGATGACATCCGTCTCGCCGCGCACCGCCTGCAGCCAGTCGCCGAACTCCTCAGCGTTCGAGACCGTCGCGCTGAGCGACACCATCCGCACCGACTGCGGCAGGTGGATGATGACCTCTTCCCAGACCGCGCCTCTGAACCGGTCGGCGAGGTAGTGCACCTCGTCCATGACCACGTAGGCCAGATCGGTGAGCAGGTCCGAGTCCGCGTACAGCATGTTGCGCAGCACCTCGGTCGTCATGACGACGATACGGGCGTGCGAGTTGACGTTCGTGTCACCGGTGAGGAGCCCGACGGACTCCGCGCCCCACTCCTCGACGAGCTCCTGGTACTTCTGGTTGCTGAGGGCCTTCATCGGTGCGGTGTAGAACACCTTCGCGTTCGCCTCGCGCATGGCGAGAAAGACGGCGAACTCCGCGACGATGGTCTTGCCCGCGCCGGTCGGAGCCGCGACGAGCACGCTGCGCCCGTTCTCGAGGCTCGCGCACGCTTCCACCTGGAAGGGGTCGAGCTCGAAGCGCAGTCCGCTCCGGAAGGCTTCGAGCAACGGCTGCCGGGTTCGGGAGCGTGAGGCCGCGTAGCGCTCGGCCGGGGACGGATCGGTCACCCCACCAGCCTATGTCGCCAGCTCGGCCTCGATGCGCATCGCGGCCTTCGCCGCGCGGCGGTCATGCAGCCACGCCACACCGAAAGCGGCCAGGTAGAGCAGCACCATCGGAATGGCCAGCAGGAACATCGAGATGACGTCGGCCGCAGGGGTGGCGATCGCGGTGAAGAGCGCGATGAGGAGGAATGCCCAGCGCCACGACTTGATGATCGACTTCGCACTCAGCACGCCGACGAAGTTCAACAGCACGAGGAACACCGGAAGCACGAACGCCACACCGACGGCGACGACCAGCTTGAGGACGAAGTCGAAGTAGGTCTTCGCGGAGATGATCGCCGAGTCCTCCCCCGGCGCGAAGCTGGTGAGCAGCGTCACGATGTGCGGCACGAGCAGCCAGCCGGCGTATGCACCCGCGAGGAACAGCGGGATCGCCGTGAAGAAGAAGCCGAACCCGTACTTGAGCTCCTTGCGGCTCAGCGCGGGCACGAAGAATGCCCAGATCTGGTAAAGCCAGATGGGACTCGAGATGATGATGCCGATGGTGATCGCGACCTGCATCTTCAGGTCGAAGGCGCCCGTGACACTGTCGTAGTTGAGTTGCGCGATGCGACCCTGCTGCTCCGCGATGTCGGTGATCGGACCGCGCAGGGCGTCGAGCAGGTACCCGGAGAGGAACCAGCCGGCGATCGCACCGGCCAGGAGGCCGAGGGCGGAGCGGAAGAGGCGCTTGCGAAGCTCGACGAAATGCTCGCCGAGCGTCATCCGTCCTTCGCGGTTCCTGCCTCGCTGACGGGAGGCCACGGCCTAAGACTTCGGCGACGACTCAGACGACGGGGTCTGCGTTGCGGAAGGAGTCGGGGCTGCCGAGGGGGTCTGCGCATCGGTGGAGGAGACGGTCGTGTCGCCCTTCGACTCACCGTCGGCCGGCTTCTCGCCGTCTTTCTTCATCTCGCTGACCTCGCCCTTGAAGATGCGCATCGACTGACCGATGCTCTTCGCCAGTCCGGGAAGCTTCGGCGCACCGAAAAGGAGCAGGATCACCGCGAGGATGATGAGCAAGTGCCATCCGTTGAGGTTTCCGAGCATGGTCAATTCCTTTGATTCAGGTGCGAGAACTGTGACGGGTCTGCGCTGATGAGAAGCTTACCGCGTCTGACCCGGGCATCCCTGCGAGCTTGCCTCGCGTTGGCCCGGTCCGCTTTGGCCTGTTCCCGCTCGTCACGCAGCTCGGAGACGTCGGCGAACACGGCGGCGTGGAACGGCGGCTCACGCAGCGCCTCGGCGCGCTGCGACAGGATCTCCGCCTTCTGGGCCAGATCGCTCACCTCGGCTGCCGCTGCCATGAGCTTGCGGAAGAGCCAGACGGCGAAGAGCGCGAGCATCCCGAGCGTGCCCAGTACGAGCACTCCCCAGATCACCAGCCACGACCACCACGGCATGAACGGAAGCCTAGCTGTACCGCTCGGCGCCGGCGCGCGCCCAGTCGGCGACGACCCGGCGCGCCTCCGGCGGATCGAGCACCGTGAGCACATCCGACAGCCCGGCGACGAGCCGTTTGAGTCCGTGATAGTGGGCGACGCGCACGCTCGTGCGCACATAACCGTCGACTTCCCGTCGGGGCGCGCCCTCTGGGATGTAGTCGACGATGAGCGGCACGGCCGACGCCGAGACCTCGATCTGCACGAGCAGGTCGTCCGGCGTGCCCTGGAACAGGGTCTCGGGAAGTGTGAGATCGCCCGGCTTGTACGAGATCGGCTCGTCGGTCGCGCTCAGGTCGTCGATGCGGTCGAGCCGGAAGGTACGGACCGCCTTGCGCAGATGGCACCACCCGCGCAGGTACCAGTCCTGGTCGATCGACTCGATCCGAAGCGGATCCACTCGCCGCCGCTCCCGCTCTCCGCGGGAGCTGAGGTAGTCGAACTCGAGCTGGGTGCCCGCTGCGACGGCGTCGCGGATGATCGCGAGCGTCTCGTCCGTCTCCGAACCGGCGACCGCGACCTCGCTCGGCGCGCCGGAGGCTCCACGGGCGAGCTTGGCCATCAGGGAGCCGATCACATCGCGGTCCGCGTTCTCGGGGAGCGCCGAAAGATACTGCAGACCGGCGATGAGCGCGGCCGCCTCACGAGCCGAGAACCGGGGCGAGTCGTCAATGGCCACCTGGTGGGTGAGGACGATCTGGTCGTTCTCCTCGAAGTCGTCCCAGGCGATGTCGAACAGGTCTCCGGGCTGGTACTGATTCGTCTCGCCTGGCACGCCGGATACCGCGATCAGCCTGACCGCATCGCGCAGCTGAGCCTTCTCGACGCCGAAATGGCTCGCGGCCTCGGCGACGCTCACCCGGTCGCGGTCCATCAGGTAGGGCACGAGCGCGAGCAGGAAGGCGAGCTTGTCCTGGGCCTGCATCGGCTTGCGGCGCTCAGCCATGGGAACCGCCCCTCGCCTCGGTGCTGCCTTCGCCTGCACTGTCGTCGTGGGCCCGGAAGGTCGCGATCAAGCGGTCCCGAACGGCGGTGCGCAGCGAATCCGGCGAGATGACCAGAACCTCGGGACCGAAACTGGCGAGCTGGTCCGCCAGGATGTTGAAGTCCGAGTAGTTCACGGTGAGCCGGAAGGACTCCCCGTCGCGTGCGGCAGGAATCGCGTCGCCGTAGCGCTTGCCGAGCCGGGCTGCCGCATCCGTTCCCGCCGAGACCTCGATCTCGGCGACGTTGTTCGCCCAGATCCGCTCGAGCTCATCGAGTGCTCTGGCTGCGAAGTCGCTGCCCTCGGGCACGAAGGTGCGACCCGTGACCTTGACCGGTCCGACCATGCGCGAGAGCAGAAAGGTGCGCGACCCATTCGCATCCTGGTCGATGCCCTGCAGATGCCAGCGCCCTTGGTGCTGCACCAGTGCGAGGGGTGCGACCGTGCGGGTTCGGGATGCGGTCTCCCCTGGCTTGAGGTAGGGGAACTGAACGATGGTGTGACGCTCCAGTGCCACGTTCAACGGCTCGAAGGCGCTCTCTCGGGCGCGCAGCCGCGGAGCGTAGCCGACGATCGGCTCGTCCGCCTCAACGCCGAGCGAACGGAGCTTCATCAGCGCTCGCCGGGACTCGGCCGAGAGTGAACCCTCCCGCCAGACGGTGGCCGCGAGGCCGAGCAGGGTGATCTCCTCCGGGGAGAACACGACATCGGCCGGAAGGTCGTATGCCCCTTTCGGAATGCGATAGCGCAGCAGCTGATTGTTGCCGGCATCGCCGGGCGCGTCCACTGTCTCGAGTGGTACCCCGAGCTCGCGGATATCGTCTTTGTCGCGCTCGAACTGGCGCTCGAGACTGCTGTTGTCGCCGCGGGACGTGTACCGCTGGCGGTAGCCCTGCACGGTCGAGAGGATCTCGTTCTTGGTCAGGCCCGTCTCCGTTGCGAGCAGCGCCAGCACCAGGCTGAAGAGACGCTCCTCGACGGGCACGCGAGAAGGCGGAGACGAGGACGGGGACACCCGTCCAGTCTAATCGGCTAGCGCACCCCGAGGATGTCGACGACCCACGCCGAAGCGGGGACGCTGCCGTCCTTCGAGGCCGGAGTCAGGACGACCACCTGAGACCCGACCTTGTGCCCGACGAGCTCCTTGGTCATGTCCTGCGGGAGTGCGCCCTGCTGCGAGGAGCTCTGGCCGTCTGCGATCTGCACCAGGTCGGGAGCGCCGCTCTGCCAGCTGCTGACCACGACGTTCTTGTTCTCCCAGCCGACGGCGGTGTACTGCACGATGACCGTGCTGTCGTCTTTGACCGTCGCGCCGGAGCCGGCCTTGAGCGTCTCGGATCTCGGGGCGGTCGGAGCGGATCCCGATGGAATCGTGATGCCCGGCTGACCGGTCGGTGCGAGCACGACCGTCGGGAACCCGGGAACCGAAGGCTGCGGCGCTCCGTCGGCGCGCGAGAGCGAAGCGTTCAGCACGTCGACCACGGCGATCGCGGTGCCCGTCGCACTGCTCTGGCCCGAATCCTTGGGCGCGACGGCGATCGCCACGCGGGACCCGATGTTGACGCACTCGAGCCCGTTGTTCAGACCGGGGATGAGCGTGCCGAGCGGCACGAGCGACTCCTGGCCCTTGGCGTACGAGCTCTCCTGGATCGACGCACCCGTGCTCGCGTCGAAGATCGAGTATTCGATCTCCAGCATCTGCCCGTTGTGGACCTCGGGACCGGTGCCCTGGATCAGGGTGCTGCGCTGCGATGTCTTCGTGTCCACCGGGGTCGGGAACGACACCTTCGGCTTCTCGCCGAGCTTTCCGCTGGCGCTCACCAGATCGGACGCCTTGCCGGGCTGGAGCGCCTTGTCGCAGTTCGCGTTCGGGTCGGACGAACATCCCGTGAGCGTGATGGCCAGCAGCCCAGCGGCTACGACGAGTGCGGTTGCTCTGCGCACGAGTCCTCTTTCGGTGCAATCGATGGAGAAGGAGGGACGCGCCCTCCGGCCTCCCATGCTAGTTGATGGCGGGCGGCTGATCCGACGCGTCGTCGTGGCCGCGTGCCTTGGACAGCTCGGCGCTCGCTGCGGCGGCGCGGACGCGCTTGCGCAGGCTCTTCGGGCTGGACTGTCTCTCGCCGAGCGCCCCGGGCGTCCACGCTTCGACGTCGTCGTCGCTGTAGTCGCTCTTCGAGGGACGGCGCTTCAGTTCCGGCAGGACAGTGTCGGGGGCGAGTCGCCGCGCCGTGATGAGGAAGCCGGTGTGGGCGATCATCCGGTGATCCGGTCGAACCGCCAGCCCCTCGACGTGCCAGCCGCGCACCATCGTCTCGCTGGACTGAGGATGCGTGTAGTCGCCCGAACCACGGATCGCTTCGGCGACTCGGGAGAGCTGGGTGACGGTAGCGACGTAGCAGAGCAGGACCCCGCCGGGCTTGAGAGCCGCCGTGACGGCATCGAGGCACTCCCACGGAGCGAGCATGTCGAGCACGACGCGATCGACGCTCTGCTCCTCGACCGCGGCGGGGAGCTCCTCCTGCAGGTCTCCGACGGTCACCGTCCAGTTCTCGGGGTCGTGGCCGAGGAAGGTCGCTGCGTTCGACCGCGCCACCTCAGCGAATTCCTCGCGGCGTTCGAACGAGCGGAGGGTGCCAGCCGGTCCGATCGCGCGGAGCAGCCAGAGCGAGAGCGCGCCCGATCCGACGCCGGCCTCCACGACCGTGGCGCCGGGGAAGATGTCGGCCAGCGCCAGGATCTGCGCGGCGTCCTTGGGGTAGATGATCGCGGCGCCGCGAGGCATCGACATCACGAAGTCATTGAGCAGCGGCCTCAGCGCGAGGTGCTCGACCCCGACGTTGTTCGCGACGACCGAGCCGTCGGGCAGGCCGATGATGGCGTCGTGCTCCAAGATGCCCCGGTGCGTGTGGAAGACCTTGCCCGGCTCCAGCGTGATGGTGTTGAGCTTGCCCTTGGGTCCGGTGAGCTGAACCCTGTCTCCGGCGACGAAGGGTCCGCTGTTCCGCGGGTGGACATCCGTCATCGCACGGCCGCCCTCGACTGTGCGAGCGCGATGACGTCGTCGACCGTCTTGCCCTCGAGCGAGTTCCAGAGAGTGTGGTCCTCGCTCTGCGGCAGCGGCACGATGTGCGGAACCCCGATCGTGGTCGCACCCGAAGCGACCGCGGAGGCCAGCCCGACCAGCGAATCCTCGATGGCGACGGCGTTGCGCGGCTCGACCCCCAGGAGACGGGCGGCGCGAAGGTACGGCTCGGGATGCGGTTTCGCCTCGGCGACCTCGTCGCCGCTGACGATCGTGTCGAACGCGTCGAAGGGGATGTGCGACACGATCTGCTCCGCCATCCGGCGGACCGACATGGTTACCAGGGCCGTCGGGATGCCCTTCTCCTTGATCGCCGCGAGGAGCTCGCGCGCCCCCGGACGCCACGGAACGCCCTGGGCGTCGAGCTTCTCCTGAACGCGCGTGGTCAGCCACTGCACGATCTCGTCCGCCGGCAGGTCGACCCCGCGGGACCGCAGGATCTCCGCCGAGTTCCACAGGCCGAGCCCGACGAGCATCAGTCCGTCGTCGTGGCTCCACTGGCCCCCGAACGACTGCACCAGCTCGACCTCCGACTCCATCCAATACGGTTCGGTGTCGACGAGGGTGCCGTCCATGTCCCAGAAAACGGCGGCGGGAAGCGATGGAGGATTCAGTGAGGTCACGGGCCACAAGCCTACCGGGCGCACACGGGCCTATCCTGGATGGATGGCGTCCGACCGGAACGCCGGGAGAGGACACGGTACACGCACTGTGACGAAGGGCACGAACTTCCTGGGCGGTCGCATCCTGGTGGTGGCGTTCGAAGGCTGGAACGACGCAGGTGAGGCCGCGAGCGGCGCCGTCAGGACCCTGCAGGATGTTCTGGACGTCGTTCCCGTCGCCGAGGTCGACCCCGAGCTGTACTTCGACTTCCAGTTCAATCGGCCCACCGTGACGGACGACGACGGAGTGCGCCGTCTGATCTGGCCCTCCGCTGTCATGTACGGCCCCGTGCATCCGGGCGACCCCGCCCATCCTCTCGCCGACGACGCGAACCTGCGCGTGAGCGGGGACAACGTCGGCAACATCTATCTGCTTCTCGGCACCGAGCCGTCGCGAAGCTGGAAGAGCTTCACCTCGGAGATCCTGGATGCGGCGCTCGCGGCAGACGTCGGAGGCATCGTCTTCCTCGGCGCCATGCTGGCGGACGTGCCGCACACGCGGCCGATCTCGATCTTCGCATCGAGCGAGAACGCGGCGGTGCGGTCGGAGCTGGCCATCGAGCGCTCGACCTACGAGGGCCCGGTCGGCATCCTGAGCGCGATCTCCGAAGGTGCCGAGGCCGTCGGCATCCCCACCGTCTCGATCTGGGCGTCCGTGCCGCACTACGTGCACAATGCGCCGAGCCCGAAGGCGATGCTGGCGCTCATCGACAAGCTCGAGGAGCTGGTCGACGTCACGATCCCCCGCGGAACACTGGTCGACGAAGCCGCAGCCTGGGAGGCCGGCATCGACGCGCTCGCCGCAGACGACGAAGAGATGGCTGCGTACATCCAGCAGCTCGAGCAGGCCCGCGACACGGTCGACTCCCCCGAAGCGAGCGGCGAGGCCATCGCGCAAGAGTTCGAGCGCTACCTGCGCCGCCGCGGCGACGGTCGGGACGGCCAGGCCGGCGGACGGCAGCCGGGACCGGACGAGCCCTGGCGGTCCTGAGCCTCAGATCCTGATGCCCAGGAGCGCCTCGCACGCGCTCGGCACGAGGTCCGAGACGGCCGACGGATGCGTGGCGACCCACGTGTCGACGACCCGGAGTGCTTCGGGGGTGTCCAGGTCATTGCGAAGCGCCGCGCGCATCCGGTCGACGACAGCGCGCTCTTCACGGGCCGGTTCCGCGCCCAGCGACGCGGTCCGCTCCCCCGCGAGCACGGCGCTCCACGCTTCGAGGCGAGTCGAGGCCTCGTCGATCGCGTCGTCGTACCACTCCCAATCGGCCCGGTAATGGTGCGAGAGGAGCGCGAGCCTGATGACCCGGGCCTCCACTCCCGCTTCGCGGAGGCGGGAGACCAGCACGAGATTGCCGAGCGACTTACTCATCTTCTCGCCGCGGTAGGCGACCATGCCCGCGTGGCTGTAGACCCGGGCGAGCGGATGCCCGCTGAGCGCCGCCGCGTGGCCGGCGCTCATCTCGTGGTGCGGGAACACCAGATCCGAACCGCCACCCTGAACCGTGAAGTCGCGGCCGAGGTGCATGAGCGCGATCACCGAGCACTCGATGTGCCAGCCGGGTCGGCCCTCTCCGGCTTCTGAGGGCCAGCTCGGCTCCCCCTCGCGGCGACCACGCCAGAGCAGGGGGTCCAGTGCGTCGCGCTTGCCGGGCCGTTCCGGGTCTCCCCCACGTTCGGCGAACAGCGCGAGCATCGTCGCCCGGTCGAGGCTGCTCTCCTCGCCGAGAACCCAGGGAGCGGCTTCCTGGGCGGCCGCGTTGTCGAAGTAGATGTCGTCGTCGACGCGATAGGCGAGCCCGCGGTCCACCAGGAGGCGCGTGGCACGGCCGATCTGGTCGATCACCTCGGTCACAGCCACGTAGTCGTCGGGCGGCAGGATGGACAGGCTCTCCATGTCGCGCCGGAACAACTCGATCTGCTCGTCGGCGAGCCGGCGCCAGTCGACTCCGGTCGCGGCGGCCCGCTCCAGCAGGGGGTCGTCGATGTCGGTGATGTTCTGGGCGTAGTGCACCCGGTAGCCCGCATCCAGCCACACCCGCTGCAACGTGTCGAATGCGAGATAGGTGGCGGCGTGGCCGAGGTGGGTCGCGTCGTACGGGGTGATTCCGCAGACGTACAGCCGGGCGACATCCTCCGGTCTCGCCTCGACGAGCTGACGTGTGGCCGTGTCGTAGAGCACAGGCGGACGACCGTCGCCGTCGAGCTGCGGCACGTCCGGCCGCTTCCACGCACGCATGCGCCGGCCTACGCCGCGAGCACGCCGGTGGAGAGCAGCACGATGAGCACCACGCCCAGGACGATGCGGTAGATCACGAACGGCAGGAAGCTGCGGCGGGAGATGTAGCTCATGAAGAACGCGATCACGACGAGGCCGACGAGGAACGCGACCAGGGTCGCGACGGCCGTCTCCGCCGGACCGAAGACCTCGACGGTGCACGTTCCGGCCGCCTCGAGCGCTTTCGTGCACGGCTCCTGGATGGCCTTGTAGAGCTGGAAGAATCCGCTGCCGAACACCGCGGGCAGGGCCAGCAGGAACGAGTAGCGAGCGGCCGCGCGACGCTGATAGCCCATGAACAGACCGGCGGTGATCGTGCCACCGGAGCGCGAGACGCCCGGGATCAGCGCCAGCGCCTGCGCGAATCCGAAGATGATGCCATGACCCCAGGTGAGCTCACGGAGCCGGCGCGTCTTGCTGCCGACGTAGTCGGCGACCCCGAGCAGGATGCCGAACACGATCAGCGTCACCGCGACGATCCAGAGCGAACGGAACGTCGTCTCGATCTTGTCCTGGAACAGCACGCCGAGCACCACGATCGGAATGCTGCCGATGATGACGAGCCAGCCCATCCGGGCATCGGGGTCGTTGCGCGGGACCCTCCCGAAGAGCGACTTGAACCACGCGCCGATGATGCGGACGATGTCCTTCCAGAAGTAGAGCAGCACCGCGGCCTCGGTGCCGAGCTGGATGATCGCGGTGAACTGGGCCCCCGGATCGGCGCCCGTACCGATCAGCTCGCCGACGATACGGATGTGCGCGCTCGAGGAGATCGGGAGGAACTCTGTCAGGCCCTGGACGAGGCCCAGGATGATGGCGTTGATGAAGTCCATACTTCGCTTTCGCTGGCGGGGGTGGCGTTCGGCGTTCGGGGGCTCGTCAGTAGGAGAGCAGGAGGTCGCGCAGCACGGTGCGACCAAACACTAGCGCCTCGAGCGGCACGCGCTCGTCGACCCCGTGGAACATCCCCGGAAAATCGAGGTCCGACGGGAGTCGCAGGGGTGCGAAGCCATAGCCGGTGATCCCGAGCTTGCTGAGCGCCTTGTTGTCGGTTCCCCCGGACAGCAGGTAAGGAAGCACGGGCGCTCCGGGGTCATGCTCGCCGAGCGTGCTGACGATCGCGTCGATCAGCGGCCCGCCGAACGGACCTTCCAGCCCGACGTCGCGGTGCATGACCTCGATCTCGATGTCATCGCCGACCAGCTCGCGCACGATGCCGAGCACACGGTCCTCGTCCCCCGGAAGTGTGCGGATGTCGATCAGCGCCTCGGCGGTGTCGGGGATCACGTTGTGCTTGTAGCCGGCGTTCAGAACGGTCGGGTTGGACGTCGCCCGGAGCGTGGCCAGGATGAACCCTGCGGCCGTGCCCGTGCGCAACACGATCTCGTCGGGGCCGACCTGCTCCTGGTCGACATCGAGGATGCGCGACACCTCCGCCAGCAGCTGACTGGTCGTGTCGGTGAGCTGGATCGGCCACTCGTGGCGCCCGACGGCGACCACCGCTTCTGCGAGCCGGGTGATCGCGTTGTCGCGGATCAGACGCGAACCGTGGGCGGCGCGGCCGCGTGCGATCAGCTTGATCCAGACCAGGGACTTCTCCCCCGTCTGCATCAGGTAGGCGCGCTGCCCGTCGAGGTCGATCGAGTATCCGCCGACCTCGCTGATCGCTTCCGTCGCCCCCGCGAACAACTCGGCGTGGTTGTCGACGAGATAGTGGGAGCCACGTCGGCCGCCATCCTCCTCGTCGGCGAAGAACGCGACGACGAGGTCGCGTTCGGGCTGCCTGCCCGCGCCAAGGATGTCGCCGACCGCGGTCAGGATCATCGCATCCATGTTTTTCATGTCGACGGCTCCGCGGCCCCAGAGCAGTCCGTCTTTGATCTCGCCGCCGAACGGGTCCACCGACCAGTTGCGCGGATCCGCAGGGACCACGTCGAGGTGTCCGTGCACGACGAGCGCCGGCTTCGAGCTGTCACGACCGGGCACGCGAGCGACGACGCTGGTGCGCCCGGGGTCGGAGTCGAACATCCGCGGCTCGAGTCCCATGGCCGTCAGCCGGGCCTCGACGTACTCCGCAGCATCCGTCTCGCCGTTCGACCGGCCCTCACCGTAGTTGGTGGTGTCGAAGCGGATCAGATCGCGCGCGATCACCGCCGTCTCGTCGAGTCCGCTGTCGTCTAGGGCATCCGTCATGCCTCCAACGGTACCGGCGCTCCGCGTGCGCGCCAACGCGACCCGGCGGGCCCCCGCCTGAGAGTCGCGTGTGTGAAAGCGGGATGCCGATTCGTGCTAATGTCTTTCTTCGGCGGCCGGTTCGATCGGTGGCCGAAACACCCGTCCGGGTGGCGGAAATGGCAGACGCGCTAGCTTGAGGTGCTAGTGCCCGTATAGGGCGTGGGGGTTCAAGTCCCCCCTCGGACACCACGACACAGAAGAGGGCCGGTTCTTTGGAACCGGCCCTCTTCTGCGTGTTCAGAAGCCCGCTTTCGCATTTTCGCAACTTTCTCATGAACCGGTAATCCGGACAGGTCTTGTCCGCTTCGGGCGCCAGACTGAGCGCATGGCAACCACCGGGTCGAGAACGCTGCAGCTCCTTTCCCTGCTTCAGACGCACCGCTACTGGCCCGGAGCCGAGTTGGCCGACCGGCTGGAGGTCTCCGTGCGCACACTGCGCCGGGACGTCGACCGGTTGCGCGAGCTCGGCTACCCCGTCGACGGCAGCAGGGGGGTCGATGGCGGCTACCAGCTCGCGGCGGGAGCGTCGTTGCCCCCACTCGTGGTCGACGACGAAGAGGCAGTCGCCCTCGCAGTGGGACTGCGCACGGCCGCCCAGAGCGGAATCGCCGGTCTCGAGGATGCGTCGGTCCGCGCGCTCGCCAAGGTCGAACAGGTCATGCCCCGCCGCCTCCGCGCGCGGGTCGCAGCGCTGCGATCGGCCACCGTCGCCGGCGCGTTGCGTCCGGGACCGACCGTGGATGCGGACGTGCTGACCGCGGTCGCTCAGGCCTGTCGAGACGAGGAGCGCCTCGACTTCGCATACGTCGACCGCAACGGCGAACGCACGGAGCGCCGCGTCGAACCTCACCGTCTGGTCTCGGTCGGCCGACGCTGGTACCTGGTCGCGTATGACCTCAGCCGGTTCGACTGGCGCAGTTTCCGTCTCGACCGGCTGTCGGAGCCGCGCCCCACCGGCGCGCGGTTCCGGCCCCGTCTCCTCCCCGTCGAGGATGCCGCCGAGTTCGTCCGCTCCTCTCTCGATGGCTCCGCCCCCTCGTCGATCGACGTCGAAGCGGTCGTGAGCGCTCCCCTGGCGCACGTGCAGGCGACCATCGGCCGCTGGGTGACCACCGAGGCGGTCGACGCGGACAGGACGCGCATCCGGGTGACCGTCGACAGCTTCGACTGGGTGCTCTTCGGGCTCGGAGCCGTGGACGCGCCCATCGAGTCGGTGTCGCCGCCCGAGCTCGCGGAGCGGATGCGCGTCTGGGGCGAGCGCTTCAGCCGCGGGGCGGCGAACAGCATCCTTTAGACTCTTTCGGTGCCCTCCACCCTCGATGCGTCCGCCCGCAGACCGAGCCCGGCCGATATCCGCCGCTGGCGGCGCTATCTCGCCGACGAACGCTCGGAAGCGGCCGTGTATCGCGACCTGGCGAGCCGGCGCAGCGGCGAAGAGCGCGAGATCCTGCTCGCGCTCGCCGATGCCGAAGGCCGTCACGAACAGCACTGGCTCGACCTGCTGGGCGACCATGTCGGACACCCGATGCGGGGCGACGTGCGCACGCGCGTGCTCGGTTTTCTGGCCCGGCGCTTCGGCTCCGTCTTCGTGCTCGCCCTCGCGCAGCGCGCCGAGGCCCGTTCGCCGTACGGCGCCGATGCGGATGCGACACCGCAGATGGCCGCAGACGAGCAGATCCACGAAGAAGTCGTGCGCGCACTGGCCGCCCGCGGACGTCAGCGGCTGTCCGGCACGTTCCGCGCTGCCGTGTTCGGCGCGAACGACGGCCTCGTCAGCAACCTCGCGCTCGTTCTCGGCATCAGCGCGAGTGGAGTCGCGAACCATGTCGTCCTGCTGACCGGTATCTCCGGGCTGCTCGCGGGCGCCCTCTCAATGGGGGCTGGGGAGTACGTGTCGGTGCGGTCGCAACGGGAGCTGCTCGAGGCATCCACCCCCAATCCCGCGACCAAGACGGTACTGCCCAACCTCGACGTGGACGCCAACGAGCTGACCCTCGTCTACCGTGCGCGCGGGATGTCGCCGGACGAGGCGCAGAACCACGCCCACGAGGTGCTGAGCGGGCTCGCCGTCGACAGCGCCGAGCCCGTCGACGGCGTCGAGGTCATCGACGAGCACGAGGCCGTCGGCAACGGGTGGAGCGCCGCCATCTCGAGCTTCTGCTTCTTCGCATCCGGCGCGCTCATTCCGGTTCTGCCCTACCTGTTCGGCTTGCAGGGCACGACGGCGGTCATCGTCGCGTCCGTTCTCGTCGGCATCGTGCTGCTCGGAACGGGCGCGATCGTCGGGCTGCTGTCGGGCGCATCCCCGCTCAAACGGGCACTCCGTCAATTGGGGATCGGGTTCGGTGCCGCCGCGGCGACCTACCTGCTCGGACTGCTCTTCGGCACGACGCTCGGCTGATCCTCTCGCCGTCAGCCGGCACCCGCTGCCTGACGACTGGAGTCAGCGCCGACCGTCGCGACCGCGGTCGCGGTCGTTTCCGTAGCCGGCGCCATAGACGATCACGCCGACGATCGGGACGAGCAGGAACCAGAGCCAGCTGTACGCCCACCCCCAGAGCATGCTCGACAGGAAGAACAGGATGAGGGCGATGAACGGCGTGATCGACACGATGATGTAACCGTTGCGGCTGACAGTCCTGCCCGGCTGAGAACTCTGCGGTCGGGAGTCGGGCTGCGATCCGTATGCGGGCGGTGCGTACGACTGAGGCGCGTACGGTTCGGTCGGTGGCGCGTATGCCGCGCCGGCCGTCGGCGTGGTGCCCGTCACGGGAGTATCGAAGTCGACGAAGCCGGGCAGGTCGGCGAACAGGGGCGCGAGATCGCCGCGCGTCACCGCGACCCGTGCCGACTGCATCCGGGTCTGCAGCTCCGAGTCGGTCAGCCGGCCGTCACCGGCGTGGGACTGCAGTGCCGCGACGGCACGGTCGCGTTCCGCGTTGCTGAGGCGCAGCGTCGCGCCGGAGGGGTCGGAGAAGTCCGTCATGCGCACAGTATGGCAGCCGGTCGAAGTGGGCGGAACAGGCTCGTCGGGTCGCACGCCGGGGGTGCGCCGACGACGCAATGGTCTTACACTCATTAATCGAACGTATGTTCGAACGATGAGGTGGTGAAGATGGCGGAGATCGATGAGACCGTCACGGTGTGGACGACCGACGAGGGCATCCCGACCCGGCTGGTGTGGCGCGCACGGCGCTACCGGGTGACGGACACTCCGACCGTCTGGGCCGACGTGTGCGCCTGGTGGCGGCCGTTCGGAGAGAAGCACTACGGGATCGGCAGCCTGCCGCGCGAGATCGGCGGCTGGCGGTTCCAGGGAACGGACGACGCCGGCGAAGCCCACGTTTTCGATGTGCGCCACGACGACACCCATCGCCGTTGGCAGCTGGTGAGGGTCTTCGACTGAGTTCCAGGGCGGCGTGCCTCCGCAGCGTGGCGTGCCTCCGCGGCGGGCCGCACTGCGCGAACTACTCTCTCCGGGTGAGCTATGACCGCTATGGACCCGATGTGCTGTCGCCCGGCTGGAAGGACGCCGGACGCAAACCCGTCCCCGAGGTCCCCGCCGTGCGCGATCTCGTCGTCGAGGAGGCCGCGACCGGATTCTGTGGGGCGATTACCAGGATCGAGGTCCGCTCCGTCGAACTGGAGGACTATTTCGGCAAGAAGCGCGTGTTCCCGCTCGGCGGCGGCTTTCTGATCGACGGTGAGCCCGTGACACTCGTGGTGCCGCAGAAGGCGGCCGAGGGCGGGAGGGCGCGCACCGCATCCGGATCGTTCGCCGTCGCCGATCAGAAGGCGCGTGTCGCCCGCGCCAGCCGCATCTTCGTCGAGGGACGGCACGACGCCGAGCTCGTCGAGCGCGTCTGGGGCGACGACCTGCGCGTGGAAGGCGTGGTCGTCGAGTACCTCGAGGGCGTCGACGATCTGGACGCGATCGTGCGCGACTTCGCGCCGGACCGGCGCAGGCGCGTGGGCGTTCTCGTCGACCACCTCGTGCCCGGTTCCAAGGAGAGCCGGATCGCGGAGAAGGTCGCGTCGGGACCCTACGGCGACCATGTGCTCGTCGTCGGGCATCCGTTCATCGACATCTGGCAGGCTGTCAGACCGGAGCGTGTCGGCCTGGCCGCATGGCCGAGTGTTCCGCGCTCCATCGAGTGGAAGCACGGCATCTGCGAGGCGCTCGGGATGCCCCACGACACGCAGGCGGACGTGGCCAGAGCCTGGAAGCGGATCCTGGGCACCGTGCGCAGTTTCGCCGACCTGGAGCCCGCGCTCCTCGGCCGTGTCGAGCAGCTGATCGACTTCGTCACAGAGCCGTGAACCGCCTTCGGGTGTGTTTTTGGGCCTCTTGCCGGTAGGCTGGACGCACGCCGCGTGTTTTGCATGTGTTGGAGCGGTACGTCCCGGACCCGGAGCGTTGCCACCTGTTCAGGAGCAGGCTTACAACACGCGGCGAGGCTCCGACGTTCGGGGTCGACAATTCGCTCCTGGAGGAGACATGGCAACAGGTACGGTCAAATGGTTCAACGCTGAAAAAGGCTTCGGCTTCATCGCCCCCGACGACGGCGGCGCTGACGTTTTCGCCCACTACTCGGCGATCACCACGGGCGGCTACCGCTCGCTGGAAGAGAACCAGAAGGTCGAGTTCGAGGTAACCCAGGGCCCCAAGGGCCTGCAGGCGGAGAACATCCGCCCGCTCTGATCTGAGCTCTGAGAGGGGCCGGACCGCGTTTCGCGGCCCGGCCCCTTTTTTGCGCCCGCTTCCAGAGCGGCCGTAGAGTGTTCGTGCCCGAAAATACATTTGCACTCTTCGAACATATGTTCGAAACTTGAAGAGTGTTCTCGACAGCTGCCGCTCTGGCCTCCCCGGAGGCTCCGACCTCCCCGGAGCCGGCCTCACCCGTGCCCGACCGGGCGCAGGTGCACGAGCTGCAGTCGCGCATCCGGCAGATGCAGGCGACCAAGCTGGAGAGCAGGCGACTGGAGACGCACCCTGCACTCGCCTCGCTGCTGCCGGGCGGTTCCCTGAAGGCTGGAGCCGCATACTCGGTGCGCGGATCGACGACGTTGGTCATGGCGCTGCTGGCCGGGCCGTCAGCCGCAGGCGCCTGGTGCGGCGTGCTCGGGATGCCCGACTTCGGCGCAGAGGCGGCCGGCCGGTTCGGCATCGACCTGGACCGGCTGGTGCTCGTTCCCCATCCGGGCGAGCAGTGGCTCACGGTGACGGCAGCGATCGTCGATGTGCTGAGCGTGGTGGTGGTCGCACCCGGCTCGAGGGCGCGCGATGGGGATGTCGCCCGGCTCACCGCCCGGCTGCGGCAGCGCGAGGCGACCTTGATCGTGATCGGTGACTGGCCGCAGGTGGAGGCGACGCTCACCGTTTCGCGCAGCGGCTGGGACGGCCTCGGCGACGGCACCGGCTACCTGGCATCCCGGCGGGTCACCGTCGAGTCCTCAGCCCGCGGCGGCTCCGGCGCGCCCCGGCGTGCCGACCTCTGGCTGCCCGATCCGGGCGAGACCTTCCGCGCTGCCCCTGCGGCGCACGGTGCCGACAGCGACGAACGGCCGATACGCCTGGAGGCGGTGGTCTGAGTGCCCGCCGTCACCCGAGCGATCGTGCTGTGGTGTCCGGACTGGCCGGTGACGGCCACGGTCCAGGCATTCGAGCTTTCCGCCGACGCACCCGTCGCCCTCGTCGACCGCAACCTGGTGTTCGCCTGCTCGGCGCCGGCGCGGGCCGAAGGGGTCAAGCGCGGGTTGCGCATCCGGGAGGCCCAGGCCCGGTGCACCGCATTGCAGGTGTTCCCCTACGACCCGGGGCTGGATGCGCGCGCGTTCGAGCCCGTGCTCGCCGCCGTCGAGGAGATCACCCCCGGCGTGCAGCTGGTGCGTCCTGGCACCTGCGTGCTGCGGGCACGAGGACCGGCCCGGTACTACGGCAGCGAGGAGCGGGCCGCAGCCGAGCTGCTGCGCTGCCTGGAGGGGCTCGGCATCCCGGATGCGCGCATCGGCATCGCCGACGGACCGTTCGCCGCCGAGCAGGCAGCGCGCAGCACGGGCGGCGACCGGATGCGCGTGATCCCGCCCGGCGACTCCCCCGCCTTCCTGGCGCCGCTGCCGGTGGCGATGCTCGGCCGCCAGGAGCTGACTCCGCTGTTCCGTCGGCTCGGCATCCACCGGCTCGGCGACCTGGCTGCGCTCGACCGCACGGATGTGCGCGAACGGTTCGGCGAGCTCGGCGCGCACTGCCACACGCTGGCGAGCGGTCTCGACGGCGCCGCGGTCGTTCCGCGCACCCCGCCCAAGCAGCTCGACCGGGTGATCGAGTTCGAGCCGCCGCTCGACCGCGTCGACCAGGTGACGTTCGCCTTCCGCGCCACAGCAGAGACGTTCATCGCCGGCCTCACCAAGGCCGGGCTGGTCTGCACCTCGCTGCGCATCGAGGTGACCGATGAGCGGGGGCGGACGAGCGAGCGCACCTGGCTGCATCCCCGCCTGTTCTCGGCCGCCGACGTGGTGGACAGGGTGCGCTGGCAGTTGCAGGGCGGTGGCGCGATCGACAGCGGGCTCGGCTCCCCGATCATGCGTGTGCTGGTCGCCCCCGAGGCCGTCGACGACATCGGCCACCACGAAGACGGGCTGTGGGGCGGCGGCGCAGACGAGCGCATCCACCACGGGTTGTCCCGGGTGCAGAGCATGCTCGGGCACGACGCCGTGGTCACGGCGACCATTGGCGGCGGGCGTGCGCTGGCCGAGCGGCAGGTGCTCGTTCCGTGGGGCGATCGAGCGGTGGGGGTCGCCCGCGCCGAGCAGCCGTGGCCGGGCAGCCTGCCGGCCCCGGCGCCGGCGACGGTGTTCGAGGCGCCACGGGCGGTGGCCGTGCTCGCCGAGGGCGGGGATCCGGTGGCGGTGGATGAGCGGGGCTCGGTCACCGCGCCCATCGCCCGGTTCTCCCCCACCGGCACGACCCGCGATGCCCGCGACGTGACCGCCTGGGCGGGGCCGTGGCCGGTGCGCGAGCGCTGGTGGGACACATCCCTCGCCCGCACCGTGCAGCGTTTTCAAGTGGTCGACGCCGACGGCACCGCCTGGCTGCTCGTGCTCGACGACACCGAGTGGCGTGCGGAGGCCCGCTATGACTGACTCCCGCCCTGCGGTGGGCGCAGGGGGTGACAGCGATGGGCTTCAATAATCCGCCCATCCCGTGGGCCGAGTTCGAACGACGGCTCTCCGGCACCCGGCGCACGAGCGAGCCGGTGGATGAGCGGCCGTCGTCGCGCAAGCGTGCCGCGTACATCCCTCCCCCGCTGCCGCCCGCGGAGCCCGAGGACGACCCCGGCCACGTTCCGTACGCCGAACTGCACGCGCACTCGAACTTCAGCTTCCTCGACGGCGCCAGCTCCCCGGAGGAGCTTCTCGAGGAGGCGACGAGGCTGCGGCTGCACGCCCTCGCCGTCACCGATCACGACGGCTTCTACGGTGTCGTGCACCTCGCCGAGGCGGCTGAGGCGTTCGACCGGGTGAAGACGGTGTTCGGAGCCGAGCTGTCGCTGCAGCTCAGCAAGCCCCAGAACGGCGAGGCCGACCCCGAGGGCAGCCACCTCGTCGTCCTCGCCCGGCAGCAGGAGGGGTACCACCGGCTGGCTGCGGCCATCACGGCCGGCCAGCTCGCCGGCGACGAGAAGGGCCGCCCGGTCTACGACCTCGAGAGTCTCGCCGAGCGCGCTGACGGCGCCTGGACCATCCTCACCGGCTGCCGCAAAGGCGACGTGCGCCTGGCGCTGGCGAACGACGGCGAGACAGCGGCCGAGCGCGAGGTGAAGCGCCTGGCCGACCTGTTCGGGCGGGAGAGCGTCCTCGTCGAGCTCATCGACCATGGCAACCCGCGCGACACCACCGACAACGACGCTCTCGCCCGTATCGCCGGCCGCCTCGGGATGCCGGTGGTCGCCACGAACAACGTGCACTACGCATCCCCCGCCCAATACCCTCTGGCCTCCGCCCTCTCCGCCGTGCGCGCCCGCCGAAGTCTCGACGAGATGGACGGCTGGCTCCCCGCCTCCGATGCCGCCCACCTGCGCAGCGGCCGCGAGATGGCCGCCCGGTTCGCCCGCTACCCCGGCGCCGTCGAGCGCACGGTCGACGTCGCCGACGACCTCTCCTTCCGGCTGCGCAGCGCGCGACCCAACCTGCCGAAGCAGGAGGTTCCCGACGGTCACACCCCGATGAGCTGGCTGCGGGAGCTGACGTGGCGGGGCGCAGCGGAACGCTACCCCGACCTCGACCGCAACAAGGCGAAGCGGGAACGGATCGAGCGCGAACTCGAGGTGATCGAGGCGAAGGACTTTCCGGGGTACTTCCTGATCGTGTACGACATCGTGAGCTACGCCAAGAGCGTCGGCATCCTCTGCCAGGGCCGCGGTTCGGCGGCGAACTCGGCGGTCTGCTACCTGCTCGGGATCACCGCGGTCGACTCGATCAAGTACAACCTGCCCTTCGAACGGTTCCTCTCGAGCATGCGCGAGGAGGAGCCGGACATCGACGTCGACTTCGACTCCGACCGGCGCGAGGAGGTCATCCAGTACGTCTACCGCAAGTACGGCCGCCTCAACGCCGCCCAGGTGGCGAACGTCATCAGCTACCGGCCGAAGAACGCGGTGCGCGACATGGCGAAGGCACTCGGCTACAGCCCGGGCCAGCAAGACGGCTGGTCGAAGCAGATCGACTCGTGGGGGTCGATCCAGACCACAGCCGACCACGACATCCCGGATGCGGTGGTCGGCCTCGCGCAGCAGGTGCTGAAGTTCCCGAGGCACCTCGGTATCCACTCCGGCGGAATGGTGCTCACCGACCGGCCCGTCGGCGAAGTGTGCCCGATCGAGCACGCCCGCATGGAGAACCGCACCGTGCTCCAGTGGGACAAGGACGACTGCGCGTGGATGGGCCTGGTCAAGTTCGACCTGCTCGGCCTCGGGATGCTCAGCGCCCTCGACTACTCGATGAAGTCCATCGCGTCCGCGCTCGGCGAGGAGTGGACGCTCGACAGCATCCCGAAGGAGGAGCAGGGCGTGTACGACATGCTCTGCCGTGCCGACTCGATCGGGGTGTTCCAGGTGGAGAGCCGCGCGCAGATCGGCACACTGCCGCGCCTGCAACCGCGCGCGTTCTACGACCTCGTGATCGAGATCGCGCTCATCCGGCCCGGACCGATCCAGGGCGGGGCCGTGCACCCGTACATCCGTCGCAAGCTCGGGCACGAGAAGGTGACCTACCTGCATCCGGCACTGGAACCCGTGCTGGAGCGCACGATGGGTGTTCCGCTGTTCCAGGAGCAGCTCATGCAGATGGCGGTGGCGGTCGGCGACTGCACCGCAGAAGACGCCGACCTGCTGCGCCGGGCGATGGGATCCAAGCGCGGACAGGAGAAGATCAGCACGCTGAAGGCCAAACTCTACGAGGGCATGGCGCACAACGGCATCACCGGAGACGACGCCGACGCGATCTACGCCAAGATCGAGGCTTTCGCCAACTTCGGTTTCGCCGAGAGCCACGCGATCAGCTTCGCCCTGCTCGTCTACGTGAGCTCGTGGATGAAACTGCACTACCCCGGCGCCTTTCTCGCCGCCCTGCTCCGCGCCCAGCCGATGGGCTTCTACTCGCCGCGCACCCTGACCGCGGATGCGCGGCGGCACGGCGTGATCGTGCACCGTCCGGACATCCTGCGCTCCGACGTGTTCCCGGTGCTCGAACCGCTCGACGAGGCGCACGCGGGGCCGACCGGGATGGATCCGTGCCTCGTGACCGAGCAGCCGCCGATCGGGCCATGGCGTCGCGAGCTGCCGGTCGACGACGAGAGCCACCGCCGCGACGCCGGCCACGCTGTGCGCCTCGGGCTCGCGGGGGTCACCTCGATCGGCGAGAAGTTGGCCGAGAAGATCGTGGCCGAACGGACGCGCGGCGGCGCGTACACGAGTCTCGGCGACCTCGCCCGCCGCGTCGGCCTGAACGTCACCCAGCTGGAGGCGCTCGCCGCGGCCGGCGCCTTCGAGACCTTCGATCTGAGCCGCCGGCAGGCGATCTGGGAGGCCGGCAACGCGGCCCAGGAGAAGCCCGAGTACCTGATCGGCACCAGCATCTCTGTGCAACCGCCGCTGCTGCCCATCCTGACCCCCGCCGAGCAGTTGGCGAGCGATCTGTGGGCCACCGGCATCTCCACCGACGACCACCCCATCAGCTTTCTGCGCCCGCAACTCCACGCGCGCGGCGTCTACCGGGCCGACCAGCTCGCCGCCGCGGAATCGGGGCGGCGGATCGAGGTGGGCGGCGTGGTGACTCACCGGCAGCGTCCGGCCACCGCCGCGGGGGTGACCTTCCTCAATCTGGAGGACGAGACCGGCCTGGTGAACGTGGTGTGCCCGGTCGGGGTCTGGAACCGCTACCGGAGGGTCGCGCGGGAGGCACCGGCCATGGTCATCCGGGGCATGCTCGAACGCAGTGAGGAAGGCGTCGTCAACGTCATCGCCGATCGGCTGGAGACCCTGACGGTCGGCGTGCGCACGACCTCGCGTGACTTCCACTAGCCGCGCTGTTCACGGCGCAAACTACACAGCGACCCTCACGCATCCTCGAACCGCAGGTGCCGCACGCTTCGGCCGTTGCGTCGCACCAGCTTCAGCGCCTCCACCCCGATCTGGATGTGCCTGTCGACGAACTGGGCCGTCACGCCGAGATCGCTCTCGGCCGTCTTCACCCCCTCCGGGATCATCGGCTGATCAGAGACCAGCAGCAGCGCACCGCTCGGGATGCGGTTGGCGAAGCCGGCGGCGAAGATGGTCGCGGTCTCCATATCCACGGCCATGCAGCGCGTGCGCTTCAGATAAGCCTTGAACGTGTCGTCATGCTCCCAGACCCGGCGATTGGTCGTGTAGACCGTGCCGGTCCAGTAGTCATGGCCGAGATCCCGGATGGTCGTGGAGACACCGCGCTGCAGCTGGAACGCCGGCAGCGCGGGAACCTCGGGCGGCAGGTAGTCGTTCGACGTCCCCTCCCCCCGGATGGCCGCGATCGGCAGCAGCAGATCGCCGAGCTTGTTCTTCTTCTTCACCCCGCCGCACTTGCCGAGGAAGAGCGCAGCCTTCGGTGACACCGCGCTCAGCAGGTCCATGATCGTCGCGGCGTTGGCGCTGCCCATTCCGAAGTTGATCATCGTGATGCCGTCGGCCGTCGCGTTCGGCATCGCCCGATCGGCGCCCCGGATCTCGACGCCGTTCTCGGCGGCGAACCGGGCGACGTAGTCGCTGAAATTGGTCAGCAGCACGTGTTCGCCGAAGCCGTCGAGTGGCGTTCCGGTGTAGCGCGGCAGCCAGTTGGCCACGATCTCCTGCTTGTCCTTCATGTCATCCCGTCTTTCACTCTGCGCCCGCTCACACCACGCCGGTCGTACCGAGCATGGCACCGATGGCGAAGGTCGCCACGAGCGCGAGAGCGCCGCCGACCACGACCCGGATCGTCGCACGCCACCGTGAGCTTCCGCCGATGAAGGCGGCGACGTATCCGGTCACCGCCAAAGCCACCAGCACGACCACGAACGTCACAGGCACTCTGACCCCGTCGGGCAGCAGGAGCATCGGGATGAGCGGCAGGATGCCGCCGATCGTGAACGCCACCGCAGACGCGAGCGCAGCGTGCCACGGGCTGACCACATCGTTCTGGTCGATCCCGAGCTCGGCCGAGAGGTGGGCGCGGAGCACATCGTGCTCCGTGAGCTCGATCGCGACCTGGCGTGCCGTTTCGGGCTTCAGCCCTTGCGCCTCATAGAGTCCGGCGAGCTCTCGGAGCTCCTCCTCCGGCGTCTCCTCGAGCTCGCGGCGTTCCTTCGCGATCAGGGCGTGCTCGCTGTCGCGCTGGCTGCTCACCGACACATACTCACCGAGCGCCATCGAGATCGCGCCACCGACCAGGGCGGCCAGCCCCGCGGTCAGGATCGGGGCGATGGCGACGGTGGCCCCCGCGACGCCGACGGCGACGGCGGCGACGGAGACGATCCCGTCGTTCGCGCCGAGCACGCCCGCTCGCAACCAGTTCAGCCGCTGGGCGAGTCCCTCGCGATGCGGCTCATCCGGATGCTGGGACGGCTCCGGCACTCCGTTGCGTGAAGACTCGGACATGGATCAAGCAGAACACGTCCGGGCTCCCCACGCCAGTAACGCCGCACGTCGGTAACGCCGCACGCCAGCACGCGGCCCGCACCCGTCCGCTTCGTCCCCTGCCGTCGCGGCCGATACGCTTCTGAAGGTCCTCAGGCCCGGCCGAGCCGCTTGCGGAGGAAGTCGATACGCGACTGCAGCTGGGTGACGGAGGCTTGCGCGACCGCGGGACCCCCGCACACCCGACGTAGCTCGGCATGCACGAGCCCGTGCGCCTCTCCGGTGTTCTTGGCGTACAGGCCGACCAGGCTGTTCAGGAGCGACCGCTGCTCCTTGAGGTTGCGGTAGAGCGGCGCCGGCGGATGTCCGTCGGCCGAAGCCGGACGCGATGAGGTGCGCCGCGCTTGCCGCTGCTGGCGCTGCGTCAGCAGTTCGTGCACCTGATCCGGCTCCAGGATGCCCGGGAGACCGATGAAGTCGTGCTCCTCGTCGCTGCCGGGTACGGCGTAGCTTCCGAACTCCTTGCCGTCGTAGAGCACTCGGTCGAAGTTCGCCTCCGACCCGATCGCCTCGAACGAGAACTCGTCGGTGAGTGCATCCGACCCCCGCTCCTGCCGGTTCGCTTCGGCCATCATCGCGTCTTCGGGGTTGAAGAAGTCGCCTTCCGCGTTCTCGTCCGTCGTCTTGTCGAGCGCGTGATCCCGCTCGAGTTCGAGCGCGTTGGCGAGCGCCATCAGCGCGGGCACGTTGGGGAGGAAGACGGATGCGGTCTCGCCCCGGCGGCGCGCCCGCACGAAACGACCGATCGCCTGGGCGAAGAACAGGGGCGTGGATGCGCTGGTCGCGTACACGCCGACGGCCAGGCGCGGAACATCCACACCCTCCGACACCATGCGCACGGCGACCATCCAGCGCGAGGTCCCCTTCGAGAACTCGTCGATGCGGTCGCTGGCCTCCTTCTCATCGGAGAGCACGACGGTCACGGGCTCCCCCGTGATCTGCTGCAGCAGGTCGGCGTATGCGCGCGCGGCGTAGTGGTCGGTGGCGATGACGAGGCCTCCGGCGTCCGGGATGGAATTGCGCACCTCGGTCAGGCGCCTGTTAGCCGCGCTCAGCACCGCGGGGATCCACTCGCCCCTCGGATCGAGCGCCGTGCGCCACGCCTGCGCCGTGATGTCTTTCGTATTGCCCTCGCCGAGACGGGCTTCCATCTCGTCGCCCGTTTTCGTGCGCCACCGCATGTGCCCCGCGTAGACGAGGAAGATCACCGGGCGCACCACGCCGTCTTCGAGTGCCCGGCCGTAGCCGTAGTTGTAGTCCGTGAGCGAGGTGCGGATGCCGCTCTTGTCTGGCAGGTACGTCACGAACGGGATGGGCGAGGTGTCGGAGCGGAACGGCGTTCCCGTCAGGGAGAGCCGCCGGGTGGCGCGTTCGAAGGCCTCGCGGATGCCGTCGCCCCAGCTGAGCGCATCGCCGCCGTGGTGCACCTCGTCGAGGATGACCAGCGTTCGGTAGTCCTCCGTGATGTCCTTGTGCAGGCTCGGACGCATCGCGACCTGCGCATACGTGACCGCCACGCCCTTGTAGTGCCGCGCGTAGCGGTGATCCGAGTTCTTGAACTCCGGATCGAGGTGCAGTCCCACGCGTTCCGCCGCCTCGGCCCACTGACGTTTGAGGTGCTCCGTCGGAGCGACCACCGTCACCCGTTCGACCGTGCGAGAACGAAGGAGCTCGGTGGCGAGGCGGAGTGCGAACGTCGTCTTTCCGGCGCCCGGCGTCGCGGCCGCGAGGAAGTCGCGTGGCTCGTTCTGGAAGTAGACGTCGAGTGCCTCGGCCTGCCACGCCCGCAGCTTGTTCGCCGTTCCCCACGCGGCCCGCTCCGGGAACGACGGGGAGAGGTGCTCCGCTGCGAAGGTTCCCGCGTGCGCTCCCGGTCTCTCCGCGCTGCCGCCCAGCGCATCCAGAGTCTCCTGGCCGGAATTCGGGGGCGAGGTCGGGGTTTCCACTTGAATCGAATTTACCCGCTGCGACCGACACTCGCCGACCCCACGACGACGCCCGGGCGTGCCGCGCCGCCGCACGCCGTGCAGAATGGAGGAATGGCCGAAGCACAGCATCCCTGGTCCCGCTACGTCGCCCTGGGCGACTCGTTCACCGAGGGGATCGGCGATCCCGAGCCGCGCAGCCCCGGCGGACACCGCGGATGGGCCGACCGTGTCGCCGACGTGCTCAGTCAGCAGACCGAGGACTTCGCGTACGCCAACCTCGCAGTGCGGGGAAAGCTGATCAAGCAGATCGTCGACGAGCAGGTCGAGCCGGCCATCGCACTCCACCCCGATCTCATCACGATCTCCGCCGGCGGCAATGATGTCATCCGTCCCGGCACCGATCCCGACCAGATCGCCGCTCTCTTCGACCAGGCTGTCGGGAGACTCAGCGTCGAGGGCGCCACCGTCGTCGTCTTCACCGGCGTCGACGTCGGCTTCTCACCGGTCTTCCGCGGCATCCGGGGCAAGGTGGCGATCTACAACGAGAACGTGCGCGCCGTGGCCGCCAAGTACGACTGCATCGTCGCGGACCAGTGGTCGTTGTCCCAGATCCAGGACACCCGGATGTGGGCGCCCGATCGCCTGCACCTCGCCCCGCTCGGGCACCACACCGTCGCCCGGATGGTGCTGGCCGCCCTCAACGTCGAGAACGACCTCCAGCCCCTCGAGCCGGAGCCTCTGCCGCCGCGCACCTGGCGTCAGGCGCGCTCGGAAGACCTCAACTGGGCGCGCGAGTACCTCGTGCCGTGGGTGGTGCGCCGCATTCGCCACCAGTCGTCCGGTGACCACGTGCTGCCGAAGCGGCCGGAAGCGATCCCCTTCTCGCTCCCCATCGACGAGTAGGCAGGCGCACGGGTCCGACCTCGATCGCCGTCAGGCTCCGGATCGCCGTCAGGCTCCCATGCCGCCCGGGTGCGCAAGCCGCCACCAGAGTCCGGGGTCCGGAAGCGCCTTGTCGAGTACGAGCTGGGCTGTCTGGGTCTTTCCGTTGAGCGTGAAAGTCACCTGCCCGACGATTTCGCCCTTCGTGCCCGACTGCAGCGGACGCGTCTCGACCGCGACCTGGATGGGCGAATCCGACCACGCGAGGAACATCTTCGTCGACGTCGCGATGAGCGCCGACTTCGCACCCCACGGCGTCGAGTACGTGCCGAACGACTGACCGGCCTTGGATGCGTCCACCTCGTGGAACCCGCTCCGCATGCTGGTCAGCAGGCTCTTCACCGCAGCCCACAGATCGGCGTGGGTAGGCGCGCCGAGCACGACCCCGATCACGCGCACTTTGCTCTGCCCGACCGTCACCTGAGCCGAGAACAGCAGGCAGTTGCCTGCCTCGTCCGTGTTGCCGGTCTTGATGCCGTCGATGCCGTCGACACCGATGAGCGTGTTCGTGTTGTCCTGCGTGCCCGCTCCGGGGAGGGTGACGCTCTTCTGCGACACGATCGTGGAGAGCACCGGGTCGGCGAGGGCGCGCTTGCCGATGCCGATGAGGTCCTTCGCCGTGCTGACGCTGCCCGCCGTGAGACCGTCGGGGCTGTCCAGGTGCGTTCCCGTGAAATCGTTCGAAGTGAGCCACGCGTTCGCGGCCTGCACGAAGGCGCCCGTCGACCCGTATGCCCAGGTGGCGAGCGAGATGGCGTAATTGTTGGCGGACGGCAGCAGCATCGCCTCGAGCGCCTGCTTCTCCGTCATCGATGTTCCCGCGACGACCGGGGCCCACGATCCGCCGGCAGCGATGACCTGCTTCCAGATGCTTACGTCCTTCTGCGTGAAGGAGATGCTCGGCCCGTCGTCCCCCGCCTTCAGAGGCTTCTTGTCGAGGACGACCAGCGCTGTGATGGTCTTCGTCACGCTGGCGATCGGCATCTTCGCGTCCGAGCCGTGGTACTGCGTGGCCCCCGGATAGTCGGGTGCCGTGATACCGCTGGCGCCGAACCCGGGCCAGGTCAGTGCAGCCGTCGGCTGAGCGATGGTCGACTCATGCTGCGCCACAGCCGCGGTCGCCGGCATCGGCGCGAAGAGTGCGCCGGAGATGTACATCGCAGCGACGAGGAAGATGGCGAGAAAGCCGAAGACGACGAAGCGGCGACGGCGGTACACCTGTTGTCGTGAGGCGCGGCGGGGCTGGTCTAGCACCTGGGAATTCTACTGGGATCCACTATTCGGAACGCTGAGAACGCGCCCGCAACGCCCAGAGCGCCACCGCGCTCGCCGAGGCGACATTGAGCGAGTCGACTCCGTGCAGCATCGGGATCGTGACCACCCTGTCCGCGGCCCCCAGCGCGTGGCGGCTGAGTCCGTCCCCCTCCGACCCGAGCACCAGTGCGACTCGGGGCGGTGGGTCGGCCACGTAGTCGTCGAGTGCGACCGCGTCATCGGCCAATGCGAGGGCCGCGATCTCGAACCCCGCCTCGTGCAGGATCGGTGCCGCCTCGTCCCATTCCGGGATGCGCGTCCACGGCACCTGAAGCACGGTCCCCATGCTCACCCGCACGCTCCGCCGGTAGAGCGGGTCCGCGCAGCGCGGACTGATCAGTACCGCATCCGCACCCAGACCCGCCACCGATCGGAAGATAGCGCCGACGTTCGTGTGATCGACGATGTCCTCCAGCACCACGACGAGTCGCGCATCCCGGAGCAGGTCGGCTGGATCGGGCAACGTCGGGCGGTGCATGGCCGCGAGGGCGCCACGATGCAGATGGTAGCCCGTGAGCTCTTCGAGCACCGCGCTCTCCCCCACGTAGACCGGGACATCGGGGAAGTCGGTCAGCAGCGGCTCCACGTCGGGCAGCCATTGTTCCTGCAGGAGCACCGACCGCGGCTGGTGGCCGGCCGCCAATGCGCGTGTGATCACCTTCGTCGACTCCGCGATGTACAGGCCGCCCGCCGGCTCGCTCACCCGGCGCAGCGCCACATCCGTGAGTCGCGAATAGTCGGCGAGGCCGTCGGCGCTCAGATCGGTGATGCGGGTGATGCGCACGAGGCTTTCCGTCTCTCTGTGGTGGGGCTGGGGGTGGAACAGTTGGTGATGCTGGTGTGATGCTGGTGGTGAACTCCCAGATTGCCAGTAGCCGGAAACAATTCGGAAAACTGCGGTGTTTACACTCAGAGTTGTCTGTTGATCTGGAGGTGCCGATGGTTGCGATCACGACGGAGCTCTCGCCTGAGCTCGCGCGCGGCATCGACGAGGTGACGGACCTCCTGGCCGGCCGCAGGTTCGCCGTGCTGACCGGCGCCGGTGTGAGCACCGATTCCGGCATCCCCGACTACCGCGGGGAGGGCGCACCCACGCGCACCCCGATGACCTTCCAGCAGTTCCTTTCCGCCGAGTCGTTCAGCAAACGGTATTGGGCAGGCAGCCACCTCGGCTACCGTCGTTTCGCCGCCGCCGCACCGAACGCCGGGCATTTCGCCCTCGCAGAGCTGGAGCGGGCCGGTGCCGCCAACGGTGTCATCACCCAGAACGTCGACGGCCTCCACAAGCAGGCCGGGTCGCGCAAGGTCGTCGATCTGCACGGCGCCATGGATCGTGTGCTGTGCCTCACCTGCGGCCAGGTCTTCGCCCGCGAGAGCGTGTCCGCGCGGATCGAGGAGGCCAACCCGTGGCTGAGCACCGAGGGCGCCGTCGAGATCGCACCCGACGGTGACGCCATCGTCACCGACATCGAGTCCTTCGTCGTTCCGAGCTGCACCGTCTGCGGTGGGCGGCTCAAGCCCGACGTCGTCTTCTTCGGCGAGTTCATCCCGGCAGAGAAGTACCGCGAGGCGAGCGCTCTCGTACGGTCGTCGGATGCGTTGCTCATCGCCGGCTCGTCCCTGGTCGTCAACTCGGGCATCCGTCTGCTCGAGGAGGCACGGCGTCGTCGTCTGCCGATCGTCATCGTGAACCGAGGGGTCACCAAGGGCGACTCGCGTGCGACCGTTAAGCTGGATGCCGGGACCACGGAAACCCTCGTCGAACTCGCCAGGCGGCTCGGCTGAGCACCGCGCGTCCCTGACGAAAGGACGCGCGTGACCAGAATCTCCCTCGTTCGCCACGGTCAGACCGACTGGAACCTCACCAAGCGCATCCAAGGCTCCAGCGACATACCACTCAACCAGACCGGACGCGAGCAGGCTGAAGCGACCGGTCTCGCCATGTCGGGCGGCAGCTACGACGCCATCTACGCCAGCCCGCTCAGCCGTGCGACCGAGACCGCCGCGATCATCGCCGGACACGTCGGTCTGGATGCGCCCCTCCCCGTTCCCGCCGTCGCCGAACGCCGCTACGGCGAGGCAGAGGGGATGACCGGCGCGGAGATCCTCGCCCGCTGGCCGGAGGGCACGCCCGTACCCGGGCGCGAGACCCGCGAGTCCGTGGTGGAACGTGCCCTGCCTGCTCTTGTCGGCCTGGCCGAGAAGCACCCCGACGAGTCGATCATCGTCGTGAGCCACGGCGGCGTCATCAGTTCGCTCGTGCGGCACGTCACCGCGCACGCCCTGCCCGGACCCGGTGAGGTCATCCCGAACGGTTCCGTACACGAGTTCGTCTACGACAACGGCGAACTCACCCTCGACCGCTTCAACGTCAACACTGAAGATCGGGACCTGTTCACCGCCTCCGTGCTCTGAACCCGGACCATCGCCGTGCCTAAGATCGTGCGGCTGATGTAGAGCGTTGCGTTCCACGGTCCTGTGCCGCGTGTCCCGGAGCCGTGTCACTGCTCCGCGAACCCCGAGACGCGCAGCCGTGCCACCGATCGAGCGTAGACGTCGGTCACAACTTCCTCCTCGGGTTCACGCGGCTTTGGCCAGGCTTATGCGTCCGCCGGGTCGTGGTTGTTGGTGGGGGTCGATGTGGGGTGGTGGGGTGAAGTAGGGGATGTTGTTGTGGACGTGGATATCCCAGTTGTCGTGGTGGATGCGGTGGTGGTGGCGGCTGCAGAGCAGGATCCCGTTGGCCAGGTCTGTCGGCCCTGCATCTGCGTCCCACCAGCGGATGTGGTGCGCTTCGGTATATGACGGTGGGTGCGGGCAGCCGGTCCACGCGCAACCCCCGTCGCGTTCAGCTAATGCGAGTTTTTGGGTGCGGGTGAAGAGGCGGCGGGCGCGGCCGAGGTCGAGGACTTCACTCTCAGTGCCGAGGATGATGGGGATGAGGTGGGCGTCGGCGGCCATCCGCCGGATCGTGCCGGCGCTGACCGGGCTACGGATGCCGTCGATCTCACCGGCACCGACCCCGGACTGCAGGGAGCTGAGGGGGATGCGGACGATCACCGTGACCGGCGGCTTGCTGTTCACTCCGGTTGCGGTGCAGGTGGCGAGGTGTCGGAACATGTCGACGGCGGTGTCGGAGCGGATCTGCGCCATACTCCGAGACTCCGGCATCTCATCACCATCCGTGTCGGTGGCGGTGTTGATGTCGTGGAATCGGACGTTCCGGAGTTCGTGTCCGACCAACGTGTCGATGGCGGTGAGCACATACCCGGCGGATTCCGGGTCCAGATACCAGTCGAGGTGGGTCATCCCATCACTCGTGGTGCTGATCGTCAACGATCGGCGTTGTCGTTGTCGGTGCTCCCGGGGCAGGATCCCGTCTTGGTCCAGCCGGTCCCTCACCTGCCCAGCCAACGCACGGAGGTCGGTGACGGTCAGACTCGGCGCGTGCTCCACGAGAACTCGTTCACCACAGGCAAGGTCACTAACTGTGCATCCGGGTGCGGCTTTCTGGAGTTCGCGGACGATCACGGCCGCCTGCTCCACACTCACCCACCCGACAGGGGGAGTGTCGACGGGTGCGGACACCGCGGCCGCCAACACTGGGAACGTCGCCGGCAGCACCTCGCCCGCCAGACTCATCCGGGGTGCGGTGGCGTCCCCGACGAGGCAGTACTGTCGGGCGGCGGGGACCGGGATCTGCCACCGTTCCGCCAGTAACGCTGACGGCGAAGAGTGCCCGCACCGGGCCACCGGGTTCTCCTCCCCGACCAACACCGACCGGCCCACCAGTTCCCCGGCGGCCCGCAGCTTCACCGCATCCAACACCGCCTGCACATCACCGAGCACGGTCAGCAGGTCGAGGAGTTCATCCCGGTCCAGCTGGCCCGGTGTGGTGAACGGGGCCAACGCATCCCGCAACACCGCAGCTGGGTCAGCGGGGGTGTCAGGAGTGGTGGTCATGCATCAAGTCCACCACGACCTGCCGACATTCACCGTCTGATCAGCATTTTCTGTGGACAACATCCAAACCACCCCAGCTGTGGAGGAACCTCACCCACCACGCGCAGGACGCGCCGCCCAGCGCCCGGCCGAAACCCTAGTCCAGCCGCCGCCGAGACCGCGCGACTGCCGCCGTCAGCACGGTCAGCAGATGCTCCGCCGACGCGTCCCACGTGAACCGTCCCGCTTCGCTCCGTGACACCGACGACCGCGCCGCCCACTCCCCCGGCGACTCCAGCTGCCGGATGCGCGCAGCCAGCTCCTCCGCCTTCTCCGGCGCGAAGTAGAGCGCCGCCTCTCCCCCGATCTCACGAAAGATGGGGATGTCACTCACGACCACGGGCGTCCCGAGGGTCATGGACTCGACGAGCGGGATCCCGAAGCCCTCGTCCAGCGAGGCGGTGACCAGCGCGGTCGCCGAAGCCAGCGCGTCCGCGTATTCTTCATCGCTCGCACCGTTGTGGAACACCACACGAGCGGTCGGATCGACCGCTGTCAACCGCGCACGCTCGGCATCCGTCACCCGGCTCATCAGGTGGAGCTCGTACTCCGGAAGAAGCGCGGCCGCACGGACGAGCGTCTCGACGTTCTTGTACGGCATGAACGAGCCCATGTACACCAGGGTCTTCCGCAACGGCGCACTTCGGGGGGCGGACGCCGCCGGGATCACGGGGAGGTCGGCAGCGTTGGGCACGACATGCACAGGCCGTTTCGTCAACTTGTGCTCGGCGATCAGCTGCTTGGTCGTCTGGGAGACCGTGACCACGGCGTCGGAGCGGTTCAACAGCATCCGCTGCGGCCACCAGGCGAGATGGTAGAGCCGCCACAGCAACCGGATCGGCGCGGGCAGGTCACGAGGTGGCGTGCGATTGCGGTAGTAGATCAAGTCGTGAACGGTGAGCACGAGCCGATAGCGGCGACCCCAGCCGCCCATGGTCTGCATGGGCGTGAACACGACGTCGGGCCTCAGCTTGTTCACCTGCGCGGCCACCCACGGCTCGCGCGCGCTGGTCGGCGAGCTGACGAGCTCCCACGGCAGCGGCGGGAGCATATCGAGCTGCCGGTGGTCGCTGATCAGCATGGTCACCGCGTGCTGTTTCGCCAGAGCGCTGACGAGACCGGCCGTGTACCGGCTGATGCCGTCGTGCCGCCCGACTCGGGTGTAGCGGCAGTCGAACACGATCTTCACGTCGCGCTCACCGCCAGGAACTCCTCGATCGCACGAGCCGCCTCGGCCGGTGTCTCGTAGTGGATGAGGTGGCCGACGCCCGGGATCACGACGAGCCGCGCATCCGGGAACAGGGTCTGCAGACGGCGCTGTGCCGACACCGGCGTGATGTCGTCCTTCTCGGCCGCGACGAGGAGGGTCGGCTCCGGGATGAGCGGGGCGTACTCGGCCACATTGTGCGAGACGGATGCGCGGAATGCTTCGAGCACCACGCGCCGGTCGCTGAACGCGCTGAAGTAGCGGTCGTGCTGGTCGTGGATCCAGCGGCGCAGCGCCTTCCTCTTGGTCTTCGCCATGGTCATGCTCATCACGCGCACGATGAGACCGTTGCGCAGCAGCCAGTAGCCGAGCCGCTCGGGCAGCACCGAGGCGGCCCAGTAGTAGAAGATCGCGAGCCGGGTGAACACGCCGCGCGGTCCTTCCAGCGCCGGCGCCCCGATCGGGTTCACGAGGATCACGGCGGACGGTTCGAGCGGAGCCGGCGCATCCGCGGCATCCCGCGCCGCGAGTGCCGCCGACACGACGATCGAGCCGAACGAGTGACCGAGGATCACGAACCGACCCTCGATCCCGAGGCCGCGAACGAACGCCCGCAGCCACGACGCGTATCCATCGATGTCGTGGGCCACCTCGCCCAGCGGATCCGACGCGCCGAAGCCCGGAAGGTCTGGTGAGATCACGCGCACACCGTGCAGATTCGCCACTACCGGCTCGAGTCCGTGGTGGTCGCCGCGGAAGCCGTGCACGACCACGATCGTCGTGTCGGCGTGCAGGTCGCCGTAGTCCCAATAGCGGGTCACGCCGCCCAGTACGGCGAACTCGGACGTACGCACCGGGATGCGCCCGAGGGCGTCGGCGTAAGGTGAGGAAACGGTCATCGCAGACCAGTTTAGGCAGCGCGGGTGTACAGTCCCGGCAATGTGCCTCCCAAGACTGGACAGGGCACCCTCGGCAAGACCTAGACTCGTGTGGTTGTAACCGCTTGCATCCGGCCGTCGTGCCAGAAGGAGAACCGTGAGTTTCACTGCGCCGATCACGCTCCCCGGGCTCACCCTCGACCCTCAGTGGTACCGCCGGTCGGTCTTCTACGAGGTGATGGTGCGCTCGTTCGTCGACAGCAACGGCGATGGATCCGGTGACATCCAGGGCCTCACGTCGAAACTCGACTACCTGCAGTGGCTCGGGATCGACGCGCTCTGGCTTCCGCCGTTCTTCCAGTCCCCGCTGCGCGACGGCGGCTACGACGTCTCCGACTTCCGTGCGATCCTGCCCGAGTTCGGCACGATCGACGAGTTCAAAGACCTGGTCACCAAGGCTCACGAGCGCAACATGCGCGTGATCATCGACCTGCCCATGAACCACACGTCCGACCAGCACGAGTGGTTCCACCAGTCGCGCACCGACCCTGAGGGTCCGTACGGCGATTTCTACGTGTGGAACGACGACGACACGAAGTGGCCGGACATCCGGATCATCTTCATCGACACCGAGGACTCGAACTGGGCGTTCGACGAGGCGCGCCGCCAGTTCTACTTCCACCGCTTCTTCTCGCACCAGCCCGACCTGAACTTCGAGAACCCGGCCGTGCACGAGGCGATGTTCGACGTCGTGCGCTACTGGCTCGATCTCGGCGTCGACGGTTTCCGACTCGACGCCATCCCCTACCTGTACGAGTCGGATGAGGGCAACGGCGAGGGCGAGCCGAAGACGCACGACTTCATCAAGAAGCTGCGCGAGATGGTCGACCGCGACTACCCCGGGCGCGTCATGATCGCCGAGGCCAATCAGTGGCCGCGTGAGGTCGCAGCGTTCTTCGGCACCGAGGACGAGCCCGAGTGCCACATGGCTTTCGACTTCCCCGTCATGCCGCGCATCTTCTACTCGCTCCGCTCCCAGCAGGCCGGCGAGCTCGTCCGCGTGCTCTCCGAGACCACGGACATCCCGGAAGGCTCCGGGTGGGGAGTATTCCTGCGCAACCATGACGAACTCACCCTCGAGATGGTGAGCGAGGAGTACCGGCAGGCGATGTACGGCTGGTACGCGTACGACCCACGGATGCGCGCCAACATCGGCATCCGCCGCCGCCTGGCACCCCTCCTCGACAACTCCCGCGCAGAACTCGAGCTCGCGCACGCCCTGCTCTTCTCGCTTCCCGGCAGCCCGTTCCTCTACTACGGCGACGAGATCGGGATGGGCGACAACATCTGGCTCCCCGACCGCGACAGCTCCCGCACCCCGATGCAGTGGACGCCCGACCGCAACGCGGGCTTCTCGACGGCCGACCCCGGCAAGCTCTTCCTCCCGGTCGTCCAGTCCCTTGTTTTCCACTACAACCAGGTGAACGTGGAGGCGCAGCTCGCACAGTCCCGTTCGCTCCTGCACTGGATCCGCAACGTGATCCACGTTCGCAAGGCGCATCCGGTGTTCGGCCTCGGCTCGATCCGGGTGCTCCAGACCAACCACGAGTCGGTGCTTGCTTTCGTGCGCTCGTACGAGGGAAGCGGCACGCACTTCGGCGACCAGCCCGAGGATGTGCTCTGCGTGTTCTCGTTCGCGCACAACCCCGTATCGGTCACCCTGGAGGCCCAGGAGTTCGCTGGAAGCACGCTGTACGACATGTTCGGCGGCGGGGAGTTCCCGACGGTCGCCGAAGACGGCCGGTTCACTCTGACCCTCGGCACCCAGAACTTCTACTGGCTCCACGTGGAGCCGCGCCGAGCCTGACGCACGCAGTGACGGTGGTGCCGAATACGCTTGGCGCATGAGCAATTGGCACGATGAACTGGGCGTCTTCGACCTGGAAACCACGGGGATCGATGTCGAGACGGCGAGAATCGTGTCAGCGCACGTCGGGCGGCTCGACGACAGCGGGCGCGTCGTCGAGAGACATGACTGGCTCGTGGATCCCGGAGTCGAGATCCCGGTCGAGGCCACGGCCGTCCACGGCATCACCACGGAGCACGCTCGCACCGTCGGCATGCCCGCGGCGGAGGCGGTCGGCGAGATCGTCGCGACCCTGCGCATCCTGTTCGGCCGCGGCACACCGGTCGTCGCATACAACGCTCCGTACGATTTCACGCTGCTCGACCGCGAGGCGCAGCGCTACGGCGTCGCGCCACTGGTCGCACCCGGCCCGATCATCGACCCGCTCGTGATCGACAAGGCGGTCGACAAGTACCGCAGCGGCAAGCGCACGCTCGCCCTCACCGCTCTCTTCTACGGTGTCGATCTCACCGACGCTCACGATGCGGGAGCCGACGCCATCGCGGCGGGCCGAGTCGCACAGGCGCTGGCACGGGTGCACGCCGAGGCCCTCGCCTTCCCGGCGATCGAGCTGCACCACCTGCAGATCTCGTGGTGCCGGGAGCAGGCGGAGGACTTTCAGGCGTACATGAGGCGCGAACACAATCCGGCGTTCACGACTTCGGGTCTCTGGCCGGTGCGCTGACCGACGAAGGCTCGACTGGTCAGGCGGCTACATTGCTGCTGCCTGTACCACATCTGGGGGTTCCCTCTGAGTCTGCTGAGGAGCTAATATCGGCGATATGAGTACTCCCGATCAGCCGCAGCAGCCCGACGTCCCTCAGCAGCCGCAGTACACCCAGCCGCCGGCGGCGCCCCAGTACGGCGAATCAGCCCAGTACGCGCCCGCCCAGCGGGGCTACAACACGCTGGCGATCGTCGGCTTCATCCTGTCCTTCTTCGTCAACGTCGTCGGCGTCATCCTCAGCTTCGTCGCCCTCTCCCAGATCAAGAGGACGGGCGAGCAGGGCCGGGGTCTGGCCATCGCGGGCATCATCATCGGTTTCGCCGAGATCGCCTTCGGTATCATCTTCACGATCATCTTCGTGGCGCTCCTCGGAGCAGCGTCGACTTACCAGATCAGCAACTAGTACCCAACGATCGAACACCGTAAACGCGAAGAAGGCCCCGCTCGATCGAGCGGGGCCTTCTTCGTGGCTGGGACTACTTGCCGAAGTTCTTGTAGCGCGAGTTGAACTTCTCGACGCGGCCGGCCGAGTCGAGGATGCGCTGCTTACCGGTGTAGAACGGGTGCGATTCGGACGAGATCTCGACGTCGATCACCGGGTAGGTGTTGCCGTCTTCCCACTCGATCGTCTTCTCGCTCGTCACCGTGGAGCGGGTAAGGAACGTCGCACCCGAGGCCAGGTCGCGGAAAACCACCGGGGCGTAGTCGGGGTGGATGTCAGTCTTCATCAGGACTTCCTTGTTGCGTAGTGTTGGTTGGTCATGCCCTTGGCGTTTGAGCCGGGGCGGGAAGCATGTCGGCACGGGGCATCACAGCTCACCGGGCCAGCTACCGAGTTTAGCAGATTGTTCAGTCTGAGGCGGCCTCGACGGTGGCCTGTCGCGCGCGGGCCGTGTACCGGCCTCGCTCCTCGCTCAGGTCGACGTCGATGCCGAACGTCTCGCTCAGGCGGTCGGACGTCACGACCTCGCCGATCTTGCCTTGCGCCGACACTGCGCCGTCTTTGAGCAGCAGCGCGTTGCCGAAGCCGAGCGGGATCTCCTCGACGTGGTGCGTGACCATCACGATGGCGGGCGAACGCGGGTCGCTGGCGTAGCCGCCGAGCAGCTGCAGGAGTTCTTCGCGCCCACCGAGGTCGAGGCTTGCGGCGGGCTCGTCGAGCAGAAGGATCTCGGGGTCGGTCATCACGGAACGGGCGATCTGCACCCGCTTCTGCTCCCCGTCGCTCAGGTTGCCGAACGTACGCTCCGAGAGGTGGTCGAGGTTCCATTCGTTGAGCACGCGGTGCGCCCGGCGTTCGTCGATCGCCTCGTACTCCTCGTTCCAGCGCCCGGTCACCGCGTATGCAGCCGTCATCACGACGTCGAGGACCGATTCGGTTCGCGGGATGCGGCGTGCCAGCGCGCTCGACGCGAAGCCGAGGCGCGGCTTGAGCTCCGCCAGATCGCTGTGCCCGAGCGACTCCCCCAGCACTGTGGCGTGACCCGAGGTCGGGTGCATGGCCGCGGCCGCGATCTGGAGCAGAGTGGTCTTTCCCGCGCCGTTCGGACCGAGGACGACCCATCGTTCATCCGGTTCGATCGTCCAGTTCACCGAGTCGAGAATCGTATTCCCATCACGGACCACGGACACATCTTCAAGGCTGAGAACGCTGGGCATGACCTCTAGCCTACCGGCGTCGTCAGCCCACCAGCGACCGGTAGATCTCCCGTGTCTGGTCCGCGATCGAGGTCCAGCTGAAGGCCGTCTCAGCGCGGAGCCGGCCCGCGCTGCCCATCAATGCGGCGCGCTCCGGATCGCTCACGACGCCGATCAGCGCGGCCGCGAGTTCTGCGACGAACGCATCCGGATGCGTCGGCGTACCCGTGCCGTCCGTCGCCTGCTCGATGGGCACGAGTCGTCCCGTGACGCCGTCCACGATGACCTCCGGGATTCCACCCGTCGCAGTTCCGACGACGGGCAGACCGCACGCCATGGCCTCGAGGTTGACGATCCCGAGCGGTTCGTAGATGGACGGGCAGACGAAGACGGTCGATGCGGTGAGGACGATCCGGAGGTCTTCCTGGGACAGCAGTCGATCGATCCACACCACTCCATCGCGCTCGGCCTGCAGCGCCTCGACGCCTCGAGTGACCTCGGCCAGGATCTCCGGCGTGTCCGGAGCGCCGGCGCACAGGACGACCTGCACCTCTTTCGGCAGGAGTCGAGCGGCCCGCAGGAGATACGGGAGGCCCTTCTGGCGCGTGATCCGCCCGACGAAGACGACAGCGGGACGGTCGGGATCGACGCCGAGCTCCCGTGCGCGCTCATCGTCCTCGAGCGGCTTCCAGCGGTCGAGGTCGATCCCGTTGTAGACGACGGTGACCTTGTCGGGGTCGAGCGTCGGGTACGCGGCGAGGATGTCGCGGCGCATCCCGTCGCTCACGGCGATCACCCGATCGGCGCCCTCGAACGCTGTCTGCTCGATCCAGCCCGACACGCGGTAGCCGCCGCCGAGCTGCTCGGCCTTCCACGGGCGCAACGGCTCGAGGCTGTGGGCGGTGACGACATGCGGGATGCCGTGGAGCAGCTTGGCGAGGTGCCCCGCGCCGTTCGCGTACCAGGTGTGCGAGTGCACGAGGTCGGCGCCGCCCGCATCCTGAGCCATCTGGAGGTCGACGCCGAGCGTCGTGATCGCTGCGTTGGCGCCCGCGAGCTCCGCGGGGATCCGGTATCCGAACGTGTCCGGTTCGTCGACGGGCTCCCCGAATGCCCGCACGACCACCTCGGTGTCGGTACGCAGAGCACGCACCAGCTCGGCCACGTGCACCCCGGCGCCGCCGTAGATGTTCGGCGGATACTCACGGGTCAAAAGATCAACGCGCATGTCGTGAACGCTAGTACACCACCCCTGTTGCCTCTACTGTGGTGGCATGGCAGGCAAGAAGATCTTCGGCATAGTACTCGCAGGTGGCGAAGGCAAACGCCTGATGCCCCTCACGGCCGACCGCGCGAAGCCCGCAGTCCCGTTCGGTGGACAGTACCGACTCATCGACTTCGCACTCTCCAACCTGATCAATTCGCAGCTGCGCCAGATCGTCGTGCTGACCCAGTACAAATCGCACAGCCTCGACCGCCACGTGTCGCAGACCTGGCGCCTCGACGGACTGCTCAACTCCTACATCGCCTCCGTTCCGGCCCAGCAGCGGCTCGGCAAGCGCTGGTTCAGCGGATCGGCCGATGCCATCCTGCAGAGCCTCAACCTGCTGCGCGATGAGAAGCCGGACATCGTCGTCGTGGTCGGCGCCGACCACGTCTATCGCATGGACTTCACGCAGATGATCGACGCCCACATCGCCTCCGGAGCTCCGGCGACCGTCGCGGCCATCCGTCAGCCCATCGGACTCGCCGACCAGTTCGGCGTCATCGAGGTGGATGCAGCACACCCCGACCGCATCGGCGCCTTCCGTGAGAAGCCGTCCGACCCGATCGGGCTGCCCGACTCCCCCGACGAGGTTCTCGCGTCGATGGGCAACTACGTGTTCGACGCCGACGCACTGATCGACGCGGTCATCCGCGACGGAGACCGTCCCGATTCGAACCACGACATGGGCGGAGACATCATCCCCGACTTCGTCACACGGGGCGAAGCCGGTGTCTACGACTTCAATCGCAACGACGTTCCCGGATCGACGGATCGCGACCGCTACTACTGGCGTGACGTCGGAACCATCGACTCGTTCTTCGAGGCCCACCAGGACCTGATCGCGCCGCTGCCGGTGTTCAACCTGTACAACCGCGAGTGGTCGATCTTCAGCCAGCAGCTCAACTCGCCGCCGGCCAAGATCGTGCGGGACGACCGCGGCAGCCTCGGCACGACCATCGACTCGATCGTCTCGCTCGGCTCCGTGATCTCCGGTGCCCACCTCGAGCGCAGCGTGCTCGGTCCGTGGGCCAAGGTCGACTCCGGCGCTAAGGTCGTCGACTCGGTCGTCTTCGAGCGTGCCGTCATCGAGCCGAACGCGTTCGTCGGACGAGCCATCCTCGACAAGGATGTGGTGGTCGCCGAGGGGGCGAGCATCGGTCTCGACCACGACCGCGACCGCGCACGAGGGTTCACCGTCACCGAGTCGGGACTCACGGTGGTCGGCAAGGGAGTGCACGTCGTTCCATGACCGGCCCTTCTCCGACTCAGGGTCCCACCCGGGCCCGCGCCGTTGACCACAGTTCCCCCGACTTTCCTCCCACGGGCAGGACGCCCCGCTTCCTCGTCGTGCTCGACGCCGACTCCACGCTCATCCAGGACGAGGTCATCGAGCTCCTCGCCGAGGAGGCCGGCGCACGCGCCGAAGTCACCGAGATCACCGAACGCGCGATGCGCGGAGAGCTCGACTTCGAGCAGAGCCTGCGTGAGCGCGTCAGGACGCTCGCCGGGCTGAGCGTCGATGTGTTCGCACGCGTCCGGGAGCGCATCCGGGTCACCGACGGCGTTCCCGAGCTCATCGCCGGCGTCCACGCCGCCGGAGGACGGGTCGGCGTCGTCTCCGGGGGCTTCCACGAGACGCTCGATCCCCTCGCGCGCACCCTCGGTCTCGACCATTGGCGCGCGAACCGCCTCGAGGTCGTCGACGGGGCACTCACCGGTGATCTGACCGGCGAGGTGGTCGACGCGGGCGCCAAGGCGGCGTCCCTCATCGGATGGGCGCAGGATGCGCACATCCCGCTCCCCCGCACGGTGGCGATCGGCGACGGCGCCAACGACCTGATGATGATGGCCGTTGCGGGCCTTGCGATCGCCTTCAACGCCAAGCCGCGCGTGCGCGCGGAGGCCGACGTCGTGGTCGACCGGCGCAACCTCGGCGACGTGCTCCCGCTGCTCGGCCTCCGCGGCTGAGCGGCGGACGGCCGCCTAGTGGCCCATGCCGAGGCCGCCGTCGACCGGGATGACCGCGCCCGAGATGTACCCGGCGTCGTCGCCGGCGACCCAGGCGACCACCTTGGCGACTTCCGAGGCCGTCGCGAAGCGTCCGGCGGGGATGTTCTTCTTGTACTCGGCCTGCTGCGTGTCGGGCAGGGCCGCGGTCATGTCGGTCTCGATGAATCCAGGGGCGACCACGTTGGCCGTGATCCCTCGCGCACCGAGTTCGCGCGTGATCGACCGCGCCATCCCGACGAGTCCGGCCTTCGACGCGGCATAGTTGACCTGCCCGGCCGAGCCGTAGAGGCCGACGACGCTCGAGATCAGCACGATGCGGCCGTAGCGGGCTTTGAGCATCCCCTTCGAGGCACGTTTCACGACCCGGAACGACCCGCCCAGGTTGGTGTCGACGACAGCGTCGAAGTCCTCGTCCGACATGCGCATGAGGAGCGTGTCGCGGGTGATCCCGGCATTGGCGACGACGACCTCCACGGCACCGAGCTTCTCCTCGATCTCCGCGAAGGCGGCGTCGATGGACGCCGTATCGGTCACGTCCGCACGTACCGTGAGAGAACCCTCAGGTCCTTCACCCGAGCGCGCAGTCACGGCGACCCGATGCCCCTGGGCGACGAACTCCTCCGCGATCGCAAAGCCGATTCCGCGGTTTCCGCCCGTGACCAGCACGGTTCGTGGGGTAGTCATCCGGTGTCCTCTCACACGTTCGGGCAGGGTGCCCGAAAACGATCGCATCCCAGTTTATGGGCACGGTCTCCGCCTGCCCGGGATGGACGTAGGCTGGGGGAAACCCATGAAGCATCCACAATCACAGTCGATCACGAATCTTCCGCTCTCGCCCGACGAAGAGCGCCGGCACCGGATGATCAAGTATTCGGTCGCCATGGGCATCCGCGTGCTCTGCATCATCTCGATTCTGTTCGTTCCGGGATGGTGGGTGATCATCCCGGCAATCGGTGCGGTGTTCCTTCCCTACTTCGCTGTCGTCATCGCGAACGTCTCCACCGACCCGCGCAAAGGCAATGTTCAGCGTCCAGGCAATATCCTGCCCTTGGCGCCTCCTCCCCCTCCGCCCTCGGAGCCGCGCGAACAGACGAAAGGCGACGACGAGTGATCGGGTTCGGTGAGCCGGAAGCTCTGACGTGTTCGCGAGCGGGCTGCAACGAGACCGCCGGCTGGCGGATCGAGTGGCGCAACCCGAAGATCCACACCGAGGACCGTGTCAAGGTGTGGTTGGCCTGCGACGACCACGTCGACTTTCTGCGGGAGTTCCTCGCTGCCCGCGACTTCCCGGTCGCCGTGCTTCCGATCGACGGCGCTGAGCCGGCCGGCGACTCCGATGCCATCGCTACGGCGACGGATGCGGGGAGCGCCAAATGAGCACCGGCTGGCGCTTCGCCTTCTCCCGCCGCTGGCTCGGCTATTTGGCCTTCGCGATCGTGTTCGCGATCGCCTGTGGCTGCCTCTCGGCCTGGCAGCTCGCGCGCAGCAAGGAGGCCGCTGCCGCGAACGCCGTGATCTCTGCGAACTTCTACTCGACCCCGGTCCCGCTCACCGCCGAGCTCCCGTCGCTCGGGTCGTTCGAGTCCGCTCAGGAGTGGACCCGCGTCACCGTCACCGGCACATACGAGCGCGACAAGGAGCTCCTCGTACGCAACCGCCCCTTCAACGGCGGGCCGGGCTTCGAGGTTCTGACTCCGCTGCGCACCGCATCCGGCGCCCTCTTCATCGTCGATCGCGGCTGGGTGCCGACCGGCAACTCGGATGACGCCCCCGACAGCGTGCCGGCCGCTCCAGCAGGCACCGTCACGGTGGTGGCCCGCCTGAAGCCGAGCGAGCCGGGCATTCCGGGACGCACGGCAACCGGGCGCCAGGTGGGCACCATCCAACTCTCCGTCGTCAAACAGCGTCTCGGCGGCAGCGATGTGTACACCGGCGCCTACGGCCTGCTCGACTCGCAGAAGCCTTCGCCGGCGACCGCGCCGACGCCGACCGTCACCGACCCGCCCACTCAGGACGAGGGACTGCACTGGTCGTACATGATCCAGTGGATCATCTTCGCCCTCATCGGCTTCTTCGGACTGGGCTACGCGCTCCTCACCGAGTACCGCAAGCGCAACGAAGACGACCCGGAGGAGAAGGCGCGGGCGGCTGAACGCCAGCGGAAGCGCGCTCTCCGCCGCACCGATGCGGACGTCGAAGACGACCTGCTCGACGCAGCGCGGTAGCCGGACCTCACGCCTGGGCGTTGGTCAGCGACGCTCGACCGGCTGCCCGCCTCAGGCCAGCGAGATGAGGTCCAGGTAGTCCTTGTTCCAGTGGTCCTCGACGCCGTCGGGCAGGATCAGCACCCGCTCCGGGTTGAGCGCCTCGACAGCGCCCTCGTCGTGGCTGACCAGGACGACGGCGCCTTCGTAGTGCGCCAGCGCGTCCAGGATCTCCTCGCGGCTGGCCGGGTCGAGGTTGTTCGTCGGCTCGTCGAGCAGGAGGACGTTCGCGCCCGAGACGACGATCATCGCGAGAGCGAGGCGCGTCTTCTCGCCACCGGAGAGCACACCGGCCGGCTTGTGTGAGTCGTCGCCGGTGAAGAGGAAGGATCCGAGTACGCGGCGCGCCTCGGTCTCGGTGAGGTTGGGCGAGGCCGACACCATGTTCTGCAGCACCGAGGCCTCGACGTCGATGGTCTCGTGCTCCTGCGCGTAATAGCCGATGCGGAGTCCGTGGCCGGGTTCGATCTGGCCCGTGTCGGGTTTGTCGACGCCGGCGAGCATCCTGAGCAACGTCGTCTTGCCTGCACCGTTGAGGCCGAGCACCACGACTTTCGAACCACGATCAATCGCCAGGTCGACCGCGGTGAAGATCTCGAGCGAGCCGTAGCTCTTCGACAGATCGCTCGCCTGGAGGGGCGTACGACCACAGGGCGCGGGCGTCGGGAAGCGCAGCTTGGCGACCCGGTCGACCGCGCGCACATCTTCGAGGCCGGAGAGCAAGCGCTCGGCCCGCGCGACCATCTGGTGGGCGGCGGCAGCCTTCGATGCCTTCGCACCGAACTTGGCCGCCTGCAATTGAAGCGCCCCCGCCTTCTTCTCGGCGTTGGCGCGTTCCTTCTTGCGGCGCTCCTCGTCGGCGGCGCGCTGACGCTGGTAGTTCTTCCAGCCCATGTTGTAGATGTCGATCTGCTGGCGGTTCGCATCCAGGTAGAAGACCCGGTTGACGGTCTCGCCGACCAGCTCGACATCGTGCGAGATCACAATGAATCCGCCGGCGTAGTTCTTGAGGAACTCGCGGAGCCAGACGACCGAGTCGGCGTCGAGGTGGTTCGTGGGCTCGTCGAGGATCATCGTCTGCGCATCAGAGAACAGGATGCGCGCCAGCTCGATGCGACGCCGCTGACCGCCCGAGAGCGTCTTGAGCGGCTGGTCGAGGATGCGGTCGGGCAGGTTGAGGTTGCTCGCGATCGACGCGGCCTCCGCCTCGGCCGAGTACCCGCCGAGCATATGGAAGCGCTCCTCCAGCCGGCCGTACTTCTTCATCGCGGCAGCCGAGACCGCCTCGTCGGTGCTCGCCATGTCGACGGTCGACTGCTGCATGCCGAGCACGATCGAACCGAGGCCACGAGCATCGAGGATGCGCGTCCGCGCGAGGTCTTCGAGGTTGCCGGAGCGGGGATCCTGCGGCAGGTAGCCGATCTCGTCACTGCGCTCGACCTTGCCGCCCGAGGCCTGGAGGTCACCGGCGAGCACTTTCGTCAGGGTCGTCTTGCCGGCGCCGTTGCGCCCGACCAGCCCGATCTTGTCCCCCGCGGCGACGCGGAAGCTCACATTCTCCATCAGGAGCCGAGCGCCGACTCTGAGCTCAAGGTCTTGCACGTTGAGCACAGTCGTCATCCAATTCGTTCGTGTGGGGGAAGGTCTCAGTATATTTGTTCGGCGCCGACCTCAGCACCAGCGACGAGGGGCCGCAACACGCGTGCGGCCTGGAGGCCAGGCGGCGTGTTGCGACCCCTCGTCGGGTTGCTTGTCAGATCGCGAAGCCGAGGGCGCGCATCATGTCGCGGCCGTCGTCGGTGATCCGTTCGGGGCCCCACGGCGGCATCCACACCCAGTTGATGCGGAACGCCTCCACGATGCCGTCGAGTGATTCGGCGGTCTGCTCCTCGAGCACGTCGGTGAGGGGGCAGCCGGCCGAGGTGAGCGTCATCGAGATGATGAGCGCATTGTTCTCCTCGTCCCAGGCCAGATCGTAGATCAGTCCGAGGTCGACGACGTTGATCCCGAGCTCGGGATCCATCACGTTCTTGAGCGCCTCTTCGACCTGGTCGAAGAGCGCCGGCGCTAGTGTCGCTGGCATGGTCTCAGCCTACGCCTCGGTGAGCTCGGCGGCGTCGGCCTTGGCCGGCTCCGGAGCATCCACGAAGCGGTCGTAGCCTTCTTCTTCCAGCCGCTCGGCGAGCTCCGGTCCACCCTGCTCGGCCACGCGTCCGGCGACGAACACATGCACGAAGTCGGGCTTGATGTAGCGCAGGATGCGCGTGTAGTGCGTGATCAGCAGGATGCCGAGACCGGTGTTCGCCTCAGCCCGGTTCACGCCCTCCGAGACGACCTTGAGAGCATCGACGTCGAGGCCGGAGTCGGTCTCGTCGAGCACGGCGAACTTCGGCTTGAGAAGCTCCAGCTGCAGGATCTCGTTGCGCTTCTTCTCTCCACCGGAGAAGCCCTCGTTGACGTTGCGCTCGGCGAAGGACTTGTCCATGCGGAGCTTGTCCATCGACTCGCGCACATCCTTCACCCAGCTGCGGATCGAGGGCGCCTCGCCGTCGATCGCGGTCTTCGCGGTGCGGAGGAAATTGGTGTTGGTGACGCCGGGGATCTCGACCGGGTACTGCATGGCGAGGAACAGCCCGGCGCGGGCGCGCTCATCGACGGTCATCGCGAGCACGTCCGCACCGTCGAGCGTGATGCTGCCCTGGGTGACCTTGTACTTCGGGTGCCCGGCGATCGTGTACGCCAGGGTCGATTTGCCCGAGCCGTTCGGCCCCATGATCGCGTGGATCTCGCCCTCGCGGATGGTCAGGTCGACGCCGTTGAGGATGGGCTTGACGCCCTGTTCCGTCTCGACGGTGACGTGCAGGTCGCGGATCTCAAGAACTGACATGGATCTAAATCTCTTTCGTTGCGTTCGGGTCGATGTAGACGTCTCCGTCGATCACATCGACCTGGAAGACGGGAACCGGCTCGTACGCCGGAAGGTTGAGTGGCTTGCCGGTGACCAGGGAGAACTGGGAACCGTGCGCCCAGCACTCGAGCGTCTCGCCCTCGACGAACCCCTCGGACAGCGAGATCTCGCCATGCGTGCAGGTGTCGCCGATCGCGTGGACGGCTCCGGACGAGTCCTTGACGACGGCGATGGGGGTGCCGTCGACGACGACGCGAATCGCCTGGTCGGTCACGAGTTCGTCCATCGACGCGACTTTCGTCGCCGCCATCAGCTCGTCACCGCGACGGCTTCGAGCTCCGCCTCGATGGCGGCCTGCAGCCGCTCCTGCAGTTCGGGCGAGCCGATCTGCTGGACGATCTCGGAGAGGAAGCCGCGCACGACCAGTCGCCGGGCCTCGTCCTCGGTGATCCCGCGGGACTGGAGGTAGAAGAGCTGCTCGTCGTCGAACCGCCCGGTGGCGCTCGCGTGACCGGCGCCGACGATGTCCCCGGTCTCGATCTCGAGGTTGGGCACGGAGTCGGCGCGTGCACCGTCGGTGAGCACGAGGTTGCGGTTCTGCTCGTACGTGTCGGTGCCGACGGCCTTCGGGCCGATCAGGACGTCGCCGATCCAGACGGTGCGTGCCCCCGCACCTTGCAGTGCACCCTTGTATGTCACTCGGCTGCGGGTGCTGGCCGCGTCGTGGAACACGTAGACCTGCTGTTCGAGATGCTGGCCCGCATCCGCGAAGTACGCGCCGAACAGCTCGGCCTCGCCGCCCGTGCCGGCCAGGTGCGCGGCCGGATTGAGGCGTACCACTCCGCCGCCGAGGGTCACGACGATGTGCTTGAGGCGGGCATCGCGGCCGATCTCGGCGAAGTGGGTGGCGACGTGCAGAGCGTCGTCGTCCCATTCCTGCACGGAGACGATCGTGAGCTGCGAGCCCTCGCCGAGCACCAGCTCGACGTTCTCGGTCAAGCGCGCCTGGCCCGAGTTCTGCAGAATGAGCGTCGCCCGGCTGAACGGCGCGGTCTCGACCACGGTGTGCGCAGCGCGCGGGCCGTCGCCGAGCGAGGTCCGCGTGAGCGTCACCTCTTTGGCTTCTTCGCCCGTGACCGAGACGACGAGAGCCTGCTCGAAGGACGTCCAGGCGTTGGCGGAGGCACGCTCTTCCGGCTTTCCGGCCGAGCCGATGCGGGTGTCGTCGCGACCGACCCACTCCGCGGTCACACCGGATGCGGTGGTCAGGTCGTACGCGTAGGGCGAGCCGTCGAGCTCCCCCGAGATCAACTCGGCGAGGCGTGCGACCGGGGTGTACTTCCAACCGGGCTCACGGCCGGTGACGGCGGGGAAGTCGGCCACCTCTGTCGAGTGGAACCGGTCGGAGCGCGTCTGAACGGGCACCGCGCTGCGCATGTGCTTCGGCGCGGCGTCGGGTTCGGGGCTGATGGTCTTCGTCGGAGTGCTGGCGGAGGTCATTTAGCCGACGGATCCTTCCATGCCCATCTCGATGAGCTTGTTGAGTTCGAGTGCGTACTCCATGGGGAGCTCGCGGGCGATCGGCTCGATGAAGCCGCGCACGATCATGGCCATGGCCTCGTCTTCGGGAAGTCCGCGGGACATGAGGTAGAAGAGCTGCTCCTCGCTCACGCGCGACACGGTCGCCTCGTGGCCGAGTTGCACGTCGTCGACACGGATGTCGATGGCCGGGTAGGTGTCGGAACGTGAGATCGAGTCGACGAGGAGTGCGTCGCAGCGCACGGTGTTCGCAGCGTGGTGCGCATTCGCATCCACTCGCACTTCACCGCGGTAGCCGGCTCGGCCGCCGCCGCGGGCGATCGACTTCGACACGATCGACGACTGCGTGTACGGCGCCATGTGGATCATCTTGGCGCCGGCGTCCTGGTGCTGGCCCGGGCCTGCAAAGGCCACGGAGAGGGTCTCGCCCTTGGCGCGCTCCCCCATCAGATAGATCGACGGGTACTTCATCGTCACCTTGGAGCCGATGTTGCCGTCGATCCACTCCATCGTCGCGCCCTCGGCGGCGGTGGCCCGCTTGGTCACGAGGTTGTAGACGTTGTTCGACCAGTTCTGGATCGTCGTGTAGCGAACGCGCGCGTTCTTCTTCACGATGATCTCGACGACGGCCGAGTGCAGGGAGTCGGACTTGTAGATCGGAGCCGTGCAGCCCTCGATGTAGTGCACGTAGCTGCCCTCGTCGGCGATGATCAGCGTGCGCTCGAACTGGCCCATGTTCTCGGTGTTGATGCGGAAGTAGGCCTGCAGCGGGATGTCGACGTGCACGCCGGGCGGCACGTAGACGAACGATCCGCCCGACCAGACGGCCGTGTTGAGCGCGGCGAACTTGTTGTCGCCGCTCGGGATGACCGTGCCGAAATACTCCTCGAAGAATTCGGGGTGCTCGCGCAGCGCCGTGTCGGTGTCCATGAAGATCACGCCCTGAGCCTCGAGCTCTTCGTTGATCTGGTGGTACACGACCTCGGACTCGTACTGAGCGGCGACGCCGGCGACGAGTCGCTGGCGCTCGGCCTCGGGGATGCCGAGCTTCTCGTAGGTGTTCTTGATGTCCTCGGGCAGGTCTTCCCAGCTCTGGGCCTGCTTCTCCGTGGACCGGACGAAGTACTTGATGTTGTCGAAGTCGATCTCCGAGAGGTCGGCTCCCCAGGTCGGCATCGGCTTGCGTTCGAACAGCTGCAGAGCCTTGAGCCGGCGCTCGTGCATCCAGGCGGGTTCGCTCTTCAGGTTGGAGATGTCTGTCACCACCTGGGGGGAGATTCCGCGGCGGGCCGAAGCGCCGGCAGCGTCGGAATCCGCCCAACCGAACTCATACTGCCCCAGGCTGTTGAGTTCGGGGCGGTCGATCAGGATGTCTGACATATTCAACCTCGTTTCCTCCCACGTATAACCGGCTATCATTCCGGCTCATTCCCCGCTCCGTTCGACAGGCGTCGGCGGATACGGTTCACGATTGTGCGGGTGGCTGGTGTGCGTACCTAAACTGTTCGAGGACACGGGCGACGCTGCCCCGGCTGCAAGGCGAGAAGGCTTTGCTGGCACGCGCAGGCGCGCGTTTCTCGAACCCACCAATTCTACAGGTGATGAGCGGTAATAGTAGAGGCGCGCCTGCACGTTGGCCGAGTATCCGATCCACAAGCGAGGAAGAGCATCCCAGAATGAAGCGCATTGCCGAGTGGCTGCCCGACCGCGTCGACACCAGACTGAAGGTCATCGCGTGGGTCTATCTGGTCGCGCAGGTCGTCCTCGTCGGCACCGGCGGCCTCGTTCGGCTGACCAGCAGCGGACTCGGCTGTCCCACCTGGCCCAAGTGCACGGCCGATTCGTTCGTCAACACGCCCGAGATGGGCATCCACGGGTTCATCGAATTCGGCAATCGAGTGCTCGGCGTGCTCATCGGCATCATCGCCATCGTCGCGTTCGTCGCCATCCTGCGCCTGCGCAAAGAGCGTCCCGACTTCTTCTGGCTGACCCTCCTGGCCGGTCTGGGCATCCCGATGCAGGCCGTGATCGGCGGCCTCAGCGTGCTCACGAACCTCAACCCGTACGTCGTGGGCCTGCACTTCGTCGTCTCGATCGTGCTGGTGTCGCTCTGCACGGCCTTCGTGGTCCGCGTCTACGCGGTTCCCGGCCCCCGGATGCGCGCCGTTCCGAAGTGGTTCGCCATCGTCACGCACATCACCAGCTTCGTGGTCGCCATCACCATCCTGGTCGGCATCGCCACCACGGGCTCCGGACCGCACGCCGGCGACGCGAACGCCCCGCGCAACGGACTCGACCCCGAGATCCTCCAGCACGTGCACGCGATCCCCGCATACGTGACCTTCGCGCTCACGCTGGTCCTGGTGGTGGGGTCGTTCCGCATCCGTACGACACCTGTCCACCGCTACACGATGTACCTGCTCGCGGTCGAGGTGCTGCAGATCGCCGTCGGGCTCATCCAGGCGAACACCGGTCTGCCCAGCGTGCTCGTCGGCATCCACCTGGTGCTCGCCGCCGTTCTCGCGGCAGCGATGACCGCGGTGGTCCTCTCGCTCAAGGCCCCGGTCGCCGTGGCTCCGGATGCGGCAGCCGCGTCACAGGCGGCCGGCGCGGTCCGCTGACTTCAGCACGCCGACGATGGCCGACCGGGTTTCGCCGCGGAAGTCGACGACGTGAACGGAGGCCGGCTCGAACACGAACCCGACGGACTCGGCCAGCCGCCTGCTCGTCGCGTTGCCCTCCAGCGTCTCCCAGCACAGGCGCGTGAAGCCGAGCCCGGCGGGATCGACGGCGTGCTCGACGACCCGGTCCAGGGCCTCGCGCATGTAGCCGTGACCACGGCCCACCGCGGCCAGCCAGCATCCCACCGACGCTGACCCGGCGCTTTCGTCTCTGCGCACCTCGACGACGCCGATGAGCGGTTCGTCGTCGATCCGGATCGCCCAGACCGTGTAGCTGCCGCTCGCCGCGCCGTGGCTCACGTAACTGCGCACAAAGAACTCGGCGCTCTCACGGGTATACGGATCGGGCAGGGGAACCCAGCGCAGGATCTCCGGATCCTGACAGGCATGGAACACCGCATCGATGTCCGACTCGCGCGGCGCGTCCAGAACGAGCCGGACGGTGCGGAGGGTCGTCATCGTCAGAACGGTAGCAGCGGATCGATCGCGACGGCCACGAAGATCAGGGTCAGGTACGCGATCGAGCCATGGAACACGCGCATCGGGGAGACATTCTCGTGACGGATCGCGAGGTTGTACAGGCGGTGGGACTCGAAGAGGAACCAACCCCCTGCGACGAGCGAGATCGCCGTGTAGAAGAGGCCCATGTGCGCGACCGGGATGAGCAGCAGCGAGCAGGCGACCATCGCCCACGCGTAGAGGATCACCTGCAGCCCGACGGCCGCACGACCGCGGACCACGGCGAGCATCGGCACGCCGGCCTCCTTGTAGTCGTCGCGGTACTTCATCGAGAGCGGCCAGTAGTGCGGCGGAGTCCAGAGGAAGATGACGCCGAAGAGGATGAACGGGGCCCAGTCGAGCGAGCCTGTCACGGCTGCCCAGCCGATCAGCACAGGCATGCATCCGGCGACGCCGCCCCAGACGATGTTCTGCGGGGTGCGTCGCTTGAGGATCAGCGTGTAGAAGACCACATAGAGCAGGATGGCCACGAGCGAGAGCCCCGCTGCGACCCAATTGGCGAAGAAGCCGAGCACGAGGATGGAAGCGATGCCGAGTGCCCAGGCGAAGACCAGTGCCTCGCGGTCGCTGAGCTCCCCGGTGACCAGCGGACGCTTGCTCGTGCGCTTCATGACCCGATCGATGTCGCGATCGATGTAGCAGTTGAACGCCCCTGCCGACCCGGCACTCATGTAGCCGCCGACCACCGTGGCGAGAACGAGCCAGAGATTCGGGATGCCGTCGGCGGCCAGGATCATCGTCGGAACGGTCGTGACGAGGAGCAGTTCGACGACACGGGGTTTGGTCAGCGAGAAGTACGCCTTCAGCTTGCGACGAAAGCCGATGCGGCTCGATTCGACACGGCTTTCTACAGCGACGTCCATTGCTCCTCTAACGACTCGACGATCCCCCGACGAGTCTACGATACCGCCCCCGAGTACCCGCCTCCGCGGTTATCCGCAAGCGGTACAGGGGAACACCCCACGTTTCGCGCGTGTTACCTATACTTGGAGATGCTCGCCAGCCAAAGCCGCCCCTAATCGCCGTCCGTTTGTAGGACGTGCACGGACGCGGCCGCGGTGCCGATGACGTCCACGGCGCGCACTACCTCAACCGGTGCGGGACACAAACGGCCCTCACCATCTCTACGAAGGGTCAGTTTTCACGTGGCAGCTCTGCAATGGGATCCCATTGACAACAAGGCAGTAGACACCGCTCGCGTTCTCGCGGCGGACGCGGTCGAGAAGGTGGGCAACGGGCATCCCGGCACCGCCATGAGCCTCGCCCCGCTCGCCTACCTGCTGTTCCAGAAGGTGATGCGCCGCGATCCCCGTGATCAGCACTGGCTCGGACGCGACCGCTTCATCCTCTCGGCGGGCCACAGCTCGCTGACCCAGTACATCCAGCTCTACTTCGGCGGCTACGGGCTCGAGCTCGATGACCTCGAGGCGCTGCGCACGTGGGGCTCCCTGACTCCCGGCCACCCCGAGTACGGCCACACCGACGGCGTGGAGATCACCACCGGCCCGCTCGGCCAGGGCATCTCGTCGTCGGTCGGTTTCGCCTATGCGAGCCGCTTCGAGCGCGGGCTGTTCGACCCGGATGCTGAACCCGGCACCAGCCCGTTCGACCACTTCGTCTACGTGATCGCCGGCGACGGCGACCTTCAGGAGGGCGTCAGCTCGGAGGCGTCGTCGCTCGCCGGTCACCAGCAGCTCGGCAACTTGATCGCGTTCTACGACAGCAACCAGATCTCGATCGAAGACGACACCAACATCGCCTTCACCGAAGACGTCAAGCAGCGCTACGAGGCGTACCACTGGCACGTGCAGGTCGTCGACTGGAAGAAGACCGGCGTCTATCAGGAGGACGTGCAGCAGTTGCACGACGCCATCCTCGCCGCGCAGGAGGTCACCGACAAGCCGTCGCTGATCATCCTCAAGACCATCATCGGCTGGCCGTCGCCCAAGAAGCAGAACACCGGCAAGATCCACGGATCTGCCCTCGGCGCCGACGAACTCCGCGCCGTCAAGGAGGTGCTCGGCTTCGACCCCGAGAAGACGTTCGACGTCGACCCGGCTGTCATCGAGCACACCCGCAAGGCCGTCGAGCGCGGTGCCGAGCAGCACGCCGAGTGGCAGAAGGGCTTCGACCAGTGGGCCGCCGCCAACCCCGAGCGCAAGCAACTCCTCGATCGACTGCTCACGGGCAAGCTCCCCGAGGGTGTCGAAGCGGCGCTTCCTGTCTTCGAGGCCGGTAAGGACGTCTCCACCCGCGCCGCCAGCGGCAAGGTGCTGAACGCGCTCGGCCCGGTCATCCCCGAGCTGTGGGGCGGTTCGGCCGACCTCGCTGAGTCGAACAACACGACGATCGAGGGCGCCGCATCATTCGTGCCCGTCGAGCACTCGACCCACGAGTGGACGGGCAACCCGTACGGACGCGTGCTGCACTTCGGCATCCGCGAGCACGCGATGGCCGCCATCCTCAACGGCATCGTGCTGCACGGCCCGACCCGTCCGTTCGGCGGTACGTTCCTCATCTTCAGCGACTACATGCGCCCCGCCGTTCGCCTGGCCGCACTGATGAAGGTGCCGTCGATCTTCGTCTGGACACACGACTCCGTCGCGCTCGGCGAAGACGGCCCGACGCACCAGCCGATCGAGCAGCTGTCGACCCTGCGCGCCGTGCCGAACCTCGAGGTCGTTCGCCCCGGCGACGCCAACGAGGTCGCCTACGCCTGGAAGACGATTCTCGAGCGCCGCGAAGGCCCCGCCGGCATCGCGCTCACGCGTCAGAACATCCCGGTCTTCGAGCGAGGCGACGGTGACGCCACCGGCGACACGTTCGCCTCGGCGAAGAACGTCGCGAAGGGCGCGTACGTGCTGGCGGAGGCGCCGAACGGCACCCCCGATGTCCTGCTGATCGCGACCGGATCCGAGGTGCAGATCGCCGTCGACGCCCGCGAGGTCCTGAGGGGCGAAGGCATCAACGCCCGCGTCATCTCGGCACCGAGCCTCGAGTGGTTCGAGGAGCAGAGCGACGAGTACAAGGAGTCGGTGCTCCCCGCATCCGTCAGGGCCCGCGTCTCCATCGAGGCCGGTCTCGACCTCACCTGGCGCAAGTACGTGGGCGACCACGGCCGCAGCGTGTCGATCGAGCACTTCGGTGCATCGGCGGACTACAAGACGCTGTTCCGCGAGTTCGGCATGACCACCGAGCACGCCGTCGCCGCCGTCAAGGAATCGCTCGCATCGCTCTGAGCGCAGCGAGCCACCGCGAACACAGACTTTCAGCAAGGAGAAAAGAATAAAATGACCGACTCCACCCCCACCGCACAGCTTTCCGCCGCCGGCGTCAGCATCTGGCTCGACGACCTGTCGCGCGAACGCATCACCACCGGCGGTCTGCAGAAGCTCATCGCCGAGAAGAACGTGGTCGGTGTCACCACCAACCCCACGATCTTCGCCACCGCGCTCTCCAAGGGCGAGGCCTATGACGAGCAGGTCAAGCAGCTCGCCGCCGCGGGAACGAACGTCACCGACGCGGTCTTCGAGATCACGACGGACGACGTGGCCAACGCCAGCGACATCTTCCACGACGTCTTCGAGCAGACGAACGGCCTCGACGGCCGCGTGTCCATCGAGGTCGAGCCGGGCCTCGCCCATGACGCCGCCGGAACCATCGCGGAGGCCAAGAAGCTCGCCGCCAAGGTGAACAAGCCCAACGTGCTCATCAAGATCCCCGCGACGGTCGAGGGGCTCGAAGCCATCACCGAGGTGACCGCGGCCGGTATCAGCGTCAACGTGACGCTCATCTTCAGCCTCGAGCGCTACCGCGGCGTCATCAACGCTTACCTCGCGGGTCTCGAGAAGGCCAAGGCTGCGGGCATCGACCTGTCGGGCATCCAGTCGGTCGCCTCGTTCTTCGTGTCGCGCGTCGACACCGAGATCGACAAGCGACTGACCGCCATCGGCACCGATGAGGCCCTCGCGCTGAAGAGCAAGGCCGGAGTCGCCAACGCCCGCCTCGCCTATCAGGTCTACGAGGAGCTCTTCGCCACCGAACGCGCCAAGGGCCTCGTGGCCGCCGGCGCGAACGAGCAGCGTCCGCTCTGGGCCTCGACCGGTGTCAAGGACCCGAGCCTTCCCGACACGCTCTACGTGACCGAGCTGGTCGCCCCCAACACGGTCAACACCATGCCGGAGAAGACGCTCGACGCGACCTACGACCACGGCGTCATCACCGGTGACAGTGTCACCGGAAACTACGCCGAGGCGAACGAGGTCCTGAACGCGCTCGACGCTCTCGGCATCTCCTACGACGAGGTCACCGCACTGCTCGAGAAGGAGGGCGTCGAGAAGTTCATCGTCTCCTGGAACGAGCTGCTCGACACCGTCACCAAGGCGCTGGAGGCAGCGAAGTGAGTTTCAAGATCCACGTGACAGGAGCGGCCGAGGAGGCCGTCAATCGCCACGTCCCGCAGCTCGTCTCCGACCTCGTCGCCTCGGGCATCACCGCGCAGGACCCTGCACTGTGGGGCCCGGATGCCGAGGACGAGGCCAGCAAGCGCCTCGGCTGGACCGAGGCGGTCGCCATCTCGCGGCCACTGGTCCCCGAGATCGTCGCCTTGCGCGACGAATTGCGCGCCAAGGGCGTCGACCACATCGTGCTCGGCGGGATGGGCGGCTCGTCGCTGGCCCCTGAGGTCATCACACGCACGGCCGGCGTCGAGCTCACAGTGCTCGACTCGACCGAGCCCGGCCAGGTTCTCGCCGCTCTGCGCGATCGCCTGCAGACCACGGCCCTCGTGATCTCCAGCAAGTCCGGCTCGACCCTGGAGACCGACAGCCAGCGCCGCATCTACGAGAAGTCGTTCCAGGAGATCGGCGTCGACCCGCGCGAGCGCATCGTCATCGTCACCGACCCCGGATCGCCGCTCGACGCATCCGCTCGCGAGACCGGGTACCGCGTCTTCAACGCGGACCCGAACGTGGGCGGCCGCTATTCGGCGCTCACCGCCTTCGGACTCGTCCCCTCCGGTCTCGCGGGAGTCGACATCGCCGAACTCCTCGACGAGGCCGAGACGATCTCGCTCGAACTCGCGATCGACGACCCGACCAACCCCGGGCTGATCCTCGGCGCCGCCATCGCCGGCACCGAGCCGCTCAAGGACAAGGTCGGAATCGTCTCGGACGGCACGCACATCGTCGGCTTCGCCGATTGGGCCGAGCAGCTGATCGCCGAGTCCACCGGCAAGCAGGGCACCGGTCTGCTCCCCGTCGTTCTCGACCCGCTCTCCCCCGAGTTCTCGGAGAATCTGCCCGACCTGCAGGTCGCGCGACTGGTCGACAACGCCGAGGCGCACCACCTGTTCCCGAGCAATCGCCACGAGGGCGAGATCCTGGTCTCCGGCAGCCTCGGCGCACAACTGCTGGTCTGGGAGTTCGCTGTCGCCGTCGCAGGACGACTTCTCGGCATCAACCCCTTCGATCAGCCGGACGTGGAGGCCGCCAAGGTGGCCGCGCGTTCGCTGCTCGACAACCGCCCCGAGCCCACCACCCCTGCGTTCGTCGCCGACGGTATCGAGGTGCGCTCCACGGGCGACTTCCTCGGCGACGCCGCCTCCCTCGAGGCCGCGGTGGATGCGCTCGTCGCCCAGCTCGGACCGGACGGCTACGTCTCGGTCCAGGCCTACGTCGACCGCATCGCGCTTCCGCAGCTCGCGGGACTCCGCGATCTGCTCGCCGCCAAGGCCAAGCGTCCGGTCACGTTCGGCTGGGGACCCCGTTTCCTGCACTCGACCGGACAGTTCCACAAGGGTGGACCTGCCGTCGGCGTATTCCTGCAGATCACCGAGAACCCGGCGGAGGATCTCGAGATCCCCGGCCGTCCGTTCACCTTCGGTCAGCTCATCCAGGCCCAGGCGGCCGGTGACGCGAGCGTGCTCGGCGAGCACGGGCGCCCGGTCCTGACTCTGAACCTCACGGACCCCGGAGCCAACCTGGTCCCGCTGTTCGAGGCCGTCAACTAGCAGCGCCCCGCACGCATCCAAGGAGTTCAATGTCACCGGTGGAAATCACCCCGGAGTTCAACCCACTGCGGTTGCCCTCCGATCGCCGCCTCAATCGCATCGCCGGTCCCAGCAGTCTCATCATCTTCGGCGTGACAGGTGACCTGTCCCGCAAGAAGCTGATGCCGGCTGTGTACGACCTCGCAAATCGCGGTCTTCTTCCGCCCGGATTCTCGCTGGTGGGTTTCGCCCGCCGCGACTGGGAGGACCAGGACTTCGAGAAGGTCGTCTACGACGCGGTCAAGCAGTACGCGCGCACCCCGTTCCAGGAGGAGGTGTGGCAGCAGCTCGCCCAGGGCATCCGGTTCGTTCCCGGCGAGTTCGACGACCCCGACGCGTTCAAGCGGCTCAAGGAGACCGTCGACGAGCTCGACAAGGAGCGCGGGACCATGGGAAACCATGCGTTCTACCTGTCGATCCCGCCGAAGGCCTTCCCGCTCGTCACGGAACAGCTGCGCCAGTCCGGGTTGGCCGACCAGAACGGTGACGGATGGCGACGTGTCGTGATCGAGAAGCCCTTCGGCCACGACCTCACCAGTGCGCGCGAGCTGAACGCCGTCGTCGAGTCGGTCTTCCCGCCCGACTCGGTCTTCCGCATCGACCACTACCTCGGCAAGGAGACGGTCCAGAACATCCTGGCGCTGCGCTTCGCGAACGAGCTGTACGAACCGATCTGGAATTCGAACTACGTCGACCACGTGCAGATCACGATGGCCGAGGACATCGGCGTCGGCGGCCGTGCAGGCTACTACGACGGCATCGGCGCTGCGCGCGACGTCATCCAGAACCACCTGCTTCAGCTGCTCGCCCTCACGGCGATGGAGGAGCCCATCTCCTTCGACGCCGCCGACCTTCGCGCCGAGAAGGAGAAGGCACTCGCTGCCGTCCGCCTTCCGAAGGATCTCAGCACCTCGACGGCCCGCGGCCAGTACTCCAGCGGATGGCAGGGCGGTGAGAAGGTCGTCGGCTTCCTCGAAGAGGACGGGATGAACCCGCAGTCGACGACCGAGACCTACGCGGCGATCAAGCTCGAGCTCGGCACCCGCCGATGGGCCGGCGTGCCGTTCTACCTCCGTGCAGGCAAGCGCCTCGGACGTCGCGTGACCGAGATCGCAGTGGTCTTCAAACGCGCTCCGCAGCAGTTGTTCGCGGAGAGCCAGACGTCGGCGCTCGGACAGAACGCACTCGTCATCCGCGTGCAGCCCGACGAGGGTGTGACCATTCGGTTCGGCTCCAAGGTGCCGGGCGCCGGGATGCAGGTGCGCGACGTGAGCATGGACTTCGGCTATGGGCACGCCTTCACCGAGGCGAGCCCGGAGGCATACGAGCGACTCATCCTGGATGTGCTGCTCGGAGAACCGCCGCTGTTCCCCCGCCACGAAGAAGTCGAACTGTCGTGGAAGATCCTCGATCCGATCGAGGACTTCTGGGCGACGCAAGGTCAGCCCGAGCAGTACCGCCCCGGAACCTGGGGGCCGAAGTCGGCTGATGAACTGATGGCCCGAGACGGCCGCAAATGGAGGCGTCCATGATTGTCGACCTGCCCGACACCACGACGAGCAAGGTGTCGAAAGCTCTCGTCAAGATTCGCGAGGAGGGCGGCGCGGTCGCTCTCGGGCGTGTCCTGACGCTGGTCATCGCCACTCACCTCGGCCAGGAGGAGGAGGCCATCGAGGCCGCCAACGACGCCTCGCGCGAGCATCCGATGCGCGTGATCGTCGTCTCCACCGAGGAAGATGCCCCGAACGCGGTCGACTCCCGGGTCGACGCACAGATCCGCGTCGGCGGCGACGCCGGCGCGAGCGAGGTCATCGTCCTGCGCGCCTACGGCGAAGCGGCGAGTGACGAGGAGGGCCTGGTCACTGGCCTGCTGCTCCCCGACGCTCCTGTCGTCGTCTGGTGGCCGGGTCTCGCTCCCGAGGTCGTCTCCCAGTCTCCGCTCGGCCGCATCGCCACGCGGCGCATCACGGATGCGTCCGCGCAGCCGGATCCGCACGAGGCACTGCGTCATCTGTCGAAGACGTATGCGCCCGGCGACACGGACTTCTCCTGGACTCGCCTGACCCTCTGGCGCGCCCAGCTCGCCGCGGTGCTCGATCAGCCCCCGTTCGAGCAGATCGAGTCCGTCGAGGTCGCCGGCGCTGCCGACTCCCCCTCTACGGTGCTGCTCGCAGCGTGGCTCTCGCTGCAGCTGCAGGTTCCGGTGCAGCACGACCTCACGTCGCGCGCGAACGGTTCGAGCGGCATCCACGGCGTGCGGATGGGCCGCGCATCCGGTGTGATCGAGCTGGAGCGCGAGATCCCGAACGTCGCACGTCTGTCGCAGCCGAACCAGCCGACGCACGACCTCTCGCTCCCCCGTCGGAGCCTGCGTGACTGCCTTGCCGAGGAATTGCGTAGGCTGGACCCCGACGATCTGTACGGTGAGGTGATCACGAAAGGTCTCGACCAGCTCGAGGCCGCCGACAAGGGAGTGGGCACGAAGGCATGACGAACGAACGGCGGGTGCTCGTCCACCCCGATCAACAGGCGCTCACCGGCTCGGTCGCCGCTCGCTTTCTGACCAAGACCGTCGACATCCTCGACGATCTCGGTGAGGCGAACGTGGTGCTGACCGGCGGGACCGTCGGAATCGCCGTTCTCGCGGCCGTGAACGAGTCTCCGGCGCGCGACAGCGTCGACTGGACCAAGGTGCACTTCTGGTGGGGTGACGAGCGATTCGTGCCGAAGAACAGCGAGGATCGCAACGAGCGCCAAGCCCGGGAGGCACTGCTCGACCACATCGCCGTTCCGCCCGAGAACGTGCATCCGATGCCCGCCTCCGACGAGATCGCCGACATCGACGAAGCCGCGTCGGTGTACGCCGCCGAGCTCGCAGCGTTCGCTTCCGAGGGTGCCCGCCAACCGCGGTTCGACATCACCTTCCTGGGTGTCGGACCCGACGGTCACATCGCTTCGCTGTTCCCCGACCGCTCGGGTATCCGCGAGACCGAGGCGACCACGGTGGCCGTGCGTCAAGCGCCGAAGCCACCGCCCGAGCGCATCAGCCTCACGCGCCCGGTGCTGAACTCGTCGGATCGCATCTGGCTTGTGCTCGCTGGCGCCGACAAGGCCTCCGCCCTCGGCTTGGCCCTGGCGGGTGCGAGCTACACCGAGGTACCCGTCGCGGGCGCCAAGGGGCGTAAACGCACGGTCTTCTTCGTCGACCAGGATGCTGCTGCCGAGGTTCCCGAGAACCTCATCGCACCGAGTTACTGATCCTCGCGCACCACGTGCGAACAAAGGAGCGGCCCGGACTCTCGTCCGGGCCGCTCCTTTGTTCAGTCTGTCAGCTGGTGGCGCTCAGCTTGCCGCGGCGTGCGCGGAGCTGATTGAGCGCATCTTCGAGGAGCTGCTCGGCTTCCTCTTCGGTGCGACGCTCCTTCACGTACGCCAGATGGGTCTTGTAGGGCTCGAGCTTCGCCACCGACGGCGGGTTCTCCTTGTCACGGCCGGCAGGCAGTCCTGACGACGGTGAGTCGATGACCTCGGGGATCTCCTCATCGGGGAGATTCGCCGCGAAGTGACGGACGGTCTCATTGCCGAGAGCGTCCCAGTACGAGACGGAGATCCGCTCCGCGTGGAAACCGCGGTCCTGCTCCCCCATCGGGCCCGCGCCCACGCGCGAACCTCGAATTGCACTTCCTCCGGATGCCATTTTGCTCCTCGCTGTGTGTGTACGCTGCGTTGGCCGCGGTGCGCGCGCTTACGCGCCGGAATCGAACTTGGTGATGAGGCCCAGCACGACGATGCAGACGATCCAGACAAGTCCGAGGATCACCGTGATGCGGTTCAGGTTGCGCTCAGCGACTCCCGAGGCACCGAGGTTGGAGGTGACGCCGCCGCCGAACATATCGGAGAGACCGCCGCCGCGCCCCTTGTGCAGGAGGATGAGCAGTGTCAGCAGCAGGCTGGTGATGCCCAGCAGGACCTGCAGGACGACCTGGAGAATTTGCACGAGAAACCTTTCGGAACACAACCAGGCTCGGCGCCTGGGAAGACCAACAGCCAGTATAACCGCAGGCGGCTCCCGGGAGCCGCCCGCGGTGATGCAGGATCGATGAACGCGGTCTTACAGTCCGACGTGCTTCTGGTAGCGAACGATGCTGGCGAACTCGGTCACATCGATGCTGGCGCCGCCGACGAGGGCTCCGTCGACGTTCGGTTCGCGCATGAAGCTCGCGATGTTGCCCGACTTGACCGAGCCGCCGTACAGGATGCGCGTCTTGGCTGCGACATCCTCCCCCAGCAGCTCGACGAGAACGGCCCGCAGCGCCGCTGCCACCTGTTCTGCCTGCTCCGGAGTCGCGGCCTGACCGGATCCGATGGCCCAGACGGGCTCGTACGCGACGACGATGTCCGCTGCGGATCGCACCTCGGCCAGCGCAGCGCGAAGCTGCGCGACGGGTACCGCGCTCGCGCCGTGCGTCTCGAGGTCGTCGGCGGTCTCGCCCACGCAGATGATCGGCGTCAGGTTGTTTTCCAGCGCCGCGACCACCTTGAGAGATACTTGCTCGTCGGTCTCGTGGTGCAGGATGCGCCGCTCCGAGTGACCGATGATCACGTAGCGGCACTCCAGCGCAGCCAGGAAGAGAGCGGAGATCTCGCCGGTGAATGCTCCGGAGGCGTGCTCGGAGACGTCCTGTGCGCCGTAGGCGATCGGGAGCTTGTCGGCCGAGACGAGCGTCTGCACGCTGCGCAGGTCGGTGTACGGCGGGAAGACCGAGACCTCGACGGCTGAGAAGTCGTGGCCCGCGTCCTTCAGGCTCCACGCCAGCTTCTGGACGAACGCGATCGCCTGCAGATGATCGAGGTTCATCTTCCAGTTGCCGGCGATCAGCGGGGTACGCCGCACCGACGAGCTCACTGCTGCCATCCGAGGACCTCCAGTCCCGGCAGGTGCTTGCCTTCGAGGAACTCGAGGCTCGCACCGCCACCCGTAGAAATGTGACCGAACTGGTCGTCGGCGAAGCCGAGCGCACGCACAGCGGCGGCGGAGTCGCCGCCGCCGACGACGCTCAGCCCGTCGACCTCGGTGAGAGCCTGAGCAATGGCCTTGGTTCCCGCGGCGAACGGCGGGAGCTCGAACACACCCATCGGACCGTTCCAGAACACCGTTCGTGCCGAGCGGATGTACTCGGAGAACACCTGTGCCGATTCGGGACCGATGTCGAGGCCGAGACCACTCGACCCCCAGTCCGTGTCCTCGATGCCGTCGATGGGACGCACGACGTGCTCGGCGTCGGCTCCGAACTTGGAGGCGACGACCACGTCGCGCGGAAGAACGATCTCGACCCCGAGCTCTTCGGCCTGGGCCAGATAACCCTTGACCGTCTCGATCTGGTCGGCCTCGAGCAGGCTCGAGCCCACTTTGTGGCCGAGTGCCGCGACGAAAGTGAAGAGCATCCCGCCGCCGATGAGCAAGGAGCTCACCCGCGGGAGCAGATGACCGATCACCCCGAGCTTGTCGGAGACCTTCGAACCGCCGAGAACCACCACATAGGGCTTCTCGGGATTCTCGGTGAGCCGCTCGAGCACGTCGAGCTCCGTGGCGATGAGGAGGCCTGCCGCGCTCGGAAGGGTCTTCGCGAGCTCGTAGACGCTGGCCTGCTTGCGGTGCACGACGCCGAATCCGTCGGACACGAATGCATCGCCGAAGGCCGCGAGCTTGGAGGCGAAGGCTTCGCGCTCGGACTCGTCCTTGCTGGTCTCCCCCGGGTTGAACCGCAGGTTCTCCAGAACCGCGACGTCACCGTCTTGGAGGCTGCCCACAGCATCCTGAGCCCCCGAGCCGACCGTGTCACGAGCGAACGTGACCGGCTTGCCGAGGAGCTCGGAGAGCCGCTGGGCGACCGGAGCGAGGCTGTACTTGGCGTCGGGCGCGCCCTCCGGGCGGCCCAGGTGGGAGATGACGACCACCTGAGCGCCCTGATTGATCAGGGCGTTCAGGGTGGGAATCGACGCTCGCACACGGCCATCGTCCGTGATCTGACCGTCCTGAAGAGGAACGTTCAGATCACAGCGGACGATGACACGCTTGCCGGCGAGCGAACCGAGTGAATCAAGGGTGCGGAGCGTCACGTCGGTTCCCCGGTGTTAGAGGCGGTCGGCCACGTACTCGGTCAGGTCGACGAGCCGGTTGGAGTAACCCCACTCGTTGTCGTACCACGACGCGACCTTGACCTGCGAGCCGATGACCTTGGTCAGGCCCGAGTCGAAGATCGACGAGTGCGGGTCGCTGACGATGTCTGTCGAGACGATCGGGTCTTCGGTGTACTTGAGGATGCCCTTGAGCGGGCCCTCGGCGGCGGCTTTGTACGCGGCGTTGATCTCGGCGACCGTCGCAGGCCTCGACAGCTCGACCGTGAGGTCGGTGATCGAGCCGGTGATGACCGGGACGCGGAGCGCGTAGCCGTCGAGCTTGCCGACCAGCTCCGGGATGACCAGGCCGAGTGCCTTCGCGGCACCGGTCGAGGTCGGGATGATGTTGGCGGCGGCGGCGCGGGCGCGGCGGAGGTCGCTGTGGGGGCCGTCCTGCAGGTTCTGGTCGGCGGTGTACGCGTGAACCGTGGTCATCAGACCGCGCTCGATGCCGAAGTTGTCGAGCAGCACCTTCGCGAGCGGTGCGAGGCAGTTCGTGGTGCAGGACGCGTTCGACAGGATGTCGTTCACGGCACTGTCGTAGGTCTCCTCGTTGACGCCGAGGACGATGGTGGCGACGTCGTCGCCGGAAGCGGGAGCCGAGACGATGACCTTCTTGGCACCGCCGGCGATGTGCTTGCGCGCATCTTCGGACTTGGTGAACCGACCGGTGGACTCGATGACGATGTCGACGCCGAGCTCGGCCCACGGAAGGTTGGCCGGGTCGCGCTCTTCGAGAACGATGATCGGCTTGCCGTTGACGACGATCTTGTCGCCGTCGAGCTCCACCGTGGCGTCGAGACGGCCCGTGATCGAGTCGTACTTCAGCAGGTGCGCGAGCGCCTTGTTGTCGGTGAGGTCGTTGACCGCGACGATCTCGAGGTCGCTTCCCTTGGCCAGAGCGGCGCGGAAGAAGTTACGACCAATGCGACCGAACCCGTTGATTCCGATCTTTACGGACACAGATGTCTCCTGTTACTTCAGGGGCGCCGACGGGCGCTCATTACTTGGAATGCGTTTCAGATGAAACCGGACGGCGGTGTCCCGGGAGGCAACCCTTCCGGGACACCTTTCCCGCTACGACAGTAGCAGCAGGCCCGAGGTCTTTTCGCGCGCGGTGGTGAAGCGCTTGTCGACGTCTGCCCAGTTGGTGATGTTCCAGAAGGCCTTGACGTAATCAGCCTTCACATTCACGTAGTCGAGGTAGAACGCATGCTCCCACATGTCGAGGAGCAGCAGCGGGACCGTCGCCGCCGCGAGGTTGCCCTGGTGGTCGTAGAGCTGCTCGATGATCAGCTTCTGACCGAGCGAGTCCCACGCGAGGATCGACCATCCGGAACCCTGGATGCCCAGCGCGGACGCGGTGAAGTGCGCGCGGAACTTGTCGAACGAGCCGAAGAACTCATCGATCGCGGCGCCGAGCTCACCGTTCGGCTTGTCGCCGCCGTCGGGCGACAGGTTGGTCCAGAACACGGTGTGATTGACGTGCCCTGCGAGGTTGAAAGCGAGGTCTTTCTGCAGCTTGTTGACATACGTCAGGTCGTCGGCGTCGCGAGCCTCGGCGAGCTTGGCGAGGGCGGTGTTCGCGCCGTCGACGTACGCCTTGTGATGCTTGTCGTGGTGCAGCTCCATGATCCGACCGCTGATGTTCGGCTCAAGTGCCGAGTAGTCGTACGGAAGGTCTGCGAGCGTGTAGTCAGCCATTACTCATCTCCTCATATGGTTCCCGGCGCGAGCGTTTCACACCGGGCTTCGAGCGACTTTTCCAGTCTACTGAGCGCAACCGCTGCCACCACAGGTTGCTTCCCGGACGTTACACCTCGTCGAGGTCGGCCGGGAGGTTCGCGTCTGTTCCGGGGATGCCCAGATCGACGGCCTTCTTGTCAGCCATCGCAAGGAGGCGGCGGATGCGGCCCGCGACCGCGTCCTTCGTCATCGGCGGATCCGCGTGGTGACCGAGCTCGTCGAGGCTGGAGTCGCGGAAGTTCAGCCGCAGCTCGCCTGCGTAACGGAGGTGCTCGGGAACGTCGTCGGCGAGGATCTCGAGGGCGCGCTCGACACGCGCGCACGCAGCGACGGCCGCCTGTGCGGAACGGCGCAGGTTCGCATCGTCGAAGTTCACGAGGCGGTTGGCCGTTGCACGCACCTCGCGGCGCTGTCGGAGGGCCTCCCAGTTCTCGACGGTCTGCGAAGCGCCCATGTGCACGAGCATCGCGCTGATCGCGTCTCCGTCGCGGATGACCACGCGGTGCACGCCCCGGACCTCGCGGGCCTTGGCGGCGATCCCGAGCCGACCGGCAGCGCCGACGAGCGCCATGGCCGACTCGTTGCCGGGGCAGGTGACCTCGAGGGCCGCGGAGCGACCGGGGTCGGTCAGCGAGCCGTGCGCGAGGAAGGCTCCGCGCCAGACGGCGGCGAGCTCCTCGCGGGAACCGGTGGTGAGACGGTTGGGGAGTCCGCGGATGGGTCGGCGTCGCGCATCCAGCAGGCCGGTCTGACGTGCCAGGGTCTCCCCGCCGTCGAGCACGCGCACCAGATACTGGCTGGTGCGGCGAAGGCCTGAAGCCGAGATGACGGAGACCTCGCTGCGGACGCCGTACAGCTCCGCCAGGTCTTTGCGCACCCGCCGGGCGAGCTCAGGGGTGTCGAGTTCGCTCTCCACTGCGATCCGACCGCTGATCAGGTGAAGACCGCCGGAGAACCGGAGGATCGTCGCGAGTTCGGCGGCGCGCACGGTGGTCTTGCTGACCTCGACCTTCGTGAGTTCGTCTTTGACGTCGGCGGTGAGAGCCAATCGGATTCCTTTTCTGTCATCGGCCGTGCGGGGGCCGGGGTCGGCTGGCCGGCTTCATTCACGGCCGAGATCGCGGTGTTTGGTGTTCACCGCGATCCCTGGGAGATTCTGCAGACGGGCGGCGAGCTCTTCCGCAATCGCCACCGAGCGGTGTTTTCCGCCTGTGCAGCCTACCGCGATCATGGCGTGCCTTTTGTTCTCGCGCTGATACCCGGCGAGCACGGGCCGCAGAGCGGCGTAGTACGCCTCGATGAAATCGCCGGCTCCCTCCTGCTCGAGCACGTAGTCGCGCACGACGTCGTCGAGGCCGGTGAACGGTCGGAGCTCCGGATTCCAGAACGGGTTCGGCAGGAAGCGCGCGTCGGCGACGAGGTCGGCATCCGGTGGCAGACCGTACTTGAAGCCGAAGCTCATGACCGTGACCTGAACGCCGGCCGTGTTCTCGGCGGCGAACGTCTCGGTGATGTTCGTGGCGAGCTGGTGGATGTTGAGATCGGAGGTGTCGACGATGATGTCGCTCGCCTCGCGGATCTCGCGCAGCCGGGAGCGCTCGGCGACGATGCCGTCGAGGATGGTGCCGTCGCCCTGAAGCGGATGCGGACGGCGCACGGCCTCGAAGCGCCGCACGAGGGCCGCATCCGTCGCCTCGAGGAAGAGCACGCGCACCTTGGTGCCCTCGCGCAGGGTCTGGATCAGGTCGCGGAGGTCGGTGAAGAAGTTGCGGCCGCGCACATCCACCACTGCGGCGATGCGCGGCAGGGTCGATCCCGCCCGGTTGGCGAGCTCGATCAGCGGGCGCAGCATCTGCGGCGGCAGATTGTCCACCACATACCAGTCGAGGTCTTCGAGGGCGTTCGCGACGGTCGAGCGGCCCGCGCCCGACATTCCGGTGACGATCAGCACTTCCTGCTGCTCGTTGTCGGTGGTCATGGGGTGCTCCTCCGCCTCGGTGTTCCCCCAGCCTATCGACTGGCGAGTCGGTCGTGGATGGCCCCAGCAAGGGTGGGCCCGACGCCGCGGACCTCTGCGATCTGCTCGGGCGTGGCCTTCCTGAGCTGCGCGACCGAGCCGAAGTGCTTCAGCAACTCCTTCACCCTGGACGGGCCGAGACCGGGGATCTCCCCGAGAACCGAACCGATGTCGCGCTTGCGACGGCTGCGCTGATAGGTGATCGCGAAGCGGTGTGCCTCATCGCGGATGCGCTGGATGAGGAACAGCGCATCGCTGTTGCGCGGGAGGATCACCGGGAAATCGGAGTCGGGCAGCCAGATCTCCTCGAGCCGTTTCGCGATGCCGGCGAGCTGGATGCCCTGCACGCCCGACTCCTCCAGCGCACGCTTCGCAGCCGCCACCTGCGGCTGGCCGCCGTCGACGATGAGGAGGTTCGGCGGATAGGAGAACTTCTTGCGGCGCTTCTCGGCGGCCGCGTCGATCTCGGCCTCGACGTCGATCTCGGGATCGTCGCCGCGCTCATCCGAGCGCTCGTCGTCGCCGGTGAACTCACCCGGCGCGATGGCGGCCTCCGCTTCCTCGGCCGGCTCCAGCTGGGGGTCGCCGAGGTAGGCGAGCCGGCGGGAGATCACCTGATAGATCGACTCGGTGTCGTCGGTCGACTCGGGGATGCTGAACCGCCGGTACTGGTCTTTGCGCGGCAGGCCGTCTTCGAAGACGACCATGGACGCGACGATGTTCGTTCCGCTGAGGTGCGAGACGTCGTAGCACTCCATGCGAAGCGGTGCGTCGGCCATTCCGAGGGCGTCCTGGATGTCGTTGAGCGCCTTGGACCGCGCCACGAAGTCGGAACTGCGTCGCGTCTTGTAGAGGATGAGAGCATTCTTGGCGTTCATCTCCACGGTCTGCACCAGGGCGGCCTTGTCTCCGCGCTGAGCGACCCGCAATGCGACGCGGCCGGTCAGGACTCCCCGCGCGGCCGCCGGGTCGCCGATCTCCTGCCGTCGGGCGGTGAGCCATTGCTCCAGCTCGGCTGCATCTTCGGGGAGCTCGGGGACGAGGACCTCACGCGGGGGCGCATCCGTACCCTCGTAGGCGTTCTGCACGACCGTCTCGACCAGCTCGCCGAGCGACACGTCGAGCTCCTTGTCGACGACCCAGCTACGCACACCCCGGATGCGCCCCCCGCGCACGATGAACTGCTGCACAGCGGCCGCCAGCTCGTCGTGCGCGATGCCGAACACATCGGCGTCGACGCTCTCGGGAAGCACGACCGCGCTCTTGCCCATCGCGGCCTCGAGTGCCTGGATGGCATCGCGATGACGGGCCGCGGCTTCGTAGTCTTGCGCGCTCGCGGCCTGCTTCATCCGGTCGGTCATGACACGGATGTACTGGGTGTCGTTGCCGGCCATGAACGACACGAAGTCCTCCGCGAGTTCGCGGTGGTCTTCGGGACTGATCCTGCCGACGCACGGCGCGGCGCACTTGCCGATGTCTCCGAGGAGGCATGGCCGTCCGGTCAGCTCTGCGCGGCGGTAGACGCCGTCGGAGCAGCTTCGCATCGGGAACGCCTTGAGCATGAGGTCCACCGTGTCGCGGATCGCCCAGACCTTCGTGTACGGACCGAAGTAGCGCGCATCCTTCTGACCGCGGTGACGGGTGACCATGACCCGTGGAATGCGGTCGCCGAGGGTGACCGCGAGGTACGGATACGACTTGTCGTCGCGGAACTGCACGTTGAACGGCGGATTGAACTCTTTGATCCAGGTGTATTCGAGCTGCAGGGCTTCGAACTCGCTGGCCACCACCGTCCACTCGACCGAGGCGGCCGTGGTGACCATGCGCCGCGTTCGCTCGTGCAGGCTCCGCAACGGCTGGAAGTAGTTGCTCAGACGGGCGCGGAGGTTCTTCGCCTTGCCGACGTAGAGCACGCGGCTCTTCGGATCGCGGAAACGGTAGACGCCCGGCTGGGTCGGGATCTCACCGGCCTTGGGCCGGTAGCTGACGGTGTCTGCCACTCGGTTATCCTACGCGGCGCCCCGGGCGCTCTCGGCGCCCTGCAGGACCTCCTTGAGGAAGTAGCCCGTGTGGCTTCCCGGGGCCTCGGCCACCTGCTCGGGAGTGCCTGTCGCAATGACCTCTCCGCCGCCCGCGCCGCCCTCAGGACCCATGTCGATGATCCAGTCCGCCGACTTGATCACGTCGAGGTTGTGCTCGATCACGATCACCGTGTTGCCCTTGTCGAGCAGTCCGTTGAGCACCAGCAGCAGCTTGCGCACATCCTCGAAGTGCAGGCCGGTGGTCGGCTCGTCGAGAACGTAGACACTGCGGCCGTTCGAGCGGCGCTGCAGCTCGGTGGCGAGCTTGACGCGCTGAGCCTCGCCGCCCGAGAGCGTCGTGGCGCTCTGCCCCAGGCGCACGTACCCGAGACCGACGTCGACGAGGGTCTGCAGGAAGCGGTGGATGGACGAGATCGGCTGGAAGAACTCGGCCGCCTCGCTGATCGGCATGTCGAGCACCTCGGCGATGTTCTTGCCCTTGTAGTGCACGGAGAGCGTGTCGCGGTTGTACCGGGCTCCCCCACAGACCTCGCACGCCACGTACACGTCGGGCAGGAAGTTCATCTCGATCTTGATCGTGCCGTCGCCGGAGCAGGCCTCACACCGGCCGCCCTTGACGTTGAAGCTGAACCGACCGGGCAGGTACCCGCGGGTCTTGGCTTCGACGGTCTCGGAGAACAGTGTGCGGATGCGGTCGAACACTCCGGTGTACGTCGCGGGGTTCGACCGCGGGGTGCGCCCGATCGGCGCCTGGTCGACGTGCACCACCTTGTCGAGGTGGTCGAGCCCCGTGACCGCCTTGTGCTTGCCCGGGAGCTTGCGTGCCCCGTTGAGCTTGTTGGCCAGAACCCGGTACAGGATGTCGTTGACGAGCGACGACTTTCCGGAACCGCTGACGCCCGTGACGGCGACGAAGGCGCCGAGCGGGAAGTCGACGGTCACGTTCTTGAGGTTGTTCGCCTGAGCGCCGACCACGGAGATCTTGCGCTTCTTGTCGATCTTGCGGCGCTTGGCCGGGATCTCGATCTCCCTGCGCCCGGCGAGATAGTCGCCGGTCAGTGACCGCGTGTTGTCCAGCAGGTCGTCGTATGAACCCGAGTGCACGACGTGACCGCCGTTGACGCCCGCACCCGGACCGATGTCGACGATCCAGTCGGCGGTGCGGATGGTGTCTTCGTCGTGCTCGACGACGATCAGCGTGTTGCCGAGGTCGCGGAGTGCGATGAGCGTGTCGATCAGACGGCGGTTGTCGCGCTGATGCAGGCCGATGCTCGGTTCGTCGAGCACGTACAGCACTCCGGTGAGCCCCGAGCCGATCTGGGTGGCGAGACGGATGCGCTGAGCCTCGCCGCCCGAGAGCGTCGCCGCCGCACGCGACAGGTTGAGGTAGTTGAGACCGACCTGGATGAGGAAGTCGAGCCGCACCTTGATCTCGCGCAGAACCTGCGCCGCGATCTTCTCCTCACGCTCGGTGAGATGCAGCTTCTCCATGAACGAGCGGGCGTCGCTCAGGCTGAGCTCCGCCGCATCCGCGATGCTCGCCCCGTGCACGAGCACCGCGAGAACCTCGGGCTTGAGACGCTTGCCGCCGCAGACCGGGCACGGCACCTCGCGGAGGTACTCCGCCCAGCGCGCACGCTGGGTGTCGGTCTCGGCCTGCAGGTACTGGCGCTCGATGTAAGGAACGACACCCTCGAACCCCGAGGTGTAGCTCATCTCGCGGCCGTAGCGGTTCTTCCACTTGACCTTGACCTCGAAGTTGTCTCCACGCATGACTGCGTTCTTGACCTCGTCGCTCAGCTTGCGCCACGGCGTGGTGAGGGAGAACTTGAGGTCGCGTGCGAGACCGTCGAGAAGCTTCTCGTAGTACTGGAAGAGTCCCTTGCCCTGCGTGGTCCACGGCACGATGACGCCCTCGGCGATGCTGAGCGACTCGTCGCCCAGCAGGAGGTCTTCGTCTACGGCCATGCGCGTGCCGAGGCCGGAGCACTCCGGGCACGCACCGAACGGCGCGTTGAAGGAGAAGGTGCGCGGCTCGATCTCGGTGAGCTGGATGGGGTGGTTGTTCGGGCACGACAGCTTCTCGCTGTAGGTCTGCCACGCATCCGTGCCCTCGAGGTCGACGAAGTTGATCTGGACGATGCCGTCGGCCAGACGCAGAGCCGTCTCGAGCGAGTCGGTGAGACGTGTGAGGATGTCGGGCCCGGCGACCAGACGATCGACGATGACCGCGATGTCGTGCTTGTACTGCTTCTTGAGCGTCGGCGGGTCGCTCAGCTGCACCGGCTTTCCGTCGACCAGGGCACGCGAGTACCCGCCGGCGGCGAGCTCCTTGAAGAGGTCGACGAACTCGCCCTTCTTCTGCGAGACGACCGGGGCGAGGATCTGGTACCGCGTCGCGGTCTCGAGCTCCATGAGCTGGTCGGCGATCTGCTGCACGGTCTGCCGCTGGATGCGCTCACCGCAGATCGGGCAGTGCGGCACACCGATGCGCGCCCACAGCAGACGCATGTAGTCGTAGATCTCGGTGATCGTTCCGACCGTGGACCGCGGGTTGCGGTTGGTCGACTTCTGGTCGATCGACACCGCCGGGCTGAGGCCCTCGATGAAGTCGACGTCTGGCCGGTCGACCTGACCCAGGAACTGGCGGGCGTACGCCGAGAGGGACTCGACGTAGCGCCGCTGCCCCTCCGCGAAGATGGTGTCGAAGGCGAGCGAGGACTTGCCCGAGCCGGAGAGACCGGTGAAGACCACCATGGAGTCGCGTGGGATCTCGAGGTCGACGTTGTGCAGATTGTGCACGCGCGCCCCTCGCACGCTGAGGTGGGATCCGGTCACCTTACTGATAGTCACTCGATCAATTCTCCGCTATTCGTTGACGATGCCGACCCGTGTTCGCCTCCGGCGCATCGAAGATATGTTCGATTGTAGCGGTTCGTCCCGACCGCCGCGCCCCGGCTCGATCCGAGGGGTCACCCAGCACGCGCGAGTCTATGCCGGACCACCGACATTGCAACCTCAGTCCCGTGGTGGTCGCACGAGGAGAGCTGCGAGGGCGACGACGAGGGCGAGGACGGCGACGCCCGAGATCACGGCGAGGCCGAGCACGTCACCGCCCGAGACCGCTGTCGTCACCGCCAGTGCGCCGACGGCCAGCGCCTGGACCGGCAGCTGGATGATCAGGAACCGTCGGGCGCTCGGCCACAGCACTGCAGGCTGGACTTTGGCGGTCGGCGCGACCACGAGCATCCAGGAAGCCAGGATGTGCAGCGCATGCGCACCGGCGATCAGCACGTATGGACGCCAATCGGAGAAGGACTGCTCGTGCGTGGTCAGACTCAACGCGAGCCCGCCGATGAGGAACCACGCCGTCAGCCACTGCGGCGCTGCGACCGCGACGCCGGCCAGCAGCACCGCGACGGTCAGCCAGAAGCCGGGCACGGCCAGAGCGATGGAGAGCGCGACGGCGACGACCGCGAAAAGCGCGCGCAACGCCCATCCCGGAACGACCATGCCGAGGTCGGGTGCCGCGGGCTCGAGCGCGCTCACCGCATCCTCCTCGGCCGGCTGAGCTCGCGCAGTCGCGCCTCGCGTGACTGACCGCCCGGATCCTGCCAGCGCATCGTATCGACCCCGGCCGCGGCCAGTCGCCGGAAGCGCAGGTCGCGTTCCAGCTCGACCACGTGCAACGCTACGGACTCCCGGGCGACGAGTTCGCGGGTGTCGAGTTCCGGGAGCACGTCGACCGCGATCACGCGGTGACCTGCGGCACGCCAGATGAGGGCCAATCGCATCGGCTGGTCGTCGAGGAAGGTCGAGAGCACGTAGACCAGCGCGCCCGGGGCGAGCACCGGTGCGCGCACCCGGTCGGTCGCGGCGCCGCTCGGTCCGGTGAGCGACACCGCGCGCAAGACACGCTGCAGATGGCGTCCGCCCGAGCGAGGCGGGATGCCGCGGGCCACGTTCGCGAGGTCGTCGAAGCCGACCCTGTCCCCCGCGGCCGAGTACGCGGTGGAGAGCGACGCCGCGGCTTCGCGCGCGAGATCCTGCGAGCCGACGCCCGGCTCCGGATACGCGGCCGCCCAGTCCGCGACGCGCCCGGTCAGGTCGTCGCGGCTGTCGATCACGAACTGGATCGCCGCATCCGACGTCGCCATCGTCCTCCGCACATACAGGTCGCCGGGCACCTGGGCCCGCCGCGCGGTGGCTTTCCAGTCGATGCGTCGGAGGCGGTCGCCCGGCGCGAACTTGTCGACATCTCGGAACTCGCCGCCGTCACCGGGGCGCGCCGACGCGTGCTGCCCGGTGAGCCCGATCAGCCGCGCCGGAAGCGGAAGGCTCCGAACCGGGATCACGGTCGGCGGAATCACGCGGTCCGCCGCGACCGGCGCTGTCGGCGCACTGACGACCGACGCGTCCACACCGAGGATGCGCGACTCTGCACTCACCAGCCGTTGCGGCCCCGAGTGGGCCAGCCGCAATGGGCTGACGATCCGCCCGGCAGCCCGGACCGTGACGAGGGTCTCGATGGGCGCCTGACCCCGGAGGGCCAACCTCAGCTGCACCGCATCCGCCCGGATCTCGGCGGCGACCTCGACGATCGCCTCGGCTGCGCCATCGCCGGTCTGGGCTCCCGCCCGGACGTCGACCCGCACGGTTTCGGGCGGCCGCCTGTCCCAGGCGTAGGCGACCGCGATCACCAGGGGTATGCCCACCAGCACGAGATCCACCCGCGCAGTCACGAAGCCCGCGATCAGGCAGCCGACGGCGACCAGGACGCCGGCGACAATGCCCGGGCTCAGATCCCAGCGCCGGCCCGACGGCGTCGGCACGCCGCTCACGCCTTCGGGCCCTCTTCCGCACCCACAGCAGCCCGCTCACGCGACCCGACCACTGGCGGGCCGGGAACGGAGTTGACGACCTCGTCGACGACCTGGACCGCCTGCACGCCACTGGTCCAGGCCTGAACCGTCAGCGAGAGCCTGTGTGCCAGCACCGGAGCCGCCACGGCCTTGATGTCGTCGGGAATGACGAAGTCGCGACCGGCCATCACCGCGCGGGCCCGGGCGACAAGCAACAGTCCCTGCGAGCCACGCGGTGACGCACCGACCTCCACGGATCGGTGCCGCCTCGTCGCCGCGGCCAGCGCGACGCAGTATGCAGCGATATCCGGATCCACGTCTACGAGCTCCACACCCGCCTGCATAGCTCGCAGTATCGCGGCGTCGATCACGGGGGCGACGTCGGCCCGCTCCTGCCGACGGCCGACGCGCGCGAGCAGCACTCGGCTCTCGCCCTGCGCATCCGGATACCCCACGGCCAACCGCACCATGAACCGGTCGAGCTGGGCCTCAGGGAGGGCGTAGGTGCCCTCGTACTCGATGGGGTTCGAGGTCGCCACGACGTGGAACGGTTTCGGCAGCGGGAAACTCTGGCCCTCGACGGTCACCTGCCCCTCGGCCATCGCCTCGAGCAGCGCCGACTGCGTCTTCGGCGACGTGCGGTTGATCTCGTCGGCCAGGAAGAGACCGGTGAAGACCGGACCGGGGCGGAAGGTGAACTCGCCCGACGACGGCACGTACACGAACGATCCGGTGATGTCGGCCGGAAGGAGGTCGGGTGTGCATTGCAGGCGCCGGAAGTCCAAGCCGATCGCGGATGCGATGCTGCGGGCGGCGAGGGTCTTTCCGAGGCCGGGGACATCCTCGAACAGCACATGACCGCCCGCGAGGATGGTCGCCAGCGCGAGCTCCAGGGACGAGCGCATCCCGACGACGACCGTCGACACGCGCTCGAGGATGTCGGCACTCAACCGAGCGATCTCGCTCACGGTGAGGGGGCCCACACTGTCGGGGGTGGTGTCAGCGGGCATCGGTGATCTCCTCGGTGGTGCGGTTGCGGGTGTTGGCGTCGGGGGTGGTACTCGTATCGATGGCGGCGTCGACGGCTGTGAACGGACCCGGCGGGGACTCCGCCAGCCGCCCGAGGGTCGCCAGCGCAGCCTGATAGCTGCCGAGCTTGGGCGACGCCGCCGTTCCCCGGCGGATCGTCGCGACGAAGTCCGCGCCGAGCACCCGTTCGACGGCCGGGCGGTGGGAGGGGTCGTCGAGATCGAGCCCGTGAAGCTCGAGGACCTGGGCGGCTACCGTGCGGAGCCGACGGACGGCCTCCGGGGACACTCCCCCGCCGCGGGTGTGGAGTGCCCACCCCAATTGCACGACGTCACGCCGTGCGCCGTCTCTCGGCATCGCGGGTCCCGGCAGCCAGTCGACCCGTGCCTGATCGCCGACCAGGCTGAGGCACGCGGAAGCCGCGACCGCTACGGCACCGAAACCGACCGCGTGCCCGATGTCGACCCCGAAGAACCACGTGACCGCGCCGGCTGCGAGCCCGAGCACCACGCACCAGAGAAGCCGTCGGCGATACGCACGACCGAGCAGAGCCCTTCGCACGGTCGCGGCATTCGCCTCGTCGTCGGTCGCGTTGTTCATCGCGTCGCACCGCCCGGGGCTTCTGCGGACCAGGATGCGCGCAACGATTCGAGCGACGCACGCGCCGTCTCGACATCCGCCGCACCGACCGGCGCGTCGCCGAAGCGCACGCGGAGATACAGGTCCAGCAGCCGGCGCGCGGCGCTCCGGTCGGCGCCGACCCGCGAGAGGATGCGGGCGGTGAATTCGCTCGGTGTCTCGGCCGGGAGCCGGCGGACACCCGATTCCTCGGCCGCCTCCTGCAGGCCGAGCCAGGCCTGCTCGATGGCGTCTCGCGGCTGACGCGGTTCGCCGAGGATATCGATGGCACGGTCGAGCCCACGTCGCACCTGGGGTGCGTCCGGCTCGGGCTGAGGTTCGAGCTCAGCCACATCGAGCGGGCCGAGCACAACTGACTCGTCGTCCCGCGCCAGCCGCCGCAGGCGTCTGCGCACCGCGCGCCAAGCGAGGAAGGCGACAACGATCAGCACGACGACCGCGATCAGGACGACGATCCAGGATGCGTCGATCCGCGTGACGTGGCCGGGGACGGGAGCAGGCGACGCGCTCCCCGGGCCGTCGGTGAGCTGCGCCGGCGGCGGCGGTTGCTGCGACCAGTCCGGAACCCACACCATCCCGCCGAGGACCGGCGAGCCTTGGAGGGCGACCGCACCGACCACGAGAAGCAGGAGTCCGGAGCACACCAGCAGAGTGCGGTGACGCCTCATCGGCCCATCACCGCTCTGTCACCGTCGTCCAGCTCACTCTCACACCGTATCGCTCACAGGCGCGCACGATGACAGCGGAGCCCGACCCGGGCGACCGGATGCCGAGCCCGTTCAGCCGAGGTGGCCGGCCTTCTCCATCTGCCGCAGATCGCGCTTGAGATCGCCGAGCTCGTCGCGCAACCGGGCAGCGAGTTCGAACTTGAGCTCACCGGCCGCCTGGAGCATCTGCTCGTTCAAGTCGGCGATCAGGGCCTCGAGCTCGTTCGCGCCGTTCGCGGCGATTCCACCCTTGCGCAGATTAGGCGTCGGGCTCTTCTTGCGGGCGTCGCGCCCGGCGAGCATCTTCGCCGTGTCTGCGCCCTCCCGGGCGAGCACATCGGTGATGTCGGCGATCCTCTTGCGCAGCGGTGTCGGGTCGATGCCGTTGACGCGGTTGTACTCGACCTGCTTCTCGCGGCGGCGATCGGTCTCTTCGATGGCGTTCTTCATCGAGTCGGTGAGCACATCCGCATACATGTGCACCTGACCCGACACGTTGCGCGCGGCACGTCCGATGGTCTGGATGAGCGACGTCGACGAGCGCAGGAAGCCCTCCTTGTCGGCGTCGAGGATCGCCACCAGGGACACCTCGGGCAGGTCGAGGCCCTCGCGCAGGAGGTTGATGCCCACGAGCACGTCGTAGACGCCGGCCCGCAACTCGGTGAGCAGCTCGACGCGACGAAGCGTATCGACGTCGGAGTGGAGGTAGCGCACTCTGACCCCGGCCTCTGCGAGGAAGTCGGTGAGCTCTTCTGCCATCTTCTTGGTGAGTGTCGTGACGAGAACGCGCTCGTCGCGCTCCACCCGCTGGCGGATCTCCTCGAGAAGGTCGTCGATCTGTCCCTTGGTGGGCTTCACCACGATCTGGGGATCGATGAGGCCCGTCGGGCGGATGATCTGTTCGACCACGCCATCGGCGATGCCCATCTCGTAGCGCCCTGGAGTCGCGGAGAGATAGACCGTCTGACCGACGCGATCCTTGAACTCGTTCCACTTGAGCGGACGGTTGTCGAGGGCGCTCGGCAGACGGAACCCGTGCTCCACCAGGGTGCGCTTGCGCGACGAGTCGCCCTCGTACATCGCGCCGATCTGCGGCACCGTCACGTGCGACTCGTCGATCACGACGAGGAAGTCGTCGGGGAAGTAGTCGAGCAGGCAGTTGGGCGCCTCGCCGGCCTGCCGGCCGTCGATGTGACGCGAATAGTTCTCGATGCCCGAGCAGAATCCGATCTGCTCCATCATCTCGATGTCGAACTGGGTGCGCATCCGCAGCCGCTGGGCTTCGAGCAGCTTGCCCTCGCGCTCCAGCTCCACGAGACGATCGTGCAGCTCGGTCTGGATCGTGCCGATGGCGCGCTGCATGGTCGCCGGACTCGCGGCGTAGTGCGTCGCCGGGAAGATCGACACCGCATCCACCTTCTCGATGATGTCGCCGGTGAGCGGATGCAGCGTGTAGATCGCTTCGATCTCGTCGCCGAAGAGCTCGATACGCACGGCGTGCTCTTCATACACCGGGATGATCTCGATCGTATCGCCGCGCACGCGGAACTTTCCGCGCGAGAAGTCGACGTCGTTGCGCTCGTACTGCATGCCGACGAACCGGCGGATGAGCCGGTCGCGGCCCACGTTCTCGCCCACCTGGAGGGCGACCATCGCCTCGAGGTACTCTTCTGCCGCGCCGAGCCCGTAGATGCACGAGACCGTCGAGACCACCACGACATCGCGGCGGCTGAGCAGCGAGTTGGTGGTGGAGTGCCGGAGTCGCTCGACCTCGGAGTTGATCGACGAGTCTTTCTCGATGAAGGTGTCGGTCTGCGGGACGTACGCCTCGGGCTGGTAGTAGTCGTAATAGGACACGAAGTACTCGACGGCGTTGTTCGGCAGCAGCTCGCGGAACTCGTTGGCCAGCTGAGCGGCGAGGGTCTTGTTGTGCGCCAGAACCAGGGTCGGGCGCTGAACCTGCTCGATCAGCCAGGCCGTGGTCGCGGACTTGCCGGTACCGGTGGCGCCGAGGAGCACCACATCCGTCTCTCCGGCGTTGATGCGGCCCGCGAGTTCGGCGATGGCCTGCGGTTGGTCGCCGCTGGGCTTGTACTCGCTCACGACCTCGAATGGACGGACGGCGCGCGTGGGTTGCATACCTCGAGTTTAGAGAGCACCACCGACATCGGATGCGGTGCTCGCTCTGGGCGGAACCGGTCAGGCGGTGAGACGCTCCCAGAGCGCATCCGTCTGCTCGATCGTGCGCTCGAGGGAACCGTCTGTGTCGATCACCACGTCGGCCACGGCCAGGCGCTCGTCGTCCGAGGCCTGAGACCGGATGCGGCGCTCGGCTTCCGCCGGATCCATCCCGCGCAAGCGCACCAGCCTGTCGATGCGGGTGTCCGACCCGGCATGGGCGACGACGATCTGGTCGAAGGGGTACTCGTTGGCCGATTCGACCAGGAGTGGCACGTCGTAGACGACGATCACATCGGGGTCTACCGCAGCGGCCTCCTCGAAGCGCGCCGTCGAGGCCTTGAGCACAGCCGGGTGGGTGATCCCGTTGAGGCGCAGACGCGCGTCCTCATCCGCGAACACGATCGCGCCGAGCGCGGGCCGGTCGAGACTGCCGTCGGGCCGGATGACCGCATCTCCGAAGGCCTCGGCGATCTCGGCGAGAGCCGGAGTGCCCGGTTCGACGACCTCGCGGGCGATCTTGTCGGCGTCGACGACGACGGCACCGTGATCGGCGAGGCGGCGGGCGATGGTCGATTTGCCGGAGGCTATCCCGCCGGTGAGTCCGATCAGCTGCACCTCTCCATGCTAGGCGACCGTCCGTCGCCCGGAACGCAGGAACGGCCGGCCCCGAAGGACCGGCCGTTCCCGACTGACTATCCGATCAGGAGTTCGAGCTCAGCTTCTCGCGCAGAGCCGCGAGCGACTCGTCGTCGGCGAGGGTGCCGCCTCCGGCGACCTCGCTCGAGAAGGAGGAGCCACCGGCGGACGCCGGAGCGCCCTCCGTCGCAGCCTCTTCGAGACCCTTGGCGACCTGCTTCTTGTGAGCCTCCCAGCGAGCCTGGGCTGCAGCGTAGTCCTGCTCCCACTTCTCGCGCTGGGCCTCGAAGCCTTCCTTCCACTCGTTGGTCTCCGAGTCGAAGCCTTCGGGGTACTTGTAGTTGCCCTGGTCGTCGTACTCGGTGAGCATGCCGTAGAGCGCCGGGTCGAACTCGGTGCCCTCGGGGTCGACGCCCTCGTTCGCCTGCTTCAGCGAGAGGGAGATGCGGCGACGCTCGAGGTCGATGTCGATGACCTTGACGAAGACCTCGTCGCCGACCGACACGACCTGCTCGGCGAGCTCGACGTGCTTGCCCGACAGCTCCGAGATGTGCACGAGGCCCTCGATGCCGTCTGCGACGCGAACGAACGCACCGAAAGGAACCAGCTTCGTGACCTTGCCCGGTGCGACCTGACCGATCGCGTGGGTGCGGGCGAAGACCTGCCACGGGTCCTCCTGGGTCGCCTTGAGCGACAGCGAGACGCGCTCGCGGTCGAGGTCGACCTCGAGGATCTCGACGGTGACTTCCTGGCCCACCTCGACGACCTCGGAGGCGTGCTCGATGTGCTTCCAGGAGAGCTCGGAGACGTGGACGAGACCGTCGACGCCGCCGAGGTCGACGAACGCACCGAAGTTGACGATCGACGACACGACACCCTTGCGGACCTGACCCTTGTGCAGGTTGTTCAGGAACGTGGTGCGGCTCTCGGACTGGGTCTGCTCGAGCAGGGCGCGACGCGAGAGCACGACGTTGTTGCGGTTCTTGTCGAGCTCGAGGATCTTCGCCTCGATCTCCTGGCCGAGGTACGGCGTGAGGTCGCGCACGCGGCGGAGCTCGATGAGCGACGCCGGGAGGAACCCGCGGAGGCCGATGTCGACGATGAGACCACCCTTGACGACCTCGATGACCGTACCGGTGACGACACCGTCGGCATCCTTGATCTTCTCGACGTCGCCCCATGCGCGCTCGTACTGCGCACGCTTCTTGGACAGGATGAGGCGACCCTCTTTGTCCTCCTTCTGGAGAACGAGCGCCTCGACGGTGTCGCCGACCTCGACGACCTCGGTGGGGTCGACGTCGTGCTTGATGGAGAGTTCGCGGGAGGGGATGACACCCTCGGTCTTGTACCCGACGTCGAGGAGGACCTCGTCGCGGTCGATCTTGACGACGGTACCTTCGATGAGGTCTCCGTCGTTGAAGAACTTCAGCGTCTTTTCGACCGCGGCAAGAAAGTCCTCAGCAGATCCGATGTCGTTGACGGCGACCTGCTTGGGTGCCTTGTCGGTCGTTGCGGTTGTCATGTAGTGAGTGCTCCGTTATGGACATAATTCGGGCCGGTCGCGAATAGTGCGTGTGTGAAGTCCGCGAACGGCAGGCGGATGTGGATGCCACAAATGTGACAGTCCAGTCTAGCTGTGGAACGGGACGGGCGGCAACCCGGCGTGGTCCACGATGTCACGGACCGCCGGCTCGAGCTCGGGGAAGGCGAATTCGTACCCTGCTTCCAGGAGTCGCTCCGGCAGAACCCAGCGACTCTTCAGCACGAGTTCGGTCTCCGTGCGGATCGTCAGGGACCCGAGTTCGAGCATCCAGCGGTACGCCGGCAGGCCGAACGGGACGCCGAGAACACGTCGGATCGTGGCCATCATCGCGCCGCTGTCGACGGGATGCGGCGCCGAGACGTTGATCGCGCCGTCGAGTTCCGGATGTGTGCGGACGAACTCGATCGCGCCGAGAACATCCCGGATGTGCACCCAGCTGAAGCGCTGCCGTCCCCCGCGTGCGCGGAACTCGTGAAAGGTGCCGGCGTTGCGGCGGGCCGTCGTGGCGAACCAGCGCCCGTCGACCTGCGGGCCGCCCAGACCGAACCGCGCGAGACGGAGCAGTGGCACGAGAGCGCTTCCGTCTCCGAGCACGATCGCCATCCGGAGGGCGACCCGGCGCGTGTTCGGCAGGTCGCTCTCGAAGAACGCGCGCTCCCACGACGTCGCGACCGAGACGGAGAAGCCGGTTCCGAGCTCGCCTGACGACTCGGTCATGGCACGATCCTCGGCGTGGCGGTAGATCGTGGCGGTCGACGAGTTGATCCACAGCGGTGGCGGATTCTCGCTCGCCCCGATGGCCGCTGCGAGCTCACGGGTGGTGTCGAGGCGGGAGCGGAAGATCTCGGCGCGGTTCGCGTCGGTGTAGCGGCAGTTGACGCTCTTGCCCGCCATGTTGATGACGAGAGCGGCGCCGTCGACGACCCTCGCGATCGCTGCGGTGTCGCCCCAGGCCGCGTCCGGTCCGTAGCGCCCGATGATGGCGACCGCGGCCCCCTGCGACCGGAAGGCGTCAGCCAGATACCGGCCGATGAAACCGGATGCCCCGGCGATGACGATGCGCTCGCTCACGCGGTCCGCTCCCCCGTTCGGATCTCGTAGCGGAAACTCCCCGCGTATTCGTAGAGCCTACCGATCAGTGGCAGGTCGACCGTGATGGAGACGCGCTGCGCATCCGGGACCGCGTCGTACCGCTCCGAGAGCGTCACGCGCGGCGCGGCGAACCGCGGCACGGGGATGCGCAGCCTGCCGAGCAGCAACGCGGTCGCGATCGATTCCATCCGGAGTCCGCCGTCGACCACGGATGCGCTGAGCCGGGCCTCCAGACGCGCGGGCGAACCGAGGCGGTCGACGACCATCCCGGCGTCGGCTGAGATGAGATCGATCATGGTGCGCCGCCCGGACCGGAGCTCGAAGACGCGCTCCGCCCGCACACTGCCGGACTCGGGCCGATTCACGACCGTGAACGGAACTCCCCGCTCCCACGTGGGGAATGCGACATGTGCCGACGCGACGATCGAGAGCACCGGCCACAACCAGCGGCGGGGCGTGCCGACCGTGTCGAACACGCCCTCGCCGAAGCCGTGACACCCCGCTGGGATCTCCTCGAAATAGCCGCGGAGCCGGGGGTGCAGCTCGGCGAGCCGCTCCCCCAGCACCGTCTCGTACGGCGACGCCACTCAGTCGAGCAGGGCCGACTTCAGGGTGTCGAGGCCGACGCCCCCGATGTCGAGCGCCTTCTTGTGGAACGCCTTGATATCGAAGGAAGCGCCTTCGCGCCGCGCGTACTCGTCGCGCAGCTGCTCCCAGATGCGCTGACCGATCTTGTACGACGGTGCCTGGCCCGGCCACCCGAGGTAGCGGTTCACCTCGAAGCGGACGAACCCCTCGTTCATGTTCACGTTGTCGCCGAGGAAGCCGAACGCGTATTCGCCGGTCCACGGTCCCGAGCCGTCAGGGAGCGGCTTCTCCAGGTGCACCCCGATGTCGAGCACCACGCGTGCGGCGCGCATCCGCTGACCGTCGAGCATTCCGAGGCGGTCTGCGGGGTCGTCCAGGTACCCGAGCTGCTCCATCAGTCGCTCGGCGTAGAGCGCCCAGCCCTCGGCGTGTCCCGAGGTTCCGGCGATGCGGCGCCACGAGTTGAGCTGCGCTTTGTTGTAGGTGGCCTGGGCGATCTGCAGGTGGTGGCCGGGCACTCCCTCGTGGTAAACGGTCGTCAGCTCACGCCAGGTGTCGAACTCGGTGACGCCCTCGGGGACGCTCCACCACATCCGGCCGGCGCGCGTGAAGTCGTCGCTGGGGCCCGTGTAGTAGATGCCGCCTTCCTGGGTGGGGGCGATCATGCACTCGAGGCGTCGGATCTGCTGCGGGATGTCGAAGTGCGACTTTCCGAGTTCCTCGATCGCGCGGTCGCTGGTCTCCTGCATCCAGCGCTGGAGCGCATCCGTTCCGTGCAGCTTGCGACTCGGATCGCCGTCGAGGAACTCGATGGCCTCGTGCACCGTCGCGCCCGGCTTGATCTCGCGGGCGATCGACTCCTGCTCCGCGACCATGCGCGAGAGCTCCTCGATCCCCCACTCGTACGTCTCGTCGAGGTCGACCGTCGCACCGAGGAAGTCACGGGAGGCGAGGGCGTAGAGCTCACGGCCGACGGCGTCCTTCTCGGGTGCGTGCTTGGCCAGCTCGTTCTCGAGGAACGAGGCCAGCTCGGCATACGCGGCCGCGGACTCCTTGGCGCCGGACGCGAGGTCGGAAGCGAGCGAAGCGGGAAGGTCCGCGCCGCCGGCCGAAGCCTCGCCCGTGAACTCGAAGAAGAACCCGTTCTCGGCGACCTGCTTCTTCGCCTGGGCGAGCACCTCGCGAACCTGGCGGATGGCCGGGACGTTGCCGTCCGCGATCCCGCTGCGAAGGGATTCGATGTAGCCGTTCATCGCGGCCGGCAGGTTGTGCAGGCGCTTGGCTACGTTCGACCAGTCCTCCTCGGTGTCGGTGGGCACCAGGTCGAAGATGTCGCGAAGGCTCTGCGCCGGCGACGCGATCACGTTCAGATCGCGCTGACCGAACCCGGCCTCGTGCTTCTCGACCTGGAGCTGCAGGTCGCGGGTGAGATCCATCTTGGTGACCCGGTCGATGTCGTCGACCGGCTCCGCCGCCTGGATCTTCGCCAAGGCCTTCTTGACCTCCGCGATGGCGGTCTCCGCTCCGGCGGGCGAGTAGTCGGCGTAATCGCCTTCCCGGCCGGGGCGGCCGAGCCAGACATGGAACTCCGGGTACAACTCCAACTGGGTGTCGACCCACTCATCAGCGATCGTGTCGATGGGAGTGGCGTCGCGTTGTTCTGCGTTCGTCATACCCCGACCCTATTGGCGGCTCCCCCGAGTGCGCATCAACTAACTGTCGAGTCCGCGCAAAGTCGCCCGAAAACGCCCGAGTACGCGGACAGTTCGTGGACTCGGGCGTGAACCGAGGGCTAGTGAGCTGCGGCGTCCCAGTTGGGGCCGCGGCCGATCTGGACGTCGAGCGGAACAGCCAGGTCGACGGCGTGGGCCATGCGATCGCGCACGATGGACTCCAGGGCGTCCCACTCACCGTGCGCAACCTCGAAGATCAGCTCGTCGTGCACCTGCAGGAGCATTCGAGAGTCGAGCTTCTGGTCGATGATGTCGCCGGCGATACCGAGCATCGCGATCTTCATGATGTCCGCCGCCGAGCCTTGGATCGGAGCGTTGAGAGCCGCACGCTCGGCGTTGTCGCGCAGCACCCGGTTGGTGCTCGTGAGGTCGGCGAAAGGGCGCCTGCGGCCGAAGATCGTCTCGGTGTAGCCGTCGACACGGGCCTGCTCCACCGTGCCGCGCAGGTAGTCCCGCACCGCACCGAACCGCTCGAAGTAGTCGCTCATCAGCTGTCTGGCCTCGGCCGTCTCGATGCGCAGCTGCTTGGACAGTCCGAACGGGCTGAGTCCGTAGGCCAGGCCGTACGACATCGCCTTGACCTTGGTGCGCATGGCAGGGCTGACCTCTGCCGGCGTGACGCCGAAGATGCGGGCGCCGACGAACCGGTGCAGGTCTTCGCCGGCGTTGAACGCCTCGATCAGCCCGGGATCCTCCGACAGATGCGCCATGATGCGCATCTCGATCTGCGAGTAGTCGGCGGTGAGGAGTGTCTCGAATCCCTCGCCGCTGCGGATCGCGGAACGGATCTCGCGACCCTCCTCGGTGCGCACCGGGATGTTCTGCAGGTTGGGGTCGTTCGACGAGATGCGACCGGTGCTGGTGCCGGTCTGGTCGTACGTGGTGTGGATGCGCCCATCCGATTCGACCGAGCGCTCGAGCGTCTCCACGATCTGCTTGAGCTTGGTGGCGTCGCGGTGCTGCAGCAGCAGGCCCAGGAACGGATGCGGGTTCTTCTCCTGCAGATCGGCGAGCGAGCCTGCGTCGGTCGAGTACCCGGTCTTCGTGGCGCGGGTCTTGGGCATCTGCAGCTCTTCGAACAGAACCTGCTGCAGCTGCTTGGGTGACCCCAGGTTGACCTCGTGACCGATCTCCGCATACGCACGCGCCGCGTAGTCGTTGGCCTTGTCGGTGAGTTCGCCACGGAGGCGTGCGAGCACCTCGCTGTCGAGACTCACCCCGTTGAGCTCCATCTCGGACAGCACGGCGACGAGCGGGAGCTCGATGTCGTCGAGCACCTTGCGAGTGCCCTCGTCGAGAGCCAGCATCTGCCCTTCGGCGACACGTCGCATGTACCAGGCCTCGGTCGCGGGGCTCACCGCATCCGTCAGGGGCACGAGTTGATTGGGATCGGAGACAGGAAGGGTCTCCCCCAGCACCTCGTAGACCTGCTCCGCGAGCGACTGCGGCGCTCCGCCCGGGCGAACGAGCCACGACGCGATGCGTGTGTCGAAGGCGAGTCCGTCGACGATCAGACCGACGCGGCTGAGAGCTTTGAACTGCGGCTTGGCGTGGAAGAAGTACTTGGGTGCGCTGCTCGCGAGCCACTCCTCGAGCGGGAGGTAGTCCATGCGGCCGGCCGCCCAGGGCACGTACACCGTGTCGTCTGCGGCGGCGAGCCCGAAGCCGGTGATGCCGGCCGGGCCGAACTCGACCTGAACGCCGATCCCCTCGCCGCCGGCCGATGCTTTGGCCAGCCAGTTTCCGAGTTCTTCGTCGACCATCGTGCGCACGGGCGGGATGCTCAGCGCGCCCGTCTCGATGCGCTCGCTGAGTGGGACGGACCCGTCGAGATACCCCTCATCGGCCGAGGTCTTGAGCAGGCGGTCGAGCAGGGTCTTGAACTGGAGCCGCGCGAAGATGTCGCGCACGGCGTCTTCGTTGATCGATCGCCGTTCGAGATCGGACGGGCCGACGGGCAGCTCGATGTCGGTGAGGAGCCTGTTGAGGCGGCGGTTGCGGAGGGCGTTCTCTTTCTGGTCGCGCAGATTCTGACCGACGACGCCCTTGATCTCATCGGCGTGGGCGATGATCTCGTCGACGGTTCCATACTGCTGCACCCACTTGACCGCGGTCTTCTCGCCCACCTTGTCGATGCCGATGAGGTTGTCGCTGGTCTCGCCGACGAGCGCTGCGATCTCCGGATACTGGTACGGCTCGATCCCGTATCGCTCGCGGACCGCGGCCGTGTCGTAGACCTTGAGCTCCGATACTCCGCGGACGTTCGGGTAGAGCAGCGTGACGTCGTCGTTGACGAGCTGGATCGTGTCTCGGTCGCCGGAGACGATGAGCACGCGGTACCCGTCTGCGGCGCCCTGGGTGGCGAGCGTCGCCAGGATGTCGTCGGCCTCGAAGTCCTCTTTCGTGACCGTCGTGATGTTCATCGCGTGCAGCGCCTCTTCGAGCAGGGGGATCTGCCCGACGAACTCCGACGGCGTCTCGCCCCGGGTGCCTTTGTACTCGGGATACTCCCGCGTGCGGAACGAATACCGCGAGATGTCGAACGCCACCGCGATGTGGGTCGGGTTCTGCTGGGTGAGCAGATTGATCAGCATCGCGATGAAGCCGTGGATGGCGTTGGTGTGCTGGCCCTCGCGGTTCACGAAGCTGTCGACGGGGAGTGCGTAGAAGGCCCGGAAAGCGAGCGAATGGCCGTCGATGATCAGGAGGGTAGGCTTTTCGGAGTCTGACACCAGGACAGCCTACAAGGCACCTGCGACAGCGAACCGCCCCGACCGACGATGGTGAGAAAGGCCGAGATGACCGTGGATGCGCTCGCGTTTGTGAACGAGAGAGGGCTCGGCAAACTGGCCGAGAAGATGGGGATCGAGATGCTCGAATTCACCATCGAGCGGGCCGTCGCCCGCATGCCGGTGGAGGGGAACACCCAGCCGGCCGACCTCCTCCACGGCGGTGCGTACGTGGTGCTCGGCGAGTCGCTCGGCTCGATGTCCGCCAACCTCCACGCCGGACCGAACCGTCTGGCCGTCGGCATCGAGATCAACGCCACCCATACCCGCTCGGCGACGAGCGGCTATGTGACCGGGGTCTGCACGCCGATCCACCTCGGCCGCACCCTGACGACCCACGAGATCGCGATCAGCGACGAGCAGGGCCGCCGATGCTCGACCATCCGGATCACGAACCTCATCAAGGATCTCTGACCCCTGGGGCCCCGCTACTTCTTGGCGGCGAGTTGCTCGATGATCGCCTGGGCGACGTCGTGCATCGTGAGGCGGCGGTCCATCGACGCCTTCTGGATCCAGCGGAACGCCTCGGGTTCGCTGAGGCCCATCTTCTCGTTCAGGAGGCCCTTCGCCCGATCGACGAGCTTGCGCGTCTCGAAACGCTCGACCATGTCGGACACCTCGGCCTCGAGCGCGATGATCTGCGCGTAGCGCGCGAGAGCGATCTCGATGGCGGGAAGGAGGTCGTTCGGGGTGAACGGCTTGACGACGTAGGCGAGGGCGCCCGCCTCGGTGGCTCGTTCGACGAGCTCCTTCTGGCTGAACGCGGTGAGCAGCACGACCGGGGCGATGTGGCCCTTGGACAGGCGCTCGGCCGCGGAGATGCCGTCGAGCTGGGGCATCTTGACGTCCATGATCACCAGGTCGGGGCGCAGCTCGGTGGCGAGCGCCACGGCCGTCTCGCCGTCGCCGGCTTCGCCGACCACCTCGAAACCGTTGTCACGGAGGATCTCGACGATGTCGAGCCGGATCAGCGATTCGTCTTCCGCGACGACGACGCGACGCGGGGCGGTTGGGGTTGCTTCCTGGTCAGTCACGGGTAAAAGCCTACGGTATTCTTCAATGGTTGTTGTGCGCCGGTGTGGCGGAATGGCAGACGCGGAGCACTCAAAATGCTTTGTCCGAGAGGGCGTGTGGGTTCGAGTCCCACCACCGGCACAACGAAGTCGTTCAGCCGTCGGCAAGGCGCTTCAGCACCACGGATGCCCGCGACAGCAGCTCGCGCTCCTCATCGGTCAGCGCGGCGATCTGCGCGTTGAGCCAGCTCTCGGCTCGGGCCCGGCTCTCCTTCGCGACCGCGCTCCCCGCATCCGTCGCACTGAAGAGCACCCGCCGCCTGTCCACCGGATCGGGGTTGCGCACGGCATAGCCGGCCGAGGTGAGCCGGTTCACCGTCTGGCTCATCGTGCCGGGTGTCACCCGGTCGCGCTCGCTGAGCGCGGTGAGCGACTGCGGGCCCTGCCTCTCCAGATAGACGAGCACGCTCATCGCCGCGTCGCCGAGTTCACCGGCCGGACGCTCGGAGCGGAACCGTCGATACACCCGCGCGACCGCGGCGCGGACCTCGGCGCCGAGCTCTTCGAGGGGCCTCGTGCCCGAGCTGCTTGGCTTCTGCGTCATAAGTGATTAGTATAGCAAAGTAGTTTTATTAGTAATACTAAGCACCAGAAACGACCCATGACCTCGAAAGACACGAACACCCCGACCGGGCAGGCCGCCGAGAAGCCGTTCGGCTGGCGGTTCACCCTCCCCCTCCTCCTCGGGTCCACGCTGAACCCGATCAACAGCTCGATGATCGCCACGGGCCTCGTGAGCATCGCGGCGGACTTCCACACCGGTCCGGGCGCGACCGCGACCCTCGTCTCGGTGCTCTATCTCTGCAGCGCGGTCATGCAGCCGACGATGGGCAAGCTCTCCACCCTCTTCGGTCCGCGGAGGATCTTCCTCGTCGGCGTGTTCCTGTTGCTCGTCGGCGGCGCGATCGGCGCGATCGCCCCGTCCTTCGGCGTGCTGCTGATCTCGCGCGCGCTCATCGGGATCGGCACGTCCGCCGGCTACCCCACCGCGATGGCCCTCGTTCGGCGCCGGGCCGACAGGTTCGACATCGGAGTCCCGAGCCGGGTGCTCGGCAACTTCTCGATCGCCGCCCAGATCACCGTCGTCGTCGGGCTCCCGATCGGCGGTGTCCTCGCCGGGGCTTTCGGCTGGCGCGCTCTGTTCCTCGTCAATGTGCCCCTCGCGCTGATCACCCTCGGGTTCGCGTTCTTCGGTGTGACGAGGGACGACCCGATCCCCCGTCGAGGCCTGCGCGGCGTGATCGCGGCGATCGACTTCCCCGGCATCGCGCTCTTCGCGGCATCGATCGTGAGCCTGCTCGTCTTCCTGTCCAGCCTGACCGCTCCGATCTGGTGGCTGCTGCCCGTGGTGGTCGTGCTGCTCGCGGGCCTGATCCTCTGGGAGCGGCGCGCGGCACAACCCCTCATCGACGTCCGGATGCTCGCCAAGAACGCACCACTGCAGCGCACCTACGTGCGCCAGATGCTCGTCGGCCTGGGCACGTACACCTGCCTGTACGGAGCCAGCCAGTGGCTGGAGGAGAGCGCGCACTACTCACCGTTCACGGTCGGATTGATCCTGCTGCCGCTGTCGGGCCTCAGCATCGTGATCGCACGGATCGCATCGTCGCGCGGCTGGATCCGCTGGCCGCTCGTGATCGGCGCCGTCGCGCTCATCCTCTCGGGTGTCGTCATGCTGTTCGTCGACAGCTCGTCGAGCGTCCTCATCCTGATCGGCATGACGCTGCTCTTCGGGCTCACCAATGGCCTCAGCGGGTTCGCGAACCAGGCTGCGCTCTACATCCAGGCTCCCGGCGCGACCATCGCGGTCGCCTCCGGGCTCTACCGCACGTTCAGCTACATCGGCGCTATCTTCTCGTCGACCCTCATCGGCATCGCATTCGGCGCCGCCGTCACGGACGCCGGATTCCACCGGCTCGCCTGGGTCGTGCTGGGGATCGGCGCCGCCTCCCTCGTGCTCACCGCCATCGACCGGCGCCTTCCGGTCACGGCCGCCCGCGCCGCCTGAGCGACGCCGCCGTCAGTCGCGCGCGCGCACCCTGTTGTTGCGCGCGTCGTGGGTGAGCTCCACCAGGCCGAGCTCCTCGAGCAGCGGCGGGAGGTACATCCCGAAGCGTCCGCGGTAGCCCTTGCGCAGCCCGTACCAGCCCCCGACGGGGTTCGCTTCGTCGCGTCCCCACGCCTCGACCGACCCGTCCGGTGCGGGCTTCTGCTCGTCGGCCGCCCCGAGCGGGACCCAATCACCCTGTTCCCGCAGCCACGCGGCCAGGTCCTCGATCGCGCTCAGGCGGTACTTCAGCGTCGTCGACCCGACCTGGCACACCAGTGCCGGCGGATCCGCGGCCTCGTCGCGGTACATCGTGTACTCCGACGAGCCCGGTGCCGTCGTCAGCACCCACGGGTCGTCCTTCGTTCCCTCGGCCATCTCGGACTCCTTCGACTCAGTGAGTCGAGTATGGCCCTAGATCCGTGCGCCGACCACGGTCGCGGCGAAACGGCGGGCGCGCTCGGCCAGACCCGCGATGCGATCGGCGACCACCGCCTCGGCGTCGAAACCAACGATCGACGGGGAGGGCGGTCGCCGCACGTTCTCACAGCACTCGAAGCCGCCGCAGAGCATCGTGCCGACGGTGTCGCCATTGCGGCCGGCCTGACCCGCGCGTTTGGCGACGTAGAGGTACACGTCGTGGGTGAGCTGCACGTCCTGGCACCAGCCGCACATCGAGGGCGCGTTAGAGCGCATCGAGGCATCGGAGGCGCGCAGCACGATCCCCACCGGCCCGTTCTCGGTCGGGATCACGATGAAGCCGCGTTGCGCCGTGCGCGGGTCTCGCCAGCCCAGATACTCCCGTCGCGACCAGTCCACCTCGTGCAACCCGGGAGGCATCGGAAGCTCGGCCGCCTCACTCCGCGAGCAGTTGACGAAGGCGTCGCGGATCTCCTCCTGCGAAAGAATGTCCATGAATCTCCTCCACTCCCATGCTGACACAGCTTGACCCTGCCCCTGGGGTCACGGTCTAGCCTCGGCGCATGTCAACTCTTCCAGCCGTCACAGACGCCACTTTCCACGACCGCGTCATCGCCGCATCCGGAACCACGGTCGTCGAGTTCTGGGCACCGTGGTGCGGTCCGTGCCGCGCTCTCGGCCCGATCCTCGAGCAGCTCGCCGCCGAGCATCCGGATGCGCTCGACATCGTCAAGATCAACGCCGACGACAACCCGGTCGCCTCGGCAACGTATCGCGCGATGGCCCTGCCCGTGATGAAGGTGTTCCGCGACGGGGAGGTCGTCAAGACGATCGTCGGAGCCAAACCGAAGCCGGCCCTCGAAATGGAGCTCGCACCATTCCTCGGCCTCAGGTGAGGTCGTCGTATGCGCCGGTGACCCAGCCGATGTAGCGGTCGGCGGAACGCAGCACCGCACCGCGGGCGTCCTGCAGCACCGTGTTTCCGAGGTTGCCGTAGAGCCGGTCGAACTCCCGCTCGCAGATGCGGTCGGCGGTGCGCCGCACTACGGCTCCGGAGAGCGGGATGTCGTTCGGATAGCTGCGCATGAAGGTCACCCACCTGCCCGACGGTCCGGGGAACACCGTGTCACCCGCGAGCACCACGCCCCTGTCCCAGTGGACGATGGAGCTTCCGGGGAAGTGGCCGCCGATCGTGCGAAGGGTGACGCCCGGAAGCACTTCGCGCTCGCCCGACCAGGTCTGGATGCACGGGTCCTCACGCTGAACCCAGTGACGATCGGCCTCGTTGACGAGCACGGGCGGGTCGTCGAGCATCCGGGACCACGAGGTCTGCGCGCCGAACATGTGCGGATGGCTGGTCGCGATCACCGCGACGCCGCCGAGCGAGCGCACCGCGGTCGTGGCGGCCTCGTCCACGTAGCCGGTCGGATCCCACAGCAGGTTGCCCGCGCTCGTGCGCAGGAGCATGCTCTGCTGCCCGATCCCGACCCTCGGCTCGGAGCGCAGCGCGAACAGGTCGGGCTCCAGCTCGGTGATGCGGATCCGTTCGCCTGCTTCGGTCAAGTCCTCGAGCGATGTCCAGCGCTGTCCCTCCAGAGGGACGTACTGGCGCTCGTCCTCGCAGATCGGGCAGACCCCGGGAGGTTGCTCTCCCGCCGGATACTCGACAGCGCACGTCGCGCACAACCAATCGGCCATCTCGAAACCATACCCCCAGGCCATTGATCGCGTTCCCGTCGCGGGCATAGCCTGAGCCCGAAGCGCACTGTGATCTCTTCTTCCGGGTAACCCAATGAAAGGTACGTGCAATGGCGAACCAACCTGTCCTCTTCATCCATGGTCTCTGGCTCCACGCCACGAGCTGGGACCCGTGGTTCGACTTCTTCAGAAACGAGGGCTTCGACCCGGTCGCTCCCCCCTGGCCGGGCGAGCGCGACACGGTCGAAGAGACACGCGCACATCCGGAAGACGTCGCCGACAAGAGCATCGACGACGTCACCGGGCACTTCGCCAAGATCATCGAAGGCTTCGACGTGCCGCCGGTCATCATCGGCCACTCGTTCGGCGGGCTCATCGCCGAGAAGCTGCTCGGGCAGGGCTTCGGGAATGCCGGTGTCGCCATCGACCCCGCTCAGATCAAAGGCGTCCTGCCTCTGCCGCTCGCTCAACTGCGCGCTGCGCTGCCGGCGCTCCTCAACCCGACCAACATCAGCAAGCCGATCGCGCTCACGGAGAAGGAGTTCAAATTCGGTTTCGCGAACGAGCTGAGCGACGACGAAGCCCACGAGCTGTACGAGAAGTACTCGATCCCGTCCACGGTCCGCCCGCTGTTCCAGGCGGCCGCAGCGAACTTCAACATGCACTCGCAGGCCGCCGTCAACACGAAGAACGAGACCCGCGGACCGCTCCTTCTCGTCTCGGGCACGGCCGACCACACGGTTCCGGATGTGACGACCGACGCCACCTTGAAGCAGTACCGGGATTCGACGGCGGTGACAGAGCTGATCAAGTTCCACGGCCGCGGCCACTCGCTGACCATCGATCACGGGTGGCGCGACGTCGCGACCGAGGTCCTGGTCTGGCTCCGCCAGCAGAGCGTCGAGCCAGATTGAGCCGGAGCGGGCCGCTCAGACGAGGGCGGCGACCACCGGGGTGAACCACTCGCGGAAGGCCTCGGGGTCGTCGCGCAGGGTCGTGCTCACGACGACCGTGTGCGGTCCGACGATCCACGCGCCCGTGTCCGCGAGCGGCAGCACGTACAGGTCCAGCCGGAAGTAGCCGGCCTGCCGGCGCAGTTCGTGTTCGCGCTCGCGCACCACGTCCACGATGTCCGCGGCGCGGCGCGCGTGCTGCTCGACACTCGTGCGCGCGTACTCCGCGTGCCGTTCGCGCGTCCAGCTCAATGCCTCGTCGTAGTGGGCCATGATCAGGTCCTGCAGCTCGATCGCACGGTCGAACGCTTCGAAATGCGGCGGCCTCAGGAGGCTGACGATCGGCCGGCGTTCCCGGTCGACCGTCAGTTCGAACCAGGCCTGCCACTGCTGTTCGAGCATGCTCGGCTGATTCGCGGACGCAGCCTCCGGAGAGACGCGGGGAAAAACAGTGGGCTGTTGCACGGGAAGGGTACCGGTGGCCCCGTGCAGCACCGGTGCCACCGCCGGCGAGAGCCGTGGGATGACCGGGGCGCCGATTCCGCCGAGCCGGCCGAGGTCGCGCAGGGCAAGCGCCATCAGCAGGTCCCAAGGACAGTCCTCGGTGACCTGCCATCGAAGGGTCCCTTCGACGAACATGCCTCATTGTAGGAGCCTCGATCGGGAGCCACCAGGGTTCGCCGCGAACACGCGACGACCCGCCCTCCGGAAGCCGTCGGAGGGCGGGTCGTCGATCGAGCGCGGCCGGGTCTCACAGCCGAGGAGTCACGAGCTCCTCTTCGCGCTCGTCGTCCCCGGCGGAGCGGAGCGACGTGTCGGACGCGGCCCGGTCGAGGTCGTCTGCGGAGGCGAGCACCGTGGAGGTCGATCCGTCGATCTCCAGTGAGGTGGAAACCGCGTCGCGCTCGATGGTGGTGGCCAGCGGCTTCTCCTTCACGAAGCAGAGCAGCACGACGGCGACGAGGATGAGCGGGACCATGTAGAGGAACACGGGCGTCAGCGCGTCGTTGTACGAGCCGACGATCACGTCACGCACCGGAGCGGGCAGCGCCTTGACGATGGCCGGGGTGAACGAGTTGCTGGATCCGCTGGCTGCGGAGGCGCCCGCGGGCATCCGGTCGGCGAGCAGCTCGGTCAGGCGGGCGACGAACAGGCTGCCGACGATCGCGGAGCCGAGTGACGCACCGATCTGACGGAAGTAGTTGTTCGACGCGGTCGCCGTTCCGACCTGGGAGACGGGGAAGGAGTTCTGAACGATGAGGATCAGGATCTGCATGCTCATCCCGAGCCCGATGCCCATCACCGCGAGGTAGGAGCAGAGCACCCACACCGGCAGACTCGGCGTCATGGTGGACAGCAGCACCAGCGAGACGGCCACGATCGCCGTGCCCACGATCGGGAGCCACTTGTAGCGGCCCGTGCGGCTCACCAGCTGCCCCGAGAAGATCGAGGTCAGCAGCAGCGCGGCCATCATCGGGATCATCAGCAGTCCGGCCTCGGTCGCGTTCGCGCCGGTGACCATCTGCAGGTACGTGGGCAGGTAGGCCAGAGCACCGAACATCGCGATGCCGATGATCAGACCGGCGATCGTGGACAGGTTGAAGTTGCGGTCCTTGAACAGCTTGAGCGGCATGATCGGCTCGACGGCCCTGCGCTCGACGAGCACGAAGGCGACGGCGGCGACGACGGTTCCGACGATCAGCGAGATGATGACGGCCGAATCCCAGTCGTACGTGGTTCCGCCCCAGGTGGTGACGAGTACGAGGCAGGTGGACGCGATCGCGAGCAGCCCCATGCCTGCGAAGTCGAGGCGCGGCCTGCGCTGGGCGCCCTTGGGCAGGCGGAGGAAGACGATGGCCGACGCGATGGCGAGGATTCCGAGAGGGATGTTCATCCAGAAGGCCCAGCGCCAGCCGATGCTCTCGGTGAACCAGCCGCCGAGCAGCGGGCCGGCTACGGACGAGAGGGCGAAGACGCCGCCCATGACACCCATGTACTTGCCGCGCTCACGAGCGGGGACGACGTCGGCGATGATCGCCTGGGAGAGGATCATCAGGCCCCCGCCGCCGAGACCCTGGATGGCACGCCCGGCGATCAGCCAGGTCATGTCGGTCGCCATACCGCCCACGATGGATCCGGCGATGAAGAGCCCGATCGCGGCGATGAAGAGGCCCTTGCGCCCGATCAGGTCGCCGAGCTTGCCGTAGACCGGCAGCATGATCGTCGAGGCGAGGATGTACGCGGTCGTCACCCACAGCATGTGGTCGACGCCGTTCAGCTCGCCGACGATGGTGGGCAGTGCGGTGCTGAAGATGGTCTGGTCGAGGGATGCGAGGAGCATCGTGACCATGAGTCCTGCGAACAGCAGGACGATTGTTCGCTTCTGCGGAGAAGCGGCCGAGGTGCCGGCCTCCGCTGGTGCTGTGCTAGTCATCGGAGTAGTCGTAGTGCCTTTCCAGCGAGCTCGACGGCTCGCCTGTGAAGTTCGTCGGGAGTGCGGTCGGTTCCGGATGCGACCCAGTCCTTGACGGCGACGCGCACGGCGCCTCCGCAGAGGGAGAGGACGATCTCGGCAACCGCTTGGCGGTCGGCGGCCTCGCGGCCGGCGAACGCGGAGTCTTCGAGGAGGATGGTGACGACGGCAGCGGTCAGCTGCTCGCCCATCCGCGCCATCTGCGCGATCTGGCGACCGAGCAGGGTGGGGTGCTCCTTGATGAGCTGTTTGCGGGCGGCGTGCAGATCGGTGTCCGCGATCGCCGGCCCCAGGGCGTGCAGCAGAAGCGCTGTGACGGACGAGACGAGGGTCTCCCCCGCATGCTGCGCGAGATGCTCCGCCACCGCCTCGTCGTCGAGCGGGACATCCCGCACTCCGAGGATGGCGTCTTCTTTGGTTTCGAAGTAGTTGAAGAACGTGCGCGGCGACACCGGCACGACCGCGCAGATCGCATCGACCGTCGCGTTCTCCAGCCCGACCTCGAGGGCGAGCTGCACCGCGGCGTGTTCGAGCTGGGCGCGCGTCTCACGACGCTTGCGCTCGCGCAGTCCGAGGGTTTCCGTGGTCATACAACAATTATTGCGTTCGCGGTAATTTTGCGCAACTGCAACAATTCATTTCTGCACGATTTGCAGAACCCTCTCAGCTTCGGGCGTCGAGCTCCTCCAGCAGTTTGAGGACGGTGCGCCAATTGCGCCCTGTCACCACCTCGCCCGCCTGCTTCCAGAAGGCGGGCTTCAGCGCGGAGGCGGAGACTCCGCGCGGACACCACTGGTAGATCGCCCGCGTGCCGAACCGGACGAGCTCGGGCGCGATGGCGGCCGCATCCGGTTGTTCGAGATCTCGCGGCACCTCCCCATCGAGGAAGGTGACCATCAGCTTGGAGAAGTCGTCACCGTCGTCGAGCAGAGGATTCGCGGCAGCGATGCGGCGGAACTCCTCCTCGGCGATCAGCAGCACCCGGGCGGCCACGCCGGTGCGTTCCGCGATGCCCTTCTCGACGGCCGTGGTCTCGGCGCGGCCAGGAGTCGCCTCAGCATCGAACACGACGTTCCCGCTTGCAAGGAAGGTCCTGACCGCTGCGAAACCGGTGTCTTCGAACGCGGCGATCAGATCGTCCTTCGGCACCTTGGTCGTCGGACCGACGTTGATGCCGCGCACTAAACCGACGGCGTGCACCCTCAGTCCTCGGAGATCGGCTCGGCGGCGACGAGCAGCGCCTGCTCGATGTTCGCCCGCTCGAACGGTCCACGGCCGTCGCGCCGCAACTGCGGCTCGTCGAACGCCACCAGCCAGCTCGTCGTCGCCCCCGCCGGGAGGTTCACGCTTCGGAGGCTGGCAGCGCCCGTTCCGATGATGACACCGGTGGGCTCGCCGACCCAGTCGTCACCGCCCGGAGTCGCCGGCTCGACAACATGCACCTGCACGCCGACCCCGAATCGCGGGTCGGATGCCGGCGTCTCCTTACCGTTTCTCATGCGACAAGCATCCCATCACGATCGCGTCCACCCACTCGCCGTCCCAGAGCAGCGCGTCCCGCCGCCGGCCCTCGACGACGAAGCCGCACTTCTCGTACGAGCGCTGCGCCCGCGGATTGAAGGCGAAGACCTCGAGCTCGACGCGATGCAGACCGGCCGTCTCGAACGCGTGCGCGAGCACCGCGCGGGTCGCCTCGGTGCCGTATCCCTGTCCGAACCACTCGGCCGAGCCGAGCGCGATCCGGAACCCGGCCGAGCGGTTGTCCTCGTCGACGTCGTTGAGCACGACCTCGCCGAGGTACACACCGTCGGCTTCCCGGATGATCGCCCAGTCCGAACGGTCGTCTCGGCCTCCGAGGCTCGCAAGCCAGGTCACGATCGTGTCGCGCGTGAAGGTCGCGTGGGTCCCGGTCAATCGCATGACCTCTCCGTCGTGGAGCGCAGCCCAGGCCCCCTCCAGGTGCTCGGGGCCGAGCGGATCGAGTCGAAGGCGTCCGGTGCGGAGGACGGGGGTCGGTGTCAGTGCGATGGCCACGGCTCGATCCTGCCAGATGGCACCTTGCGTTCCGGGTCGAGCCGTCTGCGCAGGATCGAGCGCTCGGCAACCGTCCAGGCGGCCGAGGTGAGGATGTACACGGCCGCCGCGAGCGGAACGAACGCCGCGAACACCACCGTCACGTACGGCAGGAACGAGACCGCGCGCACGATACCGGTGGGCTGCGGCTGCCCGGCCGGCACCGGCAGTGCAAGCACTCTGCGCGACACGGTCATGACGACCGCGATGAGGAGCAGCACGACGAGATAGACCAGCATCGCCGGCCAGACGGCGGCACCGGCCCCCGTCAGCCCGACGAAGCTCATGCCGAGGGGCGCTCCGAACGCGTGCTCGGTGAGCAGCGTGTTCGCGTGACCGGCGATCATCGGATGCGTGAAGACCGCGTACACGAGAGAGATGACCGGGAGCTGCAGCAACAGCGGCAGCATCCCGGCGAACGGTGAGGCCTTCTCGGTGCGGTAGAGCTCCATCGTCGCGCGCGCGAGCGTCTCACGGTCCTTGCTGTGCTTGCGCTGGAGCTCGGCCAGCTTCGGCGCGAGCCGGCGGCGGGTGTACTCGGCGCGCACCTGGCTCATCCCGACGGGAACGAGCACGGCGCGCACGAGCATGGTGAGGATGACGACGGCGACCAGGCCGCTCGCCGTGCCGACGACGGGGGCGAGCGCCGCCGCGAGCGAAGTGACGAGCTGATAGGTCCCGTCGAGAATGGCCGAGATCGGCCCGAAAGAGAAGATGTCCATGAGGATCCCTGCTGTCGAACGAATGAGGATGTTCGTCTGACCGTGAGAGCAGGGAGATGTGACGGAGAGCCCTGCTACGCGATCGGCAGGGGTACGCCCGGCGCCCGGGGCCGCGGGTGTCCGTCGGCGTCGGGATCGGACTGGCTCAGCAGAAGCCCGCGATCCGCGGGTTCGACCGCGCGCTCGAGTCTCGCGACGACGCCGAGCGACGCCGCCAGAGCGACGATGCCGCCGAGCCGCGCGGCCGCCACGATCGTGACGAGACCGATGGCGCCGACCATTCCCGCGAGGGCGATCACCGCGGCCGGGCTCGACGAGCTCCAGACGGTCTCGAACGAGGACGCGAAGAGGCGACCCAGCAGTTCGAGAAACGCGATCATGGTGATGACGCTAACAAAGACCGGCCGATTCTTCCGGAATTGTTCGCCGTGAGCGCATCGCTGCCATGCGGGGCCATGATGGAAGCATGACTCGTGTAGCTATCGTCGGTGCCCACGGAAAAGTCGCGCAGCAGCTGATGCGCGTGCTGTACGACCGGGGCGACGACTTCGTCGGAATCGTCCGCAATGAAGACCACGCGGAAGACGTCTACCGGCTGGGCGGAGAGGGCCACGTGGTCGACATCGAGCGGGCATCCGCCGAGGAGCTCGCCGCAGCGTTCGAGGGGTGCGACGCCGTCGTCTTCACGGCCGGGGCCGGAGCGGGCTCGACCATCGAGCGCAAGCGGACCGTCGACTATGCGGGTTCGGTGAAGTCGATGCAGGCAGCTGTGATCGCCGGCATCCGACGCTTCGTGCAGGTGTCGGCGTGGGGCGTCGACAACCCGCTCCCCGAAGACACCGAACCCGTCTGGCGCGCCTACGTCGAAGCGAAGCGCGACGCGGATGCGGTGCTCCGCCAATCCGGACTGGAGTGGACGATCCTGCGCCCGGGCGGCCTCACGTTCGACGAGGGATCGGGTCGCATCACGCTCGGCGACAGCGTGCCGGCCGGCCGGATCCCGCGCGAGGACGTCGCCGCACTCATCTCGGCCTGCATCGCCGAACCCGGCACGATCGGCCGGCAGTGGGAGGCCATCTCGGGCGACACCCCGATCGAGGATGCCGTGCGGTCGCCGGTCGGCTCCGCGTAGGCTTTCGCGAGTGAGCATCTACTCTGAACGCCCCTGGCTGTCGAGCTACGCCGAAGGGGTGCCCGCCGAGATCGAGCTGCCGGCCGGATCCCTCTCGCACCTGATCGACGAGTCGGTCGCCACCTACGGAAAGCATGTCGCGCTGGAGTTCTTCGGGGCGACGACGACCTACGCCGAACTCGGAGACCAGATCGCCCGCGCGGCCGAGGGGTTGCGCAGACGCGGCGTGCGCAAGGGAGACCGCGTTGCGCTCGTGCTGCCGAACTGCCCGCAGCACGTGGTCGCCTTCTATGCCGCCCTCCGTCTCGGCGCCGTCGTGATCGAGCACAACCCGCTCTACACGCCGCGCGAGCTCCGCCATCAGTTCGAGGATCACGGGGCGCAGGTAGCGATCGTCTGGGACAAGTGCGCCAAGACCGTTCAGGACCTCCCGGAGGATCTCGGCGTGACGACGGTGATCTCGGTCGACCTCACGCGCGCGATGCCCGCCTCGAAACGGGCCGCCCTCCGCCTGCCGGTGCCGGCGGCGCGTGCCGCGCGCAACCAGCTCACGACGAAGGTCTCGGGCACCATCACCTGGGAGTCCCTGCTCGCATCGAAGCGGCTGAAGACCTCGTACCCGCGACCCGAGCGCGACGATCTCGCGCTCATCCAGTACACGAGCGGTACGACAGGCGTGCCCAAGGGCGCGATGCTGAGTCACCTCAACCTCACCGTGAACGCCGCGCAGGCCCGCGCCTGGGTTCCGGCGATCGAACGCGGCACCTCGGTGGTCTACGCCGTGCTCCCGCTCTTCCACGCGTACGGCCTGACGCTGTGCCTGACCTTCGCGATGAGCATGGGCGCCCGTCTGGTCCTGTTCCCGAAATTCGACCCGGACCTGGTACTGGATGTGGTCAAGAAGCGACCTCCGACCTTCCTGCCCGCCGTTCCCCCGATCTACGAGCGACTGGTGACCGCTGCGCAGAAGCGGAAGATCTCGCTGTCGGGCATCCAGATCGCGATCTCCGGCGCGATGAGCCTGCCCGAGAGCATCGTGAAGCTGTGGGAGAGCAAGACGGGCGGCTACCTGGTCGAGGGATACGGGCTCTCCGAGACCTCGCCCGTGCTGATGGCCAACCCGGTCGGGAACACGCGCAAGGACGGCACGGTCGGCCTGCCGATCCCGAGCACCGAGTTGCGCGTCGTCGATCCCGAGAGCCCCGACGACGATCGCGCGTTCGGCGAGGAGGGGGAGCTGCTCGCCCGCGGCCCGCAGGTGTTCTCCGGATACTGGCGCAAAGCCGACGAGACCGAGAAGGTGTTCACGGGCGACGGCTGGTTCCGCACCGGCGACATCGTCACGATGGACGACGACGGCTTCGTGCGCGTCGTCGACCGCATCAAGGAGCTCATCATCACGGGCGGCTTCAACGTGTCGCCGACCGAGGTCGAGGATGCGATCCGTGCTTTCGAGGGCGTCGCCGACGTCGCCGTGGTCGGTCTGCCTCAGGGCCGCGGCGGCGAGGATGTGGTGGCCGCCGTGGTCATGGCGCCCGGCGCATCCTTCGACGAAGCCGCCATCCGCGCCTTCGCCCGCGACACCCTGACCGCGTACAAGGTGCCCAAGCGTGTCTACCCCGTCGAGGAGCTCCCGCGCTCGATCGTCGGCAAGGTCATCCGCCGCAAGGTGCGCGACCAGCTCCTCGCCGCGCAGTCCTGAGCGCCTGGGCGCCTCCGCGCACAGGCCCCCGGTCGACCATCAGGCGATCGAGAAGACCAGGAGCGATCCGGTAGCTGTCGCGACGGCCTTTCCCGACGCATCCGTGACGACTCCGTCGGCGAACGCGACCCGGTTGCCGGGTTTCGTCACGGTCGCCACGCAGGTCAGCGGCCCGGCGCCGGCGAACACCGGGCGGAGGTAGTTCACCGTGATCTGGATGGACGTGTAGCCCTGGCCCTTCGCGAGCGTGGTCTGCACCGCGCATCCGAGGGCCGAATCGAGCAGCGTGCAGACGAGTCCTCCGTGCACGGTGCCGATCGGGTTGTAGTGCGATTCGTCGGGTTCGCAGACGAACGTCGCTGTGCCGGGGCCCACCTCGGTCAGGGTCATCTTCATGTGGCTCGCGATCGGCGGAGGCGGAAGAGCGCCGTCGATCATCGCCTGCAGGTAGTCGAGACCGTTCATCGTGGGCATGATCTGCACTCCCGGTGCGGGATCCTGCCACTCGATGAGGCTCTGGCGTTCGGTCACTGATCGTCCTTCCTGGGCAGGTTCAGGTCTTCGGGCGGGAGGTCGGAGGGTTCCTCGACCGGTTCCAGTGTCTCAGCATTGATCGCGGTGTGACCCGGCGGGAGGTTCGACAGGTCCGGCGAGATCACGATGGGCATGTCGCCGGAGTCGGGCAGGCCGAACCTCGCAGCGACCCTGGCGGGAGTGAGCACCAGGTCGTCCGATCGCCGCGGCAGCGTCTTGCCCTGGAAGTAGTCCGGCTTGCGCCACCACCAGATCGCCATGAGCACGCCCCCGATCACCAGGCCGCCCACCCCGACCACGGCCTCGGCGCCGATTCCGAGGATCGTCACGTTGTCGCCGTTCTCGTCGACCAGCCAGTCCGGCGCAGCGAAGCTGATCAGCCCGTAGACGAAGATCGCGGCGAGGATGAGGCCACCCGCCAGCGGGAACAGTCCGCGCATGATGACGTTGCGGAACGACCGGAAGAGCGTCTTGCGGTAGAACCAGACACAGGCGAACCCGGTGAGACCGTAGTAGAACGCGATCATCAGGCCGATCGACCCGACCAGGGCCTCCAGCAGGACCGGGCTGATGAAACTGAAGATCAGGAAGAAGGCCACCGAGACGATCCCCATGCCCATGGTGGCCCACGTCGGAGTCAGGAAGCGCGGGTGGATGCGGGCGAAGCGCGCCGGAAGCGCCCGGTAGGCCGCCATCGACAGCGCTGTGCGCGCGGTCGGGAGGATCGTCGTCTGCGTGGAGGCGGATGCCGAGGTCAGGATGGAGAAGCCGAGCAACGCCATCAGGATGCTTCCCACCACCCCGCCGCCGAACAACGTCGGCCCGATCGCAGAGAACACGTCTCCCGAGTTGTCGGGATTCGCCAACCCGATCCCCTCCTCGCCGACACCGGCGAACGCGACCGTGGCCACGGTGACGATCGCATAGGTTCCGAGCAGCAGCAGGGTGCTGATGATCGCGGCCCGGCCGGGGGTCCTCCCCGGATCCTTGGTCTCCTCGTTGATGGAGACGGCCGTATCCCACCCCCAATAGATGAAGATGGCGGTCAGCATGGCCGGGGCGATCGTCTGGGCGAAGTCCAGGGTGAACGGGTTGAACCAATCCCACTGCGGGATGAGCGAGTACGGCTCGGCCGTGCCCGAGTAGACCTTCACGAGGGCGAACACCGCGAAGAAGATCAGGATGATGACCTCGAACGACAGGAGGACGTACTGCAGGCGGGCCGAGATCTCGATACCGCGATAACAGATCCAGGTCATGATCGCGATCCACAGGACGCCGACGATGGTCGTCGCCGTGGTGTTGTTCGCGAGGTCGGCGACCTCCGGCAGCCCGAAACTCCCGACGAAGGTGAACGAGTAGACGCCGGCGATCTGGGCGAGGTTCGCCATCACGATCACATCCGCGACGATGATGCCCCAGCCGCCCATCCAGCCCGTGATCGGTCCGAACGCGCGGGTCGCCCAGGTGAAGGTCGTGCCGCAATCGGGCTCGGCCTTGTTGAGCTCCTGGTATGCGACGGCGATGAGGTACATCGGGATGAACGCGAGCAGCACGATTCCCGGTGCCTTCACCCCGGCCGCGAGCGTTCCGCCGACGACGATGAAGCCAAGACTCGCCGCCAGGCTGTACGCCGGCGCGGTGGATGCGACGCCGACGACGACGCTGGAGACGAGCCCGAGGGCGCCGTCCTTCAATCCTTTGGATTCGACGCCTTCCGGCTTCGAGGGAACGGTCTCCGTCATGAGAACCCCAAACCTGAGGTCCGCTCACCGATGAGCGGGCGCACGTTCAGGGTAACGCCGATCGTCGCGAAACGGGTCAGCCGGTCGGGCGCTCCTCGTGCAGCCGTGCGATGCGACGGCGCGCGGACAGCTCGGCCTGCGTGGTGGGACCGAGGAGCACTCCGGCGCCGTTCAGGACGACCGCGGTCGCCCGGGCGACCGGCAGCGCGCGCTCGAGGCGTGTGCTCTCGAATCCGAGCATCGCGCGATGGCGCGGTTCGAGGGTCGAGACGGCGGCACGGAACAGCACCTTGTAGGAGGGCCGGAGCATCCGCCGCAACGGAGGTCGCCGGATGAAGCTCACGATCTCGTCCACGTCGTCACCGCCCCTCAGCTCCCCCGCCTCCGTGAACGCCGAGATCTGTGCGCGCAACTCGGTCGCCGTGCGCGGCGGGTCGGGGATGCCCATCAATTCGCCCGCGGTCGCCCACTCTGCGACGTAGCCGTCTGCGCCGCCGGGAATGGGACTCCCCCAGCGCTCGTGCGCGGTGAGAAACGCGTCGGTGAACGCGAGGTGCACCCAGAGCGCGAGATCCGGATCGTTCGCGGCGTACGGCCGTGTCGTGCCCCGGGCGTCGGTGTACGTGCCGGTGACCCGCTCGTGCATGGACTGCACCATCCGCGAGCCGGCGATCGCCTGTGCAGTGTCGCCGTAGGTCACCGTGTGGATCCAGCGGATCGTTCCCGCGAGCCTGCCGAGCGGATCCTCCCGGTAGCGGGAGAACTCCTTGACACCGGCGAGGGCACCCGGATGCAACGCCTGGAGGAGAAGAGCCCGCACGCCCGCCACCAGCGTGGGCATCCCCCCGTGCACGACCCAGGATGCGCTCTCCGGCCCGAAGAACCCCGCATCCGTTCCGTCACCGAGCCCCAGAACCCACGCCGGGACCTCGTCGGATCGCCCCGCGAGTGTCTCGATGAGTCTCGACCGCATCGGGCCGAGCACGCCGGTCATCCGGAGGTCACCTCGAGGCCGAGACCGTCGACGACCTGTGCGTTGGGCAGTTCGCCGAGAAGTCTGCCCGGCAACAGGATCTTCGATCGGCGCACCCCCGAGCCGACGATCACCACAGCGGTCTCGGCGACGCGGCCGTCGACGTAGATCGGCCAGTCGGCCGGAAGCCCGATCGGCGTGATGCCGCCGTACTCCATCCCCGTCAGTTCGACGGCGCGATCCATCGAGAGGAAGGACGCCTTGCGCACGTCGAGCAGGCGTTTCACCGCGTTGTTGACGTCGGCACGGGTCGTCGACAGCACCACGCAGGCAGCGATCCTCTCGACGCCCTCCCGCTTGCCGGCGACCACGACGCAATTGGCCAGCGTGGCCGCATCGAGCCCGAACTGTTCGCGCGTCGCAGCCGTGTCGGAGACGGCCGGATCGATCTCGACGACTCCCACCTCGTCGAGAAGACCGGCGCTCGTGAGCAGTCCGGTCGTCGTCGGTGCGAGCAGCGCGGTGTCTGTGGATGCGGGAACGGTGGTCAGCCCGCCGAGAGTGAAAACGCCCATGTCCCTAATCTGTCGCATGCTCCTGCGAAACTCCAGCGAGCTGCTTGTACATCACCGTCGTGCTTCCGAGCGTGCCGTCCGTGTTCACGGCGAAGCCGGGGATCTCCCCCGCGGTCTGCCAACCCCACCGCCGGTAGAGGCTCTCGGCAAGACTTCCGGTGTGGGTGTCGAGCACGAGCAGCGTCACACCGACGGAGGCGGCGAACCGCTCGAGCGCACCCATGAGGGCAGGGGCAATGCCGCGGCCGCGGCCAGCCCGGTGCACCATCAGTTTGATGACGTCGGCGCGATGACGTCCATTGCTGTACGCAGCACGGACGAGGGTGATCGTCCCGAGAATGCGCTCGCCGTCGCGGGCGATCCAGGTGACGGCCGCCGGGTCGTTCAGCAGGCGGATCCACCACGCGACGGCCTCGTCCGTCGAGGGCGGCTCGACCCAGCCGACGCCCGCGCCGCCCTCGATCGTGTCGATGAGCACCGGCGCCAGCTGCGCGGCGATCGCGGGGACCGCATCCGGCCCGACGATCTCGATCACGAAGGAAGGCGAGGACGCCCCGGCGTCCCGGTCGGACACGTCGACGCGCCCGCTCGTGCGCTGCTCCACCGGATGCGCGCCCTACTCGGCGCTGCCGGCGCGCTCGAGCACCAGTTCGCGCACACGGGCGGCGTCCGCCTGTCCCTTCATCGCTTTCATGACGGCTCCGATGACCGCGCCCGCGGCCTGGACCTTGCCGTCTCGGATCTTCGCGAGCACGTCGGGCTGAGCCGCCAGTGCCTCGTCGATCGCCGCGATGAGGGCACCGTCGTCCGAGACCACCGCGAGACCGCGGGCATCGACGACCTGCTGCGGGGCGCCCTCGCCGGCGACGACGCCCTCGAGCACCTGACGGGCGAGGCGGTCGGTCAACGTTCCCGCCTCCACCAGCCCAGCGAGCTCGGCGACGTGGGCAGGCGAGACGAGGGTGCTCGCGGCCACGCCCTGGGCGTTCGCCAGGCGTGCGATCTCACCGGTCCACCACTTGCGTGCGGCCGCCGGAGTCGCGCCGGCGGCGACGGTGGCCTCCAGCTCGTCGAGCAGATCTGCGTTCGCCACGTCCTGGAACTCGAGGGCGGTGAAGCCCCACTCCGCCGTCAACCGCTTGCGCCGGGCAGCGGGCTGCTCGGGCAGGGTGCCGCGCAGCTCCTCGACCCACTCGCGCGAGGGCGCGACGGGAAGGAGGTCGGGTTCGGGGAAGTAGCGGTAGTCGTCGGCGTCGCTCTTCGGACGCCCGGCGCTGGTCGTGCCGGTGTCCTCGTGCCAGTGCCGCGTCTCCTGGATGATCACGCCGCCGGCAGCGAGGATCGCCGCCTGGCGCTGGATCTCGTAGCGCACGGCACGTTCGACCGATCGCAGGGAGTTGACGTTCTTGGTCTCCGTGCGCGTGCCGAGCGTGCCGGAGCCGCGCGGGCGGAGCGATACGTTCGCGTCGCAGCGCACGTTTCCCTCCTCCATGCGGGCGTTCGAGACGCCGAGACCTTTGACGATGTCGCGGATGGTCCGCACGTACATGCTGCCGATCTGGGGAGCATCCGCCTCGGCGCCGTCGATCAGCTTGGTGACGATCTCGACCAGCGGGACGCCGCCGCGGTTGTAGTCGACGAGCGAGTAGTCGGCTCCCTGGATGCGCCCGGTCGCGCCACCGACGTGCGTCAGCTTGCCCGCATCCTCCTCCATGTGCGCGCGCTCGATCTCGATGGTGACCTGTCGGCCGTTCTCGAGCTCGATGGTGACCGTGCCGTCGAACGCGATCGGCTCGTCGTACTGGGAGGTCTGGAAGTTCTTCGACGTGTCGGGGTAGAAGTAGTTCTTGCGCGCGAACCGGCTGGTCTCGGCGATCTCGCAGTCGAGCGCGAGACCGAGACGGATGCTCGACTCGATCGCCTTCTTGTTGACCTGCGGCATCCCACCCGGCAGCCCCAGGCAGGTCGGGCAGGTGTTCGTGTTGGCGCCGGAGCCGAACTCGTTGGCGCACCCGCAGAACATCTTCGTCTTGGTGTTCAGCTCGACGTGCACCTCGAAGCCGAGCACCGGCTCGAAGAGCTCGAGCGCTTTGTCGAAGTCCATCAGTTCCGCTTCAGCCATCAGACGGCTCCCTCTTCGCTCGCGAACATCTCTGTGGCGCTCAGATCGGGCGCCTGGCTGAGCAGGGTGTGGCCCCACTTCTGCTCCAGGAGCTGCTCGAGCGCTGCGCCGATCGTGTACAGGCGGGCATCGGCGCGTGCCGGTGCCATCAACTGCAGGCCGACCGGCAGGCCGTCCTCCGGAGCGAGCCCGATCGGCAGGCCCATTCCCGGAACGCCCGCGAGGTTGGCCGGGATCGTGGTGACGTCGTTCAGGTACATCGCCATCGGGTCGGCGAGCTTCTCGCCGAACTTGAAAGCGGTGGTGGGCGCGCTCGGGCTGACCAGCACATCCACCTTCTCGAAGGCGGCGGCGAAGTCGCGCTGGATGAGCGTGCGCACCTTCTGCGCACTGCCGTAGTACGCGTCGTAGTATCCGGCACTCAGCGCGTACGTGCCGAGGATGATGCGGCGCTTCACCTCGGGTCCGAAACCGGCGTCCCGGGTGGCCGCCAGGACGCGCTCAGCGGTGACCGGCCCATCCTTCGGGTCGACCCGGAGTCCGTAGCGAACCGAGTCGAAGCGCGCCAGGTTGCTCGACGCCTCGGCCGGAAGGATCAGGTAGTACGCCGCAACCGCGTACTCGAAGCTGGGCGCGCTGACCTCGATGATGTCCGCACCCGCCTGCTCGAGCAGGGCGAGCGACTCGTCGAAGCGCTGCTGCACCCCGGCCTGGAAGCCTTCGCCCGAGAGCTCCTTGATCACGCCGACCCGGACGCCCTTGAGCGATCCGTCGACGAGTCCGGCCCGCGCTGCGTCGGTCATCGACGGCCAGGTGTCGGGCAGCGAGGTCGAGTCGAACGGGTCGTGCCCACCGATCACGTCGTGCAGCATGGCGGCGTCGAGAACGGTGCGCGACACCGGTCCGACCTGGTCGAGGGAGCTGGCGAGCGCGATCGCGCCGTACCGGCTCACGCCGCCGTAGGTCGGCTTCACACCGACCGAGCCGGTGACGGCCGCGGGCTGGCGGATCGAGCCGCCGGTGTCGCTGCCGAGCGCGAGCGGCGCTTCGAAGGCGGAGACGGCCGCGGCCGATCCACCGCCCGAACCACCGGGGATGCGCTCGAGATCCCACGGGTTGCGCGTCGGACCGTACGCCGAGTGCTCGGTCGACGATCCCATCGCGAACTCGTCCATGTTGGTCTTGCCGAGCGGTACGAGATCCGCTTCGCGCAGGCGCCGCACGACGGTCGCGTCGTACGGCGGAATGTAGCCCTCGAGGATCTTCGATCCGGAGGTCGAAGGCATGTCGCTCGTGGCGAGCACGTCTTTGATGGCCACGGGCACACCAGCGAGCGGACCGAGCTTCTCCCCCGCGGCGCGGCGGGCGTCGATGGCGGCTGCGGTGGCGAGCGCCTTCTCGGCGGCGACGTGCAGGAAGGCGTGGACGTCGGCATCAACCGCCTCGATGCGGTCGAGGTGGGCACGGGTGGCGTCGACCGAGGAGACCTCGCCCGAAGCGAGGAGGTCAGCCAGGGTGGCGGCCGGAAGTCTGGTCAGGTCAGTCACGACGAGGTCTCTCTACTCTTGGTCAACCTGGCTACTCTTCATCCAGGATCGGGGGCACCTTGAACTTGTCGCCGAGGCGGTCGGGAGCGGCGGCGAGCGCCTGCTCCACCGTGAGCGACGGCCTCACGACGTCGTCGCGGAAGATGTTGGTGAGCGGCAGCGGGTGGCTGGTGGCCGGCACATCCGGCCCGGCGACCTCGGTGACCTTGGCCACCGCCTCGACGATCTGGCCGAGATCGCTCGTCAGGCTCTCGATCTCTTCCTGGCTCAGGTCGATTCTGGCCAGGTTCGCCAGGTGCGCGACCTGCTCTGCGCTGATTTCGGACATGCGTCTCCGTCGTGGCTCGGATGGTGGATGATCCAATTCTATTCAGTCGAACCGAAGAGCCCGACCCCGGTGCGCTGCACCAGGTCGTACGCCTCCTTGTAGGTGCGGGGAACCGGCTCACCCGGTGCGCCGTAACGCGCGGCGAGCATCCCCATGAGCCCGATCCCCGGCGGGCTGAGGGGCCGGTCCTCCTCCCCGGGTTGAGGCGCCTGCCCCTCCGGATTCGCGGGCAGATACTGCGGATGGGTGTCGGGCCAGGTGCCCGGCTGGCGGGGCGTGGAACGGTTGACGGCGTTGTCGATCGTGCGCACATCCCGGTCCCGCTCGGTCAGGTGCTTCAGTCCGTACTTCGTGGTCAGGGTGCTGATGACGGCCGCGTGATGCATCTCCTCGTTGATGATCGTTCCACGCGCGGTGTACGCGGAGATCGCGATGGTGGGCACCCTCAGCCCGAGCCGGTCGAAGGCGAAGCCCATCTCCCCCGGACCACGGTCGTCGGGCGGGACGGCGGCCCCCGGCTTCACGTGGTCGTACGTTCCGCCGTGCTCGTCGAACGTCACCAGGAGCATCGTGTTCATCGCGTTCGAGCCGCCTGCGGTGCGGGATCCGCGGATCGCCGAATAGATCTGGTGCAACAGCAGGTCGCCTGCACGGACGTCGGAGATGGCTCCTCCGACGATGATCTGACCGGAGACGTCCTCCTCTGTCATCCGGCCTCCCGGCGGATGCATGTCATTGTGGTCGTACAGGAGTCTGGGCTCGACGAAGGCGTAGTCGGGGAGCCTCCCCTCCTCGACGTCTTCGTAGAACTGCGCCATCGTGCGGAAGTTCGTGTGCCAGTACTTCTCGAGCACGGGCGCGTGGATGAACCCCGTGAGCGAGATCAGCTGTCGGTCGTCGAAGTAGACCCGCCAGCTCAATCCGGCCTCCTCCAGGCGGTTGAAGATGGTCGGGGAGGCGTTCTTCGGGTCGAACCATTTGCGCAGTCCCTCCACACCGGCGTTCGCGACGTAGCCGTGCGACGTGGAGGCGTTGAAGAAGGACCGGTTGCAGAGCGTCTGCGACGGCACAGCGCAATGCCAATCGTCGTAGACCGCGAACTGCCTCGCGAGCGTCGAGAAGACGGGGAGCATGTCGGGAGTGAACGAGCCCATGATCCTGCGATACTCGTCCCGCCCGGGCGCGCTGCCGAGACCGTCCTTGGTCAGCTCGCCGATGTAGTCGCGCACGAAGCCCTTCATCGTCGGCGTGGTCCCCTCCGGCGGGGCGTTGAAGGGCGGCTGCATGTCGCGCACCCGAGCGAGCGCATTTCCGGCCGGGTCGATCACGCCGAAGAGCTGGGTGTTCACGTGCGGGTAGACCTCGCCGGGATCGGGCGACGGCTGGCGCATGACGAAGTCGGTGGTGCCCTGATAGGGATGCACTCGGATCTCCCCGCCGGCAGGATCCGGATTGCTGTAGTCGCCGAATGCCAGACCGTCGAATCGCGTGCCTGCCGGCAGGCTGTTCTCGTCGTAGAGGTAACCGAGGAGATTGTCGAACGAGCGGTTCTCGAACATCAGGACGACCAGGTGATCGAACCCGGGCGCCGATCGCGGGGGCAGCGGTGGATACTCCTCGCCGGTCTCGTGCTCGACGGGCTGCCCGGCGATGCTCGCTCCGACCACGCCCCCGGCGACACCACCGACCGCCGCACCAGCAGCCACGAGGCCCGCGCTCTTCAGGAACGCCCGACGCGAGGCGGCACGCTTCTGCTCCCCGTCAGGGGCCGGCGTGTCGTCGTCCGCGGTCATCGACACCCATTATCCGCCGCTACCGCCCGGAGGCGGTCTGCATGGGCGGGTCGTCGGAATCGGCGGATCCGGACATCACCAGGCCGCCGAGATCGATGCCGATCATCGCCAGGTTGCGCATGCACTCCGTGCCGGCCGTGAAGTACTCGTTGTGACCGGATGACCCTTCAAGCTTCGCCCCGGTCAGCGGATCCGTTCCACCCGTCACACCCATCCGCTGCGCACCGTACGACGGCGATCCGGGGTCGCTGCCGAAGAACGCACTGTGGGCGACCGGATCGAGGGTCGCCTGGGCGACGAACACGTTGCCGTCGCGCACGCTCAGGGCGGCCACCGATTGGGCATCGCTGCCCGGGGATCCCATGAGGGCGAGGGCGTCGACGGTGACCGTGTGGCGTTCGAGTGCGAGCAGAGCGGCCGTCGACCCGTACGAATGCGCGAACACGCTCAGGTACGGCGGATCGGCCTGTCGCAGCGACTGGATCCCCTCGAGCGTGCGCTCCAGGCTGTCGGCTCCCTCGTTCGCTAGCTTCATGCCGCCGATGTTCATCAGCACCGGCGTCTGGTAGCCGATCCACGCGACCGTCGCCACCCCGGGGGTCCCCTGGCCACCACGCGGGCCGAGCACCCGACGCAGCATCGAGGTCTGCTGGTCGTAGAGGTTCTGAGCCGTCTTCGCCCAATCGACGATCTGCTCGCCCACGGACATGTACATACCCGGCACCAGCACGCTGACGTACTCCGCGGTCGAGAGATCGCCGATGACGATCGAAGCCTTGGCATCGATGGAGGTGTCGAGCGAGACGAGTGTGCGCTTCACACCGTCCTTCTTCTTCAGCGCCGTCTGCACATTCTCGAGCGCGGTGAGCTTCTGCCTCAGCTCGATGCGCGCCGCCCGTCCGGTGCCGGTCTCCAGTCGGCGATCGGTGTCAGCGATCGTGCGCGACAGGTCGATCAGGTTCGCCCGACCTCGCACCGAGTAGGGCACGCCCTCGAGATTGCCGATCACGTGCGGCGCCGCTTGGAGCAGGGCCGCCTGCTTCACCGGGTCGAGAAGCCGCCAGACGCCGCTCACGTCGCCGGCCTTCGGCGGGTTGGCCAGCATCCGGTCGAGGTCGGAGCGATGGGCGTCGACGAAGGCGGGAAGGTCGGCCGCGCTCAAGCGACTGAGAGAGCCGAGAATCGAACCCGAGGCTGCGAGGGATTCCGCGCTGCCGGCGGAGACGTCTCTGACGGTCGAGACCTGACTGACCGCGGAATAGAGGGGGGCTGGTGGAATGTCGGCGGGCACCACTGAAACCCCGGTCAGCCCAGCGGCGACCGAGGTCATGGTTACGATAGCTGCAAAGCCGACCAGCACTCCGTCCGGGTCCCTCCGAGAGCGACGAGCTAAGCCCTTGCAGTGCGCCCCGGGCGAGCGCACCCTCCGATGCTATCGGTACCAATGCGTGCAATATCCGCTCGTTCTACCCCCTGTTGTGGAGTAGACAGTCTGTTCTGAGCACCGCAGAGTCCGGCGTGTGGCAAGCGTCAGAGCGCGCCGGGACCCCCTTCGAGCAGACGGCGGAACCCGTCGGCATCGACGATCGGGATCCCCAGCTCCTCCGCCTTGCCGAGCTTCGACCCGGCGCCTGGTCCAGCCGCCACGAAGTCGGTGTTCTTCGACACGCTCGACGCGGCCTTTCCACCGGCGGCGATGATCGCCTCCTGAGCACCCTCCCGGCTGAATCCCTCCAGAGACCCGGTGGCGACGATCGTGAGTCCGGCGAGCACTCCCCCGACCTCGTCGGCCGCGCCCGGCCCCGGATGTCCCGGCGTCGCGAACAGCACACCGTCGCGCGCCCAGCGCTCCACGATCTCGCGGTGCCAGTCGACGTCGAACCACGCCAGCACGGCGTCCGCGATGATGCCGCCGACCCCGTCCACGGCCGCGAGTTCTTCGCGCGACGCGGAGCGGATGGCGTCGAGCGACCCGAAATGGTTCGCCAATGCCCGGGCCGCGACCGGACCGACGTGCCGGATACTCAGGGAGACCAGGATGCGCCACAGCGGCTTCGTGCGCGCTGCGGCGAGGTTGGCGAGCAGCTCGACGGCGTTCTTGGAGGGGACGAAGTCCGCATCGCCCGAGAACTCGTCGGCCGCAGGATCGTACGGACCGTCCTTCTTCTGCCGACGGCGACGGAACGGCGTGTCGGTCTTCTCGGCGCCCGTGTCGGTGAGCTTCGGCAGGCCCGTCTCGTTGTCGCGCACGACGACCTGGACCGGGAAGATGTCCGCCATCGTCAGACCGAACAGTCCCGCCTCGGTGGGCAGCGGCGGGGTCGACGGATGCAGTGGCTGCGTCAGCGCCGCGGCCGCCACCTCCCCGAGCGCCTCGATGTCGAGGGCACCGCGCGAGCCGATGTGCTCCACTCGCCCGCCGACCTGGGCTGCACAGAATTCGCTGTTCGGGCAGCGCAGATCGACATCGCCCTCCTTCGCGGGCGCGAGTCGGGTGCCGCACACCGGGCAGTTCTCCGGCATCACGAACTCGCGCTCGGTGCCGTCGCGCAGCTCGACGACCGGCCCGAGAACCTCGGGGATCACGTCGCCCGCCTTGCGCAACACGACGGTGTCGCCGATGAGGACGCCCTTCGCCTTGACCACATCCTGGTTGTGCAGCGTCGCCTGTCGCACCTCCGACCCCGCGACCCGCACCTTCTCCATCACGGCGAACGGGGTGGCCCTGCCGGTGCGGCCGATGCTCACCACGATGTCGAGGAGCTTGGTGTTCACCTGCTCGGGCGGGTATTTGTAGGCGATGGCCCAGCGCGGGGCACGGCTGGTCGCGCCGAGCTCGTCGTGCAGCGCCAGCTCATCCACCTTGATGACGATGCCGTCGATCTCGTGCTCGACGCTGTCGCGGTGCGCACCGTAGTACTCGATGAAGTCGGAGGCCTTCTTCGCCGAGTCGACCACCCGGTAATGGGTCGAGGTCGGCAGGCCCCACTCCTGGAGCAGTTCGTAGGTCTTCGACTGGCTGTCGACCGGCGGGTTCGCCCAGGCGCCGATCCCGTGCACCAGCATGTGCAACCGATTCAGGCGTGCGCGCATGAGGGCGAGCTGTGCCGCGTTCTTGCCCTCCGCCTTCTGTCGCAGCGAGCCGCTCGCCGCATTGCGCGCATTGGCGAAGACCTTCTCGCCGAGTTCGAGCTGGGCGGCGTTCAGCGCCTCGAACTCGGCGACCGGGAAGAACACCTCTCCGCGGACCTCGACGAGCGGCGGATGCCCGGTGCCGGAGAGTCGGGGAGGGATCACCGGGATGTAGCGGATGTTCTCCGTCACGTCTTCACCGACGACCCCGTCGCCACGCGTCGCGGCCGACACGAGCATGCCGTTCTCATACCGCAGATTGATGGCGAGGCCGTCGATCTTCAGTTCGTTGAGATAGTCCACTCTGCGACCGGCATCGCGCTCGACTTTGGCCGCCCACGCCTCGAACTCCTCGATCGAGAACACGTTGTCGAGGCTGAGCATCCGCTCGGCGTGCTCGACCGGGGCGAACAGCGTCGTCTGCGCCCGACCGCCGACCGTCTGGGTCGGGCTGTCCTGGCTCTGGAGTTCGGGGAACAACCGCTCGAGCTCTTCGAGCCGCTGGATCATCCGGTCGTACTCGAGGTCGCTCACCAGCACGGTGTCGCGTTCGTAGTACGCATCGCGGAGTTCGAGGATGCGGGTGGTCAGCTCCTGCGCTTCTGCGCGCGCCGCCTCCGGCTTGTCTTCAGTGTCGTTCGCCACCCGTCAAGCATAGGGAACGCCCCCGACAGGGCGAAGGCACCTCCTCGACGCAGCAGGCCGACGGGGCTGATCGACAGGGCTAGCCGACGGGGACGGCAGAGACCGTGCGGTCGATCGTGGTCTGTCCGAGCACGCGCGTGCCGACGTAGACGACCGCGGTCTGGCCGGGCGCGACGCCGTTGAGGGGCGCATCCGGAGTCACGACGAGCTCGTCGACCCCGTCGGCATTCGGCTTCACGACCGCGACGGCGGGCTCAGGATCGGAGTGGGCGCGGATCTGCACGTCGCAGGCGAACGGTTCGCCGGCATTCTCGGGAGCACGCCCCGCCCAGGTGAACCGGGAGCCGGCGATCTCGGCGATGTCGAGCGCCTCCTTCGGGCCGACCACGACCGTGTTGTCCTTCGGACGCACTTCGAGCACGAAGCGGGGCTTGCCGTCGTCGGACGGGTAGCCGATGTTCAGACCCTTGCGCTGGCCGACGGTGAACGCGTGCGCGCCCTCGTGGTTGCCGAGTTTGTTCCCCTGGCGGTCGAGGATGTCGCCGGTCTCGGCTCCGACCCGCTCGGCCAGCCAGCCCCGGGTATCCCCGTCGGGAATGAAGCAGATGTCATGCGAGTCCGGCTTGTTCGCGACGCTGAAGCCGCGCTCGGCGGCCTCGGCGCGGACCTCCGCCTTCGAGGGCGTCGCCCCCAGCGGGAACATGGCGTGCGACAGCTGCTCCGTCGTGAGGACGCCGAGCACGTACGACTGGTCCTTGGCCCAGGCGCTCGCCCGGTGGAGCTCGCGATTGCCGTCGGCGTCGGTCAGGATCGTCGCGTAGTGGCCCGTGCACACGGCGTCGAAGCCGAGGTCGATCGCCTTTTCGAGCAGCGCGGCGAACTTGATCTTCTCGTTGCAGCGCATGCACGGGTTCGGTGTGCGCCCCGCGCTGTACTCCGCGATGAAGTCGTCGACGACGTCGAGCTTGAACCGCTCGGAGAAGTCCCACACGTAGTACGGGATCCCGATGATGTTCGCGGCGCGCTGCGCATCCATCGAGTCCTCGATCGTGCAGCAGCCGCGACTGCCGGTACGGAGCGTGCCGGGCATCCGGCTGAGCGCCAGATGCACACCGACCACGTCGTGGCCGGCGTCGACCGCGCGGGCCGCCGCCACCGCGGAGTCGACCCCTCCGCTCATCGCCGCAAGAACTTTCACCCGAATATCCTACGACGGCCCACCAGGGTGCTTGCTGACCACGCGTCCGGCGCCCGCTGACGGGCGGGCGCCGAGATCGCCGTCCACCGCCTCGCCGCTGCCAACGAGGGGGCGCAACACGCCGTCGCGTGCACGGGCGAGACGGCGTGTTGCGACCCCT